>NZ_DASRYS010000022.1:0-25894 GCF_035687085.1 Hyphomicrobium sp. | reverse complement strand
GGCAAGCCGCTCGACGGCCGCGACAACATCGTCGTGACGCGCGATCCCAACTTCGAAGTCCCAGGCGTCTCGACCTGCGATACGGTGAGCGGCGCGCTGACGCTCGCGCGCATTCTGGCGACGACGCGCGGCGTCGATGAGGTCATGGTTATCGGAGGGGAGGGCGTGTTCGAGGCCGCTCTCGCCTCGGCCGATCGCATCTACCTAACCCGCGTTCAGGCCACCGTCGAAGGCGATCGCTACTTCGCGCCGCTTAAGGATTCCGACTGGATTGAGGCAAGCCGGGAAGAGCTGCCCAAGGGTCCGCGGGACGATTACGCCGCCACGCTCTATATTTTTGATCGGAGAGGGAACAAAAGCGCGACGTAGCACGCCGCGCCGCACTTGAAGGCCCGACGGAAAGTCCCAAATTGCAGGTTAGCCAAATTCAGCGGAATTTGCGATCAATGGGGTAGTGCCCTATAAGCTCCGCAAAATCCGTTTTTCGGCGTGGCCTCACGCCTTTGCACTCGGCAACAGCACATGTTGCCAGCACTTCAAAGCTGGGGGTCACGATTTCACACTTCAACTCAAAGACAACGAGGCCCTAAGTTATGCCCTGGACGAGTCAAGGCGGTGGCGGCAACCCAAATGGGAACGGCGGCCGCAAGGGCGGTGGTGGCCCATGGGGCCAAGGGCCATGGGGTCCCACCGGTGGTGGTGGCGGCGGCGGCGGTAAAGAGCCGCCCGATCTCGATGAAATTCTGCGTCGCGGCCAGGATCGCATGCGCCAGGTGATGCGCGGCGGCGGTGGTGGTGGCGGCGGAGGCGGTGGCCTCGGCGGCGGCGTGCCCAAACCGTTTATCTTCCTTGTCGCGATGCTGCTGCTAGCAGGTGTCGCGTTCTACGGCTTCTTCTTCCGCGTCAATCCGGACGAGCAGGGCATCGTCCTGCGCTTCGGCAAGTTCGACCGCTGGGAGCCATCGGGCCTGCACTTCCGCTGGCCGTATCCGATCGAAGAAGTTCGCCTGCCCAAGGTCACGCAGCAGCGCACGATTGAAGTCGGTGCGGGCCGCAGCGTCATCGGCGGCCAGGATTCCGGCCTGATGCTGACGGGCGACGGCAGCGTCGTCGACGTTCGCTTCGTCGTGTTCTGGCGCATCAGCCCTGAAGCCGATCCCAAGACCGGCGAGACGGGCGTCGAGCAGTTCCTCTTCAATATTGCGCAGCCTGAAGTGACGGTTCGCGAAGTCGCCGAAAGCGCCATGCGCGAAGTCGTCGGCCAGTCGAACCTTCAGCCGCTGCTCACGGGCGGCCGTCAGAAGACGCAGGAAGACGTGCGCGATCTGATGCAGAAGACGCTCGATTACTATCGTGCGGGCATCAAGATCGACCAGATCCAGCTCAAGGAAGTCGATCCGCCGGCCGAGGTCATTGCGGCGTTCCGCGAAGTGGCGGCAGCCGGTCAGGAGAAGGAAACCCTGATCAAGCAGGCGCAGACCTATCAGGATCAGGTGATCCCGCGTGCACGCGGTGATGCCGACCGCATCGTCGCGGGTGCCGAAGGCTATCGCGATCAGACAGTCGCCGAAGCAAAGGGCCAGGCTGCCCGCTTCACCAAGGTTTATGACGAATACAAGAAGGCGCCCGACGTGACACGCGAACGGCTTTATCTCGAAATGCAGGAACGCGTTCTCTCCGGAGCCGACAAGATCATCATCGATCAGAAGAACAGCGGCCAGGGTGTGGTGCCTTACCTGCCGCTGGATCAGCTCCAGAAACGCAACCAGAACCAGACTGAGGGAGCGAACTGATATGCGCGCATTCTTCGCTTTCATCCTCACCGCTCTCGGTGTCGGCGTGCTGGCGCTCTACGCGTCCGCCTTCATCGTCCACCAGAACGAGCAGGCGCTCGTGCTCCGCTTCGGTAATCCGCAGCAGGCGATCACGACGCCGGGCCTAAAGTGGAAGGTGCCGTTCATCGACACCGTCGAGAAGTTCGACAAGCGCATCCTCGATCTCGATACGACCGAGCAGGAAGTGACGGCGGCTGATCAGCAGCGTCTCATCGTCGACGCTTACGCTCGCTATCGCATCGTCGATCAGCTGAAGTTCTACCAGAACGTCCGCAACGAGGACCGCGTACGCGAGGTCGTCGGCCCGCTGATCGAATCCGAAATCCGCCGCGTTCTTGGCG
This sequence comes from Hyphomicrobium sp., assembly GCF_035687085.1. Taxonomy (GTDB): domain Bacteria; phylum Pseudomonadota; class Alphaproteobacteria; order Rhizobiales; family Hyphomicrobiaceae; genus Hyphomicrobium_B. The sequence goes on along the minus strand of NZ_DASRYS010000022.1, from coordinate 23,718 downwards.
GTGCAACTCTGCAGGAAGTCGTCAAGGACAAGCGCGAAAGCCTGATGAAGCAGATCGCTGCGCAGGTGAACAAGGAAGGCCGTGACTACGGTCTGGAAGTGGTCGACGTCCGTATCAAGCGCGCCGACCTGCCGAAGGAAAACCTCGTGAAGGTCTATGACCGCATGCGGGCCGACCGTGTTCGCGAGGCGACCGAGCTGCGCGCGCAGGGCGAAGCGGAAGCCAACCGCATCCGCGCAAACGCCGACAAGACCGTGACGATCGTCAAGGCGACGGCAACGCAGAAGTCCGACGAGATCCGGGGCGAGGGTGAAGCCGAGCGCAGCAGGATCTTCGCGGAGGCCTTCGGCCATGATCCGGAGTTCTTCCGGTTCTACCGCTCGATGCAGGCCTACACGTCGGCCATCAAGCCCGGCGAGACGCGGATGGTGCTGTCGCCCGACAGCCAGTTCTTCCGCTACTTCCAGGACCCTAACGGCAAAGCGCCGGCGCCGTCCGGTTCGACCGCTCCCTTCGCCCAGCGATGAGCGATCTTCTGGCGGGGCTTGGCATAGCCCTCGTTCTCGAGGGCCTTCTTTGGGCCGTCGCGCCGCACCAGGCGCGGCGGGCCCTTGAAGGGATTGCAGCTCTCAGCACCACCCGTATCCAGGCTTGCGCCGTCGCCGCCGTGGCGGCGGGCGTCGTGATCTTCTGGCTGGCACGGGGATAGGCCCAGGACGGCTTATCCCCGCTGCGGCCCGATGTGCTAACGTTGCGCAAGCGTTGCCTTGTTGACGCTTCGATGTTGCGCCAATAACGCGTGTCCGCACGCCCCGGCCGCCCGGCCGGATCGACCCCGGCTTGCGGCCCGTCACATCCTGGAGTTCTCGCGATGATGAAGAAACGTTCGGCGCTGAAGGTCGGTGTTGGCTTGATCGCGCTGATCATGGGAGCTTCCGGGCCCGTCCTCGCCGATCAGTTCGTTGGCCCGACGTCGGTCGCCCCGCTCGCCAAACGGCTCTCCGATGCCGTCGTCAACATCTCGACCTCGCAGACCGTCAAAGGCCCGGCCGGCGTGCCCCTGCCGAAGGTGCCCAAGGGCGCACCCTTCGAGGACTTCTTCGACGATTTCTTCAACAAGCGCGGCGGCGTCCCCCACGGCGACCGCAAGATCTCCTCGCTCGGCTCCGGCTTCGTGATCGACGGCAAGGAAGGCCTCGTCGTCACCAACAACCACGTCATCGAAGGCGCCGAGGAAATCGAAATCAACTTCCACGACGGTTCCAAGCTCGTCGTCGACAAGATCCTGGGCCGCGATACCAAAGCCGATCTCGCGCTTTTGAAGGTGACGCCCAAGAAGCCGCTCGCCGACGTCAAGTTCGGCGACTCCGGCAGCATCGAAGTGGGCGACTGGGTGATGGCCATCGGCAATCCGTTCGGCCTCGGCGGATCGGTGTCCGTCGGCATCATCTCGGCGAAAAGCCGCGACATCAATTCCGGCCCCTACGACGATTATCTGCAGACGGACGCCGCCATCAACAAAGGCAACTCGGGCGGTCCGCTCTTCAACATGAATGGCGAAGTGATCGGCGTGAACACCGCGATCATCTCGCCGACAGGCGGCTCGATCGGCATCGGCTTTGCCGTGCCCTCCGACACGGTGGCCAAGGTCATCAATCAGCTGAAGCAGTACGGCGAAGTGCGCCGCGGCTGGCTCGGCGTGAAGGTCCAGACCGTCACCGGCGACATCGCCGAGACGCTGGGACTGGCCGACAACACCGGAGCGCTCATCGCCGCGGTGACGCCCGACAGCCCGGCGGCCAAGGGCGGTCTGGAAGCGGGCGACGTCATAGTGAAATTCGACGGCAAGGACGTGACGACTATGCGCGGCCTGCCGAAACTGGTGGCGCAATCCGAAGTGGGCCAGGAGGTCGACGTCGAGCTGCTGCGGAAAGGCCAGAAGCAGAACGCGAAAGTGATCGTCGGCCGTCTTGAGGAAGATGACGACAACGCGAGCGACTTGAAGAGCAACACCGATGAGGATGAGGACCCCAAAGGCTCCGAGATCATCGGCCTCACGCTGTCGCCGTTGAGCGATGAACTGCGCAAAAAGTACAATCTCGATGCCAAGATGACCGGCGTCGTGGTCGAAGCGGTCGATCCGCAGAGCCCCGCCGCGAGCAAAGGCCTGAAGCCGGGCGACGTCATCGTCGAGGCGGCCCAGGACGCCGTCTCCGAGCCCGAAGACGTGGCCAAGAGCGTCGAGAAGGTGAAGAAGGCGGGCCGCAAGGCCGTGCTGCTTCGGGTGGAAGACAGCAAGGGCGATCTCCGCTTCGTCGCAGTGCCTGTGTCTTGATCGCGTGTCCTAATGGGCTTGTGGTGACTGGCGTGCTATCGCAGCCCAGAATTTTTTTCAGGAGGTAATTCGTGTCCAACGGCCACGGCATTCTCGATACGATTTTTGACCAGCTTTCGCCTGTGCATCCCGATGGGCATAAGTTCGTCGCCATTGCCGCGGTTGTGACGCTGCTGTTCTTCTTCTTCTATCCGCCGCTCGGCTGGATCTGCGCCGGCATCACCGCCTGGGTCATCTATTTCTTCCGCGATCCGCAGCGCGTCACTCCGTTGCGGCCGGGCCTGGTCGTCTCGGCAGCCGACGGCAAGATCTCCTCGATCGAGACGGTCGTGCCGCCGATCGAGATGGGCATGGGGCCGGAGCCGCGCGTGCGCATTTCGACGTTCCTTTCGATCTTCGACGTTCACATCCAGCGGGCGCCGGTCGCGGGCAATGTCGTTCGCTCGCTCTACATCCCTGGCAAGTTCGTGAACGCTGCTTTGGACAAGGCCAGCGAAGACAACGAGCGCCGGCTTATGGTCATCGGCACGCCGACGGATGGCGAGGTCGGTGTGGTCCAGATCGCAGGCCTCATCGCCCGCCGCATCATATCGTTCGTCGAGACCGGAGAAGCGGTTGGCATCGGCCAGCGCTTCGGCCTGATCCGTTTTGGCTCGCGCGTTGACATTTATCTGCCGCCCGGAAAAACGGCCCTCGTCAGCGTTGGCCAGCGCGCGATTGCGGGCGAGACCGTTTTCGCCGATCTTCACTCGGTCGAGCCCGAACGCGAGGCGCGCCGCGCCTGATACGCCGGCCACCGGCCGCAATGGAAGGCAAAGGCCACAAGGAGCCTGCCATGGACAGGGATGAGCCATTCATCGAGACCGAAACGCGCCGCCGCAGGCGCCGGTCTCTCTTCCGTCACCGGCGGGTCCCGGTGCGGATGCTCGTGCCGAACTTCTTCACGCTGCTTGGCCTCTGCGCCGGGCTGACCTCGATCCGAATGGGGATCGAAGCCCGCTACGATCTGGCATTGGCGGCGATCGTCTTCGCCGCCTGCCTCGACGGCATCGATGGCCGCATCGCGCGGCTTCTGAAAGCGTCGTCCCGTTTCGGCGCCGAGTTGGACAGTCTCGCCGACTTCGTGAACTTCGGCGTCGCGCCCGCTTTCCTGATCTTCACCTGGGGGCTGGGCGACCTGAAGAGCGCGGGCTGGATCTGCGTGATGATTTTCGCGCTCGCCTCCGCGTTGCGCCTTGCGCGTTTCAACGCCGCGCTCGATGACGACAAGCCGAAATGGCAGTCGAATTACTTCATGGGCATGCCGACACCCGCGGCCGCGATTGTCGTGCTGTTGCCGCTCTATCTCGACCAGCTGGGTCTCGTCGAGGTCAAGTCGCTGTGGGGCCTCAAGATCGTGCTCGTCTACACGGTCTTCATCGCCTTCATGATGGTGTCGTCGATCCCGACCTACTCCGGCAAGCTCGCTGGCGAACGCGTCGGACGCGAATGGGTGCTGCCGATATTCGTGCTAGCCATCGGTCTCGTCGCGTTTCTCTTTACCTACCCGTATGAAACGCTGACGGTGCTGACGCTGGCTTATCTGGGCTTCATTCCGGTGAGCTGGCGCGCTTTCCGCGACAAGAGCCAAGTGGATAGCGCGGCGGCAGCTGCCGCATCGGCCTCGGCGCTAGGCGGGGAACCCTCTGGCAGCGACGTGCCGCAAGAAGGCGAAGACCGCGGGCGCATCTTCACGTTCCGGCCGACCGACCCGACGAAGTGAAAATTGCGCTGGCGGCCGGCTCGCGGAACGCGTGTCGCCAGCGCCAACGAAAAGCTGCTGGCGGCCGGCTCGCGGAACGCGTGTCGCCAGCGCCAACGTAAAGCGCCTACTTCGTCTCTTCGGGCTGGCGATTGTAGATGTCGTCGGTCCGCATGATGTCGTCCTCGCCGAGGTACGACCCGATCTGCACTTCGATAATCTCGACCGGGACCTTGCCCGGGTTCGACAGCCGGTGCCACTGCGTCGCGAAAATGTAGACGCTCTCGTTCTCGCGAACGAGCTGTTCCTTATCGCCAATCGAAACCTGCGCGGTTCCTTGCACGACGATCCAATGCTCTGAGCGGTGATGATGCATTTGCATCGACAGCTGGCCGCCTGGCTTCACGTGCAAAAGCTTCACCTGAAAGCGCGGCCCGATGTTGAGCGTCTCGAAGTAACCCCACGGCCGGTAATTGCGCAGGTGCTGCTCCTGCTCCTTGCGGTTCGACTGCTTCAGCCGCTGCACGATCTTCGACACGTCCTGCGTGCGGTTCTTGTCGGCAATGAGGAGGGCGTCAGGCGTGTTGACGATGATGAGATCGTTGACGCCGATCGTCGACACAAGCGCCCGCTCGGAATGCACGTAGCAATCCGACGTATCCTCGAGAACCGCTTCGCCCTTGATGAAATTGCCCTTGTCATCGCGCGGCGCGATCTCCCACAGCGACGACCACGAACCGACGTCATTCCAGCCGACGTTCATCGGCAGAATCGCCGCCGCCCGCGTCTTCTCCATCACCGCATAATCGATGGAGATGTTGGGAGCCGCCGCAAACGCCGCGCGATCGAGGCGAAGGAAGCCTAAATCTTCACTGGCGTTGGCAAGCGAGGCGCGCGCGGCCTCAAGGATCTTGGGCTCGAGGCGCTTGATCTCGGCCAGATACGTCTTGGCGTTGAGCGCGAAAATTCCGCTGTTCCAGAAATACGATCCGTCCGCCAGATAGCTCTCGGCGGTGGCGCGATCGGGTTTCTCCGCAAAGCTTGCGACATCGAACGCGTGCCCGCCAAAGCCCGATAGCGCCTGGCCGCACTTGATGTAGCCGTATCCGGTATGTGCCTCCGTTGGCTTGATGCCGAAGAGCACGAGCTTGCCCGTCGCCGCCACCTCGGCCGCCCGGCGGATGTGCTCAGCGAAGACAACCGCATCTTCGATGACGTGATCGGACGGCATGACGGCGAGGATCGCATCAGGGTCTTGTTCGAGCGCGATCAGCGCCGCCACCGCAATCGCGGGCGCCGTGTTGCGTGCAACGGGCTCGAGCACGATCGCGCGCGGCTCGAGACCGGCGCGATCCAACTCCTCGCGCACGAGGAAGCGATGATCGTTATTGCAGAGCAGGATCGGGTTCTCGAAGCCCGCGTGCGGCGGCAGCCGGCCGAGCGCCGTGCCGAGAAACGATGTGCTCTGACCATTAAAGAAGCGGATGAACTGCTTGGGGTACATCGCGCGCGACAACGGCCACAACCGCGTGCCCGACCCGCCCGACAGAATGACTGGATGAATATTGCTCATGAGAAATCATATCCCCCAGATCTGAAAGGTCGATGTCCGGCAGCGGGCGTTGAGAGAAGGATAACAGGCAGAAGCAGCTCTGCTCCAATCACCAATCTGACGCAACGTTTGTAGCTGAAAATGCTCAACGGCTTGAGAAAGAGCCTGGCCAAACGCTGTTTGGCAACCAATCTGATCAGCCCATCGGACGTGTGAGCCGCTCGCGCAACGAGCGCAAGGACTCCGCTGGCGCGACACCCCTGCTGCCCTGGCCGGAAGACGGCGCCTGCGGCATGGGCGGGGGCGCCTCCCGGCGCGGTAACGGTGCGCTAGATCGCGGCGGGGAGGCAGGCGAGGCCGTTTGAGGCATCGGCGGCGGCGGAATTTTTTGCGCGGTGGCGCTCGCGTCCGGGCCTACGCCATGGAAATCCGGCGGCGGCGGAGTCGACGGGCCGTGCAGGCCAAGCGCATCGGCCATCATGGCCAGATGAGAGCCATCCGCCTGCGCCGGGATTCCCGAGGCCCGCCAGCGCTCGACGATCTGATCCAGGAAGCCATCGTCTCCGAGCGACTTCTGCCAGCGCTCGGAGAAGGCCGCCGATGACGACTTCGGCAGGCAGCGCTTGGGCAATTCGTCGAACTTGATGCGGACAGGCAGCGCCATGCCGTCGCCGAACGCGATCGCCTCGCGCTGACCGAGCGAGGGCAGGAATTCGAGCAGCCCCGCGCCCGTGTCGGCAACCGCCGAAGAGACAATCTCCTGGTCACGGTCGTTTGACATGCGCAGCGCAAAAACGGTGTTGCACTGGGAGAGAATGGTCGGATCGATTTCGGCCGGACGCTGTGTGACGATGCACAGCGAAGCGCCGTACTTGCGGCCTTCCTTCGCGATCTTGGCGATGGCGCGCTTGCAGGGCTCGAAACCCAGCGTCGCGTTCGCCGGCACATAGCGGTGCGCTTCTTCGCACACAAGCGTCACTGGCACCTGACCCTCGCTCCACAGCGCGAAGTCGAACGTCATGCGGCAGAGAACCGACACGACAACGTTGACGACTTCCGAGGGAATGCCCGTCAGCTCCAGGATTGTGATCGGCTTGTTGTTGACGGGCACGCGGAAGAGGCGGCCGAGCACCTGCGCCATGCCGTCGTAAACGGTGAGCGATCCGAACATGAAGGCATAGCGGCCGTCCTGCGAGATCGTCTCGATGCGATGCTTGAGGAGGCGGTAGGGCGCGAGGTCTTTCCGGTTCTCGAGCTTGCCCAGGCGCTCTTCGATCAACAGCAGAAGATCGGAGATGCGGTAGGGAACGGGCGTGTCGACCGTATAGCGGCTGGCGTCGCCGAAACCGCGGCGGAGCTTCGTGGGTTCGCTCGAGCGAACGCTGTGATAGCGGGCCTTGGCGAGCGGGATGACTTCCTGCAGGATCTCGATCTCGGCCTTGCGGTCGCCGTCGCCGACCAGAACTTCCGCGATCTCTTCGAACGTCAGAAGCCAATAGGGCAGCTGCATGTTCCGCGGGGAGATCACCTCGGCCCACTCGCTGAACGCCGTCGCATATTCGTTGTGCGGGTCGAGCAGGACGATGTGCGCGTTGGGATTCTTCTCCACGATGGAGCGCAGGATGAGCGCCGTGGTGCAGGATTTGCCGGTGCCCGTCGTGCCGAGGATGGCGAAGTGCTTGCCGAGCAGCTCGTCGACCCGCACCATCGCCGGAATCGAGCTGTCCTGCCGGATCGCGCCGACGCGAACCGAGGCGGCGATATCGCCACAGAAAGTTGCTTCGAGCTCGATGCGCTGTGCGTGCCGCACGCGATCGCCGAGCGCGGGATACGAACTGACACCGCGATTGAATCGTGGCCGCTGCCCTTCGCCCGTGCTCGTCAGCTCGCCGACGAGACCGAGTTCGGCGATCCAGACTTCAGTATCGCCTTCGCGTTGCGAGGGAACCGGAACGCTCAGCGCAGAGACGATGGCGAGCACGGTGGTGCGCGTGGTTTCGACGGCAAGCAGCGTGCCCATTTCGGGCCGCCCGTCGGGCGAGCGCAAGCGCAGCTCGCTGGCACCGTCGAGGAGCACGATCGCTTTTGATCCGGTGACGGATACGATGCGCCCGATGGAGGCACCGGGACCAGCATTCAGCGGATTGGGGAGAGGATTGCCTGGCATTCGGTTCCGGATCTCGGGCCTTTCAAGCGCCTGTAGCGATTACTTGTGAGACTCGACTGCGCTTACTGTGTCCCGGCCGGGAAGCGTGATGATGGCCTCGGTTCCGCTGCCCTTGTTCGAACGCAGTTCGAGCGAGCCGCCGTGGAGTTCGACGAGCGCCTTGGCGATCGGCAAACCGAGACCCGCACCTTCACGCCAGCGCGAACGGCCGCCGTCCACCTGTCCGAATGGCGTCAGAGCGATTCCGATTTCTTCCGCCGTCATGCCGACGCCGCTGTCGCGAATGGAAATGACGACGCCGCCGGTGCCGGTACCGCGCGCGGTGACATCCACCGTGCCTTCGGCCGGTGTGAATTTCAGCGCGTTGGAAATGATGTTCGTGAAAATCTGGCGCAGCTTCTGGGCATCGCCCCGGATCGCGCGCAGGTCGGGCGCAAGCGTGAAATGCAAATCGACGTGGGCTTCGCTCGCCATCATGCGGAAGGAGCTGACGCTCGCGGCGAGAATTTCGCCGACGTTCACCTCGCGCGCGTCGAGCGTATATTTTCCGCTTTGAATTTTAGAGATATCGAGAATGTCGTTGATGACGGAAAGCAGGTGGCCGGCGGCATCGTGAATGAGTGTCGCGTATTCGACGATTTCTTTGTCGGGCAGGCGGCGCAGGTGATGCTGCGTCAGAAGCTTGGAAAAGCCAATCACCGTATTGAGCGGTGTTCTGAGTTCATGGCTCATGTTGGCGATGAACTCGGATTTCACCTTGCTGGCGAGATCCGCTTCGATGCGCGCCGACTGCTCGGCAACGCGCGCGCGATGACGCAAAACAGCTTCGCTTAAAAGCGAAGCATATTCATTCATCAAAGAGTTGGATTTGGCGTTTCCAACTGATCCAAAAATCATAACGCAGAACCCAACGCAGGCGGACTTTGGGGTTCAATCTAGAGGCGAGGACCTAACTCAAAGTTAATCTCGCGGCCGCGGGAAACGGGCCGCTGCGCGCTGGAAGTGCATATCATTTGAAGCGAAATGTCGGGATCAGGCCGCTGCTGCAACGAGCGATTGCGCGCGGCGGCCGTTCGTTAACGCATGATGAATTTGAAGGGCTGCGTGAAAGCGAGCGGCTTCAGACTGATCTCAGGTGGGATCGGCGGGAAGGGTGCGGCACGGTCGAGCGCTGCCGTGGCGGCCTCATCGAGGAGCTTCGAACCCGAACTCGCGGCGACTTCCTTCGACAGCAGTTTGCCGTCCGTGCCGACGGTGAACCGCATGACCACGGTGCCTGCAACCGCTGAACGCGGATTGATCTTGGCCCGCTGCACCCGGTCGTTGATCTGGCCGAGGTAACGGCCGAAGGCCTTGGCGTCGCCGCCAGACTTCGCCTCGCCCGAACTCTGCTCGGTGACGATGGCGACCTGCTCGGGCTGCGCCTTGGTCTCGATCGTCTGCGGCTGCTCCTGAGGCGTTTCTAGCGGCGGCGGCTCTTCGACCTTGATCGTCTCCGTGATGACCTCGCTGGCATCCGACGTGATGACGTCGCGAAGCTCGTCGGGCTTCACCTCTTCCGGCGGCTTGGCGTGCTGCTCTTGAACCGGAACGATCTCGCTCGTCTCGATCGACTCCATCGCGTCGCCGAGCTTCGAGATGCCGGCCGTCGCGATGCCCTGTTCGACGAGCACGACGTCCATGCCCTTGCCCATGTCGAGAGCTTGAACGTCGGAATTCTGCAGGCTCGGAAGCATGGCGTAGCCGATCGTCCCGTGAATAAGCAGGGAGATGACAATCGCGGTTGCTCGCAACGCGTTCATTCCAGCGGCTCTCGGCTTTAATTGTTGGCGGACGCTCCCGACGACGGCGGCTGAGAAAGCAGGGAAACGCGGGCAAAGCCCGATTCTCCGACCCGCCCTAACAGCTCCATGACGTCGCCGTACGCGATTTTTCTGTCGGCGCGGACGTAGACAATGCCGTCGCCCTCGGCCGACTTGATCTGCATGAGACGGGGAACGAGCGACTCGCGCGTCACTTCCTCGTCGCGAATGTAGAGCTTGCCGTCGGGCGCCAGCGAGACGACCATCGGCTTCTTCTGCGCGCCGACCTTGGCGGCTGACGTCTTCGGCAGATCGAGCGGCACGCCTTGCACCATCAGCGGCGCCGCGACCATGAAGATGATCAACAGCACGAGCATCACGTCGACGAACGGCGTGACGTTGATTTCGGCGAGGGGCTTGTAGCCGTCCTCGTCACCCGACGAACCGCTGCCGACGGACATTCCCATCAGTTCACACCCTCAACACCACGACGGGAAAGCGTCCGTGCCAAGCCGACGATGGCCGGAGCAACGCGATCGGAGGCCCGGCCGAGCGCGACCGTGATCTGGTTATAGAAGATGACGGCCGGAATTGCGGCGGCGAGGCCGACGGCCGTCGCGAACAACGCTTCGGCGATACCGGGCGCAACGACGGCAAGACTGGTGTCCTGCTGCTGCGCGATGGCCGTGAACGAGTTCATGATGCCCCACACGGTGCCAAACAAGCCGATGAACGGCGCGGCCGATCCGAGCGTGGCGAGAAAGGGCAGGCCCTGTTCGATGCTTTTCAGCTTGCGCTTCACCGCGGCGCGCATGGCGATTTCCATCCGGTCGCGAACTTCGCCCGCTGATGCATCATTGGCGCCTTCTTCCCATTCCGTGCGCGCAGCATCTCCGACAGCGCCGACGAGGCTGCTCGGGCGGCCCTTGTGCAGAATGGCGGAAGCGCCGTTCCGCTCCAGATTGCGGATCTCGCGATTGACGAGCCACACGCGGATGAGCTTTTCGAGCGCCATCGCCCAGCAGACGATCGAGCACAGCAACAGACCGACGATGATGGATTTCACGACGAGATCGGCATGATTGAAGAGGCCGAGGATCGTTAGGTCTCTTCCGGTAATTTCTTCGCTCATCAGTCGCTCACCGCGTTACTTTGAAAGTTGGACGTTCGTCAGGGTCGACGTCTTGAGGCCATCGAGGCAGCCCGAAACCGGAGCGCCATCAGCTTTGCATTCCATCACGTCATTGATGAGAAGGGAGCCGATCTTGTCGCACTGAACGCCGTCGATCTCGAAGAGCTTGACCGATTTCTTTTTCGGCTTGAGAGGCCCCAGATCGATGGAAAATCGTTTGCCGATGACGCCGTCGGTCTGGAAGAGGACGAGATCGATCTTGAAGGACTGGAAGGTCGTCTCGCCGGGATTGTTGACGACCATGTAGGCGCGGCAACCCTTTTCGGCGTGCTCGAGCTTGTTCAGTTCGACCTGTGTGCCCGTGTGGGCTTCAGGCGTTGCCGGAGCGGCAGGGTCAGCCACTGCCTGTGTCGCGAAAGTACCGATCGGCAAGGCAAGCGCGTACGCAAGCCAGGAACGCTTCAAAGTTCTGATCACGCGATGACCTTCTCTAGCGAAAGAATGTCGGATTTCCCGATGGCGTGTAGCGATTTTGCTGATGAGTTACTAGTGTGAAATTCTCAAGGCGCGCCGTTAAAAGTGCGCTGTTGGAGATTTGATTTAGAACAGTTTTTAGGTAGCGCTGAGAGGCGCTGATGGCGCCGTGAAACACCGCGCCGCATCGGGAATTTCTTCCCGAAGTGGATAGGCAACTTTTCCCGGAGCATGTCTGGCGTAGGATTCGATCAGTGCAGCGGGAGGTTGTTGCCTCTCGCGCTGCATGTCTCTCGCTAGGCCGCGCGATCCATCAAGGTGATGCCGGTGGCGCGCCGGATCTCCTGGAAAATCGCGGTAAAACTCATCACGCCGGTGACGTCATCCTCGGCGATGTCCGTGAGTACGGCGCCGACAACTTTTCTCTGGTTGGCGTCAAGCAGCGTCAGCGCTTCCTTCGCGAGAGACTGCGGCGTCCGGTGCCACGCAGTCAGAAAAACGATGTCGTCGGCGAGTTCGGCGAGCACGCGGGCATCCGCGATCGGCAGCAGCGGCGGCGCCGCGAGTACGATCAGCGGAAAGTGCGATTTGAGACCAGCAAGCGCGTTCGCGAATTCCGCTGAGCGGATGGCCGTCCCCACCGCGATCGGAACGGGCATGGGGCCGGAGGCAGGCAGGAAATGCAGCCCCGTGAGGCAATCGCGCAGGACCACATCTTCAACCGGCGCGTGCGCGGCAATCTGATCGAGAAGGCCGCCGCCGATTTGCGGCGTCAGTTCGCGCGTCAGGCCTTTGCCGCGGAAATCGCAATCGACGAGAAGCGCCTGCTGGGCTGACAGCGCAAAGTAGTGCGCGATATTCGAGGCGAAAATGTCCGAGCCTTCGTGCGGCAGCGCCGAGGCGACAAGGACAACGCGCGCTGCATCGTTGGTTTTCCGCCTGCCCAGTTCATTGCAGACCTTGCGGACGGCTCCCGCATAGCGGCCTTCGGGCTCGGCAATGATCATCCGTGCGCCGCGCGTGCTGGCAACCGGATCGGCCGGCGGAGCGATGGCCGGGATGGAACTCATATGTGGACAGGCGAGCGTCTTCTCCACTCTCCGCGTGCGCAGCAAGGCTTCCCGTTCGAGCCAGAGCGCCAGCATGATCGAAAGCAACAAAGCCGATCCGCCGGTAACGACGACGATGCGGACGCGCCGCGGCCCCGCCGGCCGCCCGGGCGGCCCGGCCAAGTTCACGATGTGCGGTCCAGCGAACGCCCGGGTCCGTCCATACGTCTCGACGAGCGACGCGAACATTCGCTCCGATGCTGTAAGGTTGCCGGAGGCACGGAGAGTCAAAGCGGCGGCGTTCGAAAGCGGCGATTGTTTTTGCGCCAGAAACTGCCGGACGATCGCGTTCGCGATCCGCGCGGATTTCTGAGGCTCGCGCGACGTGAATTGGACGTTGAGCATGGACGTGCTGCGCACGCGGCTGATGCTCAGGCGATTGCTGATGGCCGCGCGTAGCGCCTCGTCGGGCGCCGGACTGCTGAAAGAGCCGAGCATGCGCGACAGCATCGGCGTGGCGTTGAACTCGGAATCCTGAGCCAGCCCAAGCTCGGCAATGACGGGATCAATGATCGCCGCCGAACCCATGAACGCGATCTGCTCTTGCAGCTCTTTCCACTCGGCTTCGGACGCAAGCGTAGGGGAGGCCGGGGCGGCATCGGCCACAGGCGGGGCTACCGTGGCAGGCTTCGGCAACGGATCGGCGTGGATGAGAGCCGTCGCCGTGTAGCGATCGGGGAGGACGGCGACCGTTCCGGCGGCGATGAGGGCCGCGATTATGGGCAGGCCCACAACGGCCTTGGCACGCTTCACAACGGCTGCACCGGCCGCGGCAAGCCCAAGCCGCGCGCTCCCCCGTGTTCGTTGTGCCGTCTTTCGCTTCATCCGCCCGCAAGTGCCCGTGAGGTCCGGGCGCCTCAACCGCAACGCCCGCGCCGGCGCAAACCGGCTCAGGCGTCATTGTCCCCGTTAATTATGAATAGGGCGTTGTTAGTTAAGGATTTGCTCCCGGCGGTCCTAAGCGGGGACGAGGCCTAGCGCATCGAGAGCTTGGCCCCGCCCTCATGCACGTCATAGGAGCAGCGTGCGCCGCCCTTGGCTGCCGTAAGGATCAAATGCGGGTCGCGGAAGCGCTGGCTCCAAAGCGGATTGTGGGTATCCCAAAAGGCAACGTCGATATCGGGATTGCCGATGACGGCCTCGATTGAGGGCGAAGCCCAGGCAGTGGCCGCATCGTCGCGCGCCCCGGCAGCCTTCTTCGGCCCATTCCGGCGGCAGACCTCGATGGCGCGTTCGCGATAGGCCTCGACCACCGCCTCGCCCATGGCGGTGCGATAGGTATGGTCCTGGTACCAGACCTTGGCGCCGGCGAGTACGACCAGACCAAGCAGGATCTTACGCATGACGATTGTCTCGAGAGGCCAGCGCGGAGGAGGTTGTCAGGCGGGCATTCTGGGGCGGGCTTGGTGAAAAAAGCGTTTCGCTGCGGCCGGTTGCGGTGCAGCGCAGCGGCGGACCGGGCTTGTCAGGTCCGCCCCGGTCGGGCACAAGCGGTGCCTGCGATGAACGTCCGACCTCCGGGAGAAACTCCACCTCATGTCGAAAAAGAAGATCCTGATCACTTGGCCGCTTCCTGAGGCCGCTATGGCCCGCGCCCGCGAGTCCTATGATGTTATTGCCCACGGCGACAATCCGAAGATCACGATCGACGAGATGATCGAAACGGCCAAGTCGGTCGACGCCATCCTGCTGACGCTCAACGAGAAGTGCCCGGCCGCCGTGATCGAGCGGATCCCCGAGAACATCAAGTGCATCTCGACGTTCTCGATCGGCTTTGACCACATCGATCTCGAAGCCTGCAAAAAGCGCGGCATCAAGGTCGGCAACGCGCCCCACGGCGTCACCGTTGCGACCGCCGAAATCGCGATGCTGCTGCTTCTCGGCTCGGCACGGCGCGCGGGCGAGGGCGAAAAGATGATCCGCACGCGGTCATGGCCCGGCTGGCAGCCGCTGCAGCTCGTCGGTCAGCGTCTCGATAACAAGAAGCTCGGTATCTACGGCTTCGGCAAGATCGGCCAGGCGCTCGCACAGCGCGCGCGCGGCTTCGACATGGAAATTCACTACTACGACATCTACCGCGCCAAGCCCGAGGTCGAAGCGAAGTACAACGCCGTCTATCACGACAGCCTCGACAGCCTGCTGGCGGTTTCCCAGTTCTTCTCGATCAACGCGCCGTCCACGCCCGAAACACGCGGCTTCTTCAACAAGGCAACGATCGAGAAGCTGCCGCAGGGCGCCATCGTCGTAAACACGGCGCGCGGCGATCTCGTCAACGACGAGGACATGATTGCGGCGCTGAAGTCGGGCCGCCTGGCCTATGCCGGCCTCGACGTCTTCGCGGGAGAGCCCAAGATCAACGAAGGCTACTACGACCTGCCGAACACGTTCCTGTTCCCGCATCTGGGTTCGGCTGCCATCGAGGCGCGCAACCAGATGGGCTTCGAAGCGCTCGACAACATCGACGCCTTCTTCGCCGGCAAGGACATGCCGTTCAAGCTGGCGTAAGTTCGATTTAGCCGACTTCGCTTTGGAATTTTCAGATTATGGCCGGGCTCGCCCGGCCATTTTCTTTTTGCCGTCATCCTCGAACGGCGAACCTGCGAGCCGTTCGGGGATCCAGCATAAAACTGCCGAAGGTTCGATATATTCGTGTCTTCGACGAGTCTTACGCTGGATCCCCAACCATCATTCGCTACGCTTATTCGGTCGAGGATGACGCGTGAGGCTGCGCCTCAGCACCGTCATCCCCGCGCGGGCGGGGATCCACTATTGTCATCCTCGGGCTTGTCCCGAGGATCCATTAGGCAGCAGGCTCCGTCATTGAGGGCCGATGGATCCTCGGCATAAAGCCGAGGATGACAGTGTTGGATGCTGCCTGGGTCCCGGCTCCGCGCTGCGCTTCGGCCGGGATGACAAGAACGGCTGGATCGCCCGTACCGTCGCCGCGCCAGGATGACGGGAGTTAGCGACGAGAGGCACCCCACAGTTGTCATCCCGGGCGAGCCCACTTGCGAGACCCGGGACCCAGAACCACGCAGATGGTGCCGCCGGAGTGGGAGACTTACGTCTGCTGCTCCATCAGCCAAGCGCTAGCGCGCAGCAGGCAGGCATCGTCGCCGCGTGCGCCGACGAGCTGCACGCCGATGGGAAGGCCGCCCGCTTCCAGAAGCGGTAGAGAAATGCACGGCATCTCGAGATACGTCCAAAGCCCGTTGAACATCGGGCTGCCGGTGCTCGCGAGACCGACGGGCGCAACGCCCTGCGCGGCAGGCGTCACAATGGCGTCGTACTCAGTCAGCATCGGGCGCAGCAACGCATAGAGTGCGTTCTGCTTCGTGCGCGCGGCGGTGTATTGCGCCTGCGTGAACGTGCGGCCCTCGGCGATGATCTCTTTCAGCTTCGCCGACACGCGATCGGGATTGGCATCAGCGATAGGGCCATAGTTTCGCGCGATATCGGAGAACTGCACGATCTGCTGCAGACGCAAGATCTCGTCGAACTCGGCAGGAAGCGGGGTCTCGGTAATGCCGAGCTTTCCAGTAAATGCTTCGAACGCCGTGCGCATCTCTTCGTCGCCCTGCGGCCACGCCGGCGTTTTCACGAAGGCGAGGCGAGGGGGACTGAGATCGGAGGATTCGAGCGCCGCCAAAAGCGAAGGCTTCGTTTCCTCGCGCATGGCGGCATCGCCAGCATCGAACATGCTGATGCAGTCGAAGAGCAGCGCAACGTCGTGCACCGATCGCGCATAGCCGCCGATCGTATCGAGCGGCGCCGACTGAGCCAGCACGCCCGTGCGCGAGGTGTAGCCGAACGTCGGCTTGAACCCGATGACGCCGCAGTAGGACGCAGGCCGGATCACCGATCCCGCCGTCTGCGTGCCGAGCGCGAGGGGAACCTGATCATCCGCCACCGCCGCCGCCGATCCAGAAGACGAGCCGCCGGGCGTGCGCGCAAGATCGCGCGGGTTGCGCGTTTTGCCGGGCCCGAAAAAGGCAAGCTCCGTGGTCACTGTTTTGCCCAGAATGATGGCTCCGGCCGCTTCGAGCGCGCTGACGACGAAGGCGTTGTCCTTGGGCCGCCGGCCGGCAAAAACCTCAGAACCGAGCTCCGTCGGAAAGTCCTCCGTGTCGATGACGTCCTTCACGCCGACAGGTATGCCAGCGAGCGGCGGCATGGCCGCGCCGTCGCGGCGCATCTCATCGCTGGCGCGCGCTTCGGCGAGCGCACGATCGGCATCGAAGTGCTGCCAGGCGCCGACGTCCGCGTCCCGTTCGGTGATTCGCGCAATGTAGGCACTGACAAGATCCGCCGACGTAATATCGCCTGCCTCGAGCGCCCGGCGGGCTTCGTAAGCCGTTAGCTGCGTGAGATGGCCTGTGCTGATTTTTGTGTTGCTCAATGGCTCGTCCCTTTTGGCTTTTTGTGGTTGCGGAGCCCCCGCTCCGTGACAACGCAGCGCTTGGCAGTATCGTGGCATTTACAGGAAAGAAGCATTTTTTCTTTGCCGCAGGGCATCCGAGACAAAAAGCGCCTCGGATCGGCCGGAATCGCGGCGCCGGACAATTGTATCTGGCGCGGTTCGGTACTAGGACAGCCGCGGAGACGAATAAAAAGATCCTTGAGGACTATAATAATGACGAGAGAAAATCGCCGGCCCGGCCGCCACTTCTTGCAGATCCCGGGGCCGACGCCCGTCCCGGAGCGCATCCTGGCGGCAATGTCGCGTCAGATTCTCGATCACCGTGGTCTGGAGTTCGGCCAACTCGGCCGCCGCGTTCTCTCAGGAATCAAGGGTCTGTTCAAAACGCAGGGCCACGTCATCATTTACCCGTCCTCGGGCACCGGCGCGTGGGAAGCCGGCCTGACGAACACGCTGTCGCCCGGCGACAAGGTGCTGATGTGCGAGACGGGCCAGTTTGCGGTGCTTTGGGAAGCCATGGCGCGCCGCCTCGGTCTCGAGACTGAAGTGATTCCGACCGACTGGCGCATCGGCGCCGATGCCAACCAGATCGAACGCAGGCTGAAGGCCGATACCGGCCACACGATCAAGGCCGTCTGCGTCGTCCACAACGAGACCTCGACGGGCTGCCTCACGCGCGTTGATGAAGTGCGCAAGGCGATGGATGCCGCCAAGCACCCGGCGCTGCTGATGGTGGACGCGATTTCCTCGCTCGCCGCCGCCGATCTGCGCCACGACGAGTGGGCCATCGACGTGACGGTGTCAGGTTCGCAGAAGGGCATGATGATGCCGCCGGGACTGTCGTTCACGGCGATCAGCGCCAAGGCCATCGAAGCGTCCAAGACGGCCGGCCTGAAGCGTTCCTACTTTGCGTGGGACGACATGCTGTCGATGAATTCGACGGGCTACTTCCCGTATACCCCGGCGACCGGCCTGCTGTACGGCCTTGCCGAGGCGATCGACATGATCAACGAGGAAGGCCTCGATAACGTCATCCTTCGCCATCTGCGCCTCGCGGAAGCGACGCGCCGGGCGGTTGAGGCGTGGGGTCTCGAAATCCAGTGCCGCGATCCGAAGTACTACTCGCCGGCCGTCACGACCGTTGTCGTGCCGGAGGGCCACAACGCCGACGCCTATCGCAAGATCGTGCTCGACAACTTCAACATGTCGCTCGGCACCGGGCTCAACAGGCTCGCGGGTAAGGCTTTCCGCATCGCTCATCTGGGCGACACGAACGAGCTGACGGTCATGGGCGCGCTGACGGGCGTCGAGATGGGCTTCGATCTGGCGGGCATTCCGCACCAGAAAGGCGGCGTTGCGGCTGCCATGGCCTACATCGCCGAAACGGCAAGCACGGTGAAGGCGGCCGCCGCTTAATAAGCGCGCCGTCTACTAGACGAGATCGGATGGTGCCGCGGCAGTAACAGCCGTGGCACCACCGCTCATCAGCTTCAGCACACTCTCCAGCGTATCGGCTTCCGCCGCGGGCTTGTCCCAGCGAATGCGGTGAATGCGCGGAAACCGCATCGCGACGCCCGATTTGTGCCGCGTCGATTCCTGCACCGCATCGAACGCCACTTCGAACACGAGCTCCGGTTCGACCGCACGAACGGGCCCGAACGTCTCCGTCGTATGGCCTCGGATCCACTTGTCGATCAGCAGCAGCTCTTCGTCGGTAAAGCCTGAATAGGCTTTGCCAACGGGCACGAGCTGGCGCTCGCCGTTCTCATCCGTGCGCCAGACGCCGAACGTATAGTCCGAATAGTACGACGAGCGCTTGCCGGAGCCGCGCTGGGCGTACATCAGCACGCAGTCGAGCGTCAGCGCCGCGCGTTTCCACTTGAACCATTCGCCTTTGACGCGCCCCGGCTGATAGACGCTCGCGCGCCGCTTCAGCATCAGCCCTTCGATGCCTTCCGCCCGCGCCGACGACCAAAGTTCGCCCAGCTCTTCGAACGACTTGAACGCGACGAGGGGCGACACGTCCGTCAGCCGCGGATGATGCTTCGCATGCCAAGCTTCCAGCCGCTCGCGGCGCTCGCCAAACGATAATGCGCGCAGGTCTTCGGCGCCATCGAACAAAAGATCGTAAAGGCGCACGTGCGGTGGGTAGGACGACATCATCTTCGCCGTCACCGACTTGCGATTGAGACGCTGCTGCAAGTCATTGAACGGCGCGATGACGCCATCGCGCATGATCAGCAACTCGCCATCGACGACGCAGTCGTGACCCTGGAAGGCTGAGCGGATTTCGGGAAACGCGCCGGAGATGTCGTCGCCCTGCCGCGAGAACATGCGCACGTCGCCGCCGCGCGCCGCGACCTGCACGCGGATGCCGTCCCATTTCCATTCGGCGGCGAAATCTTCCGGCGACAGGCGCGGCCAATCTTCCTCCTCGATCGGATGCGCGAGCATGACGGGACGGAACACCGGCTTCGCGCCGGGATCGGGACGCTCCGCTTTGCCATCGAGCCATTGGAAGAGTTCGAGATAGGGCGGCTCGAGCGCGTGCCAGATCTCTTCGATCTCGGAAACATCCCGGCCGTAGCTTTCAGCGAGCGCCGTTCGCGCCAGACGCGCCGACACGCCCACGCGCGGTGCGCCGCCCAGAAGCTTCAGCAGTGCCCACCGCCCGGAGGCATCGAGTTGATTGAGAAGGTGCCCCAGCCGCTCGGTCCGCTGGTGCGTCGAGCCCGTCGCCATCGCCTCGATCACCGCGCCGAGCGACAGCCCCGGCGCTTCGCCGGAGTTGTGGCCGATGTCACCGCATCCCCCGCCCGTCCCCTCCGAGGGGAAGGGAGATTCCCTCTCCCCGTTCTTCACGGGGAGAGGGTTAGGGTGAGGGGCGGCTGCATTCGAGGGAGAATCCCCTCCCCCTTGCGGGGAGGGGTTAGGGGTGGGGGTAAACTCAAACACCAGCTGCTTCGGCTTCTTGTTCTCCTTGTCATCCGGCTTCTTGTCAGCAGCCGAAGAAGAAGCGGCACTCGCGTCCTTGCTCTGAAAAGGAATGCCGCCCTCGGGCCAGAGCAGCGCGACGGTTTCCGCCGTGTCGCCGACGTAATCGCGTGACAGCCGGTAGAGTGTGGGATCGATGAAGCGCGTGACGAGATCGCTCAGCATCCGCCTGAGCGGCAACCGGATCGGCACGCCATCCGTCAGCGCGGCAAGCGCCCAGCCGCGATCGGGATCGGGCGCGGTGCGGAAGTAATGGCCGAGCAGAGCCACCTTGCGATTGCGGCTCTGCGTGTAGACGAGACAATCGAGAAGGCTGGCGAACTGGCGCATCGCTACTCCGCCTCCTCGCCATAGCCGACGAGCGCGAGCGCGCGGGCCTTGCGCCCGAGCGAGCCCAGATAATGCACGAGCGCATCCTCGCGGCCGTGCGTGACCCAGATCTCTTCCGCTTCCGTCTCGAGCACCGTCTGAATGAGTTCGGGCCAATCGACGTGGTCGGAAACGACGAGTGGCAGCTCGACGCCCATCTGCCGCGCGCGGCCACGCACGCGCATCCAGCCGCTGGCAAACGCGTTGACCGGATCGCCGAAACGGCGCGACCAGCGATCGCCGAGCGCCGAGGGCGGGCACATGACGATGCCGCCGCGCATGGTCTTGGGATCCGTGCCCGCAACGGGCAGAAGTTCGCCGAGATCGACGCCGAGCTTCTGATAAAGCTCGCTGAGCGCGATGACCGCGCCGTGCAGATAGATCGGCTGATCGTACCCCGCATCGCGAACGACGCGGATCATGCGCTGGCACTTGCCGAGATTGTAAGCGCCGATGAGATGCGTGCGGTCGGGCTCGGCGCGAAGCGATGACAGCAGCTTCGCGGCTTCGTGCTCCGCCTTCTCGTGCCGGAAGACGGGAAGGGCGAACGTCGCCTCCGTCACGAACACATCGCACGTAACGAGTTCGAACGGCTGGCAGGTCGGGTCCCGCGCGCGCTTGTAGTCGCCGGAGATGACGGCGCGCCGACCGGCCCACTCGATGACGACCTGCGCCGAGCCCAGGATATGCCCGGCCGGCACGAGCCGCACGCTGACGCCGTTGATGTTGATCGCTTCGCCAAGCGCCAAGGGCTGGAAGGCGCCGGCGCAATCTTCGCCATAGCGCACCTTCATGATTTCAATCGTTTCAGCGGTCGCCAGCACTGCGCCATGGCCGGCGCGGGCATGGTCGCCGTGCCCGTGCGTAATGACGGCGCGATCAACCATGCGGCCGGGATCGATATAAAAATCGCCCGGTTCGCAATAAATTCCGGTCCCAACCGGGTAAAGCCACGTGTCGACGGGGGGTGCTGCCGAGATCATGAACCTTAAACGCGCATAACTGCCAAAGCAGCTAAGCACGCGAACGCAAGTCTCACGCGATTATGTCGGGAAGCAGCTTGTCCTCGATGAGGGTAATGCGATCCTTCAGAACAAGCTTTTTCTTTTTCAGCCGCTTGATCAGAAGTTGGTCGGCCGAAGGGTCACCTTCAAGAGCGGCGATTTCGCAGTCGAGCTGACGGTGCTCGCCCCGCAAAGTTACCAGCTCTTCCCTGAGCTCGCGTTCGTCGCGCCGCTCCATTCTTAACCCCTGCCCACTGCCCGGTCGATCGCAGCGTTTTGGGTGATTGCCCGGGATAAGGCAACAGGGCAAAAGCGCGATTCGGCACGAAGTTCCCAATCCTATGAAAATATTTCACGAATCCGTAACCCGAACGTCTGGCTTCGTAACAAAATTCAAACATCCAGGCTTAGCGAAAGGCGCGTTGGACAACCCGTAAAACGTGTGGCACGATTTCAATGTCTGCAACTCTATAGGAGGCAACTGATGACGATTACGGCTCATCTGGCTGAACTCGCGGAGAAGCATCGGGCCCTCGAACTGAAAATAACTCAAGCAGCGGCGAGCCCCGGTTCTGACGACATCGAAATTCGCCGATGGAAGCAGGAAAAACTGAAACTCAAGGATGAGATGGAACGGTTGAGACGGGAGACGCGCCACTAAGCGGAGCGCGCCACGTTTCCCTCCAAGCCCTGCAGCCGGAGCGCACTCCGGGCGGGGCTTTTATATTTTTAACGCGCTCTTCGGCGGTCAGCTGGCGCCATTGATCCGCCCCATGCGCGACTGAGCTCCTCAACAAACATCGAGTTTTCTTTAGAGCGATCGCTTGACGCGCGAACCTTTCGCCGCTATTTAACCGAAAGGTTATTTAACGAGATGGCTAAATAAATGCCCGCAGCCGACCGGCTCAGTGAAACCTTTGCAGCGCTCGCCGACCCCACGCGGCGCGCAATCCTGGCGCGGCTGGCGCTGGGCGAAACCTCCGTCACCGATCTCGCCGAACCCTTCGACATGAGCCTGCCGGCGGTCTCCAAGCATCTGAAGGTGCTGGAGCGCGCGGGCCTCATTGCGCGCGGGCGCGAAGCGCAGTGGCGGCCTTGCCGGCTCGAACCGGGCCCGCTGAAGGAAGTCGACGACTGGGTGGAGCACTACCGCCGGTTCTGGGAGCAGAGCTTCGACCGGCTCGATGAGTATCTACGTGTGTTGCAGGCAAAGGAGAAAAAAGGTGGACGCAGGAAGCCGAAATGATGCTGACGAAGCCGAGCGCGAAATAGTCACCACCCGAGTCTTCGATGCCCCGCGCGAACTCGTGTTCGCGGCATTCAAGGACCCCCAACACATCAGCAACTGGTGGGGGCCGAATGGCTTCACCACGACGACGTACGAGATGGACGTGCGCCCAGGCGGTCAATGGCTCTTCACGATGCACGGACCCGACGGCACGGACCACCCGAACCGTGTGCGCTACACTGAGGTAAGGGCGCCGGAACTTCTCGCCTACGATCACGATGCCGGCGCTGACCGCCCGGATTTCGAGCCGTTCAAAGTCTGGGTCACGTTTGAAACCGAAGACGGAAAAACGCGCGTCACGCTGCGCCTTCTCGCGGCGACGCGCGAACGGCGCGATTGGATGGCGAAGTTCGGCGCCATCGAGGGCGCGCACCAGACGCTCGCTCGTCTTGCCGCGCATCTGCTCCAGTCGGAAGGGAAGACGTCATGAACAAGGTCGCCGTAAAACCGCCATTCGTCATCTCGCGCATTTTCGATGCGCCGCGCGAACTCGTCTTCAAGGTCTTCACCGATCCCGGGCACATGCAGCACTGGTGGGGCCCGAAAGGCTTCGAAATCGTAAGCCCGAAATTGGATCTGCGCCCGGGTGGCACATTCCACTACGGCATGCAGGCGCCGGATGGCTCAGTCATGTGGGGACGTTTCGTCTACCGCGAGATCTCAGCACCCGAACGCGTCGCCTTCATCAGCTCGTTTTCGGACGCCGACGGCGGGATCGCGCGTCATCCAATGGCGCCAGGCTGGCCGCTCGAAATGCTGACGGTCTTCGCGTTTGAAGAGCTCGATGATGGCCGCACGAAAATCGTCGTCACCTCGTCCGCATACAATGCCAGCGACGAAGAAACGGCGACCTTCGATAGCAACCACCCGAGCATGACGAATGGCTTCGGCGGCACTTTCGAGAAGCTGGAAGCCTACCTCGTGAGCCTGCGGAAGCGCTGAGGTTTCAATTTCTTACGCGGACGGCGCCGGAAGGCGCCGTTCGAGGCCGCCGCCAGCCAAATTTTTTGAGGGAATTTCGCCGTTCACGGCTGGCGAACGCACCCCTGCCATCGCCTCAATCTGAGTTATCCACAGGCCCAAGAGAGCCCGCCGACCCCCCTCGAAAGCCCGAGATTACGGGCTCCAGCGGCGGCCCAGGGCCCTTCCATGACATTTTTTTGCGAAGTGCCGCCGGGCTCGCAAAAACCGTGTTGACACCGGCGGCCGGATATTGTTTAAACAGCCTCGTTGGCGGGCCACACGGCCTCGCCGCCCTCGCAGGGCATTCAACTCTCGAAACTCTCGCGGTTGTTAACCGGGTCACCGGTGAAAACCTCGTCGTCTTCGAA
>NZ_DASRYS010000021.1:0-143342 GCF_035687085.1 Hyphomicrobium sp. | reverse complement strand
GGCCACGCATATCGGCCCGCACCGCGCGCCATGAGCCCGCCCAAAAACCCGGAAGATCACGGGTGATCTGGATGGGCCGGTGCGCGGGCGACAGCAGATGCAGCGTGAGCGGTAGGCGTCCTCGCGCGATCGCGGGATGTTCCTTCAATCCGAAGAGTTCCTGAACGCGAATATGCAGCGCCGGCGCATCCGCAACGTCGTAGTCCAGCGCAAACCTGTTACCGGTCGGAGCTTCGAAATGCGTGGGTGCTTCAGCATCAAGGCGTGAGCGAAGTGAGCGGGGCAGTAACGTATCGAGTGCCGCGTCCAACGTACCGGCATCGATTTCCGACAAACGCGACTTGCCAAGTAGAAATGGCAGGAGCCACTCTTCCATCGTTGCCGTCAGTGCGGCGTCCGAGAGGTCCGGCCACGTCTCATCCCCTTGGCGGAGGAATGCGATGCGGCTGCGCTGCTGGAGCTGAGCTTTCGTCCATGGCAGGGCCTGCGCGCCAAGATCGGCCAAACCGCGCGCGAGAACGGCGGAAACGTCTTCCCCGGAGCCAAGGGCGCGCGGCTCACTGCTGAGCGCGATCGCACCGAGACGACGCGTCCGTCGTGCGCGGACCGCACGGGCTTCCTTGTCGAAGACCACCTCGTCGATCGACTGGATCGCGTCCCCTGCGAAGTCTTCAATCTCCGCTTCGTCCGTTGCGACGGCGAGCATAATGCGCGTTGCGGCAGCGCGCCCCTGAAGCTCGGCAACAACGAGATAGGACGCAGAGGCGAGGTGATGACTGTCGTCCACGATGCCTGCCCTGCCGTTAGCGAGAAGAAAGCTGCCGCGCTTGCCGCGATTTTTTGCGATCCGTTCGGGGTAAGCGAGCGCGAGGAGCGCGGCGGGAGAAAGCGCTTTGGCGTTCGAGGGCGAACCTGTCCGCGCCCACTGGCGAGCGAGCGCGCGCATGCTTTCCGCCCGTTGCGAACGATCACGCCGGAAATTTTCAAGACGTACGCCGATGTCGAGGTCATTCCCGCCGATGCCGCGCTCTACGAGGATCGCCGCTAGCTCTGCAGCCGTACGCGCATCGCCACTGTCGCCAGCCTTCAGCACCATTCGCGCCAATCGCGGCGGAAGCGGCAAGGCTCGCAGCCGCTTGCCCTCATCGGTGATGCGGCCATCGCTATCGAGTGCGCCAACCGTCTGCAAGCCCGAGCGCGCAGCGGCGAGCGCACCTTCGGCTGGCGGATCAAGCCAGGCCAGAGATCGCGGATCGTTCGTGCCCCACTCCGCGGAATCGAGCAGCAGCCCTGAAAGATCAGCGGAGCGAATTTCGGGTTCCGCGAAGGGAACGAGGCCTTGCGTCTCGGGCTCGTCCCATAGCCGATAGCAAACTCCTGGCGCGGTTCTCCCCGCGCGGCCACGGCGCTGATCGGCGGAGGCGCGCGATACGCGCACGGTCTCCAGCCGCGTGATGCCGACATCCGGTTCGAAACGGGGCACGCGCGCGACGCCGCTGTCAATGACGACGCGCACGCCCTCGATGGTGATGGAGGTTTCAGCAATCGACGTTGCGAGAACGACTTTGCGACGACCGTTCCTTGCTGGCTGAATGGCGCGATCCTGGGCCGCCGGATCGAGGCCGCCGTAAAGTGGGACGATGTCGACGTCAGCCGGTAACGCGTGCGCACTCAAGCGTTCGGCGACGCGCGCGATCTCACCTTGGCCGGGAAGGAAGACGAGGATCGAGCCCGTGTCGGCGGCAACTGCTTTCCGCACGGCGTCGGCTACGTCATCCTCGATCCTGTTGCCTCGCCTGCCGATGTAACGCGTTTCGATGGGGAAGGCGCGGCCTTCGCTTCTGACGATGGGCGCATCGCCCAGCAGCTTTGCGACGCTTGCGGCTTCGAGCGTCGCCGACATGACGAGGATTTTGAGATCGGGCCTGAGAGCTGAACGCGTGTCCAGCGCCAAGGCAAGCCCAAGGTCAGCATCGAGCGAGCGCTCGTGAAACTCGTCGAAGAGAACGGCCGCGACGCCCTTCAGTTCGGGGTCGTCGAGGATCATTCGTGTGAACACGCCTTCGGTCACGACCTCAACGGCGACGTTCGGTCCGGTCTTCGAATTGAGGCGCGCGCGCAGGCCGATTTTGTCACCGAGGCGGCTGCCGATGTTCGCGGCCATCCTTTCCGCGGCGGCGCGGGCCGCGATCCGACGCGGCTCGAGAATGAGGATCTTGCCGCCAGCGGCCCAAGACTCATCAAGCAGCGCGAGCGGCACGCGCGTCGTCTTACCTGCTCCCGGCGGCGCGACGAGCACGGCTGCGCCGCTCGAGGCAAGCGCTGCTCGAATATCATCGAGCACATCGTCGATCGGGAGCGGCGCGGTAAACTTGCTTTGGGTCATGACCCGTCGAATTACGCTCGCCCGTGGCGAATTCAAGCTGCGCTTCTGAGCTGGCGTTCAGACCTGCAGCTTCGTCGCGTTTCTGATGGCGTCCATGTTGGCGCGGTAGCTTTGTTCGCTGCCGCCTTTGAAAACTGCCGACCCGGCCACGAGAACGTTGGCGCCGGCCTCGACGACCTGACGGGCCGTCTCAGGCGTGACGCCGCCGTCCACCTCGATATCGATGGGACGCGCGCCGACCATCGCCTTCACGCGGCGGATTTTCTCGACGACAGCGGGAATGAACGACTGGCCGCCGAAGCCCGGATTGACGCTCATCAGCAGAATGAGATCGAGACGGTCGAGGACGTATTCGATGACGTTTTCAGGCGTGGACGGATTGAGCGACACGCCGGCTTTCTTGCCGAGCGCCCGGATTGCTTGCAGCGAACGATCAAGATGCGGACCGGCCTCGGCGTGGACTGTGATGATATCGGCACCCGCTGCGGCGAAGTCGGCCAGATAGGGATCGACTGGCGCAATCATCAAATGCACGTCGAAGATTTTTTTCGAGGCGCCGCGCACGGCTTTGATGACCGGCGCTCCGTAGGTGATGTTGGGAACAAAGTGGCCGTCCATCACATCGCAGTGAATCCAGTCGGCGCCTGCTGCGTCGACGGCGCGGATCTCATCGCCGAGCTTGCTGAAGTCGGCCGAGAGAATGGAGGGGGCGATCAAGAGAGGGCGAGACACGGAAGACCTTTCGAAGGTTCGATCATATCACTCGGCGGCGGCGCTCTACGAGTTGCAGAATGAGCGGCGTCAGAATGAGTTGCATGGCAAGATCGAGCTTACTACCAGGAATGACGATGGAATTGGCACGCGACATGAAGCTGTCGTGTATCATCGACAGGAGATACGCGAAATCGATACCGCGCGGCTCCTTGAAGCGGATGATGACCATCGATTCATCGGGCGTCGGGATCCAGCGCGCAATGAACGGGTTCGAGGTATCGACCGTCGGGATGCGCTGAAAGTTAATGTCGGTCTGCGTGAACTGCGGACAGATATACTGAACGTAATCGGGCATCCGCCGGAGGATCGATTGCGTCACTTCTTCAGTGGTGTAGCCTCGCTCGGAGCGGTCCCTTTGGATCTTCTGGATCCACTCGAGATTGATGACGGGCACGACGCCGATCTTCAAATCCGCATGGCGGGCGACATCGTATTCGTCCGTGACGATCGCGCCGTGCAGGCCCTCGTACATTAAAAGATCGGTTTCCGGCTCAATCTCGGTCCATGGCGTGAAGCTGCCAATGGGTGCGCCCAGCGCGCGCTCCTCAGCCGCGTCATGCACATAGTGCCGGATGAGACCTTTGCCGCTTTCCGAATAGGTCCGAAACAGCGTTTCCAGTTCTTCGATGAGATTTGCTTCGACGCCGAAGTGGCTGAAATTGTGATTGCCGCGCTTTGCCGCCTCATGCATCGCCTTTTCCATGCCGCAGCGATCGTACCGGTGAAAGGCATCGCCCTGGACAAACGCTGCCTTCACGTGCTCGCGGCGGAAGATGTTTTCAAAGGTCTGCCGCACCGACGTCGTTCCCGCTCCCGAAGAGCCGGTGACAGAGATGATCGGATGCTTAATGGACATTGCGGAGGCTCGATGCGCTTCGGTTCAGGACGGAAAAGTTACGCTGACAGGCTGATAGCTAAAGGCTCATGGCAGGGCCCGGAACAAACCTCGGCGGCCGAAGAGCGGCGAACGCTCGCCCTTGAATTCCTGGCCGCTGTAAATGCGCATAACTCGATCCACCTCGTCGCGTGAGCCGCATATCAGCGGCGTTTTCTGATGGAGGGCGGTCGGGACGACATCCAGCACGCTCTCCAGTCCCGTCGTCGCTCGTCCGCCGGCCTGCTCTACGATCCAGCTCAGAGGATTGGCCTCGTAAATCAGCCGGATGCGCCCCTGATGGAATCCTTTCCGGCGGTCGCCGGGATAAAGGTAGATCCCCCCACGGGAGAGTATCCGGTAAATGTCGGCCACAGGAGAGCCCGTCCACCGCATGTTGAAGTCGTGGCCGCGCGGACCGTTGGCGCCGTTTTCGCAGTCGTGAATATAGATCCGGATCGGATCGTCCCAGTGGCGCGCGTTGGAAGCGTTAATGGCGTACTCTTCGGCTTCCGTGGGAATGGAAACGTTGCGCGTGGTGAGATGAAAGGTCCGCGTTTCTCTGTCGAGCGTAAAGATCTGCGTGCCGTGGCCGACCGTCAGCGCTAGCACTGTCTGCGGCCCGTACACAAAAAATCCCGCAGCAAGCTGATGTGAACCCGGCCGCAGGAAGGCCGCTTCTCCCGTGGACGATGGGTGACGCGGGAGAATGGAAAAGATCGTTCCGACCGAAACGTTGGCATCGATGTTGGAGGATCCGTCGAGAGGATCCGTGGCGACCAAAAGCGGCGCATCGTTCTGGATTGAGATCGGCTGCTCGGCTTCTTCGGAAGCGAGCGCTGCGACGGGCTGAGACTTCAACGCATCGATGATCATGCCGTTAGCGAGGACATCGATTTCCTTCTGCTCGTCAAATTCGCCTGCACGCGCCACAACGCGACCGAGTTTTCCCCCCAGCGCTCCTCGCGCGACAATCTCCGAAAAGCGCGCGCTGGCATCAGCGAGAGCTAGAATGGTGTCTGCCACTTGGCCGCGGGTGCGGCCTTCCAGCGTCCAGTTCGAGAGATAATCTTTGAGAGTTGGGAAACCCATCAGATCCTTCCGCGCTCACCTGCCCTTCATGCGCGGGCACATCTAAGCGTACTTAACCGGCAGAAGCGAGGCTGCACTTTCGTTTCCACGCGTGCATAGGCAAGTAGCCGCATTTTGCTGGGGTGCAGCATAGCGCTTTCGGTGGAGCCAATGGGAAGACGGCGCGCGCGCTTAGCTGCGGTTTATCGCCGTTAAGCAATCGCTGCGGCCGTAAGGCCGATCAGACGTCGAATTCCTCGATGGTCGAGAATGCCTGACGCAGCGCATCGGACCAGGCGCCGGAGAGTTGGCGGAAATATTCGTCGTCCGCGCTGATGCGCTTCTCGCGCGTCACGTCGAGGCTATCGCGCTCGTAGATCACGAGGTCGAGCGGCATACCGACGGACAAGTTCGACCGGAGCGTGGAGTCGAACGACAGAAGTATCAGCTTCGCGGCCTCACCCAGGCGCATGTCCGAGCGCGCGACGCGATCCAGAATCGGTTTCCCGTACTTGTGCTCACCGATTTGGAAGAAAGGCGTATCGTCGGTTGCCTCGATGAAATTGCCTTCCGGGTAGATCTGGAACAGGCGCGGGCGCTCGCCCTTGATCTGGCCACCGAAGATGAAGTTCGTATTGAAGCCGAGCTTGCTTGCTTCCAAGGCGGCGCCATCGATCCGGCGCGCCTCGCGGATGGCGTCACCCACGACGCGTGCAGCGCGATACATGTTTGGCGCGTTATAGAGCGTGGCTTGTTCCTCGCTTTCCGGTTCCGCGAGGTGCTCGTTCAGAAGGCTGACGACGGCCTGGGTCACCGCAAGGTTACCCGCGGCCAGCATGACGAGGACCCGGTCTCCCGGGCGGCGCCAAAGTTGCAGCTTTTTATACTGGGCGATGTTGTCGACGCCTGCGTTCGTCCGGGTGTCGGCCGCAAACACAAGCCCGCCCTCCAGGCGCAACGCGACCGCATATGTCATACAAAAAAGTCTCCGGAGTAGCGGCGCCTATTGTTGCTGGCTGCTCTGCTGAACCTCGACGATGACGTCAAGCTCCTCCTTCGCGAAACCCTTGCGGGAGCCGCGAATGGGCGCTGCGTATGTCGCGTCCAGCCCGGAAGCGAGCCGCACGTACTTCTCGGTGGGACATATCCGATTAGCGGGGTCGAAGCCAACCCATCCCAGTCCGTCGAGCCAGACTTCCGCCCAGGCATGGTTAGCATCGGAGGGCTCATCAGCGCCGGAGAGGAGATAGCCGCTGACGTAGCGGGCCGGAATATTGAGGGAACGTGCCGCTGCGATGAAGACGTGCGCATGATCCTGACAGACGCCTTTGCCTTCGGCCAAAGCCTCGGCGGCCGTCGTGTGGGCGTTGGTCGCGCCGATCTTGTAGTCGATCGCGTCGCGCACCGCGTGCATCAGATTATGCATTCCGCGAATGTCGGTCTTGGCGGCTGCCTCCCGGCAGAGGGCGCGGATGTCATCCGTGGCCGTCGTTCGCCCTGTCTGGCGGCGATAAACACGGATGGGCGCCGGATCAGCCAATCCGCGCACGACGCCCGCGTGATCCTCCGTCTCGACGATGCCCTTCGCGATGATCAACGATTCATCGTGCTCGTCGGTGCACGTCGCAAGATGGACCATATTACCGAAGGCATCGCGAAAGGATTTCACCGCGTCGATACCCGGCGCGACGACACGCCATTGGATGACGCGCTGGCCTTGAAACGATGGCGGCGTCAAGCGCAGGGCGAGGATGGAATACCTTGTCGGCTCGCTATAGACGTAGCGCGACACATGCCCGATCGAAATACGCATCGTCGATCCTCAATCGCTAAAGTGATAAGCGGCGGAGATCTCGTTACCGAGCTTGTTGTTGCGGGCTATGAAATCCTGCACGAACTCGTGCAGGCCGGACTGGAAAATGTTGCGCATATCGGCTTCCAGCAAGAGGTCGCGCGTCGCCTCAGCGGTCGTCTGACAGTCGTGTCTCACACCGTAGAATACGGAGAGATCGCGAAGAGCCAGCGTCAGCTCATCGTAACATGAACGGAGCGATCTCGGCATTTGCCGGTTCAGAATCATAAAATCGGCAATCTTCAGAGGCCGGTAATGATCTTTGAAGACCCAACGATAGCTACGGTGTGCGGACACCGATCGCAGCAGCGCCGCCCACTGATAATTATCCTTTTCACTGCCCACCATCTCGCTCGAAGGCAGGAGGTGATAGTATTTGACGTCGAGAATGCGCGCGGTGCTGTCGGCCCGCTCAATGAATGTTCCGGTCTGACTGAAATAATACGTGTCGTTGCGCAGAATCGTATTCAGCAGGGCGCCGCGGTAGAGCGCGGATCGCGAACGCACCCAATCCAGAAGCTCAGGAAGCGAATTCGACGTTATGGTCGCCGGGCGGATGGCGGAGAATTCCAGCCAAGCGCTGTTCAGGCTTTCCCACATCTCGCGCGTCAAAGCCGTCCGCTGCGCGCGGCCATTGCGGCGGGCGCTCGCAAGACACGATGCGATGCTCGACGGATTGGATGTATCGAACAGCATGTAGTCGATGACGTTCTGCGACATGAGTTCGCCGTGCCGCTGCGTGTAGCCATGCATGCACCCGGCGCTTTCGAGGGTGGACCGCCATTCCTCGTGGAAGCTTTCGCCTTCGCGCGGGAGAAGCACAATGCGGTAGCCCACCTCGAGAAGACGCGCGATGTTTTCCGCGCGCTCGATGTAGCGAGACAGCCAATAGAGATCGTTTGCCGTACGTCCAAGCATTCCGAAGCTATTCCTGCAGCACCCAAGTATCCTTGGTGCCGCCGCCCTGGCTCGAGTTGACCACCAGCGAGCCCCTTTTCAGAGCCACGCGCGTCAACCCTCCCGGCATCAGCCGCACCTGATCGCCAATGAGCACGAAGGGACGCAGATCGAGATGCCGTGGGGCGACACTCGAATCGGCGAGCGTCGGGCATGTCGAGAGCGAAAGCGTCGGCTGGGCGATATAATTCGACGGATTAGAGATCAGCTTCGCCCGGAAAGCTTCGATCTGCTCTTTGGTCGACTTTGGACCGACGAGCATGCCGTAGCCGCCGGACCCGTGAACTTCTTTGACGACAAGCTCGGACAGATGATCGAGCACATACTTGAGGCTCGAAGCGTCCCGGCAGTTGTATGTCTCGACGTTGGCGAGGATCGGCGGCTTGCCCGTATAGAATTCGATGATCGTCGGAATATAGCTGTAGATCGCCTTATCGTCGGCGATGCCCGCTCCCGGAGCGTTGACGATCGTAACGCGGCCGGAGCGATAGACGTCAAATATTCCGGGCACCCCGAGCAACGAGGTCGGATCGAACACGAGCGGATCGAGGAAATCATCATCCACCCGCCGGTAGAGCACGTCCACCCGCTTCAGGCCCTCAGTCGTCTTCATCCGGAGAAGGCCGTCAATGACGACGAGATCGGAGCTTTCGACCAGCTCGACGCCCATCTGATCGGCAAGGAAGGAATGCTCGAAGTAGGCGCTGTTGTATACGCCTGGCGTCAGAAGCGCGATCGTCGGCTCTGCGTCGAGATTTTCCGGCGCGACGCTTTCGAGCGTCTTCAGCAGAGCGTCGGGATAGTTTTCAACGGGGCGTACCCGGTTGCGGCTGAAGAGGTCCGGGAACAGATGCATCATCGTTTCGCGGTTCTCCAGCATGTAGGAGACACCGGACGGTGTGCGGGTATTGTCCTCCAGGACCATGAAGTCGTCCTCGCTGGTACGAACGAGGTCGACACCGATGATGTGGCTGTAGACGCCGCGCGGCGGGTCCACGCCGATCATCTCGGGCAGGAAGGCCGAGTTCTGCGTAACGAGTTCTTCGGGAATTTTACCGGCCTTCAGAATCTCCTGCCGGTGATAGATGTCGTACAGAAATGCGTTGAGCGCGCGAACGCGCTGCTCGATGCCGACTTCGAGACGGCGCCATTCCTCGGCGGAGATGATGCGGGGAAGGATGTCGAAGGGGATGAGGCGCTCGCTGGCTTCCTGAGCACCGTAAACTGCGAAGGTGATGCCGGATCGACGAAAGAGCACTTCCGCTTCGGCCGCCTTCTGCCGGAGCGCGTCGAGATGCTGAACGCCCAGCCACTCGGAGAGACCGCGATAAGGAGCGCGAACTCCACCGCCGTAGCCGTTCATTTCGTCGAATGCCGCGACCAAGACCACCCTCCCGTCACGATTCTTTTCGGATTGGCATCGCAAACCCCAGGCCAGTTTGCACAAGGCCCGGAAATGCTGACACTAACGGCTTAAGCCGCCATGTGGTTGCTAGCGAAATATGCAGCTCACGGCATTCTTAGCATAAATTTCTGGCAGCTCCGCAAAGCGTTAGAGATGATGGCGCGCGGCAATTCAACCTCAGGTCTGCGCGGGGTCCGTAAGACCTGGAACGGGCGATGCCGACCTTGATTTAAGGCCCCAAGCCGTCACGATCCCGAGCAGAGCCATCACGGCGCCGGCGGACAGCATCGTCCAGAGGATGCCGGCGCTGCCGAGGCCGAACCCGTACGCCAACGGACCGAAGGCTTGACCCAAGAATACGAAGAAGGAATGGGCCGCAACTCCGGAAGCGCGATACCTCGGAGCGAGCTCCGTCGCCTGCGTCTGCAGCGAGTTATGGATCATGTAAAAGCCGACGCCGACGATCACGAACATCGCCATTTCCACCGGCCAAGACGTGCCGTACGACAGCATCGCCAGCCCGAGGCCCGAAACTATGCCACCAGCCATGATCAAGTTGTAAAGGCCGAGCCGTCCGAGCATCAGCCGCACCATCACAGTGTATATGAAGCCGCCAACCGCGAAGCCCGACAGCACGATGCCTGCTTCCTTCAGGCCTCCTGCGCCGCGCTGCTCGAGCAGAGCCGCGACGTAAGGAAAAAGACCGAAGATCACGATGCCTTCAACGAACACGGCCGAGAAGCAAACAATCGATCGCGGATTGGCGAAGACCTCGCGGTAGCCGTGGAGGAACTCGCCGCGATCACGTTTCTCGCGCTGAGCGGCGGCGGGAGGTTTCAACCCCCATATCGTCACGAAGAGGGCTGCCAGGGCCAAGCATGACGCCGTCAGGGTGGAGATCCGCCAGCCGAATTCGGCTGCCACAAAACCGGCGCCGATCAGGCCCGCGAGATTACCCGCGATGATTGCGGTCAGAACGCGGGACAGCGCGACCTGCCGTTCCTTCATCGGAAATGCGTCGCCAACGACCGCAAAAGCCAACGGAATGATGCCGCCCGCGGCTGCGCCGCCGATAAGGCGCGCAACTGCAAGCATGCCAAATGCCGGAGCTACGGCTGCGCCCGCCAAGCACACTGCGACGAGCAGCAGCGCAAACTTGATAATGCGGGATTTGCCGAAGCCATCGCCCAGCGCCCCGAGCACCGGCTGGGCGAGCGCGTAGGGAAAGGCAAAGAACGACGCGAGCATCGCGACAGACGCGGTATCGACGCCGAGGTCGCGCGAAATGTCTGGCACGACGGGATCAAGGAGCCGCATCGACATAGAGCTGACGAAGCAGCTCGCGGCAAGAATTGGGAGAAGGCGCATTCGGGCGGCGGTTAGCTCGGACGGGAACGCGTCCTTCCTAACGGAACAGGGCAGGCCGCGAAACGGTCTGCCCCGTATGACTGGTATGTTTTTGATGGCGCCGGCGACTCCCCTTCGGGGAGCCGGCCGCGAGCGCAAGAGCAGTTCTTAGAACAGACCTTGGATCTGGCCCTTGTCGTCGAGGCGGATCGAGTCTGCTGCCGGAACTTTGGGTAGGCCCGGCATCGTCATGATCTCACCCGTGACGACGACGATGAACTCGGCGCCAGCCGAAAGCCTCAGCTCACGGATGGGCACGATGTGTCCCGTCGGCGCGCCGCGCTTAGAGGGATCGGTCGAGAACGAGTACTGCGTTTTCGCCATGCAGACCGGGAAATGACCGAAGCCCGCTGCCTCGAAATCCCGGAACTGGTTTTCGACGCTCGCGTCGCACGAGATATCGGCCGCGCGATAGATCTCGGTCGCGATCGTCTTCACCTTGTCGCGGAGCTTCATGTCGTCGGGATAGAGCGGTTTGAAGTTCGCCTTGCCTTCGTCGATCACATTGACGACGTGCTTGGCGAGCGCCTCCGTGCCCTTGCCGCCGTCGGCCCAGTGCGTGCAGAGGAACGCCTTCGTTCCCATGCTTTCGGCGGCCTTTTGAACTTCCGCGATCTCGGCGTCGGTGTCGGTGATGAACTTGTTGACGGCGACGACGGCCGGCACGCCGAACTTGTTCACGTTCTCGATGTGACGCTTCAGGTTCTCGCAGCCCTTGGCGACCGCTGCCGCGTTTTCAGCTTTGAGATCATCCTTGGCGACGCCGCCGTGCATCTTGAGCGCGCGCACCGTTGCCACGATGACGACTGCGGAGGGCGAGATGCCGGCCTTGCGGCACTTGATGTCGAAGAACTTCTCAGCGCCGAGGTCAGCGCCGAAGCCCGCTTCGGTCACGACGTAGTCGGCAAGCTTCATCGCCGTCTTCGTGGCGAGCACCGAGTTGCAGCCGTGTGCGATGTTGGCGAACGGACCGCCGTGAATGAAGACGGGGTTGTTTTCCAGCGTCTGCACGAGGTTCGGCTGCAGAGCATCCTTCAGAAGAACCGTCATTGCGCCGTCGGCCTTCAGGTCGCGAGCGCGGATCGGCTTCTTATCGCGCGTATAGGCGACGATGATGTTGCCGAGGCGGTTTTCGAGATCCTTGAGGTCCTTTGCCAAGCAGAGGATCGCCATGACTTCGGAGGCGACCGTGATGTCGAAGCCGTCCTCGCGGGGGAAGCCGTTCGAGACGCCGCCCAGGGAATTGACGATCGAGCGCAGGGCGCGATCGTTCATGTCGAGCACGCGTTTCCAGCCGACGCGGCGCTGGTCGATGCCCAGGGCATTGCCCCAATAGATGTGATTGTCGATCAGAGCGGAGAGCAGGTTGTGCGCGCTCGTGATGGCGTGGAAGTCGCCGGTGAAGTGGAGGTTGATGTCTTCCATCGGCACGACCTGGGCGTAGCCGCCGCCCGCCGCGCCGCCCTTCACGCCGAAGCAGGGTCCGAGCGAGGGTTCACGCAGAGCCGCGATCGCCTTCTTGCCGATATAGTTAAGGCCATCGCTGAGGCCGACCGTCGTCGTGGTCTTGCCTTCGCCAGCCGGCGTCGGGCTGATAGCCGTTACGAGGATAACTTTGCCGTCTGTGTTCGACTGAATCTCGTTGATGTAGTCGGTCGAGACTTTCGCCTTCGTCCATCCATAGGGAATGAGCGCATGCGACGGCACGCCGATCTTGGCTGCGACTTCGGCGATTGGCTTTATTTTCGCTTCGCGCGCTATCTCTATGTCGGACTTCACAGACACGGTTTTCCTCCGAGAAATCTTTTTTTATTGGCAGTGTGCCAATATTCGAGGTGGGACCACGATATTGAACTGCCACGGGTTGCACGCCAAGCACCTGCGGCCAAAAAACCAAGTTTGGCGTGAGTGCCGGCGGGACATCCGCTGATGCCTCAGTTAGCTAAATGGCGCAAGATCTTCCCGCGTCGCGGCTTGCGGCGATGCCGGAGAAAGCGCGCGCCCACAGCGCCCGAGGGGATGGGGATTGCAGGAACTCACGGATCGTTCGCTCGACTATGCGCCAGATGGGCCGCGGAGGAAGAGGCTCCGCCAGCGCGTTTATGAAGTCATTGAGACCGGCCATGGAGAAAGTCTGGCCAGCCGGATTTTCGACGCCTTCATCGTCATCCTGATCTTACTCAACGTCGCTGCCTTCATCGCTGAGACCGTGCCGAAGCTCAGGGCCGAGTGGTCACGCGAGTTCTATTATTTCGAATTCATCTCGGTCGCAATTTTCACAGTCGAGTATTTGCTTCGGCTTTGGACCGCCGTCGAAGTTCCGTATCTCGCCCGCACCGCGCCATGGCGAGCGCGGCTCAAATTCGCGATGCAGCCTGCGCTGCTCATCGACCTCATCGCAATCCTGCCGTTCTATCTTGGCGAACTGATTGCGATCGATCTGCGCGTGCTCAGGACACTGCGGCTGCTGCGCTTCCTGAAGCTGTCCCGCTATTCGCCGGCCATGTACACGCTGATCCGCGTGCTTTCCAACGAGCGGCGGGCGCTGCTTGGCGCGGGGCTGTTGCTGTCGGCGGCGCTGCTCTTCTCCGCCACGCTCATGTATTATATCGAAGGTGAAGCGCAGCCCGAGAAATTCGGGAGCGTACCGGACGCCGCATGGTGGGCCATCGCGACGCTGACCACCGTCGGCTACGGCGATGCCGTGCCGATCACGCCTTTTGGAAAATTCATCGGCGGCATCACGATGATCACCGGTCTTTGCATTCTCGCGTTGCCGGTCGCCATTATTTCCACGGGGTTTGCTCAGGAATTGCAGCGCCGAGACTTCGTCGTCACCTGGTCGCTGATGTCACGCGTGCCTCTCCTGGCGCGGCTCGATGCCAAGGAAGCCGCCGAGATCATGCCGCTGCTGCAGGCGCACAATCTGCCGCCCAATTTCGAAGTGGTGAAGAAGGGCGCGCCGAGCGACGCTTTGTACTTCATCGCCTCCGGAAAAACGCAGACCGCCGACGGCGAGCGCCTTTATGGGGTTGGCGATGTCTTCGGCGTTGCGGCGATGTTCGATGAGGGCGTGTACCAAGATGCCGTCATCACGTCATCGAAATGCCGATTGCTGAAGTTGCAGCGAGACGATTTCTATCGCCTCGCGTCGAAGCAGCCGCACATCGCATCGCGCATTCGCAATCTCGCTTCGGATTACAGCGACGGCGCTTGATGCTTTCGTGACGAGGTACAAAAAAAGCAGCGGGTTCGAGAACCCACTGCTTTTCAGTGCAAGCGGATTTCAAAACTTACTTCTTGACGCAGGTGTTCGTGGACTTATCCCACTTCATATCCTTCGCCTTCTTGCAGTCCGCTTTGGTTTTCGGCGCTGCATCGTCGGCATAGGCGACGACCGGAGCCGAGACGGCCAGCAGAAGACCAGCAACCATAGCGCCGCTGAGAAGCTTGGAAATCATATGTCTCTCCTTCACGTTTCTTCCGGCCAGGACGGCCGCAACGCTGCGCTCAATACGGAAGGTTCTTTGCCGGTTTCTGGCGGCCAACATACATTTGCGTAAGGTTCAAACGCGCGAAGTCTGTTGACACCAACAATGCGCTGCAAGCGTTGGAAAAACGGCGCTCGCAATCGCGTTTGCAGAAGATCAATCGGAGAAGAAAAATTCAGTGAGGCTCGTTCAGCCGACGACCCTGACCACGAGCACGGTCGCGTTGTCCTGGTAGGGCTCGCGCAATGCCTCAATCGCGCGGATTATGGCGTTGGCGACGGCGGCTGCGCCATCCTTCGCATAGCCTTGAATGAGACGCGCAATCTCGCTCGTTTCGAGCGTCGCGATGCCATCGCTGGCAAGCACGACGTAATCACCCGCTTCGAGCCTCAAAGGTTGGCGGGAGACATCAAGAAGATCGATTTCTTCACCCGTTACCGCTGAACGCAGCATGTGACGACGTGGATCGTGACGGGCTTCGGCCGCGGTCAGCTTGCCTTCCGCCACCATCCGATCGAGTTCGGGAGCGAGGGAATGGTCTTCGTTCAGAAGAGCGACCTCGCCCCGCCGGAATAGAAAGAGCGGGCTATCGCCGACGCTGACCCATTCGACGCCGGAGGGTCCAAAGGCCGCTCCGACGAGCGTCGACCCCATGCCAGCAAGGAGAGGATTATCGACGATCTTGGCTGCAACGGCGGCGTTGGCGGCGCCGAGACCTGAGATCAGGCGCTCCCCAACGTCGCCTTTGGCGGAGGCGACGTACTCCAGGAAATTTTCGCAGACGGTTTTACTCGCGAGCGCACCGCCCGTGTGCCCGCCCATGCCGTCCGCCAAGACGGCGAAGCCGCCTTGGTCAAAGCCGGGGCCTTCGCTCGACATTGCGACAGGCTCGCTGCCGTCAGACATGAAGGCAGCGCTGTCTTCCTGATAATCCCGGGCTCCGCGCGTTGCGGCGATTGCGTGCTCGAACGGCGGCATTCGATCCTTAAGCTTCGGATATCTCGGACCAATCAAAATCGCTTCCGCAGAACGGCAGGAATGCGACTTGGGTGCGCCCAAAGGTTATTACGTCCATCGGATGCAGCGGCACCGGGCCAGCCGGTCGCTTGTCGTTCACGGAAACGACGTTCGTCTTAGCAAGATTTGGCACGAAGAGGAAAGACCGATCGCTCGAATCATAGCGCACATATGCCTGCGCTTCGTTGGAGATCGTCTCATCGCCGAAATCGAGCGGGATGCGATTGGCTGCGGACCTGCCGACCGTGTTGTTGCCCTCGAAAATCGGGCGGTAGGAGCCAAGGCCTGGACCGCCGACCACAATCAAGAAACCGACGACGGGATCGCGCTCGAACGTTCCATGCTCGATCTTCTGTTTGCCGCGGACGAGGATCGTCCTTGGGGCCGCTTCGGGCTCGGGCTGCCGGGACTTTGCCGGGTCCGGCCGGATGACGCGGGTCGTCGGCGGCTGATCGATGTCAGTGGGCAGCGTGACGCGATCAGGCATCTTCGTCTCCGGCGGTGTGCGGGCGATTCGTGCAGCTTCCTCGGCGCTCGGGATTTCGGGAGCCGGGACGGGCGGCGGGGCGATGCTTTCAGCATTGGCGGCCGTCGCGACAGGCGGTTGGGGAACGGCGGCTGCTCGGACTGCTGCAGCCGGTGCCGTGTCTTCCCGGCCAGCAGCCATCAGAGCATCTCTTAGGGAGCCCAGAAATTTATGCGGCTTGGCAGCTTTGGGCTCGCGGCCTGCTGTCGTTTCCCCACTCTCGATAGCCATTCCGAATCTCCCTCCCATTTTCCTAACCTCAGGCCGCCGTAAAATCTTGATCTTGAACTGAGCATTACCCGACACCAGCCCGGAATCTCAGCTTTCCCGGACCGAGTTCGATGACATCGCCATCGTTGAGGCGCGCTTCGCAGCAGCGCTTGCCATTGACGATCAGCCCATTGCTTTCCACGCCCGACAAATCGGTGATGTGCCAATTATCGGAATCGCGGTGGATCGCGGCGTGATAGCGATGCACGGACCTGCTCGGAATGCGGATGTCGTTGTCGTGTTCGCGGCCGATGCGAAGCATGTCGCGCAGAATTGCACAGCGCATCTTGCGGCCGGTGCTCTCTATTTCGACGAATGGCTGCCGCTTGCGGGTATCGGCTGCGTTCGCAACTTCTGCCTCGAATGTCTTTTTGTGCCCGGGACGATAGCGCAAGGTGGCATCGGGCGACCGGCGAAGCGGCTCGGAGGCTTTCATCAGCATCGTCAAAAGCGGCAGAATGGTTGCGAGGACAAGGCCGAGCATCAGCGCCGGGGCTGCCTGATAGCCTTGTAAAAACAATGATTCTGCAGCGCTCGCGAGGTGGAGGGACGTATCGATCACAGTTTCTGCGCCGCCAGCTTTTGCCGGGAAAGTCAAGACTGCCATGCCCGAGAGAATCGCCGTACCCGCTACGGCGCATCGAGTTCTTGAAAGCTCGTGCATCTGATTCGCGCCCAAATCACGTCAGGCGAATAAGGTTTGTAGATGTCGGCGGCAACATGGCCCAAAGGCGACACGATGGGGATTTATTCATCACGGGTTCATTGCCCGTCGAGCCGCCACATTTGTGCGCCATTGGGACAAAACAGAGACAAGAATAGCGCTCTGCCCGAAAACCCGAGTCAGAACCACCAGAGGCCTTTCATCACCAGCGCGCAGACGGCACGCGCACGAGGATCATGACGCAGCTTGTCGCTTTACCGGACGGCACGGAGCTCGCGGGCGATTATAAAATCGTACGCGTTCTCGGCGCAGGCGGTTTCGGCGTCACATACCTTGCCGATGAGCCCGAGCTGACGCGCAAGGTCAGCATCAAAGAATATTTCCCAAGCGATTTCGCGCTTCGCACCGAGAGCCTGGAAGCGACGCCGCGGTCAGAGGGTTGTAAGAGCGACTACAATTGGGGTCTCGACCGCTTCATCGAAGAAGCGCAGACACTCGCGAAGTTCGACCACCACAACATCGTCAAGGTTCACCGGATCTTCCGCGCGAACAACACCGCCTACATGGTGCTGCGCTTCGAGGAAGGGAAAAACCTCAAGGCTTGGCTGAAGGATCTCGGCCGGGCGCCGCGCCAGAAAGAGCTCGACCAGATCGTCGCTCCGCTGCTTGATGCACTCGAGGTGATCCATAAGGCGGATTTCCTGCATCGCGATATCGCGCCCGACAACGTCATCATTCGAAACTCCGGCGATCCTGTTCTGATCGACTTCGGCGCGGCGCGAAGCGACATCGCTGCGCACTCGAAAACGAAGACGGTCTCAGCGCTCGTGAAGCCCGGCTACAGCCCTTACGAGCAGTATGCCGAGACGAGCCGCCAGCAAGGCGCTTGGAGTGATATCTACGCGTTCGCGGCAACGCTCTATCACGCGGTGACAGGAAAGCGGCCGCCCGATTCGCCTTCGCGCATGCTGAAGGACGAGATGATTCCCGTGCGCGAGGCCGCGCTCGGCGGGTATCGGGCGACGTTCCTCGACGCCATCCAGCACGCACTGACCCTGGCCCCGGACGGACGGCCGCAATCGGTTGCGGCGTGGCGCAGCGCGCTTCTTGCGCCGGAGCCTGAAAAGCCCCGGCTCTTCCAGCGCTTCAAGGAGAAGACGGAAGTTCGCCGCCAGAAGGAGGAAGCGCAGCGCGCTGTCGAGGCCATTACCGCGGCACCCGTTCCGCCGCCGCCCGATGCTCCTGGCCCCAAGGGCGGGATGCTGGATTTCGTCGAGTCGCTGAAAGAGCCATCTGCGCCAAAGCGTGCATCGGCTTCAAAGCCTCCGGCCCAGCGCCGCCTGACCGCCAAGAAAACAGCGCGCGCAGAAAGGGCGAAGGCCGCCGGCAAGGCCAGCGTAGAAAAGGCGGGCGAGGAAAAGCAGAAGGCGGACAAGGCGAAAGCGGCGGAAAAGCCGCCTCAGCTGCCACCGCCACCGCGCGTTGTCGCCGAGAAGGTCAAATCGAAGCCGAAGGCTCGTCCTAATCCGGATGTGCCGCGCCGCTCGTTTGTCCGCAGGTGGACGACGCGCCTGATGTTTGCCGCATCGATTGCGGGCATCGCTTTTGCGTTCCACGATCGCATTCCGCAGATGCTGTCATCACGCGGGAACGCGATCACGACAGGCGCGATCTCGAAACCCGCCGCACATACGGAACCGGGGCTCACTCAGATCTCCGAGATCAAAGCATTCGACGGCGCTATTCAGCAGGTCGCACTCAGCGGCAACGGACGCCTCATCGTGACGGCGTCCGAAGAGGCGACGCTCAAAATCTGGTCCTACGATTCCCATTATCAGCAGGGCACCATCCCGCTGGAGGACGGC
The DNA here is from genome assembly GCF_035687085.1 of Hyphomicrobium sp. Taxonomy (GTDB): domain Bacteria; phylum Pseudomonadota; class Alphaproteobacteria; order Rhizobiales; family Hyphomicrobiaceae; genus Hyphomicrobium_B. The sequence goes on along the minus strand of NZ_DASRYS010000021.1, from coordinate 124,783 downwards.
GCTCCGACATCGCTCGCGGTGCGCAACAACCGCGTCGTCACGGGCCACGCGAACGGCGCCATTGCGGTCTACGATCTGGAATCGCGCCACCGGCTTTTCCGGTTCAAGCGCAACGACGCCACGATCTGGTCGGTCGCTTTCGATGGGTCCGAGGGTCGCATTGCTGCAGCGAGCCACGACTGGAGTGTCGCCGTGTGGGAAACCGCCAACGAGGCCGCGCCTTTGGCTGTTCTCGAAGGTCATGAAAACGCCGTCCAGGCCGTCGCTGCCGACGCTTCAGGTCAGTGGATCGCGTCGGGGGGTGCTGATCGCGCCGTTCGAATTTGGAATGCGGACACGCGCGATACGCGGCGCACCTACCGCAACAATTCCGATTATATTTCGTCGCTGGCGTTCTCGCCCGACGGTTCGATGCTGGCGACGGGCGGCCTCGATGGATCCGTCAAGCTTCTCTCGATGAGTTCGTATCGATCGCAGCGTTCTCTCAGCAGCCATGATGCGCGAATCACGGCACTCGCGTTTTCGAGTGCGGATGATTTGATGGCATCCGCATCGGAGGATGGCGTCGTGCGGATCAGAAGTTTGAAGCGGCTTCGGACCTACATCCCGCTGACCGGAAAGGGTTCGGGTGCGAAAGCCGTGGCCTTCTCCAACGATGGCCGCACTCTCCTGACCGGCGGTCAGGATGGCGTCATCCGGTTCTGGTCGCTGCCGGAAGCGCAGATCGCGCAGCGCAATTGAGCTTTGCGCTCGATGGTTTCCCTGCGCATGTTGCGAGCCGCAGACGCGTTCACTAAACCCTTTGGCACGTCGCACAAGAACTTTGGATGTTCCTTGAAAAGCTGGGGACACCCCTTCGGCGACAAAGGGCGGCCATCATTCGCCCCAAACTGACGAGAGCTGATCATCATGCCGGGAGGAGCGCTCGATGTTCGGGTGGCGTAGACGCAGCGAAGGCTTCGAATGGCGCGAATATGTGCGCACGACCGTTCTCGTGCGCCGTGCGGACCGACAGCGCCGCGCCGAGGACATTCGCGCTGCTGCCGTCGCCAAGGTCAAGAATGCTGCGGACGCAGGTGTCGGAGCGGGCCGCGCAGGGGTTTCGGCTGCGCGTTCGCAGCTATCACGGCTGCTCTCGGTCACAGGCGAGGTGCTCCTCGACCTAGCAGTGGCTGCTTATGCGGAGCTTTCGCGCTGGCGGAAATTCTTATGGAGCGTCGCGAAGGATACGTTCGGCAGCCTGTTCCGGCCCGTGCGCGAAGCTTTGCGCGTGCCCATCGATGCAGCGCGCGACAAGGCCAAGATCATTCCAGACATGGCTCGCGCCTTCCCGATCAAGGCGCATCATCTCATCAGCGCTGCGCTGGCGATCGGGTTGATCTACGCCGGCGGGCCCATGCTCCGCAGCGCCGATGGCGTGGGCGTCGTGGGGGCGGACTTGGCGACCGGCACATTGCCCTCGCAGCAAGTCACGGTTTCGACCGAGATTTCCGGACAAGCTACCGCGATCAGCGGTGATGTCATTCGCATTGACGGCACCACTGTCCGGATCGAAGGGATCGAAGCACCCGCCAGCCAGCAGCCTTGCTATCGCGCGAATGGGCGCAAATGGAATTGCGCGGCGGCGGCGCGGACCGCCCTCAACAAAATGGTCCGCGGCCGCTCCGTGACCTGCACCCGCACGGGCCAGGACGAGGCGGGCCGCACGATTGCGCAGTGCGCTGCGGGTGGACTTGATCTGGCGACGCAGCTCGTCCGCAAGGGGCATGTCTTTGCCGCCGGCTCGTATTTCAGCTCGCTCAGCGGCGAGGAAACCGCCGCACGGAATGCGAAGGCGGGCATATGGCAGGGCGAGGCTCTCCGCCCGCAAGCCTGGCGCGATCAGGCCTGGGAAGCCGCCAAGCAGCAATCGCCCGACGGTTGCCCGATCAAGGGCGTCATCCGCGCAAGTTCGAAGATCTACACGCTGCCGTGGTCGGATGCCTATGCCACGGCCAAGGTCCGGCCCGAGCGCGGCGAGCGCTGGTTCTGCACCGAGAACGAGGCAAAAGCTGCCGGCTTCTCGCCCTCGGACCGGTCCTAACGTCTTGTAAAAAAAATCCCGCAGCCGGGGGAGACTGCGGGTCCCAAGTATCGAGCTTCGCCAACGGGGGTCGTGGCGTTGGCGTACAGATCTCTCTCTGTACGATCAGTACATCCGAGAGATCCGGGAGTCGCAAGACCAGGGCGGACACACTTCGCAATCGGAGATTGGGTGTTGCCTCTTCGTCTCTCTGACAACTGGTAGATGTGCCGCCAAAACTGAGGAGCGTGAGCGGACGAAATTCCGATATCTCATGCGATCCGCGTCTCCCGGCCATGGCCCGGATGCTTATGTTGCAGATTCACATCACGTCCCATTCCGATCAGCTGAGGGATCGTCTGCCCGCTGCCTTTTTGGTTGGCCGCCGCTAAAGTGCGCTCCGTCTAGGGGCACGGGCGTGTAGTAACCAGAGGGGTTAGTTTATGTTGGGGAGACTGGTTCTAGGACTGTGCGCCGTCCTGGCCACGGGCGTTGTCACCACGGCCGAAGCCCGGCACAACCGCCACCACCGTCATCATCACCATCGCCATCATCATTATAATTATGGCGATCGCTTGATCCTCATTTCAGAAACGGATGTCGACTTATCGCTCGACAAGTACACGATCGATGTCCGGCAGGCGAAAGGGGCGTACAAGGGCATTCGCCTGCGTAACGCCATGGGCAAGCTCTTTGACGTGCAGCGTGTGCAGATCGTCTACAGCGACGGTTCTGTCTGGAACGAAGACCGCCAGATCGACATGTATTGGGGCGAGCGCAGCCGTCCCATCAATGAGACGTACGAAAGCAAATTCATCGACCAAATCGTGATCGAACAGTCGCCGGGCTACGGCCGCGGGCGACTCCAGATCATCGGTATCCAAGACCGCGATGGCCGGTCGATGGACCGAAGCGGACGCGGCGTGGCAGACCGCTATGACCGGGACCGTGATCGCGACGACCGGAGGGGAAGCGCGACTGCGGACAATATCCCCGTACGGCCGACCGTTCCGGTCGCGACGCCTACAGCGCCTGGGCAACCCACCGCGGGAGGCGATGTCCTATTCGGCGCCCAGTATGTCGGTTTCCTGACGGACCGCGACGTCATTCGCGTCGGCAACGAAGTTGGCAAGTTTGCCAAGATCCGCCTGCGCGTGCTCGACAATGAAATCCATATCAACGAGATGAAGGTCATCTACGCGAACGGCGAAAGCGATACGCTTGCCGTCAACGCCGACATCCCAAAAAACTCGCGCACGAACTGGATCGATCTCAGAGGCGATCGCTTCATCCGGGAAATCCAGCTCGTCTATCGTTCGCGTCCGAACTTCAGCGGGCAGGCCCGGATCGAGGTCTTCGGACAATATGCTCCAGGATGGCTCGGCCCCCAGGGCGAAGGCCGCAAGTATAACCAGGGCTGGGTGCTGCTCGGTGCCCAAACTGCGGGTTTCATAGGGTTCGATAACGACATCATCCCGGTCGGCAGCAATGAGGGCGGGTTCCGCCGGCTTCGCATCACCGTGCGCGACCGTGCAATCACTCTCAACGAGGTGAAGGTCGTCTACGCGGACGGGGAAGAGGAAACCATACCTGTACGGACACGGGTGGACGCGGGCGGTTCCTACGGTCCGATCGACCTGCGCGGAAGGCGCCGCCAAGCGGTCGACCACGTCGAAGCCAAATACCGATCGCGCTTCTTTGACTCCTCAGCAAAGGGCAAAGGCGCGGCAATCGTGGAAGTCTGGGGCCAGCACTACTAGGCGCATTTACCAGGTCTTGCGCGGGTTCGACGCGATAACCACAAATCAGGAGGGCCGGGCACAATCCGGCCCTCTTTTTTTCGCACCTAATCGCGCCGGCCGGAAAATACGCGCGAGGCGTTGCGCCAGAAATGCGTCACCGTGCACGCATTCCTCAAGCAAATGACGTCAACAGCGTTTCGCGAGGCATGCCGAATATGCTACGCGACGCCGTCGCCCGGACGATTTAGATTTCACTCCTGAGGGACCAGAGTTTTGAACTTAAGCCTAAAGCAGCCTTTGCGCGCCGAGAGCCGCGCCGATGTTTCCATCGGCGACGTGCACCCTGCAGCCGCGCCGCAAGCTGCTATGCCTGAAACGCAGAAACAGCGCGTCCGCCGGCTCGCGGCTCACTGCCAGAAATTTCGCGGGGCCATCCCGCGCATCGCGGCGCAGCAATTGGTCACGACGTTCGCTCCGCTCGTTCTCATCGTTGGCATTATGTTCGCCACCGTGGAACACGCTTACTGGGCGACCTTACTGCTGGCGCTTCCGGCCGCCGGCCTGATCGTCCGCGCCTTCATCATCCAGCACGATTGCGGCCACGGCTCGTTCTTCGCTTCTCGCGGTCTCAACGACTTCGTCGGACGGTGCATGAGCGTGTTTACGCTGACGCCTTACGGCCTGTGGCGGCGCGAACATGCGCATCATCATGCGTCGTCGGGAAATCTCGACAGGCGCGGCGCGGGCGACATCGATACCATTACGGTGCGGGAATATCAGGAACTCTCCGGGCTCGGAAAGCTCCGTTACAAGCTCTATCGCAATCCGCCGTTCCTGTTCGGCCTGGGCGTGCCATTCTACTTCCTTGTTCTCCAGCGGCTGCCGTGGTTCCACGCGCTGCCGCCTCGTGACACGTGGAAGAGCGTTATGGCGCTCAACGTCGGGCTTGCCGGCCTCTACGCTCCGCTCTGCTATTTCTTCGGCGTCGCCAACGTTTTGTGGGTGGGGCTGCCGATTTTGCATCTCGCTGCGGCGACGGGCGGCTGGCTGTTCTTCATCCAGCACCAGTTCGAAGAGACGACCTGGGACAAGGCCGAAGGCTGGGATTTCCAGGTCGCAGCGCTGCTCGGTTCTTCTTATTACAAGTTGCCGAAAGTTTTGAACTGGTTCACCGGCAACATCGGCCTGCACCATATCCATCACCTCAACAGCATGATCCCGAACTACCGGCTGGTGGCGTGCCTGGAGGGCAGTCCGGAACTGAAGTCGATCAACCGGCTGACGCTCGCCGACAGCATCCGCTGCGCGCGCCTGAAGCTCTGGGATGAGGATCAACGGCGCTTAATCCGGTTCGACGAACTTCCCGCGACAGCTTGAGAGCACGGTTCGCGGTCCACCATCATGACGTCCGAAATGCGAGAAGCAGCCATTGATGAGCTCGTCAGCGTTCGTGACTGGCTGAGATACGCCGTCACGTCGATGACGCGAGCCGGCCTCACGTACGGGCACGGCACCGCAGATGCCGTCGATGAAGCGGCGTACCTTGTTCTGGCGACGCTCGATCTCCCGATCGACGACATCAATCCCTGGCTCGACTGCCGTCTGACCCGGGCGGAACGCTCGCGCGTCGATGCCGTGATTTGGGGACGCATCGAGACGCGCAAGCCCGCCGCCTACATCACGAACCGCGCCTACATCCAGGGTCGCAAATTCTACGTGGATGAGCGGGTGATCGTGCCCCGGTCATTCATCGGTGAGCTTCTGGTGCAAGATCAGTTGGCGGCGATCGTTCCCGATCCCGACGCCATTGGCCGCGTGCTCGATCTCTGCACGGGCTCGGGTTGCCTGGCCATTCTGGCGGCGGAGGCGTTTCCCAATGCTGTCGTTGATGCGAGCGACATCTCGGCTGACGCACTTGCCGTCGCCGATCGCAACATTGCGGACTATGGCCTCGAGGGGCGCGTGCGCACGTTCCAATCCGACCTCTTCGATGGACTGCCAGCCGCCACTTACGATCTCATCATTTCAAATCCGCCGTACGTGACGGCGGCGGCCGTCGCCGCTTTCCCGCCCGAATACCGCGCCGAACCGGAGTTGGCGCATTTGGGCGGCGAAGACGGGATGGATCTCGTGAAACGCATTCTCAATGGCGCGCCGAGCCGGCTTTCGCCCAAAGCAAGTCTCATCGTCGAGATCGGTAGCGGCCGGGACGCACTTGAGGCATCGCGGCCGGACCTGCCGTTTCTTTGGCTCGACAGCGAGACGAGCCAAGACGAGGTCTTCGCGCTCCTCGCCAGCGATTTGAAATAAACTGAAGCGCCACCGCCGCAGCGGTCGCGAACGGCTGAGGGATCAGCCGAACGCGCCGAAGTGATGCGAAATACCGGTGCCGATCTCGCGCACGAACTCGTACGAAATTTCCATCGGCGTCAGAATCTCGGTTTCGAGACGGGCATAGTCGTCGATGCCGCGCGGGCGATAGCTTGCCTGCTCGTCGAAAGCCTTGCCCGTGAGGTTCTTCGCATCGTGCGGGAACGCTCTGCGCAGAATACTCAGGACCTCGGGGATCTCCAGGCTCAGCGCCATTTCGAGCACCTGCGTGTGGGACAGGCCATCCTGCGGTGCAAACCGCGGCAGCTGAGCCGCGAGGATGAAGATTCGCATGATGACCGCGATCTTGATCGCCTGCATCAGATCGAGCTCAAGCCGGTTCTCGTCCGGCACGAGGCCGTCTTCGATATTCTGATCGGTCAGGATCGCATGCAGATCGATCGCGTCGAGGCGAAGGAGATGCACGAGTTCGGAGATGTCGCTGTGCCGGTCGTCCGGCAGCAGGTGCGTCGCCAGCGTGCGGAAAGCGCTGCTCAACGCTTCTTCGCGGCCCCATGAGGCGCGGGCCGCCCAGAGGCCGGCGTTGAACACCTGCGAGTTGGCATCCATCGCATTGAGGCTTGAGATCGTCTTGCCTTGTCCGATCATCGCCAGCAGCGACTGCAAGCGCTTGGACGATTTCACGAGCTCGTTGAAACGCTCGCGGTCGGTGCCGACGGCTGTGCCGAGCCCGGCCACCACGTTGGCGATGTAGCCGAACTGTTGAAGGATCGCGTTGTTGGGAATGGCACGCATTCGCGCCGGGTTCCCACGATCGGAGGTGTGCTCGCCCTGACGCTTTACGGGACGTGAGCCGGTCTTGAACAGCAGATTGGGGCCGAAAGCTCCCAGCACTGCGCGATAGCCTTTGTGCGCGAAGAGCTTCTGCTGGAAGGCGCGCAGGCGGAGAAGGAAATCGAGGCTGAAGTTCTGTTCCGAATAGAAGGGATCGGTTTCAGCCGGCGGAATCTCGCCGTCCATAACGACAGTGGCGAGCGCGCGCGTCGTCAGCCCGCGGTTGCCGAAGAACATGTAGCCGTCACCGCCCTGGAAGCTCGTCTCGTGCTTCACGGGAATGTTTGCGGCACCGAAGCGGCGGCGCGCCTCGTTGGTCATAAGGTAATGGAGGCGGCGGTAGAGGTTGCCCGGATGCGCGCCGCGGCCCATCGATTCGCCGTGGGTCGAGAAAACAAGCGTTTCGACGTTTTCGAGCTTGGCATTGGCAACGACGGCGGCGAGCCCGTGATAATAGCGCTCGACGGATAGCGTCGCGGGGATCTGGCCGATGAAACGGCCAGCGTCCGAGAAGCCCGTCTGAATGCTCAGGCGTTTGCGGCCCTTCACGTACTCGCGATAGGCCTCCTCTTGGAGGAGGCGCTGCATGATGCGCGTGCCGTTTTCGAGGCCCGTCGGGGTTTCGAAGAGCGGCGAGATATCCGTGATGTCGTCAACGCCAAAGAGCTTGGCGAAGAAGACCGCGATCAAAACCGTCGCCGGGGATTCACATTCGGCGATCAGGAAGCGGATCGGCGTTTCCTTGTCGACGTACTTCTTGATCTGCGCGGTGAGCGCGAACTGGCGGATGGCCGTTGCCGTTTCCAGGTCGAGCGTGGCGAAGCTCACCGTTTCCGGCGTGCAGTTCTTGATCATCTCGACGATGCGCGCGAGCGACTGACTTTCCGTCAGATCGCGGGTCCACGGCTCGTGCACGTAAGCGCGAAACGCGTTGTGCAGCTGAAGCGCGTTGATGCGGAGATGGATGTGCGACATGCCAAGGCCAGTCGCCTCGACCAGGCCGGCAAGCGCCGCCGTCGCGCGCTTCATCTGCGGCGCTTCCACAGCATCGATCAGACTGTCGAACAGCGTCTGCAGCGGCTCGATCGACAACAGATTGTAGCCGTCGTGTTTGGTAATGGTGTTTGCGGCTTCAGCGAGACCTTCGGTGTCGTTCGTGAAGCTCTCAAGCGCCTTGATCTGCTCATCGACCGCGGCAATTCCGAGGTCGAGCTTACCGACGATCTGACGGGCAATGCGCTGCGCGGCATCGCCACCTTCAAGCTTGTGCTTCAGAACCACGAAGCGTTCGCGGATGTCGGCCAGCGCAGCGCGCTTCTCACGCAGACGCGTTTCGAACGAGAACGACCAGGTGATGTCCGTGCGGCCGTCGAGATCGTAGCCGACCCAGGACGCGAATGTCGTCAGCTTCGGCCGCAGCTTGAATGCGGCTTCGCCGAACTTCTGCGAGGCGACGCTGAAGAATCCGTGCAGCAGTTCTTCGTAAGCGTTGCGCAGGTTGCGGATCGCGTCCTGTGCGCACTTGTGCTCGTGCTTCAGCGTCAACGTCTGCTCGGGCCGGTGGGGCAGGCCGATCGTTACGTCGGCTGCCGGGTCGGCGACGGCGATTTCGACCATCCGGCGATAGAGCGCGTCCGACAAGCCGAAAGTCGGATGCGCAGTCAGAACGATGCCGGTGCGGGCGCGCGACCAGCGCTCGGCGAAGGCCTCGATCGAGTTGCCGGATTCGTTCGCGGACTTCTCGACGTAGGAGGTGAAGTCCTTCAGCGTCGTCGCCTGATCGACGTAGCCGATCTTTTCGCGAAGCCTGCGCGCGCGGCGCACGCAGGCGCGGTCCATCAAGCGGCCGGCTAGGCTGCGAACATCCTCAAACGAGATCGCGCCCGATTCCAGCCGGCGCGACAGATCGAAGGCGACATTCAGAATCGGATTGAGCGAAGGGTTGTCGGGGATCTGAGTTCTGAGACGCTTCAGCTCGTTGATCAGCTCGGTTTCATCGAGTTCGGCCGAGCCAATCGCCGGCGGCGTATCCTGCATAACCAAGGCTCCACGCCCCCATGAGTGAGGGACTTAATTCGGATAGTAGATGTCTTAGAGTACCGGAGAGGGCGGCCGGAGGCAAAAGCTCGCTCCGGCCTTTACCCGATCTCAGGCGACTTTTCTGTTTTGGCCGAGAACCTGAGCGACGGTCGCGCCCATTTCCGAAGGCGTCGGTGCGATGGTCACGCCGCAGCCCTTGAGGATCTCAACCTTCTCTGCAGCCGATTCGCCGAATGCCGAGACGATTGCGCCTGCGTGGCCCATACGGCGGCCCTTGGGCGCGGAAAGACCCGCGATGTAGGCGACGACCGGCTTCTTCATGTGCTCCTTGGCGAAGAGGCCAGCTTCGGCTTCCTGCGGTCCGCCGATTTCGCCGATCATCAGGACGGCGTCCGTCTCGGGATCGTTCTCGAAGGCTTCGAGGATGTCGCGATGCGATGAGCCGTTGATGGGGTCGCCGCCGATGCCGACCGAGGTCGAAACGCCGATGCCGAGCGCCATCATCTGGGCTGCGGCCTCATAGCCGAGCGTGCCCGAGCGGCCGACGATGCCAACCCGGCCCGGAAGGTAGATATGCCCCGGCATAATGCCGAGCATGGCTTTACCGGGCGAGATCGTTCCGGCGCAGTTCGGTCCGGTCAGGACCATGCGGCTTTCCTTCTTGTAGCGCCGCATGTAGCGCTTCACACGGATCATGTCCTGGGCGGGAATGCCGTCGGTGATGCAGACGCAATATCTGATCCCTGCGTCGGCTGCTTCCATGATCGCGTCGGCCGCGAACGGCGGCGGCACGAACACGATGGACGCCTCAGCGCCGGTTTCATCGACCGCGCCCTTGACGGTGTTGAACACTGGGCGGCCGAGATGCGAAGTGCCGCCCTTGCCCGGAGTCACGCCGCCGACGACGTTGGAGCCGTAGTCGATCATTTCCTGGGCGTGAAACGTTCCGATACGTCCGGTGAAGCCCTGGATCAGGATCGGCGTCTTTTCATTGATAAAGATTGCCATTGGTGCGTTGCTCCCGATTAGGCCGCTTTTTTCGCTGCTTCGACCGCTTTTTTTGCTGCTTCAGCAAGAGTCTCGGCACTGATCACTGTGAGGCCGCTCGTATCGATGATCTTGCGGCCTTCTTCGACGTTGGTTCCGGCGAGGCGGACGACGATCGGCAGCGTGATCTCGAGTTCCTTGACGGCATCAACGACGCCCTTGGCAACCCAGTCGCAGCGATTGATGCCAGCGAAGACGTTGACGAGGATGGCGCGCACGTTCTTGTCGCGAAGAACGGCCTTGAACGACTTCGTCACGCGCTCAGGAGAGGCGCCGCCGCCGATGTCGAGAAAGTTCGCCGGCTCACCGCCTGCAAGCTTGATCATGTCGAGGGTGGCCATCGCGAGACCGGCACCGTTGACGATGCAGCCGATGTCGCCATCGAGGCCGACGTAGGACAGGCCGCGATCGGAGGCGTAGGTCTCGCGCGGATCTTCCTGGCTCTTGTCGCGGAGTTCGGCGATGTGCGGGCGGCGGAAGAGCGCGTTTTCGTCGAACGACATCTTGGCGTCGAGCGCGAGAACCTGCTTCTCCTTGGTGATGACGAGCGGGTTGACCTCAACCATCATTGCGTCGAGATCGCGGAACGCGCGGTAGCAGCCCATGATCGCCGGGACGATCTTGTTGACGATGTCAGGATCGACGCCCAATCCGAAGGCCAGTTCACGGGCCTGGAACTGCTGCATGCCGACGGCCGGGTCAACCGTCACGCGAATGATGGTGTCGGGCTGGGTCGCCGAGATTTCCTCGATGTCCATGCCGCCTGCTGCCGAGGCCACGACGACGATGCGCTCGGACGCGCGATCCATCACGAAGCCAAGATAGATTTCACGATCGATGTTCGTCGCTTCCTCAATGTAGAGGCGCGAGACGAGCTTGCCGGCCGGGCCGGTCTGATGCGTGACGAGTTTGCGGCCGAGCATGAACTCGGCCGCTTCTTCGATTTCCCGCTCGTTGCGGCAGAGCTTGACGCCGCCGGCCTTGCCGCGGGCGCCAGAGTGGATCTGCGCCTTCACGACGACGGTGCCACCGAGCTCGCTCGCACGATAGGTCGCCTGCTCAGGGCTATAGGCGAGACCGCCGCGGGGAATCGGCACGCCAAACTTCGCAAGAAGTTCCTTTGCCTGATACTCGTGAATGTCCATTTTGGACTCCTTGGAATTTTGACGTTGCCGGGCGTTTACTTGCCAGCGCGCGCTGCTTCGGCAGCCTTAATGGCGGCTGCCGTGACGAGCAAGTTGCGAGCCATCTTCTCGGATGCCGCGTCGATCATCTTGCCGTCGAGCGATGCTGCGCCCTTGCCCTGTGCTTCCGCTTCCTTCAGCGCCACGAGAATGCGCTCGGCGCGTTCGACTTCCTTGGCGGTCGGCGAATACACTTCGTTGGCGAGTTCGATCTGCGAGGGATGGATCGCCCACTTGCCTTCCATGCCAAGGGCCGCGCCACGGCGCGCAGCAGCCTTGTAGCCTTCCGGATCATCGATGCCGCCGAACGGACCGTCGATCGGACGCAGGCCGAAAGCGCGGCAAGCAACGGTCATGCGGGAGAGCGGGAAGTGCCACTGGTCGCCCGGATAGTCGGGGTTCAAGCCGCCGATGACCACGGTGCGGGCCTTGTTGAATGCCGAGTAGTCGGCGACGCCGAAGTGCATCGACTCCAGGCGGCTGTTGGCGGATGCGATCGCTTCAACGTTTGCCATGCCGAGCGGCGTTTCGATCAACGCTTCGGTGCCGATCTGGTGCGGCAGGCCCTTGGCCACTTCGATCTGGCTGACGATGGTTTCGACCGCGTAGACGTCGGCGGGAACGCCGACCTTCGGAATGAGGATGGTATCGAGCTTGTGGCCGGCCTGCTCGACGATGTCGACGACATCGCGATACATGTAGTGGGTGTCGAGGCCGTTGATGCGGACGCTCACGCTCTTGCCGGCGGCCTTCCAATCGAGGTCGTTCAGCGCCTGGATGATGTTCTTACGCGCCTGCTCCTTTTCGGGCGGGGCAACAGCGTCTTCGCAATCGAGGAAGACGTAGTCAGCGGCGCTCTTGTGAGCGCGATCGATCATGGTCGGGTTGGAACCCGGAACCGCGAGATACGAGCGCTGCAATCTCTGTTTGCGAAGCGGGTAAAGCGTGAAGCTCATTGGGGCGTGCCTTCCTAGATTCGGGTTCGCGTTTTCTTATTTGGGTCGACGGTCATCACGTCAGAAAGAGCCGCCCGGCCTCGTTTGAGGCCGGGCGTAATGTCTTAGGCAGCTTTTGCCTGCGCAGGCGTCGGAGCCGTTGCCGACTTCGTCGCGGTCTTGCTGAAGTATTCAGCGGCAGCGCCCGTGCCGGAGCCGAGCTTGATGTTGATGCCGGTATCCTTCAGCGCCATTTCGACTGCGAACAGAACGCCGCCGATCATGAACTCATCGAGCGCACCCAAGTGGCCGATGCGGAAGACCTTGCCAGCGACCTTGTTCAGGCCGGTTCCGAGCGAGGTGTTGTAGCGATAGTAGGCCGTCTTGAGCACGTTGTTGGCGTCGAAGCCTTCCGGCACCAGGATCGCCGAAACCGTATCAGAATGCCACTTCGGCTCCTTCGCGCAGAGCTTGAGGCCCCATGCGTCGACGGCGTGACGGACGCCCGTCGCCAAACGGTGATGGCGAGCGATAACGTTGTCGAGGCCTTCAGCGAAAATGAGGTCGAGCGAGGCGCGGAGACCGCGGATCAGCTGCGTTGCCGGCGTGTAGGGGAAGTAGCCAAGATCGTTCGTCTTGATCATGTCTTCCCAAGAGAAGAAGCAGCGGTTCATACGGCCGTTCTTCGTCTTGTTGACGTCGAGCGCCTTCTGGCTCACGGCGAGAATGCCGAGGCCGGTCGGGAGCATGAAGCCCTTCTGCGAACCCGATACGCAGCAGTCTACGCCCCATTCGCCCATGCGCATCTCGAGCGAGCCGACGGACGAGACGCCGTCAACGAAGAGGAGAGCGGGGTGCTTCGCGTCGTCGAGCGCCTTGCGGACGCCTGCGATGTCCGAGCTGACGCCCGTCGCGGTTTCGTTATGCGTGGCGAAGACGGCCTTGATCTCGTGATTCTTGTCCTTCGCGAGAATCTCGGCGTACTTCTCGAGCGGTACGCCCGTGCCCCACTCTTCATCGCAAAGCTCGACCTTCAGGCCCATACGCTCGGCCATATCGACCCAGAGCAGCGAGAACTGGCCGAAGCGGCTCATCAGAACCTTGTCGCCGACGGCGAGCGTGTTCTCGATGGCCGATTCCCAAGCGCCGGTGCCGGACGAGGGGAAAATGAAAACGCGGCCGTCCTTCATTTTGAAAACCTTCTTGAGGTCTTCAAAGATCGGGAGCGTGAACTTCGGGAATTCCGGAGAACGCATGTCCTCCATAGGAACGTTCATCGCCATGCGAACGGCGTCGGGCACGTTCGTCGGCCCGGGAATGAAAAGATGAGGCGTAACAGACATAGAAGCGTTCCTCCGCGCTGCGTTGTGCCAAGCCGACGGCCCCCGACGCAGCAGGGGAGGCGTTGCGGCATGCTTTTGCTGATCCTTCGCCCCATCGCTGATGCGGGCGTAAGTCTTAACTAGCAGGGGGACAGTGAAGGTGTGAACGAAAAACTATCAACACCCTGTTGGGCAAACCCCGCTACCCACCTTATTTGCTGGTAGTGCAGCACTTTGCTGCAGGCGTGCTTGGGCTTTACTGCTGCTCGTTACGGTTAACGGACACGTGCAGTGCAACAGCCATCGCGCGGTTCGACACGCCCAGTTTGTCGTACAAATTTTTGAGATGGTATTTCACGGTATTACGGGAGATGCCCGTACGCGCGGCGATCTGCAGATTGGTCCAGCCATTCGCAAGTGCAGCAAGCAATTCTCGCTCGCGCGCAGTCAGGCCTTCGAGCGGATCGTGATTGAGTAGGTCGATATCCACATAGGGCAGCGACAAGCGGCCACGCGCGACGGAAACAACCGCTTCGAGGAGCACTTGCGGATCTTCGGTCTTGGACACGAATCCCCAGGCGCCACCCTTGATCGATGTGCGCAGAACATCATGCGAGCGCTCGCCCGTGTAGATGATGATCCGGGTCTGCCACTTTTCCTGCTTTACGCGCGACAGCACCGCGCCGCCGGTCATGTCGGGAAGTGTCCACCCGACCACTGCGATCTCGACGGGTTTCGTCTTGAGCGCGTTGATCAGGCCTTCACCGGTGGCGTGGACGCCGCAGACTGTGAAGCGGCCATCACGTGCGATCAGCGCTTCCAGACCTGCACGTACGACCGGATTTTGATCGGCGATCGTGACCTCGATCTTGGCGGTCATCCGTGCATTGGTCTCCTGGGGAAGGGGTGATGAGCATTGCTCATAATACCGTGGCGCGGAAAGTGTGGCTTCCTTGGGATACCTACCCAACTTGCCCCACGCCGCCAAGCGCGCAGTTGTCTCGATAAGAGTTGCAACAGCCTCCCGTTGAGGCTCCGGTGCGGACGGCGGCCCGGTCGCAAGGTTTACCCGGTCATGAATTTGGCGACCCCGGCAGGATTTGAACCTGCGACCTACGGTTTAGGAAACCGTTGCTCTATCCAGCTGAGCTACGGGGCCGGTCCAACCTTCCGGCATGGCTTGCCGGGCGCTCTCGCATCGGCGGTGCGGTGTGGAAGCTATGCGGTGACCATTGCTCCAGGTCAAGCGCGGGGGCCGCGGAGATTTTGAGGCAGGCCGATTTGGCTTTCCGCGAAGCTTCAGCTTGGCACTTGGACGTCCACTCGCACCGAATCAGACCCGGCCACGGCGGCAGACGGAGGCGATTTGCGGGTGCTGCGGCGAGGGCCGCCCGGCCCAAAATTGTGGTGCCCGCGTCGGACTACGACCCATGAGCGAGCCTTTAGAAGGCTCTTCGGGACACACTCACCAGGAAGATGCGATATGCTCAAAATTCCTCCTTTTCAAAAGTACTTAACGTAGCAAAGAGTGCGATCCTGCTGCGGAGCCTTCTGCTGGCTCATGATAGACGCGCTGTGCCAGTCGGACGGGGGCGTTCTAGTCACACATGAAGAGGCCTTCCAATCTGACACTGCGGGGCGGTGTTGGTCGAGGCTACACGTGAGGGAAATACTCTGATGAGAAAGATTCTGTCTGCGTTGGCCGCAACGGCGGTACTGTCACCAGCAGGCGCCGCGATGGCGCAGAGTCTTCCCGATGATCTGAAGCCCATCGGCAATCTGAGCAGCCCCTATAACATCGTCGTCCCGAACTATGTCGAAAGGCCGCTTCCTTCGTCCTGGGAAGGTGCGTACTGGAAACCGACGCTCAGCTTCAACACCCTGTCATTCGGCACCAGCGGCGGCCGGCTGAGGGACGCTGACGGCATCACGCTCGGAGCGTCGGCCGGATACGATTTTCGCTACAATGACTTCATTTTCGGCCCGACCGCCGATTTGAGCTACGATTTTCTCTACGGCGACAGCTCCCGCATAGACGGCATCTCGGGATTCAAAGGCCACGTCGATTTCGACGGCTCCGTCGGCGGCAGGCTGGGCTATTTGCTGTGGGATCGCACCCTGATTTACGCGACCGGCGGCTACGCCTTCGCCAACTTGGAAGTCCGGAATGGCTCTCTCGGCGTCAGCGACACCGAAATGCTGTCCGGATGGACCGCCGGCGGCGGCATCGAGTATCTTTGGAGCGACAACAATCGCTTGCGGTTCGAATACCGGCGCGTTGAGTTCTCCGGCGAGAGCTTCGATTCCTTGCCAGCTGGCCACGACGAGGTGGACGCTTCGATGAATAAGTTCAGCTTCGGCTTCGTCCACCGCTTCTGAGCTCTCGAAAGCGCGCCATCCGCCAACCGGGTCGCTCGTCCTTGGCGCGCGGCCTCGCTTATGATTTCTATTCCATATGGCGAGGCGATGGGCGGCATATGTGTTCGGCGCGGCGGGGTTGCTTGTTCCGCCTTGCGCTATGGCACAGCCCTCTGCGTCTCCCACTCCGTGCACCCTCGAGCCCGGGCCCGTTCGGACCGTCACGCGCGTCGTCGATGGCGAAACGATTATTCTCGATGATGGCAAGGCCGTCCGGTTGATTGGCGCGCTCGCGCCCAGAGCGCGCGACGCCAATGCGGCGCCCGGTGCCTGGCCGCCCGAGAACGAGACCATCAAGGCACTGTCCGACCTCGTGCTTGGGAAGAGGGTCAAGCTCGGGTTCGCCGGCAGCCGCTCCGATCGCTATGGGCGGATTCTCGCGCAGGTTTTTGTCGCCGATAGGAGCCGCTCGGACTGGGTTCAGGGAGCCCTGCTCGCGAGCGGCCATGCGCGTGCGTACGGTTTGCCTGAGAGCTTTGCGTGCGCCCGCGAACTCTTAGCGCACGAGGCGGAAGCACAGCGGCGGCGATCGGGGCTCTGGAGCAATGGCGTCTATCGTACGTTTAGCGCCGATCATCCCAGCGCGTTGATGAAGCAGCGCGGCAAGTATGTGCGGGTCACGGGTTCCGTCGTTACCGTCAGCCGCACGAAGGGCGCGACGTATCTCAACTTCAGCAATGACTGGCAGAGCGATTTCACGGCGCGCATCGACAGAAAGGTTCTTGCCGCCAATCCCGCATTCGATCGATCGCTCGACGGCCTCGCGGGCAAGACTGTCGTGCTGCGCGGGTGGATCGAACGGCGCAATGGGCCGCTCATCGATATCGCCGACCCCTCGCAGATTGACATTCCGGAGGCGGGGGGCGCTGCGGCCACCGTCAGCGAGCGGGACACGCCAAGTCCTTTGCAGCCGGTGGGATTGCCGGGCGATCCGATCTAACCCCGCGGTCCGCAAAAGAACGCGCCCGGCTCCATTTGGAACCAGGCGCGATAATACTTGCAGTGTCAGTGCCGTCTTATGCGGCTTCGCCGACCGATTCACCGTCAGCCACGCGACGGCCCTTGGCGCTCTTCGAGAGGATGTCGGTGATCCTCTGGACTGCGCCGCGCTCGTCGAGCTTCTCGACTGCTGCGAGTTCGCGGGCCATGCGGTCGAGGGCATCCTCATAGAGCTGCCGCTCGGAGTAGGACTGCTCGGGCTGCGCTTCAGAGCGGTAGAGGTCGCGGACGACTTCGGCGATGGCAATGAGATCGCCGGAGTTGATCTTGGCGACGTATTCCTGCGCCCGGCGGCTCCACATCGTACGCTTGATGCGTGCGCGGCCCTTCAGCGTTTCCATGGCCTTCTTAACCAGGCCCTCATCGGCGAGCTTGCGCATTCCGACGCTTGCGAGCTTGCCTGTCGGCACGCGCAGCGTCAGCTTCTCCTTGTCGAAGGTGATGACGAAGAGCTCGAGCGACATGCCAGCGATTTCCTGCTCTTCGATGCCGACGATACGGCCGACGCCATGAGCGGGATAAACGACGAACTCGTTCGCCTTGAAGCCGTGGCGCTGGCTGACCGGCTTCTTCTGCACAGCCAGGATCTGGCGGGCAGCGGCAGCCTTCTCGGCAATCGCCTTAGGCGTCGCCGGCTGCTGGGCAGGCGCGACCGGGGCCGTGAGCTTCTGGCTCGCAGCTTTGTGCGCATTGGCCGGTACGGCGACCGTGCGCTGCGGTGCGGGTGCCGCCTTGGCAGCGATGTGGGCGGTTGCAGGCGAATTCGAGAGCGGTTTTTTCAAAACGGAGGGGGCCTCGGTCTTAGGCGCCGGCTTGGCCGGCGCAGCTGCTACAGGAACGGATTTCTTTGCGGGCTTGGCAGCGGCCGGCTGGGCTGCCTTGGCCTTGGCAGGCGCTTCCGCCTTCGGCTTGGTGGTATGTTTGGCGGCAGCCTTACTGGCGCTCGCGCTGGCCTTCAGAGGAACAGATTTTCGGGCGGCATTCTTCGCTGCGGACTTGGGGGGGACCGGAGCTTTTTTCTTCTGAGCCATATCGATCTCTCACTCTCGCATACTAGGCCTTACCGGACGGATCGGCTTGGCCGTCTGTCCGCCCTGTGTGGACGGAGCATCAGTGCTGCCGGATACATGTTGCATCCTAACAACACGCGCGCATTGATCCGAGCCTCCTTTGTCGGGAGGCCGTTCCCCTGCGCGCTCATTTGTGGCCTACCTTTGCAAATCCTGTCCGACTCTGAAGTGGCCCAGCGACGCCCCATACGCCTTATTGCGAGCCGCCTGCGAATGAGGCAGCCTTTTTTTGTTCGCGGCCGTTCCGGATTTGTGCAGACTCAATGCCATCAAGGAGAACAGTAACACACTTCTGGCGGTAAATGAAGAGTGGCGTTCTGAGACAATCTGGTCGAGATTAAGGCGTTCTTTAAAAAACAATGCAAAACCAACATGTTATGCCGGTTTTGCTCTTTCCGATTTCAATTCTTCCGTGCAAAGCAATTTTTTAGTCGCCGGACCCCGGGTTCGGAGAAAAATATTTCTCAAATTTGCCCGTCTCGTCCTTCGTAGCTTCGGCTTCCGGCAACGGCGCCTTCTTGGCCGTGATGTTCGGCCAGACATCAGCGTACTGCCGGTTGAGCTCCATCCACTTCTCGAGATTGGGCTCGGTGTCGGGCTTGATGGCGTCGACAGGGCATTCCGGTTCGCAGACGCCGCAATCGATGCACTCGTCGGGGTGGATGACGAGCATGTTCTCGCCCTCGTAGAAGCAGTCTACCGGACAGACCTCAACGCAATCGGTGTATTTGCATTTGATGCATTTTTCATTGACGACGTAGGTCATTCGGATTCCTGGTCCATCGAAGACGATCGATTGGTGGCTGGCCTGGTGCGCGCCAACTCAACGGCTCGATCTAGCGGCGCTCTTATAAGCATAGGCGTTACGGCTGCCTAGGTGGACGGGGCGTCACAGTTCAATCAACTGCGCCCACGCAGCTTGTCGAGCTGACGGCGTTCAAGCTTCGTCGGCCTCCCCGCGCCAGTGGAGCGAGCCGCCTGCGGCGCGTCCATCCCCTCCTCCACCGTGCCCGTTTCCCCCTCTGCACCGGAGATGGGAGCGGGCGATGGACTTGCAAGATTGCGGTAGAGCAGTGCGGCCTCAGATGCTGGTCCACGCCGCGAACCAATTCCTAAGACCTCAATGCTCAAAACGCGAGGCCCAAGCGACAGAGTCAGTACATCGCCAGGCCTCACGATCGTGCTCGTCTTATAAATCTTCTCGCGGTTGATGCGGACCTTGCCGCGCTCAATCAGCGCCTGCGCCAACGTCCGCGACTTCACGAAGCGGGCAAACCACATCCATTGATCGACGCGTTGAACGGACCCTGCGGGCGCGTCAGGCATGAGATCAGGTGGAGCCCGAGCCCTCGCTCCGCTTCTCCATCTGCGCCTTCAGCGCAGCGAGCGCAGCGAAGGGCGAGGATGAATCGGCAGCGGCCGACTTCGGCGGTGCCGCCGTGATCACCTGTGGTGAACGGCGGTCCTCGCGGCGGCCATTGCGATTGTCATCGCGGCGCGGGCGGTTTCCTTCCTCTTTTCTCGAGCCTTGATCGGGTCGGCGGTCACCGCCCTTGCGACCTTCAAAGCGCGGGCGGTCACCGCGGTTTTCGTTGCGCTCGTGCCGTTGGCGCTGATGCTCAGGCCGATCACCGGTTGCGGACGCCTCCGAGACCGGGGCACCGGCATTTGCCGCCGGGGCCGTACCGGCCTGCTGCGCGCCTGCGTTGGGCCTGTTGCCATGGTGGCGCTGGTGACGATGCTGGCCATCGCGACGCGGCGCATCCCTGCGCTCGGGACGCTGATGCCGGCGCGGCCGCCAGATCTCCTCAAACTTCTCGGTCTCGGGCTCAGCCGCAGCGGTAGCCGTCTCGGCGGCGGCAGCTTCGGTGTTTTCTGCGGTTGCTGCCGCAGGCTCGGTGGGCTGCGGCGCCGCTTCGACGGCAGGCTGCTCTGCTGGCTGATCCGAGGCTTCGGCACTCGCAACTTCGCCTTCCACGGCCTTCTCTTCGCCAGCCGGAGCCACTTCAGCGGTTTCAGCTGGAGCGCTTGCCGTTGCTTCGGGAGCAGGTGCGGCTGCCGGGATCGGCCGCCGCTCGAGACGGAAGCCCAGCGCTTTCAGGACTTCGCTCAGCTCTTCAACCGAACAGCCGAGGATCGACATCATATCGTCGGTCGCCCTGAAACCACCGTCACCCGTCGAGCCTTTCGGGGGCGCATCCATTTTGCCGGGCGCGGACCGCCAAGCAAGCAGCGGGCGGATCAAATCTGCAAGGCGCTCGAGAATATCGAGGCGAATGGCGCGTGGCCCGCACACGTGGAAACCGTGGGCGCGATAGAGCGCTTCCGGCGTTTCCGGATCGACCGCGACGCTCGTCAGACCGGCGCGCGGCAGTTGCGGCACCGTTCCGTTGGGCGTCGGGTTCTTCAAAAGCCACAGCGTTGCCGCAAGGTCTGCCGGAGCGGGCTTCAACATCAGCGGGAAGAAAATATTGAAGGCGCCAAAGCGCAGGCCAAACTTGCGAAGCTCAGCGCGCGCGGCTTGATCGAGCGCGTTGATCTCGTTGGCCACCGTCTCGCGCTTCAATGCGCCGAGACCTTCCTTCAGCTGGAAGGCGATACCGCGCGCCAAGCCCTGCAGCTCGGTGCTGCGAGACATCTCGACGAGCGGCTTCAGCTTATCGGCGATGGTGTCTTCGAGCCACGTTTTGAGGCGGGCCAGAACCTTCTCCCGATCGGCCTCGCTCATCGCATCGTCGGCGAGCAATGTTACGCCGGGCTGCAGAGGATCTTCCGCGGGCTCGAGCTTTGCAAGCTCGTCATCACGCCAGACAATGCTGCCCGAACGCGTGAGCTTGAACGCATCGTTCTGAGCGGCAGCGACCCGCCGGGCACGCATGCCAAGCTCGCGCGTGACGACTTGCATCGCCGCCTGGCGCGTCGCCTTTTCATGGATGCCATCGCCTGCCGCATCGAGTGTGAAGCGGAAGCCTTTGAGGCGTCCTACGAAGTGGTTCTCAACCGTGATCGCGCCATCATCCGCGATGTCGGCCGTCAGTTCATCTTTGTCTCGCATGCCCTTCATCAACGCGCTGGTTCGGCGATCTACAAATCTTTGGGTCAGACACTCGTGCAGAGCATCCGACAGGCTATCCTCAATGGCCCGGGTCCGTTCCTGCCAGTGGCCCGGATCGCGCAGCCAATCGGGGCGATTGGCGACGAAGGTCCACGTGCGGATGTGGGCAATGCGGTTTGCAAGCGTGTCGATATCGCCGTCGGTGCGATCGGCCAACGACACCTGCTTTGCAAACCAATCTTCCGAGATGCGATTATCGCCGCTCGTCAGATGACGGTAGAGATTGCCGATGAGTTCGGCGTGGCTCTGGCCGGAAATCTTGCGGTAATCCGGAACCTGGCAAACGTCCCACAGCAGCGCAACGCGTTCCCGGTTCGTGGCGATATCCGCGATTTCGCGATCGGCCGTCAGCGCTTCGAGGGCCGCAACATCGTCGGCGGTGCGAGCACGCGTCAGGCGCTGCTCGCGCGGCAGTTCGCGGAGCGAAGCATGCAAAGCATCAAGTGACGAGAAATTGAGCGCGCGGCTACGCCATTGCAGCGTCTTCACGCTGTCAAAGCTGTGCGTCTCCAGACGCTCGACCATGTCGGCATCGAGCCCATCCGCGCTGCCGGTGACACCGAACGTGCCATCATTCATGTGGCGGCCGGCGCGGCCCGCGATCTGTCCGATTTCCGCGGGCGTCAGATTGCGATGGTTGTAGCCATCGAACTTGCGAAGCGCGGAGAACGCGACGTGATCGACGTCGAGGTTCAGACCCATACCGATCGCGTCGGTCGCAATGAGGAATTCGACGTCGCCCGATTGATAGAGCGCGACCTGGGCGTTGCGCGTGCGGGGCGACAGCGCGCCCAGCACGACCGCGGCGCCCCCGCGCTGGCGGCGGATCAATTCGGCGAGCGCGTAGACCTCTTGCGCGGAAAACGCGACGATCGCGGTGCGCGAGGGAAGACGCGTGATTTTCTTCTCGCCGCTGTAGCTCAGCCTGGAAAGCCGCGGCCTCGAGATGAAGTTGGCGCCCGGGATCAGATCGCTGATCGCTTCGCGCATCGTCTGTGCGCCAAGCAGCAGCGTTTCGGAGCGGCCGCGCGCATGCAGCAGGCGATCGGTGAAGACGTGGCCGCGCTCAGGGTCGCCGCACAGCTGGATCTCGTCGATCGCGAGGAAGTCGACATCGATGTCGCGCGGCATCGCCTCGACGGTCGAGACCCAATAGCGGGCGCGTTCCGGCTTGATCTTTTCTTCGCCGGTGATGAGCGCGACCTTGTCGGCTCCCACGCGCTGCTTGATCTTGTCGTAGACTTCACGCGCGAGGAGTCGCAGCGGGAGGCCTATCATGCCGCTTTCGTGGCCGAGCATCCGCTCGATTGCGAGGTGCGTCTTGCCGGTATTCGTTGGTCCGAGCACCGCGGTCACATTTCGGATGCGGGCCTCGAGATCACTTGCCATGTCGTACTTGACTCCGATCGAGCCCTGGCATTGCAGAGGAGGGCCAAGATATCAAGGGTTATTCGGCGCCTCAGCGGCGGGGTACCGGGTCGCGCCCGAGCCTGCGCACTCAGCGCACTATTGCTTCAGGGCGATCCGCTGGTTGTTGGCAGCCGTAATGTTAATGCTTTCAACGGTCATGACGGCTGCACCGATGGTCGAGGGGACGGTTACCCGGTAAGGGACGTAGACACCAGCTGACGGAACGGCGCGCAGCGCAATTTCGATGTGATCGTAGTCGATCCACGGATTGACGAAATCCTTGGGCTTGTGTCCGGCAATCGGCACATACTTCACTTGGCAGACCAGCAGCTCGGCCGGCTGGCCCGATTGCCGCTTCTCCTTCACGGGCTCGCGCCCCTTGGGGGTCAATTTCAGATCGTAGCGCGCCTTGCCGTCGAAAACAGGGATCGTGCGGTTGCACGCGTCGGCATCGTTTGCGCTCGAGATCGCGAGCGTCGCGCCCATCGGGTCCAAGACGTTCCGCAGGTTCTCTGGCTTCACCTTGACCGCCTCGGGCGACGGGTTCTTGTTGGGCACGAGTGCGACCGAGGCTACGCGGGAGCCATTGAAACTCACCTTCACACTGGTCGTTTTCGAGCGCGTCTTGGTGCTCATCTCGAAACTCGCCGGCTGGGGATCCTTCCCTTCAACTGAGCCGCTGCCGGTGAAGTTTCCCGCCCACTTGAAGGCGCCGAACAGGGCCGAGACTTGGGTATCGCCCTTGGCCGTATAGGATTTGCCGTCGTAGCGGGAATTGAAGCGGTATTTGCCGACGTCGAAGCCGTTGAAGGACAGCCTGTAGACGGCTGAGACCTCGCTTGGGAATTGCGCATCTGCGGCCGTTGCGCCAGCCCCCGCGGCCACCATCATAGAGAAAGCCAAGCCCAGTCTTTTGACCCCAGAACGCGAATTTGGCATCGTCATGTTCTGCTCCCCCACCGGCGACCCGGTGTTACGGCGGATTTGCGACGATTGTTGGACTTGGGCCGGCGTGCAAAGCCTGCCTTGACGCCGGTCGGGCTTGTCCATTATACAGCAGCCGAAACCCCGTAGGCTCGGCTTGCGGGGCACAATTTTTTGCTGCAAAAGCAGGCTTTCGGAAACCGCGCTGAGAATAGCTGCGGCACAGGAGATAGTTATGACCAGGCGTTGCGAGCTGACGGGGACTCTGCCCCTCTCAGGTCAACTTCGGAGCCACGCAGAAAACAAGACGAAGCGGAAGTTTCGTCCGAACCTCTGCCACGTGACGCTGATGAGCGACCTTCTGGGGCGGAAGTTCCGCCTGCGCGTCTCGGCCCGGGCTCTGAAGTCCGTCGAGCACCGCGGCGGCCTCGATGCGTTCCTGCTCAAGGCTGACAACGACGAGCTGTCGCCGACCTGCCTGAAGCTCAAGCGCGAGATTCAGAAGGCCCAGGCTGCCAAGACCGCAGCCTAAGCAAGCGGTTTTCTGCCAGCGAATTTTAGCCCGGCCCGCTCAATGCGACGGCCGGGCTTTCGCTTGTCTGCTCTCCTTCGTCACGAATTGCAGAAGCAATGTGCGCTGAAGCAAGTGGTTGAAGTTGTCATCTGATATCATCGTGATCAGGATTTCTCCCGTCTCCAGACGGGTGACGCTCAGGCCTTCCATGTTGTCGATCTGATCGTTGAGATCGGCCTCCAGCAATATCTCGCCTTCGGACGTTTGGTCCGGCGCCAAATCTTCCGGTGCGACGCGTCTCAGGCGAACCTTGAGGCCTTCGGTCCAGCGAAAGCGGCGTTCGAGCACGAAAAGCGTGCCGTCATCGAGGCTCGAAATATCGGCGATGTCGTAGTCGCCGATGTTTTTGAGATGCACCGTTCGCGGCCCATCGCCCGTCCAGAGCCAGCCCGTATGATTGCGGCGTAGATCGAAGAGCCGTTCGGAAAAGGCCAAAGTGCTCCCTTTGAAGGGTCCTCCCCTCAGCACCGTCAATGCTTCGAAGCCTTGATTGGGCCGCATCGTCTTGGCCGCGGGCGGCAAGGTGAGGTTCCCGCCGCTCGGTGAAATGACATCCGGCGACAGCTGGTAGCGCGTAATGCGCGGGTTTCCTTCAAAGCCGATCAAAACGGAGCCGCGCTGCAACCCCCCGCTCGCAAGCGCGGCGGATTCCGCGTCACGGTTCCGGCTGCGCTTGATTGGGCGGCCATCGCTCTCAAGAAGCGGCCCAAGGCGGACATTCTGCACACCGGCGGGGTGGATGCCGTCGTAAATGAGGGACCCAGTCAACCACTCTCCCGCATCGGAGATGGCGACGAAGTTCTGTGCGGCATCGTCGAGAAGCAGGGCGGACCAGCCGCCGAAGAAGGGTGAGGGCGACGACAATTCGAGGCCGCCGCGGAACGTCACTTTGGCGAGCGGCTGCTCCGTCCCGAAGCGCTTGAATGCGGTGATGCGCTTGCTCACGACAACGACTGGGCCAGCTTTGAGCTTGGCGATGTCGGGTTTATCGGCGGCGGCTGCCGTTGCAGTTGCGACTGCCAAAAGCGCAAAACCAAGGCCAGCACGCCAATAAGCGATGCTGGCCAAGGCGGCCATCAATGGAGGCGCGCGTGGCGACGGCGCGCTGCGGGCGGCTCGTCGGCGGCGGGTTTTTCCTCAAATAGCTCGACGAGCTTTTCCGTCATCGCTCCAGCAAGCTCGGAGGCATCCGTGATCGTCACCGCGCGCTGATAGTAGCGCGTCACGTCGTGGCCAATGCCGATGGCGATGAGCTCGACCGGCGAATGCGTCTCGATCTCGTGGATGACCTGGCGCAAGTGCTGCTCAAGATAGCTGCCGGAGTTCACCGACAGCGTTGAATCGTCGACCGGCGCACCGTCCGAAATCATCATGAGGATGCGGCGCTGCTCGGGACGATTGACGATGCGCGAGTGGGCCCATGCCAGCGCTTCGCCGTCGATGTTTTCTTTCAGAAGGCCTTCGCGCATCATCAGCGCGAGCGCGTTCTTCGAACGCCGCCACGGTGCGTCCGCCGTCTTGTAGATGATATGCCGAAGATCGTTGAGCCGTCCGGGTGAGGATGGCTTGCCTGCAGCCAGCCACTCTTCGCGCGACTGGCCACCCTTCCAGGCTTTCGTGGTGAAGCCGAGGATCTCGACCTTGACGCCGCAACGCTCCAGCGTCCGCGCGAGGATATCGGCGCAGCATGCGGCAACCATGATCGGGCGGCCGCGCATCGAGCCTGAATTGTCGAGCAGCAACGTCACGACGGTATCGCGGAAGTCGGTATCGCGCTCGCGCTTGAACGAGAGAGCGCCCGTGGGATCGGTGATGATACGGGTCAGCCGCGCGGCGTCCAGCAGACCTTCTTCGAGGTCGAAATCCCAGCCGCGGTTTTGCTGCGCCAGGAGACGGCGCTGCAGCTTGTTGGCGAGCTTGGCGACGGCGGCGGAGAGCGTCTTTAATTCCTTGTCGAGAAACGCGCGCAGGCGTTCGAGCTCTTCGGGCGTCGAGAGCTGCTCGGCGCTGACCTCTTCGTCGTAGGCGCGCGTAAAAACCTTGTAGCCAAAGGCTTCAGGGTTATCGAGAACGGTCATGTTCGGACGCCATGGCGCCGGCGTCTCTTCGTCGTTCAGGTCGCTGTCGTCGAGATCCTGCGGCTCGGTCTCGCCCGCTTCCATCGTCTCTTCGGATTCGGAGAGATCGCCTTCGGACTGCTGCTCTTCGCTCTCCTGGTCCTGACCTTCGGTCGAATCCTCGGTCTTGTCTTCGGAGTCCTCGGAGCCGCCTTCGGCTGCGCCTTCTTCGCTCTCCTGCTCTTCCTCTTCGTTCTGAGGCTGATCGCTCTGATCGGCCATTTCGAGGATCTTCAGAAGGTCACGGATCTGGCGGCCGAACTGCTCTTGGCTTTCAGACAGGGCTTCGAGGCGGCTCAACAGTTTGCCGCCGCGGGCTTCGATGACCGGGCGCCAAACATCGACGAGACCCTTCGTCGAAGGCGGCGGCGCCTGGCCGGTGATGCGTTCGCGGATGAGAAGGGCGAGCGCATCTTCGAGCGGCGCATCGGCGCGCGTGTTCACGTTCCGAAACCGGCCGTGGCTGTAGTGATCTTCGAGGCGCGCCGTCAGGTTCGCCGCCATACCGGGCATACGGGCGGAGCCCAAGCCTTCGATGCGGGCACGCTCCGCTGCTTCAAAAACAGAGCGTGCGGGACCAGACGGCGGCGCGATGCGGCGATGAAGCTTCGCATCATGGCAGCCGATCCGGAGGGCCAAGCTATCAGCCCAGCCCCGCGTCAGCGCCACGTCTTTGGCCGAGGGCGCGCGCGGCAGGTCGGGGATATGCACGGCCTTGCCCGAAACATCGCCCTTGCCGGGACCGAAATCGACCTCGATCTCGCCGTCACCGGCGATGGCGCGCACGGCGGGACCGAGCACACGCTTCAGTGGTTCGGATGGGGCTTCGCGGCGTTTGTTCGGCGGGGTCATGGACGGCCCAGTTCAACGGCCTCGATCACGCGATCAGCTCAGTGCAACGTTTGCCGTGCTTTCGGGAAGCTCTTCACCGAAGCAGCGCTGATAGAATTCAGCGACCAGCGGCTTTTCGAGATCGTCGCACTTGTTCAGGAACGTGACGCGGAAAGCGAACCCGATGTCGCCGAAGATCTCGGCGTTCTCTGCCCACGTGATCACGGTGCGCGGGCTCATCACGGTCGAGAGATCGCCGTTGATGAAGGCGGAACGCGTGAGATCGGCGACGCGAACCATGTGCGAGATCTGCTTCTTTTTGGCGTCCGTCTTGGCGAACGACTTGACCTTCGACAGCACGATTTTCGCTTCGTCGTCGTGGGGCAGGTAGTTCAACGTCGCGACGATCGACCAGCGGTCCATCTGGCCCTGGTTGATCTGCTGCGTGCCGTGATAGAGGCCCGACGTATCGCCGAGACCGATCGTGTTCGTCGTTGCGAACAGCCGGAACGCCGGATGCGGGCGAATGACCTTCGACTGGTCGAGAAGCGTCAGCTTGCCCGAGACTTCGAGCACGCGCTGGATGACGAACATGACGTCCGGACGGCCGGCGTCATACTCGTCGAAGACGAGCGCGATGTTGTTCTGCAGGGCCCAGGGCAGAATGCCTTCGCGGAACTCGGTCACCTGCTTGCCGTCCTTCAGCACGATCGCATCCTTGCCGACGAGATCGATGCGCGAGACGTGGCTATCGAGGTTGACCCGTACGCAGGGCCAGTTGAGGCGCGCGGCAACCTGCTCGATGTGCGTGGACTTACCGGTGCCGTGATAGCCCTGGATCATCACGCGGCGGTTGTGCTTGAAGCCCGCGAGAATGGCGAGCGTCACATCCCGGTTGAAGAGATAATCCGGGTCCACATCCGGGACGTGTTCGTCCGCCTGCGAATAGGCCGGAACCTCGAGATCGCTGTCGATACCGAAGACTTGGCGGACCGACAGTTTCAAGTCCGGAAGGTTGGCGGCCGGTGCGCCTGCCGCGCTAGATGACGTGCGCATTTCCATGGGGTTCCCGATCAAATCGCCCAGCTGCCGTGAAAGCCTCGAAATGGTGCAACTCGGCTGGAGTGCACTCGGTTCAGGCTCGGAGGATTAGACCAGGCCAGATTGCTTCAAGTAATTATAGGCCTGGAGAATTTCGCGCAACTTTTCCTCCGAACGGCTGTCGCCGCCGTTGGCGTCCGGATGGTGGATTTTCACCAATTCCTTAAAGCGCGTCTTGATATCTTGAGAGGTCGCATCGTCGCGCAGGTCCATCACGCGCAGCGACTTCTGTTCCAGGGGCTTCAACTGCCGGCGGAACGTGGAGGTCTCTGTTCGGGACGAGCGGGGCTTGCGCGGCGCTCTCGCGGTCGCCTGGACGCGGGCAGCAGCTTCGGCTGTCCTGCCCTCATCGCGCGCGCCGTGGGCCCAGGCGTTGGCGCCCGTCTTCCACGTGGGGCGGTGACCCGTCAGCGCGTCCTTGCGGAAGTTGCTGATGTCGGCGTCGCTCATGCCCTCGAAGTAGTTGTACTCGGCATTATACTGACGGACGTGATCGACGCAGAAGTGGAAAAATTCGCCATCGCGCCCACGGCCCTTCGGCGCCCTGTGAGCGCCGGGCTTTTCACAGCCCTTCCACTGACAAAGCGGCGCGCGCTCTTCCTTCTTGGCGCCGCCTTGGCGCTTCGAGGAGACCCGGATGCTGTCGAAGTATTTCGATTCCAGTTTCATTGTCTGAATTATGAGGGTTGGAGCAGCCCGAAACAAGGCGGCAAGAAAACGCTTGATTTCCGTCGCGACTGTGCGGTCAATCCCTTAATAGGCCCTTTCGGGCATATCGCGGTCATGCCGCTTTCTAGAGCACTTACGTTAAGAGACAAAGATGTCCGTTGCGGGCCGGGTTCGTGAAAAGCTGATGGTTGGGTTGAAGCCGACACGGCTCGACGTCATCAATGAGTCGGAGCTTCATGCCGGCCACCGCAGTTCGCCTGGAACCGGCGAAAGCCATTTTCGCATTCTCATCGTCTCGGATGTATTTTCGGGCAAATCCCGCGTCGAACGTCACCGGCTCGTCAACGAGCTTTTGAAGGACGAACTCGCTGGCGGCATCCATGCCCTGGCGCTGGCAACGCTCGCGCCCGGAGAAGCCTTGCCGCGGACTTGATCGAAAGTCCGCTTCCGAAAGCGGTCGCTCATCACCATCACCTCGCGATCCGCGCCGGTGCTGCCGTGGGGCTCGCCTTTTCAATCAGCGCGACAGGCTTGATGCGAATGGCCGTGATCTTGTTCCGGCTCTTGCGCAAGATTTCAAACCTGTAGCCGTGGAACGTAAAGACCTGGCCGGGCTCCGGGATGGTCTGAGCTTCGTGAATGACGAGGCCCGCAACCGTCGTCGCCTCATCGTCCGGCAGGTTCCAGTCTAGATGGCGATTGAGGTCGCGAATTGCAACGGTGCCGTCGACGTTCACCGTGCCGTCCGACTGCATGCGGATGTGGCTATCGGGCATGTCGTGCTCGTCGGTGATCTGCCCGACGATTTCTTCAAGAATATCCTCGAGCGTGATGAGGCCCTGCACCTCGCCGTACTCATCGACGACGAGGGCCATCTGCACTTTCTTCTTCAGGAACTGATTGAGCTGATCCTTCAGCGTCGTCGTATCGGGGACGAACCACGGCTCGGAGGCCGATTTCATGATGTCGAGCTTGTCGGGATCCCAATTGGTGCGCGACAACGCCTGCAGCAGATCCTTGGTATGGAGAACGCCGACGATATTTTCGGGCTCGTCTTTCCATAGCGGCACGCGCGTGTATTGCGAGCGGAGCACGAAGTCGAGAATCTTCGCCGGAGGATCGTCTACGTCGATTGTCTCCATCTTCGTGCGATGGACCATGATGTCGGCGACTTGCAGATCGCGCAGATCAAGCACGCCGCCCAGCATCTCAGCGTCGATCTTGGCGACCGTGCCTTCTCTCGCCTGCAGATCGATGGTGCCGCGAATTTCTTCATGGGCGGCCAGAATGTTTGCTTCGTCATCGGCCTTGCCGGGCGTCCATAGCAGGATGCCGCGGACGATGAACTCGATCGCGCGCGTGAACGGCGTCAGCACGTAGATCAGGACCTGCATGACGGGCGCGACAAGCAGCGCGACCCGGTCGGCATAGGCCAGTGCGTAGGTCTTCGGCAGCACGGCGGCGAAGATCACGATCAGGATCGTGATAATGGCAGTGGCGTAGGCGACACCCACCTCACCATAGAGTTGGACGGCGATGTTGGAGGCGAGCGCGGCTGCCAGAACGTCCACCAGCGTGTTGCCGAGCAGGACCGTGCCGATCATCTTTTCCGGCCGCGAGAGCACACGGTTCACGAGAGCGGCGGGGGCGTTGCCATCTTCTTCGAGGGAGTGCATGCGCGCTCGGGAGGCGGCGGTGAGCGCCGTCTCGCTGCCGTTGAAGAAGGCCGATAGGAAGATCAGCAGAATGATCGCTGCGAGGCTTAGAGCTATGGTCATGGGTGTTCGCTGTCCCCGATCAGGATTGGCAGCAGTCTAGCACATCACCGGCGTACGTTGGCCCTCAGCGCGCCACTTCCCGGGCGAGGAAGGCCAACACGGTTTCAGGCGCAACGTCACGCGAAACGAAGGCGTCACCGATGTCGCGCACGAGAATGAACGCAAGCTTGCCAGCTTTGACTTTCTTGTCCTGACCCATGAGGCGGAAAAGCTCCGCGGGGTCAGCCTGTCCGCCGGGAATGTCGTTGATTTTTGTCGGCAGGCCGACGGCGCGGAGATGATTTGCCGCCCGTTCCGCCCGGCCCGGCGGGCAAAGCCCGAGTTCCTCGGAGAGGCGGATCGCCAGGCACATGCCGATCGCCACGCCTTCGCCGTGCAGGAGGCGGTCTGAATAGCCGGTCCAGGCTTCCAGCGCGTGTCCGAAGGTGTGCCCGAGGTTCAGCAGAGCGCGGTCGCCGGTCTCGGTTTCGTCGCGGGCGACGATCGCGGCCTTGGCGGCAACGCTCGTCTCGATCGCGTTGGTGAGCGCCGGGCCGTTGTTGCCGAACACGGCCTGCCAGTTTGCTTCCAGCCAGGAGAAGAACGGCGCGTCGCCTAGAAGCCCGTATTTAGCGACCTCCGCATAACCGGCGCGCATCTCGCGCGCGGGCAACGTCGTCAGCACGGCAGTGTCAGCCAGAACGAGACTTGGCTGATGGAAGACGCCGATGAGGTTTTTGCCTTGCGGCGTGTTGATGCCGGTCTTGCCGCCGACGGAGCTGTCCACCTGCGCCAGCAGAGATGTTGGAATTTGCACGAAGCGCACGCCCCGCCGCAGGATGCCTGCCGCGAACCCCGTGAGGTCGCCGATGACGCCGCCGCCGAACGGCAAAACGAGGTCGCCGCGTTCCAGGCCCATCTCCAGCAGCTTCTCCGAGAGCGTCGCCAAATCGCGGAAGCTTTTCGTCGCCTCGCCCGGCTTCATGATTACGGAGCCGGCGAAGAGGCCCGCGGCTTTGAGGCTTTCCTCGAGCGTTGCCAGATGATGGCGGGCAACGTTCTCGTCCGTCACCACGCCGCATTTGACCGCGCCGAACCGCGCCTTCAGCAGCGCTCCGGTGTCGCGAAGAATGCCGCGGGCGATCAGCACATCGTAAGAGCGCTCGCCGAGTTCGACGTGCACGGTGCGGGATGGATTTGCTTCAATGATGGACATCGAGGGGATTTCTGTTCCGGCCGCGAGGCGATTGATGATTTCGGTAACGATGACGTCGTGGGGCTCATCGCGGCTGTCGATCGTCATGTCGGCTTCAGCATAGACGGGATAGCGTTCGTCCATCAGTTTCCGCATCGTCGCTTCCGGGTTGCCGTTACGCAGAAGCGGGCGGTGATCGCGCTTGGACACCCGGCGCATGAGGACCGGCAAATCCGCACGCAGCCAGATCGAGACGGACGTCTCCTTGATCCGCCGCCGCGTTTCCGGGTCCATGAAGGCGCCCCCGCCGGTCGCCAGAACCTGCGCGCCGTTGCCGAGCAGGCGCGCGATGACCTTGCGCTCACCGGCGCGAAAGTGGGCCTCGCCATGATCGGCGAAAATCTCGTTGATAGTTTTGGCGGCGGCGCGCTCGATCTCGTCATCGGCGTCGACGAAGGGTAGGTTCAGCTTGAATGCCAAGCGCTTGCCAACCGACGACTTGCCACAGCCCATGAGGCCAACGACCACGATCGGCCGCTGACCGATATTCTTCTTCGCGCGCTCGATCGCTTCGGCTTCAGTCATCCGAGGCTCACTACCGACGGGTTCGGCGAGTTGGTTGGTTTCGTGCTTGGTGTCTGGCGGTGCGCCGCGCGGCAGGGTGGTCATTTCCGGGCCGTCATGCCACGAACCAAAAACGTTCGCAAATTGGAAACTTGACCGTGAGTTGCAGCCGATCCGAATTTAATCGTTCATCCCGGCGGGCGCTCTTCGGCAAAATACCATATCGAGTCATAATCACGCCATCTGAGATGTTCACCTAACGGGCCGGGGACGGGGATACAGGAAATGCCGAGCCTTTTCCGGCTATTATTCGTACTTGGCGCGATCGCTGCGCTGGTGCTCGGGTGCCTTTATGTGCTGGCTACCAGGTTCGAGCCCGAGCAGCAGACCATCAGCAAGCCCGTGCAGAATATCAAAATCCGGCGGTGAATGGCGATGGTGTATGCACACCGAAAACTGATGATGGCCGTGAGCGGCCTAGCTATGCTCGCGCTGCTTCCGGCGCTTGCCGCGCCATTGCCGGTGGCGGCGCAGGAGATGCCCGGCGCGTCATCTTCTGCACCCAAGAAGAAGCCCCGGCGGGACGATGCCTATTCGCCGCCTGCCGAGGAGCGAACCTATCTGCAGCCGCTGGACGGACCCGCCGCGACGGGGCCGGCTGGAAGGCCCAGCGGG
Source organism: Hyphomicrobium sp. (assembly GCF_035687085.1). Classification (GTDB taxonomy): domain Bacteria; phylum Pseudomonadota; class Alphaproteobacteria; order Rhizobiales; family Hyphomicrobiaceae; genus Hyphomicrobium_B. The sequence goes on along the minus strand of NZ_DASRYS010000021.1, from coordinate 91,867 downwards.
AGCGACGCTTGGCCCGGAGGATCGGGCCCGGGTGGCGGAAGGCCCAATGCGGCGCCCGCAGGCGGGCCGGACGCGCAGAACGCGGTTGTTCGCAAACCCCTACTTCCGGGGGTCGAAACGGAAGAACTTGCGCCCGTCATGTCGGAAGATGGCTCTGGGCTGCCCTACGAGCTCTGGGGCGGCATGGATGCCGCGTCGCTCGAGAAGCTGATCAGTACGATCGAAATTCCACCGCGCTCGCCCGTGCTCCACGATCTTTGGAAGCGGCTCATCACGTCGCCGTCGCCCGGCGCTTCGAGCCCCGAATTCGCAGCGCTGCGGCTGGAAGCGCTTTACCGCTCGGGCTTGGCGCGGGAGGCGGCCGCCGAAATCGCCAAGCAGTCGGGGCCCGAGAACCCTCTTCTCCTCACGCTCGAAGCGCGCAACGAACTGGCGGCAGGAAAGCCCGAGAAGGCTTGCGAACTCATCGCGCGATCGGCGACGCTCAAAGGCGCCATCCCAGCGCGCCTCAAGGGGCAGTCCATCCTGATGGCCGGCTACTGCTCGGCCGCGCAGGACGATAAATCATCGGCAGGATTGGCTGCAGAGCTTGCCCGGGAGGAAGGCGTCGAGACGTCACCGGGGCTTGAAGCACTGGATGCCCTCTCGATCAATTCCAAGCCTCACTATTCGCCGGTGAAGCAGATCACGCTGCTCGATTACCGGATCGCGGAAAAGGTGGCGCGGCTTCCGCATGCGACCGTCCTGGAGAAGGGCGAACCGGCGCTGCTCGTGGCACTCGCGAGCGACCACACGACGCCGGTCGATCTCGGTCTGCCCGCGACGGAGGCCGCCGCACGGTTCAACGCGCTCACGCCGGAAGCGCTGGCCGGCATTTTCCGCGTCAACGGCGAGCAAGTTCCACCGGACGAGCTTCTGGCCGGACGGGGCCCGAAGGGGGGCGCGCGCCGTGCGGCCTTGTTCAGGGCCGCAACAGAAGAGCGTACGCCGATGCGCAAGGCGAGGCTCGTCCGGGCCTTCCTCGACGAGGCGAAGCATGAAGGCTTGGGCCTGCTCGCCGCTAAAATGATTGCATCCGCCGCTGCCGAAATCCGCCCCGTTCCGGAGGTCGTGTGGTTCGCAGAAACCGGCGTCGAAATCGGCCTGGCGTCGGGCCAATTCAACGTGTCTCGCGACTGGATCGCGGTCGCAGATCAGGGCGGCGGTCCTGGGCTTGGCCATTGGCGGGCGCTCATCGACATCGCCGATGCGAAGGAGCCGGACCGCGGCCGGAGCTTTTCCGTGCTCGAAAGCTACGTCGCCAACAATCGTTTCCCAGCTGCCGCGCTTTACCGGCTGACGACGGTTTTGGAAGCGCTCGATTATCTCGTGCCCATTCCGCTTTGGGAGGCTGCCAACAGAACACCGCAGCCGACGTCCGGGTATCTGCCCGAGACCGGCGTTCTGACGGAACTCCAAGTTGCATCGAAAAAGCAGGAGTTCGGCCGTACCGTTCTTCTGGTCATGAAAGCGCTTGGGCCGAACGGGGCGCAGGATGCGAACCTCATCGCTTTGGGCGACAGCATTCGCGCATTGAAGCGCGCGGGACTCGAAGCCGATGCGCGCAGACTGGGCCTCGAGGCGCTCCTTCCTTCGTGGCCGCACACGGAAACGAATTGAGGATTTTATGACGCCGTCCGGCGAACGCGATGGCCACCTCGCTGACTTTCTTGCCATGCTCTCGGCCGAGCGCGGCGCCTCTGCAAATACCATCGAGGCCTACGCCGCCGATCTTGAAAGCTTCGTTGGCTTCCTCTCGGACAAAGGCATAGCGGCCCCTGACGCTCAGTCGGAGGACGTACAGGCCTATCTCGGATATCTCGCGAGCCAGGGCCAAGCGCCGACATCGCGCGCGCGGCGGCTTTCGGCGATCAAGCAGTACTACCGGTTTCTGCTAGCCGAGACTCTGATCGCCGACGATCCGACGGCGGGTCTGCAAGGGCCAAAGAAGCAGCGCGCGCTGCCGAAAGTGCTAAGCATTGACGAAGTCGACCGGCTGCTGACCGTCTCGCAACAGCAGTGCGAAGGCCAGGAGGGCCGCGCGCTCTTCCGAGCCTTGCGCTTCCACTGCTTGCTCGAACTCCTCTACGCGACGGGCATGCGCGTTTCCGAGCTCGTCGGGCTGCCGCGCAGCGTGCTTCGCGGCGACAAACGCGTTCTCACGATCAAAGGCAAAGGGGGCCGCGAGCGGCTGGTTCCGCTCAACGCAACGGCGCGCGCGGCGCTCGACGCTTTTCTTGCTGTTGCGGGGCGATTCGATAATTCGGAATGGCTTTTTCCCTCGAGATCGGCACTCGGCCACGTCACGCGCCAGGGCTTCGCGCAGGATCTCAAAAGTATCGCCGAAGCAGCCGGAATCGCGCCGGATCGCGTCTCTCCGCACGTGCTGCGCCACGCTTTCGCCAGTCATCTGCTAGACCGGGGCGCCGACTTGCGAGCGGTGCAGCAGCTTCTTGGCCATGCTGACATTTCGACGACGGAGATTTATACGCATGTGTTGCAGGAACGGCTGAAGGCGCTCGTCAATGCCCATCATCCGCTCGCCAGAAGCAAAACATAAAACATAGAGAAGAGCCGGCGATCCTCCGCGATGCACGGCTCTCATAGCAGAGAGGAAAACGCTGATGAGCCGCCTATACGGAGATATCCATCGCGCCATGCAAATGGCGTTCGACACCCGGGCGATGGCGGACCGGGTCGAGGCGGTTGCCCTCAAGCCTGAGATCGACGACAGTGCTAAGGCTTTCATCGAAAGCCGGGACATGTTCTTCCTGACGACGATCGACGATCGCGGCCGTCCGACCGTCTCCTACAAAGGCGGCGCGCCCGGCTTCATCAAGGTGCCCGATGCTCATACGCTGCTCTTTCCAAGCTACGATGGCAACGGGATGTACCTCTCGATGGGAAATATTTCGGGCAACCCCGAGATCGGCATGCTGTTCATCGATTTCGAGAAGCCGTTTCGCTTGCGCGCGCAAGGCCGCGCCGAGCTCATCGTGAGCGGCCCAGAGCTCGACGGCTTCCCGGAGGCCGAAATGGCTGTGAAGGTGAGCATTCATGAAGTGTGGATGAACTGCCCGCGCTACGTGCATCGTTATCAGCGTGTCGAGAGTTCTCGCTATGCACCCGGCATCGAAGCCGAGACGCCGTTCTGCGAGTGGAAGCGCATCGATGCCATGCAGGATGTGCTGCGCCCCTCTGAGCGGAACAAAGTCGAGGAACTCGGAACCACGACCATCGACGAGTGGATGGGCAAAGTCTTGAGCGGAGATAAAGGCGCATAATGGCGGCGCAAAAGAGCGATGAAATAGCTTCACCGAGGTACACGGCTTCGGTCGTGCGGAAACCTCGCGGCTCCTGGCTCGGCCTTTCATCGCACCCGCGCGGGCTCTCAACGCTCTACTTTACAGAGCTTTGGGAGCGCTTTTCTTTCTACGGCATGCGGGCGCTGCTGGTTCTGTTCATGGTGGCTCCGGTCGCCGAAGGTGGTCTCGGCTTTACCACACCCGACGCCGGCAGCATCTATGGCACGTACGGGATGGCGGTTTATCTTCTCGCCCTTCCCGGCGGCTTCATCGCGGACCGGCTGATCGGTGCGAAGCGCAGCGTGCTTCTCGGCGGCACCGCCATCGCGTTCGGTCACTACGCGCTGGCCTGGCCCACGGGTGAGTTCTTTTACGTTGGCCTCGCGCTCATCGCGATCGGCACCGGCCTTTTCAAGCCCAACATTTCAGCTCTCGTCGGCGCTCTTTATTCGAAAGACGATCCGCGGAGGGACGCCGGATTTTCGCTCTTCTACATGGGCATCAACATCGGCGCTTTTTTAGCGCCGCTGGTAACGGGCTTCCTCGCCCAGAGCAGCGTCTTCAAGGGCTGGCTCGCGCAAGCCGGGTTCGACCCCAATCAGAGCTGGCATTGGGGATTTGCGGCGGCCGGCATCGGCATGACGGCTTCGATCCTGATCTTCGCTTGGAAAATGCGCGAGCTGGAAGATCCGGACGCCGGGAGCCCTGACTCGACTGGATCGGTCATTCGCCAGGGACTGTTCGTCGGCTTCGGCTCGCTGTTCCTTCTCGGCATCGCGCTACTTGCGGACGTGGACGGCTTCCATTGGCTGCGCTGGCTGTTCGTCGCTTTGCCGCTGATGGTGATCGTCTACGGCGTTGCGCGGCAGACCCCCGATTCCCGGCGCCTGGCCGCCATCGGCGTCTACTTCATCGCGGCCATGACGTTTTGGGCGATCTTCGAACAGTCAGGCACGTCGCTCACCCTGTTCGCCGATACGCTGACCCGCAACGAGGTCTTCGGGTTTTCATTCCCCTCGTCCTGGTATCAATCCGCAAATCCCATCTTCGTCATCCTGCTGGCCCCCCTCTTCGCCGCTCTTTGGCTGAAGCTCGGCCGGCAGCAGCCGTCGTCGCCCTTCAAGTTCGGCTTCGCGCTCGTGCTCCTCTCCGCGTCCTTCTTGTTGATCGTTCCTGCGGCTGCGCTTGCCGCTGAGGGCCGGGTCTCACCGCTATGGTTGATCGGGCTCTACTTCCTGTTCACGGCGGGCGAACTGATGCTGAGCCCGGTCGGGCTTTCGACGATGACCCGCATCGCGCCTTCCAGAATGTCGGGCCAGATGCTCGGGATCTGGTTTCTGGCCACGGCTTTCGGGAACAAGCTTGCCGGCGACATCGGGGGCGCGTTTACCGCAACCGATCCCGACGCGCTGGCCCTGTCGTTCCTGGCGCAAGCCGGGATCGTCGCCGTCGCTGCGGCATTGATGTTCGCGATTGCGCCAACCGTGCGGCGCCTATCGGAAGGCGAAAGTTAAGCATTGGGGGCGCGCGGCAAGCCCATAAATGGGCGGCCGGGGCCTCATGCCTTGACACCTGAAGCGAGCCGTGGCGAATGTGCCACGTGAATAAAGCCCTTGCCGCACGCTTCAGTTGCGCAGTTTAGGAAAGCCAAAGTTCCGTGAACGCTACGACCGCATTGCGTACTTATCTCGACTTCGAGAAGCCGATCCTTGAGCTCGAAAACAAGGTTGCCGAGCTCAAGGCGATGCAGACCGAGGGCAAGGGTCCGCACATTGCCGATGAGATCACAAAGCTCGAGCAGAAGGCGAAGGCCGCTCTGGCCGACACCTATGCGAAGCTCACGCCTTGGCAGAAGACGCTCGTCGCGCGGCATCCGGAACGGCCGCACGCCCTCGACTTCATCGGCGGCCTCATCGAAGAATTCACACCGCTCGCCGGCGACCGCTATTTCGCGGAAGACGAAGCCATCGTCGGCGGCATCGGCCGTTTCCGCAATCGTTCGGTGCTCGTCCTCGGTCACGAGAAGGGCGCCGATACCGAGCAGCGCATCCGCCACAACTTCGGCATGGCGCGGCCAGAAGGCTATCGCAAGGCCGTGCGCCTCATGGAAATGGCTGAGCGTTTCAATCTGCCGGTCATCACGTTCGTCGACACGCCAGGCGCTTATCCCGGCATCGGTGCCGAAGAGCGCGGCCAGGCCGAGGCCATTGCACGCTCGACCGAGTGCTGCCTCAGGCTCGGCGTGCCGATCGTGACCGTCATCGTTGGCGAGGGCGGCTCGGGCGGCGCCATCGCGATCGCGACGGCCAATCGCATCCTCATGCTCGAGCATGCCATCTACTCGGTCATCTCGCCGGAGGGTGCTGCTTCGATCATCTGGCGCGACAGCAACAAGAAAGAAGAAGCTGCCACGAACATGAAGATCACGGCGCAGGATCTCGACCAGCTGGGCGTGATCGATGCCATCGTGAAGGAGCCGACCGGCGGCGCGCATCGCGACCGCGAATCAGTGATTATCGCCACGGGCAATGCGATTGCCCGTATGCTTGCGGAGTTCGACGGCAAGTCGCCGGAAGATATCCGCGCGCAGCGTCACGAGCGGTTTTTGTCGATCGGGCGGTAAAGCCGCCTGGAGGCGCCAACCCACCGTGATGCCGTATTTTCGCCCGATACTCGGGCGGAGGCTTCGGATTTGACTCTGGTCTCCGCCGATTTCAGTAATCATTCGAGTGCGTTGCACTGACGGTTGCCGACTCGGGCACAGGGCATTCTTTGGGGACGTGAAGGGCGCATTGGTGGGAACGAACGCTGGCTCGATGATGCGAGCTGCTGCGCTGATCATCGCTTTGGCCGCCGCGGCGATGCTCGCCGCGTGCTCGAGCGCGCCCACCATTCCCCCGCCTTCGGAAGTCCCGCTCTCGAAGGAGGCGCTGGCGCTGCTTGCAAAAAAAGGCATGCAGCCCGGGTCGCCGGTTTTCGTTCGTGTCTTCAAGGAAGAATCCGAGCTTGAAATTTGGAAGCAGCGCGACGACGGGCACTTCTACCATTTCAGGACCTACCCAATCTGCAATTGGTCGGGTGCGATCGGGCCCAAGCTCAGCACGGGCGACCGGCAGGCGCCGGAGGGCTTCTATTCGATCACGCCCGCTTTGATGAACCCGAATTCGAAATACTATCTGTCGTTCAATCTCGGCTACCCGAACGCATTCGACCGCTCGTGGGGCCGCACGGGCGATTCCGTCATGGTGCACGGCAGCTGCCGATCCGCAGGCTGCTACGCGATGACGGATGCGCTGATGGAAGAGATTTATGGGCTGACGCGCGAGTCGCTGAAGGCGGGTCAGCCGAGCTTCCAGCTCCACGCCTATCCGTTCCGGATGACGGAGGCGCGGATGGCGAGAGAGAAGTCGAACCAATGGTACGGCTTCTGGAAGACGCTGAAGCAGGGCTACGACTATTTCGAGAAGTATCGCATTCCGCCGACCATCACAGTTTGCGAGCGCCGCTACGTGGTCGATGCGATACCGCGCAGCCGGCCCGATCCCGCAGGACAGTGCCCCCCCCTCGCCAGGCCGCCTGTCACCGCCTTTACGCCGCTGCCTGAGCCCTCTGAAGTGAATGTCGCGAGCGGCAACAAGCTCAAAGGCATCACGGACCCGGACCGCGAACCCTCACTCGCGGAAATCAAGGTCGCCAAGCAGCAGCAGTCGCGCTCCACAGCGCTGCCGTCATCGGCTGATACCAACGCGAACTGATTCTGCAGTCCGCGGTTTAAATCGCGCATAACGGAGGTTGGCCCGAGTTGCGACAGCAGCGCAGACGCTCATTTGGACGGATTCTGGGGCTAAGCCTTGTCCTTGTCGCGCTTGGCGTGCTGGCGTTCGTCTCGGTGCCGGTGTGGCTGCCGAAATTTCCGAACGGGGATGTGGCGCTCATCAAGTACGAGCGGCATATGAGACGGCTGAGAGCGGATTTCGGCCTGCCGATGCCAGGCGAACCTGATCTTGCGAATTATGCTGAGCGCCTCAAGAGCGCCGGGCTTATCGAAGGCGCGCCTGTCCTCATCCGGATTTTCAAAAGCGAATTCGAGCTCGAGCTATGGATGCAGCGAGACGGCGTCTTCCGCCATTTTGCGACGTATCCCATCTGCCGCTGGTCAGGCGACCTCGGCCCGAAGAAACGGGAAGGCGACAGGCAGGCGCCTGAAGGTTTCTATACGGTCGATGCGTCAGCGCTCAATCCGAACAGCCGCTGGTTTCGCTCGTTCAATCTGGGCTACCCGAATGCATTCGACCGCGCCCAGGGCCGCACCGGCTCGTTCATCATGGTGCACGGCGGCTGCGGCTCGATCGGCTGCTTTGCGATGACGAACCCGCAGATGCAGGAAATCTGGAAGCTGGTCACCGCAGCGCTCGCGGGCAGCCAAAAGCGCTTTCAAGTTCAAGTCTTTCCCTTCCGCATGACGGATGAGATGCTCGCCAAGCACGCGAGCAATCCTCACATTGGTCTGTGGACGTCCTTGAAGGCGGGGCACGATCTGTTCGAGACCAGCAGGGTCCCGCCGAAGGTGGCCGTCTGTGGCGGCAAATACCGGTTTGAGCCCGGCGAAAAGGGCTCGGCGAGCGTTGATTCGATCGACGACAAGTGCACAACCGAGGACGCGCGCAGTTAACCGTTCATAGAAGCGCTTCTGAGGCCGCCTGTTGGCAAAAAGACACTTCGAATCGCCTGCCTGAGCGATAATGTCTGGCTCGCGAGATATAGGTACCGGTCGCAGATCCATGGTGTCGTACGGTTCAACGCGTCTGAAGTCCGTCGCGGCGATGCTCCTCGGCCTCGTCGCGATTGGTCATGCCGTGAGCCGGCCGGCACATGCGCTCACGATCGAACTGAAAGATGTCGCCGCCGATCGCGTCGAGCGGCAGCGCGCAGCGGCGACAGGAGCACTTCCGCTTCCGGGAACGCCCGACGTGGCGGTGCTTCAGCAGCGCCTGCGCGAGAAGGGTGTGACGCTCGCCTCGCCCATTCTCATACGCATCTTCAAGACCGAATCCGAACTCGAGATCTGGAAGCAGAAGGATGATCGCTTCGTCCTCTTTGCGACCTATCCGATCTGCCACTGGTCAGGCACGCTTGGGCCAAAGCTTCGCGACGGCGACCGGCAGGCGCCGGAGGGCTTCTACACGGTCACGCGCGCCCAGGCCCGGCACGTGGGCCGGTGGCCGGTGTCGATCGATCTTGGCTATCCCAACATTCTCGATCAATCGCAGGCGCGAACCGGCTCAGACATCCTCATCCATGGCGGATGCTCATCCGTGGGCTGCTTTGCGATGACGAACCCCGTTTCGGAAGAGATCCACCAGCTGACAATTGCCGCCATAGATGCGGGAATGCAGCGGGTGCCGGTGCATATTTTCCCCTTCCGCATGACGGATGAAAACATGGCGGCGCAGAGCGCCTCGCCATGGTCGCCGTTCTGGAACAACCTGAAGGAAGGGTACGACCTGTTTGAGCGGACGCAGCGGCCCCCGCTCGTCGGCGTCTGCAGCGGCCGTTATATTTTCCAACAAGCCCGCGGTCGCGAGCTGCCCGGGACGCTCGATGCGTGCGGGCCGACGCTCGCCTCCATCCGCGAGCAGGAGCAATGGCTCAATAACGTCCCGCGGCCCTCTCCCTTCCTGCCGAAGCCCGCGCAAACGGCTCAGTCGAAAGCCACGGCGACACCCCAGATTCAGACGAGCCTGGAGAGTGATGCTCCGCCACCAATGTTTTCCTGGCGTCTCATTCGTTAGGCTTCCTGAATCTTGAGAACGCCGTCTCGCAATCCTACGTAGCGGGCGTCTCCACGGGCGACAGTGTTGCGCTTGCGTTGCGCAGCCATGGTTGCAATAGAGACTCAAAATCACAGATTGAGGATCAAATGGCCGAAAAAACCTTCATCAAGCGCGTCGAAATCGGAGCGGAAAGCATGCTTTTCGCCTCTCGCTGGCTTCTCGCGCCATTCTATTTCGGCCTGGCAGCATCGCTGGTCATTCTGCTGATCAAGTTCATGATGGAGCTCATCCATCTCGCGGCCATCGCGTTCTCGTCGAGTGAATCGGACGTCATCCTGGGCTTGCTGTCGCTCGTTGACCTGACGCTCACGGGCTCGCTGCTCATCATCGTCATCTTCTCGGGCTACGAAAACTTCGTCTCGAAGATGGATCATTCGGACGATGGCGACCGGCCAGCGTGGATGGGCACAATCGACTTTGCGGCTCTGAAGCTCAAGATGCTGTCGTCGATCGTCGCGATTTCCGCCGTTCAGCTGCTGCGCCAGTTCATGTCGCTCACCACGGTGACGCCTGAGCGCGAGAAGGAACTGATGTGGCTCGTCATCATCCACGTCGTGTTCGTGGTTTCGAGCGTGCTCTTGGCGCTGTCTGACCGGATTGCAGGCGGCGGGGACCATGGCGAGCCAGCGCCCTCCGAAACGGGAAAGACGAAGGGCCACTAAAAGGGCTGAGCGGACTTAACTGGACAAAAAAAAGCCGGCGCAGATGACTGCGCCGGCCTTTTTTTATTTCAATCTTTCAATCAATCCATTTTGCCGTGGCAGTGTTTGTACTTCTTGCCTGATCCGCACGGGCAGGGGGCATTGCGCGATACGCGGCCCCAGGTTGCGGCGTCCTTGGGATCGACTGCGCCATCGTTCTTTCGGCTTTGCAGCGGCGCCCGCTTCTCGGGCTCGGGACCCGCGGCGCGGCGCGCGCGGGCGCCTGCGATTGCGGCGTCTGCCAGCGCGAGCTCGGGATCAGGTTCGAACTCGTCGACACCCGTCGTGGCATCCACGTGATGGGCTTCCATCGGCGGCAGTTCGACGGGCTGCAGCGAGGGCTGCTCCTCGGGCGGCGCCATTTCGACGTGCATCAGCTGGCCCGTCACGTTCTCGCGCAAGCGGCCCAGCATGTTCTCGAACAGAATGAAGGCTTCGGACTTGTACTCGTTCAGCGGATCGCGCTGGCCGTAGGCACGGAAGCCGATGACCTGACGCAAATGCTCCAGCGTCACGAGATGCTCACGCCAGAGGTGATCGAGGGTTTGGAGAAGCACCATCTTCTCGATCTGGCGATAGAGCTCGGTTCCAAGCTCTTGCTCCTTGGCGCTCGCCTTGGCGTCGACGGCCGCCTTGATGCGCTCCTTGATCTCCTGATCGGCGATGCCTTCCTCTTCCGCCCAGGCATCGATGGGAAGTTCGAGCCCGAAGACGTTTGAGATCTCGCCGGCGAGGCCCTTCGTGTCCCACTGCTCGGCGTAGGCCGCCGGCGGGATGAAGCGGGTGACGTACTCGTCGATCAGCTCGTTGCGAAGCTCGACGACCGTTTCGGAAACGTCTTCCTGGCCCATGATGTCGAGGCGCTGCTCGAAGATGACCTTTCGCTGGTCATTCATCACGTCGTCGTATTTCAGGATCTGCTTGCGCATTTCGAAGTTGCGCTGCTCGACCTTTCTCTGAGCGGTTTCGAGCGACTTGTTCATCCATGGATGCGTAATCGCTTCGCCTTCCTTCAGGCCTAGCGTCTGGAGCACCTTGTCCATGCGCGCGGAGCCGAAGATGCGCATCAGGTCGTCATCGAGCGCGAGATAGAATTTCGAGCGGCCCGGGTCGCCCTGACGGCCGGAACGGCCGCGAAGCTGGTTGTCGATACGGCGGCTTTCATGGCGTTCGGTCGCGAGCACGTAGAGGCCGCCAGCCTCGAGCGCTTTCTTCTTGTTCGCCGCGACGTCGGCGACGAGTTCAACACGCTTGGTGCTGATGGCAGATTCGTCTGGCGGCGTGCCCTTGGCGGTTTCCTCGGCGATCCAGTCGCGCAGACGGAACTCGGCGTTGCCGCCCAGCTGAATGTCGGTGCCGCGGCCCGCCATGTTGGTGGCGATCGTCACGGCTCCAGGCTGGCCGGCCTGGGCAACGATGTTCGCCTCCTGCTCGTGGTAGCGCGCGTTCAAGACTTGGTGCGGGATCGCGTCGCCCTTGTTCGCTGCGAACTTCTTCAGAAGCGCTGCCATATCGGTCAGATGCTTGCGAAGCTCTTCTTCCTTGCCGGGCTTGAGGCTTGCTGCTTGCTCTTCGAGCTGCTTGGCAAGCTCCTGGAGATATTTGTGGTCCTTCAAAAGCTCTGAGAGCTGCTCGGACTTCTCGATGGAGGTCGTTCCGACGAGGATCGGCTGTCCGCGCTCCTTGGCTTCGGCGATCGACTGCACGATGGCAGCGAGCTTCTCGCGTTGCGTGCGGTAGATCTCATCGTCTTCGTCGATACGGCTGATGGGAAGATTGGTTGGGATCTCGATGACTTCGAGCCCATAAATATCCAGGAACTCGCTGGCCTCCGTCATCGCCGTACCGGTCATGCCGGCAAGCTTCTTGTAGAGGCGGAAATAGTTCTGGAAGGTGATCGACGCCAGCGTCTGGTTCTCGGGCTGGATCTCGACCTTTTCCTTGGCTTCGAGAGCCTGATGCAGGCCTTCCGAATAACGGCGGCCGGGCATCATGCGGCCGGTGAACTCGTCGATGATGACGACTTGGCCGCCCTTGACGATGTAATCCTTGTCGCGCTGGAAAAGCTTATGGGCCTTCAGCGCCTGCGTCAGGTGATGGACGATCGTTACGTTGTCGATGTCGTAAAGCGTGCCCTTCAGAAGTCCGGCTTCTTCAAGCGCGCGCTCCATCTTCTCGTTGCCGGCTTCGGTGAATGAAACCTGGCGCTGTTTCTCGTCGAGTTCGAAGTCCTCGGGCGTAACGATCTTCATCAGCTCGTCGATCGACTGATAGAGGTCGGCGCGGTCATCGAGGGGGCCCGAAATGATCAGCGGGGTGCGCGCTTCGTCGATGAGGATCGAGTCCACTTCGTCGACGATCGCGTAGATGTGCGGCCGCTGCACCATCTCGGTGTAGTTCATCTTCATATTATCGCGCAGATAATCGAAGCCGAGTTCGTTGTTGGTGCCGTAGGTCACGTCGCAGGCGTAGGCGAGCTTGCGGGCCTCGTCGCTCATGTCGTGCACGATGCAGCCGACGGTGAGGCCGAGGAAGCGGTAGACTTGGCCCATCCAGTCGGCGTCGCGCTTGGCGAGGTAGTCGTTGACGGTCACGACGTGCACGCCCTTACCCGTCAGCGCGTTCAAGTAGACGGGGAGGGTGGCGACGAGCGTTTTACCTTCGCCCGTCTTCATCTCGGCGATGTCGCCCTGATGGAGCACCATGCCGCCGATGAGCTGAACGTCGAAGTGGCGCTGGCCGAGCGTGCGCTTGGCGGCCTCGCGGACGGTCGCGAAGGCGGGGACAAGCAGGTCGTCGAGTGTCTTGCCGCCTTCCAGCTCTTTCCGGAACTGTTCCGTGCGCGCCCGAAGCTCTTCGTCGGAGAGATCCTGCAGCTCGGCTTCCAGCGCGTTTATCGCTGCGACGCGAGACCGGAAGCCTTTGACTTTCCTCTCGTTCGAGGAGCCGAATATTTTCGAAGCCAGATCACCGAACGAGAGCATATCTTTGGGTCCGTCCCTGCAAATTTCATCATATTGGCCCCGCCGTCAGCGGGCAGCCGATTCAGTTTCCTGTCGCCGGGCAGCATCACGCGAAGAATGCGCGGCTGGAGACTTTCCCCCGCCACGGCTGCGTCAACGTTCCCTCGGCGCTTGCGAATTGCGCGGTCGACACGGGCCCTAAATACCCGACGCGATTAGGCGCAGACATAAGAACTAGCCCCCCTTACTGTCAATGTTCTGCGCCATAACGCCGAGGTAGGAGATTTTATCCTCGTGGCCAAGAATTAACTTGGTTTTCCGGCCTTGGACGGCTATCGAAGCCCGCTGCTGGCCGCCCGCGTGCGGTGCCGCCGTCGTGCCCGCTCGAGCCCCGAGACGGTGGTTTCTAGATCCTCAACCTCAATGCGGAGCCGACGCTGATGAAGCGCATCCCCCTTATTCTCATGACTTTCGCGTTGGCCGGCTTTGCCGCGCCTGTCACGGCGCTGGCGCAAGACAAGGTTATCGCCACCATCGACGGCAAGCCCATCACCGAAGGCGATCTGGCCGTTGCCGAGAGCGAGATCGGCTCCGACATGGGCACGATGCCCGCCGAGCAGAAGCGCATGTCGCTCCTCGAATTCCTCATCGACAACCAGCTCTTCGCCGAGGCTGCGGAAGCCGAGAAGCTGAACCAGGGGTCCGATTTCGAAACCCGCCTCAACTATCTGAAGCGCCGCGCCCTGCGCGAGCTGTACTTCGATAAGGTCATCAAGGCTTCTGTCACCGATGCTGATGCTCGCAAGATCTATGACGATCAGGTCAAGCTCTTGAAGCCAGAGGAAGAAGTATCCGCGCGGCATATTCTTGTCGCCACCGAAGACGAAGCCAAGGCTTTGAAGGACAAGCTCGCCAAGGGCGCCGACTTTGCTGAACTCGCCAAGGAGAACTCGAAAGATCCCGGCTCCAAGGATGACGGCGGAAACCTCGGTTACTTCGGTCACGGGCAGATGGTGCCGCAGTTCGAAGAGATCGTCTTCAAGCTGAAGAAGGGCGAAGTTTCCGATCCGGTGAAGACCCAGTTCGGCTGGCACCTCGTGAAGCTGGAGGACCGGCGCACGAAGCAGCCCCCGGCGTTCGACATCGTCAAGGACCGGATCATCCAGTCGCTGCTTCTGCAGAAGGCCCAGCAGACGGCTGTCGGTCTGCGCGGAAAGTCGAAGATCGAGATCGTCGATCCGGACATCAAGAAAGCCGTCGATGCGCGCAACGCGATGATCCAGAGCCAGTCAAAGCCGGCAGCCACGGAGCCCGCAAAGGAAGCTCCCAAGGACGCCCAGAAGGAAGCCCCGGCGGAAGCGCCGAAGCCCTGAACTTCCGGTTTTCTCGTTCAGTCACGAAGTTCCTGCTCGGGCCGCTTGATTATGGCGGCCCGATCTGTTTGAGGGGGAGCCTCATACCCCATCCCCCGGCCGGAGATCCCTCATGGGCAAAGCCTCGGACGTTTCGCCGTTCGCACCCAAGACGCTTGCAACACTGCCCATCATCGAAGGCGTCGCCTTCGCGACTGCCGAGGCCGGCATCCGCTACCAGAACCGCACCGACCTGCTTCTCGCTGTGCTCGACGAGGGAACATCTGTCGCCGGCGTGCTCACGCAGTCCAAAACGGCCTCCGCGCCTGTGCTTGCCTGCCGCAAACACCTGAAGAAAGGCGAAGCCCGGGCGCTCGTCGTCAACTCCGGCAATGCCAATGCCTTCACCGGTAAAAAGGGCAGCGACGCTGTCGACGAGACGGTTGCGCATGCCGTCGAAGCGGTCGGGTGCAAGCCGCACGAGGTGTTCGTCGCTTCGACCGGCGTCATCGGTGAGCCGCTGGATGCGGGCAAGTTCGCGCATCTGCTCGGCCGCCTCGCCAATGAGGTACAGCCCGACGCCTTCGAAAAGGCGGCACGGGCGATCATGACGACGGACACGTTTCCGAAGCTCGCGACGCGAAAGGCGCTGATCGGCGACGTCGAGGTTACGATCAACGGCTTCTGCAAGGGCGCGGGGATGATCGCGCCCGACATGGCGACGATGCTGTGCTTCATCTTCACGGATGCTGCAATCGCACCCGACGTGTTGCAGAAGCTTCTGTCCGAGCACGTGCAGACGACGTTCAACTGCATGACCGTCGATGGCGATACCTCGACCAGCGACACCTGCCTGATGTTTGCGACGGGCAAAGCGGAGGCTCGCGGACAGAAGCCCATCACGAAGGCGAAGTCGGAACGGCTCGAGCCATTCTCCGAGGCTCTGTTCGACCTGATGCGCGATCTTGCGATCCAGGTCGCTAAGGACGGCGAGGGTTTGACGAAGTTCGTCACCATCGAGGTCGGCGGCGCCAAGTCTTGGGAGGCGGCGCGGACGATTGCGCTTGCCTGCGCCAATTCACCCATTCTCAAGACTGCGATCGCGGGTGAGGATCCCAACTGGGGCCGGGTCGTTATGGCCGTCGGCAAGTCGGGTGAGGCCGCCGATCGCGACAAGCTTGCGATCTGGTTTGGACCGCATTGCGTGGCGCGGGATGGCGAGCGCGCCGAGGAGTACGACGAAAAGACCGTCGCCGCTTACATGAAGAATTCGGAAATTCTCATTCGCGTCGACGTCGGCGTCGGCGAAGCGCACGCCCGCGTTTGGACCTGCGATCTCACGCATGGATACGTATCGATCAATGCCGATTACCGGAGCTGAAAAGCTGAGATCTCATGGATAAGGCATTCTGGCACGAGCGTTGGCAGAGCCGCGAAATCGGGTTTCACCAGCAGCACATTCATGAGCAGCTGTTGCGCTTCTGGCCGAAGCTTGGGCTGCCGCAGGCAAGCACTGTCTTCGTTCCGCTGGCTGGCAAAAGCCGCGACATGGTTTGGCTGGCGACGCAGGGCCATCGCGTGATCGGGGTCGAGCTGTCGGATATGGCGGTGCGCGAGTTCTTCCAGGAAGGCGGGCAGGTACCGAACCGCTCTTCGTCGGGCGGGTTCGAGGTTTCTTCGGCCGGGCCGTTCGAGATCTATTGCGGCGATTTCTTCGAGATGACACCCGACGTCGTCAAAGACGCCGTAGCCGTCTACGACCGTGCCGCGTTGATCGCGTTGCCGCCGGACATGCGCGTCCGATATGCCGAAACGCTGGCGCGCATTATTCCGCGTGAGGCCATCATTTTCCTGATCGCGATCGAGTATCCCGAGGGCGAAATCACGGGGCCGCCATTCTCCGTTTCTCCGGATGAGGTCCGCCGGCTTTTTGGCGCGGCCTTCGAGATCGACGTGCTCGAGGCGCGCGATGGGCTGGCAGGCAGCCAAAACCTGAAAAAGCGCGGCGTCACGCGCCTTGTAGAGACGGCATATCTGCTGAGGCGGCGCTCATGAAGCCGTTGCTTCTCGTTGCCGCCGTCGCGCTCATCGACGACGACAACCGGGTGCTCATTGCCCAGCGCCCGGAAGGCAAATCCATGGCCGGTCTCTGGGAATTTCCTGGGGGCAAGGTGGAGCCGGGGGAAACGCCGGAAGATGCGCTTTGCCGCGAGATCAAGGAAGAACTCGACATCGAGCTTTGCCGGACGTGTCTCGCGCCGTTCAACTTCGCGAGCCACGCGTATGAGACTTTCCACCTGCTGATGCCGCTCTATCTCTGCCGGACGTGGGACGGCGAGATCAGGCCGCGCGAAGGGCAGACCGTCAAATGGGTGCGGGCGCTCGATCTCAACCGCTATCCGATGCCGCCGGCTGACGAGCCGCTCATCCCTTGGCTGAGGGATCTGTTGAGCGAGGCTTCAGCACGTCCTTGAGGCTGACCTGGGCTGAGCCTGGCTGCAGCGGCTTTTGCTGGCTTTCGTGCGGCACCCAGCCGGTCAGCGTGACGATTTCGAACGTCGCCGGAATGCGGCCGTTCGGTAATCCGAACCGCTCCTGATAGATCTCAGCCGCGCGCAGCAGCAGGCCGCGCGTCACCGGCGTGCGGCGGCGTTCCGTCAGCGGATTGCTGGCTGCCATCGCCCGCAATTCCTGCATCAGCGCCAACGGAGACGCGTAGGTCACCTCGACGATGTCGTTATCGGCGACGGGCAACGCGAAACCCGCGCGCTGCAGAAGCCCGCCCAATTCGCGCACATCCGCGAACGGCGCAACGCGAGGAGAGGCACCACCCAAAACCTCGTCCTCGGCGATGATCCAGGCCTCGCGAAGCTCTTTCAGCGTTTCGCCGCCCAGCATCGCGCCGAGGAAAAGGCCGTCCGGCTTCAGGGCGCGGTTGATCTGGATGAGTGCGCCCGGCAGGTCGTTGACGAGGTGCAGCGAGAGGCCGGACATCACAAGATCGAGGCTGCCAGCTGCAAACGGCAGCGCCTCCTCGTCGGCCACGACCTTCAGCCCGCCGGCGCGCGCGAGAGCCGCGAAGGAGGGCTCCACATCGATGATCGTGCCGATGGACGGCAGCTGCCGCAGCCGCTCCGCCAGCAGGCCATGATAGGCGCCGAGGCTGACGCAGAGGGGAAAATCCCGGCGCACGAGAGACAGACGCAGGGCGAAATCATCGGCCACCCGCTCCAGCAGGAAATCCGGGAGGCTGGCGCCAGTTGCCTTGGCGGCGGCGCGGTCACGGCGCTGTCTGATCGATGATCGGTCGAAGATCCGCGGTGCGCCGGGCATTCGCCAGCCTTTCTATTGAGTTGAGACCCCAGCCAACGTGGTCTGCCCGGGGTTCCCCCGCATCGAAGTTCTCGCTGGCGTTAGCGCGTTGCGCTAGGGTTGTGCAATGTCGAACAGTCATATGGTTGCAGAGGCCAGCACGGACGACGATGACCTGAGCGAGGGCCGCCGGAGCCGGTCTTCCGATGCGCTCATGGGTGTTCGTCCTCTCGCCCGGCTTCGGCGCGCGGCACTCGATATGCTTCTGCCGCCTGTCTGCCTCGGCTGCCGTACCCGGATCATGGACCACGACGCGCTCTGCCCGTCGTGCTGGCGGCAGATCAACTTCATCCGGCCGCCGCTTTGCGACCGGCTCGGCATCCCGCTCGCTTTCGATGCCGGCCTCGATCCCGGCGCGCCCACACTCTCTGCAGCGGCAATCGCAGATCCGCCGTATTACGATCGCGCCCGTGCGGTTGCCAGCTTCGACGGGCTGATGCGGGGCCTTATTCACGGCTTCAAATTCCACGATAGCCACAACGCGCGACGGCTGTTCGGGCGATGGCTCGCGGAGTTTGGACGCGATCTTCTGGCGGAGACTGACCTCCTTGTGCCAGTGCCGCTCGCCCGGTGGCGGCTGCTGGCGCGCAGGTTTAACCAATCGCAAATTCTCGCCGTGGAAGCGGGGCGGAGAATGGGAAAGCCGGTCAACCCATTCGCGCTTCAGCGGATCCGGTCGACCGCGCACCAGATCGGGCTCACCCGCGCCCAACGTATGCGAAATGTGGCAGGCGTCTTCCGTGTACCCCAGAGTGAATTGCCGGCGGTTGCTGGAAAAGCCATAGTTCTGGTTGACGATGTCATTACGAGCGGGGCCACGGCATCGGCCGCCACCCGCGCCCTGAAACGGGCTGGCGCTCGCAGGGTCGATGTTCTCGCTCTTGCAATTGTTTCAGAACGATATTCCTGAGACTGCAAAGAGCGTGACTTAGCCGCGGCACAGCGGCGCAAATCTGCGATGCAAGGTTGCACGGCCTTGGGAACGGTTTAGTTTTGATTCGAAGTGTCCGTACGGCGTGTTGAGAGGCGCCTTAGAAATGCAGAAGGTGACGGTCTATACTGCTGGCAATTGCTGCTACTGCCATATGGCCAAGGACCTGTTGCGGCGCAAAGGCGCCGCGTTCGAGGAAATCGACCTCACGGGCCGCAATGATTTGCGTGCTGATTTAAGTGTGCGGGCCGGCGGCCGGAGAACGGTTCCCCAGATCTGGATTGGTGACGTCCACGTCGGCGGCTGCGATGACCTTTTCGACCTTGAGCGTTCTGGCCGCCTCGATACGCTTTTGACAGCAGCCTGATCATGTCCTCGCGATCCAAGACAGCATTCCGTGCCGCTCTCGTTCAAATGCGAGCCGGGCGGAGCGTTGAGCGCAACGTCGCCGACGCGATCGCATTCATCAACGAAGCGGCGGATCGCGGCGCGTCTTACGTTCAGACGCCCGAATGCACGACGCTGATGGAACTCGATCAGGACCGTCTCATGAGCGAAACGAAGCCTGAAGAAGGCAATGCCGCGCTCGCCGCGTTCAGCGATGCTGCGCGCAAACGCAATCTGTGGCTTCACATCGGTTCGATGGCGGTGAAGGTCGGCGAGCGGAAACTTGCCAACCGCGCCTACGTCATCGCTCCGGATGGAACGATCGCTGCCCGCTACGACAAGATCCATATGTTCGATGTCGATCTCGGCGGCGGCGAGTCCTACAGCGAGAGCGTGAACTATCAGGCGGGACCTAACGCCATCCTCACCGACCTGCCGTGGGGATCGCTTGGGCTCACCATTTGCTACGATCTGCGCTTCCCGGCTCTGCACCGGGCGCTGGCGAAAGCAGGCGCGAAGTTCATCGCAGCGCCGGCTGCTTTCACCCGCACAACGGGCGAGGCCCATTGGCATACACTGCTCGCCGCCCGCGCTATTGAGACCGGCACCTATGTTCTCGCGGCCGGACAGGGTGGCCTCCATGAGAATGGGCGCGAGACCTTCGGGCACAGCATCATCATTTCGCCGTGGGGCGAAATTCTCGCAGAAGCCGGGGTTGACCCGGGCGTCGTCGTTGCCGATATCGACTCGGCTTACGTCGATCAAGTGCGGCGGCGCATTCCGTCGCTACTGCATGACCGCGATTTCAATATCGTGGTCGCAAACTCGAAGGCACCTTCCCTGGTGCATGAATCGTGATCAAATACCTTCTGGGATGTCCTTCCGGACATGAATTCGAAAGCTGGTTTCGCGCCAGCGCCGACTATGACGCGCAAGCAAGCGCCGGCGAGATTAGCTGCCCGCTGTGTGGTTCGCTCGATATCTCGAAGCAGCCCATGGCGCCGTCGATCGTGACCAAGACGTCAGTCGCTCCGCGTCAGACCAACGCAAACACCAACGCCATTCCCATGCAAAGCGGCGACGCGAAGGTGGCGCTCGAGGCACTGCGCGCCATCAAAAAGAGCATTTTCGAGAACTCGGAAGACGTCGGAACGCGTTTTGCCGAAGAAGCGCGAAAGATCCATTTCGGTGAAGCCGAGGAACGCCACATTCGCGGGACCTCGACACTCGAGGAGGCGCAGTCGCTGTCCGAGGAAGGCGTGCCGTTCGGCATCCTGCCCGCTCTGCCGGAAGATCTTAACTAAAAGCGCTATCCTGGCGTTTTCGGGCTTTCCCGCCGGTCAAGGGAGGCATTTTGGCGGTTGCTAGCCGGGGCGGAAGCGGTGCAAACATCTTCTCCGGACCGGGGCGACGTCTGCCCCGTGGAGATTGCACCCGAATGACATCAACCGTTAGCCGCCTCGATGCCTCTGCGCTTGCCAGCAGCCGCGGAGGTCCCGCAATCCGCCATGATTGGACGAGCGCCGAAGCGCTGGCGCTCTATGAGCTGCCGCTCATGGAGTTGCTGTTTCGCGCGCAGAGCGTGCACCGGACGTCTTTCGATCCGAATAAAGTTCAGATGAGCCGCCTCCTGTCGATCAAGACGGGCGGCTGCGCCGAGGACTGCGGCTATTGCAGCCAGTCCGCACACCACAAGACGGGGCTTAAAGCCTCGAAGCTGATGGAAGTCGAGCGCGTCATCTCGGAGGCCAAGAAGGCGAAGGCCGCCGGCGCGACCCGCTACTGCATGGGCGCTGCATGGCGCAGCCCGAAGGCACGCGACATGGACGTCGTCGTTGCCATGGTTGAAGGCGTCAAGTCGCTCGGCATGGAAACGTGCATGACGCTCGGCATGCTATCCGACGACGATATCGTCAAGCTGCGCGATGCCGGTCTCGACTATTACAATCACAACGTCGATACGTCGGAAGCCTACTACGACAAGATCATCACCACGCGGACGTACGCCGACCGGCTGGACACGCTGGCGCGGGTTCGCGATGCGGGCATGAAGGTTTGCTCGGGCGGCATCGTCGGCATGGGCGAAGAGCGGCAGGACCGCGTCGACATGCTGGTCACGCTCGCCAATCTCGATGAGCATCCCGAAAGCGTGCCGATCAACATGCTGATCGCCATTCCGGGCACGCCGCTCGAAAACACCGAGCGGATCGATCCCATCGATTTCGTGCGCACCATCGCGGTTGCGCGCATCATGATGCCGAAGTCGTTCGTGCGCCTCTCCGCAGGCCGCACCGAAATGACGGACGAAATGCAGGCGCTGTGCTTCTTCGCCGGCGCCAATTCGGTGTTCGTCGGCGAAACGCTGCTCACCGCCGACAATCCGGGCGAAGACAAGGACAGCAAGCTTTTTGCAAAGCTCGGTCTTTCGGCGCTCGAAATCGAGAGCGACGAATCTCACCGGGCAGAGTTAGCGTCCACTACGGTTCAGCGGGATGCCTGCCAATCATGAGCGTGCGCTCGACGCGCTCCTGCGCCGCGGGCGTTTGAGAACGCTCGAAGCGGCGCACGGCATCGATTTCACCTCGAACGATTATCTGGGGCTCGCGAAGTCGCGCGAGCTTGCGCAAGCCGTTGAGCAGGCGATTGCGCGTGGCGTGCCGGTTGGAGCCGGCGGCTCGCGGCTCTTGCGCGGCAATCACGAGGAGCACGAAGCGCTTGAAGAGGAGGCGGCTCGCTTTTTCGGCGGCGAGACAGCGCTTTATTTCGGCGGCGGGTTCATCGCCAATTCGGCGCTCCTTTCGACGCTGCCTGCACGCGGCGATCTCATTGCCTACGACGAATACATTCACGCGAGCGCGCACGACGGCATGCGTCTTTCGAAGGCGACCGCGGTCGAGGTTCGCCACAATGACGCGCAGGCGTTCGAGGACGCGATAACGGCGTGGCGGCGCTCGGGTGGAACCGGCCAGCCGTGGATCGTCATCGAAAGCCTCTACAGCATGGACGGCGACCGCGCGCCGATCGGCGACCTCTTCGCCATCGCGCGGCGTCACGATGCGGTGCTCATTATCGATGAAGCGCATGCGACCGGCGTGTTCGGCCCGGAAGGACGCGGGCTCGCGGCGGATCTTGAAGGCCACGACAACGTCATCAGTCTGCATACGTGCGGCAAGGCGCTCGGCGCCATGGGCGCATTGGTGATTGGCCCGCGCGTCGTCAGAGATTTTCTCGTCAATCGCGGGCGGCCATTCATTTACGCGACGGCTCCCTCGCCGCTGATCGCTGCGACCGTGCGTGCTGCAATTGACATCTGCCGGACGCAGCCCGAGCGGCGCGAGCGCTTGATGGCTCTCCTCGCGCACGCGGAACGCGAGTTGAGAGCGAAGACGCGGTTTACACCGTCTGGTTCGCAGATCCTGCCGCTCGTCGTCGGCGGCGATGTTCCCGCAGTCGCGATGGCGAAATCGATGCAGAGCCGGGGCTACGACATTCGCGCTATTCGTCCGCCGACGGTGCCGGAGGGCACATCACGTCTCCGGCTGACGATCACGCTCAATGTCGAGGAAGCTGACATCACGCGCCTCGTCGACGATATCGCCGAAGCGGAAGCGGAGACCGCGGCATGACCATCCGCATCGTGATCGCCGGCACCAGCACGGACATCGGCAAAACCGTTTTCTCCGCGGCGCTGACGAACGCACTCGACGGATATTATTGGAAGCCCGTGCAATCGGGGCTGGCTGGAGGGACGGATTCGGAGACGGTCAGCCGGCTCACCCACCTGCCCTCTTCCCGGATCATTCCGGAGAAGTACCGGTTGCATACACCGGCCTCGCCGCATCTTGCCGCCGAGATCGACCACGTCGAGATCGACACGAAGAAGCTTTCGCCGTTCGGGCTGCCGACGCCGCTGGTGGTCGAGACCGCGGGCGGTCTCATGGTGCCGCTGACGCGCCGGATGTTGCAGATCGACCTGCTGGCGCAGTGGCGGCTGCCCGTCATTCTTTGTGCTTCTACGGAACTCGGCACGATCAATCATTCGCTTCTATCCATCGAGGCGCTGAAGCGGCGTGCCATTCCGATCATCGGCGTCGCCTTCATCGGCAACCAGAATGCCGACAGCGAGCGGACGATTGCAGCGTTCGGCGCCGTGCGGCGGCTCGGCCGGTTGCCGCGTCTCAGCCATCTTGATGCGGACACGTTGCAGGCTGCGTTCGCGGAGAATTTCTCGGTGGCGGATGTTCTCGATATCGGGGCTGTCGGCCCATGACATCGAGTTCGATCTGGCATCCTTTCACGCAGCATGGGCTCGAACCTGCAATGACGCCGATTGCGCGTGCGGCAGGCGCGTGGCTGGAGACGCCGGAGGGCAAGCGCATCTTCGACGGCGTCTCATCGTGGTGGGTCATTACGCACGGACACCGGCATCCCAAAATCATCGCGGCCATGCGCGCGCAGACCGAGCGGCTGGATCAGGTGATCTTCGCGGGGTTCACGCATGAGCCGGCGGAAGCCGTCGCGGATGGGCTGCTGAAGATCGCGCCCGAAGGGTTGCGCTACTTGTTCTTTTCCGACAGCGGCTCGACCTCGGTCGAGGTCGCGTTGAAAATGGCGCTTGGCTACTGGAAGAACACGGGGCAGTCGCGGTCGCGCATTCTCGCGCTGGAGGATGCTTATCACGGCGACACGATCGGCACGATGTCGGCGGGTGCGCGCGGCGTGTTCAACGCTGCCTATGAGCCCTTGCTGTTCGAGGTTGGGCGGATTCCGCGCCCCAAGCCTCACCATGCTCAGCCGACGTTCGATGCGCTCGAAATCGCCTGCCGGAGAGGCGATGTCGCCGCCTTCATTTGCGAGCCTTTGATCCTCGGCGCGGGCGGCATGCTGATGTATGACGCTGACACGCTGAAGGAAATGCACCGCATCTGCAAAGCGCACGACGTGCTCTTCATCGCGGATGAAGTGATGACGTGCTTCGGACGGACCGGCACCGTGTTTGCCTGCCAGCAGGCGGGCATTCCTCCGGATATTCTCTGCCTCGCCAAGGGCCTGACGGGCGGGTCGATACCGCTCGCGGTCACGATGTGCTCGGCGCCTATCTATGATGCGCACTTCTCGAAAGACCGTTCGCGGACGTTTTTTCATTCGAGTTCGTATACCGCCAATCCGATTGCGTGCGCGGCGGCGGCCGCCAACCTCGAAGTCTGGCGCACGGAGCCCGTTATCGAACGGATTTTGGCGGTATCGCAAAGCCAGGCTCTGTGCCTGAACGATCTTGCAGCCGATGCGCGCTTCGTGAACCTGCGCCAGACCGGCACGATAACCGCTTTTGAAATCGCCGATACGCAAGCCGGTTATCTCGCCAATGTTGCGTTGGACCTGCGGGCGCGGCTCTTGGAACGCGGCGTGCTGCTTCGTCCGTTGGGATCGACCGTCTACGTGATGCCGCCTTACTGCACGACCAAGGATGAATTGCAGTTCGTCTACCGCAGCATCGTCGAAGCCGTCGACGAGGTGCTGTCATGACGGGCGTCGAAATTGTCAGCTTTGGGCACTATGCACCGGAGCGCGTTGTTCCCAACAGCGAAATCGAGGCGCGGCTCGGCCTTGAGGCTGGTTGGATCAAGCGGCGTACGGGGATCGAAGAGCGGCGGTATGCGGCCGAGGGCGAAGCGCTCTCCGACATTGCGGTGAAAGCGGGAGATATGGCGCTGGCGCGCGCCGGGCTTTCGCGAGATGACGTCGGTCTGCTGTTGCTTGCCACCTCGACGCCCGATCACTTGCTGCCGCCCTCGGCGCCGCTCGTCGCGCATCGCCTCGGACTGGCGAGTGCCGGAGGGATCGACATGGCGGGTGCGTGCGCCGGCTTCATTTATGCACTCACCTTGGCTGATAGTTTCGTCAGAACGCAGCAGATGCCGGTTCTCGTCATCGCGGCGAACATTCTTTCCCGCCGGATCAACGAAGCGGATCGCGCGAGCAGCGTCCTCTTTGCCGATGCGGCAGGTACCGTGTTGCTTGCACCCAGCGCGCGCGCGGACGCCGGCGTTATCGGCGCGCATTTAGCGGCGCAAGGTCAGCAGTACGATCTGATCACGATACCTGGCGGCGGGAGCCGCAAGCCGTTTTCAAAGATCACCGATCCCAAGGACGTGCTGATGGTGATGAACGACGGCCGGGCCGTTTACGCCGGCGCTGTCGCGATGATGACGGACTGTGCGGAGAAGGCTTTGGCGAAGGCGGGGCTTTCGACTGGCCAAGTCAATCATCTCATCCCGCATCAAGCCAACGACCGGATGATGGGCACGCTTGCGCATCAACTCGATATCGCGCCCGAGAAGCTGCGTTCGACGATCGAAGCGTTCGGCAACAGCTCTGCGGCGACGATCCCGTTTACGCTTTCGGCTACGGCCGAAAACAGGCCTTACACGCGCGGCGATACGGTGCTGATGACCGCGGCGGGCGCCGGATTGACCGGCGGCGCCGCAGTCTTTCGCTGGTAGAGCGCTTCGCCTACTGGCGAATGCCTTCGATGTTGAGCTCGAGTTCCACCGTTTTCGCTGCGGGTCCCAGATCGCGCTTGATGCCGAAATCGGCGAGCGTCAATTCCGTGGTCCCGACGAAGCCATCGCGATAGCCGCCCCAGGGGTCCTTGCCGCCGCCGATGCGTTCGGCGTCAATGGTGATTTCCTTCGTGACGCCGTGCAGCGTGAGGTTGCCGGTGATTTTCGCCTTATCCGATCCTTCAGCCTTGACGCTCGTGCTCTCGAACGTGGCCGTCGGGAACTCGTCGGTGGCAAGCAGATCGGCGGCGCGCAAATGCTTGTCGCGCTCGGCGTGGTTGGTATCGACGCTCGCGGTATCGATCTCGACCTTCACTTTCGAAGCGTCGGGGTTCTTTTCGTCGAAGGTAAAGTTACCGGAGAACTTGTTGAAGCGTCCCGTGAGCCAGCTGAAGCCCAAATGCTTGATGCGGAAGGTAATCGACGCATGCGCGTTCTTGGTGTCGATGACGTAGTCAGCGGCCGTCGCGGGCAGCGAGGTCAATAGCGCGACCGACATGGATGCCGCGAGAGCTGCTATTCTAGACTTCATGGACGTCTTTCCTTCTTTGGTAGGTCATGAATTCGGCGGGCCCGACCACATGCGCTTCAGGATGGCGGTCTTGTCGACGTAATGGTGCTTCAAAGCGGCGAGCGTATGGACGGCGGCAAGGGCGATCACCCCGTAAGCCAGGATTTTATGGACGTAGCCGGCGCGGCTTTCGAGACCGCGCATCTGGAAGATCGAGGGCACGTTGAACCAGCCGAAGACGCTGATGGGCTCGCCTCCTGCGGTCGAGATCAAGTAGCCGCTGACGAGTAGCGCGAGCAGCAAGAGGTAGAAGCCCCAGTGCACTGCGCGCGCCGCCGTTTTCTCGACAGGTGAAAGCTCTGCGTCCGACGGCTTGACGTTTACCGCGCGCCACAGCCAGCGCACGATCAGCGCGAACAGCAGCAGCATGCCGACGCTGCGATGAATGTCGGGGGCGGAATTGTAGTAGGGGCTGTAGTAGTCGAGACCGACCATCCACACGCCGAGAACGAACATGGCGATAATCGCGATCGCCATCAGCCAGTGGAAGAGCCGCGAGACAATTCCGTATCCTCCCGATGTATCGCGAACAAGCATCGCTGCCCCAGGTCAACGCTCGGCCACCAACGGCCCAGCCCGGCTGAGATGCAGGCGCGGCGGAATTTCTTCAAGAGGGCACACAAAGGTAACCGCTGTCCGGTTCAGCGTCCGCTCAATGCGTCGGCAGGTGCGCCAGCGACCATGTTGACGTCGACGCCGACGCTGACCGAATGCTCGCCGCCGCCGCGCAGAACGCCGCTGATGGGGCTTACGTCATCATAATCGCGGCCGTAGGCGACGGTCACGTGTTCGTCGCGCACGATCATGCCGTTGGTTGGATCGAGATCCACCCAGCCGTATTCCGGCGACCAGACTGAAACCCAAGCGTGCGAGGCGTCTGCACCTTGCAGCTTCGGGCGGCCCGGCGGCGGCCGGGTGTGGAGGTAGCCGCTGACGTAGCGCGCGGGGATGCGCAGTGCGCGAAAGCAGGCGAGTGCGGCGTGGGCGAAATCCTGACAGACGCCGCGCTTGGTCCGGAAGACTTGGGCGACTGGCGTCGAGACATCCGTTGCATGCGGATCGAAGGTGAATTCCCGGTACATGCGCATGGTGAAATCCATGGCCGCATCGAGCACGGGGCGGCCGCGCGCGAAGGAGGGCCGCGCGTATTCCGCGATCTCGAGCGTCGGGACCGTCAAGCGCGATGCGCAGCGGAACATCAGCACGTGCACATCACGTTCGTGGCCGGCTGCGAGAAGCTTCTCGTCCAGCTGGTCCCACGGCGTGGTGCCGAGCAGATTAAGCGGCGGTGGCGCCAGTTTCTCGACCGTGCTCCGCGCGGTCAGCACAAGCTCTTTATGCTGAGATTCGATATCGAGAATGATATCGATGTTGCCGAAGGTATCGATGCCGTCCTGGCGGGACGCGGGTTCGGGTTCTACCGTCAGCTCGTGATGGCGAACGATCTGCCCGGGCAGCGTGCGCGGCGTCATATGCACGAGATGCAGCGACTGCACGACCATCGAGCGGTAGCGGTAATGCGTCTTATGGGTGATATCGAAGATCATAGCGAGGGCTCGGCCCTCGTGTGGGCCCGGTGGGGCGCTTCATCCATGACGTTGAAGTAGTGGCGCGTGATTTCGTTCGACAGCTCCGGCAGCATATCGAGCTGATCCATCAGCAGCCGTTCTAGCGTCGCGCCGCTCGGTTCTTTCGACATTGCTTCGATATCGGCCATGCGCAGCGACGTCAGCAGCGCGAGGATGAGCCGGCGGTCTTCCGGCAGGCCCGCACCCTTGTGCGCATCGGGAAGCTGTTCGAGATGGCGGGCGATGGCTGAGAGCTGGTAGGCGAGGCTCCGTGGATTTGACTCGTCGAGCAAGAGCAGATCGAGCACCAGCGGCAACATCGGATCCAGCCGGTAGCGCGAGCGATAGGTAATGAAGCTGTCGGCTAGTTCGAGCAGCAGCAGCAGGCTGCTCGCCGTTTCTTCCGGATCGGGAAGCGGGATGAACAGCGTGAGTATCGCCTCGGATAAGTCCTGCGCGCGCTCGATGCGGCGGCCCATGTCAAGAAATGCCCAACCGTAGTTGCGGGTCATGTTCTCATGCATGAAGCCGTTGAAGGCAGCGATTGAGGCGAGGCCTTCGTCCAGCACGTCGAGCACTTCGAGTGGCTGCGCGGAGTTCAGCGCTTCGCGCCAGCGGTCGCCCGGGCGGAATTTCGTCAGCGTCTGCCAAGCTTCGAGCGAGAGGCGATCGCGCACGAGATGGGCGACCCGATAAAGGCCGTCGAGCGTGCGCTCCAGCGTGCGCGATCCGACGCCGTTGGTGATGAGACGCTCACATAGCGCTTCGATTTCCGAATCGGGCGGGGCTTCACGGCTGTCCGAGGCGAGCCCCAGATCCTTGCCGAGAAGCACTTCCAAGCATTTGCGCGCAGCACGGCGGCCGGTGTCGGGAACGCTGTCTTCCTCAATGCGCCGGAGCGCACCGCGCAGAACGCGCATGGTCCAGTCGGCGCGTTCGCTGTAGCGGCCGAGCCAGAACAAATCGTCGGCGACGCGGCTTTGGATCACGCGCTGCGAGCGTTCGATGCGCGTGGTGGCCAATGTCGGACGCCAGAGGCTCACGTGTGGTGCGAGTTCCTGGTCAGACAGCACCCAGACGTCGCGCGTGCGGCCGTCCGGTGCGCTCAATGCTACGGCGCGTTCGGGATCGATGCTCATGGCGAGACCGCCCGGCATGACCTGATAGCCCGGGGCTGTCCTCGACACGAAGAGACGCACGGCGAACGGTTTCGGCGCGAGCCCGCCATCGTGCAAGACCGGCGCGGAGCTGAAGCCTGCCTTCTCTTCCGCCACGAGCGTCGCGCCATGAAGCTCGATTTCGCGCTTCATCTTTTCGCGGTCGGGCGCGGAAAGGGTGCGGGCTTCCCATCCGAGCGCGGCTTGGCCCGGCCGGCCTGTGCCTTCCTGCGCTTTGCGGATGATGAACTTTTCAGGCTCGGCGAAAACTTGGCGGCGCGCTTGCGGATCACCAAGCCACCGGCGCGGGGCGTCGTGCAATTCAAGGTCTTCGCCGAGTACCTGCCGCGCCAATTCCGGCAAATAGGGTCCGAGACCGCGGTTCTGGGCCAGTGCCGTGCCGATGGCGTTGACGACGAGGCGTGGCGAACGGCGGCAGACGCGGAGCAGGCCTGAGGGACCGACGAAGCCTGTCGGATCGAGTTCGAGAGGATCGCTCGTCTTGCCCTCGATGCAGCGCACGAGAAGATCGATTTCTTTCAGGCCTTCGAGCGTTTTTAAATAGACCTGCTCGTTGCGGGTCTTGAGGTCATGGCCTTCGATGAGAAGGTAGCCCAAATAGCGCGCGAGATAGGCGTGCGAGAAATAGTCTTCGTGGTGCGGGCCCGGCGTCATCAGCGCGATGCGCGCATTCTCGCGCCCGGAATGCTCCGTCAAAGTCGCCTGGAGTTCCTGGAAATATGGCGCCAAGCGGCGGGCGTTGCAGTCCCTGAAGAGATCGCCGGCGACGTGCGTGTGCACGACGCGGTTGGCGAGCGCAAAGCCGATGCCCGCCAGTGTTTCGGTGTGGTTGTCGATGATGCGCCATTTGCCATCTTCGCCGCGCGCTATGTCGGCCGCGTAGAACATCAGGCCGCCTGCGTTCGGCAGCACGCCGTTGGCGGGAGCAAGATAGGCGGCGTCCGAGAAGATCAGCTCGGCGGGCACCAGCCCTTGGCGAAGCAGCTTTTGCTCGCCGTAGACGTCATTCAGCAGCGCATCGAAGAGACGGGCGCGCTGGATGAGCGCTGATTCCAAGCTGTGCCATTCGGCCGCCGAGATGACGACGGGCAGGAGATCCAGCGTCCAGCGCTGTGGTGTGGTGTAGGGATCGGCGAAGATATCGTAGGCGATGCCCGTTTCGCGCACACGTAATGCCAGCCGAGAAGCGCGCGCCTGGCGTTCGTCATCGGGCAGATCGCCCAGGCCTTCGAGCAAGCTCTGCCACTGCGGGCGGACAGCGCCCGATCGGTCGAGCAGTTCGTCGTAGCCCGCAATCTCCTTCACCCGGTATGTGCTCAGGAGGCTGGACACGTGCTGCTCTGTCATTGCCGCTGCTGTCGTCATAGCGACCGATCCACGCCGCGACGTCCTTCCCCCAAATCACCCCGTGCACTATCGGGTGCCCAGCCACGCTCCGCAAGCGACCCCGCGCCGCGTCTATACCAAATGGCCTGCTACGCACAGCTTGTCTTCACCCGGGATTGCGGCGCAGGTCCAGCGTGCATGGATAATCCGGGTTAACGCTCTCGGGCTTGACCGACATCGGTCCCGCGGTATGGCCCTCGCTATCGAAGCGGGCGAGGCGGCGGCCTTCGGCTTCATAGGCGTTGACCGGAAAGACCTCGAAGTTGCGCCCGCCCGGGTGCGCAACGTGATAGCGGCAGCCGCCGATCGAACGTCCGCTCCAGGTGTCGACGATGTCGAAGGCCAGCGGCACGTGCGGGGGGATCGTAGGATGCAACGCGGACGGCGGCCCCCAAGCGCGGTAGCGAACGCCAGCGATGGCTTCGCCCCAGTTGCCCGTCGGCGCCAGCGGTACAGGCCGGCCGTTGCACGTCACGACATAACGGTCGCCGGTCTGGCCTTTGACCTTCACCTCGACGCGCTCGAGCGAGGAATCAACGTAGCGCGCGGTTCCGCCGGAGACGCTCTCTTCGCCCAGCACATGCCAAGGTTCGAGCGCTTGGCGGAGTTCGAGCGTGAGGTTGGACGCCGAGATGGTGCCATAGAGGGGAAAGCGAAACTCAAAATGCGGGCGGAACCATTCGAGTTCGACCGGGAGATTCGCCGCTTTTAGGTCAGCGATGACGGAGGCCAGATCAGACCAGAGATAATGCGGCAGCATGAACCGGTCATGCAGTGCCGTGCCCCAGCGCACCAGCTTCTGTCGATAGGGCCTCTCCCAGAACATTGCGATGAGCGCCCGCAGCAGCAGTTGCTGGGCGAGGCTCATGCGCGCGTGCGGCGGCATTTCGAACGAGCGGAATTCCACGAGGCCCAGCCTGCCTGTCGGGCTGTCCGGCGAATAGAGTTTATCGATGCAGATCTCAGCGCGATGCGTGTTGCCCGAAACATCGATGAGCAGGTTGCGGAAAAGACGGTCGACCAGCCAGGGCGGGATGTGCCCGGCGCCATGATCCGGCACTTGGCTGAGCGCGATCTCGAGTTCGTAGAGCGCCTCATGACGGCCTTCGTCAGCGCGTGGCGCCTGACTCGTGGGGCCAATGAACATGCCCGAGAAGAAGTAGGAAAGCGCTGGATGGTTTTGCCAATAGGCAATCACGGAGGCGAGAAGATCGGGACGCCGCAGGAAGGGACTGTCGGCCGGTTCCATGCCACCCAAGACGATATGATTGCCGCCGCCTGTTCCGGTGTGCCTACCGTCGAGCATGAATTTTTCGGCTGATAGCCGGGCTTCGTGCGCTTCTTCATAGAGTGCCGTCGTGATCGCGACCGAATCCTCCCAGCTGGACGAGGGATGGATGTTGACCTCGATGACGCCGGGATCGGGGGTGACCTTGATCACGTTGAGACGCGCGTCCGGCGGCGGATTATAGCCCTCGATCTGGACGGGGACGGCGGTCTCCTTGGCGGTCTCCTCGATCGCTGCAACGAGGGCGGCATAATCTTCAGCGTCCGTCAGCGGCGGCAGGAACACGCAAATGGCGTTACCGCGCGGTTCTACCGTTAGCGCCGTCCTGACCGAACCGGCGACCTCCGGCATGATCGCGCTCGACGCATTTGGCTTGGCGGCCTCGAGCGTCACGGTGCGCCGTTCCTGCAGCAGGACGGAACGCTCCGGCAACGGCCGCGGCGGGCTCATGGGATCGCGTGGGAAGACATTTGATTGTTCGTGCGGCTCGAGCACGGCGAAGGACTGCAGCGGCAGCCTGAAGCCGGCCGGAGAGTCGCCAGGCACCAGGAAAAGGTGCTCGCGGCGCAGCGCCCAGCGCTCGGTGACCCAGCGGCGGCCGCGATCGGCCGTCTGCCAAGCTTGTATCGGCAGGACGTAGCTCGCCACATTGGCCAGTCCGCGATCGAAGACGCGGGCGATCCTCTCGCGCTCGGCCGGATCGGCGAGCTTGTTGGCCTCGGCCGTGACGTTGATGGGCAGTTTGCGCTCGACGAGCAAGAAGTGCGCGGGGTCTTCATAGGCCGGGACGGCGCTATCTTCCGGAAGGCCAAGCCTGGCGCAGAGGCCGCGCATCAGAGCCTCGGCATCCTCGATCATCGCGGGCCGGGCGACATTCTCGCTGACAATGAGCTCCTGGTTCTCCCAAAGCGGAAGGCCGTCACCGCGCCAGTAGAGTGCGAAGGCCCAGCGCGGCAGCTGCTCGCCGGGGTACCATTTCCCTTGGCCGTAGTGGAGCAAACCACCCGGCGCGAACCGCCGTTGCAGACGCCGGATCAGGTCATCGGCGTAGCGGCGTTTCGTGGGGCCGACGGCTGCCGTGTTCCACTCCGCGCCCTCCATGTCGTTGGCGGCGACGAAGGTCGGCTCGCCGCCCATGCTGAGGCGCACATCGCCTGCAACCAGGCGCTCGTCGATCGTCTTGCCTGCTTCGACGATGGTGTTCCACGTGCCGTCATCGTACGGCTTGGTGACGCGTGGCGTCTCGCGAATGCGCGTGACACCCATTTTGAAGTCGAACGAAACTTCAGCCTTCGTATGGCTGCCGCTGATCGGTGCCGCACTGACGGGATGGGGTGTGGCTGCGAGCGGGATGTGACCTTCGCCGGCGAGCAGGCCTGAGGTGGCGTCCAGGCCGATCCATCCGGCACCCGGAATGTAGACCTCCGTCCAGGCATGAAGATCGGTGAAGTCGGTATCTGCGCCGGCAGGACCGTCCTGGGGCTTTACGTCAGGCTTCAGCTGAATGAGGTAGCCGGAGACGAATCGCGCTGAGAGGCCGACGTTGCGCAGGATCTGCGTCAGAAGCCAGGCGCTATCGCGGCAAGATCCCGAGCCCTTGGTGAGTGTTTCCTCCGGCGTCTGCACGCCCGGCTCCATGCGGATGAGGTAGCTCACGTCGGCTTGGACCATGCGATTGAGATCGCAGATGAAGTCGATCGTCGTTTGAGGATTGCGGTCGATCCGCTGCAGATAGCGCTGAAGCTTGGGCCCAGGCGGAGCGGCTACGAGGTAGGGGGCGAGTTCTGTCTTCAAGATGTCGCCGTAGGCGAACGGCCAGGTGGTGGCGCTTTCCTCGATGAAGAAGTCGAACGGGTTGATGACGGCCATGTCGGCCACGAGGTCAACGGTGACTGAAAACTCCGTTGTCCCCTCCGGAATGACGACGCGCGCGAGGAAGTTGCCAAAGGGATCCTGCTGCCAGTTCAGGAAGTGCAGCTTCGGCTGGATGTTGAGCGAATAGCTGAGAATCGGCGTTCGGCAATGCGGAGCTGGGCGGAGGCGTATCACCTGCGGCGCCATGCTCACCATTTGATCGTAGCGGTAGCTCGTTTGGTGGGTCAGCGCGACGTGAAGGACCATGAACCGTCATTATCCTTTTCTTGAACAGATGCGCGGGCAAGGCATCTCAAATAGGCAGACACCAACGGCCGCGGAAACGAATTAGTTCTACCTGCGTTACCGGCCGGAAACTTGTGGTACAAGCGCTCGTCAGCCCAAAAAGTACGCAGTCGGCCAATCTGCTTTAGGTTTAAGCAGGCTGCCTGCAAAAACCTGGGGTCCGTGCGATTTATAAGGGCATCTTCGAAGCTCATCGGCAAGGTCAGAAGACCGGCCGCGGGGCGCCAAATGGCATCCAGACACGTCCATTGGATTTAATCGGTACGCGGCATGAAAAACTACGCCTGCACGCATTGCGGAAACACCGTGTACTTCGAGAACGTGAAGTGCATAAGTTGTAGCAAAACCTTGGGGTTCGATCCGGACGAACTCGCGGTCGTGACAATCGAGGAATCGGGCCTCAGCAAGGTTACGCCGGATGCGCCGATTTTCCGGAAGCTGAGCAGTACGCCGACCGACGTTCCGCTACGATATTGCGCCAACGCGGAGTTCGGCGTTTGCAACTGGCTGACACATGAATCCGAGAGCAACGCCTTCTGCAAGGCTTGCGACCTCAATCGCTTCATTCCGAACCTTTCGGAGCCGGGCAGCCTGCAAGCATGGCGCGCGCTCGAGCAGGCGAAGAAGCGCCTCGTGTATTCGCTGCTCCGCTTCGGCTTGCCGTTCGACGAGAAGGCCTCGGCCAAAGGTGCGCTCACCTTCGATTTCGTAAGCAATGCCCTGACGGGGCATCAGGACGGCGTCGTGACCATCAACGTCAACGAAGCTGATTCCGTGCAACGGGAGCGGCAACGGCAGAAGTTCGATGAACCCTATCGTTCGCTGCTCGGACATCTCCGCCACGAGAGCGGGCATTATTACTGGATGGTTCTCGTCGAGGAATCCGGCAGGCTGGAAGAATATCGCGCGCTTTTCGGCGATGAACGCGAGGACTACGACGCGGCGCTGACGCGCCATCATAGTTCCGGCCCGCTGCCCGATTGGCAGGAGCGCTTCGTTTCTGCCTATGCCAGCTCGCACCCATGGGAAGACTGGGCCGAGACCTGGGCGCACTACCTGCACATGGTCGATGCGCTCGACACGGCTGCAGCCGAAGGCATGGAAGGCCACGGCATCCGGCTCGACCTGCGCGACGATATTTATTCCAGCGTGACGTTCGATGCTCTGATGGCGCGTTGGGTGCCGCTGACAATCGCCATGAACAGCCTGAGCCGCAGCATGGGCCACGATGATTTCTATCCGTTCGTGATCCCGGGCGCGGCTTACGACAAGCTCGCCTTCATCCATCGCGTCATTCACCAGGGCGTCAAGAAGCCAGCCACTAAGCCTGCCGTGGCGGCAAAAGTTTAAACTTGACTCGCGAAGTATACTTTCGCTTTAATGGTTGCTCGCCATTTGCGGGGCCTTGAACCCCGATACTTTGGAGAGAGAACCCATGAAACGCTCGCACTGCGGTGGTGAGCGGCTAGAGGCACGCGAGAGTACCACCGCCGTGCTTGCCGCATCCATGTTCGCCGCGTCAGCCGGAATGATCTGGGACCTCGCAACGGGTCATGTCTCGGCTTTCGACCGCATGCTCTCCAATTTGTCTGAGGACGAAGCGTCCGACAGCGAATCTTGAGCAGCGACAATTTCAAAACCGAAACATGGGTCAGCAGCAATGCGAAGCAAACTTTCCAAGCTGAACAACGATAATGCGACCAGCCACTCTGCTGGCGAAGATCTCTGTGCCGGCCACGCACTTGGATTTCCAATGCGGGCGGAACTCGGATTTCTGCCGATCGAAAGCATTACGCTCGATCTCTTTCGCTGTCTTTGCGAGGTCTACACCACAGGTTCGGCGCAGCCCTGGGACATCGCCATGAAGGAAGCCGAAGAAAAGCTCGGCGCCGGCGAGGGGCCTATTCTGGTCGCGCGCGTGACCGCGCTGCTGCGCGCGCTCAGAGCAGAACGAAAAATCGGGTTCTCCTATCTCAGCGTCGGCTGCCAGCATGTGTCGCCGGACGAGCTTGCCGTCTCGGGATTGCTGAAAGCGGCCCGCGTGGGCGATGAGACTGCGCTTTTCCGTGGTTTGAAGCTCGCCCTCGATGGGCAGCCAACCTCAGCACGCACGCAATTTGCGGTTCGCGCGCTTGCAGCCTTCCAGCTGCAGCATATCGCTGCCAGCCGGGACGACCATGCCGAGGCCGAGAGCCACGAGCTGGAAAAGCAAACCGTCCGAAGCTCGTATCTTCACTAAGGGCGTGTGCCTCATGTCCTCCCTAAGAGAGACGGCGCCGATCGATCGAATGACCTCAACGAAAGAACCCGCGGAGCCCAAACCGCGGCAAGTGGGAACTCAGCCTGCTTCTATTTCAGCGCCGCCCGACGCCGAGGCAGACAATGAAAGCTGCCTCAGATATCGCGTGGACGAACTGCTGAAAGGCAGGCGGGAAGTCATTCTTCTCCATTGCGGGCAGGAGTATCGCCTGCGCATCACGGCAACCGGCAAGCTCATTCTGACGAAGTGAACAATTTTAAGCGTTCGTACAGGCGTGACGACACGACCATTTGGCATTTTCGCAGCCGTTTGCGGGCCTGCCGCGTTTACGTTTCGCTCAGAGTTTAGGATCGCAAGGTTCCGAAAGCGCATCGGACGATCAATTTATAGACGTATCTTGGAGCGAAATGACTCCCGTCTCGCAGCTCTGAGATCGCTTGGCAGACCGGAAGCCGTACAGCTCCGGTCTGCCGCTCCTTCATGGAAAGGATGTCAAAAATGTACATCGCGATGAACCGCTTCAAGGTCGAACCGTCGCTTGCCAAGGAGTTCGAGCAACTATGGATCGGCCGGGAAGTGCACCTGCACAAAGAGCCGGGGTTCATTTCATTCCAAATGTTGCGAGGGCCTGTTCGTGATGATCACGTTCTTTATGCCTCGCACACGGTCTGGCGTTCGCTCGCCGACTTTCAGGCGTGGACGAAGTCGGAATCTTTCCGCAAGTCACACGCGTCTGCCGGCGAGTCGGCGCGGAAGCTCTATCTCGGCCGGCCAGAGTTTGAAGGCTTCGATGTGATCCAGGAAGTTAGCGGCGACGGCTCGAAGTCCTCCCGCGCTGCGGCTGAATAAGTGCGCATGAACGAGGTGCTTTGATCGGCGACCGTTGAGCGGCGGCCGCGCACAGGGTCGCATTTTTTGACGCCGGGCAAGCTCCAGCGGTTTGATTCACGGGAAACGCTCGCGCATTGCCGTTCGAAGAGGCGCATGAAGTGCGCCCGCTAGTGTTGCTTCGGCACTCTCACACGGCGGGGAAGCTGACTTCAGCTCGCAGGCCCGGATTGTTATCTAAGAGCTCGACCTTCGCGGAATGGAGTTCGGCTATCGCCGCAACGAGGCTGAGGCCCAGCCCGCTGCCTTCGGTCGAACGGGCGCGCTCCAGGCGATAGAGGCGGCGGAAGACGTTCACGCGCTCATGGGCCGGAATACTTGGACCGGTGTCGGCAACATCCACGACATAGGCTCCATCGCGCGCGGAAAGCGACATGATGATCTTCGTGCCGCTTGGGCAGTGGCGGATTGAGTTCTCCACGAGATTGGCGAAGAGTTGTACGAGAAGTTCAGGATCGCCCCGGACGTTTGCGGGTCCGGACACGTGGCCAACGTACTTCAAACTGTCACCGGCATCCTCGGCCACGACGTCATAAACGTCCCGGACGTCCGCTAGCACGCGCGCGAGATCCAGCGTGACGAAGCGGGATTTGCGTGCGCCCGCTTCGATCTGCGTGATGCGCAGCAGGGCGTCGAACGTCTCCGAAATCGAATCGATATCTCCGAGTGCCGCCTCAAGAGCCTTGCGGAACTCCTCCTTGTCTTCCATCTGGCGCGCGTCATCCAAACGCTGGCGCAAGCGTCCCAGCGGCTTCTTGAGATCGTGCGCAATGTCGGAGGAGGATTGATTGACGTTCTCGATCAGGCGCTGCAGATCGCCCAGCATGCGGTTAACCTGCAACGCAACCTGGTCGATGTCGTCATGCTGGCCGGAGATCGGGACGCGGGCGGCGATCTCGCCTTGTGAAACCTTGGCGAGCGGCTGGGCAAAAGCATTGATCCGATGTTGCGCTTCGCGCGCAAAATACGCGGCGCAAAGCGCAAGCGCCAAGCCTGCCGCGAGCACGCCGTAGCCCAACAAATTCAGCAGAAACGACTTCATCAGCTTGACTTCGCTGTTGTCGCTACCGACGAGAAGGCGTCCTTTTGCAAGCGGTCTCCAGATCGCAAGGAACTCGTCGTCGGGTTCGCCCCGATCGAGCGTCAGAAACACGTCTGAGCGTTTGAGCGTCATCCAGTTGGTGGAGTTTCTGACACCGCGAACGTTGCCGGCCAGAAAGTTTCCATTCTTGTCGACCAGCTCCATGATGAAGTCGGGATCGCGAACGGATTGGCTTTCGCTTGCGACGAGGCCCACGAGATCATCGAACGTGCGGTCGCCGTCGAGTGCTGCGAGAGAATCGAGCGTCGTCTCGACGCGATCGCGTATGTCGGCTGCAAGGCGCTCGCTGGCGACGAAGTAGATGACGGTGAAAAGCGCCAGAATGGTCGTGATGAAGAACAGCGAGAACGCCGCCGCGAGCCTGAACGGCGTGCGCTTCAGCAGATCACGTGCCGTCATGGACCGTGTATCCGCTGCCGCGGATCGTGTGGATCAGCTCTTTCCCATAGGGCTTGTCGATCTTGGCACGCAGGCGTGAAATGTGGGTCTCTACCACGCTGGTCTTCGGATCGAAGTGGAAGCTCCATACCCGCTCCAGCAGCATCGTCCGCGTGACGACGCGACCACGATTGCGCATCAGAACCTCGAGCAGGCGAAACTCGCGGGGCTGAAGATCGATGATATCGCCGCCCCGGGTCACTCGCCGCGAGACCAAATCGACTTCGAGATCGCCGACCTTGAGCCGCGTTTCCTCGCCTTTCGTATGGGGGCGCCGTGCGAGCGCATTCACGCGCGCCATAAGCTCGGAGAATGCGAAGGGCTTGATCAAGTAATCGTCGGCGCCGGCGTCAAGGCCTTCAACCCGGTCATCGACTCCACCGAGCGCCGTCAAAAATAGAACAGGTACGCCGCGCCCGGCGCTGCGGATGGTTTTGATGATGGCGAGTCCATCGAGGCTCGGAAGCATGCGATCGAGGATGATGACGTCGTAATTCTCAGCGACGGCTTGCGCCACCGCATCGCGTCCATCGGCGAGATGGTCAACCGTATGCCCCTCTTCCTCGAGGCCCTTCAGAACATATCGTGCAGTGTTGAGATCATCTTCAAGCAGGAGAATTCTCATGCACGTCGACCCTCGCGGCCCGGGGTCCAGCCTTCGGCATCCGGCGCCGCCGCAGCATTTAGTACACGTTGCAATGGGTGGCCAGACGACAGATGAGCATCCGGACACCCATTACGTAAATTTTAGGCTCGCGCGTTGCGAGCTTACGCGGGTTGGTTGCGGCCCAGCAGCCCTTTGGGACCTTCAATTGCGAGGACGATGACACCCGCGATTACGCTGCACACTGCAAATCCCGCCGCGATCGGCCAGACCGAACCGTCAAACGCTCCGGCGACGATACCGCCTGCGATCGCGGCGATGGCGGTGCCCAGCGAGCCGATCACCGAGGATGCCATTCCGGCATTGTGGCCCTGCGGCTGCATCGCGAGCGCGTTGAAGTTCGGAGCGATCAGGCCGAAGAGGAAGAACGTGACGCCTACGCAGATGGCGAAGACCCAGAAGTCCGCCATGCCAAGAGCTGCTGCAGCAGCCATGAGAATCGAAACGCCAATGAACGCGACCAATGCGGTATGCGAGACGCGCCGCATACCGAGGCGGCCGACAAGGCGAGCGTTTGCGAACGAGGCCAAGGCGATCGCGGAGGCTAGCGCTCCGAACACGACGGGGAATGTTTCGCCCATGCCAAACAGGTCGACGAAAACCTGTTGGGCGCTGGCGACGTAGGCGAGCAAACATCCAAACATGAAGCCGCCCGCAGCGCCATAGCCGAGCGTCTGGGCGTTCATGACGGCGGCTTTGAGTGCCTCAAGCAAGTTCATCGGGCGCTCAACCCCGAGCGCCGGGCGTGCGGTCTCGGGCAATCTCGCCCCCGCCCAGATGGCGGCGATGACGGCCATCACAAGCAAGAAGACGAATATCCAATGCCAATTGCTGAGCAGCACCATAGCTTGGCCAATAGAGGGAGCGAAGACGGGTATCATGATGAAGACCATCATCGCGAAGGACATCACGCGCGCCATTTGGCGACCGCTGTAGATATCGCGGACGACGGCGACAGCGATGATGCGCGGAGAGGCTGCGCCTACGCCCTGGACGATGCGTGCCAGGAGCAGCGTTTCAAACGATCCTGCCACGACAGCGCCAATTGAGCCCAGAATGAAGATTGCCAGCCCGGCCATCAGGACCGGCTTGCGGCCGAAGTGATCGGAAAGCGGGCCAAAAAAGAGCTGCCCCACGGCAAAGCCCGCCATGTAGAGAATGACGACCAGCTGCCTGTCGTTTTCCTTTTCGATGCCGAAGGTGGAGGCAATTTGCGGCAAGGCCGGCAACATGATGTCGATCGACATCGCCGTAAGCGCCATCAACGCGGCGGTGAGAGTGACGAACTCTACGAATGGGATCGATAAGGGGACTGCCGGAATGTCCGGGCGCGTCGCTTGAAAGCGCGTCGCGCGCTTTGACGTGGTCATTTCATAATCCTGGAGAAAGCTAGCATGCCGGGGTCCGGAGTAAGACGGAGCCGGCTTCTGGCGCGTCAATCAATGGCTAAGCCCCCTTCTGGCTAAGCCCGATTGCGCCGGGGATCGCTCGTTACCACGTAACGTTCCCTTCGTCATGGCGGTGATCCGTGGGGCAGGCGCGACGAAAACGCGGAGCTGATGCCAGGCCTCTGCGCTTGACGAAGCTCTTCCATCACTTCGCGCAGCGGACGGAGCTTCCAGGCCCGCTGGCCGAGACCTCTCCGAAATTTCGTTTATCTCCACAAAACTGATTGCAAAATTTGCGATCAAAGGAGACTTGTGTCTCAAATAAACAGAATTCGCTGTTATAAAATCCAATACGTTTTGGGCCGAACCAAGCTCCGCCCGACCCGGGAACGAACGTATGCCGGACAACTATTGACAATTCTAGATGCAGTCTGAGAATACTCAGCCCGAGTACTCAACTATGCCTTTCGGAAATTTTGAATGCATTTTTATCCAACCGAGAAAGTCGCCCTATTTATTGATGGGGCGAACCTCTACGCTGCCGCAAAATTGCTCGGCTTCGACATTGATTACCGCCGATTGCTCCGCCTTTTCAGGAGCCGAGTGCAATTGGTTAGAGCACTTTATTACACTGCCATCGCCGACGAGCAGCAGTACTCATCGATACGGCCGTTGATCGATTGGCTGGAGTACAACGGGTTTTCGATGGTGACGAAGGCATCGAAAGAGTTCATCGACAGTGCTGGCCGAAGACGGATCAAAGGCAACATGGACATCGAGCTTGCGGTCGATGCCATGCGACTTGCCGCAAATCTCGATCATATCGTGATTTTTTCAGGCGACGGAGACTTTCGCAGCCTCGTCGCCGCCCTGCAGCAAATGGGCAAGAGGGTCAGCATCGTTTCGACGCTGCAAACTCAGCCGCCGATGATTGCTGATGAGCTGCGCCGGCAGGCGGATCAATTTCTTGATTTAGCCGATCTCGAGAAGGAAATCGGACGTGCGCAGAATGGGCCTCCAATTACTCAGACCGAACTCTGAGTTTAGACGCTGTCCATTTCCGAAATTTCAGCGGACGTGGCTGTCTGAAATGTTGAACTCTCAGTACTCGTTCTGAAAGCCCGGGTAATAATCCCGCCGGATAAATTAGCAATTGATGCCTTTGTGTTGCGCCTCAATCAGCTTCGGGTTTCCTCTCATTGCCGCTCGTTAGTCAGGGGTTTGGCATTCGGCCTATTCCTGAGCTGCCCTTTTTTTAATCAGAACTAATCCTATTGCTCCGTTCGACCTTGAATGGGAACGCTTTTGCCGAGCAATCGAGCCGTCGAAACGGCGTCTTCGTTGCTGCGATGATACGCTGCCTACCGGAAATAGGGCGCCAGACTCAGGAAGCGCAGACATTCGGCTTGGCGGGCTGCAGTAAGTGTGCGGATCCTCCGTTTACCTCGCCCAAAGATGGTCGTAATGCCTGCTCTTGGTGGGAGGTTGCTGGCGCCTTAAAGAGTAGGGCTACAGGGACAGCACCGGCCGCGCGCGATCCGGCGGCTTTCACATTGCGATCGGACGGCGCATGGTCAACTTCTTCATACATCGTCCTATCTTTGCCTCTGCCATTGCCGTGATCATGGTTTTGGCGGGAGCCATTTGCTATTTCCTGCTGCCCGTATCCCAGCTACCCGACGTGACGCCTCCGCAGGTCGTGGTGAGTGCGATCTATCCCGGCGCGAGCGCCCAGGTAGTCGCTGATACCGTTACAACGCCGCTCGAGCAGCAGATCAACGGCGTCGAGGGCATGACTTACATGTCGTCGTCGAGTTCCAACGACGGTTCGTCGAACATTACCATCACGTTCGACGTCGGTTACCCTCTCAGCATCGCGGCTGTGGACGTGCAGAACCGCGTTGCCGAAGCGGCCTCCTCGTTGCCGCCGATCGTCAATCAGGCGGGCATCTCGATCCGCAAGCAGAATCCCAATTTCGTTCTCATCGTCAATCTCATCTCGCCCGATAAATCGGTCGATCCGGTGACGCTCAGCAACTACGCCTACCTGCAGATCGTGGACCCTCTGAAGCGGCTCGCGGGCGTCGGGGACGTCCAGATTTTCGGCGAGCGGCGCTATTCGATGCGCCTCTGGCTCGATCCCGATAAACTCGCTCAGCTCGGCATCACGGCCGTCGACGTACAGAACGCGGTTGCCGAACAGAACATCCAGGTCGCCGCCGGGAAGATCGGCCAATCTCCGGCACCTCCGGGTACACCTTTCGAGATGCAGGTGAACGCCGCCGGGCGGCTCAGCAGTCCGGAAGAATTCGGCAATATCGTCGTGCGTTCCAGCCCTGCCACCGGCGCGATCGTCCGGCTGCGCGACGTCGCCCGCATCGAATTGGGGGCGCTGCAATATTCCTCGTCGGCCTTTTTCGGCGAGGATCCATCGGTCGTGCTGGCCATTTTCCAAATGCCGGGCTCGAACGCGCTCGATCTTCAGCAGCGCGTCATGACCAAGATGGAGGAGCTTTCCAAGCGGTTCCCGAAGGGGATTGCTTACGGGATGCATTACGACACCACGCGGTTCGTCTCTGCTGCGATGCATGACGTCGTGGTCACGCTTCTCGAAGCCCTGTTTCTGGTCGTTCTCGTCGTCTACGTCTTTTTGCAGAGCTGGCGCACGACCATCATCCCGACCATCGCCATTCCCGTCTCGTTGATTGCGACGCTCGTGATCATGCACGTGCTCGGCTTCTCGCTGAATATGCTCAGCCTTCTAGGCATGGTGCTGGCGATCGGGCTTGTCGTCGACGATGCCATCGTTGTCGTCGAGAACGTGGAACGCCAGCTTGAAAACGGCCTGGAACCGATGCCTGCGGCCTTGAAGGCCATGTCGGAAGTCACGGGACCCATCATCGCGACCACGGGCGTGCTGATGGCCGTTTTCATTCCCGTCGCGTTCATTCCAGGTGTTTCCGGGCGGCTTTACAATCAGTTCGCGCTGACCGTTGCGATTTCCGTTGGGCTCTCTGCCTTCAACTCATTGACACTTAGCCCCGCGCTCGCCGCTGCCTTCCTGCGGGATCGCGGTCCGACCAAGTTTCCGCCGTTCCGCTGGTTCAACACTGCGTTTGACCGGCTCTCGCACGGCTATGCTCACCTCGTGCGGTTCCTGATCCGCATACGCTGGGTGATGATTTGCATTTTCGTGGCCCTGCTCGGGGCAACGTATTTGATCTCGCAGCGGATCGCTTCCACGTTCTTGCCTGTCGAGGACCAGGGATACTTTTTTGTCGTGGTACAGTTGCCAGACGGCGCGTCGCTGGAGCGGACGGACGCCGTGGCCAAGCAAGTCCGAGAGATTCTGGAAGCGACACCTGGGGTCGATATCGTCGGCTCGATCAGCGGTCTCAACTTTTTGACGAACGCGGCACAATCGAACTCCGCGGTCGAATTCGCCATCCTCAAGCCGTGGAATGAACGGCCGCCTGAGCAAAGCGCGTCGCGCCTCGTGCAGGAGGTCCGCGGCAAGCTGATGATGATTCCCGATGCCTTCGCGCTGAGCTTCGACCCCCCTTCCATCCCCGGGCTCGGGACCACCGGCGGGTTCGAATTTCAGGTCGAAGATCTGACCGGTCGCGGCAGCGCTGCTTTAGACGAGGCGACGCAGGCGCTGATCGCGGAGGCGCGTAAGCAGCCGGAGCTCGATGCCCAACAGTTGTTCACGTCCTTTTCGACCTCGACGCCGCAGTACCACTACGACCTCGACCGGGCGAAGGCGAAGCTCCTGGGCCTCAGTCTGCCCGACGTGTTCAACACCCTGCAGATTTATCTCGGGTCGCTTTACGTCAACGACTTCAATCTATTTGGCCGTACGTTCCGCGTGACATTGCAGGCGGACAAGACCGCGCGAGCCGATCCCACCAGCCTGTCCAAGTTCTACGTGCGCAATGCCACGGGGGGCATGGTGCCGCTCAGCACGCTTGGAACGCTTAAGCCCATCGTCGGGCCCGAAACCGTTCCTCACTACAATAACTATGCGTC
The DNA here is from genome assembly GCF_035687085.1 of Hyphomicrobium sp. Taxonomy (GTDB): domain Bacteria; phylum Pseudomonadota; class Alphaproteobacteria; order Rhizobiales; family Hyphomicrobiaceae; genus Hyphomicrobium_B. The sequence continues at coordinate 47,500 of NZ_DASRYS010000021.1, read as the reverse complement.
GGCGCTCATCAACGGTGGGCCGGCGCCGGGCTACAGCACAGGCCAAGCGATCGCCGCAATGGAGCGGGCGGCTGCAACGGCGCTGCCGCGAGACTTTGGCTACGAATGGACCGGCATCACGTTCCAGGAATTGAAGGCAGGGTCCATCGCGCTCGTCGTATTCGCGCTAGCGAGCGTGTTCGTGTTCTTGATCCTTGCGGCGCAGTACGAAAGTTGGTCGATGCCGTTCATGGTGCTATTGGCCGTGCCGCTGGCCCTCTTTGGAGCATTGCTGGCGATCTTTGTGCGCGGCCTGCAGATCGACGTCTACTCGCAGATCGGGTTCGTCATGCTCATCGGTCTTGCTGCAAAGAATGCCATTCTGATCGTCGAGTTCGCGAAACGGCGGCGGCTTGAGGGACTGTCGATCGTCGAAGCTGCGATGGAGGCGGCGCGGCTCAGGCTTCGCCCGATATTGATGACGGCGTTCGCGTTCATTCTTGGTGTCGTGCCGCTCATGATCGCAACGGGAGCGGGCGCTGCCAGCCGGCAGTCCATTGGCACTGCAGTCTTTGGGGGCATGCTGGCGGCAACGCTGCTGACGCTGCTTTTCGTTCCGGTGTTCTACGCCATGATCGAAGAGTGGCGCGAAGGACGTGAAGCCAGCAAATCGGGGAAACCTGCGCCGGCCCACGGCGAGGACGCTTCACATCCGGCAGCTGCCGAATAGACAGGGATTTCGCGATGCGACTTTGGTCGATTGTCATTCTGGCTTTGCTGGCCGCTGCAGGCGGCGCCGCCTTCGTGCACCGGAAAGAGCTTCCAAAACTTCTTGCCATGGTTGAGAAGCCTGCCGCTCCGGCGCAGCCTGCCTTCGTCATGCCGGTGCCTGTGGCTCAGGTCGTCAAACGGCCGGTCAATATTTATCTGGAATACTCCGCACGCACGGAATCCATCCGCGACATCACCCTGCAAGCGCGCGTCTCGGGCTACGTGCAAAAGCAGGAGGTCCCCGACGGTGCTGACGTTGCAGCCGGCGACCTTCTCTATGTGATCGATCCGCGTGACTACCAAGCAGCCCTTGATCGCGCGAAAGCCCAAAAAGCGCGCGACGTCGCCGCGCGCGATTATGCGAGTTCCAATCTCGAGCGCGGATCGGAACTCTCCAAGAGCGGATGGCTCGCCAAAGACACGTACGATCAGCGGACGAGTTTGCTGCGGCAGGCGGAGGCTGCAATCATGAGCGATGATGCCGCCATTCGGACGGCCGAGCTCAATCTCGAATATACAGAAATTCGCGCGCCCTTCGCCGGGCGGCTGGGTAAGAACCAGGCCCCGCTCGGGGCCCTCATCAGTGCGGGCGGTGCGCCGCTCAATACGCTTGTCCAGATCGATCCGATTTACGTGACGTTCAATCCGAGCGAAGCGGAACTCGCCGCGATCGAAAAGGTGCGGGCGAGCGGCGCCGCAGCTGCCGAAGTTTTCGTACCTGGAAGCAACAAGCCCCAGAGCACCGGCGCCATTACCTTTGTCGATAATAGCGTCGACCACTCGACGGGCACGCTCACTGCGCGGGCGACCATTGCCAATGCTGATCGCACGCTTCTGCCCGGGCAGTACGTGCGCATCCGCATTCATGCGGGCGAAGATCCCAATGCCCTGATGGTGCCGCAGACCGCGGTCGGCTCAAGCCAGCTCGGCAAATATGTTTACGTGGTCGATGCGCACAACGTTGCGCAGCAGAAGCTGGTGACGCTCGGCCCCGCGGATGGCGATCTCATCAGCGTGACGGGGGTTGACGAGAAAGACCTCATCATCACGGGCAATCTGCAGAAGATCGGCCCTGGGTCACCCGTGCAGCCTCTGACGGGCGGGGCGCCTCAGGCGAACGGCAAATCGGACGTCACGACCGGCGCGGTCGAGTAGGCCGGGCCAAAAAGAGAAAGGCGCGGCTGAGGATCAGCGCGCGCCTTTTCATTTCGTTCGATTACGTGAGCCTTAGAAGTCAATGCGCAGCATCGAGCCGCCGTAGATGCCCTCGCCGCCTGCTCTCGACTCGCTGTCACTGCTCACGAACTGATGACCGACATCGAAGGTCAGCTTGGCGGGGAGCCCGTTCCAAGGCAGGTTGAAGGGAATGGTCGTGAACGCGCCGACACGCGTCGCCACATCACCTTCATCGCTGTAGACGGAGCTAGCAGGTCCGACGATGAAGCGCTTGAAGTTGTAGCCAGCGCGCGCTTCCGCGAAGAACGAATTGAAGGCCGTCGAATAGCTGCCTTCGAGGCTGCCGTAGAAGGGACCGTCAGATTCGGTTTCGAGTTCGACAGCGACTTTGAAGCCGTCGGCGCCGCCGCGAACATCGTTGTCCAGGTCTCGCGGAGACAGATGCACGCTGCGCACTTCATAGCCGAGGTAGGCGGCCGCGCTCCAGTTCGAGAACACCCACTGGTAGCCCAGCATGACGTCCAGCGAGCGATCGTCAGCGTCGACCGTCCGGTCGATCGGCTCGCCAGCGCGATAGTCGTAATCGGCGATGATGCCCTGCGTGCGGAGCAGGACGCCATTCTTGTAGAGGTCGCCGCTCAGGCCGAAAATGGTTCCGCCGTAATAAGCCACCGAGTCGTGCGCGGCATCGATGCCGCTGTAGGTGATGACCTTCGGTCCGCGATCTTCCGTGACCGGGTCGGGCCGCAAGACCTTCTCGCGGTCGAGCTTGTAGACGAGTGCTGCCTGGACCGTAACGATCGAGGGCACCTCGCGGTCGACGTAATTGACGTCCTCGAACGAGCCCGAGTTCGTGACCTTGCCCGAGAAGTCGGAATATCGTGCTTCGCCGCGGAGGTAGAAGCTTTCGTTCAGCTGCCGCTCGATGCCGCCGCCGACGAAATAGCCGCCAAACGTCTGGCCGCCGCGGCCTGGCAAGGTCGTCGGACCAACGTCGATGTCCCACCAGCCTTCGTTCGAGAAGTGGGCTTGCGTGTAGCCGGCCGTTGCATAGACCAGCGTCCGGTCATTCACCAGGAGACCGGCGCGGGCGCCGATCGCCCACGAGCGATCGACGGTCATGCCGTTGCCGATGTCGAAATCGCCGCGATTGAGTTCGGACGTCGAGATGTCGGCGAACGCGCCGACGACGAAGCGGCTGCCGATCTGACGATCGATGCCGTAAATCAGCGAGACGATGCCGCCGCTAGCCGACTCGTTTCTGGACGAGGTCTCGCCGTCGCTGTCCCGGTAGTTGTTCTTTGAGTGGTTATGGCCGTAGCCGGCGCCAACGCCGAAATAAACCCCCGACCATGTCGGTGCTTGCACCTGGACAGGCGTGTCTTTCAGTGAGAAGGGGCCGTCGGCGAGTGCGGGCGTGACAACTGTGGGCAGCGCCCAACCACATGCAACAGCCGCAAAAAGCTTCTTCATCGTTTTTCCTCGACCGGAACTGGAGCGCGCGCACGTCCCATCCTCAGCGTGAAGATGGATAGGGCAGGTGCAATAAGTCTCAATGCTACGATTGAGGGGAAGTGATTCGCGTGCTCAAGTCGAGTTCAGGAACGTTGACCTCGGGAAGAGGCTTCCCAGGGATGTCCGGGAAGCCACAGCGGACGGACTATTATGCTCACACCGATACGGGTAGCAGCTCCATCCGCTTCCTCATCAGACGGGCTCGGCGCTTAGGTTGTGCATAAACCTGTGTGGCCCGGACTGCCGCCGGCGCGACGAGCGGCTCGCAGGGCGTGCCGTGCCAGCGCGTACCGGCCGGCAGCACGTCGCCCTTCATCAGAACCGACAGAGGCCCGAGGCTCGAACCGGCCTGCATCGTCGTGCCATAGAGGACGATGCCCATATTCCCCACCGAGCAGCCGTCGCCGATTTCGATACGGTCGGCTTTGAACACGCGATCTTCAAAGAGATGATTTTGGATCGTCGCTCCGAGGTTGAGGCAAGCCCGGTCGCCGATCTCGACGAGATCGAATTCGGAGAAGAGCGTCGTTTCGATGAAGCACCACTTTCCGATCCTGCACCCCATCGTGCGCAGTGCGGGCGCAATGAAGGGCGTGCCCAACAGCGGCGTCATCGCGGTGGCGGCAACGGTTTCATACACGCCGTTGACGAGTTCGTTGTTCCAAATGAAACGGCACCATAGCGGCTTCACGGTCACCGGGATGCGACCGACGAAGAGCGTTTTGATCAGCGCGCAGCTCAAAATGGCGGCCGCCGCTATCGCCGAGGCAACGAGGGGGATGCCGGCTACGACAGCCCACAGCGGCAGGGCGTAATAGGCCGTGACCAGATATGCCGTGAAGGCGATGCCTTCGGCGGCGACGATCAAGCCGGGCAGTAACACGCGAAGCGTATCCGTGATCGTTCTGGCGATCCATGCGGCGCGCGTGGGCGTGAATATCTCTGTTTCGTCGAAACAAACATTGCGCTGCGTCTGGGGAAGCGCAAAACCCGGCGCCCCAAGCCAGCGTGTGCCATCAGGTGTTTTGGCGGCATTGGTGGGGGGCGTCGACCCGACGCCGAGCAGAGCATTGTCGCCAAAGGTATGCCCTCCCGGTACGAGGGCGCTATTGCCGATGAAGCTGCGCGAACCGATCCGCACGGCTCCGATCTCAACCACGCCAGCGTTGATGCGGTGGCCACCGATGAGGCAGGCATCCGCGAGGAAGCTGCCGTCTCCCACTTCGAGCAAGTCCGGGGTGATGTGCGATACGGTGGAGATCTCCGAGCCCTTGCCAATTTTAGCGCCCAGAGCACGGAGCAGCGGCGGGCAATAAACGGTTGCATAGACCGGCAGCAGAATGGTTTTCGTGTTTTTCAGCAGATAGCTGACGAACCAATGTTTGGCGTAGGCGAGGCTGTAGAGCGGCATCCGTTTCGTTTTGGACCGCCCGAGCAGACGGGTCAGGGTTACTGCACCCAAGACGTAAGTCAGGATGCCGACTGGAACGGAGATCAACGCACCGGCCGCGCCGCCGAGGGGCCCGGCGACGGCCAAGCCTGCATAGATAATCGCGACCGAAGGGATGATCGTCGCGAGCAGGAAGTAGCCCATCGCATAAATCAGCGCGAGGTGCAGTGCTCCGAATGCGAATGCCCGCAGCTTGCTTCGCGACTGAGGCCCGCCCTCCGGCGCGACCACTTCCGCCAACTGCGCGGGCGATCCGCGGCGGCATTCATAGCTCATCATCGCGGTGCCATCGGGCAGAGACGACATATCGTCGAGGCGCGCGCCATCGCCCATGCGCGTTGCGAGGCCCAGATTGCAATGCATGCCGATGAAGCAGTTGTTGCCGATTTCCACGGGCGCGATCACGAGGCAGCCGTCTTCGACGCGATATCCAAGAACTTGGCTTTCAACGCCGATGCTCGAGCCGTGGCCGATGGAGATGACGTCGTAGGCGCCGAACAGCGAAGTCGAGAGACTGGTGTCAGCACCGATTTTGGCGCCCATCGCCCGCAAATAGATATTCATCAGCGGCGTGCCAGCAAACATGTCCGACCAGCTCAGCGCCTGGAAGCGCGTGACGACCCACCAGCGGAAATAGTAGAAGCTCCATAGCGGATAGCGGCCGGGCTTGAAGCGGCCGATGACCAGCCACTTCAGAGCGACGCTCAAGAGCAGCATGCTCGGCCAAACGGCAAAGCCGATGAGAGTCGAGATCTGCGCGGCGTCCACCCAATCGAGCTTTCCATCGTGAACGGCGGTGGCAATCAGCACCATGTAGGCGAGCGGCGCCGAGATGATCCCGTAATACAGGGCAACGCACACTGCCTGCAGCGAGACCGTGGTCCAGCGCGTGACCGGATGGACGCTACGGAAGGCCTCTGCCGAAGCGTCAACCCGTGCCGCATCTTCCACGGTCGCGTTGCCAAGGCGGCTTTCGAGAACGCCCGCCAGCGCCCGCACTGAGCGATGCTCATAGAAATCGCGCACGGATATCTGGGCGCCGGGAATCGCTTCGCGAACCAAGCTCGCGCATCGCGATGCCAACAGTGAATGGCCGCCGAGATCGAGGAAGAAGTCGTCGGTTACCGAAACCGTCGGCAGCCGGAAGGCATCCGACCAAGCCGCGACGATACGCGTTTCCATTTCCGTCTCAGGGGCAACGATGTTGCCGGCGCCCTTGAAGAGCGTTTTCGGTTTCGGAAGGCTCTTTCGGTCGACTTTGCCGCTCGTCGTCATCGGCAGCTCGTCGATCACATCGAGATATTGCGGCACCATGTATGCGGGCACGCGGCTACGCAGCAGCTCATCCAGCGCTTGGCGGTCAAGCTGCTCGGGCGAGCCGTGGCAGACGACGAAAGCTGCCAGTTCCTTGAGATCACCGCCCATATCGATCACAGCTGCAGCGGCAGCTTTGACCTGCGGATGCTCAATCATTACCGCTTCGATTTCGGAAAGCTCGATGCGGAAGCCACGCAGCTTCACCTGATCGTCGAGCCGTCCGAGAAAATACAGCTCTCCTTCATAGCCCAGCCGAACATGATCGTAGGTGCGGTAGAGGCGGCCTTTTTTATCGAGCCCGAATGGATCGGGAATGAAGCGCTGATCGGTGAGGGCTTGCAGATTCATATAGCCCCGCCCAACGCCCGCGCCCCCGATGAACAGTTCGCCGCTTTCTCCGGGTGCCACCGGCTCGAACTTTTCATCGAGCACGTGGGCCGAATACCCGGGCAGCGCCTTGCCGATCGACACCGGTTCACCGCTGACGCATTCAGACCACGTGGCAACAACAGTTGCTTCCGTCGGGCCATACGTATTCAGCATCCGGCGGCCGGGCTTTGCCCAACGCGTCACGAGTTCCTGCGAGCAGGCTTCGCCGCCGAGGACAAGCGTCGTCACCGTCGGCAAGTCGCGATCGATCATGGCGAGCATGGTCGGCACGGTCGAGAAGTAGGTGATCTGCGTATCGTCGATGAACTGCGCGACGTCGGCTGGAGATCTTTCGACTTCCTCGGGAGGGACGATCAAAGTCCCCCCGCGCGAGAACGCGGCCCAGATCTCCTCAACCGACGCGTCGAAGGCGGTCGAAAATCCCTGATAGACGCGGTCGTCGGCGCTCACCTGGTAGACACTGCGGAGCGACTTGACGAACGCGACGACATTCCGGTGCTCGATCATCACGCCTTTGGGGCGGCCCGTCGAACCGGACGTATAGATGATATAGCTCAGCGCGTTGGGGCTGATTTCCTTGTCCAGAAGGAAGTCGACGGGCTCATCCGATTGCTCTTCCAGTTCGTGCCGGTCGCGATCAACGAGCAGCAGCGGGGTCGCAACGTTTCCATCGATCGTGCGCGCCAGCACGTCTTCAGAAATGATCAGCCGCAGCTTGGCGTCATCCTCGATCGCCCGGATGCGCTCGATGGGCGAACGGGGATCGATCGGCACATAGGCCGCGCCGGCTTTCAAGATGCCAAGGATCGCGGCGTAGAGATGCGGCGACTTCTTGAGATAAATGCCGACGAGGTCTTCGGCACCGATCCCGCTCGTCACAAGATAGTTGGCTATCCTATTCGCGGCCGCGTCCAGCTCTTCATAGGTGAGAGTTTCGCCCGCGAACTCGATTGCGGGGTGATCAGGCCGCCGCTGCGCTTGGAGTTCGAAATAATGGTGCAGGAGCCGAGGCTCGCGCGTCCTCTCGGTTTTGTGCGATTGCCAATTTGGCTCGAATACAGACACGGGCTTCCTCGATCAGCTGGTGCCTCGGAGCCTCATCTTCCCTGACGCCGCCCATTGAGATGGCCACGGAAAGTCGCTGCCCTTGGCATTTTGCGATCCAAGCCCGGAAGGTCACCGGCGCGCTCTCACGGTTCCGGTGCTCCGGACAGAGACGATTGCTGCGAGGATCGAATGCAACTGTCGATGCTTCAGCAATTCCGGTGCCAAGCATCTTGAGGTAGGCTTCCTTGAGCGCCCAAAGCCTCGAAACGGCGCGCTCCCGCTCTTCCATGCCCATCTCGCTCAATGCTGCGCGTTCGGTAGGGGTGAAGACGTCGTGCAGCCACTCTTCGGTCGCGGGAATGAAGGCGTTCTCGATATCGACGCCGATGGGTCCGGCCGTGGAAACGGCAACGACGGACGCCCAAGGCGTATGGGAACAGCTGAAATTGAGCTCTCCCGAGCCGCCCGCGAGGCCCGGCTTGCCGGCGTCCGAGCGATCAAAGCGCCATTCATGCGGAGCAGTGCGTCCGCCAGCGGCTTCCGACAGAGCTATTCTCAGAACACTGCGCGTCGCGAGCGAGCGCTGGCGCTTTTGGAAATTGCGTATTGAGGCGAATTCCGCGATGTCGTCTTTCGTCAGAGTCCCGCAATGATCCGCTGTCTGAGAATGTGGGACGTACCAAATTCGGACATTTGAAGAGATTTGCGCCGAGGAAATGCGGTGACTCGGGATGTCGACCTCGGCTGCGCACACCTCATTGGCACGCGCATTTCTTCCGAATGACGGAAGCCTTTCAGCGATTCTCAGGATCAACGCAGACAAAACGCAGTCGCCTCTCGTATGACGGCTGCGGCCTGCTCTAAAAAGAACAGCTCATTAACGAAATGATAAAATACAATTACTGATAAAATTGCTCATATAAAGGTAAATTGCCTATCGCAATTACAAAGCGCCTCACCTATGTGAGAGCGATGCAGACATTCCTCAGCAGCGCATTCTTTCGAGCGAGCATTCAAGCGTGTTGTTCTTCCGGCGGAGACTTGTCGGCGCCATCGCCCTTTCGCTCTGCCTCTTCGCCATGACCACCATCAGCAATTCAGGCAACGAAGGAGAGGCTTCCGCTATCGAGCCCAGTGGGTTGCGACCCGTTTATCCGGCTGAATACGATTGCTCGCCGATTACATCGGAATACGCGAGCTGGATCGACGTCGATGGAACTCGCCGGGATGAAATTCACAGCGGCGTCGATGCCGGGCGGCTCGGAGAATGGGTGATCGCACCTGGCCCTGGAACCGTTCGCGCCGTTTGGCGAGCGAATTGGAAATGGGGCAGCGAAGGTGCGCTGATGATCCGGCACGATCGCCAAGATCTCAATCTCAGCAATGGACCCCAATTCTATTATTCAGAGTTCGACCATCTGGACTTCAATGAGATCAAACATTTCAAGCCCGGCGACAGGATCGAACGGGGCCAGCGGCTCGCACGCGTGACGCGTCCGGGTGAAAACGAGAGCTACCTTCCCGAAGTCCATTGGGAAGTTTGGAAGGCGGACCACGACAAGCTGACGTGGCGCGAGAACCGCTACGGTGCGCCGGACTGGTGGAATGACAGCGCCGAACTCGTCGATCCGCTGTCGATGCTCGCCTTGCAGAACCCTCCAGCCGACGGCAAAAGCGTGCTCATCACGCCCTTCGACCCAGGCTCTGACTACAGCGGCTTTCGGGGATTTACCTATATTATCGCCTGCAAACGGAAGTAGGCTAACTTAGGTTTCACCGCACTTGGCATTGGGCTTGCTTCGGTCCTCTCAATTCGATCCGAACCAGGAGTGGGCCAATGTCCCCAATTCATGCAAAGCCACGTGCCGGCGTCCTCGCGCTTATTTCCACCGTATGCGCCGTTTTCATCGCGATGCCTGCTCAGGCAGAAAGCCCGTCGGGCTCCGCGCAGGGCGATGCGGGCAGCGTTTGGTGGAACGAACTCATCAGCGCCAATCCGGAACGCAGCCGGGATTTCTATGCGAGCGTTATCGGCTGGTCTCCCAAGATCGTAGCCGCGGATGATACGTCCCGTGCACCTGCCCCCGGCGAGAACGAATACACATTGTTCCTGCAGAACGGAGTCGAGAGCGCCGGTCTGACGAAATACGACGGCCATGAGCCGAGCGATCCGAAGCCCGGCTGGCTCACTTACATCCAAGTTGCAAGCGTGGACGATGCTGTTGTCGAAGCGCTGAAAAAGGGCGGCAAGGTCATCAAGGCGCCGACGGATGCCGTGAATGTCGGACGGATCGCGATTGTTGCGGATCCCGACGGCAATCCTGTCGGCCTCTTCGCGCCATCAAACAAAGACGCGCAAGTCGCGGGGCACTGAGCGCGGGCAGGAACAGAGGGCTTCAAGACGAAGCAACGGTTCGGTGCGGCGGTCCGGCATTTATGCCGGGCCGTTTTTGTATGGAAGCCGTCGATCAGGCCGCCCGAGGGAACGGCCCGTCTTTGCAACGCGTTGCCCAGCGAGGAAACGACGATCAATCAAGGACATCCGCAATGGGAAACGGCAACGATCCCCCGACCATTCCTTTTCCAACTCAGGAGCCCGGTGAGCTTCCGACGCTTCCGCCCGAGCCCAAGGAGCCGCCGCAGCCTTCGCCCATACCGATCGACGATCCCGGCGGACCGCCGGAGCCGGATCCTGCACCTCCGGTGCGGTGAAGCAGCAGACATGCGGACGGCCGGCCACGACACACACTGGCGTGTGGCGGCCGGCCGCTTTCATAATGGATGAGCTTGCTGAAGTGAGCTTAGCCGCTAATCCGCGCCGAGCAGGGACGGGCGATAACGACACACTTTGCGGTGATCAAAGCGTTCTTGGCGCAATCCCACCGAACATGTGCTGCACGGTTGAAATTCGCGAACGCGCGGCCGTAACGGTACTCGGCTTCGTCTTCCCAATTGCTAACCGCGGCTTCCCGCGCGCGCTGGCTACCTAGGCCGAAAACCCCTTTGCCGGTCGCGGCGCCTTCCAAAGGTGCACGGCACTCACCGCGCTTATTCCAGCGCGCTGCGTCCGCAGTCGTCGCAGAGCCGACGAGGCAGAGACCAACAAGAACCGCCGCGCCGATTTTGGATATCATTGCTTTTACTCCCCTATTCATCCCAGCGCGCACGACGCCATGGGGAGGTTGTATTGTCAATCAGATGACTGTCGAAATGCGTGGATCTGCGGCTGCAGGGCGACAGGCGGTGATTACGTGCGTTCAGGGAGGATATTTTCCCTTGTGCCTGGGATTTTGTCCCGAGCGAGCTTTATCGGCGATCCGTGCAAATCCGACTGACCAAATTGCGGCTTAAGGAGCTGACAGCGCTTCGACTTTGGCCTGCTTATCTATCTGTTTCTTTGCTGCGCTTTGCATCAGCGTCCACAATTGGCCGCCGTCGTTATGAATATCGAATCCGTCCACTGGATCCGCAGGAAATAGACCGCTGTCCTGTCGCGAGACGAGGCGCCACACGACCCAACCGGCGCAATCGCTATTGTACAACGCCTGCATCCAGCTCCCGTACACGTCAAGCTGATTGGCATGGGCCTTTGACCATCCGAACTCCTCGAGCAGCACCGGCTTGTTGAATGCAACGCTCATCGAACAGAATGCGCTAATGCGATCAGTCATTTGCTCCGGGGTTATTCCGTTGAATCGCGGATAGCCGTGCCAGGTGCCGAAATCGATTTTGCTGATCGCCATATCCGGGAATTCGCCGGTCGGATTGCTGTGGCCGCTTGCCAGGAGATGATTGCGGTCCAGAGATTTGACATACACAGCCATTTCATTGAGCCATGTCGCCAGGAGCGGAGCCGGGTGAATGTCCGGCTCGTTCATAAGCTCCCAGGAAAAGATCGTTGGGTCGGCTGCGTAGCTGACGCCGTTGATGCTGTTGACGCGCGTGATGACGGTTTTCACCCAGCGCTTGTAGTCGGCAATCGTGCGGGGGTCCTTGGCGAAGAAGGAATATTCATCGTCGCTCCCGTACCAGGCCCGCATTTGTTGTGCTCCGCCCGTGTAGGACCAGAAGTCCAGAAAAGCCAATATGACCTTGAGGCCGCGCTTCCTGGCTTCGTCGAGCAGGAAATCGATGCGCTGAAGCCCGTCTGGCCCATCATTCACAACCATGCGCGCCCTGATGGGATCCCAGGCCATCATCACAACGCCGTGCACATTGAGATTGCTTGAATCGGCGGTGCTTCGCCAATTCCAGATTGTCGGCGTCGTGCCGTCCAGTGAGCCGATGACCGGCTGGATGAAGGTTCTCACCACGTTGGCATTCATCGCCACCGCATCATCAAGCACGCGGGTGACCTCGGCTGGCGAGCCAAAGGGCAGGTAATGGTTGTTCACGCCGGCGACGAAGAGGGGCTCGCCCTTCAGCATAAAGCGGTTGCCCTTGACGGTGACGAAGGGTGACGCGTCTTGAGCCTTGGCTCCGGCGGACGGCCAAGCGGCAACACAGAGAAGCGCCGCCGCGATCGCGCCGTGAAACGTTCCGCAAAGCTTGCCCATCGGGTTCTCTATCCTCTCACGTCGGCTGGACCGCAGGCGCTTCCCCGCCCCAACGGGCAGCTGAAAGAACGGCTGGAAGTTGAATAAGGGCTTGCAACACGATCGCTGACATCCAGAAAGTCGTGAGCCCATAGAGGCCGGCGTAAGTCCCGCCGATGACGGCAGCTGCGATTTCCAACAAAGTCCCAGCGCCGACGATCAATGCCGCCGTTCCCATGCGCCGCTGCAGCCGCATGACGGCGATGTAGTGGTACTTGATCATGATGGGCAGCAGGCTCAGTCCAAGCCAATCGAGGCTCGAGCCGGCAATTGCCGGGTAGGCGCTGTTGAAGAAGCCCAGCATAGGCTGCAGGAAAATGTAGCATCCGGCGGCTGCAAGCACGCCGAACAGGGTTGATAATTTGAGCGAGAAGCGCAGACGCGCGATCGCTGCCTGTGGGCTGGCGGACGAGATCGCAAAGAGGGCGGTTGCCGCTGCGCCGGGCACGAGCATGGCCGCCTGCAGAAACATCCACGTGATGTAGAAGACCGAATTCGCGGTCGGTGACAGCACTTCCGTCACGAGGAACGGAAGCGCGATCGATCCGCCTGACGCACCAATGTTCAGCGCATGGTGCCCCAGGATGTCCCCCGAAAACCGTTCAATCTTTGCCAAATCGGGACGGCGGAGATCACTGCGCTTGCGCACGGCGTAGCAGCCAAATGTGCAGGAAAGAGAGACGAAGAGCGCGCCAATCCACACGGCGATGATGGCGGCGGGCTGCACCCCGCTCGCGGTCTTGAAGAGGACCAGAAGAAAAACAATTCGAAGTACCGAGAATATGATCTCGCGAACCATCCGAGCCCAGCTCGCGAGCAGGCCGATGGCCGCTCCGTCGACGGTCACGGCGATAGCGGAGGCGACCACGCCAGCGATAAAGAGCGGACTGTGGTTTTGAACGAGGCCTCTCAACTGGGGCGACAGCCTATCGCTGCAGCTGACGAAAACGAGCGCTGTGAGCAAACTCCCAGCGAAGCTGCACACGAGCGCCGCGGTCATCAGCCCGCCGGCGTTCTCGCTCATTTTCAAGCGGCCCATCAGCAGAGTGCCCAGGCCCAATTCGCCCAGAAAGGCGAGCATATTGATTGTAGAGATTCCTGCGGACGCCAGCCCCTGCTGCTCGGGGGAAAGGCTACGCGCTGTCCAGAGCCAGAATACAAAGCCGAGAAGCGCACTAACGCCCGTAGCAATCGTCAAGAAGCCTGTGTTGGCTAACAGCAATCGGTGCAGGACGATGCCAGCCCCGATGCGATCGGAATAATAGCGGAAACGGTCCCTCATGGCGTTCTTCCGGATCGCAAGGCGTCAAACGTCACAGGGCTGGGCGGATTAGCAAGGAGCGCTCCTTTTTTCGCGAGGTAACCCACGGCTGTGGCGACGAACCCGGTGACGATTGCAGTTGCACGGAACAGGCCCGCGACGTCGCCTCGGAGTGCATCTCCAAAACCACGAACAACGCCACGAGGCAAAGTTTTGGAGACGTAGCGCCGTTCACTGGACAAGGCGTGTTTTGCAGTCGCCATAGCTGCGAGAACCGCCTTGGATGAGCCTTCGGCATAGCAGCGGCGAAGGAAGTAGCGCCACGTCACGCGTTCGCCGCTGACGAGGTGCGTCACCCATGGAGCGTCGTCATACCTGAATTCGCCGTCGCGGAATGCCTTGCCCGCACGGATGCAGAACTCGGTCTCTTCGCAGCCCATCGGCAGGCCAGTCGACGAACGGCCTAGTGACGTCGCGAAGCCACCGACCCCATCGAATACCGCCCGTTGGACGCACATCGCGGCGCCGATGAGGTTTCTAACCCGGCCAGGCGTCATGCCTTCGTAGGTGCAGCCGATCACCCAAAGAAATTCATCCGGAAACCAGGATGGGCGTGCTTGCTGCCAGCGCGGGACGATACGGCTCGTGACACCCAACACGTTTTCGTCTTCGAAATGCGCCGATACCTTTTGGACCCAGTGATCCTCCAGCGCCGCATCATCATCCAGGAACAGCAGCAGGCCGCCCTTGGCGTTTGCAATGCCGGTGTTGCGCGCGCCTGAAAGACCCGGCTCCTCAACATTGGGGATGATCTTTACGCCGGCCAATGTCTGTGTGAGCCATGCCTGCAGCTCGAGATTGTGATCAACGACAACAATGATTTCGCTGACCGGCAGGGTTTGACATCTGGCCGATCGAACGGCTTCGAGCATCGCTTCGCGCCGCTTGTTCGAATGGACGCAGATGATCACCGAGACGCCTTCAGTTGGGAGCATATGTCTGCTCCTTCTTCAGAACGGCTGCATGGCCAGATGTGCTCGGCAGTAAGTCGCGCGCAGCTGCTTTCGTCTCGTAGACGAATTCGATGAGATCGCTCTTCGGGGCGCCGAATACATCGACGGTCTCGAGGGGTCCGCAGCGATTGAAGGTGTGACCTCCGGGAAGTTCTCTGACATCACGCGGCCGGAGCGTTCCAACCTCGTCCTGCATGAAGGCGCGACCCGCAGGTAACGTGAACCGGCACCAGACGATTGCGCCGCCATACCGGTGCGTGCAGTCCTGAGTGGGCCTGTAGAGAGTTTCGCCAGCGCCAATGATGTGCCCCGCGGGCCGGGATGTTCTGGGATCGAGCGACAAAGGTTGCGGCCCGCAGGGAGCCCACGGACCTTGCAATGCCGGCGCATGGAAGAGACATAAACGATCGGATGGCGATCCCTTGCCGGCGCAAGAGGCGAAAAAGAGCCAATAGCCGCTAGCATCACGATAAAGCGTCGGGTCCGATGCCGCGACGTTTTCGATGAGCACCGCCTCCTTGACCCACTCGAAGGGGAACGTCTTGCAGCGATAGAGGGAGACCTGATCGCTCGTGCCGGATTCGGGAATCATCCAGCACTGCCCGTTGTCCGCGAAAATCATTGGGTAGGAGAGGTGATGCGGCTCTTCGATAATCGGCCGTGGAGCCATCTTTGGATCATTCAGGTCAATGACCGAGATGATGCCCTTGCCGGTTGCGTAGGGATATTCCTCGCAAAACACCCACGCGTGGCCTTGCGAGAAGGCGGGAAACGGGTCGGCAAGAAAGCGGCGGCCATCATCGGGAATTCGGCTATAGGTGATCGTCGTCGCGGCGCCGGCCGGATCAAACCGCGTGCCCGCTGCGTTGCGCCATCCAATGACCCATCTATCGCCGCCGCGGGACATCGTATCCAAGCGGCGCGCGAGACGGTGACTCAACGCCGATACCGCATGCATGATCATTGGCAACGCCAGCGACGCGCGTGTGACGCCCCCGTTTCCGGCGTGGGCCGTGCCTGCTGCAGGCCGAACCGGCACGGCTGAGCATTCCCAGACCAGCAGATCGATCATGCGGCCGCAGGCATTGTTGAGTGTTTTGGAAAGAATGGTGGGGCGTTCGGTTTCGATGGCATATGCCGTACTCGCACCGCCATGCGTTGCCTCCTCAACGCCGATCGTGACTTGCCGGTCGTCAAGCATCGCAGCGAGTGCTCCGGCTTCGCTCGGCAATCCGTTGAAGAGAGGACGGAGAACTCTCCGGCCATCGGGGGCAAGCGCATCACCGCCATCCAAGCGAATGACGATGTCGAACACGCAGGAGTCCTGGTGCGGGATCGGCTGCGCTCCGAGTTCTGCTTCATCGGATGGTATGGCGGCGATAAGAGGTTTTTCCGAAATGCCGTAGACGACACGTTCAAAGGCCAGCGTCAGCGGCAAGGCGGCGGGTAGCGGAAGTTTCCCGTCGGAAATGTACAGAGCGAGATCGTGCTCTTCGGCGAGCAATCGCGCGACGAGGACCTTGTGCCACTCACGCGCGCACGTTTCGCCGATAACCACGCAGATCTTCATTGCAGCCTCCCGGCGCGCGAGACGCCTATGCCGCCTTCGTAAATTCTCTCGATCCGCGGAACGACGGCTTCGGACATGAAGGCGCCAACGTGGACGCGGCTCGCCTCGCCCATTTTCTCTCGCAAGTCGTGATTCTCTGACATCGTCACCAGAGCCCCTCTTAGGGCCTCGACATCAGCAGGCGGAACGAGAATGCCCGTCTTGCCGTCGGCGACGGTCTCGGGAAGCCCGCCGGTGCGACAAGCGACGACAGGCTTGCCGAACGCATTTGCCTCCATCACCACGGTCCCGCAGGTTTCGAGACCTTCGGAGGGCGCAATTCCAAACAAGCAACGGTTCCACGCGTGCAGGATTGCTGCGTGAGGCCAGCTATCCAACATCGTGACATTTGGAGGGAGGTTGTTCGGGGTGTCTTTGCAGCGGCGGCCGATGAGCACAAGCGGTGGAGCATTGGCCATTCTGCGGTAAGCCTCGATGAGCGTGTGCACGCCCTTGAGCCGCATCAGGTCGCCGACGAACAGCATGAAATCCGATTTTGGCAAGAGCGAAAGATAGTTTTCGTAGCCGTCCGCCAACTGACCGACATCTTCGGCAATAAAGGTGGGAATGACCTCGAACTGGTGGAGCTTCGGATCCATTCCGCACCGGCTCGCCACCGAATTGCTGACCGCAATGAACGTATCGACTTGGCTCAATCCCATACGTCCAAGAGATGCATTCGTGAGCCACGTCACCGCGCCCTTGACAGCGCCGTAATGCTGGCTCGCGCAAGGCAGACACTTCAACGGCGCTGGACCCGAGCAGGGCGCGGCGTCACGGATCATGCTCTTCTTGGCACAAACGATGCTGTAGTCGTGCAGGGTCACGACGAGGCGCTGCTTATAAATGCGCTGCAACGGCAGGTACGAGTGCAGCAACCAGTTGTGGGCATGAACGACATCCGGTCTTTCCGCCCGCAGGATGCGGTTCAGGCGAAACATCAATTCCGGATCAGGGAAGGGCGGCGCGTGCCGTCGCTGGCTTTCAGAGAACAAACCTGCGTTGCGTTGCAGAGATCCTTGCAGGCGATGGATCGTGACGCCGGATTGAACTTCGACGTCGGGCTGATCGCCTTGCTTGATCGTCGCGACGCTGACGTCGTGTCCTCTTCGGACAAGAGCTTCGCTCAAAACTTTGACGTGCCGTTCTTCGCCGCCGATGATTGGCGGGAAGAACTGAGTGAGCATTAAGATCCGCATTCAGCGCACCCCTTCCTGCGTTGGCTGATGGACTTCGGCCGTGATCTGCAGCTGCTGCTCAGTGCTCTTTGCCGGAGGGATCGAGGCCCACACCTTCTGGCCCTCGATCCCCGGATCGCTCCGATCGCGAAGTCTGGCTATGAAGCGTTGTTCTTTTGGGAAGTTGGCTTTGATCGGCAGCTCAATGACGCGTTGCCATGTCTCGCCATCGGCCAGAACGATGCCGCTCCAAGACGCGATGGTCCCCTGTTTCGATAGGACGTCGAAGTCATAAGTTGACGGCCGCAGCTGCTTATTTGAGAAACCCACCGCGTAAAGCGAGCCTCCTGCCGGCACCATCCAAAGCTCGCTAAAGCGGAACTCGCGATGCCTGACATAGCCGTATCCCGACAGCAGCAGCGCCGATATCGCGAGCGCGGAGGCCCCAATAAGAGAGCGCTTGTCTCGTTTCGTGAACCTCGGCAGGCGTTCGTTCGTCTGGTCGCTCCACCCGGCAAAGGGCAAGAGCAGGAGTGTGATGCTGCCCATCATGATCGACCATCCCGCGGGCTTCAGCATCGCAATCTTGTCCAGGCCGAAACCTGCCAGGACGGTGATAGCAAGGCTAGCCGCGACGGCGAGTGCGAACCGCTCCAGATCGAGCGGCAGACCGGGAAATGCGATCTTTGTTGCCACGAAGCCCGGAACGAACAGGATCATCGGAACGGCCAAGCAGATGCGCGCTGGCTCGGGAAACAGCGGCGATATCAATGTTGCGAGCGCGAGCGTTGCGCAAATCTGAGGGTCATTGCGCATCGGTGGCATCCCGCAGTGCTGCGATGTTTATGATCGACATGAAGCCGTTGTCGAAAACGCGGCTGACGCCAGGGAGGCCGTTGAACTTGGTCAGAACGCGCGGGAGCGGCGGCTTGCGGTAAACAGGTCCGGGATCGAAATAGAAGCCCATGGGCGGCAGCTGCTGGGTAAGCCGCATGTCGATAAGAAAATAACTCGCCGATGTTTGGCGGATCGCATCGATTTCCGCCGGGCCGACTTTCTCCGCAAAGAGGACCTCTCCAAGATCAACCCTGTCGTAAAGGTTCGTAATCACCTGCTGGCCACCGTATGCTGACAGCAGGAGACGATTGACGCGGTCTGAAAAGAAGCGGTTGCGGGTGCCGAGCCATTGGCGGGTCCAGGTCGCTGCGCTGATCGCCATCGGTTCTACGGAATCGGAATCGGCGGCGACCCGATAGACCGGGCTACCTAGGATGAAAGCGCCGCTGCCGCTGAAGACGCCGGCAGAAACGCAGAGCGCAATCGCGGTGCCGATGATGCCGGCGCGCAGGCGGCTCTGTGACCAGCCCTGCCAAAACGTGATGAGGGCAATCGCGACGACGACGCCGGCCCCCAGGAATGCGAACGGCGCGATCCGATTGCCAACCTCCCAGCCAGCATGCGTCAGGCGTAGCAGGATGCTCACCGGGTAACCCAAGGTCAGCAAGGTCAGAACAACGAGCCGGTTGTTGTCCCAACGCAGGAATTCGCGCCACTTCCCAGGAAAGCGCTGCCAAAGCACTGGGACGCCGCCGGCGGCCAGGGCGCGAAAGAAGCCTGTGGCGAGTGCCGCCGACATAAGCACAACGGATATTATCGCGATGGCTCGCTGCCAGACGGGCGCTGTCGATCCATCTTCGGCGACGAATGGCAGACGTCCGCCACCAAAGGACAGGAAACGCGCGGCTTCCGCGACCGCTTGGTCGAAAACGGGTCCGAGATAATTTTCTGTTGGGTTACCGGTCCACATGCTCCAACCGCCGGCAGACACGATCGCAACGGCCGGCAGCGCTAGAATGCGCAGGAGAGAGCGAGGGGACTTCCGGCTCGCGATCTCGACGACGGCGAACGCGGCCAACAGCAGGGCTGTGATGAAGGCGGTCAAGTGATGCGTTACTGCAAGCGCGGCAAGGATCGGCAGTGCAATGATCCAGACGGGTCGCCAACTCTCGGTCTGCTCGACCCGGCCATCGATAAGGAGCGCGATGGCGAGAAAGAATATCGCGAGGCTTCCATAGGAGTACGTGGTGTCGAAGTAGACGAAGCTCGGCACACACATGTAGACCGCGGCGGCAAGCGCGGCCACACGCTGCGAGCCTGAGGCCCGCTCATAGACGAGAAAAAGCGCGGCAACGAAGAGCATGCGGATAACGATCAGCAGAAGCTGCGCGCTGACAAAGAGCGGCAATCCAGAGATCTCGGTGAGCGCGGTCGTCACGATCTCGATAGCCGGATACACCGATGAAATCGGCAGCAGGGGGTTGGGCGTGAAGAGGTGGCCTGACCGCATAATGTCGTTTGCCGTGGCCCAGTGCAGAAACGCGTCGTGATCGACGAATGCCGTCGGCTCGTGAAGCATGCGGATGAGAAACAGACCCAAAGCCGCGAGCAGAAGAAGCGCGATCCGCTCCAGCCTCGAAGGGGTGGGCCAGACCAGCCGGGCGCTGATCGGTAGCACGAGAAGGCCAATGGCGGCATAGAATAGAGGGGAGGCCCACGCAGCCGACCAGCGATTGGCCTGCGTGCCGGTCGCGGCCAAAGCGATGCAAACGCCGGCCCATAGCGCTAAAGAGGGAAACCAGCCCCAGTCCGCTGTCGTTGCACGCTCCTGCGGATAGCCCGCCTCCGCTGGAAACAGCGGTCGCGCCACCGTCCATGCTCGTGCGAGGAATGAACTCATTGCGCCTCGCAGGTCTGCGGCAGTGCTGCGTTAGGGATGCGCTTGGCGAGGACGCTTCGATACAGGTCTTCAAGCTCGCTCGCGCATTCATCCCAAGACGACAGCTTCACAAGCCTCGGCGCTTGCGGCTTCGTCATCGCGTCATGCATTGCCGCCGCGACGGCTTCCGGGCTGGCGTTCAGCGGGACTGCTCGGGCCAATCCGCGGTCCGCAAGTTCCCGTAACCCAGATGTGGAGTTAACCAGCACCGTTTTGTTGAGCGAGAGTGCTTCCAGGACGGCCACAGGGTGGGCCTCATAGTCACTGAAGAGAACGACGAGGCGGGCTTTGGTCAGCAATGCCGCCATATCGGCACGGCGGCCTGGCGGAATTGCCCCTATGCTGACTTTATCGGCCAGGCCGAGCCGCGCGATGCGCGTCCGCAAAGCTTGCTCGTAAGGGCCGCCACCCACGATCTGAAGCCGGGCGCCCGGATGCAAACGCAAAAGATGCGGCATGGCTTCAAGCGCGCGGTGATGGCCTTTATACCGTTCGAGCCGGCCGACCGAGAGGATGAGATTTTCATCTCCGGCCGCTTGGCCGCCGGGCACCATTTGCGCGCTGAAGTCGGCTCCATTCGGCACCACGCAAACACGCTCTTCGGGCATGCGCATCGCACGCGCGAAGTGCGCAGCCTCGAAGTGCGATACGGCGATGCAGATCTCGGCCCGGCGCGCGAGAGGGGCCAGTGCGGCAGCCTGAATTCCCCGAATACCGTTCCGCAGTGCTGACGAATGCCCGCCACTATGGAAGGATAGGATGAATGGAATGCCGCTCTTCGCTGCCGCCGACATTGCGGCTGGCGCAAACAGCGTATGATAGCCTTGGACGTGGACGATGTCGGGACGCGCACTCGTCATTTCGCGTGTGACCCCGGGGGTCAGATGCCAGTCACGCCCAGCCGGCCAGCTCCTCAAGCGGAGCACGTTCATGTCAGCGATGATTTCGCGTTCCGGTAACCTGCCTCCCGGATTGGCCGTGAGGATGGAGACGGCATGACCGCGAGCGGCGAGACGGAGTCCCACCTCATGAACGTGGGTTTCCGTTCCGCCCGCGAATGGAAAATAGCGCGCTGAGGCCATTAAAATACGCATCACACCGTCCGCGCTACACGCTGCTCACCGCCTAACGGCGAAGGCGACGCACCATCGGTGCTCATGGTTCGACTGGCCGGTTTTCGGAACACCTCCTTGCAGATCGTCCAGAGAACCCGGCTGCCATCCGTCAACGCATTGAGATTGCTTTCCCCATAAATCCGGTTTGTCTCGAACGACGGGACTTCAATGATTTTCACGCCGGAGCGCAAAGCACTGAGATTGAGCGCCGTTTCGATTTCGAAGCCATCGCACGCAACATTGAAGAGCGGCAGATGACGCTTCCAGAACGCGTTGTAGCCGTAGCAGAGGTCTGAAAAGCCGGATCCGAAAAGCACGCGGACGATTTGCGTGAGCCCCCAGTTTCCAAGCATCCGAATGAACGACATGTCTTCGGTGCCGCCGCCTTGCAGGAACCGCGACCCCTTTGCGAAATCTGCTCCCGCCATCAGCGCGGCAACGAACAAAATCAGTTCTTGAGGATTCATCGAGCCATCGGCGTCAATGGAAACGATGATGTCACCCGACGCTGCGTTGAAGCCGGCGCGGAGCGCCGCACCCTTGCCCTTCCTGGGTTCTTCGATGACGCGGACGGCCGGATGCAATGCGCGCGCGACCTCGCGCGTATTATCGGTGGAGCGGCCGTCGACGATGACGATCTCATGAATCCAATCAGGCATTCTGGCGAATAAGATCGGCAGGTTTCTGGCTTCGTTGAGCGTCGGGACAATCACGCTGACTGTCGGAAATCCGACGCTGCATTCGGCAATTTTGGGCACGCCTTTATTGGCGGCCGACGTGGCACTCGTACTCATAGGGCTGCTCCCGCTACGCCAGGACAAAAAGGTGGGGGATCACATCGGCTGTTTGAATTCCGACGTCACAACGACACGCACGAGATCACCGGGATTGATGGATTCTGTGCCGGGAACGGTGAGAGTTTGCCGGTTGCTGCGGGTTCCGCGAACGATCTGGAATTGCGTGTTGCCGCCGCTGCCTTCGCTATCAACGATGAGGGCAGTGCGCATCGCATCGAGCGCACTGGAACTCGCGGACGTCGTGCTCGAAGCTTCCGCGACTTGCGAACGCAGCTCCGCAATCTGCTGCTGAAGTTCGATCTTAGTCTGGTTCTCGAGGGTCTGCTGCTCTTTTTCCAGCTGCGCCAACTTGCTTTCCGTCTCGTGGATGGCGATGCTCGACTCGTGTACTCGCGCTCTCGTGTCACTCAGCTCAGCTTCGGCCGCAGCGCGGATCGGGCGGCCGATCTTGTCACCGAGACTGGCGAGGTTATCGACGCGCGCAAGTCTTGCCGAAACGCCCGATTGAACCTGATCCTGCCGCTCAATCTGACTTTGCAGTTCATTGCGGGTCGATTGAATGGAAGAGGCGAGGGCCTTGGCCTGAGCCTCCCTGTTTCGTACCGCGAGCGCCCGTAACGATGCTTCCGTTGCGAGGAGTTCCTTGGCTTCACTTGGGCTGCAAAGTTGGAGGAGCTCGCGCGATGCCGAGACTTCTGTTGCGTCACGCTCTGCTGTCAAAACGTCAAGCTTGGCCCAGAGCCGCTTCAGCCGATCGCCGGCTTTCTGTTTCTGCTCGGCCTCATGAACGGCCTGGAGAATGTTTCCGAGGTCAACAGCCGGATTATCATAGCCTCCGGCCATTGCGATGACGTGAAGAACCGTCATGCCGTCCTTGTACTTGTAATAGCCGGGCTTCTTGACGGGTCCGACGATATAGACGGGCCGTCGATTGACAGTGACGCTCATGAAGGCGAAGCGTCCGATGAGTTGCTCGAAGGCGGTTTTTGCGTCGGCCTCGAATTGAGCTACCGATCGGCCTGCGACCTGGAACGCACCGAGCAGCGGGACCACAACCACCCCATCCTCCCGGACGTCGTAGTCGCCTGTTAGCTCAGTTCTTTGCTGGAAGCTGACGGCCGGGCGGTTAGAGAAGCTCTTCGCCGCCCATTTGTCGTCCTCGTTTATCAGGCGCTCGTAGAACGCCAGTTGCAGCGTGTCGCCCACCGAGATTATCGAATTGTCGCCTGTTCTCTCCGCGGGCTTCGTAACTGGAGGCGCTGCGGTCTTTACAGGTTTGCTCTGTTCAACTGCGTCGCTAATCGCGATCAACGGCGCGGAATTCGCCCGAGGCGCCGCCGCCGACGTCAAATCGAGCTTTAAATACGCAAACCAGCCGACAATCGCGATTAACGCGATTGGAAAGAGCAGATTGAATAGAGACGATGCGCGACGCACAACATTCAGCAGCATGGGTTACCCCCGGAAAATTCCGGTTAAAAGAAAATCGCCAACATACAATTCACGTGCAATATCGTTCGGCCGCGAAAACATCAAAGCCGCAGCCGTAATTTCAAAAATCCAATATGCGCTTATTTAGTTACCCGGGACGCTAGGCCCCGTTTGCAACCGTGCAATTCGGATCGTATTCATCTGCAACGAAAAAGGAAATTTCAGCGAAAAAATTCTCAATACATCAAAATCGTCAGTCGGCACTCAGGCGCTACGGCAAAGCCTCGCTTTTTTACGCGCCGCACCAGGGAACTCAAGCCAAATCAAATTGCGTGCGGCGGAGATGTTTCTTTATTGCTAGCCGTTCCTTACTACCGCGGCCCCAATACACCGCAACAAATATGACGTGAGATAAATCACGCGCCTTCTCGATGTTTGGTGAATTGGCGGGACCAACATAGACGGCAAAATTTAAGGTCGGCTGAAGAAGCCATCCAGCGATAGTGTTTTTTCAGAGTTTCGAAATGCAGGCATTATGGCGGCCGAGAGCAATTTCATCTCTGTGCGGATTGCTTTGAGCGGCGATCGTTTGGCGAGCTGATCCTCTGGCCGCAAAGTGCGTTGATCACGGGCTGCTCATCATCAGTTGCGGGCACGCCTAGCGATTTTATATCGTCACAACCCGCTCATCGCGAGCCGGTCCTCGCGCGCGACGACAAGTTGCTCGCCGCGCTTTTGTCCGGTGACCTTCGCGAGGTCTTCTTGCAAGCACTGAATACTGGATAACCGGCGCTTGAACGGCAGCCGCCAATCCAGGCGTACCAGCGGCTTGTCCCTTCTGAAGTTGCCCCGCGGCATACATCCGATAGAAACGCCACTGACGTTTCCTTTTTTCGCATCGATGGCGCAAATGCGCCTTGGGAATTGCGCAGCAATCGCGATGCCGCGAATTGAAGAGCATTCTATCCGTTAAGCACTCAGAAGAAACAGTGGAACTGCCAAGCGAAACCCCGGTTTGCGCGCAGAGAGGCACAAGCCCTCGGGTAGCTTAAGGAGAATATAAATGGCTATCAGAAATGCTTCGAAAACGAAGATCGCCATTTGCGCAATTGCTCTCGCGCTTGGCGGCGGCATGCTTTCAACATCGGCAAACGCATGCGGCTTTGGTTTTGGCGGATGCGGATGCGGTGGTGGTGGCTACGGCTGGCGTGCCGGCGTTGGTTATCCGGTCGCCGCAGGTTGGGGTTGGCGCAGAGGCTGGGGTTATGGCGGCTGGGGCTGGCGTCGTAGGGCTTGGGGATATCCCGGCTATGGCTACGGCTGGCGTGCAGGCTGGGGCTACCCCGGCTGGGGCATCGGCTGGGGCTGGCGCGGCGGCAGAGGCTGGGGTTGGCGGCATAGAGGATGGGGTTGGCGAGGCGGCTATCGCGGTCCTGGCTATGGATTCCGCGGCGGCTGGGGAGGCCGTGGTTGGGGCGGTGGCCCGGGCTTCAGACGTGCGGGCTTTGGCGGCCGCGGCTTCGGCGGAGGCGGCTTTAGAGGCGGCGGGTTCAGAGGCGTAGGTATGGGCGGTGGCTTTAGAGGCGGCCTCGGTGGTGGTGGCTTCAGAGGCGGCTTCGGTGGCGGTGGCGGTTTCAGAGGCGGCGGCGGCTTCAGAGGCAGATAAGTTCATATCGAAGTGGCGGCGGACGATTCCGCACGCCGCTTTCTCAAATCACTAAGCGGACCGCATAACATACATATGCGGTCCGCATTTATTTTGACCGCGCTAGGCCGCGCTTAGTATGCCGGCCGCGGAGCGCGGCTTCCTGCCGGCCTTTGGGATCCAGACTTCTGCACGCTTCTCGTTGACGGATTGGCGTAGCACTTCTTGATGTTCGCGCAGCGCGCGATCCCGGACGGATATCCGGGGCTGGCCGGTTCATTTTCCAAGGCTTTGCACACGGTATCGACGCCCTCGGACGTCAGCCATTTTTCGCGCGCACCCTCTTGGGCCGCGATGCAGTCTGCGGCGAGTTCGTTGCCGCCCACCGTCTTGTGTGCGCATTCATGCTTGAAGACGAACTTCCGGACTGCCGGTGGCAGCTGATTCATCAGCCCATGATTGATAATGATGCCCCTGCCAGGCACGAAGCGTCCTTCCATCGGAAGACGATTGTCGGAAAACACGCGTGTTGAGCCGCAGCTCATGGATTGTCCGGCAATTGAGACGGTGGTGGCAGCCTCGGCTCGATGCGCGCAGACCGTTGCCACGGCTGCCGCCAGAATACTCAGCACAAATCGATGTTTCACTTCAGAGAGATCCCTCGGGGTTGTATCCCGAGGTTCAACATCAATTGTGCTTAGAATCTGACGCTAACTGATCACTATTGCCGCTGCGGCCGAATTGTCCTGCAATGAAGCATGAAGGCTCACCGCCGCAGGGTAAACATCTGCTGCACACCCGATCGCGGCGTCAGTTTGGACACGAACTATCGGAGGCGCCGCGGCGGCCGAATATCGACATTCGTGACAGACGCGCCGGATCCTGCTCGTCGCTCAGGGTTGCGATCGCTCGATAGCTAATCAAGCTTCGGCGGCGTATCACGCGCGTCGAGGCATTTCCGTCCGTCCCAGTAACGGAAGACGCCACATCCGTTGCGGCTCGCGGGCGGCGTTACCGCGACAGGTGCGCGCTGTCTGAAGCCATATCCTGCTGGAGGTGGTCCGTAGGCGTTGGGAGGATAGTGGCGGGCTGGCGGCGCCGGCTCCTGTGCTTGGGACGCTGCAGGCAGCGCTCCCAACGCGAGGAGCGGCAGGGCTAAGATCATCAGCTGTCGGCTGAAATTGGATCGTTTCATGGGCGTGACCTCCACAGGCTGGGGCTCTTTCGAGCCTCTTGTTCGCCCTCCGTCACAAGGCAGTGTACACTGTTAGGAGCGAGGGGAGTACCAATCTTCCAGCCAAACCCCAGCTTCAGCTCCTCGCTCATTCCTATGCCAGGCGCATCACCGACCGCGCAGCGACTTCAAGCGGCTTGTAATTAAGGTGATTGAAAGTCGCTCTCGACATTTGACCCGAACAAATACCGAATTCACAGGGTTGTGATGTATAGTGCCACGTTCCAATTGTCTCACGAACAGATCCGCGGTTTGGTTTTGCTGCGGGAGACGTGATCAATGCCATAACGGCATTCGACGCAGTTCCTGCGCTCAACATTCATTTCGACGCCATTCCAGATCTCAGTAAAAGTCAATTCGTCAGAGCCCATACAAACTTTTATCTGCTGGATTTATTTCCGTCGCCGGACGCATATCGTTCTGCATTGTAATTAGTTGGTCCTCTTTTTATCTGCGACCACGACAAACCCATTTTTCCAGTGAGCGTATAATTTTGCCTCCGCGTGATCACGGAAAGCGATCGCGTTCGACGCGGAGATGGATGGACGAACCATTAGTTTCGCCTGGAGACACCAATTATGGTCGATTTCTCTGCAGCGGTCTGCACCTATAATCGGGCGCTTCATCTAGATAAATGCCTGGAGTCATTCAGTCGGCAGACTGCTTCATCTCCCAATTTCGAAGTCATTATTGTCGATAATGCCAGCACCGATGGAACGCGAGAGGTTGCAGAGCGATGGGCTGACCGCGATCCTCGCTTTATCTACACATACGAACCTGTGGAAGGCCTGGCGAGAGCACGCAACCATGCATTGGAAATGGCTGCATCGCCTTTTATTGCTTTCACAGATGACGATGCCGTTGTTCCGGACAACTGGGTTCAATCGTACTTTCAGACCTTTTCCAAACTTCCCGATGATGTTTTTGCTATTGGCGGAGAAATAGATCCAATTTTTGAAGCGGATCGGCCGCATTGGCTGACAGATGAGCTTCTGAAGCCACTCTCCGCGCGACTGGGATGGTCGGACGAGGCCCGGATGTTGGTTTCGGACGAATGGCTATGCGAAGTCAATATTGCATTCCGAGTGGAACTGCTGCGGCAGCACGGCGGCTTTCCCGAAGAGCTCGGGAGGAAGGGCGATAACTTGCTATCGGGCGAGAATTTCGTGAATGTGATTGCAAGAAGTAATGGTTTCAAAGAATACTTCGACCCTGCCATTCGGGTACAACATTTCATTCCGGCCTCTCGGCTCACCAAAACTTGGTTTCGCAGACGCTATTTTTGGCAGGGCGTTACCCAGTCGAAATACCCCAATATTGCCAGACAGAAGTATGATCAGAATTATCCGTATTGGCAGCAAATCGGCGTTCCGACATCGACGCGGGACTGGCTTAACCTATTGTCTGATAGCACCAGCGATGAGGAATTCGCCGGAAACTGCTTTCGAATATCCGACCTTGGTTACATCATTGGCCTCAACGAATTGATATCTGGTCGATAACAATGACGATATCGCCGTCTAACGTAACAATATGCTTTGCTACGATTGACCGCCCTGCCTCGTGCTTTCGTTTAGTCGAGAGCATCAGAAGGCATTATCCGAACGTGAGAATATTGATCGGTGAGCAAGAGCGTAACGCGGGCTGCTCTAAGTTGGCTGGCATAGATGCCGAAGTCGTGAGTTTACCTTACGATTTTGGTGTCTCAGCGTCACGCAACGCTCTGGCTTCTTTGGTTAGGACCCCATATTTTTTACTTTGCGATGACGATTTCATTTTCTCCGCCATTACGGATCTTGCGTGCGCGCAGATCGTTTTTAATTCGGACCCCGATATCGCTATTGTTGGCGGGCTCTTGTTTGACCTCCGTGACGGCGAAATGATTAGCGATAATCATCCTCGTTCCTGGGAAAAGGTATTGTACCTCGACAAAAGCCGGAGAACGTTGACCCTAATCCCAGCAGAAATTGGACGGCCCAGACCCATCTATGCAGGTGATGTTCCTTATTTTCTCGTCGATGCGGTTCTCAATTTTGCAATGATGAGAACCAGCGCCTTTCATAGCGGAAGGGTGGGCTGGGATCCGCAGTTTAAAATCACGGGCGAGCATGAAGATTTTTACCTCAACTTGAAAACGAACGCTCCGGACTTGAAGGTCGCCTATTGCCCATCCATGATGGCTTATCATCATCATGCGAACAGCCACTACGGCGCTGATTATCAGCACCTTCGCGGCCGGTTGGACGGTTGGCGGCTATTCTCAAAAAAGTGGGATGTTGATCGCGTGATCGATGTCAGAGGAGTCGGGGGCGAATGCGTAAACGTCAGCACAGCTGAGGTCGGCGAAATACCTTGGCGTTATATGGATCAAATGAAGGCCATTTGGAAACTCGAAGGAAGGTTTGATCTACCTCCGGGATCCATAGGCATCGACTTCAATGGTCGCGCTTATACGCATATGCCTACGCATATGCCTCTTATCCCAGAGCAGCACGCCGAGGTATCAAAGCCTGCCTGCCCCGTATGTGTCGCAGCTCAATCGGGAAAGCGTGTGGACCGGTCTCAATATCGGCGCCTCCTAGCGTTCCTGTCGTTCATGCGCCACCCCTTCAACCTAGGTAAGCAAAAGCAGTTTCGGCGCAGATGGCGCTTTGTACAGCTCTCAACCTAGCGCATCTGCTGCCGCGCCCGCCGAATTTTGAAGTTTGAGTTCTCTCGCAACGTCAACGCGCGCCGGGGATTGCGACCTGCTTCCTGAAACGCGTCAAGGCGCGTGAACCCCTCGACCATTCCGAAGCATTAGCTCAGCTCATATACAGGCGACGGTCTTTCAGCGCGCGAAGGCTGCGGTAATGCTGCAGATCTGTCTCGGATACCAATTCTGGCTCAGGGAGAACTGCAACGAACTGTTCCAAAGAGTAGGAACCGCTAATATCGATTCTTGGTAATGCAAATCGGTCTGTCCCGTCACTGAGATATGCCGCGACAGCATTCTCGTAGCCGGCATCGGCGACAGCGCGACGTACCTCCGGGTTCTCATCCCCATAAGGGTAACAGAAGGACGTGACAGCCTGTCCTGTTTTCGAGCGGATGATCTCTCCACAACCGTTCAGTTCTTCGAACAATTGTCTTTGGTTCAGGAGGGACAGGCGCCGATGACTGCAGCTATGGGCACCAAAAATTACGCCCTCATCGCTGAGTTTGGAGACTTGGTCCCAAGATAGCAGCGGGGCGGGAACTCCATAGGATGCATCCCAGTCCGATCTTCCACCGACGAAGTCGGTGGGGAGATAGACCGTCGCCGATAATCCGTAGCGACGCATGATAGGCCAAGCTTCCTCGAGGAAATCGAGGTAGCCGTCATCAAAAGTCAAGGCAATCAGCCGGCCGGCCTTCCCGTCTTTCTCTGCAGGGCACTGGTAGCTTGCACTCGCCTCATCCACGGAGACGGTGCGATAACCGTGACGATGCAAGAACTGCATCTGACGGGCGAACATTTCGGGTGTCACACGATACGGCGCAAGTTCAGTTGGGCCGTCAGACGCAATGCGATGATACATCAAGATTGGAATGTTCCGCGTACGATAACAATGGCGCGCCTCTGAGTCGACGACGGCGCAACCGCCAATCTTCAATGCGGGATGGGCGAAGGTCGTATTTTCTTCTATCACTTCGAGTGCGGCCGTGCATCGATCCCTCCACGCGCGGCGTG
Organism: Hyphomicrobium sp.; assembly: GCF_035687085.1. Classification (GTDB taxonomy): domain Bacteria; phylum Pseudomonadota; class Alphaproteobacteria; order Rhizobiales; family Hyphomicrobiaceae; genus Hyphomicrobium_B. The sequence goes on along the minus strand of NZ_DASRYS010000021.1, from coordinate 17,489 downwards.
CTCTGGTTTCGACCTTCTTGAACCGCTGGATCCGATAAGGGGGTGTGCGCAATTCGCAAGAAAACTCAAACTGTGGAAGGCTAGCAAAAATTTGCCCAATGAACTTCGCGCCGAACGAGGCAAAGTCAAATCCTGTCGAGTCGGGGTCATCGGCAACCGCGTTCGCATGAGCTAAAACAAGGCTGCCGCCAGGTCTTAGAAGCGAGCCAATTCGCTCAGAAAAGTCCTGTAGCGCATTGCTGTCCTGCAGGTAGTAGAGAATTTCCGAACAGACAATCAGGTCGAATTCACCCCTTGGAAGCGAAGCAGAGATATCGCACCAAGCGAACGAGACATTCGACAGTCGCGCACAGCGTTCTCGTGCACGCTCAATCGCAACCATCGAAATGTCAGTCGCAAGAACCCGCTCGGCGCGCGCGGACAGCATCTCAGTGAATATACCTTCAGCGCAGCCGAGCTCTAATGCGTCTTTAGCGATATCCTCCGGTAGGAGCTTCAGTGTGTGTTGGTACTTTTCCTGCTCATACTGGCTTAGATCGTTACAAGTGCCGGCCTTCTGAAAGACAGCATCCCATCTGGCACTCTCTTCCAAGCTCCTAAAATACCGTCTTATGCTTCCAGCGTACATGGTTCGCGCCCCCTGACTTTGAACACAACACGACCGGCTGAGTGCGGCGGCACTCTACAAAAGCGTTTCGTTCCGCATCTGTTTTTACGCGACGGTCGATCATGCAGAAGCTTTGCGGAAAGCAGGCTCTTCGATTGACCGCGGACGAGACAAATATGTCTTCGGCCAGATGTGCAGGACTCGGGCGGCCAAAAGTAATTGAGATTTCGAGTATATTGACTTCAGGTCTTCTAAAATATCGTCAGCAATGGATGCGTACAGGTATACTTTCACGAACGCAGAGCCGCTCTTGATATTTCATACCTGACTGGCTTATCCCACATTAAATCCGCATACGGACGCTTCACATTCAGTGGCGCGTTAGATCGCTCCACAATGCGTGTCGCCATTCGCGATGATCAGCTGACGGCCTTCGGCTTGGCCATCCATTCGCGGCCTTTCAGCATGGCTTGCCAATAGATCGGGGGAAGAATTCGCTCTTTCAGAAGCCACGCCAGCCGGGACGGCTTTGTACCGTCGATGAGCCAAGGCGGAAAACTGGACGCGATCTTTCCGCCGTATGTGAACTCTGCCAGCACGACCTTGCCGCGCTCCACGATCAGTGGGCACGATCCGTAGCCATCGTAGGCGTACACCGAGGGACGCTGGCCCTTGTCGAAGAGCAGGTTCTCCGCCACGACGGGTGCCTGCTTTCTTGCTGCGGCGGCTGTCTTGGCATTCGGCGTGTTTGTTACGTCTCCGAGGCCATAGATGTTGGCGTAGCGCTTATGGCGGAGCGTTGTCTGATCGACATCGACCCACCCGGCCGTGTCTACGAGCGGGCTCGCGCGAACAAAATCCGGTGTCGTTTGCGGCGGCGTAACGTGAATCATATCGAAGCGTGCTTCGACGGTTGCGACGCTCCCGTCCGAGCCGGTCTTCTTGAAGAATGCGGTTTTGCCGGGCCCATCAATGGCGACGAGGTTGTGATGAAACTTCAGCGCCGCATCGTAGCGTTTGACGTAGTCCATGAGCGCCGGAACGTAATCGGCGACGCCGAACAAGACGCCGCCAGCATTGAAGAACTCAATGTCTATTTTGTTGAGGACGCCTTCGCGCAACCAATGGTCGGCTGAAAGGTACATCGCTTTCTGTGGGGCGCCGGCGCACTTGATCGGCATTGGCGGCTGGGTGAAGAGAGCGCGGCCTGACTTCATCGCGCGCACCAGTTCCCATGTGTAGGGAGCGAGGTCATAGCGGTAGTTAGAGGTCACGCCGTTTTTGCCCAGCGTTTCGGAGAGGCCCTCAATAGCGCCCCAGTCCAGCTTGATGCCGGGACATACGACGAGATGGTTGTAGCGAACGCCAGCATGGCCGTCGGCGACGAGCGTGTTGTTGTCCGGGTCGAATGCCGTGACGGCAGCCTTGATCCAGTTGACCCGGCTCGGCAGGACCGCAGCCATAGGCTTAGCGGTTGACGCAGCATTGAAGATGCCGCCGCCGACCATCGTCCAGCCAGGTTGATAATAGTGGGTCTCCGCAGGCTCGATGATGGCGATGTCGAGATCGCGATTGCGGCGAAGGAGGCTTGCCGCAACGGCTGCACCGGCGGCGCCGCCTCCCACAATGACGATGTCGTGGCTTGCTGCTGGTTTGCCGATTGCCGTTGAGCGCGATGCAGCTTCGCCCCTCTGCTGCGCTAGCGACCACAGCTGAGCGGAGCGTGATCCACTCCGGCAGTAGGCGAGAACAGGTTTGGGCAAATCGCTGAGCGCCGCCGTAAATTGCGCCAGATCTAACTCCGAAATTTTGCCCGGAATGACGGGCACGTAGCGCGAACGCAGTCCCGCGGCCGTGGCTGCCTCTTCGATTTCTGCGAACGACGGCTGGTCCGCGCCTTCGCCATCAGGGCGATTACATATGATGGACCGGAAGCCTTGAGCTGCGATGTCAGCCATATCCGTGGTGCCGACTTGAGGGGCGACGGATAGATCGGGTGTCAGCTGCTTAACTTGCATCCTGTAACTCCGGAACGTCGTGAGCAGGTCAAAGCTCGTTGATTGGCACTTTCAGGTGCCGCTTGCCCGTCTCGTCGGGCTCGGGAAGATTGCCTCCCCGCATGTTGACCTGGATGGATGGGATGATGAGCCTCGGCAGGTCGAGCGTCGCGTCGCGTGCCGTTCGCATCTTGACGAATTCGTCTTCGCTCACGCCGTCGTGCACATGGACGTTGTTGGCACGCTCTTCAGCGACCGTCGTCTCCCACTTTATCTCGCGTCCGCCCGGCGCGTAGTCGTGGCACATGAAGAGCCGCATCTCCGGCGGGAGCGCCAGCACGCGTTTGATTGAGCGATAGAGCACATGCGCATCTCCGCCCGGAAAATCCGCGCGCGCCGTTCCGCCGTCCGGCATGAAGAGCGTGTCGCCGACGAAGGCGGCGTTACCGATCACGTGGGTCATGCACGCAGGCGTGTGGCCGGGCGTCAGCATCGCGAACGCGGTCATCGAGCCGATCTGATATGTGTCGCCGTCTTTAAATAGGCGGTCGAATTGGCTGCCGTCGCGCTGGAATTCGGTCCCTTCGTTGAAGATTTTTCCGAAGACCTGCTGCACGATCTTGATGTTCTCGCCGATACCGAGTTTGCCGCCGAGCTTGCTCTGGATGTAGGGCGCCGCCGACAAGTGGTCGGCGTGGGCGTGCGTCTCGATCAGCCAGTCGACGTGGAGCTCATGATCTTTGACAAACTTGATGATCTTGTCCGCAGATTCATAGCTGATCCTTCCCGCGGCGTAGTCGATGTCCATGACGCTATCGATGATCGCGCACGCGTTCGACTTTGGATCCTTGACGACGTAGCTGACGGTGTTGGTCTGCTCATCAAAAAATGCGGTGACCTCGGGCTTCACGCTCAGGTCAACCGGATGCGGGATGGAATTCATAAAAACTATCTCCTGGGTCTCTCAATTTTCGGGTGCCGGGCGCGAGCTGATGGTGGAGCGCCTCGGCGAAGTGATGCGGCGGGCCATCGCCATGCCGGCAAGCATTGCCGCCGTGAATATGAGTGCTGGTGCGATGCCAAGAGCCGATGCGGCGAGCGCCGGGCCGGGGCAAAAGCCAGCTAATCCCCAACCAACTCCGAAGACGGCCGCGCCGCCAACACGGCGCGCATCGATCATCGTTGATTTGGGCAGTTCGAATTTCCCGCTGAACATGGGGTGACCGCGGCCAAATGCGAGGCGATAGCCAGCAGCGGTGACGACAACCGCAACTGCCATGGTTATCGCGAGGCTCGGGTCCCAGTTCCCTGCAACATCGAGGAAGCTTAGAACTTTGGCCGGGTTAATAAGGCCCGAGACAACGAGCCCAGCGCCAAAGATGAGCCCGGAGGCAAACGCGATGAAAACTTTCATCATGCAATCCCCAAAATGTGACGCGTTACGAAAACCGTCGCGAGGCCGAAGAGCATGAACGTCGCCGTCGCGATCAAGGAGCGGGGCGACAAGCGGGCTGTGCCGCAAACACCATGGCCGCTCGTGCAGCCGCCGCCGAGCACAGAGCCTAAGCCGACGAGGAGGCCGGCCGCGATGAGCAGTCCCGTCCCTGCCGTCTCCGTGATCTCGATTGTCTCCCCGCTGAGGGCCTGCCAAAGCCAGGGCGCCGCGAGCAGTCCGGCGAGAAAGGCGATCCGAAGAGACCAGTCACTGTCTTCGTAGGGCGGCAGCAGGCGGGACACGAAGCCGCTGACGCCAGCGATGCGGCCGATCCCAAGCATCAGAAGGCTGGCCGCGAGGCCGATCAATAAGCCGCCAAGGGCTGCGGTTAGAGGTGTGAAATTCGTCATAGCTTGTCTCGCTCAGAGCCGCCGAAGCGGCTTGCTTTTTGATCCGGATTGGACCCTCGGCATGTGGTCGTCTCATGCGCCCATGCTCAGGATCGAAATTCTAGAGGTACGCTTACCCCGAGAGCGGTCCTGCGGTCTGTGACCTAGTCACAAACCAAAGTCAGGGTGCGGCGGCGAGCTGGCGAAGGGCCTCCGGACGGGCCAAGTCGATGGCGCCACGCGATGTCGTGATCCACCCCCGCCGCTGGAACTCGTTGAGCTGACGACTGACGACCTCGCGCGCGGTTCCGAGTTCGGCTGCGAGCTGCTGATGGGTCGAGTCGATATGGCCTTTGCCGCTGCCCAGCTCCAGAAGCTTCTGCGCTAGCCGCACGTCGATACGGGAGAATGCGACTTCATCGATGACGCGGAACAGGTTCGTTATACGTACGCTGAACGCGGTGAACACGAATTTCCGGAAGGTGGCCGAGCTCGCGATCAGGTCGTCGAAGGTGCCGCGCGGAACTGCGACGGCCTCGACGTCGGTCTCAGCGATGCCTTCCGCTTGATATTCCTCATACCCCATCAGACACGCCGTGGTCAGCGCGCAGCTCTCGCCGGCCGACACACGGTAGAGCACGATCTCCCTGCCTGTGTCGGAAACCTGCTGGACTCGCACGACGCCTTCAAGCAGCAGCAGGTAGGCTTCCGGCGCCTGTCCCGGGCCGAAGATTCGCGTGCCCGCGGCAAGCCGCACGACCGTGCTCGTCTCGACGAGCCGCCGTGTGATGGCAGGCTCGAGCTGTTTCAATCCGGGGAATGCGGCTATCCAATCCGTGGCTGTCATCAGCCCTCTGCCGATCGCACCTAGGTGGATTTCTGGATATTGCAGCACAGGTTGTAAGTGGATCCAACCCGGCGAATGGCGGCTTGCAATGGCCAAGCCTGCCAGGCTGTCGCTGGCGTTCTGCCAATTCAACGATTGCAAATGCTTAGGGCATTGGTGGAGCCGAGGGGAATCGAACCCCTGACCTCTGCAGTGCGATTGCAGCGCTCTCCCATCTGAGCTACGGCCCCAGGTGGCCCCGATTTAGGGTTGGGGCCCATTTGTTGTCAAGAAAGCGGCGCATCCGCCGGCACCCGCAAGGCCCCCTGTCCTGCAACCTTATCACTACTTGCGGCGCGCTGGCCGTCGGGGCTACATGGCGCGAGGCGCACAACTGCGGGACGGCGAATGCTCGAGCTTTTGCAATTTATCAGCTATCTCATCACTCTTTACACTTACGTCGTCATCGCCGTCGTAATCGTGAGCTGGCTCATGGCCTTCGGGGTCATCAATGCCTACAACCCGATGGTGCGCTCGATCTGGCAGGGGTTGAACGCGGTGACCGAGCCGTTGCTTCGCCCCATCCGGAACGCCCTTCCGAACATGGGCGGGCTCGATATTTCGCCCGTCATTCTGCTGCTCGCCTGCTACTTCATTCAGAGCGTCGTGCTGCCGAATATCGCCAAGGCGATCGTGTGATCCGCCGCGACGCGGCTCAGCCGGCGGGTCGCAAGGCTTGGCGGCATGGGAGCGCGTGCGTCATTGCGCTCTTTCGTTTGACGCCAAAATCTTCCAAAGAGGCGATTGACGGCATCGTCGAAACCCCCGACGGTCCGGCCTTCCAGGCGCGAGTGCGCGCACTTCCCGAGGATGGAGCCGCCAACCGGGCGCTCGAAGAGCTGGCCGCGCGCTGGCTCGGCGTGGCGAAAAGCTCGGTTTCGCTGGCATCCGGGGGCAAGTCGCGGCTCAAGTCCTTGCGGATTTCCGGAGATCCGGAGGCGGTCGAAAGGCTACTGCAGGAACGAAGCGACGGTTTGAGAAAATAAGGGAACGAGGAGGAAAGACGGGAAATGTCCGTGGCGAAAATCATCGATGGCAAAGAGATTGCGGCGAATGTCCGCGCTGAGGTCGCGGCCGAAGTCGCGCGGCTGCAGAAAGAGCATGGCATCAAGCCCGGACTGGCCGTCGTGCTCGTCGGCGAAGATCCGGCGAGCAAGGTCTATGTCGCCAACAAGGCCAAGCAGACCGTCGAAGTCGGCATGAACTCGTGGGAGCATCGCCTTCCCGCCGAGACGCCGGAAGCCGACGTGCTGGCGCTCGTCGAGAAGCTCAACAACGATCCGGCCTGCCACGGCATCCTCGTGCAGTTGCCGCTGCCCAAGCACATCAACGCCGAGAAGGTGCTGAACCTCATCAGCCCCGATAAGGACGTCGACGGCTTCCATCCGGTGAATGTCGGCCGCCTTTGGGTTGGCGAACGCGCGCTGGTACCGTGCACGCCGACGGGCTCCGTCATTCTGGCGAAGACCGTTCAGCAGAACCTTTCGGGCCTCAACGCCGTTGTCATCGGCCGTTCGAACATCGTCGGCAAGCCGGTCGCGGCGCTGCTGCTTCGTGAAAACTGCACGGTGACGATTGCGCACTCGCGCACGAAGAACATCGAAGAGGTCGTCCGCGGCGCGGATCTCGTGATCGCTGCCGTCGGCATTCCGGAGATGGTCAAGGGCAGCTGGATCAAGCCCGGTGCGACCGTCATCGACGTCGGCATCAACCGCGTTCCGTCGGAGAACGGCAAGACGAAGATCGTGGGCGACGTCGCGTATGAAGAGTGCGCGAAGGTTGCCGGTGCGATCACGCCGGTTCCGGGCGGCGTTGGTCCGATGACGATTGCGTGTCTGTTGCGGAACACGGCTCAGGCAGCCGCGATGCAGGCGGGTGTGAAGTCGGTATTCGGCTGAGCCTTACGGCCTGACACTCAGTGAATTGTGCGCCGGGACTTTCGGGTTCCGGCGCTTTTCTTTGCGCGGGACGAAGGCTTTCGCACACGCTCTTCGCACATGTATTTGGCGCGGATGCGCTTCTTGAAGTAATCGCCAACGGAGGCCGCTTTGACGAGGCCTTCGTATTCGCGATCAGGCACTTCGAAGTACGTGAAGCAGGTGCCGTCGGAAAAGACGATGTCGAGCGTCTTGTTTGTACGATCGTACTCCGCGGCTCGAATAATTGATGAGTTTCGAAATTCCATGCGCTTCACCATTCCTTGAAAATTCAAGCTGCTCTCAGCTGCCGCAATGTCTCTCCTCGATAGCTCAGCGCCTCCGCGACGTGCGCGCGGGATACCGTGCCACAACGCTCCAGGTCCGCTATTGTTCGTGCGACTTTAAGGGTGCGATGAAAGCCCCGCGCCGATAGACCCAGGGTTTCGGCTGCATGGCGTAGCAATGTCACGCCTGCCTCGTCAGGCATAGCAGTTTGTTCAAGTAGGGTTGCCGAACAATCGGCATTGGTGCGGACGCCTCTGGCGCCCAGCGCTTCGAAGCGTGCGCGCTGGCGTTCGCGCGCTGCCGCAACGCGCGTGCGGACTTCCGCGCTTCCCTCTGAAGGAGACGGCAGCACGAGATCTGCCGCAGATATGGCGGGAACCTCGATCTGCAGATCGATGCGATCGAGAAGCGGGCCGGATACGCGCGCCTGATAATCTCCGGCGCAACGCGGCCCGCGGCGGCAGGGCTCGCCGGGATTGCTGCCTCCGCATTTGCACGGGTTCATCGCCGCAATCAGCTGAATGCGCGAGGGATAGGAAATGCGGTGGTTGGCGCGGGCGATGACGGTTTCGCCCGATTCCAGCGGCTGGCGCAGCGCATCGAGCACGTTCGGCTGGAACTCGGGCAGCTCATCGAGGAAGAGCACGCCGTGGTGGGCGAGGGACACTTCGCCGGGCCTTGGCCGCGAACCGCCGCCGACGAGCGACGCCATGCTCGCTGAATGATGCGGCGCGCGGAACGGACGTTCGACCGTGAGCTTACCGCCCATCAGCTCGCCCGCGAGCGAATGCACCATCGAGACTTCGAGGATCTCTTCGGGTTGTAGCGGCGGCAGAATGGAGGGCAGGCGCGAGGCCAGCATCGATTTGCCGGAGCCGGGCGGGCCGATCATCAAGAGGTTGTGATTTCCAGCGGCTGCAATTTCGAGCGCGCGCTTTGCCGTTTCCTGGCCTTTGATGTCGCGGAGATCAGCGGCGTAGTTCTGCGCGGGGAGAACATTGGGTTCGGGCCGCGACAGCGTCTGCGTGCCCTTGAAGTGATTGACGAGCGACAGCAGGTGGGGCGCGGCGAGGATGGCGATGTCCTCGCTTGCCCAGGCCGCCTCGGGGCCCGAGGCGGCGGGGCAGATGAGGCCCTTGCCGATGGCGTTGGCCCCGATGGCAGCCGGCAGCGTGCCCGGTACGGCCCGTATGGAGCCATCCAGCGCCAGCTCGCCGATGGCGGCGTAGCCCGCGATGGCGTCGGGCGCGATCGCCTCCATCGCCACCATCATCGCCAGCACGATGGGCAGATCGAAGTGGCTGCCTTCCTTGGGCAGGTCAGCGGGCGCCAGATTGACGGTGATGTGCTTGTAGGGGAGCCCCAGGCCGACCGCGTGAAGGGCGTTACGGACGCGCTCACGGCTTTCTGCGACGGCTTTATCGGGCAGGCCGACGATGGCGAAGGCGGCCGCCCCCGGCGTCACCCGAACCTGCACTTCGACGGGCCGGGCCTCGATGCCGATGAACGCGAGCGTGGAGATCTGACCGTACATTTGCTCCCCCTGAGAGGAGCTAATCACCGGAATGAGCCGAAGTCAAGAACGAAGAGGGAACGCCATAGATTGCACAAGCTCAACTTTTCAGCAGACGGCCTAAGTTCGCACGAGATCAATCAAACCTGACAAAGTATCGACCGCCGCGACCGAGGCATCCTTAGATCTTATTCTCTTGCGCAGATCTGTCCCCACTGGCTTCAGACAGATAAGGGCACTTCATAAAACGTCCCCAATACACATCCTGAATACAAGGGAAACGTCCGCCCTCTTACTAGAAGGAAGTGGTGAATTCTATGCCAGATGATTCTAAGGGGCCTATCGAGGTTGAACACAACGTCGCCCTAGGGCCCCTCACGCAAGCGGCCACAGTCAAATTGCGTCACCATAAGCGACTTCCCGACGAGCACCCATTTTACATGGCCATTGGGCGCGTCGCGTCTGAATGGGCCCATCTTGAGCACACGCTCGATCTTATTATCTGGGACCTAGCCGGGTGGAAGCTCAACATGCATCAGAGCGTTCTGGCTTGCATTACCGCTCAGATCATGGGCGTTGGACCCCGCTGCAAAGTGATCCAAGCTCTTGGCGAACTAAGAGAGTTGGATGACAGCGTTTTAAAACCCGCGCGCACGTTGATGAGTGATGCATATCCGGTAGCTGACTGGCGGGCTCGATGGGTACACGACCCGTGGTACATCGATGCAAATTCCGACGCTGTCGGCCAGTTTAGAGCGATGCCGAACGCCGATCGTCGATACGGGATAAAAGACATCGACCTTGATGACGTGACGAAGACGATAAAGGAAATTGGGGCGCTGCAAGAGCGGGCTAGCGCCCTGAGAAATTCTGTTCTAGCCGCGCTTGGGGCATACACATGAACGCGCGTTCGCGCGACTGCGCAGCCTCACCCCTTCGTCATCACGAGCGTCATTCCGATCAGGGATGAATTCGTGAACTGAATTTCGACGGCCTGTTTGTCTTTGTTGACGACGATGTCCATGTTGGCGGCGACGTCGCTGCTTTGAATGACGACGTGAAAGCCCTTCGGCGTCACCTCGCCGGTCAGGTCGCCTTCGAAATTGCGGATCGTCTCTTTCCAATGGCCCGAGAGCTTGCCGTCCGTTTCCTTCACATTACTGACGATCTCGACCGCGCCGCCGGGCGTCGCGCAGCGGATCGTCTGCTTCAGCTCGTCTTCGGCGTCAGTTAGGAGATAGGTCGCCCGGCATTTGACCTTCTCGGCCGGGCTCGCCTTGTAGCCAATCATGCCGGCGCCGGTCCATCGGCCGATGAGGGGCGCGAACGGCGAGGCCGTGACGGCGCTGGCTTCATTGCCGGCGAACACAACCGCTGCCAGCGCGCCGGCGATCGTGAGCGACTTCCACTTCGAAATGCCTGTCATGCTCTTCCCCCGTTGAGCGCGCTCACGAGCGCTGCTGCTGTCTCTGCTCTTCGATGACGTCCCAGATCATGGCGGCGATGTCGTTGCCGCCGAACGCCTTCACCTGGCGGATGCCCGTCGGCGAGGTGACGTTGATCTCGGTGATGTAGGGCCCGATGACGTCGATGCCGGTGAAGATCAGGCCGCGGCGCTTCAGTTCGGGCTTCAAGCGTTCGCAGATTTCGAGATCGCGATCGGTCAATGCGACGGGCGCGGCGGTGCCGCCCACGTGCAGGTTGGACCGCGTTTCCCCGGCTTGCGGCACGCGGTTGATCGCGCCTGCGATCTCGCCATCGACGAGGATGATGCGCTTGTCGCCGTCCTTCACCTCGGGGCGGAACTCCTGCACCATGAAGGGCTCGCGGAAGACCGTCTGGAAGAGTTCGACGAGGGAGCCCAGGTTGCCGTCCTCGGGCCGCAGGCGGAACACAGCGGCGCCGCCGTTGCCGTAGAGCGGCTTGACGATGATGTCTTTGTATTCGGCGCGGAACGCCTGCACGTCGGCGAGCGAGCGCGTGACGAGCGTCGGCGGCATCAGGTCGAGGAAGTCGAGCACGAACAGCTTCTCCGGCGCGTTGCGCACGCTTGCCGGATCGTTGACGACGAGCGTTTTCGGATGAATGCGCTCGAGCAGATGCGTGGTCGTGATGTAGCTCATGTCGAAGGGCGGGTCTTGGCGCAGCAGCACCACGTCGAGATCGCCGAGGTTTTCGATGCGCGGATTGGAAAGCGCGTGGTGCGCGCCGTGCTTGTCTTCGACCTTCAGCGTATGGCCGCGCGCTAAGAGCTTGTCGCCGCGCAGGCTCAGATCGAACGGCGTGTAGTAGAAAATATCGTGCCCGCGCTTTTGCGCTTCGAGAAGGATGGCAAAGGTCGAGTCGCCCGCAATGTCGATGCGGTCGATCGGGTCCATCTGGACGGCAATGCGGAGGGGCATGACGTGCTTTCGTGATGTATCGGCGTTTCATCAAGCCAGCGCATTGGCCCGCTGGCCTCTTCGTCGTTTAGACGATTTGCGGAGCGGGCGGAATGATGGGCTGGCGGGTCGCCTTGCTGGCGTGCCTCGTATGGCAAACATGCCGCAGAGTTCCTGGCGGCGGCCGCTTCCGTCAGAGGAAATTATAGGGGTCGATATCGACGGTGATCCGCACGTCCGACTTCAGTTTTGGAATGGTTCCAGCCCAGGCGCGGAGATAGCCCTGCAGATCGGCATCGCGCGGGGCTTTGACGAGAAGGCGCCAGCGGTGGCGGCCGCGTACGACGGCGATGGGCGCTTCGGAGGGGCCCAACACGGAGATGACGTCGCTTGGGGGCGCGCGGCGGGCGATCTCGCGGGCGACCTGTTCGGTCAGAGGTTTCTCGCGCGATGAGACGATAATCGCGGCGAGGCGGCCGTAGGGTGGCAGCAGTCCGGCCTGGCGGGTTTGGACTTCGTAATTGAGGAACGCGTTGCGGTCGCCGGCGACGATGGCGGTCATCACCGGGTGGTCGGGCGAATAGGTCTGCACGAAGCCGCGGCCGACGAAGCTCGTGCGCCCAGCGCGGCCCGTCACCTGATGCAGGAGCTGAAAAGTGCGTTCGGCGGATCGCGGGTCGGCGCCGTGGGCGAGGCCCAGATCGCCATCGACGACGCCGACGAGGGCGAGGCCCGGGAAGTTATGGCCCTTGGCGACGATCTGTGTGCCGATGATGATGTCGAACTCGCGGGCTTCGATACCGCGGATCATCTCGCGCATTTCGGGCAGACCCGGAATGAGGTCCGAGGAGAGGAGCGCGACGCGGGCATCGGGGAAGCGCTCGGCCACCTCTTCCTGCACGCGCTCGACACCCGGACCGCAGGCTACGAGCGAACCCGGCGCGGCGCACTTCGGGCACTTCTCGGGCAGCGACAGCGAGAAGCCGCAGTGATGGCAAGTGAGCTTCTTCTTGAAGCGATGCTCGACAAGCCAAGCTGTGCATTGCGGGCATTCGAGGCGATGTCCGCAGGACCGGCATAATGTTAGCGGGGCGTAACCGCGCCGGTTCAAGAAGAGCAGCGTTTGTTGGCCTTTTTCGAGCGTCTCGGTCATCGAGGCGACGAGGCGCTCGGCCAGCCACTTGCCGGGCGTGAGTTTTTCCGAGCGCAGATCGATCGCGCTCACGTCGGGCATTTGGACGCCCGAGAAGCGGCCCGGAAGAATGGCGTGGCGATAGCGCCCGATGAGCGCGTTCACATGGCTTTCGATCGACGGCGTGGCGGACGCGAGGACGACCGGAAACTTCCCGAGGTTGCCGCGCACCACCGCCATGTCGCGACCCTGATAGTGGACGCGGTCGTCCTGCTTGAAGCCCTGGTCGTGCTCTTCGTCGACGACGATGAGGCCCAGATCGCAGAACGGCAGGAAGAGCGCGGAACGCGCGCCGACGACACAGCGGACGTCGCCGCGTGCGACGCCCTTCCAGATGCGGCCGCGTTCGGCGGGGCTCAATGCGGAATGCCATTCGACAGGGGGCGCACCGAAGCGGCGCGCGAAGCGGTCGAGGAATTGGCTCGTCAGTGCGATTTCGGGAAGCAGGATCAGCGTCTGATGTCCAGCTTCGAGCGCGCGTGCCACCGCTTCGAAATAGACTTCGGTTTTGCCCGAACCCGTGACGCCATCGAGCAAGGTGACGGAGAAGTTATTCGCATCGACCGCGCTGCGCAGGCTTTCGACAGCACGCGTCTGATCGTCGGTGAAGCCGGTCGTGCCGTGACCGGCGTGCGGACGTGGGAAAACACGTTCGGGAATTGCCACTTCGACGAGCATGCCGGCTGCGGCCAAGCCATCCACCACACCCGTCGAGCAGCCAGCTAGATTGGCGAGATCGGACTTCGAGCGGATGAGGCCGTCGGCTGCGATTTCCATGACGCGGGTGCGCGCCTGGGTCATTTTCGGCGGCGGCGTCGCGCCTTCGACGATGCAAACGCCGAAACGGTGTTTAGGCGGCTCAAATGCGGCATCCGCACTCATCATCATGCGTGCGACCATGCCCAGGGGCGCCAATGTGTAGCGCGCGACCCATTCGGCAAAACGCATGGAAATTTCGGGCAGGCACGGTGCGTCAATCCGGCTGGTCAGCGCCTTCATCTTCTTGGGATCGACGGGTTTACCTTCGCCGCGAGGTGTATCCCAAACGATGCCGATGCGGGTTTGCGGCCCGAAAGGCACGAGAACAAAGGACCCAGGCGCGGCATCCATGCCATCGGGCACCAGATAATCGTAGGTCTGATCGAGGGCCACGGGCATGAGCACGGGCACGCTGCGAGAGGGCGCCGCGGCCTCCGAGGCGCCATTATCCAGGATTTGAAGCAGGCTATCCAAAGGGGCGTTCAACGGACTAGAAGCTTCCCAAGAATCGGTCGTGCTAGGTTTGCCCAGAAGTTGCGGCGCACCAAAGGCAGGGCCAGACTTAAGGACGAGGTGAGGAGAAAGAAATGAAATTCTTCGTCGACACCGCCGACGTGACCGAGATCAAGGAATTGGCGGCGACGGGCTTGCTGGACGGCGTTACGACGAACCCGTCTCTTGTCGCGAAGGCCGGCGGCGACTTCAAGGAAATGATCAAAGAGATCTGCACGCTCGTGCCGGGTCCGGTTTCGGCCGAAGTGGCGGCGACGGACTATGCCGGCATGCTGCAGGAAGCGGAAGTTCTGCGCAAAATCGCCAAGAACGTCACGATCAAAGTGCCGTTGACGCTCGATGGCCTCAAGGTCTGCAAGGCGCTGACGGGCGAAGGCACGATGGTGAACGTCACGCTGTGCTTCTCGGCCAATCAGGCGTTGCTTGCGGCGAAAGCCGGTGCCACGTTCGTATCGCCGTTCATCGGGCGTCTCGACGATATCGGGCTCAATGGCATGGACGTCATTCGCGAGATCCGGGCGATCTACGACAATTATCCCGATCTCTCGACGGACATTCTCGCAGCTTCGATCCGCACGGTGAACCACGTGAAGGAAGCCGCCATGATCGGCGCCGATGTGGCGACCATTCCGCCGGGCATTCTGAAGGCGCTCGTCAAGCATCCGCTGACGGACGCCGGTCTCGTCACGTTCGTCAACGACTGGAAGAAGACCGGCCAAAAGATCGTGTGAGGCAGGCACGAACACGTGCGCGAACCCTTATCCGAGGATCTGATCGAGCGCTTCGCACACATCGTCGGCGACGCGAACGCATTGACGCGCCCCGGCGATCAAGCGGCTTATCTCACCGAATGGCGGGATCGCTATTCGGGTAAGACGCCCGTTGTTCTGCGGCCCGGCTCGACCGAGGAAGTCTCGCGCATTTTGGCGCTGGCGTATGCGGAGAGCGTCGGTGTCGTCCCGCAGGGCGGCAATACGGGTCTCGTCGGCGGGCAGATCCCTTCGGTTGAGGGCAACGAGATCGTGCTTTCGCTCGGCCGTCTCAACAAGGTGCGGGATGTCGATGCGGCCGGCGGCACGATGATCGTCGAAGCCGGCGTCACGCTGCTCGGCGCGCAGAATGCGGCGACGGCGGCGGGCCGCATGTTTCCGTTGAGCCTGCCTTCCGAGGGCAGCGCGCAGATCGGCGGCGTGCTGGCGACGAACGCAGGCGGCACTGCGGTTCTGGCTTACGGCAATGCGCGCAGTCTGACGCTCGGGCTCGAGGCCGTGCTCGCCGATGGCCGCGTCTGGCATGGTCTGCGGCGGCTCAAGAAAGACAACACGGGTTACGATCTGCGCGATCTCCTGATCGGGTCGGAAGGAACGCTCGGCGTCATCACTGCCGCCTGCGTGAAGCTCTTTCCGGCGCCGGCGGAACGCGAGACCGCGATTGTCGCGCTGCAATCGCCGCAACAGGCGCTGAAGCTTTTCCGGCTGGCGGAAGCCGAGGCCGGAGGCGCGCTGACGGCGTTTGAGTTCTGGGCGCATCGGGCGCAGGCGTTCGCGCTCGATTACAGTCCCAATGTTCGCGATCCCTTCACGGATGCCTATCCGTGGTACGCGCTGATCGAGCTTTCGCACGGCGGCAGCGGCGCGCGCGTTTCCAACACGATCGAGCCCTTACTCACGTGCGCGCATGCGAAGGGCCTCATTCTCGATGCCACCATCGCGCGCTCGCTGCGTCAGGCGGAAGACTTCTGGCGGCTGCGCGAAGCGTTCTCAGAGGCGCAGAAGGGGGCCGGCGGCAGCATCAAGCACGACATTTCCGTGCCGGTCGCGCGCATTCCAGAGTTTCTCGAGCGGTCTGCGGTGGTGGTCGAGCGCATTTGCGCTGGCGCGCGGCCGGTGCCGTTCGGCCATTTCGGGGACGGCAACCTACATTACAACGTCAGCCAGCCCGAAGGGATGGATCGAGCGGCCTATCTGGCACTGTGGGAGACGATGTCGGAGGCGATCTTCGAACTCGTCACCGAACTCGACGGCTCAATCTCGGCCGAGCACGGCATCGGGCAGATGAAGCGCGAGGCGCTCGTCCGCTATAAATCTCAAGTCGAGATCGACATGATGCGAGCGGTCAAGCATGCGCTTGATCCGAAAGGGATCCTAAACCCCGGCAAATTGCTTTAGCGCGTAACGCGTTAAGCTTTCATTAACCAAAGCCGGTGGAGGCTCGGACGTTACGCTGACGCCGACGTGGGGGCATTTTTCTTGGCGCAATCGCTCGACGACATTCTGACGGCTGATGCCGAGTTGCCGCTGAGCGGCGATCTCAAAGTCGTCATGGCGGCGTGGCTCGATCATCTCATCGTCGAACGCGGGCAGAGCACGGCGACGCGGGAAGCCTATGAGCGCGATGCGCGTCAATTCCTGGCGTTTCTTAAATTGCATCTTGGTCATCCGCCGTGCCTTGCTGATCTCGAGCGGCTGGATGCGAAGACCATCCGGCTTTTTCTCGCGAACCGGCGCAAGGCGGGCGTCACCTCGCGGTCGCTGGCGCGGACGCTGTCGGCACTGCGTACGCTGTTCCGGTGGCTCGAACGCGAAGAAGCGGTGAAAAATCGGGCTGTCATGCAGGTCGCCACGCCGAAAATCCCGCATTCCATTCCGAAGCCGTTGACCGTTCAGGGCGCGGCGTCGCTCGTCGGACGAGAAGGAGGCGATGCCGAGGAATGGATCACCGCGCGCGATACCGCGGTGATGCTGCTGCTCTACGGCGCGGGATTGCGGATCAGCGAGGCTTTGAGCCTGACGCCGCGCACGGCACCGATCGAGGGTCGCGATATCATGCACGTGACGGGCAAGGGCGGGAAGCAGCGCCTCGTCCCAGCGCTCGCCATCGTCTCCGACGCCATCGGCAGATACATGCGGCTCTGCCCCTATCCACTCGAGCCCGATAAGCCTCTTTTTCGGGGCGCCCGGGGCGGGCCATTGTCGCCGCGGCTCATTCAGCTCGCGATGGAGAAATTGCGATACGAGTTGCAGTTGCCGGACACGGCGACGCCGCACGCGCTCAGGCATTCGTTTGCAACGCATCTCCTTTCTGCAGGTGCGGATTTACGCCAAATTCAGGAGCTTTTGGGTCACGCCTCGCTGTCGACCACCCAAGTCTATACGGAGGTCGACAGGGCGCGCTTGCTGGCTGTCTACGATCAGGCTCATCCGAGAGCAGCGCAACCCTGAAGCCGCTGACGCTTGTCACGAGTATTCCCATGCCGCCGCTTTCGTACATTCTTCGATATAGCCGCCAAACGCTCTACGCGCTGATATTCTTAGCGGGCGCCACGGCACCCGTGACGGCCGCCGAGGCGGATGCCCACTGCCAGGGCAAGGACATGCTGGCCGAGATGCAGGCCAACAAACCCGAGCTTTACGCAAAGGTAATGGCCGAGAGCGATCAGCTCTCAAACACCGAAGCCATGCTCTGGAAGATTGAAAAGCCGGGCTCCGGGCGATCCTACCTATTCGGGACGATGCACCTCAGCGATCCGCGCATCTCGCAGCTGAGCCCCGCCGCGAAGGCTGCGATCGCGCAATCGAAATCCGTGGCGCTGGAAGTTGCCGATCTTTCTCCT
>NZ_DASRYS010000020.1:0-124417 GCF_035687085.1 Hyphomicrobium sp. | reverse complement strand
AGGAACCCGTAGACGTGATATCGCCGGTGCTATCAATCGTGAGCGCGCCCGACTGAGAATCGGCACGGATACCGGGCCCATAACTCTGAATGTTGCCGTTGCTGGTGACGCTAACGGAGCTGCCGCTGGAGTTTCGCGCTGTGATGCCCTCGCTCCCCGACGACGTGATGTCGCCCGTGCTGTCGACCGTGACCGCGCCGGAGCCGGAGAGGGCATAAATTCCTTGTAACGCAGCCTGGATGTCGCCGGTGCTGGTCACCTCGACGTCGCCTTGGCCCTCACTGATGGCGAAAATTCCCTGCTGGGTAGCCGACGTTACATCGCCCGTGCTGATGACCGAAATCGCACCGGGGCCGGTGACAGCATAAATGCCTTGTAACGCAGCCTGGATGTCGCCGGTACTCTTCACCGCGACATCGCCTTCGCCATCACTGGTCGCGAAAATGCCTCGCCCAGCCGAGGTTATGTCGCCCGTACTGCTGGCCGAAATCGCACCGTCGACGGATCGCGCGTAGATCCCTGATGTCTTGGCTTGGAGATTGCCGGCGCTGGTCACCGTGATGTCGCCGGAACCTGAACTTTCTGCGCGAATGCCGGCATTTGAATCGGACGTGACATTACCGGTGCTATCGATCGTCAGGTCACCGTCGCGGGCCCAAGCAAAAATGGCTGGGCCATAGGCTTGAATATCACCTGCGCTCGTCACGTCGATCGTCCCAGCGCCGCCCGTCCACGCCAAAATAGCGAAGGAACCCGTAGACGTGATATCGCCGGTGCTCTCGATCGTGAGCGCGCCCGACTGAGAATCGGCACGGATACCGGGCCCATAACTCTGAATGTTGCCGTTGCTGGTGACGCTAACGGAGCTGCCGCTGGAGTTTCGCGCGGCGATGCCCTCGCTCCCCGACGACGTGATGTCGCCCGTGCTGTCGACCGTGACCGCGCCGGAGCCCGAGAGGGCATAAATTCCTTGTAACGCAGCCTGGATGTCACCGGTACTTGTCACCGCGACATCGCCAGAACCTGAACTTCCCGCACGAATGCCCACACCTGAATTGGACGTCAGATTACCCGTGCTGTCGATCGTTACGCCGCCATCACCGGCGCTCGCAAAAATAGCATCGCTCGAGGCCCGAATATCGCCTGCGCTCGACACCTCGATAGTGCCGGTGTCGGACGTCACCGAGAAAATACCGAAGCCCGTGGACGTGATATCGCCGGTACTATCGATTGTGATCGCGCCCGACGAAGATAGGGCGGTGATGCCGGAACTAGCGGCCTCAATACTGCCGTTGCTGGTGATGCTGATGGGGCTGCCGCCGTAATTTCGGGCCACGATACCTGCGCCAGCCGCCGAGGTGATATCGCCCGTGCTCGTAATCGAGACCGCGCCGTCGGATGATGATGCGTAGATCCCCGATGTCTCGGCCTCGATATTGCCGGCACTGGTCAC
Source organism: Hyphomicrobium sp. (assembly GCF_035687085.1). Lineage (GTDB taxonomy): Bacteria > Pseudomonadota > Alphaproteobacteria > Rhizobiales > Hyphomicrobiaceae > Hyphomicrobium_B. Next base: position 122,964 of record NZ_DASRYS010000020.1, on the reverse strand, counting down.
CGTGATGTCGCCAGAACCTGAACTTTCTGCGCGAATGCCTGCACCTGAACTGGATGTGAGATTGCCCGTGCTTTCGATCGTCACGGCGCCGTCAGCGGTCCCAACAAAAATGGCTTCGCCCAAGGCGCGAATATCGTCGGCGCTGGACACCTCGATCGTCCCGCTCTCGAACGTCACCGCCAAAATGCCGAAGGAACCCGTAGACGTGATATCGCCTGTACTATCGATCGTGATCGCGCCCGACGTAGATAGGGCGAGGATGCCGGGACCAGCGGCCTCAATACTGCCGTTGTTGCTGACGCTGATGGGGCTGCTGCCGTAGCTTTGCGCACTAATACCCGCACCGTCGTCCGATCTGATGTCGCCCGTGCTGCTGACAGTCACCGCACCAGTGCCAGAGACCGCATAGATACCGTGGGAAGCAGCCTCGATATCACCGCGGCTGGTCACCGCGACGTCGCCAGAACTTGAACTTCCCGCACGAATGCCCACAGCTGTATCGGACGCCAGGTTACCCGTGCTGTCGATCGTTACGTCGCCATCACCGGCGCTCGCAAAAATAGCATCACTCGAGGCCCGAATATCGCCTGCGCTCGACACCTCGATTGTGCCGGTGTCGGACACCAACGCGAAAATGCCGAGGGCCCCCCGAGACGTGATATCGCCGGTACTATCGATTGTGATCGCGCCCGACGAAGTGACGGCGGCGATGCCGGGACTAGCGGCTTGAATACTGCCGTTACTGGTGACGCTGATGGGGCTGCCGCCGTAATTTCGGGCCACGATACCTGCGCCAGCGGCCGACGTTATATCGCCGGTGCTATCAACCGTCACGGAAGTGGCTGAGACGGCATAGATGCCGTGCCCCTCGGCCTGAATGTCACCTCTGTTTATGATGCTTATACTGGCCGTTTCAGACAGGGCGGAAATGCCCGCACTGCTATCGGATGTGATGTCGCCCGTGCTGTCGACAGTCACCGTACCATCGGCTCGGACATCGATGCCATTATCTTCAGCCTGGATGTCACCCTGGTTGGTGACGCTGACCGCGCCCTGAGACAATGCGTAAATGCCAACTCCCGCGATCGAGGTGATATCGCCGGTACTATCGATTGTGATCACACCCGACGTGGATCGCGCGCGGATACCGGCGCCAGTGCTCTCAATACTGCCGTTGTTGGTGACGCCGATGGAGCCGCTGCCATAGTTGCGCGTCCAGATGCCGGAGCCCCGGGCGGACGTAATATCGCCCGTGCTGTCAACCGTCACGGAACCCGTGGCTGAGGTCGCACGGATGCCGTCCTCCAGGGCCTGAATCTCACCCTTTTGGGTGACGCTGGTAGCGCCAGCTTGAGACGCGGCAAGGATGCCGCGGCTGTTATCGGAGGTGATGTCGCCCGTGTTGTCGATCGCCAGACCCGCGCCTGCGATCGCATAGATGCCCCGTTGCGCGGCCTGGATGTCACCCCTGTTGATCACGCTTACGGTGCTATTCAGGGACCCCGCTGCAATACCTTCCCCACCGCTCGAGGTGAGATCGCCTGTGCTGTTGATGGTGATCCTGCCGGCATACGAGCCAACAGAAATGGCGCCGCTCTGGCCTTGGATATGGCCGGCATTGGTGACATCGATCGTGTCGGTGCCCGAGGTCCGCGCGAAAATACCGAACCCTCCGGCGGAAATGTCGCCGGAATTATCGACGGTGACAGCGCCTGATTCCGTTACCGCGCGAATGCCATCAAAACTGGCCTCGATGCTTCCGTTGCTGGTTACGCTCACAGCAGAGGCGCCCAGATTCCATGCATAAATACCCGTGCCACCGGCCGTAATGTCGCCCGTGCTTTTGACCGTTACGGCGCTGACAAACGAGCTTGCGTCGATACCATTGAGCGCAGCCTCGATGTCGCCGCGGCTGGTCACGCTCACATCGCCGCCAGCGAGAACTTCAATGCCTGAATCGCTCGTGGACGTGATGTCGCCGGTGCTATCGATCGTCGCCGTACCCGCGAATGAGAAGACTTCGATGCCTTGTAATGCAGCCTGGATGTTGCCGCTGCTCGTCACCTCGATGGCGCCGTCACCAGTGTTGCCCGCGAAAATTCCACGTTCGGCTGTGATATTTCCTGTGCTATCGACCGTTACGGCACCCGTTTGGGATTGGGCATAAATGCCATCCTCCTGGGCCTCGATGTCACCCCGGTTGATGATGTTGATGTCGCCAGAACGGGTACTGAGCGCGAAGATGCCTATCCCCGCGCTTGCGCTGAGATCGCCCGTGCTTTCGATTGTGATCGCGCCGGAAGACGAGCCAACAGCAATGGCCCGATCCTCGGATTGGATACTGCCGTAATTGGTAACACGGATCGTGCCCGTCTCCGACGTCCGGGCGTGAATGCCGACCCCTGCAGTTATCTTGCCGGAGCTATCGACCGTCACCGCGCCCGAGCCCGCCACGGCCCGAATACCGGAGTAATTAGCGTCAATGCTGCCTGCGCTGGTTACGCTGACAGCACTGTCCCCGTCGTTTCGGGCATAAATTCCCGTGATGCCTCGCGTAATATCTCCTGTGCTGTCGACGGTCACCGCGCCAGCGCTCGAAATGGCGTAGATACCCGTCATCACAGGGCCAATGTCGCCCGTACTCGTAATCGCGACCGCACCGTCGTTTGAGACCCCCACGATTCCCGAGCTGCTCGTGCCCGAGGTCGTGATCGCGAAGTTGCCAGTGTTGCTGTTGATCGTAACGTCGCCTGATGACGCGAAGCGGATGCCGTCCACATCGTCCTCGGGCGTGATGTCCGCAGTGAGATTGTTCACGTTGAGCACGGTGTATGGGGCGCCGGCGGCGACGCCGCCCGATACGTCTCCTGAGCACGTAACCGTCGTACCCACGACAGCGCTGCACGGAGCAGCGGGCGGCACGACCTGGGCGCGTGCCGAGCGGCCGTACCCGGCGAGGAGCGCCCCGGCAGCCGCAGAGCCCAGCAGCATACGGCGCCAACTCTCAGAGGCGGAAAGCACGCCTAAGTTGAACGACGCGTCAGGCCCCGCCTTCGCTTTATCGCCTTTATTTGAGGCTGCAGGCTGACGAACGACCCTCGCTCGGACCGCGAATTTGCCCCGGCCCTTCCTTAATTCCATCACATTCCTAAACGGCGATCATTTAATCAGTATTCGGAGTTATGCTCTCCAATCTGAACAACGCTAACCTTCCGCCTGCGTTCGCAAAACCCTCCCTGTGCACATCAGCGGGACTTTCACTCTCCGCATGTGCCCATGAGACCACAGACCGGTTCACATCGCGGCTAACGTGCCGTACGGTTCAGAAAAATGGGGGCCATAATGACTAATCGACAGGCAGCATGATCAATCAGCAATCAGAGACCAGCCTTGCTTCGGACACCGAGGGTTCTTCCGACACCGCAACCTCCCCGCAGCAGCACGCAAAACCGCCCGTCGCCATCTCTTGCACGCGCGGGTTTCCCGATTGGCTCCTGCGCAACAACGTGAGTCTGGCGTTCACGTCCTATCAAACGGGCAGGTTGTATTTGGTCGGCGTCAACGCGAAAGGGCAAATGTCCTTCCACGAGCGCTACCTCGCGCGCGCCATGGGCCTGACGGCCGATCCTCAAAGGATTTTGGTCTCTACGCTGTTCCAGGTGTGGCGCTTCGAAAACGTGACGCAGCCGGATGCAGGCAATACCGGAGCCCATCCTGACCGGCACTACATCCCGCGGATCGCCCACACCACCGGCGACCTCGACATTCACGACATGGGCATCATGGCGGACGGCCGCATCGTGTTCGTCAACACGCTGTACTCCTGCCTCGCCACGTTGAGCCCCACGCATTCGTTTCGCCTTTATTGGAAGCCGCCGTTCATTTCCAAGCTGGCGGCCGAGGACCGCTGCCATCTCAACGGCATGGCGATGAAGGACGGAATACCCGCGTATGTGACGGCGACCAGCCGCAGCGATATCGTCAACGGCTGGCGCGACAGGCGTGCGGAAGGCGGCTGTCTGATCGACGTGAGGAGCGATGCCATACTCACGGAAAAGCTCTCCATGCCGCATTCACCGCGCTGGTACGAGGGCCGCCTGTGGGTTCTCAACTCCGGCACCGGGCAAATCGGCACGATCGATATCGAAACGGGCACGTTCGAGCCGCACGCCTTCTGTCCGGGCTTCCTGCGCGGATTGGCCTTCCACAACGGACACGCCATCGTAGGGCTGTCACAGCCGCGTGCAGGCACGTTCTCCGGCCTCGCACTCGACGACGAACTTAAAAAGCGCGATGCCGATCCCTGGTGCGGCGTGCAGGTCGTGAACCTTGCCACCGGCGATATCGTCGAGTGGATCAAACTTGAAGGTGGCGTCACCGAATTGTTCGACGTCGCCGTGATCCCCGGCGTGCGCTGGCCCGTCGCCACCGGCTTCTTGAACGAGGAGATCCACAAGAACGTCACCTTCGAGGCGTGACGCCCACAGCCTCGAACTGATCAATGATGGTGAACGCTTAGATCTACTTCAGCTCGATCCAGACAGGGGCGTGATCGCTTGCGCCTGGGCGTCCACGAACGCTGCGGTCGACGCCCGCTCGCCTGAGCTTTTTCGCAAGCGGTGGACTGAGAAGGATGTGATCGATTCTGAGCCCGGCATTGCGGCCAAACGAATTTCGCCAGTAGTGCCAGAAGGTGTAAATTCGCTCGTCCGGATGCAGTACCCGAACGGCATCCGTCCAACCTTGAGCGACGAGCTTGTGATATGCGGTACGCACTTCGGGGCGGAAGAGCGCATCCTCCTGCCACCGCTCCGGAGCGTAGACATCCTGGTCTGTCGGCATGACATTGTAATCGCCGGCCAGAACGACTGGCTTGCCGCTCGCAAGCAGCTTCTTGGCGTGTTGTGAAAAGCGTTTGAACCAGCGCAGTTTGTAATCGAATTTGGGACCGGGCGCGGGATTGCCGTTCGGAAGGTAGAGGCAGCCAACTGTCATCTTACCGGCTTGGCATTCGATATATCGGCTGTGTAAGTCGTCCGGTTCTCCCGGAAGACCACGGCGCGTCTCCTCAGGTTTGAAGCCGCGCGCGAGAATTGCAACGCCGTTCCAGCTTTTCTGGCCATGCCACACCGCGCCATAGCCGGCTTTGGCCAGCGCAGCTTCGGGAAACTTCTCATCCGTCGTTTTGAGTTCTTGCAGACACGCGATATCGGGCTGCGATTCATTCAGCCAACGCAAGAGACCATCGAGCCGCCCGTTGATGCCGTTGACGTTATAAGTGGCGATCTTCACTCCGCCCTCTTGCGCGTGGCGACATTCTGGGAGCGATTGGAAGCGGCTCGGGTGCAGCGACGTGGGTCGAAACCATCCGAGTTATTTCGGCTTCTTCACCTCGCGGTTGGTGAAGCGCGCGTTGCCAAGTCCGGTTCCGATCGTCAGGACCGCCCAATGCTCGCGATCTTGCATATGGGGCAATTCGCTCAACCCCTGAACGACGGCGTCGTTATGCATAACGATCATCGTTTCGAATCCGCCGATCTCGCCGAGCTTTTCCTTGATGCTGCTGGGCAGATGGAAGCGGCTGCTTTCCCAATTTCCAGGAAGATTCTGGCCTCCGCGATCGATCGAGCCATCCTCACGGATGATGCCCGGGCAGCCAATGCCGATGACCGGCGCCAGCGCAAGTTTCTCTTTGCCGTTCCAGCGAATTTGGCCTTCGAGCATTTTCACCAGCCGCGCAACAGCACCCGACCTGTCCGTCTCTTCCGCCGCGTGGCACCAGATCTCTGAGTTCACCACTTTGCTCTTCACGAGATCCCGCGATTTTCCGATATTCAGCTCAACAGTGCCAACCCGAATGTTGGTGCCGCCGATGTCAACGGCGAGCATCGTGTCGTGCCCCTTGAGCATCCAAGGCGGCAGCAGATGCGCAGCACCGAGCAAGCCCGCATCGTCGGGATCATTGTGTATCATTTCAAGGTCGACCTTGATGTGATCGGCCTTGAGAATGAGGCCTGTGCGGCCAGCCACCAACTCTCCTAGACGGCTGCCGCGAAACCCGCCGCCGATCACGATGGCTTGAGTATCTTGCCATTCCTTCGTCTTCATAAAGCGCCGGATGACGTCCGCGAATTGCTGCGAGAATTCCTCAACGGCGCTCTGGACGATGCCCGCAGCGTCCGGGTCGCCCTTTTCCAGCTCATCGACAAGCTGCTTCTTTGTCAGTTCCTCTGTCGTCGTTTTGCCGAAGGGATCCTGGCCGGTCTTCCGCAGCGCTTTGCGCCACTTCTCTACGATGTCCCAGAACGCGCCTTTGCTCGCTTTGTCGCCGATGAACCCATCATCGTCGCGCACCTCGATGTTGTAACTATCCACCGTGACACTGGGCAGAGTGACAGCGCCATGTGTGGGCAGGTCCATTTTTGACGCGGATGGCTTGTCCATGGTTGTCACTGCTGCATAGGTCCAAGATGAGGTGTGAAGGAACGTTTCGCCTGGCGGGATCGCCGGGAAAAGCGGAACATTTGTCTATGACCCGGCTGGGGGGCCTGGGCTCCGATAAAGACGCTGATTGGTTCGTTAAAGTTCCTATGACGGCAGCTAAGCCGCGCTATCGGCGGCGACGTTTCGATGGATCTCAGGACGCGATCCGTGGCCGAGTTCACGTTCTGGAGGCTCCTCAAAGTCCGGAAAAAGCGATCTTAAGCTTGTCTTAAGGTGCATCGGATTGGAGGAGCCGGGGGTGCTGCAGGAGTTGCTGCCCTGAAATCATCAAAGGGCAGGAACGCATGTGGATCGTTCGGTACGCGATCAGCCATCGCCATAGCATCGGAGTGCTTGCGATGCTTCTGCTGCTCGTCGGCGTGATGTCGGCGCGTCGCATGTCGACCGACATCCTCCCGGCGGTCAACATTCCTGCGATCAACGTCATCTGGACCTATCAGGGGCTCAATCCTCAGGAGATGGCGAGCAAGCTGACATCGTTCAGCGAACTCGCGATCATGAACAACGTCGATAATCTTCGCGAGGTCCGCTCCGAAACGATCAACGGCGTCGGGATCATCCGGGTCTCCTTTCAGCCAGGCACCGATGTGACGAATGCGTTCGCCCAGGTGACATCGGTGAGCCAAACCATCCTCCGGCGAATGCCGCCCGGAACGAGCCCTCCCCTGATCGTGCCGTATGTCCCCTCTAGCGTACCGATCCTGCAGCTCGTCCTCGCCTCCGATACGCTGTCGGACGGCGCGCTCTACGACTATGCGCGGCTTCAACTCCGCGCGCAGATCCAGTCCATACCCGGGATCCGGCTGACGCTGCCGTATGGCGGCGCGTCGCGTCAGGTCATGATCGATCTCAAGCCGGAGGCGCTGCAGGCGTATGGCATCTCGCCGAGCGACGTCGCGCGGGCCACGGCCACGCAGAACCTGACGCTTCCCTCCGGCGCACTTCGCATCGATACCCGCGAAATCACCATCACGACTAACGCCAGCCCCGAGCAGGTCGCAAGTTTCGCCGATCTTCCTTTGCGATCCGTCGATGGGCGCGTGATCCGCGTCTCCGACGTTGCGAGTGTGCGAGACGGACAGGCCGTCCAGAGCAATATCGCCCGGCTCGATGGGCAGAACGCCGTCATGGTCTCGATTTTGAAGCTGGGCGACGCCTCGACGCTCGGCATCGTCGAGCAAATCAAAGCGCGCATGGGAGAGCTGCAGGCCGCCGCGCCCGAGGGCGTGACCATCGCGCCGGTCTTCGATCAGTCCCTCTTCGTCAGCCGCGCGATCGATAACGTCGCTATCGAGGCCATCATCGTCGGTCTCCTTGTGGCCTTTGTGGTCCTCGTGTTCCTCGGAAGCTGGCGGTCGTCGCTCATCGTTCTCACCTCCATTCCACTCGCACTTCTTGCCTCCATCGCCGGACTGGCGGCGACCGGCAATACGTTCAACCTAATGACGCTCGGCGGCTTGATGCTCGCCATCGGCATCCTCGTAGACAATGCACTCGTTGAGATTGAGAACATCAACCGGAACCTCGAAGCAGGGATTCCGCTGCGCGACGCAATCCTGAAAAGCGCCAGCGAAGTTGTCTTTCCGGAGTTCGTCTCGACGGTTGCGATCTGCATCGTCTTCTCCCCCCTCTTCATGCTGACCGGCATCGCAGCCTTCGTCTTTGTGCCGTTGGCGCTCGCGGTTGTGTTTGCAATGGCCGCATCGTTCATACTGTCGAGAACGCTGGTGCCATCACTCGCTTCGCTCATGTTGAGCGCGCATGATCCTCATCAGCCGCACCGGCCGGGTCTCGTTTCACGCGCCGTTGAAAGCGGCCTCTCCTTCCTCGAACGGCGAATAGCGCGTATCGCGCAGTTCTTGCTCGCCTGGAAAGTGCTTCCAGTTGCCGGCCTCGTCTTCGCGCTCGGGCTTGGTACGTTCGCTGGCACGAACGTCGGCCGTGAGTTCTTTCCGGAAGCGGATGCCGGCATGATCCGCCTCTATGTCCGCGCGCAAACAGGGCTCAGGCTGGAAGAAACCGCGCGCAAGTTTGCCGAAGTGCAGCACGAAATTCGCAGCATCATTCCCGAGCGCGAAGTTGGCTTCATCGCTGAGACCATCGGAAGTCCGGAGCCGATCAATCTCGCGTGGGTCGAAAGCGGAGTCATCGGCTCCTTCGACGGCGAAATCCTCGTGCAGCTTGCAAGTCCGCACGCGCCGACTGCGGGATACGTCAGCCGAATTCGTCAAAGACTGAAAGAGCGCTTCCCTGATCTGGCGTTCTATTTCCGCCCCGCAGACGCGACGGCGCAAACGTTGGCGGCCGGCACACAGACGGCAATCGAGGTGCGCGTGATCGGACGTGATGTGACGGGCAATGCCGAGATCGCGCGCGATCTGATGGCGGGCATGGAGAAGATCCCCGGCGCCGTTGACGTCACACCGCGGCAAGTGCGCAATCTGCCGTCCTATTATCTCGAAATCGACCGGGTGCGTGCCCTGCAGCTTGGCGTGACGCCACAAGATGCGGCAACGGCGCTCCTGGCTGTTCTCGGCGCCTCCGGAACCGTGTCGCCGAATTTCTGGAGCGACCCCAATCAGGGCATGGCCTATACGGTTCAGGTCGTCGCGCCGCCCGCAAATCTGACGTCTCTGGAGCAGCTGCTCAATACGCCTGTCAGAACCGCAAACAACGATCAGCAAGTCACGCTCAGGTCGTTTGCCACCTTGCAGCTTAGAACATTGGCCGCCAACATCGATCGTGTAACCTTGCAGCCAATGACGACTCTTTTAGCCAACACGGAAGGCCGCGATCTCGGCGGCGTCTATCAAGACGTGGAACGTGCGGTGGATGCAGTGAGGCCGCGCCTGAAGCCCGGCAACCGTATTGAAATCGCCGGTCAGGCTCAGTCGATGGCGCAGGCCTACGGCGAAATGATTTCCGGTTTGATGATGGCCGCCGTGTTCGTCTATCTCGTTATGGTCGTGAATTTCCAATCTTGGCTGATGCCGCTCATCGCCATGGGCGGCCTGCCCGTGGCCATATCAGGAGCCATGTTTGCGCTTTACGTGACGGGGACACCGCTGTCCGTTCCGGCTCTTACGGGTCTCATCATGGTGATCGGCGTCTCGACCGCCAACAGTGTTCTGGTCACCAGCTTTGCGCGTGACCGCCTGCACGAGGGCGAAACGCCTGTTCAGGCGGCGCTCGATGCCGTTCGAACGCGGCTGAGACCGGTGCTGATGACGGCGACCGCAATGATCGTGGGCATTCTCCCGATGGCGCTCGGCCTCGGCGACGGCGGCGAACAGAACGCGCCGCTCGGCCGCGCGGTCGTCGGCGGGCTTTTGTTTGGCACCTGCGCGACCTTGACGTTCGTACCGTTCCTCTTTGCAACCCTGATATCATTGCGTTCGCGCCGGACGACAGATCGGTCACATGCCGATAGAGACATCGACGTTTCCCTTACGATTGCAAAAAGTGCAGGAGCACATTGAATGGCCTCGAAGAAGTTTATCGTTGCGACCATTCTCCTCGCTTCGTGCGCCGGTGCGGGCGCATGGACAGTCCGGGAAGGTGGCGCTGCGGGGCTCCTCGCGAAGGCAAAGGAGCTGGTTGGCTGGAAGCGTGTGGCCGAAGCAGCCGATGGCGCCTCGCGTGAAGGAAATAAGCCAGCCCTGCGAGCGGTGCGTATCTTCAAACCCGATCCGGCTTCAGGAACGTCCACGCTCACACTCTCCGCGCGTACGGCGCCAGCGGAGCAGGCCTACATCTTGTCTCGCGTGAACGGCGTTATCGCCGAGCGGAAAGTCGACATCGGCGATCGCGTGAAAGCCGGTGACGTACTCTTGCGCATCGAGGCGCCCGAGGTTGATCAGGAGCTGATGCGCGCGCGCGCTGCCGCCCGCCAGATCGAAGCCCGGCTCACCCTTGCAAAATTAGAACTTGAGCGCGCGGAGGCCCTGGTGCCGAAGGGTCATGTCTCGGTCCAAGTTCGCGATGCGCGATATGCTGCGAAGCTGACGGCCGAGGCAGATCTCGAAGCGGCCCATGCCGAGGTAAAGCGGCTCGAGGAAATTCAAAGTTTCCAGACTGTGCGAGCACCCTTCTCCGGCACAATCATCGCGCGCCAGGTGGAGCGCGGCAACAAAGTCACGGCCAATCAAACGCAATCCGAAGGTTATCTGCTCCGGATCGGCCGCCTCGACGAACTGCGGCTTGAAATCGACGTCCCGCAATCGGCTTCTCTCAAGGTGAGCGCCGGGACCCGGGCCAGTGTCGTGTTTGCGGAGCTTCCTGGCGAAACGTTCGCCGCCAGCGTCGGCCGTGCATCGGGCCTCATCGATCCGTCCTCAGGCACCATGCGCGTGGAATTCCTCATGGCAAATCCTGAGGCCCGCATTCCTGCGGGGTTGATTGGCCAAGTGAAGATCGACGTGAGCGGGGCTAAGGGTTCCGTGCTGGTGCCGACCAACACGATCGTGACGCGCGCGGGCCGCCAAGTCGTTTTCGTCGTCGACAATCAGAACCAGGTGCGCATCAAGCCTATCGTCGTTGATCGTGATCTGGGTGAGCGCGTCGTCGTCTCGTCGGGCCTGAGCAGCGAAGATCGCGTCATTGTCAGCCCGAATGCGCTTCTCCGCGAGGGTGACAAGGTCGATGTTCAAGCCAATAAGGACAAAGGTATCAGCTGATGCTGTTTCGGGCTGAGGGCACACACCGCCGCAGGTCACCGGACTTCTTAAACCGGCCTCGAGCGGTATCTAAACGATGCCATGACGGTGGATGCACCGGAAACGCGTGAGAGGCACCTGAGCGCTTTGCGCTGAAGCAGAGGATGAGAATGTCTATGCGGATCCTCGTGGTCGAGGACGATACCATTCTGCTCGATGGTTTGCAGGTGGGATTGAATCTCAGCGGCTTCACCGTGGAGGCCGCGGCCTGCTATGCCGACGCCGAGACCGCGTTGCGCGCGGGTGAGTTCGATGCGGTCGTGCTCGATCAGATGTTGCCCGACGGTTCCGGTTTGGACCTGCTCGGAGCGTTGCGGCAGCGCGGAAACAACGTTCCCGTGCTCCTGCTGACAGCGCGGGACACTGTCATCGACCGGATCACGGGACTCGATGCCGGGGCTGACGATTATCTCGGAAAGCCGTTCGACCTCGATGAAGTGGCTGCTCGTCTGCGGGCCCTGATCCGGCGCGCTGCCGGGCGCGCGACGGAAACGATCGCCTGGCGGGATATCGTGATCGAGCCCGCATCGATGACCGTCAGGAAAGCCGGCGATCAGGTCCGCCTCTCCCGCCGCGAGTTCTCCATTCTGAAAGTTTTGATGGACCGCCCCGGCCAAATACTCTCCAAGCGCCAGCTTGAGGAAAAGCTTTACGGCTGGCAGGAGGACGTCGAAAGCAACACGGTCGAAGTCCACATCCATCACTTGCGCGCCAAGCTGGGAAATCAGGTGATCGAGACCGTGCGCGGCATCGGCTATCGGCTTTACGAGGACGCATCATGAAGTCGATCCGGGCACGCCTGTTCCTCATTCTCATGCTGATGACGGGAGGCGCTTGGACGGGTGCTGCTTGGTGGATCTATTTCTGTACGAGCGCCGAGATCGAGCACGCGCTGGATGCGCGCCTGATCGAAGCGGCGAGAATGGTGAACTCGCTCATCACCAATCAGGAGAAGCACCAGGACCGCCAAGAGCCAGGCTCACTTAACGCCGCCGCCAGCCGCACGCTTTATGAGCGGCAGCTCTCCTGTCAGATATGGGCCCTCGACGGCTCGCTCGTGGGGCGTTCGGATGATGCACCCGACACGCCGCTGACCGCGCATGCGTCGGGATTTTCAGAGAGCAGCGTCGGCGGCGAACGCTGGCGTGTTTATGCCGTTGAGAACCAGGCCGCCGGAATTCGCGTGCTTGTGGGCGACAGCTTGCGCGTGAGAGAGCGCCTCGTCACTGGCGTGATAAAGAGGCTTTTGATCCCTCTCCTGCTAATCGCTCCGATCATGGCAGCGCTTATTTGGTTGAGCGTAGGCCGCGGCCTTGCTCCGTTGAACCGGATGGCGCACGCGCTACAGAGGCGCAGCGCATCCGATCTCAGTCCACTCGTCGGAGATGCAGCCCCGTCCGAAATCCGGCCGGTCATCAAATCGCTCAATGGCCTTTTTGATCGCGTCACCGCGGCACGCGAGCACGAGCGTAACTTTACGGCCTTCGCCGCTCACGAACTGCGAACGCCGATAGCGGGTTTGAAAGTCCAGGCCCAAATCGCGCTTTCGAGCGAAGATGCCGCCGTGCGCAACAATGCACTTCGCCAGGTTGCGTCCGGCGTCGACCGCACATCGCGCCTACTGCGGCAGTTGATGGACATCACCGCAGCGGAATCGAGCGAAGTCTATCCACCAGAGGATGGCATCGATCTTCGCAAGAGCCTGGAAGGCGTCGAAGAGCAACTCCGCTATCAGCTGTCGCAATCAGCAAGCGTCCAGTTCGATCGCAGTCTCGACGGTATTCGGCTGAACATAGATCCCATTCTGTTTGGGATGGCCGCTCGCAATCTTCTCGAAAATGCCCTCCTTCACTCGCCACCTTCAGGAATCGTGCGCTGTTCGGCCGAGCGAGAGGGTGACACCGCGATTATCCGTATTGACGACGACGGCCCCGGCATACCCGCGGACGAGCTTGCCAGCGTGCGGGATAGCTTCTTTCGAGGACGCAATCGGAGCGCGATTGGAAGCGGACTGGGTCTCACGATCGTGGATCTTGCGCTCAACCGTGCCAAGGGAAGTCTCACGCTTGCAAACCGCGCGGAAGGCGGCCTGCGAGCGGAGCTTCGCATCGCAATTTTCAAACCTCGCGTCGATACCCGTGATCCAGAGTCACAACGGGCCGGAACGGCGTATGCCTTTGGGCCCAGCGCAATAAAGACGTAGCACGCCACGGCACACATCGAGCAGGATGAATGCATGCAACGCCGCGCTGTTCGAGGGTGGCGGCGAGAGGCTGCATGCCGGCACGGCTCCGCGGAACGAAGCGAGACGCCTCTGCACTGCGATCCACGGACTTAAGGTTACCTTAAGCTAGCAAGGGCTCATGGCATTCAGCGCTGGCGCCGCCATCCGCTGGCGCAACGATCCAACGCTTTGCGTGACCCCCGCTAGGGTACACCCCCCGTCCCCTAGCGGCTTTACTCCGCCACCGGTTTTCAGGACCGGTGGCGGAGCGTCGGACGAAGTCCGCTGCATCAAGCATCACGGTCGCTAATCTAATCTGATTTGATTTCTATGACCGCGTCCGCCAAGCGCCGGTAAAGATCGCGCCACCGCTTCAGCGGCCACCAGCTATAGAGAAACGTCTCGATCGGCTTCCAATTCGCGACCCAGCCCACCAGAATCAGACTTTCGGTAATTAGGCTCGCCATCGGCCCGGAGCCCAGATACTTGCGTGCCATTTGACTGCCAATGAGGCACGCCGCCAATACCAGGATGCCGATCACGAGATAGCGCCGGCCGTTGTGAAAGAGCTCGTTGAGTTCCCGCTGCTGCATCGCGGCTCGGTACGCGAAATAATGCACCAGCGCGGTGCTCAGACCGCGTTCTTCTGCTTTTCGAGCTTCGTCTTTCGGAAGATGCACGATGATGCGAAGCGGCACATCGGCAGGAAGCTCACGCGCCCAGCCAACGATGTATTCTTCGGCATCGCTATCGAGATCGCGTTCGTGAAATGGCGAAGGATCGAATGAATTGAAGATCTGAGCAAGCTCGCGCAGTCGAACCTCGATGACAGCGTGCTCCCTTGCCAAAGCTTTCCTCGCGAGTCTGGTGATTGGGCTACGCAGCACTAAACGTCAAATGCCACCTCTCGGGCATTCCGCTGACCCAATGCTATCAAGCGCTTAACGGCGCTTGTTCGATCAAACGATATGTATTCATCAAGCTCGACGGCAGGGCCGCACAAACCAGTGGTTCGCGCATTCGCCGTCTGGACGACCGACGATGCCGCGTCGGGATGCGCGTTGCTGCCCCCGTGGCGTTGGAACCCTGGACCCGCTGATTACGAGACAACGCGATTTCCAACAAAATCAATGCTGTTTTACGATCTCATGCCGTGAAGAGGCTTCGTCCGCTTTACAAAATATCGAACCGTGGTCGCTTAAGGGGGGATCAGCAGAGCTTCGATCACCCGGCACACCACGTCCACTTCTGACACGAAACAGAAATCACTCGCCGTTCGGCTGACCAAGCCGGGCGCGGAGGCGTGGCACAGCCCAGTCGATGAAGGCCCGCAGCTTGAGTGGCACGAGGCGGCGCGATGTATAGAGAATATTCACCGGCCAAGGCGTCGGCTCGAACTCCTCCAAAAGTATCTCGAGTTGTCCAGCCCGCCTTGCTTCCTCCATCTTGTAGGACATCACGCGCGTGATGCCCACTCCGGCGATTGCAGCAAAGATCGCCGCCTCAGACGAGTTGACGTCCATCTTGGATTTTACCGGGACAGCAATGTGGTCGCCTCCCTTCGTGAATTCCCACCTCGGATTCGATGGCAGACTATCGATGTTGATGCATTCGTGCTCGGAAAGGTCCTCCGGCTTTTGCGGCCGTCCGTGCGCGGCGAGATACCTGGGACTTGCGCAAACGACGTTGCGTATGGACCCGACCCGCGTCGCGATCATGCTGCTATCGCGGAGTTCGCCGATGCGGATCGCCACGTCGATGTTTTCGTCAATCAAGTTGACGATGCGGTCGCTCAACAAAAGCCGTAGATGAATCGCCGGAAACGCCGCCATGAATTCGAGCGCTATCGGCAGCAGATGCATATGCCCGAGAGGGCTAGGCGCGGTCACAACCAGCTCACCCATTGGAATGCGATACTCGCCTGACGCATCCCTCTCGGCTTCATCGACCTGCTCGACGATGCGCTTACAGGCGGCCATGTAGGAGCGGCCGGCATCGGTCAGCATCAATTTGCGCGCAGGCCGCTTGAGGAGCTGGGTCTTCAGATGGGCCTCAAGCTCGGCGACCTTGCGGCTCACAGTCGCCAGAGGCATTCCGAGACGTCGCGACGCCTCCGAGAAGCTCCCTGCATCCACAATAGCTATGAAGACGGACATCGCGTCGAGCCGATCCATCGGCGTTCGCCTTCCAATTATTGAGAACGGTATTCCGAATTTCGCGGATTGCAGAAAGCATTGTCAAACTTCATCATTGTTATTGTCGACCCTCATGAGACCCGTCGTGCCAATTCATACGCGTATTGGAATTCTGGCCGGCCCTATTTGAATGCTGCTCGCGCCAAGGACGCGCAGGGAATTGTGTAATCATCCGTTTGAACTCTTTAGTGATTTCGTAATGGCGCAAAATGGAGCCCTTTGAACTTTCCAGGCGCGGCTTCTGCATGTGCTGCATCGGGGCCGCACAAGCTGGCCTGGCGGGCTGGCTCACTCCGCGTGCCGCCTATGCCGAGGCGCGAGGGCTCGTCAGCCTTATTAAGGATAGCGCCGCCACCTCCCCGATCAATGTCCATAAGCTTCGGGGCAATATCTCTGTCCTCGAAGGCTCCGGCGGCAACATAGCAGTTCTGACCGGAACTGACGGCAAAGTGCTGATCGACGCCGGCATTCGGGTATCCCAGCCGCAGATAAGCAAGACGCTTGCGAACCTCAGCGCCGACCCGGTTGCACATCTCGTAAACACGCACTGGCACTTCGATCATGCCGATGGCAACGAATGGCTGCACGCAGCAGGTGCCAAGATCATCGCGCAGGAGAACACGCGCAAGTACCTATCGCAGGTACAGCGCGTCGATGACTGGGACTATAATTTTCTCGCCCTCGGCCCGGGTGGAATTCCCGAGGACGTTTTCGCGACTGATCTCACGCTGAAACTCAATGGATCGACCATTGCGCTCAAGTATTATGGTCCGGCACATACCGACAGTGACATCTCGGTGCACTTCGCCGAAGCGGACGTGCTGCACGTCGGCGACACCTTCTGGAATGGTGTTTATCCGTTCATCGACTATTCGACCGGCGGCAGCATCGCCGGCATGATCGCGGCTGCCGATGCCAACCTCGCTCTCGCAACGGATAGCACGATCATTATCCCCGGTCATGGCCGGCCGGTCAGCAATAAAGCTGAAATGAAAGACTTCCGCGACATGCTCGTTGCGGTTCGCGAGAACGTCTCGACACTGAAGAAGCAGGGCCGTTCAAAAGAGGAGACGGTCGCAGCCAAGCCAACGGCTGCATTCGACAGCAAGTACGGCCAGTTCGTCATCGATCCGGGATTCTTCACCCGCTTGGTCTACGAGGGCACCTAACCGGGCTCTCTCATTCATCGACGAGGAGATAGGTGATGTATTCCCATGCTTGCCGCTACCGAGATTGGCTGACGCTGGCCGCCTTTCTACTGACCGCCGGATTTGCCGAAGCGGCATCGCCCGTTACGCACTACCGAACGGCAGAGATCGGCGGCGTCAACATCTTCTATCGCGAAGCCGGTCCTGCCGATGCGCCTGTCGTGCTTCTCCTGCACGGATTTCCAACGTCTTCCCACATGTTCCGCAATCTGATCCCGGCACTCGCGGACCGCTATCATGTGATCGCGCCGGACTATCCGGGCTTCGGCCAGAGCGCGGCGCCCGATCATAAGCAGTTTGCATACACGTTTGCTCACTATGCTGATTTGATTGATGGCCTAGCCGACAAACTCGGTGCTAAGCAATACGCGCTCTACCTGATGGATTACGGCGCACCGGTTGGCTATCGGCTGGCACTCAAGCACCCGGAGCGCGTCACGGCACTCATCATCCAGAATGGCAATGCCTACGAGGAGGGTCTCAAGAAATTCTGGGACCCGATAAAGGCCTATTGGGCAGACGGCTCCGAGGCGCATCGTGAGGCGCTGAGCTTCCTCGTAAAGCCTGAGACGACAAAGTTTCAATACACAGATGGCGTCAGCGACGTGACGCGAATAGATCCGGACAACTGGGGCCACGATCAGGCGTTGCTCGATCGCTCGGGCAACAAAGATATTCAGCTGGATCTCTTCCTCGATTACGGAACGAACGTGCCGCTCTATCCGAAATTCCAGCAATTTTTTCGCGAGCGCCAGCCGCCCGCGCTGATCGTTTGGGGTAAGAATGACACCATTTTCCCAGCTGACGGCGCCTATCCCTACAAGCGCGATTTGCCCGATGTCGAATTCCATCTTCTCGATACCGGCCACTTCGCGCTCGAGGACAAGGCTGATACGATGGTCCCCCTGATCCGAGATTTTCTCGATCGCAAGGTCGGCGCAAAATGAGAAGCGTCTGGAATGGGAATGAACCCGAACGATTGACCGAGTACTTTCGAAGAAGGTGACGGCATGACCCCGCGATCCTCTTCCGACCTCACACACATCGTCACCGCATTCGGCGAGAAGCCGAATTTCAAGATCGGGGACGAGGTCCGCGTCGCCGACAGGTCGCCCATCGGACATTATCGGGTACCCCGCTATCTGCGCCGAAAGCACGGACGCATCGAGGCCGTGATCGAGCCGGCCTTCGTCGACAATGAGGAGGAAGGCTTCGGCCGCAACGCCGGATCCCGCCGGCACTACTATCGCGTGGCATTCCAGATGACGGAACTCTGGCCCGGTTATGACGGCTCGCCCAAGGATGGGTTGCGGATCGAAGTTTTCGAAACCTGGCTCGAAAGGGTGTGCCCATGACGCATGCGGATCATGAGACCGAACATCATGCACACGATCATCAACATGCCGAGGTTAGCGAGCCCCAGCAGCCCAGCTATTACGACATGCTCGAGACAGCCATTCGAGAACTGCTTATCGAACGAAAGTATTTCGGTGCCGACGAGATCAGGCGGCAGATCGAAGTCCTCGATTCCCGAACGCCAGCGCTTGGCGCCAAGGTCGTCGCCCGCGCTTGGGTCGATCCCGGCTTCAGAAAACGGCTTCTCGCCAATGGTCGCACGGCCTGCGAGCAGGACTTCGGCATCAGCTTCTACGACGACACGGAGCTGATCGTTCTGGAGAACACGGACAAGGTTCACAACCTCATCGTCTGCACCCTTTGCTCCTGCTATCCGCGCCCGGTTCTTGGTCTGCCGCCCGATTGGTACAAACTGAAGCCCTATCGAGCCCGCGCCGTGTCGGAGCCGAGAAAAGTACTCGCCGAATTCGGGACCATCATTCCCGACGATGTCGAAGTTCGGGTGAGCGACTCCACAGCGGTTGTTCGCTACCTCGTGCTGCCGAAACGCCCGGAAGGCACGGAGAATTTCACCGAAGACGAACTGGCCGGCCTCGTCACACGCGATACGATGATCGGCGTCGTCGAACCCAAGCTGGAAATTCGGAGTGCGGAAGGATGACCGATAGTTCCGAACTGGTGAAGCGCCTACCGAACGACATCGGGGGCTTACCCGCCGACCCAATCAAGCGCACAGACCACGAACTCGAACCTTGGGAAAAGCGCTGTCACGCGCTGGCCGACGTTCTCGACTTTCACAAGATCATCAATACCGAAGAGAAGCGCTGCGGGGTTGAGGCACTTGGAACCGATATGGTTGGAAACCTCAGCTACTACGAGCGATGGATCGTTGCGTTCGCCAACATCCTTTTCCGCAAAGGCATTCTGACGCCGACGGAGGTCGCTCTCAAAATGAAAGAGGTCGAGGCGCGATATTCAACCCCGAACTAGGCTGCCCTCATGCTGGCGACCAAAGCGAAAGACGTTGGCGCACCGGCTACGCCGGCAATTGTGGGCCCGTGGTCGCTCATCGCGATCCCCAAAATGATCCCTGGGGAATTAGGCGAGGCATCATGGACATCCTGCTGGACGACGGTCGACGAAAATATCCCAAGTCGAAATTGCTTGCGTCGTCCGCCGGTCGCAGCTGGTCAAACATATCGGCCGAACTGCGCTCGCATCCGGCCGGCCGAATTGAGTCCGTTGTCCAGACCAATGTCGAAATCATTATCGCAATAGACGGGGCGGACGACGCGTGTGTTCGCCGGACCGCAGCGCAGCGGCATGAACAGGCCCTTGCCTCCACGGGGACGATCTGGCTGGCGCCGATCGGTATCGGCGATGAGGAAATCGAAATCACCGCACCTCTACCGAAAGCCTTGCATTTGTATCTGGCGCCCCGCCAGTTCAATCTGCTGGCCGACCAATTCAACCTCGCGCGTTCGGCAGTTCATTCAATCCAATATTTGGGGGGCTTGCGCGACGAACTCATAAGGGAGATCGGATTGTCAGTGCTTTCCGAGTTGAATGAGGAGAGCGCCACGAGCACTATGCTGGTCGAGACCGCCTCCGCCATGCTTGCCGCGCGGCTGTCCCACAGCTATGCCGACCGCCGGCTCCATGAACATATAACGGGGCAAGTGCATCGACTCGACAACGCCAGGCTGCGCCGCGTTCTCGATCATATCGACCAGCATCTGGAAGACGATATCACCGTTTCGAATTTAGCTGACCTTGCCAACCTCAGCGTCTTTCACTTCACGCGCATGTTCGCCTCGGCAGCCGGCGCGCCCCCACACAGGTACGTCAGCCGCCGCCGGCTTGAACATGCGATGGCCATGCTCGCTGCGGGCAAGCTCCCGTTGAGTGAGATCGCGCACAGAACTCGCTTCTCGTCTCAAGCGAGCTTCAGCCGTGCATTCCTGCGAGCCACCGGAATGAGCCCGGGCGAATACCGTCGCCTCGTCCGCTCGTAAAGCCCGAGGCAGCAAGCTCGGTATAGATTACAGCAGGGCCGGGAAAGACACTCATCGAGATACACTCTCATAATGCAGCCGGCCGGCCTCCCCGGTTGAGGCAGCCTCATGCGGCCTCATGTCCCCCGCCAATCTCCCGGACAGCCTCGTCTTAGGCGCCGCAACCCCCGGAGCGATTCATGACCCGTATTCCTAAACTCATCGCCCTGATCATCGGAGCAACCCTCATGACACAGACTGTCACAGCAGCACCCAACGTCGCGACCGACCCGCGCATCGAGCCGGCGGTCCGCTCGTTCCTGGTTGAGATCAACAAGGACAGCAGTTTTTTCTGGGAGCTGCCGCAGCCGAAGCCCCAGGACATCATCACGGAGCTTCAATCGAAGACCAAGGTGGACATGTCGGGAGTAACGACCACTGAGCAGACCATCACTCAGGACGGCAAGACCGTGAAACTCTTTATCATGAAGCCGGAGAATGTGAGCGGGAAGCCCGGCGTGCTGCTGTTCATTCATGGGGGTGTTTGGCTCGTCGGCAACTTCCAGAACCATCAGCGCCTGTTGCGCGACCTCGTCGTCGGCTCCGGGCAGATCGGTGTATTCGTGGAGTATACGCCCCTGCCCGCTGCGAAATATCCGACCCAGCTCGATGAGAGCTACGCCGCGCTCAAGTGGGTTTCCGAAAACGCCGGGGAATTTGGCGCGGACGGTACTCGCATCGCGGTTGCTGGAAACTCGGTGGGTGGCAACATGGCAGCTGCGCTGACCCTCATGGCCAAAGACCGCAACGGGCCCGCAATCAATTATCAGATATTGTTCATTCCGGCGACCGATGCGAGCGTTGATAGCGAGTCGTATCACGCGTTCGGAAACGATCGCTTCCTGTCTCGCGCCTTCATGAAGTACGGCTGGGACCTTTACGCACCCGCAGGCAAGTTGCGAGATAATCCCTATGTGTCACCGCTCCGCGCAACCAAAGAACAATTGAAGGGGCTGCCTGCTGCTCTCGTCATCACGGCGGAGAACGATCCGCTCCGTGATGAAGGTGAGGCTTACGCTCACAAACTGTTAGAGGCTGGGGTGCCCGTCGTCGCCACGCGTTACAATAGCACGATCCATTTCGTTCTGCTGAACGCTATCCGTCACATTCCATCCACCGAAGCCGCCATCGCCCAAGCCAGCGAGGGTCTACGCCAGCATCTGGCTCCGCAATAACATTGAACGCATCGCTTGGTATCCGCGCCATGAATACCGGCGCCGATACCAGCGATCATTCTTTTCCTATCAAACCATCCCAAGACTGGATTTCCGCCCCTGGCCCAGTCGGAACTCAGGGCCGGCGCATCCCCACTCTTCCGGCCTTTGTAGGACCGCCCGGCGCCGGCACGTCACCCGGCTTCACAACCCTTCTCCGAAAGGAAGCTCATGTCACGCCCGCCCCTCCCGCCATTTAACGAACAGACTGCAATCGAGAAGGTCCGCCTAGCCGAGGATGGCTGGAACACGCGCGACCCTGCGAAGGTCGCGACGGCGTACAGTGTCGATACGCGCTGGAGAAATCGCGCGGAGTTTTTGAACGGTCGAGCTGAGGTGGAGGCATTCCTCACGCGCAAATGGAACCGCGAACTGGACTACAGGCTCATCAAGGAGTTGTGGACATTTGCGGGCAACCGCATCGCGGTACGCTACGCCTACGAATATCACGACGATAGCGGCCAGTGGTTCCGAGCCTACGGCAACGAGAACTGGGAGTTCGCCGGCGATGGGCTCATGCGCGCGCGCCACTGCAGCATAAACGAGCAACCAATTCCGGAAGCGGCTCGCAAGTTCCGCTGGGCGCTCGGCCGGCCGGCCAGACGACCATCCCCCACTCAGTCATTTTGGCTTCTAATTTCGCATGACGACGAAAGTGACGTGATCGATTTTGAACTTGATGTGCGCGCTCCGTTGGCGATCGGGATCACTGCGCGCCCAATCACCCGCCGCCAGGAGCATGATGCCCACCTAAATGACTGACGCGGAAATCGACGCGGCGCGTCGTCCGATTTCAGCTTGAGAGCTGTATGGATCGCAGGTGGCGCGATATCTGCAGGCACGGTTAAGCCACGCACCTGAAAGCGAAGAGGACCTTCGCTCGGGCGTCGAGGCGTACGCTCGCTCAGCAGCCAAGCCGGCTTTGGTGCGTTCGCTAATCAGCGAGCGTTCGAATTCGGCCAGAGCAGCCAACATATGAAAAGTAGAGCGGCGCGCAGCTTTGCGCAGTTGCGTCGCCGGCGCGCTCAAAAAACTTCCCAAAAACTTATCCCCGCCCTTTCCGCCGCCCGTATCTTCACGCGTGGGAGCCTTGTTGTGGAATTAGCATGTTCATGAACGATACGCCGAACCTTGCACTGCCCTACATCTTGGCCGCTCAGGCGCAGAAGCATGTCACGCATAACGAGGCGATCCGCGCCCTCGATTGCCTTGTGCAGCTTTCCGTCGAAAGCCGGGCGCTGTCGGCGCCGCCTCCGTCCCCGGCGGAAGGCGCGAGATATATCGTCGCCGCTTCCCCGACCGGCGCATGGTCCGGAAACGCCGGAAAGATCGCAGCCCTCCAGGACGGCGCATGGGCGTTCTACGCACCGAAGGAAGGCTGGGCCGCCTGGGTCGCTGCCGAAAGCGCGCTCGTCATCCATGCCGCGGGAGCGTGGTCGCTGTACGCGGGTTTAGGGGGCGGCGGAGGCCTCTCAGCACCCGTCGGGAACGCCAGTCTCGCCAACATGGCGAACGGCACGATCAAGGGACGCACCTCCTCCGGAAGCGGCGCGCCCGAAGACCTGACCGGAGCGCAGGCGACGGCGCTGCTCGATGCCTTCACGGGTTCGGGCGCAAGCCACAAGAAGGGTCTCGTGCCGGCGCCGGGCTCGACGGCCGGAACGGCCAGATATTTGCGCGAAGACGGATCGTGGGCCGACCTTTCGAACGTTCCGCTCGCCGGCGTGAACACGACCGCGGACGCGACGAACAAGTTTGCGGTCAAGAGCGCCGCGACGCTCTTCGACAACGCCGGCAACGGCCATCAGCAGAAGATCAACAAGGCCGCCGCAGGCGACACCGCGAGCCAGCTCTATCAAACGAACTATTCCGGCCGCGCCGAAATTGGCCTGACGGGAGACGATGATTTCCATTTCAAGGTGAGCCCTGACGGCTCGTCATGGAAAGAAGCGATCAAAATTGATCGCAGCACCGGGAAAGTTTCGTTTCCGCAGAGCGGCGGCCCGCGCGAAGTGCTGACCGCCAACCGCACGTACTATGTCCGGCCCGATGGCACCGATACCAACTCGGGCCTTGCGAATTCATCCGGCGGCGCGTTTCTCACGCTGCAGAAAGCGTGGAACAACCTTCGCGCGCTTGACCTCAACGGGTTCGTCGTCACGATACAAATCGCTGACGGCACTTACACTGCGGGGCTTTCAACTGGTACGCCTGGCGTGGGTATTGGCAACGGTAACGTCGTTTTCCTGGGCAATGTAACGACGCCAAGCAATGTGCTGATCAGTGCGTCCGGACCCTGCTTCTCGGTCAGAGCTGGCGCTGATATATCGCTAGCTGGGCTAAAGATGACATCTTCTGGCTCGGCATGCGTTGAGGCGTCCATCAACTGCGTCGTTCGCGTTACCGCTCCTATCGAATTCGGATCGGCGGCTGCCTCTCATATCCTCCTTCAGAATAACGCCGTCTTTAATGTCGGCGCGAATTACACAATCAGTGGTGGAGCCCAGGCTCATGTAACTCTGGATACGGGGGGCAAGTACACAGCCTCTGGAAGAGCACTGACAATCACCGAAGCACCCGCGTTTAGCAGTGCTTTCATTTCGGCTTTGAGGACAGGCGTCGCCGTCGCAGCAGGAATGACGTTCACAGGATCTGCGACTGGGGCGCGCTACTCGGTGTCGTCAAACGCAGTGATTGATACAGGCGGCGGTGGTGCAAACTATTTACCGGGCAATTCTGCAGGATCGAGCGCGACAGGAGGGCAATACATATAATATGGTGAGTATGATAATATTTGGGGGCAGCGCAAATGGCCGGTGAATCGCTTAATCAAGTTGTATCCAATCTGGACGAGGAACCCGTCACATATGCAACCGTCCATTCAGTTAGGTACGCAAAAACCCTCCAGGCAATAGAGGTATTACCGCTATCGCACAGAGGGGCGGCTCTCGAGATCGGCTACACAGACGTTTTTCAATACGCACTCGCTCGTCGATTTGGCTTCTCGGAAGTCTGGGGGACGGACCGCGATATGATCGGCGGCAACGTCCAGACGCGTTACGAAGACATCGGCGGTGTCTCAGCCAATATCGTGAAGCTCAATCTGGAGGTGGACAAGTTTCCATTGCCTGACGGCAAGTTCGATTTCATTCTTTGCGCGGAAGTCATCGAACACATGGACGTTGATCCCATGTTTCCGATGGTCGAATTCAGCCGCCTTCTGGCGCCTGGTGGCCTTCTCTTCATCACCACGCCGAACAGCACGTCGTATGCGATGCTGGCAAAAGTGGTGAACGGGTATCGGCCGCATTTTTATATGCAGTACCAGAGGAACCGGAGTCCTTACCGCCACAATTACGAGCACGACCGCCATAGCTTGGAGGCGCTCGGAAGGGCGTCTGGTTTCGAGACGGTGAACATCAAAACCGTTGACGTCTTCGGTGGACCTCATGCTGAAGGTCTGAAAATTTGCGAGCAGTCTGGGTTCACGAAGGCGTTCAGGGGTGATTGCCTATTCTATCTCGGCAGGAAAGTATCGGACGTCATCGAGAGATTTCCGAAAGAAGTTTACGCTCCAGCATGACGAGACAAAGAACGGGCACGTCCGATGGAAATGTATGACCCAAAGTCGTGGCTTTGGATTATCGCAGGTGACACGACGTGGGCTCAGCTAAGGTCGCGTACAACGTTCATTTGTGTGGGTTGCCGCCTATCTACGGCCTTGAGGCGCTGAAAATACGGGCGCTGTTTTCCCTCTGCTAGTGCTGTTTTGCTGCTTCGATATTAGCCATCAGCACCCGGCACGTAGTTCCTGCTGCGGAGAGATACAAACCTTGTGGAGCATAATTTATCGCAGTGCCATCGCATCTCGGTCTACTGCACCCAGGACTATGCTGGCTCACTTACGACGGGCTTTTGATCCAGAAGTTGCCGCCACTCCCATTTTGAGATCTGAGCGACATCTTTGTACCAAAGGTTTCCGTAGAGCTGCGTTCGCTGCGTTTGCAGGTGATCGTAGTTGGCCTTGACGGCGTGCAGGGTGTCGTCGCTCGGCGAGAATAGAACGATGGAGTTGTTCGCAGGCTGCTGTTTGACAGTCTCGCACCAATCCCAGGGCACCCAAGCCCTATCGATATCGGTGCGTTCCGCCCAGAGTTTGCGGACAAAATCGAATTCGTCACGGAACGACATGTAATGGGTGTGGATGTTCAATGCTTCGGAATTTGGCGCCGGGTTGATGTTGGACATCCATGTGAGTGCCTTGCGCCGGATATCCGGGTGCGGACTGATTTCATATCCGTCCAGATACTTCTGTATTCCGGCATCGAGCGTAACATCGTCCGTCGAAATGCCGAACTTCCCGGCGACGCATTCAAGGAAGTTGCTTGAGTGGAAGAATGAATTCAGTTCCGAAAGGACACCATTCTCACCGAATTTCTCGAGTCGCATGACGACGCCGAAACTCTCGCAGGTGTCGGCATTCTCGACCGCGCCGGAACGATTGGCGTGCCAGTCCAAATATCGTGCGAGATCTTTTGTTGTGCCAGGGAAGTAAATTACGCGGTAACCGGCCACGTCCATGGCCGCCAGCAATTCGCGATCACCGGCCACAACCGGCAGAACAATGCGCTGGTCTGAAACAATTGCTGCGAAATGTTCGGGAGAAAAGAAGTCTTTGATTTCAATGTGTCGAAAGGGATTTTCGGAGAACGGAGCCGCACTGAGTTTGTCAAGCAGGTAATCGAAACTATACGATGCCATAAGTCCCCCCGTTTGCGGATTTGCACACCTGACAACCAGTACGCTGAGTACCACGACAGTTCAAAATTGCTAGACCAGCAACCCTTAGGCACAGGGGGAATGGCACAGCATCGGCAAACACCGGAGCGGCGCGTGGCAACGGATGGTGGCATGTACTTGCTTGCCCGGCAGGCTCGAACGCCGTCGGCATTCAAGGTTCTTCAATACATAATACGGGGTAGTGCTTCCCACTCGAGTACGTGCTTGCTCACCCATAGCGTGCGCGCGCCTCATTAGAAGGCAAGGGAGCCGCCTGCTCTGAGGCGTTGATGTGCCGTACGGCCCTCCGAGCCATCCAGCGATAAGCCAAGCGTTTGCCCATCGCATTCGTTGGCGCTTCTATCGTGTAATGAATGAGGGTCGCGACCCCGAGTGAGATCGCTACCGGAAGCAGGGTGACCAGAAGCTGGGGAACGTGCCCGGTCAAGAAATAGAAGCAGACGGGGATGATGATCAAATGCACGCAATAAAGAGGATAGGAGATATCTCCGAGGAAGGTAAAAACCCTCGGGATTATTTTGTCCGGCACCATCGTCAGAAAGATTACAAAGGTCGCGAGCCCAGCTCCAAGTTCGCTGGTGCTGTCTTTCGTGATCCAACCGTGAAGCGAGTTGGCACCAACATACCAAGCAATCACTCCAACAATAAGGGCAACTGAGGCAAGTCCGCTTCTCTCATCACCCGACCGGGCGTGATAGATCAGAGCTCCTATGGACATATAGCCGAGCCAGAAGCCGGTACCCGATCCAACGCCAAGTATGCGGCGATGAGGGCCAGGGGGCGCCATGGGCCGCTGATGCCAATGAGCGCCAATAGGCCCATGGCTAAGTAATAGCGAACCTCGAAAAGAAGCGTCCACGCAACGACAACGACCGTGTACGACTTGACGAGGAATAACTCGGATATTCCCTCGCTCAAGGAAGGCAGTTCACGCCCGAGCGCGGCATAAACGACGACATATAGCGTAAAGACTACAAAGAATGTCGGATAGAGTCGGAAAGCCCGAGAGATCAAGAACGCCGTAGGGGAAAGGCGGCGAAGAGATATTTCAATTACGTAGCCGCTCAGAAGAAAGAAGACGGCAACGGGGAACATCCCGCCTGGCACATATTGGAAAAGAGCAAACGGCTCAACGAACCCGCCCGTTATTTGGTCTAGCGTTCTGCCGTCATAGAGATCAATACGGGCGAGGTGGAAGGGAAAGTAGAACGCATGGCCGACAGTAACGAGCAATGCGGCAAGCCCTCTGAGAGCCTGCAAAGATTCTGAGCGCTGCATATATCCCCCACCGTCCCCTGCCCATCAGTTTAGGGCAATTGGAGACAATATGAAGACCTAACCAAAATCCGAGCATATGTTTCAGGCATCGGCAAACACGGCAGCAACGCTGCTTGCGCGGAAGCTGTCGGATCAGGGCGGAATAGCTTGCTTGCCGGCTGGCACCGATGTAACGACCCGAATTCGAGGCGGACGCTGCGGGTGTTAAGTTTCTCAGCCTGTGAGAAATGATGACATGTCTTCTGCTGACTTCGGCGAACACTGATCCAAATTTGAAGGCAAGGCGGCTCCATCAGTCGAACAATCCTGCCGTGGCCCGTTGGTTTCTGGCCAGCTCAGCCATAGATTCCGCTCGGCCAACGGTCGATAACTCCGCTGATCTTCTTGCCCCAATAAAATATATTATCGCCGCGATGGGTCGTCGGAAATCCAGACCGCTTGAGTAGCTGAAGCGCATCGGGAACAGGATCTTCAAAAGTGTCTATCGTTTCCATCGACAGGCATTCTAGGCCCGACGCGGTGGTTAAGATTTTCAAGGCGTGCACATCGTATTCAAAGTTATGCCGGTAAGGGTCGCGGTTCTTTGAGTACAACATGTAAAAATGCGGTCGATGCCCGTGGAGAATTTTCCAAACGATGCGAGCCGACGCGCTATTCGGGGTCGTCATTAGGAGTTGACCGCCGGGGCGCAAAACTCGGTTGATCTCGGCCATCAAATACATCGGGTCCACGTCCATGTGCTCGATGACCTCGCAACAAACCACAAGGTCCAGGCTTTCGTCCGGGAGCGGTATCGGCTCGTCTTCGAGATTGACTGGAATGATCTTGCTGACCGAGCGGCGCTCGCCAACGGTTACCGTCAACTCTCGGCTCTTGGCGTCCGTGTCTTTAGCCTTGAACTCGGAACCGAAACACGATTTGAACTCGAGGCCGGTCGCTAGAAGAAACTGAAATATGCGCGTAAATCCCAATTCAAGAACCGCGTTGCGCGGCCCGGTATATTTGTGCAGTTGGGCGAGTGTTTCCGCGTATCTCAGCCTATGCCCGGTCAACCAGGGGTTTAAGCTCTCCCCTGTCGCCTCAAGTGCCTTTGTAACTGTCGCCAAATAGGGATGGTTGACCGCCCTCAAGACAATACCTCGCCGATCTTGCCGTTGACTGCATCGATCCGCGCTTCGGTCCCGAGCGGTTGTGTGGCGGCATCCATGACGTTCAAACACTCCCGAAAAAGCACCTCCCTCTCAGATACGATCATCGGTGGTGCTTTATGTTTATCCTGTCGGACTTGATGACCGGTGTCTCCAGATTAATGCGCTGACAAATTGAGTCGTATATGGCCTCGATGCGCGCCTCATAATAAATTAGCAGTGCCTGCTTATCTTCACTCGCCCTCAGCTCATTAAGCTCACGCTCAAGTCGTTCAATCCTTTTTAGGAGCTGGCGAGTTCCGAATATTGGAATCCAGAACTTTAGATATTGCCTGCGCACGCGAGCCATAATCAAACATCTTCCAGAAGATATGAAATTGCATCGGGAACGTCGAACTTCCTCGGCGTAGGATATTGAGCTTTTCGCCGATTAGGCAGACCGTCATTTTTGTTCAACCAATTTTTGTATTCTTTGGTTATTGCCGCGACGATGTCGTTCACTTCCTGCTTCGGGTCCAACTTGATGAGATAATCTGCAGTCTCCTCACGAAAGGCTTGATAAGACGACAGAGCGATCTTCACACCCAAATCAGATGCTAAGTTAAGGGCGCCGCTACTTTCCCCACACGAAGGAAAGCGCAGATTGAAAACCAGATTTGTCGAAGCCATTTCTTGCGAAAAAACTTGATCCGAAACATGACCGAGATGCACGCAGTTGGAAGGGAACCCATAGGCCTTTGACCAAAAGAGCGGATCAAGAGACTTCTCTGAAAGTTCCCCGACAAACTTCAACTGGACTGATTTGCGGGCATCCTCCGGCAAGCCGGAAAAGAAACGCCCAAATCCCTCTATTACCGAGAGCGGACGTTTTGCCTGCGAGATCCAGCCAAAGCAGCCAACTGAAAACTTCTCTGCTTTGACATTTGTTGAAATGACCTCAGTATCGCGGGGGTGCTGCATGACGACTATCTCTGGAAGCGAAACGCCGTGAGCACTCTCCAAGCTTAATTTGAGGCCCGCATAGTAGCTGTGTACGACTATCGAGTCCGATATCGGCAAAACCTTAGACTGGGCGATCAAGTTGTATTTCATGATTGACGGTAGTTTGTATTGAGACCATTTTTCGAGGGTCCAGCGATGAAGCGTGGGCATCTCGTGCCGAATGTGTTCGTATAAAGCTTCAGTATCGCAGCCGGTCGACGGGCTCCAATGCATGCTCTCAACGTTCATGAAGCATTGAGGGTCATGAAGGACGCTTATAAGTTTTTTCCACTTTTTTCTTTTGTTGATCAATGGATATGCGAATTGGTGAAATCGATTGTTTGCAAAGAACGCGACCACGACATCATCCGCCTGCGGCGAATACTGTTTGTCAGTAATTACCGGCAATCCCATGTATGTTTTGTCGACTTCGGCAAACCCCGAGGGCGTTACTATGAAAGCTTCACGAGACTTCAGCGTAGCGCCACCTTCTCCGATGAACAGGCCCAAATATCGAGCCGTCCCCGTCTTCATGGGTGGAATCGGAGAGGCTAGGATAATTCGTGTCATTTCTCTAACATACCGAGCAATTATTCGACTTTGATCGTGGGCTGAGGAGTCTGGGCCTGCTGCAACAACTCATTTTTGAACCTCCTCCCCTCTTGAGTTGCGAGTTCCCAGAATTTGCGTTGAGTTTGATGCATACGCTCCAAAAACGATGGTTGTTCTGCTGTCTTAACAACGTCGAGGAACCTCGAATATTCCAACGATCGAACCGGTACGGAGACGTCATCAAATCCATTTTCAGAACAGAACAGTTGTGTCTTGCGTGCCAGCCCGACATTGATGAATGGAGTGCCGGCTGTCAGCGCGAATACGAGTCCGTGGTACTTCATCGATATGCAAAGCTTCGCATTCTGTATTGTTCTAAAAATTTTGATCGGATTTCCTGAATATTCGTGGAGCGTTACCCGATGCCGTCTTGTCATAAGGCCGTAGACGGTGTTGGCAAAAGCAGGGTCGTCATCGTTGTTGTCCATCGACATTGAAACGAAGTCGATATGGTAGAATTCTGCGAGGTAATCGAGGATGCCTGCCATCTCGTACATGAAGTAATTCATGTACGAGAAATCTTTGATGTTGCCGGTGCGCTGGAAGTGACGGAAGTGATTGTTTGACGGAGCAAACACCAAGCGTTTTTCAGTTGGGAAAGGGTCCCCGGTCTCTCGCAAGGACGGGGCTAGCTGAAAAAAAATGTCAGGCGTGAAAGACGCAGCGACGCCCCGTTTCCGTAGTGCGGCAACGTCCGCTTCGTTTCGGAGCCAGATCCCGTGAATGCGAGGGCTGAGGCTCGCAACGTAATCAATCGAACGGCTATCAGCTAATCCGCATCCATATACAAAGAACTTACGGTCGGCCGGAATCGTATCGACATAGTAGGGCATGAGGACATCACCCCCTCCTAGGATCACTACGTCGTTATCGTGAAATTCAAACCCATGGCACTTTTCAAGCCAGACCTTCTCGATGTTCGGGAAGAGATGCTGGTGCACCGCCTGAAACGCTTCGTCGCCGCAGTTGCGTCTTCCATACCAACCAATGAACACAAGCCTCATGAGTTCATATCTCACTTGCAACCGGCAGTTGTTCGCCCACTGATATTCAGTGTTTGAGTATTGCCACAGTTGACCCGCGTTGCAACAGCCGAATACAAATCATCAGCCGACATATAATCAGCGCTCCCAAATCCTCAGGTTGCCTTAGAACTGAGTTTATCCAGATCCCTAGTGTGTAAGACAATCGGATTGAGCGAGGTCGATGGATACGCGTACCCTGGCCACTGACCAATATGGCAACCGCCCATATGTCCGGTGGAACCTTCGGCGATGGAGCCTCAAACATCTCGTCTATCGGATGCGGCAACCCATCAGGAGGCGTCGCCGCTGGCGGCAAGTTCGAATAGCGACGGCCCCGTTTGCCAAGGACTTAACTGCGCGCCGGAGTACCGGGCCTGCAGTCGTATTTGGCGAGTTCTCTGGGTCGCATGGACTGGCGCGCGCTGCAGCATATGACCTTTCACTCTTGCGCGCTCACCACTCGAAGTTAGTGCTCGTTGACTTGGCGGATCTTGATTTCACGGACTTTTTAGATCTTCCAGGCGTCGAGAATATTTATCTTTTTTCACTTCCTGATACGTACGGGAAAATCTTCAGCGTGCTTAAAGTAGAGCAAGTTGCGAAGGCTTGGCGCGTCGGCCGATGGGCGTGGGAAACGCCTTTGTTTCCTGAAGATTGGAAATTCGCAGAAGCGCTAATTCATGAACTGTGGACGCCCTCGGAGTTCTGCTCATCAGTCTTCAGGACAAAGCTTGCAATATCCGTCAGGACGATTGCTCACGCGGTTGCCGTGCCTTCCGACAATAGAATAAATATTCGTGAGCGCCTTGGTGTGCCGGACCACGCTTTTTTGGGTTTGGCGATAATGGATCTTAGTTCTTGTCCTCAGCGCAAGAACCCTTGGGCACACGTCGCGGCATGGAAGAACTGGTTCGGCACTGACCAACAGGCCG
Source organism: Hyphomicrobium sp. (assembly GCF_035687085.1). GTDB lineage: Bacteria > Pseudomonadota > Alphaproteobacteria > Rhizobiales > Hyphomicrobiaceae > Hyphomicrobium_B. Next base: position 90,718 of record NZ_DASRYS010000020.1, on the reverse strand, counting down.
TTCTTGTCATGAAGGTGCGAACTACCAAACGAACTGCAGTCGTACTCCGCGAATTGAATGAGCTTATCGACGGCGCGCCAAACATAATCCTATTAACAACCGAATTGTCGAACGAAGAAATTAGCGCACTTCATCGATCTGCCGACCTGTATTTATCTCTCCATAGATCTGAGGGCTTTGGCCTAGCCATCTATGAAGCTCTTTTGGCGGGCAAAACAGTGGCCGCGACAGACTGGTCGGCACCGGCGGAGTACGGTTCAAAATTCCCAAATTATATACCGGTCCCATTTCAATTAGTTCCGTACTCCGACTGGACCGGATATTATGGCAGACAGCGGTTCATGTGGGCTGAAGCTCTGCCCGGGGCTGTTTCAACGGAGCTATTGCGAAAGCCGGCGGAAAGGCCTGAGCTAGCTTAACTTGCCTGTCACCACAGCAAGCGCGTGAAGAGAAAAATAACAAAACCGCAGCTACTAGCCCAAGCAGCAAAGCAGAACCGCGAGCCCCTACGGAGCGCGATCGGATTTGCGCGTCGAGTTCTGCGTCGGATGAGCAGTTGGCATTGGGCGCAAGTCAATAGAGTAGCCCGTGACCCGATTTAATATGCGAGAAACGGTGGTTGTCGATGCTGGCGCGTTGCCACGCTTCCCGCACTGGGAGCTCAGTTAGCCCGCGGCCACGAACGGCAGGCTGTGCTTCAACTCCGTCACGCCGCGCTGATCTTGCCAGCCCAGCGAGCGAATACTGCCACAGGTGACCCTGGGGCGTGCGCGACAAGCTTCAGCAGGAGAAACATGTCGACGTCGCCTGAGGACAGCGAACTCGTCATTACCATCATGGCCGGGGCGCAGGAGCCACGGCCTGCCACAAACGCCAGAGGCTGCCAGGCTCTATTTGAAGCGCACTGAGACGCAGAGCGCCACCGCTGCTCGTCGGCGGCGTGCGTGGATCAAAAGCAACCAAAATCGAGAACAATTGACGGCCAAAAGTCGGAATGGCACGCCAACCGCGGAGTCGGAATGACTGAGAGCGCTTTAGGTAACCAACTGAAAACCTTGGTGGGTAATCACGGGCTCGAACCGTGGATCCGGTGATTAAGAGTCAGCGCACTTATGTTGTAGATCAAGGGTGGTCATTTCCGACTTTTGTAGCCAAATACCTACCACGCGCTATCAATGGATTATCTGATGTGCCGGAATACAGTTCGCCGCTCGCATTTGGCGAAATATCCCAGAAGCGGAAATTACTTACCACATGATCGGCGAGGCGGAGGCGTCGCCGCCCACGTCCGCTAATGGTGCATTGCTTCAGATGTCGATCTGCCTTCAAATTAGAGCCCGTTTCTTGTCATTCGGACAAGCAAGGAGTTCGACGATGGCGCTTTTTGCGTGGCGTCGGCGCAACGCACTGGCGGAATTATTCTCCGTGCCTTGCTTTTCAAACGAGATGCTCAGACAACGGAACAACATGTGGACGACCTGTGGAAAGATGTGGGGCTAGAGCCTCACCGCCGGACGCTCCACAACTACGGCGTAAGCAGAGCGAAATTTTTGGAAGGCTGTCGGAAATAAAAAGGTAGGGCGCGCAAGCAAAGTATTTCACAAAAATTCAAGTGCGTTGCCTCGGGTAAGGATGCGTAGCGGGGAGTAGCGTTATGTTTTATGTATCGCGTCGGATCGCGTCAAAGTCATTGCTGATGAGTGTGAGCGCGGCGGCGCTGATGACGGCGACGAACCTCGCGCTTCCAAGCGCAGCGGTGGCTGCAAATTGCGGCGGAACCAACAACATAACTGGCACCAATTCGGGTCAAACGAATGCTGGTCTTTCATCCGGCCTGACTTGCAATCAAAACAACGTGCAAGGCGATGAGTCGATCCGATACAATGGTACGACCTCGGTGGGATTCGGTGCGGGTAGCGCGAACATCCAGAACAATCAGGTTCTCGGCGATCAGTCGCTGCGCGAGAACGGTTCGAGCGCCGCTGGCGGGTCCGGCAAAGCGACGATCCTGAACAACAGTATCGTTGGCGTCGGTTCCGGAGCTAAGAATGGCAGCAGCGGGGCCGGGGCCGCATCGGCCGACATCGAGAACAATTTCGTCGGCGGCAACGGTTCTTTGAGCGGCAACGGCACAACTCTCACGGGCCCCGGCAAAGCTACCCTGACCAACAACGTCGTGCTCGGAAATAATTCGGGCAGCAACAATGGCGCCGGGCTTACGAGCGGAAGCGCCACGATGGATAGCAACGTTATTATCGGCAACGGTTCCGGAAGCTTAAATTTCGGAGCGGGCGGAGTCACCGTTTCCAACAACACAATTCTGGGTAACAAATCCGGATCTGGCAATGGCGGCAATGTCACCGGAAATACGATATTCGGCGATGGCTCCGGAAGCCTCAACCTCTTCGGCCCTGTCACTAATAACACCATCATCGGCAACGGTTCGGGCAGCGGAAACTTCGGCTCGGTTACGGGGAACACGATTTTTGGCGATGTATCCGGCATCCTCAATGGCGACGGATTTACCAATAATACCGTCATCGGCAACGGTTCAGGCACGCTTAATGGTGCCGGTTTCCAGAACAACAAAATATCGGGAAATCTTTCGGGAAATGGCAACGGTCCCAACTTCTCTGACAATACGATTATCGGTGATGGTTCCGGCAATCTCGGTGGTGCAAATGTTGCCAACAATACGGTGATCGGCAACGCGTCGGGCAACGGGTACAAAGACAACGCCAGCTACAACAACGTTTTCGGCAGCGGATCCGGAAATGGCGTCGACGGGTCGGGCAACAGCGCCTTCGGCGATCTCTCCGGCAACTCAGTCACCGGCTCCGGCAATGTCGCAACGGGGCTCGTTTCCGGAAACTTCGTTGCCGGCTCGTTCAACAACGCCTCGGGCTTCCTGTCGGGCAACGGCGTCCAAGGCAGCTTCAACAACGTGCTTGGCAGTCTTTCCGGCAATGGCGTCACCGGCGATAGCAACTCGGCGATCGGGAATGGGTCCGGAAACTTCGTCACCGGCAGCAACAATCAGGTTCTCGGCGATTTGTCGGGCAATGCGGTTACGGGCAGCCGCAACAGCGCCGATGCGTTCCTGAGCGGCAACATCGTCAATGGCAGCGATAACAACGTTACCGGCACGCTGTCGGGCAACTTCATCACCGGCGATCGAAACTCCGCTTCCGGCTTCGGGTCGGGCAATTTTATTCAAGGTTCGGATAATCAGGCCTCCGGCACATTCACGGGCAATCTCGTCGGCGGCAGTCGCAATTCGGCGTCGGGCGCCGGCTCCGGCAATCTCGTCAGCGGCGACGACAATCAGGCCAGTGGTACTGCGACGGGCAACATCGTGATCGGCTCCGCCAACCAAGCGAGCGGAGTGGGCTCCGGTAACGTCGTGATGGGTGACAGCAATACGGCGTCGGGGACCGGCTCCGGCAACTTCATCACCGGCTTCGGAAATACCGCGAGCGGCGTCGCAACAGGCAATTTCGTCAGCGGTGCGTTCAATCAGGCAACTGGAGCATTCTCGGGCAATTTCGTCGGCGGCGACAACAATCAAGCGAACGGCCTTCGCGTTGGTAATTTCGTGCTGGGATCTGGCAATCAGGCCGCAGGCACCGACTCGGGGAACTTTGTAGCTGGTGACGACAACCAAGCGAGCGGCAATGGCGTCGGCAACGGCGTCGCCGGTGAGGGCAATCAAGCGAGCGGCACGGACTCCGGCAATGGGGTCGTGGGCGTGAATAACCAAGCAAGCGGTAACGAAGTCGGCAACGGCGTAATCGGAGCCGCGAACCAAGCATCCGGTTCGGAATCGGGCAATTTCGTTGCCGGCGTCAGCAATCAAGCTGACGGCATCGGTACGGGCAATTTTGTTGCCGGTTTCAGCAACATCGCGCAGGGCGCATACTCCGGTAATGGCGTGATTGGAGCCAACAACCAGGCCAGCGGCTTTGCCTCCGGCAACGGCGTTGTCGGTTTTGACAATCAGGCGAGCGGCTCAGCTTCAGGCAATGGCGTCGTTGGCTTCAATAACCAGGCAAGCGGTTTTGCGTCTGGAAACGATGTGATTGGCGCCAACAACATCGCGAGCGGCTTCGCCTCGGGGAACGGCGTAACGGGCACGGATAACATCGCCTTCGGCTCGGGCGCTGGCAACGGCGTCACGGCCTCGCGCACGACCTCGATTGGCACCAACGCTAACGCGGTCACCGATGACTCGATCGCGATAGGCACGAATTCGAGCGCCGGCTCGAATGGCGGTGCAGGTGCCGTCGCGGTGGGTAACAATTCGTTTGCCGCCGGCGCGGGCGACGCCGCTTTCGGTCAAAATGCGCAAGTGCACGCGGATCAAGGCACGGCAGTCGGCAACAATGCCACCGTTCAAACGGGAGCGGTGCATTCCTCCGCCATCGGCGCGGATGCCACGGTCAGTCGAGACCACGAGATGGTATTCGGCACCAGAAATGATACCTACACCACGCCCGGTATAACGTCGGGACTTAGCAGGTCGCGCCAGACAGATGGACCAATCGAGGTTGTGACCTCTGATCAAAGCGGTCATCTCGCAACGGACGGCGGTTCGATCTTCAAATCGCTTGACGAAGCCCAATCCGGCATCGCGCTTGCTATATCGATGGAAAATCCTGACCTCGTAGCGGGCGAAAGATTCGGCATAGCCGTCAACGGCGGTTTTTATGAAGGCGCGCAAGCCGTGTCTGTCAGCGCCGAGGGCGTGGTAGGCTACAACGTATTTCGCGACGGAGACCGGGTCGCGATATCGGGCGCCGTCGGCGTCGGTGTCGAGAATGGACGAGGCGACAGCGTTGTCGGCGGTCGCATAGGAGGCCAAATCACTTGGCGCTAATAGGATGAAGTCATGCCGCTCTGGGCTTACCTAGAGCGGCATTCGTGTTTTTGCGCGGCGGCGCGATCGTTAGTATCCCTCTAAGCTGGCCGAGAAATCAATTCGGGCTTATATTGCCGAAATGGCGAACGAAGCGCGGAACGCAAACGTTGCACCAGCCTAGCGCCGGCAGTTTGTTTTTGATCCACAGATCCTGTTTATTGATGAGTGCCTTCGCCGGCCTGCTGATGATAACCGGCGCATATGCGGCCGACGATCAGCAGCAACACAAGAAAACTCCATCCGAAACTGCGCCCCAACAACAATCGCCGGCACCGGCTCCCGGCAAGCCTGTGCGGATTGGAATCCCATCGCCTCAAAATCTCTTCATCATGATACGCACCTCGTTGATCGCACTTCATCAAGCCAACGTCACCGGAAACTACTCGGTGCTCCGCGACCTCTCAGCACCGTCTTTTCAGCAAGCAAATAGTGTCGAACAGCTGAGCACCGCTTTTGCGGGCCTGCGAACACGAGGGGGCGACATGGCTCCGATCGTCTTGGCGCTGCCCACGCTTTCGAGACCGCCCACGATCGATGAAAAAGGAATGCTCAGACTCGCTGGCTATTTCGACACGAAACCGAACGAATTGCACTTTGAGCTAGTGTTTCAAGTGGTTGACGGGTTTTGGCGGCTCAATGCAATCGGCGCGCAATTCAGACAACCCCAGGTACCAGGCAGTAGCACACCCGCGAAAGACGCCTCCCCCTCCCCATCAAAAGCAGCGAAACAAAAAGCGCAGAAAGTTCCGCGGTGAAAGGCTGAGATTGCGGGCAGGAGCCATTCACGTCGAGAAATTGCGAACGGTTTCGTCGGAAGAGCATTCGATCCTTGAAATCAGGCGGTGACCCATCGAAGCCATGCATTGTTTGCAATCGCGAATACTGTCGCGAGCAAGAAAGAGACGATTATCACCCCGATCGAAGCGACAACGCGAGACCCGGTCGCGAGCAATAATGTGCACCCTACCGAACAAAGAACGGGCACGTGAACGAGATACAGAGGGAACGATACATTTCCGATATAGCGCGAGAACCGTGTAGAAAAGCATCTACTCACTGCAGGACATAAGTCGATTGCTCCGATTGCAAGGATCGCCGCTATACAATGAGCATACGGCCAACGCTTGATCGCCGAGCGCTGAAGGCCCGAAGTATGACGAGATCACCGCCCGATCGAAAAACTTCAACGTCAGAACGTAACCCGACAACACGAAGAATAGCGCAACCGCAGCGGAGCCATACACGAGGCCGAACCAGAAGTGGCCCCGAATTCCCGACCCGGAAACTGCGCCACCGTAGTCTCCCAATAGTTCGGGGTAGAATCCGAGTATGATGTGCCAAATCAGAACCGTTATTGAAGCGAGGCCGCGAAGTCCTTCGAGGGCAACGTCCTTACGCGCCGATACCACCGGCACATTGATGTTCACACGATACCTCGCAACTCAAGAGCAGAGAGTTGCGCAACGTATCAGCTATCGGCGCCTATAGAGGAGAAAGCCGCATGCAATTATCCACCGATTGCGCCGGCGACGGCAATACTAAGGACAACTGAACTCCAATCGTTGACGCCCCGGCGAACGTTTGTTGTCTTAACGTATAATCGAGCGCCTCACTTGGAGTAGGCACGAGAATGAGGCAACATGAATTCACCACCGGCTTTCGAAAGGCGAAGCGTAACGCGCGATCGTTTGGTCAGCGTTCTATTGCCGCTCTACAATGCCGAAAACTACATCGGCCATAGCATTCGAAGTCTCCTGCGCCAGACACATGAGAACCTCGAGATTATCGTCATCGACGACGGTTCGACGGACCGCTCGGGCGAATTTGTCCGCGATCTGGCTGCCATCGACAGCCGCATCAGGTACGTCGCGAAAACGAACAGCGGCATCGTCGACGCCTTGAATCTCGGACTGACTCTCGCTCGTGGCGTTTTCATAGCGCGCCAGGACGCTGACGATATTTCAACGCCAGCCCGAATCGAGAAGCAAGTCGAATACCTCATCGAGCATCCAACGTGCATCGCCGTAAGCGGGGCACACTTTCATATCGATGAATCCGGCTACTTCACCGGAGGCCGCCATTACCCAAGCAATCGGGGTTCCGGAGACTATACCGCTTACCCTGCCATGGAACCCTATCTTCCGCATCCTTTCCTGATGATGCATGCCTCAATCTTGAAAGAATTGAAATATCGCCACACCTTCCACTGCGAGGACAGCGACCTCTACTGGAGAGCAGTGAGGTTCGGGAAGCTCGAAAACATGAGCGAAATTCTCGGCCTTTATCGCATTCACACCGCAAGCATCTCCGGGGCTTCTATTATCGATGGCCGCATCCAGGCCGTATACAGTCAATTGGCGGCAATTTCTGCCGCGCGCTACGATCTCATGATTCCGGATCTCGAATTTGATCCCACTCTTCTCGCCAAATGCCGCAAGGCAAAATCCCTGGCGCGGATCATCGACCTCTTCGCGCCCATGCTCGATCCAAGAGAACTTGCATACTTGCGAGCTGCGTCAGCATTGAAACTTGTCGAACTGTCCGGGTTTCGTCCCTACCGCCTCGAGAAGGAAGACCTCCAGTTCCTGAAGAGCAATGTGAATTTGAAAAAGCTGGGCGGCCGGGAGAACCGCCGAAACGCACGCCGTGCCGTACGCGGTTACTACCGCCGCCAAGGCCTTCCCAAACTCATTGGCTACTATGCGGGTCTTTGATCAGTCGCCGTCGGTGTGGAGATAAGGCGCTGGCATATATCCCATCAGCGCCGCGAACCGGCCTGCCGCTCTCGCAATCTTATCGCCGCCGGCGAGGGCAAGTTTCTTGAAAGCATCTAGTCCAGCGACAAGAGCGACAGGGCTAGCGAGTATCAATGCCGGCCCGATAATTAAATTCAAAGGAATGGTGTGAAGTTTCGTCAGGAGGGTTCTCAAAGTCCCTCGGCGTGTCATCGACTCTCTGATGTTCGCAGCCGCTACCCAGAACGATGTCGTGCACTGGCGCCGATAGGTTAGGCGCTCGACGTGTATCGTTTCATACGTAATCGCGCGAGCGGTGTGGCGAATTTCGAATCCGCGTTTGCGGGCGCGCGAAAAGAAATCGACGTCCTCGCCTCCGCTGAAAGCGAACGCCTCGTCAAAGCGTAGCCCGCAGTCTATGAGGGCTCTGCTGAAGCGAACATTATTCGTATAGGCGGTATGGCATAGCGTTCCTTCGGCAATTGTCTTTGGTTTCACGGGTGCCGCCCAAAATGGTGCCGCGACCGGCAACCGCAACACGCGGTGTCCACGCAATATCGGGACCGCATTGTAGTCGGGCGCCATCAATTGCTGTAGCCAATGGTCGTCGGCTATCTCATCATCATCGATGAATGCAACCCAATCCGCGCCCAGTTGGGACGCAGTCCTGATCGCCCTATTCCGTGCTGTCGCAATGCCCCGCCTGGGTTCGACGAGGTAAATGGCATCGCTACGCACCATCCTCACGACAGGCATCGCAGAACACTCCTCATCGTTGTCGACGACGATGAGTTGATGCCTTACATGTTCGGGGGCGCGCTGACGTGCAAGCGATTCAAGGCACCTACGCAGAGACTCTGGCCTTTTGTATGTGCAGACGCATACGACCACGAGCGCACTGTCTGCCGATCTCCGATCCGGAGAAAAATGTTCGGGATTGGCGATCAATTCCAATATAACAGCCCCCATAATCATGATGACGCAATTCAACAGAATGCTTCATGAGTCAGTAGGCATCACCTATGGATCTGGAGCCTCAGCCCGCCGTATCCAATCCCGCCATAGGTCATCGATCAAGGCACGCTCCGCATTCCACGGATGGCGATCCCATCCTTGGTGCGTGAAACCATATAGAGTGAGCGCACTGGATCTCAGTCGCTTGCGAAAATTCCGGGCCAAATAAAAAAGAGCGAGCATGCCTGTGCTCGGTTGGTCCGACTTCTTCGCCCCATATCGAATGAGGGTCGCGCGCGCTTCGCGATAAATACTCGCGCGCATGTAGGACCAGTGCTTGTGGCCGATGCGGTTCTCGACGAGCTCTCGATCGAATGTTTCCCAATACTCCCGATCACGCGGAAATTTCCGGACTTCTCGAGCGACGAGATCGGGCGGCCTGGCGAGGAGTATCGAGCCGGCAGCCTTAAGGGCGTGGGCATTCAATGCGTGTGGATCGAAAGCAAATTGCCGGGCGGGTTCACCAGTATTGGTTAAAACAAGATAGTCCGTCCTGTAGCCCGACGCACCAAAGTTCCGGCAGCCGTTAAACCGCACAACCACATCATGCGAATCAATTTCGAGCGCTTGCGAGCAATCGATCGGACCATTTCCTACGATCGCGACAGTTGTTGGCTCGCGAAGCCAAGGCAGGTATTTGGCAAATCTGCCTTCACCAAGCCGCGCCGCATTCCCAGGCATCACTGCAAATGAACCCCTTTCTACAAATTCGATTAGAAATCGGGGCTCCCACTCCGACAAGCGCTTGGCGCGAAGAAACTGTGGGAAGACTGAGTTTTTCAGCGGGTTCATCACTGTGCAACAACAGCTCAGCCGGCGCGTTAGCGAAATCAAGGCGCAATGCCTGGCGGCTGACTTCATCTCTCACGTGGCGCATCGCGGCCCGCCCGTCGATCGCTGGTGACGCCGCGACGGCGAACCACTGATTTATCGAAAATCAACTAATTGAATCGTTTTGCGAACACCGCCCGCGATCGTCGGAACCGCTCTCCAGCGAAAAACTTTCGCTTACATTGAAGCATTAGGAGAGCAAATAATGGGTATTCTTGGAAATAATGCGGACCCATCCCATTCCCTTGGCAGCCTGCTTGGCAACATCCTTCCCGGTTCAGTCACTTCAACAACTCTGATCGGAAACGTGGCGGGCACGTCCGGCGTCGTCGACGATCTCCTTCACGGCGTGACGGAGCGGTCGTTGGGTGACGGTGTGAATGACGCCTATCATGACGTCGCGGTAGGCGGTGGCGTCATCGCCGACGCCTTCAACGGTGGCGGTGTCGGCATCGAGCCCACACTTGCGGAACACTTGCCGCCGATCGACGATATTCCACTCGTAAGTGAGATCACAAACGCCATCGACCCGGTCACGAGCCTTGTCGGCAACGTGAACGATACCCTTGTCGACATCGGCGAGAACCTTTCGCCGGGGATCAGTAATCCCCTCAATCTTATGGGCGACGTTATCGGCAAGAGCGGCATCGTCGATGACCTCGTCACCAACGTCCACGAGGGTTCGCTTTCAGGCGCCGTGCTCGATGCGTACAAGGACGTGCTGGGCTCGGGCGGAATCCTAGATAACATCGGCGATGGCTACGGCACCGGTCTTGAGTCCCTTGTCCATCAGTTGAACGGGATAGAGGGAACGCTGCCCATTCTCGGCGAAGTGCCGCCTCTCCTGGGAGATCTGCCGAACACATTGGCCGATAGTGTCGAGGGCCTTTCGCCCGGCGCGTCGTCGGATACCACGGCGACAGGTCATATCATCGGGTCCAGCGGTGTCGTCGATGATGTCCTCACCAATCTATCGCAAGGTTCGCTGACCGGCGGCGTCGTTGCGGCATATGACGACATCTTCGCCAAAGGAGGCTTGGTCAACGACCTCGCAAACGGTCACGGCGCGGGGACCGAAGGCCTGATTGAGAACATCGCGAGCCTTGTCAACGGAACTGGATCGATCGACGGCATCGCCGGCTCCGGCGCTCTCACCGAAGTTCTCGGCCACGTAGGCGCGTTGCTTGGCCAAGACACAGCGGGCGGATTCGACGGTAGCCCTGCCGATTTCCTCGGCGGCCTTCTGGGTGATCACGACATCGCAGGCGCCGTGGATACGTCGCATCTTGCCGATCACCATGTTGCGTGAGGATGAGGCTAGCGTAGCTTATCCCGGCTGATGCGGGAGGGAAATTGTGTGTGGCTTCCGTAACCGCTCCGGAGGCCACACGACTTTGCAGATGCCATCATTCGCTCGCGCGAGCTACTTCCGTATGCCTGGAAAAAAGTTCACGGATGCTGTCCCGGATGCGGGACACGTCGGGCTTGGCGGGGTTCCAATCGATGGAGGAGAATTGGTCGGGCGTGTAGACGCGAGTGAGCTTTTCAAGAAAGCTGAACCTGTCATCGTTCTTCGATCGGCACACGATGACGGGAATTTCCATCGCCATGCAGGGCGCAGCGACGTGATGCAACGGCGTCAATACCAATTTCGCACTCCTGCGGTAGCGGTCTAGCAACGCCTTCTCATGGGTCTCCGCCAGCTGATGCGTGCGCTCAGAAACGGGGAACTCGTCAACCGGAAGGCGATGGTAGATGAACTCGCACTGCTCACTCAGCTCCTTCGGAATGTATCGAAGAACTGAAGACGGAAATTCAGAGCCATAGACGATAAGGAGCCGCCCTTGCTCCGGCTCCTGTTCCCGCGGCGGAAACGTCAGCGTTACGCAGCCCGTCGTAAATGCAGAAATCCCGTGAGCTTTCATGCGCTCAGTGGTGGCGACATCGCGACAGCCAATCGGCTCATGGAGCTTGAAGAGCGCGAGATTGCTACTGATGACATGCTCATCCGCCTGGAATCCGATGAAGATCGGCCGGATCGCCGGCGGCAAGGGAAACGATTGCTTGAAGAACACCGCGTTCATGATCAAGGAGCACGGCGGCCCCTTATACTTCGCAAGCGTATCGCGATTAACGGTGACGATTTGCTCGTCGCCCACGCCCAGATCGCGAAGCAGGTTCCGCGCAGCAATCGACTGTGCATTGTCACCGAGGTTGACGTCGTACGATCCGTAGAGCCGTCGCCGCTCATCGAATGAAAAAAAGTCCTCATAGCCGAAGCGGAGAACGCCGAACTTGTGACCGGGCCGCGATTGGCTGGCCGCCTTTTTGCCCTTAAGTCCGAGGGCTGTTCGTAGTCCCATCGATAATGTTGTTTCTTCTTGCGTTTCAGCTGCAATTTTCATAGTGCCGCAGCAGAGTACAAACGTCTCAATTATCTGAACGTTGTCCACAATGTTTGAAGCCGCGTGCTACTCATGATGCGCGGACGAACGGCGTCCGGCTAAGACGCTTCAACGCTTCAAACTGCTTCAAATTTGCAGCTCCATTCGCATTTCATTTCCCTTCATCTCGCATTTAGTTTGTTTCAATTCGTCCTTCGGCCGCACGTCCGAGTTGCTCCCATGGGTCGGCAGCAGCCTCCAAGCCTACTTATGCTCGTGGCTTGAGAATGTAGTTCGGCCTTCGAACCGCATTTCTTAATGCAGGCGACGGAGGATGCATAATGCCGGTGTGGCAATCGAATTTTTCAGTACTCAACGAAGAGACCACAAATAAAGCCTTCTATGCGGATGCATTCGCGGCGGCCCAGCCTGAAAGACAGCGCGGCCTCTGGAACTTCCTGACGTGGTCGTTTTTTCTCGCGAGCTTTTTGACCGCGACTGATGCCGCCGGCGGCGCCGCTCGCCCCGCACCGATAGCTGCGGATCCCCACAATTCTTCGCATGGCGACGACAGCTTCTCGCCGTTCCACCGCTCGCATCCCGGCATTCAGGGTGCAGCACTAGAAAACTCACCCATAAGCCCGCAACTGCCTGAATCTGATCCCCGGCTGGCAAAGAACTTCATCGACCCTGCGGTCCTGCCGGCGGCCGGAGCAGTTCCGCTCGCGCACGAGGGTGGATCGCATGCATCGCCGCTGTCCTCGGGCGCCTCTGTCAGTGCGCTCAACTCCGTCGAGGCATTCGATAATAATGACGAAGCCACATCTCCGGATGGTCACACCGGCCCCGATGCAAACCCCGGCATCGTTCCTGAGCTCGGCCTCGCGCCCAACATCGATCTCACGCTCGGGATCGTAACCCACACCATCGGCGACGTAGTTGGCGGAGCTTTACACACGGTTGGCGACGTGGTGACAACGCTCGATAATACGATTGATACGTCTCTGCACGCCGTCGCGACGACGCTCGCGGCAACAACCGGTCTGGTTACGAACCTTCTGGACACGGTCGAAACGGCGATCGCCATGACAGATCATGCGCCCGCAGCGGCCGATGCCATCATCGGATCGAGCAGTCTTCTCCACACAACATTGGAGGGTCTAGGACTTGCATCGTCCGGTTCATTGACGTTTGCCGCAAATACGCTCAATGACCTCGCCGCAGACATGTCGGCACCTCCGGGCGGATACTCGCAATTCAATATCTCCGTTCAGGATGCCGCGACGCCGGACGCTCCTTCCCTTCCGAGCGATACTGGCAGCATCACGTCCATCGTCACGATGGCGCTTGGAATTGGCGACCACCATCCAGCGCCCGGCGCAAGTTCGGCAGATCATCAGGGCGATCAACCATCGCCTCATATCCTGCAGGTCCACGATCTGACGAGCGACATCCATCATGCCTTGTTTGCCTGACCCGCATCGGCACCGCGGTTTGTCAGCACATAAGGACGAGTAATGAGTAATGCGCTATCAGCCTCGGAAAGCCGGCCCACCATGACAGCGGCGGCTCAAGCCGAAAACGTTCCGGCTTCCGCGCCGGGGCTTCAGCCGGGCGGCATCGGCCTCGGCCTTTCGGCACATCCGGCAATACGGCTGCTCCTCACAATCCAACGCGATCTCAAGAAATCGCTACGGCGTTTTGCCGGTATCGGCGACACAGGGCCATCACAACCCGCTTCAGACAGCCCATTGGCGCTCTGGCGAGCCACGGCAAGGCGTACGTTCGCAGTCGTTGCACTGTTCTCTGTCTTCGTGAACGCCCTGATGCTGACCATGCCGATATATCTGTTCCAAATATCGGACCGTGTTTTGACAAGCCGCAGTCTCGATACGCTCCTCATGTTGTCCTGTCTCGCCTTGGGGCTGCTGGCGACGATGTCGATGCTCGACGTTCTTCGCCGCCAGATCCTCGGCAGGCTCGCAGCCTCTATGGAAGTGATCTTAGGCGGTCCGGTTCTTGCGAGCATCGTCATGTCCGCGCCCACGGGCGAAGGCGGTAACGTCCAGGCGCTATGGTCGCTTCGTCAGGTCCGCGGATTTCTTTCAAGCCCGACCATGCTTCTGCTCTTCGATGCGCCGCTGTCGCCGCTATATTTCGGTGTGGTCTTTCTCATCCATCCCCAGCTCGGTGCAATCGTGTTGGCGGCAGGCGTTGTTCTCTCCATCATCGCCGTGCTCAACCAGACAGCGACGGCCGGCCCAATGGGCAGAGCCGGTGCTTTCTCATCGAAATCCGATACCCATGCAGAGTCGCTCGCGCGAAACGCCCAAGTCATCAATGCGATGGGTATGCTGAACGAAAGCATTCTTCACTGGGGCCGCGAGCAGGCACAGGCCCTCTCTTCCCAGATCAACGCCCACGATAAGAATTACTGGATCAGTGGCGCATCGAAATTCGCGCGTCTCATGACACAGGTCGCGATTCTCGGATGGGGCGCTCATCTGGCGCTCGAAGGATCGTTGACGGGTGGTGCGATGATCGCCGCATCGATCATTGCCGGACGCGCCCTGCAGCCGCTCGAAGGCATGATCGAAGGCTGGCGTTCGCTCATCCAGGCGCGGGGCGCTTACGCCCGCGTGCGCGCAGCGCTCGAAGGCCTCCAGACGGAAAAGCCCAAGCTGCTCCTGCCCCGGCCTGCCGGAAAGCTCACCGTTGAACGCCTTCTCTATATTCCGCAGGGCTCGCGGGAACCCGTTCTGAACGGCATCAGCTTCGAGCTTCTGCCAGGTGAGTCGCTTGCGATCGTCGGGCCTTCGGGATCCGGCAAGTCGACGCTCGCGCGCGTCCTCGTCGGCTGCCAATTTCCAACCGCAGGCAGGGTCAGGCTTGACGGCACCGACCTTCGCAACTGGGATCGCCGCCAGTTCGGCGAATATACCGGCTACCTTCCGCAGGAAATCGAGCTCTTCCCCGGATCGATCAAGGAGAATATCTGCAGGCTTCGCACGGACCTCAAGGACAAGGATATTTTCGAAGCTGCGGGCGTCGCCGGCGTCCACGACATGGTTTGTCAGCTCGCAGCCGGTTACGAGACGATCCTCGATCGCAACGGTGCACCGCTGTCCGGCGGCCAGAAGCAGCGCATCGGACTCGCCCGCGCATTCTTCGGCGATCCCTCGCTGATCGTCCTCGACGAGCCCAATTCCAATCTCGACGCCGTCGGCGAGCAGGCGCTGGCTGAGAGCATGAAGAAAGCAAAGCAGCGGGGTGTTACGATGGTCCTTATCACCCAACGGCCCGCGTTGCTGAGCTCCGTCGATAAGGTCCTGGTCCTTCGCTCCGGGCGCCTCGAAGGTTTCGGTGCCCCGCGTGATGTTCTTCATCGCCTAGTGAACCAGCCCTCTGCCAAACCGGCGTCGGGCACGTGAAAATTCAGACCATTCAACTCATGTACGGAGACGCGACGTGTTCCTCGGCTGTCCGGGCATAGATCAGTGGCATGCAGGCGTGCCACGCAGTTCGCAAGTTCCAATCCTGTTGGGTGCCGGCATCGTCGCGGTCTGCGTGCTGGGGTTCGGCGCCTGGGCGGCAACCGCCCCGCTTGATGGCGCAGTCGTGACGACCGGAACGTTCGTAGCAGCTGGTCAGAACAAGGAGATCCAGCATCTCGAAGGTGGCATCATCAACGAGGTCAAGGTCAAGGAAGGCGATCGGGTCGAAGCCGGGCAGACGCTTGTGCGCCTCGATCCCACGACGGCGGTTGCCAAGCTTCGCATGCTGACGCTTCGAAGATACCGCCTCGTCACGACGCAGGCGCGGCTGGAAGCACAGCTCGCTGGCAAGAACGCCTTCGCGTTGCCGGCCGCGGCAGGCATCGACCATAATGATCCCGAGGTTCAGGCCATTCTCCGCCGCCAACAGCTCGAACTCGAAGCGCGCCGCGATCGAATGAATTCGGAAGAAGCTGTTTTGCGCAAGGAAATCGCGGGCCTGCAGGAAAGCATTGCAGGTTACGAGACGCAGATCTTGTCGACCAGGAAGAGGCTCAACATTTTTGGAGAGGAACTGAAAGACAAGAACGCGCTTCTCGATCGGGATCTGATCCGGCGAACCGAGGTATATTCCGTTCGTCGCGATGAGGCCGCTCTCAACGGCGAACTCGGCGGTCTGATAGGACGTGTCGCCGACAGCCGCCAGCAAGTCGCGCGCGCCGAGCAGCAGATCATGTCCATACGATCTACCGCCACTCAGAAATCGGTTGAGGAGCTGCGCCAAGCCGAATCCGACCTCGACGACATCACAGAGCAGATCAGATCGGCCGCCGATGTGGTGGAGCGCACCGACATCAAGGCCCCGGTCAATGGCATCGTCGTCAAGCTCAATCAACACACGCGGGGCGGCGTCGTCGCGGCCGGCAGCACGATCCTGGAGCTTCTACCCGTCAACGATGACTTGATCATCGAAGGCCGCGTCAGTCCCGATCAGATCGTTCACGTCAAGCAGGGCCAACCCGCAACTGTCAGGCTTTCTGCCCTCAACCAGCGGGTCACGCCGATGATCGAAGGTAACGTTACATATCTTTCCGCCGATACCATTTCGGACCGGCCCAATCTCGTTACGCAAGCGCAATCAACGACGGATAATGGCTCGTTCATCGTGCGTGTGAAGCTCGATGAAAATGATGTCTCTAGAAAGGTGCTGAATTTCAAGCCGACTCCCGGAATGCCGGTCGATATTTATATCCAAACGGGCGAGCGGACTTTCTTCGACTACTTGCTGGAGCCGGTGATGGACAGCTTCTCTCGTGCCTTCCGGGAGAAGTAATGTCGAGCCGCAGGCGATGAACGGCGGGGCCCCGCAACCGCGACAAACCCTCAGCCGGAAAGTATCGCGAAAATCTCTGAGATTCCTAGAAATTTGGTGGGTGATCACGGGCTCGAACCGTGGACCCGCTGATTAAGAGTCAGCTGCTCTACCAACTGAGCTAATCACCCGAACCAATCGCCGGCCTCGAAACGGAACCGGGCGGCTCCAAAGGACGGCTAAGGGGCCCGATGTGGGCCCCTTCGAGGGAGCGAATAGCATCGGCCGGGGGCTCTGTCCACCCCTTCTCGTCAACAATAATAGCGCAGCTTGACGGGCCCAGGATTTATGGGCTTCCGGCGCGCAAAAATCACCATTCCGGGATCACCTCCGGCCGTGCACATAGGCCGACATCGCCACACCCAATCCAATCATCAGAGTCGTCATCGACGTGCCCCCATAGGAGACGAGCGGCAGCGGAATGCCCACGACCGGTACGAGCCCCGTCACCATGGCGAGATTGATGAAGACGTAGAGAAAGAACGTCATCGCCGACCCGGCTATCGCGAGCCGCGCGAAACGGTTGTCGCACCGCTGGGCCATCAGCATCATCATCCCGATGAGGAGCCCATAGATGCCAATCAGCGCCAGCATGCCGGTGAACCCCCACTCCTCGCCGATAATGCTCGCGATGAAGTCCGTATGCTTCTCAGGAACGAAGTCGAGCTGGCTTTGCGTGCCCTCGAGGAACCCCTTCCCCGACACGCCGCCCGATCCCAGCGCGATCTTCGACTGCGTGATGTGATAGCCGGCACCCAGCGGATCCATGCCCGGGTTGAGAAACACTTCCACGCGCCGCTTCTGATAATCGTGCATGCCCGACCAGATCACCGGCAAGGCCGCGATCGCGATGAAGCCGCCGAGCGCGAAATAGCGAAGCGGCACGCCCGCCAGAAACATCAGCGCCAGTCCCAGCGCGATGAACAGCATGGCCGAGCCGAGGTCGGGCTGCTGCAGCGTCAGCGCCACCGGCACGCCGATGATCGCCAGCGGCAGAAGAACGTAGAGTGGCTTGCCCACCTTCTCCGGCGGCAGCTGATAATAAAAACGCGCCAGCGCGCCGACGAGCGCAAGCTTCATCAGCTCCGACGGCTGGAAGGAAATCGGCCCCGCATCAATCCACCGCCGCGCGCCCATCGCTTCCGACCCGATGAATGGGACCAGCGCCAGCATGGCCAGAGCCGCCACGTAGGCGGGATAGGCGAGCTTCATCCACACGTCGAGACGCACGATCGCCATCGCGACGACGACGGCGAGCATGATGAGGAAGCGAAACGTGTGCCGCTCGGCCCACGGCTGAAACGAGCCGCCTGAAACGGAGTAGAGCGTCGCCGTACCGATGCCGGCAAGAACACACGCCGTCAGCAGAAGCGGCCAGTTGATGCGCCACAGCTTATCGCTGAGGCCGAGCGGCCGGCGGAGACTGCGGTGCGTGGCAAACGGCGTCCCCATCATCCGGCCTTCTCGCCTTGATCACGCAAGGGCACCAGATTGCCGCCCGGCGGAAGCGTGTCCCGAGCAGCCTGCCCTTCTGTGGCGAGCGCCAGAATATCGCGCGCGAGCAGTGCCGCCGTCGAATTGCCTTCACCGCCTCGTTCGGCCACGGTGGCAATCGCGAAACGCGGCGCATCCGCGGGCTCGAAGCCGATGAAGATTTTCGCCCCGCCGGACTTGCCTGCAACGATCGGCCTCCCCGGCTCGAGCCGCGCTTCGGCCGCACTTCCATCCGCGTCATTGACCGCAGCGGTCATGCCCTGCCGGATGGCGGTCAAGTTTTCAGCACCAAAGGCAATCGGTCGAAACGGCGGCACCCCATACCGCTTCTCGATCTGCGGCGTCACCTCCTGGCCGCTCCCGATGCGCGCCGCCATCACCGCTAGCTGCAGCGGCGTCGCCAGCATGTAACCTTGACCGAGGCCCGACAGCAGCGTCTCGCCGCCGAGCCACGCCGCATTGAGGTTGCCGCGCTTCCAATCGGGATCGGGCACGAGTCCCGCCTTCTCTTCCCCGACTCGAACATTCCACGTTCCGCCGAGCCCCAGCGCGCGCGCCGCCGCCGCCAGGCGCATGATGCCGAGCCGGTTTGCGACCTCGCAGAAGTAGACTTCGCACGATGACTTGATCGCATCGTGCAGCGAGACGATCCCGTGCCCCTCGGGCTTCGAGCAGCGGTAAGTCTCCCCCCGATACGCGTAATGCCCGTCGCAGCGGACCTGCTCTTCAGGTGAAAGAATACCCGCTTCCAATGCCGCCAGCGCGGTCGCGACCACGAATGCCGACCCCGGCGCATATTGCCCGGCAATCGCGCGGTTGAGCAGCGGCTTGTCATCGGATTGAGCGAGCTTCTGCCAATCGGCTTCCGTGATGCCGCCTGCAATCGCGCTGGCGTCGAAGGCCGGTATCGAAGCCATCACCACGATGCCGCCCGTCGCGATGTCGAGCATCACCGCCGCCGCGCGCACCTCGCGCTGCATGCGCTCGACCACCCGCCGCTGCAGCTCTGAGTTGATCGTCAGCGTGACGTCGCGGCCGGCAATGGGCTCCACCGTTTCGAGATTTCGGATCAGGCGCCCGCGCGCGTCGACTTCGACCTTCTGCATGCCGCCCGTGCCGCGCAGATCGCCATCGAAGCCCAATTCCGCGCCGCTCTTGCCGATGCGCATCTCGGGCAGCCTTGCCACCGCATCGTCATCGATCGAAAACCGCTCGACGCTGCCGACGAACCCCACGACGTGACTGAGCGCTGCGCCTTGATGATACCGGCGGCGCAGTCCGAAGTCGGTCGCAATCCCCGGCAGGCTCGGCGCGAACAGATTGAGCTGCGCCACCTGCTCGAAGCTCAAGTCCGACGCGAACGTCGTCGCAACGTTCCGCCCCTGCTTGCGCGCGCGTACGACGATCCGCGCAATCTCGTCCTCGTTAAGCGGCACGATGCGGCTGACGCGCCGGAGCACGGCTGCGGAATTTTTCGCAAGCGCCGGCGTGATCGTGACCCGAAAGACCTGCTCGTTATCTGCGAGCAAGCGCCCGTCGGCATCGAAGATGCGCCCGCGCTTCGGCGCCAGCACCTGCAGATTGATGCGATTGTCGTCTGCCAGCGGCCCATAGCGGCCTGCGCCAATCACCTGCAGATCGAAGGCGCGCCATGCGATGAGGCCGAGCCCGGCCGCCTGGACACCGCCGAGCAGCAAACCTCTCCGCGTGAACTGATCCCCTCGCTTAGGTCCCCCCGCACCCGAGGTATCCGTCATTGGCTGCCTCGCGTGAGACGCATGCCGCGCGCGGCAGACTTGGCGCCGGACCACGTGATGCCAAGAAAGGGCGTCAGCGCGAAAGCCAAAATGATGGTGACGAGCGCGCTCCACGCATAAGGCTGCCATCTCAGCAGTTGCAGGAAATAGAGCGACGCCAGAAGCCAGGCAAAGCCAGTCACCGCGACGATCGCGAACGCGAGCGTCGCCATTCTGCCAAGAGCGCTGGCAGCCGGCCGCCGTGACACCAGCATCGCAACCGCATAAGCACACAAGTAGACGAGCGCCCAATAACCGAGCGGCCCTTGCGTCAACACATCGAGCATCAGGCCGGCGAGGAAAATCGCCCAGTCGGGTAGCCACGCATCGGGATCGAGCGTCCAATGATAGATTGCAATGACCGGCAACAACGGCAGCACGAAGCGATCTTCAGCGGCAAGCCCCCACGGCAACGCCGCCGCCAAGCTCAACAGCGCGACGGACAAGACCGGCAGCGATGCGCGAACCCACTTCATGGCGCTGCCCTTAGGCGGGGATAGACGGGCGGAATGGCGTTATGCGCTTCTCCGCTCACCTTGCGTTGAGAAAGATCGCCGGTGACCCCGCGAAACGGATCGGCGAAGAACAAAACACTCACGTAACTCAAACGATCGAGGTCGGCGCGCAACGCGACGCGTGGATCGGAAAGGCCGCCCACGACGGTGCCGAGGCGCAGCCCTTCGGGAAAGACGCCGCCGACGCCCGATGTCGCCACATCGTCGCCGTTGGCGATGTTCGCCCCCTCGGGAATGTAGATCAGCCGCGGCCGCGCGCTGTTATCGCCGGCGAGAATTCCGCGCACCGCATTGGGCCCGATCCGCACCGGGATGCGGCTGTTGAGATCCGTCGCCAAAAGCACGCGCGACACGGCGGGAGCGACATCGACAATGCGCCCCACGAGCCCATCGCCGTTGATGACGGGATAGCCCTCCTTCACATTCCGCTTGCGCCCGGCATCGATCGTCACGCTGCGCACGAATACACCGCTCGAATCCGCAATGACGCGGCTCGTGAGGAAATCGATCTTCTGCTCAGGCACGGTCTTCGCCAGCGCCTCGAGATCGGCAACCTTCGATTCGAGCTGCTGCGCACGCCATTTCCAGCTCTCGAGCTTCTGATTTTCTTGTCTCAGCCGCTCGAGTTCATGGCTCAAATCGACTTGCGCGGAAATCGAGCGCCCGATCTCGCGCACGGGCTCCGCCGGGATCAGTGCGCCCCGCAGCACCGGGCTCAGCCAAGTTGAAGCCCGCCAGCGCACGTCGCTGACCATGCTGTGGTCGAGGCGGCTCAGCAGCAGCAGTCCGGACGCGACGAAAACGAGAAGCAGCAGCAACGGACGCATATGCTTTCCCGGCGCCTCACGATCCGTGCGCCGCAAGAAAAGATTATGATCCTTGAGCTGCGTCATTCAAAAATTATCCGCTGCCCGCGCCCGCTGACCAACGCGGGTTCACGGCCTGATCAAAAGATGCTCGCGCTCCTTGAGCGTCCGCAATATCGCTGCCGTTCCCGCAATAACGCATTGCTCCGGCACTTCCGGTAAATGCACCTTCACGCCCACGCGGCGTTCTAACTCCTGGTCGAGCTTCGTCAGCTTGGCGCCGCCGCCCGACAGATAAATGCCGCGCTCGCACAAATCGGTCGAGATTTCCGCTGGCAGATCCTCGATCGCAAGCTGAATGAATTCGGCGATCTGTTCCACTGTCCCTTCTAACGCTTCCGCAATGTCGTGCGGCGCAAGCACGACCGTCTTCGCGCGGCCTTCCTTCAGCTCACGCCCGCGAATGACGATTTCCGCCGTCTCGCCGTTGATGATGCGGGAAGCCGAACCCGCCTCGATCTTGATGCGCTCGGCATTGGCTTCCCCGATCAAAAGCTGATGCTTGCGCCGAACATAACGGACAATGGCTTCGTCCATCGCATTGCCGCCGCAGCGGATCGAGCGCGCCTCCACGACGCCACCGAGCGAGAGAACCGCAATGTCCGTCGTCCCTCCGCCGATATCGACCACCATAGACCCCTTCGGCTCGTCGATCGGCAACCCGGCGCCAATCGCCGCCGCCACCGGCTCCTCGACGAGGAAGACTTTTCGCGCGCCTGCCGAAAGGGCCGTCTCATAGACCGCACGCCGCTCCACAGGCGTCGCACCCGCCGGCACGCAGATGACGATCACGGGACGAACGAATTCGATGATGGATTTCGTCCGCCCAATGAACTGGCGCAGCATTTCCTCAGTCGCTTGAAAATCGGCGATCACACCATCGCGCAGCGGGCGGATCGTCTCGATGCTTTCCGGCGTGCGCCCCAGCATCAGCTTGGCCTTCTGTCCCACGGCCAGAACCTCGCGCACGCCCCCGCGCGAGCGAATGGCGACGACGGATGGCTCATTAATGATGACGCCGCGTCCTTCCACGTAGACGAGCGTATTCGCGGTGCCCAGATCGATAGCAATGTTGTCGGAGAGGACGTTTCTGAAGCCTAAACCCAACATTCGCGAACCTGGGGCTATTTGCTGTCGCTGACTTTATGGCGTGGACGGCCTTATACAAGATGGCCAGACCGTCCAAAGCAAGGCTTCTGGGCGAATGTAACCGTCCCGGGCGCCGTTCCCTATACCGCCAAACGCAAAACCGGGGCAGCCTGCAGTCGTTGCTGCACGCCACCCCGGCCCAAATTAAACGAAAACTGGCTCTAAACTCTAAACGGCCTGCTGCGCCTGCGCCGTCTTCTGCCGTTTTACGACAAGCTTGTTCAGTGCCGCCACGAATGCTCGCGCGGAAGCGACGAGCGTATCGGGATCGGCAGCGCGGCCCGTCGCGACACGGCCATCTTCCTCCAGACGCACCGACACTTCCGCCTGCGCGTCCGTGCCTTCCGTCACCGCGTGCACCTGATAAAGATCAAGGCGTGCATTATGCGGGAACAGCAGCTTAATCGCGTTGAAGGTTGCATCGACAGGCCCGTTCCCGGCGCTCTGCACCGTCTTCGACTGCCCGTCGACGTCGAGCGTCAGCGTTGCCGACTGCGGACCCATCGTACCGGCAATCACGGTCAGCGCCGTCACCTTCACGCGATCATTGATGTGCGCCATGCCGTCATCGACGAGCGCCTCGATGTCCTCGTCATAGATGTGCTTCTTCCGGTCGGCGAGCGCCTTGAACCGGTTGAACGCATCCTCCATCGCGTTGTCGCCGAGCGTATAGCCAAGCTCTTTCAGCTTCGACTTGAACGCAGCGCGCCCCGAATGCTTGCCCATGACGAGCGAGGACTTGCCGACGCCAACGGACTCCGGCGTCATGATCTCGTACGTCTCGGTGTTCTTCAGAACGCCGTCCTGATGAATGCCGCTCTCATGCGCGAACGCGTTCCGGCCAACGATCGCCTTGTTGTACTGCACGGGGAAGTTCGTCACCGCCGACACGAGCTTCGACGCCCGCGCCAGCATCTCCGACTTGATGCCCGTATCGTGCGGCAGCAGATCGTGCCGCGTGCGAATGGCCATCACGATCTCTTCGAGCGCCGCGTTTCCTGCGCGCTCGCCGAGGCCGTTGATCGTGCATTCGATCTGCCGTGCACCGGCGCGAACGCCAGCGAGCGAGTTGGCAACCGCGAGACCCAGATCGTCGTGGCAGTGCGTCGAGATGATGACCTTGTCCATGCCTGGGACGCGCGTCTTCAGCATGGTGATGAGGTCGAAATATTCCTCCGGCAGCGCATAGCCGACCGTGTCGGGAATATTGATGGTCGTGGCACCCGCCTTGATCGCTGCTTCCACGACCCGGCAGAGATAATCGTGCTCGGTGCGCGTGGCGTCCATCGCGCTCCACTCGACATCGTCGGTGTAGCCGCGCGCCCGCGTCACCGAGGCGACGACGCGCTCGTACACCTGCTCTTGCGTCAGCTGCAGCTGATGCTGCCGGTGCAGCGGCGACGTGCCGATGAACGTGTGAATGCGTCCACGCTTCGCCGGCTTGATCGCCTCGCCCGCGCGGTCGATGTCGTTGAAGTTCGCGCGCGCCAGCCCGCAGATGACCGACTGCTTGGCGAGCTTGGCGATCTCCGTCACCGCCTCGAAATCACCCTCCGACGCAATCGGAAATCCGGCCTCGATCACGTCGACGCCCATCGCGTCGAGCAACTCGGCGACCTGCAGCTTCTCCTCGAACGTCATCGTCGCGCCGGGGCACTGCTCGCCGTCGCGCAGGGTTGTATCGAAAATTATGATCTTGTCGGCTTCGCGCTTCGGCGCTGCCGCGCTTTTGATTTCGGAAGTCATCGCTTTTTCATCCTTTGCCGGGCGACTTTTTCGTCTGCCGCGATCGCTATCAAGCTTGATTTCGTGGCCGTCTGATCCCCTGGGCACGAACCCGGCGACGGCCGGGCGTTATGCGGCCCAGGGGCCGGTAAGGAGCAGCGAAAACAGAAGCTTAGGCGCGAGTGTGCCGCCGTGATTGCATTGCGCAGTCGCCAGGAGAGCAGCCATGTCGGTCGCGCGTGCCATGAAGGCCGAAATCCGGTTGAGCGGGGACAGAATAGCCCGAAAATCCACTGGCCGTGAATAACCGATGTCGCGCCCCGAAATCAAGCGTCCGGCGGCCGCGGCGAGATTGCGGCAACGAAATCAATCCCTGCGGCAATGTCGCCGCATGTGGCGACGGATTGCTGTCCGCATATGCGTTAATCAAGGCCGCCATAACCGATCGAGCAATTCCGGGGGAATCCGCGTGACCGCAGCAGCCATCGAGCCATCTGTCCAACGAGCCGTCTATTCGCCGGCCCTCATCGCGCTGCACTGGCTGACGGCCGCGACGTTCGTTGCCATCTTCGCCACGGTCGAGGCCCATGGGTACTGGCCCAAGGGCGACCCCACCCGCGTGTTCCTGATGGACATGCACAAGTCGCTGGGCCTCACGATCCTGCTCCTTGTCCTCGTCCGCATGTTCGTGCGCAGCCGCACCATCGCACCGCGTATCACCCCGCCGCTCGCCACTTGGCAGATTGCGAGCGCACACATCGTGCACACCACGCTCTACGCCGCGATGCTGTCGATGCCGCTGCTGGGCTGGCTGATGTCGGATGCCGCGGGCCGTCCGGTACCCTTCTTCGCCTGGGAACTCCCCGCAATCATCGGCGAAAACAAAGATCTCGGCCGCACGCTGAGATCGATACACGAGTTCATCGGCAGCGCGCTCTATTGGGTCATCGGCCTGCACGCGTTCGCGGCATTGGCCAACCACTACGTCCTCAGGAACAACACGCTGCCTCGCATGCTGCCCTTCCTGAGGCAGAGGCACGACATCAGATCTTGAGGGTCCCCTCAGCGACGCGCACGGCATAGCCGCCAATGCGCACGCCCTCGAGCTTGCCGCGCGCGACCGTCATCGTCAGCGAGATCGCGCTCGGCCGGCCCATCTCGAAGCCCTGCTCGATGCCGCGCTTGTGCACGCCATCGGTCAGCCCGTCGAACTCCTGGATCACACAGGCGAAGCTCGCAGCGGCCGAACCCGTCGCCGGATCTTCGGTAACGCCGAGGTCCGGCGCGAACATCCGCGCATGGAACGCCGACTGCCCGCGCACGCACTGGCGCGTGTAGAGATAGACGCCATTGATGCTGCGATCGGTGAATGCGCGGGCCCAATGCTGCGGAGAAATCCGCACCTTCGCCATCGCTTCCAGGTTCGTCACCGGCAGAAAAGCGAACGACGGCGTGCTTTTCACGACCGTGGGCCGGTGATTTTCAAAAGCGATCTCGCTCGGAATGAGCCCCACGGCGGCCGCGATCTGCTCGGGCTCCGTCAGCAGCTCGGGCACGCAGTTGAGCTTGGGCGCATCGAATTCGGCGAACGAGGCTCCGCCCGCACGCATGCGCACACCGACGCGTAAGCTCCCGATCTCTTCTTGCAGCGCGATGATCGCATCGCTCTCGCCGTTGCCCAGGATCGCGCGGAGTTCCGCCAGCAGCACCGCCGTGCCGATCGTCGGATGCCCCGCGAACGGCAGCTCGCGGCTCGGCGTGAAAATGCGGATGCGCGCCGTATGCCCCGGGCTTGTCGCCGCCAGCACGAAGACGGTCTCGGAGAGATTGAATTCCCGCGCCACCGCCTGCATTTCGCTGGCGCTCAGCCGGTCGGCGCCGAGCACCACGGCCAGCGGATTGCCGCCGAACGGCCGTTCCGTGAAAACGTCAAGGACATGATAGTTGAGCGCCATGGTGCGCCATACTCCCCGCTGCTGCGCTCAAGCCAGCTCGCGGCCGTCCGAGCGGCGGCACCATGGGCCAAGCTTCCCGTCCCGCCAAGCGCATTTTTACCACGGTGATTGGCTTAGCGCGCGGCGAAAAGCCCTTCGAGCAGCACGCGCGCGTAAGGCACCATTTGCAAACCCGCAATGTCGCCGAGGCTCGCGACGGGAATGAGCGCCTCCAGCTCCGGCTCTTCAGTCTCCGCGTTGTGCGCATGAAGGAGCGCCTGGATTTCAGCCGTCGAAAGCGAGGCATGGTAGACGACGGCGAAGCACAACTGCGTGCCCGACCGGGCCACGATGAATCCGTCTTCGCGTTTCAACTGCCCGGCGATGTCCTCGCCCAGCTCTTCCGCCACTTCCCGCGCGACGCTGCTTGCAATGTCGATCGCACCACCCGCCTGCACATCGCGCGCATCGATGAAGCCTGACGGCAGGCAGGCAAAGCCATGATTGACGTTGCCGGGCATCTGCCGCGCCAGCAGAACATCTCCGTCTGAAGAGCGGATGACTGCCGAGCCGAAACTGTCGAGTACGCCCGCCGCCGGAAACCCGCGCGTGCGCCAGTAGAGATAGCTTTTGAAGTCCGTCCGCGTCAGCGTCGCGGCAATCGCGCCTCCGGAAGCATGCAAGTGGTCGATCAGATGCACCGCGCCATTGAAATACGCAGGATTGGCTCCGGCAGCGGCCTGCCAGTGCGCATCGATCGCGCTCGCATGATCGCGCGCAAAAGCCCAGGGCTCACCGGAGAGTTTCAGCGTGCAGCTGGCAAAGGCTTTGGTGCCGTCGGCAAACGGCGAGGCGGCATCGTGCGTCGGGCGGGTATTCACGACCTGGGAACCCCCAACGGCAATGCGGGAGAAGGAGAGACACGAATTAGTCTCGTTCGGGAGAAAACGCGTCCCGCCAATTTCGGCTCTCCATCAAATGCTCGAACCGCAAATATGTTCAGGGCTTATCGATGTGAATTCCAATTGCACAAAAAAGCACTAGCCTTGCCTTCAGCCAAGTTTCGTCATGACCCGGCCAAGATTCGACACGCATATTAACAGTCACGACAGCGTCGCTGGGGGGCGACAGTCAAGATCTCCCAGCACCTCTTTGCCGGTCTTCAGTATCCCTGGTTTCAAGGCCAGGTTTCATTGCGGCGAGGTGTGATGATGGATCACCTGCCGCCCGATGGAAACACCATCGGGCTCACGCGACGGCCGCGTCGCGTTAGAGCCCCACTTTATCCGAAGAAGCCGTGCAAGCGGCAGAATCGGAAACGGGCGGCAGAGGTCCCCGCTCCTCTGCCGCCCGCGTTAGTCCCGGTTCAACACTCGCAAGGGTGAAGGGCCGGATTTGACGAAGACCGCTCGCGCTGCCGCACGTAAACCCTCCCCAAAGCGTGGTAGTGCGGGCGGTCGCCTTATGCGGCGAACGCCCCAAAACCAGCCCTCAGGCTTAGTTCTTGCCC
Source organism: Hyphomicrobium sp. (assembly GCF_035687085.1). Taxonomy (GTDB): domain Bacteria; phylum Pseudomonadota; class Alphaproteobacteria; order Rhizobiales; family Hyphomicrobiaceae; genus Hyphomicrobium_B. Next base: position 62,981 of record NZ_DASRYS010000020.1, on the reverse strand, counting down.
TTGTCGACGAGCTTGTTCTTCGAGATCCAGGGCATCATCGCACGCAGCTTCGCGCCGACTTCCTCGATCTGATGGCTGTCGTTCAGGCGGCGCGTCGCCTTGAAGCTCGGCTGGCCGGCCTTGCACTCCAGCATCCAGTCGCGCACGAAGCGGCCCGTCTGAATGTCGGTGAGCACGCGCTTCATCTCAGCCTTCGTCTCCGGCGTGATGATCCGCGGACCCGTCTTGTACTCGCCGTACTCGGCCGTGTTCGAGATCGAGTAGTTCATGTTGGCGATGCCGCCTTCATAGATGAGGTCGACGATCAGCTTCACTTCGTGCAAGCACTCGAAGTACGCCATCTCCGGCGCATAGCCCGCTTCCACCAGCGTCTCGAAGCCGGCGCGGATCATCTCGACGAGACCGCCGCACAGAACGGCCTGTTCGCCGAAGAGGTCCGTTTCGCACTCTTCACGGAACGTCGTCTCGATGACGCCCGAACGGCCGCCGCCGATTGCCGACGCGTAAGACAGGAACAGGTCGTGCGCGTTGCCGCTCTTGTCCTGATGGACGGCGATGAGGCACGGCACGCCGCCGCCCTTCTGATATTCGCCGCGAACCGTGTGGCCCGGGCCCTTCGGCGCGACCATGCCGACGTCGAGGTCTGCACGCGGCTCGATGAGATTGAAGTGCACGTTGAGACCGTGTGCGAAGAGCAGCGCAGCGCCCTTCTTCATGTTCGGCTCGAGGTGCTCTTTGTAGATGTCAGCCTGCAGCTCGTCGGGCGTCAGCATCATGATGACGTCGGCCCACTTTGCAGCCTCGGCCACTTCCATGACCTTGAGACCGGCCTGCTCGGCCTTCTGCGCCGAAGCCGAACCCTTGCGAAGACCGATGGCGATGTCCTTGACGCCCGAGTCCTTCAGGTTGAGCGCATGGGCGTGGCCCTGGCTGCCGTAGCCGACGACCGCGACCTTCTTTGATTTGATGAGATTGATGTCGGCATCACGATCGTAATAGACGCGCATGGGCGGCCTCTCGGGTTCCCCGGTCGAAATCGACGGTCGGGCTGGGTTGAAAGAAACCGGGCTCGGAACCGGGCCCTGAAATCTGGGCGGAACCTACAGAGATCGGTACGAGGATTCAACACGCCGGGCTGCTACCGACTGCCCTAGATCCGTTTTTTCTCCGCACGGCTCTGGGCCGCCCTTGCAACCATTAACTGACCTCTAACTCCGAACACGCATATTCCCGGCTGCCTACGCCCGGTTTTGGACCATAACATGCGAACGCTTTCGCTATCTGGAGTGTTGTTTTTGGCCGCCGCCCTTGCCGGTTGCGGCAACGGCACGACTGCGAAAGCGCCGAAAGCCGAAACGGGCATTTTCATCTCGTCGGGCGATTGCGCGAGTACCGGGAAGCTGTCGATCGACCAATGTGGACAGGTGATCGACGCTGCGGTTGCACTGCATCAGAACCGCGCGCCGTCCTATAAATCGCTGAGTGCCTGCGCGGCTGCCGAGGGCCCGGACCGCTGCGCCAGGGGCGTTGACGGCAAATACCAGCCCAACGTCCAGGCATTCCTCGTAGTCTTCGGCAAGCCGCCGAGCGCAATTCCGCTCTATGCGACGTCCGACGGTTCACTCGCATTCAAAGGGCTCGACAAACAAAAGTTTGGTCTGAACGATGACGGTTCTAATTTTTCGGAATCGGCCGCGACGCTGGCGCACCAGAACGCACGGGTGTCCAAGAAGAGCTGACGCCCGGCGTCAAATTCTCAAATCATTTCGAGGACGATCGGCCACAGCGACGCAACGAGTGCAACGGCCATCGCCACGTTGAAAATGCGGACCTTTCGCTCGTCGGCCAGCAACGGCCGCAGCGAAGTCCCGAAGAACGCCCAGGTCGATGTCGAGATCAGCGACACGGTCGTGAACACGGCTGAAAGCACGGCGATGTTCGACCAGAGGTTCTCTGGCGAGACGTAGTTTGCGGCAACGCTCAACGCCACCATCCAACCCTTCGGGTTGACCCACTGGAAGAGCGCAGCCTCGAAGAAGGTCATCGGCCGGGCCTTGTCTTTGAGCATGGGATCGCTCGTGCCCGCGGTCGCAATCCGCCAAGCGAGCCACAACAGATAGCCAATGCTGGCAATCCGGAGCACCGCAAAGAGCGCCGGAAACGCGGTGAACACACGTCCGACGCCCAGCGCCACCGCCACAATCATGATCGTGAACCCGACCGTCACGCCCATCATGTGCGGCCACGTCCGGCTGAAGCCGAAGTTGACCCCCGACGCCAGCAGCATCGTGTTGTTGGGCCCGGGCGTCATCGACGAGACGAAGGCGAACCCCAGCAGCGACAGAAACAGATGAAGTGACATGTCACCGGCAACACCGCCGGCCGCGATGCCCCTCTTGCCGAACTTCTAGGTGTGATGGACTTGGCCGGTCAGCCGGCGGAGCCCCGCCCGATGGCTGCAATGCCCGTGCGCGAAACTTCGACGAGGCCCAACTCCGACATCAGCTGAATGAACGTCTCGATCTTCGAGGGCTTGCCCGTCACCTCGAACACGAAATGTTCAATCGACGTGTCGACGACCTTGGACCGGAAGATCTCGGCGATCCGCAACGCTTCGATGCGCTTCTCGCCCTTGCCCGCGACCTTCACCAGCGCCAGCTCGCGCTCGATCGCGCCGCCCTCTTCCGTCAGATCGCGCACGCGATGCACCGGAACGAGCCGTTCCAGCTGATGCTTGATCTGCTGCAGCACGGCAGGCGTCCCGCTCGTGATGACGGTAATACGCGACAGCCGCTTCTCGTGCTCGACTTCCGTAACCGTCAGCGAGTCGATGTTGTAGCCGCGTCCCGCGAAGAGGCCGATGACGCGCGCGAGCACGCCCGGCTCGTTATCGACGACGACCGACAGCGTGCGCGATACGATCTCCTGCGATCTGAGAACGCTCGGCGGCGGCATTTGCTTGGTTTGGTCGTACATCGGCGGTCTCTTGAGGTCAGATGAAACGGGAGATCAGTGAGAAGAAACGTGGATCAGCAGAAGCTTTCGACGAGGGTGTGGCCTTCCGAGTAATCGGGAATCCGCCACGCCTCGACGAGCGCCGCCTCCCGCCACGCCTTGAAAGCGGGATGCGCGAGTACCGCATCCATATAGGCTCTCGTCGCCTCGCGCACGGGAATTTGGTACGTGTCGAACCGCGTGACGACCGGCGCATACATCGCATCCGCCGCCGAAAACGCACCGTAAAGAAAGCTCTGCCCGCCCGCAAAGCGATTGCGCGCCTCCGACCAGATGTCTTCGATCCGGTCGATGTTGGCCCGCATCGGTTCGGTTAACGGCGGCGTAGCAAAGCGCGCGCCCAAGTGCATCGGGCATCCCTGCCGGATCGCCTGGAACCCAGCGTGCATCTCATTCGAAATCGACCGGGCATGCGCCCGCGCCTTCGCATCGCGCGGCCAGATCGCAAGCTCGGGAAACTTCTCCGCCAGATATTCGATGACGGCGAGGCTTTCCCAGACCGTGACGTCACCGTCGATTAGCGCCGGGACTTTGCCGGAGGGCGAATACTCCAGCACCATGCCGCGGCTCTCGGGCGTCCTCAGCGGAATGAGGATCTCCTCGAACGGCACGTTGAATGCGGACAGCACCATCCATGGCCTCAGCGACCACGACGAGTAGAGCTTGTTGGCAATGACGAGCTTCAGCATCGTTGGCTAGTTCTTGCTCGCCGCGCCGGCGTCGCCTTCGCTGTCCGGCTCACCCGGCTTCCGGGGCGGAAAGACCGACTTGAGGAAGATCGGCATGCCGTTCACATCGACCAGCTTCTTAAACTTCTCGGCTTCCTTGGTCGAGATCTTGTACTGCCGGAAGGTGGCGACGAACCGCTGGCCCATTGCGCGCGCGATGTCTTCCGGTGCGGGCGTCCCCATCCGCACGCGCTCCGCCTGCGGAATGCGCGCGTAGATCTGCGCCAGCACCTGGCTGTGCATGTAGTCCTGCGCCATGCACGACTCCAAACCCGCCGAGTATTTGCTGGCGAGCGTCTGCGTGCGGTAGCAGGCATCGAGGAACTTCAGCACGCCCTGCGAACCTTGGCGGCGATGCAAGTCCGCAAGGCGCGTCGCCGCGTCCTTGATGTTGGCGGCGCGGCCCCAGTCATCCTTGGCAAACGACGCCTGCGGCAAGGCCACGAGCGCCACCATGAACATGGCAGCTGCTGCGAGGCCGCTGCCTAAGCCTGAGCCCCCGCTTCTCAAACCAGTACCTTCCCTTCATCGCCGATCGCGCGCTCGACTTCTTCGTCGGTAATGTCGCCGAGCAGCATCTCGTTATGAGCCTTGCCCGACGGGATCATCGGGAAGCAGTTTGCAAGCTTCGCGACACGGCAATCCATCATCACCGGGCCATCCGTATTGATCATCTCTTTGATGGCATCGTCGAGATCGGCCGGATGCTCGCAACGCATGCCTTTCCAGCCATAGGCCTCGGCAAGCTTCACGAAATCGGGAAGCGCCTCGGTATAGCTCTCAGACAACCGGTTGCCGTGCAGAAGCTGCTGCCACTGCCGCACCATGCCCATGTACTCGTTGTTCATGATGAAGACCTTCACCGGCAGCCGGTATTGAACCGCCGTTGAGCACTCCTGGATGTTCATCAGGATCGACGCGTCGCCCGCAACGTCGATGACGAGCGACCTTGGATGCGCAAGCTGCACGCCGATAGCGGCAGGCAGACCATATCCCATCGTGCCCAGTCCTCCGGACGTCAGCCAGTGGTTCGGCTCCTCGAACTGGAGGAACTGCGCCGCCCACATCTGATGCTGACCGACCTCGGTCGTGAAGAATGTATCGCGATTCTTCGTCAGCTCCTGCAGACGCTGACACGCGTACTGCGGCATGATGATGTCTTTGGAGTTCTTGTAGGCAAGCGACTTCTTTGCCCGCCAGCCGTCGATCTGCTTCCACCAGGCTTTGATCGCCGGCTTGTCTATTGCCGGCGCCTTGGCCTTCCAGATACGCAGCATGTCTTCCAGAACATAAGCGCAGTCGCCGATGATCGGCACGTCCACGACAATGTTCTTGTTGATCGACGACGGATCGATATCGACGTGGATCTTCTTCGAGTTCGGCGAAAACGCATCGACGCGGCCCGTGATACGGTCGTCGAAACGGGCGCCGATGTTGATCATCACATCGCAATCGTGCATCGCGTGATTGGCTTCATACGTGCCGTGCATGCCGAGCATGCCGAGCCACTGCTTGTCGGACGCGGGATAAGCGCCAAGCCCCATCAGCGTCGACGTGATCGGATAGCCCGTCAGCCGCACGAACTCGCGCAACAGCTGGCTCGCCTTCGGACCCGAGTTGATGACGCCGCCGCCCGTATAGAACACCGGCCGTTTGGCGCTGGCGATGAGATCGATCGCTTCGCGCACGCCCGTTTGGTCGGGTTTCAGCTTCGGCCGGTACGTCTTGTGCTGGATGTTCGACGGCCCGACGTAATTGCCGAGCGCGAACTGCACATCCTTCGGAATATCGACCACGACCGGACCGGGACGGCCCGTGCGCGCAATGTAGAATGCCTCATGCAGAATGCGCGCGAGATCGTTCACGCTTTTGACGAGCGTGTTGTGCTTTGTGCACGGCCGCGTGATGCCGACCGTATCGCATTCCTGGAACGCGTCGTTGCCGATGAGATGTGTCGCCACCTGGCCGGTGATGCACACGAGCGGAATGGAATCCATCAGAGCGTCGGCAAGACCCGTCACGGCGTTCGTCGCACCCGGCCCCGACGTCACGAGACAGACGCCGACCTTGCCAGTCGATCGCGCATAGCCTTCGGCCGAATGCAGCGCGCCGCCTTCCTGGCGAACGAGGATGTGGCGGATCTTCTCCTGCTTGAAGAGCTCGTCGTAGATCGGCAGGACCGCCCCGCCCGGATATCCGAACACGAGCTCGACGCCCTGGTCCGCCAGCGCCTGCAATACGATCTCGGCGCCGGTCATCGTGCGTGCCATGAATAAACTCCTTCGCCCGGGCAAGTGCCGGCGGGTTTTCAAATGTGGGCGGAAAGTAAGGGCGCGAGCCTAATCGGTCAACGCTAACGGTCAATAAATGCGAAAATATCTCGCATAGAACTTTCCGTTTCTTTCGTAGTGACAGGCTTCCACGAAATCATATGTCGCCGGAGCCAAGTTTCCTGCCGTTTGATGTACTGGCGGGTCTCGGCCTTCGTTCCCTCGACGGCGTCCTCGAGGCCCCCCTCGCCCCCTAGAAACCGGAGAAGCGGTCTCACACCGATGGCCCGCATCGCCGGCAGCTCGGGATCGAGTTGCAGCTCCGACAGAGCCCGCACCTCCTCGATTGCGCCCTCCCGCATCATGCGGTCGACGCGCGCATCGGCCCGGGCATGCATCTCCGCGCGCTCACTCGCCACCACAAGCCGGACCGTCTCGCCTTCCGCGATCACCGGCTCACCGCGCAACGATTGCCAGTATGAAAGCGACTGCCCCGTCGATTGGATGACCTCCAGCGCCCGCGTGACCCGCTGCAGGTCGCTCGGGCTGAGCCGCGCCGCCATCACCGGATCGCGCTTCGCTAGCTCGTCATGCAGCGCGGCTGCTCCCAGCCGCTCCCCCTCGGCCCGCCAGTAGGCGCGCACGTCGGGATCGATCTCCGGTATCGGCGACAGGCCTTCGAGCAGCGCCTTGAAATAGAGCCCCGTGCCGCCAACGATGATGGATCGCCGCCCCTCTGCACGCGCCGCCGCGATTGCCACCGCCGCATCGCGCACGAAACGCCCGGCCGAATAAGCCTCAGACGCCGGCACCATCCCATAGAGCGCATGCGGCACGCGCGCCTCTTCCTCGGGCGAAGGCCGCGCCGTCAGAGTGCGCAGCTCGCGATAAACCTGCATGCTGTCAGCATTGATGATCGCCCCGCCCGTCCGCTCGGCAATCGCCATCGCAAGCGCGGACTTGCCGCTCGCCGTCGGCCCGGCGATCAGAACCGGCCGCAGATCTCTTTCAACGCTGCTCATGGAAGAGCCTCCTAGCCCCGCAGCGCCCGGAGACACAAGCCGGACGGTTCTTCGCTCGTGCGGCTAACCCGCCAGCCTATCCGCTTGTTGTGGTTCCCCGCTTTGCCCGAACGCCGGTGTTAGGTTGCACCCCGGCGAGCCTCAACAACTGTCATCCTCGGCTTTATGCCGAGGATCCATCGTTCAGCGAGCACCGCCGATGCTGCTTAATGGATCCTCAGGCCAAGCCCGAGGATGACACCTTCAGCAGGCTCCGTGCGCGCCACTCGCTCAGTAGTTGATCCGCAACCGCGCGCCAGCAACGGCGGCATGGTTCACTTCCGGCGTCGCGCCAGGATCCCAGAAATACTGGAAATCGGGAATGAGGGTCATGCCGGGCTTCAACTCGGCGGAGTAAAGGACCTCCAGCACCGACTCGTGCGTTCCAATCTCCCCCGGATCCGTCGCCGTGAGATCGGACGAAATCTGCCCGAACCCGAACGCGGCGCCAAACGAGTCCTTCTTGCGGCCGGGCACCAGCCCCGCGAAGAGAATGCCCGTGTCGAAGTAGAAGTCCATCGGGCTTCGATCTCCCGGGCTCCCCGAGAAGCGGCCGAAGACGTTGATGCTCTGGTTGTCGCCCTGCTTCCAGACCTGCTGATCGATGATGCCGTAGATCCCGTAGTCGGAGTTGACGGGCCGGCCCGTGGCGAAATTCACGTAAGTGCCGTCGGGAGCATCGAGCTGCGTCCAGCCGCCGAGCTTGACCGTGCCGGCGAGCTTGCCGAGTTCATACTTGTATTGCGCCTCGGCCATGACGAGTTCGCCATCGCCGAAACGAAAATCGACGCCGTGCCGGTTGGCCTTCTGCGGGTCGTCAGAAAAGGGATCTGCCGGACTGCCGTTGAAGACAGCGGCAAGCAGCGTCAGCTTGTCGGTCGGCGCATATTCCACCCGCACGCCCATCGAGGCCAGCGGATATCCCGGCCCCCCTGCGAGCATGTCGGACGCTGTGATGCCCGGCCACCCGAATGTCCCGTTGATGAATACGGCCGCCGTATCGCTGATGAAGAACTCGGTATCGGCGGCAATCGAACCAACCTTCACCTTCAGCTTGTCGTTGAACAGCGACTGCTCGAGCCACAACTCGTCAAGCCGCAGCGCTTCCAGGCCTTCAAGGTTGCTTACCGCGAAAATGCTGCCCGTCTTCGTGGTGGGGCCGATGCCGTGAATATAAAAGGCGTTGGCGTGAATGACCGCTCCCTTCCAGCCGAGCACCTTCTCGAGGTCGATATCGACGACGCCTTCGATGACACCGTCGTAAGTCGAGCCGCGCGACAGCCCGCCCGAGAAAACGTTGAAATATTCGCCCGTGTAGTTGACGCCGTAAGTGATGCCGGCCGCAGCCAGCGAGGCGCGCGCGGCATCATAAGGCAGCTCCCGCGCGATCGAGACTTCGGGAAGCCCCTTGTTCTCGTCCTTCTCTTCGGCTCGAGCCCCCACTGCAGCAGCCAGGAATGCCAGCACCAGCGCTGGCGCCATGCCTGCCGCATAACCCCACTTCATTGCAAAGTCCCCTCTAGAAACCGCCAAGCATGCCAGGAGAAAATCCCAGCAGCCCCTAGCCCGGCGGCGGATCACTAGATCTGCATACAGATGAAATGATACTTGACCTTCGCAGTCAACATCTGAGCAGCGTTCGGTCGAGCATCACGGCATAGCATGCATACTATGTGTCTGATTTGCAATGCAATTGCTTCTTATTCTCATTCTAATCTTCGCGCTGGTCAATCAGCTGCCCGATCCATCCTCACGCCGCGGCCGCGCAGCCGCCGGCATGATGCGCAGCGATTCGCCCTCGAAGGAACCTGCCCGTTTCGGTAGCGCCTTCCCCCATCGCAGCTCCCGCCCCGTCAAGCGCAGCCAGAAGGCCGCAATCTGCGGCCGCGTTTGCGCCCAGAGCTTCGCGACAGCCTGCTTCGTGCGCGCCTTCACAACGCGGCCATAGCGCCAGACCCACGATGCGCGGATCTGCGCGAACAGCGCGTCCTTCCACGGCATCAGCCAGTTGTAGGCGCTCGCGAACCAGCCGATCTGCATCAGCGAGGGCTTCGTCAGAATGAAGAGCCGCGCAATCACCGCGGTGGAGGCAATCTTCGCGCCGATGAACAGGAGCGTCGCCGATAGAAAATGCCCGTTGGCGAGCAGCCAGACCGCGACGAACTTCAAGGGCACGAGCAGCGTCGTCGGCAACGCCAGCGCCGCAAGCGCAGCGTAAGGCGGCAGCCGGGCAATCAGCCGCTCCGCCGCCGCAATGGGCGCGAACTTCGCGAGCCGCGCAATGAGATCGGAAAGCGGCCGCCATCCCCATTCCTCGAAGAGGATGATCAGTGCTGTGACGACCTGAAGCGCCGCGATCAGCGGTCCGCGGATCATCGCCCAGGCCGTCAGCACGATTTCACGCGCCGCCCAGAGCGCAATCACCGAGCCACGCCAGATCGCAGCTAAAACCCGCTTCAACGCCGCCGCCAAATCCTTCACTTCCAAATGCCTCGATCCTTTCGCAAAACCCGAAAATACTGGGCATGAGCCGTAATCTACCACCGGCCCAGTGAGCGGGGATAAGTTTTCTCCCAGGTCCAGCTGCGCGAGCGGGCTCGAGCACTGAATGGCAGATCGAGGCCGGTTCGGGCCGCCCGGCATATCCGGGGCTGGCCTTTTGGCGGAAATTGCCCTCATTCTTGCGCGTGAACTCAGGGCGCGGGCGAAACGCGAGGTCTCGGCCAATGACCTATCTGCTCGAAGAACAACGGCCCGACGTCTTCCGCTCCACCGGGCAGCACGCCTATCTCGGCAACGGCGACGTATTCGTGCCCCGAGCGCTGGCGATCCGCTTCACGACGCGCGCAGAGGCCGAGACGAAGCGCAAGAAACTCCCAAACCCCGCCAACTGGAAAATCGTGGAAGACTAGCCAAGCTGAACCGGCGCGCGCATCACGCCGGCTCTCCGGCCTCTTCCAGCGCGTGCGCCAATTCCTCGCGCGCCTTTTCCGCCTGCCGCTGCCGCGCCCACAGGCTCGCGTAAAGCCCGTTCTTGGCGATGAGTTCGCCGTGCGTGCCCTGCTCCGCCACGCGCCCAGCCTCGAGCACCAGAATGCTGTCGGCATGAATGATCGTCGACAGACGGTGCGCGATGACGACCGTCGTGCGGTCCTTGGAGACACGGTCGAGCGCGTCCTGGATTTCCTTTTCCGTATGGCTGTCGAGCGCGCTCGTCGCCTCGTCGAGAAGCAGGATCGGCGGCGACTTCAAAATCGTCCGTGCGATCGCAACGCGCTGCTTCTCGCCGCCCGAAAGCTTCAGGCCCCGCTCGCCGACCATCGTGTTGTAGCCATCGGGCAGCGCCCGCACGAAGTCGTCGATCTGCGCCAGCTTCGCCGCATGATAGACTTCCTCGTCCGTCGCATCCGCGCGGCCGTACTTGATGTTGTAGAAAATCGTGTCGTTGAAGAGCACCGTATCTTGCGGCACGACGCCGATCGCCTGACGCAACGAATGCTGCGTCACATCGCGAATATCCTGCCCGTCGATCGTGATCTTTCCGCTCGTCACGTCGTAGAAGCGCAACAGCAGCCGCCCGATCGTCGACTTGCCCGCACCCGACGGGCCGACGATCGCCAGCATCTTGCCGGCCGGCACTTCGAACGACACGTCCTTCAGAATGCGCCGCTCTTCGTCGTAGGCAAAGCCCACATGGTCGAAGCGCACCGCCCCGCCAGCGACTTTCAGCTCCTTGGCGCCCGGCCTATCCGCCACTTCCGGATTCTGCTCGAGCACTTCCATCATGCGCTCGATGTCCGTCAGGCCCTGTTTGATCTCGCGGTAGACCATGCCCATGAAATTGAGCGGCATGAAGAGCTGCAGCATGAGCAGGTTGACCATCGCGAAATGGCCGACCGTCCCCTGGCCCGCGACGATGTCGGCTGCCGACATCACGAGACAGATCGTCAGCGCAATCGTGAAGATGACCGCTTGCCCTGAGTTCAATACTGCGAGCGATGTATAGGTCTTGATGCTCGCCTTCTCGTAAGCTGCCATCGAGCGGTCATAGCGCGCAGCCTCCCGGCCTTCCGCGCCGAAATATTTCACCGTCTCGTAATTGAGCAGGCTGTCGATCGCCTTCGTGTTGGCGTCGGTATCGCTCTCGTTCATGGCCCGGCGGATCGAAAGCCGCCAGTTCGTCGCCTTCACCGTGAACCAAAGGTAGGCCGCGATCATCAGCACGATGGTCACGATGTAGCGCCAGTCGAACTCGTACGCGCACACCGCAATGATCATCAGAAATTCGACGATCGTCGGAATGAGCGTCATCAGCGCCATGCGGCTGATGTTTTCAATCCCCGTCCGCCCGCGTTCGAGAACGCGCGTCAGCCCGCCCGTCTTGCGTTCGAGATGGAACCGCAACGACAGCCGGTGCATGTGTTCGAACGTCGAGAGCGCGAGCTTCCGCACCGCATGCATCGCGACGCGCGCGAACATGCCCTCGCGGATCTGCACGAGCAGAGACATCGCGATGCGCGCAAGGCCGTAGAGAAGGGTCGCCGCCACCGGCGCTCCGATGAGCCACGGCAGCGTCTGGTTGCCCGCCACATGTCCGCCCGTTGCCGCCACCAGCGCATCCGTCGCCCACTTGAGCGTGAACGGCACGGTCACCGTCACGCCCTTGGCGATCACGATGATGACGAACGACCAGATGACCGTCCGCTTCAGATCGGGCCGGTCCTGCGGCCACACGTATGGCCAAAGCGCCCTCAGGACGCGGCGGGATTCAGCGGATGGAGTGAAGCGCGCCAGCAGCCCATTGCGGACCGCAGCGCTCCTGGTGACGGGGGCGTTTTGCATGCGGCTTCAAATAAGGTCCCGCGCCCGGAAAGTCCATCGCCCGCCCGGCGCACCACATCGCCGCCCGGGCCTCAGCAGCAGACCTCAGCGGCGCGGCAGATATAGCCGTTCGCACGGATAGATCAGGTCGGGATCGCGTATAAGCTGCCGGTTGGCCAGATAAATCCGGCGGAAGTACCAGCCCGTCCGGTAGTGCCGGAGCGCGATGAGCCACAGGTTGTCGCCCCGTGCGACCGTATAGCGGCCCGGCACGAAAACTTTTCTCCCCGCTGCCGCGCATCGTCCATGCCGCGCCCGCCGCACCCAGCGCTGCACCGCTGGCCCCCGGACATGCCGGCTCTTGAGAACGGCGCGCCGGTTGGATGCCCGATGCCCGCGCGCGCTTGCGTGACGCCGCTTGCGAGCACCCGCGTCGGGCGGCGAAGTCTTTTCAGCGGCCGTCGCTGCAATCCTCTTCTCCGCCGCAGCCGGAGGTGCAGCCGGCTCAGCCGCTGCGCTCAGCTGGGTGGCCTCCGCGGCCCGCGCCTTCTCCGCAGCAGCCGCCGCTTCCCTGGCTTCCGCTTCCCGCTTCGCCGCTTCCTCTCGCTTGCCCGCCTCTTCCCGGTCAGCCGCTTCCCGCGCGAGACGTTCCTTTTCTGCGGCTTCCTTCAAGGCTGCCTCTCTTGCCTTCGCCTCGGCCTCGCGTTGAGCGGCCTCACGTTCGGCCGCTTCGCGCTCGGCTGCAGCCTTGGCCGCTTCCGCCTCCGCAACGCGCTTGGCTTCTTCCTCCGCAACGCGCTTAGCTTCTTCCTCCGCAGCCTTGCGCTTCGCCTCTTCCGCGATCCGAGCCGTCTCGGCTTCCCGCCAAGCCTGCCGCTCAGCTTCGGCTTTCCTCGCCTCCTCAGCTTTCCGGGCAGCCTCCGCTTCGGCCTCCCGTTGCGCGGCGATCTCCCGCTCGCGAGCTAAAGCAGCCTCTCTGGCAGCGGCTTCCTCAGCGGCTCTCTGCTTCGCTTTCTCTTCCTCAGCGAGACGGAGCTGCTCCTGGCGCTGCCGCTCCTCCTCCGCCAGACGCTTGGCCTCGTCCGCCTTTCGCTGCTCTTCCGCGGCCCGCGCGGCCTCCAGCCGCTCGCGTTCGGCCTCGCGCGCCTTCGCCTCTTCGGCAGCTTTCGCCGCCGCGTCCGCCAACCCCCGCTGATGCTGCGCCTCGGCCTCAGCCGCACGCTGGGCCGCAACCGAATCCAGCGCCTCCTGTGCGCCACGCGCCGCCGCTTCCGCCTCGTCCTTCCGCATCTGTTCGATCTGGCGAGCGATCGCATCGCCGTTGACAGCGGGCGTCGATAACCGGCGAATGATCGTCGTCTGGAATTCGCGATTGGCCCGCGCCAGCCAATCCTGAATGCGCTCGGCAATCCCAAGCTCTCGCCGTGACCATAAGTCGACCGCGGTCCCGGGCTTCTCCGGCTCTTTCACGAACGGCCGGCGCTGCTCTTCAGCGGCAACGCGAAACGCCGCGCCCACGGCTTCCAGCGTATCCTCGTTATCCGCGGCAATGACGGCCGGAAAGCTCCGCCCGGCCATAACCGTTGTCCCCGGCGGCCGCCCCGCGCCGGTGTCGCTCGCAGCATGGAGTGGCAGCGGCGAAAACACGGCCATGGCGAACAGCGCTGAAATGGCGCCCGCCCGCGCCCTGGCGATCGCGATTTTCTTAGTTAAAACCGTGGCTTCGCCCGTTATCATAACGTCGCCCCCAAGCCCTACGATGAGCTAAGCACACGTATAGGCCCGCCGCCACCCCAAGGGGCCCGGTCGCGCGAAATTATGATCTGAACGTCGTATCGCGTCCACAAAAGCAGCATGCGTCCCATGCATCCTCTGGCGCGTTCGGGGGGAGCGCCTAGATACAGAAGACCACAGTTGAGAATGGACCCAGAATGAACGAAATGAGCAAATTGCCGGGCACCGGTCCGGCAGACGATGCCCCATCTAAAATCCCCGCAAAAATTGAAGGCGTTTGCGTTTACTGCGGCTCCGGTAAGGGCCGTAACCCCGCCTACGCCATCGCCGCCCGTAAGCTTGGCAAAGCACTCGCCGATAACGGCCTCCGCTTGATCTACGGCGGCGGCAGCCTCGGCCTCATGGGCGAAGTCGCGCGTTCGACGCTCGGCGCCGGCGGCAAGGTGACGGGCATCATTCCCGAATTTCTCGTCAACCGCGAACGCATGCTCAAAGACGTCGATGAACTGATCGTCGTCGAGAACATGCACACCCGCAAGCAGCTGATGTTCGACCGCGCCGATGCGTTCGTCGCCCTTCCCGGCGGCGTCGGCACGCTGGAAGAACTCGTCGAGCAGCTGACGTGGTCACAGCTCGGCCGCCATGCAAAGCCCATCGTCATCGTCAACATCGACGGCTTCTGGAACCAGTTCTTAGCGCTTCTCGAGCACATGCGGCAGGAGACCTTCATCCGCGAAGGCCTCGACGTGCGCTTCACCGTCGTCGACAGCGGCGAAGCCGCCGTCGCAGCGATCCTCGCCGCCGCCACCCCGGCGGAACCCGCCACGGAAGAGAACGTGCTGGAGCGGTTCTAGCCTGGGCGAAAGGCCTGCTACTGCGACGCGGTCGTCAGCTCGGGCTTCCGCGTGAAGACCTCGGCATACATGTCGCGAAGCTCGCCCGCGCCGGCCGCGCTCAAATGGTCATCATCGACGTACAAAGGCACCCCGTCCTTGAGGTAGTGACACGTGCCGTCCCCGCACAGCCGCAGATGCGGATAGACGATGTCGGTCCCGTCCTTTTGATCCAACCGCGACAGCAGCGTCAGCACGCGCTGTCCGCGCTCCACGAAGTTTTCGAGCGTCACTTCTTCGGGCAGCGGGATGCCCCAGGCAGCATGACGTTCGGCGACTGCGATGACGTTGAATGGATACTCAGGCACAGGACCGATGATTACGACCTCCTTCCCGAGCGCCACGATCCGATCGACGGTGTCCTCTAGCGCCGGCTCAAATTCTTTCCTTTTCGGTTTCCGTGCGCTCTGGGCTTTCCGGCGCTTATCTTGAGCCGCGCCGGCAGAGGCCATCCAGCGCCCGGCCAGAATAACGCGCTTGATCTTGCTGTCGATGAGCGCAGCGAGCGTTCGATCGTTGAGGCCACGGCACACGTCCGCAAAACGATTTCCTGAGAAATCGATGTCGATCAACGGCTGACATCCTGGCCGCGCAGCGACGATCATGCGCTTTCCTGACTTCACGACATAGTCGTGAAGGCCCGGAAGGATGGCGAGCGCGTGGCTATCTCCCCAAAGGAGAGTATCAATCTCCCCCTTGCCGCTTCCCATGATGGTTGTGTCGCCGGGCCAACCTTCTTCCCTGGCCGGCGCGACGCCATACGCCGAGGTGGGCTTTAGATTGCGTCCGTTCGCTGCATCGAGTTTGACGATCTCGGGGGACCAGCCCTGCAGGCTCTCCGGTTTTCCGGCGACGACTCGCGCGCCGCCCAACAGCAAGGCCAACATCGCGAAGGCGCTCGCAAAGACCTTCCAAGGCGTTTGCACGGCCGGCGCTCTGCGGAACGGCGTTTCGATGAGCCGCCACGAGAGGATGCCGAGCGCGAGGCTGAGTGCCAGCAACAGCAAGCCCGCTTGCGACTCGAGTTCAGCCCCGAACGTCTCCGGAAAGCGATAGCGCGCCAGCGCCAGCAGCGGCCAATGCCAGAGATAGACGGAGAAGGAGATCTTACCCAGGGCAACTGCGGGCGGCGCCGCGAGCAGCCGCGCGACCATCGTCCGGGGCAGCCCGCCGCCGTCCTCAGTGCCAATTCCCGCGTGAATGATGAGGAGGGCCCCCGCGCAGAGTGGCAGAGCCGCGAAACCGGGAAACGGCGTCCCTTCGCTGTAGCCGAAGTAACAAGCGCCGATCATCGCCGCGCCGAGTAGGGCTTCCGCCTCGCGCACCATCTGATTGCGGACCTGCGGCAGGATACCGAACGCGAGCATCGTACCGAGCAGCAACTCCCACACGCGGCCGCCCGTCGAAAAGAACGCTGGCGCCGGCGACTGCGAAACCGCGTACGCGCTATACGCCAGTGACGCCGCCGCCGCGGCCGCCATCGCCGGAACGATGATCTGGCGCCTGAACCGGAACAGCAGCATCACCAGCAACGGAAACACCGCATAGAATTGCTCTTCGATGCCGAGCGACCAAGTATGCAGCAGGGGCTTTTCGGCAGCGGCACTGCTGAAGTAATCGTTGGAGCGCTGTGCGAAATAGAAGTTGGATAGCCCCAGCGCGGCTCTAACCAGGCTTTGGCTGAATTTCAGAAAATCGTACGGGAAGAGAATAAGCGCCGCGGCGACAGTCGTGCCCAAGAGGCACGTAAACAGCGCCGGCACGATCCTCCTTATGCGTCGCAGATAGAAGTTGGAAAGAGAGAACTCTCCCGCCTCGAGCTCGCCCCGGATGATCCCAGCGATCAGAAAACCCGAGATGACGAAGAAAACGTCGACGCCCCCGAAGCCGCCGGTGACACCGCCTAATTGAAGGTGAAAGGCAAGGACGCCCAAAATGGCGACGGCCCGTAGCCCGTCGATATCGGCCCGGTAATGTTGCCGTGGCACGCTCGGACGCGCATCATTGTGCAACGATCGGCCCCCCATCAATATGGCCCCCATCTATAAGGCGAGCATTACACACAAGGGGCGCCGAGGCAGCGTCTCGTTCCAAGCCGTCCACAACGGGCGCAACCCGCTGTTGCACAAAATCCCCTTCCCTTCTAATCAGCGCATATGGCCGAACAGACCGCAGACCCGCAGCTTCCCGCCGCCCGCATTCCTGCTGCCGAAATTCCGGGCTATGTCGATCGGATGCGATCCGGCGAGCGCCGCGCCATCGCCTCCGTCATCACCGAACTTGAACGGCTGTCAGCAGCCGCCCCTGCGTTGTTGCAGGCCCTGCAGCCGCATCTTGGTCACGCGCTCGTCATCGGGCTGACTGGCCCGCCGGGTGCCGGGAAATCGACGCTCGTCAACGCCATCATCGCGCATTTGCGAAAACAGGGCCGCACCGTTGGCGTCGTCGCCGTCGATCCCTCGAGCCCGATCTCGGGTGGCGCCATCCTCGGTGATCGCATCCGCATGACAGCGGCCCTCGACGACGACGGCGTGTTCGTGCGCTCGCTCGCCTCGCGCGGTTATCTCGGCGGCCTCTCGCCAGCCGCTGTCCGCGTCATCGATGCCCTCGACGGCGCAGGATTCGACATCGTGTTGCTCGAAACCGTGGGCACTGGCCAGAACGAAATCGACGTCGCCGAGGTCGCCGACATCCGCATCGTGATTGCCGCCCCCGGCTTGGGCGATGACATTCAGGCGATGAAGTCAGGCCTTCTCGAAATCGCCGACGTCATCGTCGTGAATAAGGCTGACCGTCCCGGCGCCGAACAAACCATGCAGCAGCTCATCGGCGCGCTCTCGATTCGCGCGATGGCGGCTGACAAGGTGCCGGTCCTGAAGACGAGCGCGCTGAGCGGCGAAGGCGTGCCCGAACTGATCGGTGCGCTCGAAGACATCGGCAAACGCGTCGCCGCCGAAGGCGCAATTGCCCGCCGCCGCCGCCGCGCGCGTTACCTCATCGCCCGCGCTGCCGCCGACATTGTCGCCGCGCGCATCAAGGCCGGCGGCAAGGAAGGACTGGATCCCCTCGCCGATGCCGTCCTCTCCGGCACGATGACGCCCGACAAGGCAGCCCGGCGCCTGCTCCAAGAGTAAATCGCGCGCGCCGCGCAACACGCGGCCGCCGATCTTTACTTTTTCCACAGCCTCCGGGCGCACCCCGAGCAACGATTTGCTAGACGTCGGACATCGAGTTCAACGCCCGGCGGCTGGCTCAACGAAGGAAGCGTCGCCGGGCAAGCAGAGCAATGCCCACGGGGGGAATGAGAATATGCGTAAAGGCGTAGGCGCCGCGTTGGCGATGGCCATGGCAACGGCGATGACATCGGTCGTCGCTTCAAGCGGAACCGCTACAGCGGGCGAACTCACGGGCGCTGAGCTCCACGCTCTCCTCGCCGGGCGGACGATCCACATCTCCGTGCCGTTCGGATCTCTTCCCATTCGCTACAATCCCGGTGGCACCATGGCTGCCAAGTCGAAGGCAATGGCCGTCTACTCCGGTGGCATCACCGAAGATCACGGCACTTGGCGCATCGCCGGCAACAAGTTCTGCCAACGCTGGAAGACCTGGCAGGCGGGCCGCGAACAATGCTTCTCCGTCAGCCGCAGCGGCTCCACGCTCCGCTGGGCCAGCAACGACGGCATGACCGGCACCGCGCACTGACCAGACGTCCGGCATTGGCGGCCGGCTCGCGGAACGCGAGTCGCCAATGCCAAACATTAAAGCCACCTTCGCCGCTTGAAGTAGAGGTACGGCAGGATCGCCGAGACAACCATCAAGCCCAGCGCCCACGGATAGCCGAACATCCACTTGAGTTCGGGAATATCGGCGAAGTTCATCCCGTAGATCGACGCCACCAGCGTCGGCGGCAGAAACACGACGGCGGCAACCGAGAAGATCTTGATGATCTGGTTCTGCTGCAAATTGATGAGCCCGAGCGTCGCATCGAGCAGAAAATTTACCTTGCTCGATAGAAACGTCGCCTGATCGGTCAAGGCGACGACGTCGCGATAGAGAACCTTGGTGCGCGCCTTGGCTTCCTTCGTAACCTTCTTGTCCTGCTGCTCGACGCTCGTGTGGTACGTCAGCACGCGGTTGATGCTGACGAGGCTTTCGCGCACCTTCGTCAACAAGTCGCCGTCCTGGCCGATGCGCTCGATGACAGCCTGCAAATCATCGCCCGAAGGCGACACCTTCTCCGCCCGTCCCTTCCGCGTCTCGGTCTTGCCCTTGCGGAACACCTGACGCGAAACCTGATCGATGCCGTTGCCCACCCGCTCTAGCGCATCCGCCATGCGATCGAGCAGCGCCTCGATCAATCCCATCATGATCTGCTCGCCGTTGAAGACCGGAACGGCGTTCGAACGCTGCGCGCGCACGACGAAATTGGCGAACGCCTTAGGCTCTTCGTAGCGCACGGTCACAAGCGTGTTGCCCTTGAGCACGAACGTGATCGGCGTGTTGGTCGGCTCGTCGCTTTCAAGCCGCGACGCGGCTGTCAGCGTCATGAACTCCGCACCGTCTTCCTGATAGAGCCGGGCAGAAACCTCGATCTCCTGCATCTCTTCCCGCGTCGGCAGCGAGATGCCGAGCAGCTGCTCGACATAGCGATTGTCCTGCGGCGCCGGATTGTAGAGATCGATCCAGACCGGAACGTCGGCCGGCCCGGATGTCTCCGTCGGAATGCCTTCCTGCGCGAGGACGAGATAGGAATTTTCGCGGCGATAGCTGCGGAGCATGGTGGGCCTTTCCGGTTCACGGCTGCCGCGCAGCCGTCCGGCGGGCCCGGCGATCAGGCGCGCTGAACGAATGCCGGCGAAATCGAAGGGGTGCTTCGACTGTCGCTGTCCATTTGAGTTGGTCCTCGTATCCGGGCCGACAGATTGCACGCCAGCGTTCAGGCGGCCCTGGTCGGGCGGGAAACTACTCTCGCCCTATGCCAGTTTCCAGAAGTCTTTGACGAACGGGCTACCCGGCCTATCCGGCGACGGCCAGCCTGCTGTGGCGGATCGAATAGGCGAAGTAGATCACGAGCCCGAGCGCCAGCCAGCCGATGAACCGCAGATGCGTCTCGTAGGGCAGGAACAAGATGAGCGCGCCGCACGAGATCACGCCAAGCATCGGCAGCACGATACCGCCGGGGGCCTTGAAGGGCCGGGGCAGTTCCGGATGCGAGAGGCGCAGAGAGATCACGCCGCCGCAGACGAGGATGAAAGCGGCGAGCGTGCCGATGTTGACGAGTTCGGCAAGAATGCCGAGCGGAATGAACCCCGCCATGATCGCCATGACGATGCCGACGATCACGGTCGTGCGCACGGGCGTATGCGTCCGCCGGTTGACGGTCGAGTAGTAGGACGGCAGCAAGCCATCGCGTGACACGCCGACGATCACGCGCGTCAGCGCATAGTAGAGCACCAGCATCACGGTGATGAGGCCGGCGACGACGCCCGCGGAAACCAGGCCCGCCGCCGTGTTGTGGCCGACGCGAAGCAGCGCTGCGGACGCCGGAGACGAAACGTTCAGCTCCGGATAGGGAATGAGCCCCGTCATCAACGCCGACACGATCACGTAGATCGTCGTGCAGAAGGCAAGCGAGGCGATGATGCCAATGGGAACGTCCCGCTGCGGGTTCCGGGCCTCCTCGACGGCCGTCGAGACGGCGTCGTAACCGACATACGCGAAGAAGACGATCGAAGCGCCCGCCAGGACACCGATCGGATGGCCCGCCTCGTTGTGGCCGAACCAGCCGAACGGCAGGAACGGGAACCAGTTGTCGGAATTCACATTGAACACGGCGACCGCAATGAATACGGCGACCGCGATAAGCTTGATGGCGACGGCAATCGCATTCATGCGGGCCGTTTCCTTGACGCCGATGATGAGCAGCAGCATCAGCCCGATGATGACGCTGAAGGCCGGCAGATTGATGTAACCGCCCAGTCCCCCGTTGCGCACGCTCTCTGCGTTGGGGTCGAAGCCGAACCATTCCAGCGCCCCGCCGAGGTACGCGTTCCACGCCAAGGTCGTTGGACCTTTGGTCAGCGCCTCAGGTAATGGCAGGCCGACGGACCTCAGGAAGTCGTTGAGATAACCCGACCAGCCGTTGGCGACGGCGGCGACTGACACGCCGTATTCGAGGATAAGATCCCAGGCGATGATCCAGGCGATGAGTTCGCCGAATGCCGCGTAGCTGTAGCCGTAGGCGCTGCCGCAGCCGCCGACCGAAGCCGCAAGCTCCGCATAGGAGAGCGCAGCGAAGGCGCACGCGAGGCCTGCCACGATGAATGACAGAATGACCGCGGGCCCAGCCTGGCCGGCAGCCGCGTGTCCGGTCAGAACGAAAATGCCCGTGCCGATGATGGCGCCGATGCCGAGCAACGTCAGGTCGAACGCGCTCAAGACACGCTTCATGCCGAAGTCGGAGTCGTCATAGCCAACCGGCTTCTTGCGGAAGAGTTTAGACATAGGACGGCCCCTCATCTTGTAGCGTCAGCGAGCGTATTGAGCCGCTGACGGATTTCCCCGCTCGGCCACCCCTGCAACCCACGTTGTTAGCCGAAGGGAATCAAGACCGTGCGTCAACTTCACCCAGCGGCCTGGGAATGTCCACCGGCCCCGGCGAACAAATACCGTGCAGTCCGATGCCCGTCTTTTAGGGCTCCGCAAGCGGAAAGCCCTCCATCCGCCGGATCCGCGCCGGGACAGAATGGAGCACTTGCTTGAGCTTCCCAAACCCTATAGCCAATCCGAAAAATGACGGCGCGGGCGTCCGGCACGCTCCCGCAGCCGGGCCTTCGCAAGCCCAGCCCACGACCAAGTCCAGCACGACCAAGATCGGAGTTTGAAGATGTCTGACGAGGCCGTAGTCGCCCAAACCGGGCCCTACCAGGTCGAACTCAACGAGGGCCAGGAGTATTGGTATTGCCGCTGCGGCAGATCCAAGACCCAGCCCTTCTGCGACGGTTCGCATGACGGCACGTCGTTCGAACCCATGCGGTTCGTCCCGGACCATACCGGCACATTCAATCTCTGCGGCTGCAAGGCGACCGACGACGAGCCCTTCTGCGACGGCACGCATAACGTTTTGTAGCCGCCCGGCAACACCGGCCGGCACGCCGGAGCGCTCGCGCGATCGTCAGCGAGCAAACAAAAGGCCGCCGAGCGCTGGCTTTCCCAAGCCGGCCGTGGCGACCTCAAAAGTTGCAGATGAGAGAACGCAATTGCAGGTGATTGAACCCTGCAATGAGGCGGATATCAGCGGCCCTGCGAGGCCAGCATGCATTCCGTCATTAGGCGTCTTTCAAGCTTCGTCAAAACGTCGGGGATATCGCGCCCGGAATCCCGAAATTCTGAAATTCTTTCTTTCACGAGGGCGTAGCACTGGCGCGGATCGTCATCAGTCTGTTCCATCTGATGGACCAATTCAGCCAGCTCCCCGCTGCCCATCTGTTGCGACATTTCTTAAAGTCTCCCGCTATGGTTCTTTTGCGTGAAGCCCTCCGGCGTTCGATGCCGCCGCTCCGGAGTGCTCCCCGACTCAATTACATCTCGCGTTCTTCCAATGTAGGCCCACCTATACACGAATAGAATGCGCCAATTCCGACGTAGACCGACGAATTTTACGAGTGTGACTTAACTGCCCTGAATATTACCTGAACGAAATACAGAAACGCCTCGCTCGTAATGGCTGGATAAGGTCAGCCGTTCGTGGCGATACACTGACGATATTCAGGCTTGGCAATCACAAATCATTGCTAAGTATTTGCTGCAGAGCAGCACAGAGCACCCCCTTCGCTGCAGCCCCCGGAACAGTGGCACTTGCGATTGCTGAAGCGTTGCCCGTCTGCTACGCCTCCCGCGTTGCATCAAGGATTTGGCTCTATGATACCCCGCTACTCACGACCCGAAATGGCCCGCATCTGGGACCCCGAAACACGCTTCAGAATCTGGTTCGAGATCGAAGCCCATGCCGCAACCGCATGCGCTCAGCTCGGCATAATTCCGGAGGCTGCGGCAAAAAAGATCTGGGAAAAGGGGTCGGCGGCCACCTTCGACGTCGCCCGCATCGATGAGATCGAGGCGGTAACGAAGCACGACGTTATCGCCTTCCTGACGCACCTCGCCGAGCACGTGGGCCCCGAGGCCCGCTTCGTCCATCAGGGCATGACCTCCTCGGACGTGCTGGATACCTGCCTCAATGTGCAGCTGGTCCGCGCGGCCGACCTTCTGATCGCCGATCTCGACCGGCTCCTCGCTGCCCTCAAGGCCCGCGCGTTCGAATACAAGAATGCCATCACCATCGGCCGCAGCCACGGCATCCACGCCGAGCCGACCACCTTCGGGATCAAGCTCGCCTATGCCTATGCCGAGTTCGCCCGCGCCCGTGAGCGCATGGTCGCCGCCCGTAAGGAAGTCGCCACCTGCGCCATCTCCGGAGCGGTTGGGACCTTCGCAAACGTAGACCCGCGCATCGAGGAGTACGTGGCCGAGCAGATGGGCCTCGTCCCCGAGCCCGTGTCCACCCAGGTCATCCCGCGCGACCGTCACGCCATGTACTTCGCCACGCTCGGCGTCGTCGCCTCCAGCATCGAGCGCCTGGCCGTCGAGATCCGCCACCTGCAGCGTACCGAAGTCTTAGAAGCCGAAGAGTACTTCTCGCCCGGCCAGAAGGGCTCCTCGGCGATGCCCCACAAGCGCAACCCGGTGCTGTCGGAGAACCTCACGGGCCTCGCCCGCATGGTCCGCGCCTACGCCATTCCCGCAATGGAGAACGTCGCCCTCTGGCACGAGCGCGACATCTCGCATTCGAGCGTCGAGCGCATGATCGGCCCGGATGCGACTGTGACCCTCGACTTCGCCTTGGCGCGCCTCGCAGGGGTCATCGAGAAGCTCGTCGTCTATCCTGAGACGATGAAACGGAACATGGAAAAGCTCGGCGGTCTGCACAATTCGCAGCGTGTGCTGCTGGCGCTGACCCAGGCCGGCGTCAGCCGCGAGGATGCCTATGCGCTCGTCCAGCGCAACGCCATGAAGACATGGGAACAGGGCAAGGACTTCCTGACCGAGCTTAAGGCGGACAAGGATGTGACGGCGAAGGTGCCGCCCGCAGCCCTCGAGGCGATGTTCGACATCGACTATCACACCGCCCATGTCGATACGATCTTCAAGCGGGTGTTTGGCAACGCCTAGAGCCTAGAGGCGCACCGCCATTCAACCGTAATGAACCTGACACGCCACCGTCATCTTCACCAGCCATAGCCTTCGGCATGCGATGTGCCGGGGCTGGGATTGATGCTGAGGCGGGCCATCCCTTCGGTTGAAAGTAGGCCGCAGAATAAAGGGCGCCATTCAGCGGGCGCCCTTTATCTCGTCCTGCAACCCCTTTTCCTCAAATTGGAAGACCGCCGTCCAGAATTGATTGATCCGTGATCAGCCTAATTGCCTAAGCTGTGTGGATTGAACGGGACAGCGTGACATGCATCAGACGACCGTTTAAGCGAGCCCTCGGGCGGAGAGAAAAAATTTGAGTCCCTCGGACATCATGATCGCGGACAGACCCCGAGTTGGCTCTAGTGCGCACGAGAAGGATAGAGCCGCGACGTTGCTCCTTTTGGGCGCGGCGATCGTCGGGACAGTTGCAGCCATTGTCTTTCAACTTTTCCCTCAGATCGATATGCGCACGGCGGCCTTTTTCTACGAGGGCAACGGCGTCTTCGCCGGCAAGGGCGGCGGAATCTATTACGGCGCTTCCAGCACCATCGCCGACGTGGTCCGTTTGACGCTCTATATCTTCTTCGTAGCCTTCTGCACGCTCGCCGCTTGCGGTCTGGGGATGTCCGTTCTCCGCCGGCGCCCAAGCCTCGGCCTTGCGGCACCGAAATGGCTTTTTCTCGCAACCTGCCTCGCGATCGGCCCCGGTGTCGTCAGCAACGCCATTTTGAAAGACAACTGGGGCCGCGCACGCCCCGTCCATCTCGTGGAGTTCGGCGGAACCAAAACGTTCACGCCACCGCTCGTCCCATCCAAGCAGTGCCACAGGAACTGTTCATTCGTCGCCGGCGAAGCCTCGATGGCCTACGCCGCTTTCTTCGCTGCGGCCTTTCTCTTTACCGGCATCAGCGGCAGACTGATTTTGGCGGGTGTGCTCGGCGGATTGTTTTCAGGGTTGGTGCGCATGTCGCAAGGCGCGCATTTTCTCTCCGACGTCATATTTGCGGGCGTTGTAATGGCAGCGACTGTTGCCGGGATCTACCTGCTTTTTGATTGGATATCGCGTACAGGTGGAACGGGTCCCAAGACCGGACCTCCAAACTTCCTGTCCCGGTGGTGCTCATGGTGACATCCAAACCTGCCGCAGCAACGCTCTCTACGCATACGATTGGCCCGGCTGTATCGTTGGCCCAGGCGGCCAGTCCCCGGCCCCGCCTCACCATCGTCATTCCGACATATTGCGAAGCCGGCAACATCGCTCCGATGATCGCCGCGCTCGACAGAGCCCTGACGTCCATCCACTGGGAAGTGATCTTCGTCGACGACGATAGCCCCGACGGCACGATGGGCGCCATCCGCGCGATCGGCGTCAACGATCCCCGCGTCCGCGCCATGCGCCGCGTGGGCCGGCGTGGCCTGGCGGGCGCCGTGATCGAAGGCATGCTCGCTTCCGGAGCCGACATCGTCGCCGTCGTCGATGCCGACCTGCAGCACGACGAGAAATTGTTGCCGCGCATGTTGAGCGATATCGAAGGCGGCAAGGCCGACCTCGTCATCGGCACGCGCTACAGCCAATCGGGCGAGGCCCGTGAAGGCTTCTCGACAGCGCGCCGCATCTCGAGCGAGCTTGCGACCGGGCTCTCCAACCTGCTTCTGCGCACCAACGTCAGCGATCCCATGAGCGGCTTCTTCATGATCAGAAGAAGCCTCATCGACACCATCGCGCCGAACCTGTCGCCGGGCGGCTTCAAACTCCTTCTCGACATTCTGGCCTCCGCCCCGTCCGGCATTCGGATCCAGGAGATCCCCTACGTCTTCCGGCCCCGCCGTGCCGGCAAATCGAAGCTCGACGGGCTCGTGATCGCAGATTTTCTCGGCCTGCTTCTCGCCAAGGTCTCGGGCAACCTGGTGCCGCCGCGGTTCGTCCTCTTCGCGCTCGTTGGAACGCTGGGCCTCGCCGTTCACCTCGTAGCGCTTCGCGCTGCCATGGATATCAGCGGCACAACCTTCAACGCCGCCCAGATCTTCGCATCTGTCGTCGCCATGACCTTCAACTTCTTCTTGAACAACGCGCTGACGTTTCGCGATCGCCGCCTGAGCGGCATCGAGGCCTTGAAGGGCCTCCTCACATTCTATGTGGTGTGCAGCATCGGAGCCGTCGCCAACATTGGAGTTGCCGATCTCGTCTACAGTCACGACGCCACGTGGTGGCGCGCCGGCATTGCGGGCGCACTGATGGCGGCCGTCTTCAATTACGCAGTCAGTTCTGCTCTCACTTGGCGCCGATGACGGTCGTTCGCATCAACGAAGCCGCAACCGGTTCACGACGCTACGAACAGCGCATCGATACACGCACGGCAAACGCCATCCTGATCGCGGCGATTGCCGCATGGACCGCCATCCGCATCGCTCTCGCAGGCACCATAGGCTTCGTCGACGACGAAGCCTACTATCGCATCTGGTCGCTGAGCCCCGCGCTCTCCTATCTCGATCATCCGCCGATGGTCGGCTGGATTATTGCCGCCGGCCGCGCCATCGCCGGAGACACCTTGCTCGGCGGGCGCCTCTTCGCCCCCCTCATCGGTGCGCTTGGCGCCTTTATCCTCTGGCGGACGGCATATCTTCTCTACGGCGCGGACATCGCGCGCCGCGCGGTCTGGATCATGCTGGCGATGCCGCTGCTTCAGGTCGGCGGCATCATCGTCACGCCGGACTTACCCTCGGTGCTGTTCGCAGGCCTCGTCGTCTGGGCGCTCGCCGAACTCGACCACAGCCAAAATCCGAAATGGTGGCTGGCGATCGGGCTCTTCGCCGGCCTTGGTCTGCTGTCGAAGTACACGAACCTCTTCCTCGGCGGCACGCTGCTCCTCTGGCTCGTCGCATCGCCGCAGAACCGCAAATGGTTCCGCTCAATCGAGCTTTGGCTCGGCGGCGTCATAGCGGCTGCACTCGCGAGCCCCGTCGTCATATGGAACGCCGAGCACGGCTGGGCCTCGTTCGGAAAACAGTTCGGACGCGTCGCCAACAGCGGCACCGCCGCGCCGGGCGTCTACATGGCCGAATACATCGGCGTGTTTCTCGCGCTGATGAGCCCGATCATCGCCGTGCTCGCCTTTATGGGTCTCGTCAGTGTCACGCGCGCGGCCATCGCCGGCCGCGGTGAAAGCCGTAGCGATGTTCTGCTGGCCGCAACAATTTGGCCGATGCTGATCTACTTCACCGTTCACGCGCTGCATGATCGCGTACAGGGCAACTGGCCGGCGCCCATCTACCCATCGCTTGCGATCTGCGCCGCCATCGCTCTGACCGGCGTCTCAATGAAATGGCGGCGCACGGTGTTCCTGGCCGCCATCGGCCTCGGCTTCGCGATGACGGCTGCCATCTGCGCACAAGCCGTCCAGCCCTTGGGAACGGCCTCCGTCGATCGCACGGAGCAGATGCGCGGCTGGCCCCAATTGGCCGACGCCATCGAGGCCAAGCGCCGCGAAACGAACGCCGGCTGGGTCGCGACCTCCAGCTACGCGACGACCGGCCAACTCGCCTTCGCGCTCAAGGGCCGTAGCGAAGTCATCCAGCTCGACGAGCGTATTCGCTACGAATACTTGGCCCCGCCCGATCCGGCTCTACTGGCAAAGCCCGCGCTCTACGTCGAACTGGCAAGACGGGTGGACATGCCCTTACTGAAGCAGAAGTTCCGCAAGATCGAACCGCTGGGAGAACTCAGCCGCCCCAACGGTAGCGCCAATGGCGCTACCTATGTTCTCTACCTTGTCTCCGATCCCCCTGCGCCACCGGTCCGGTAGCGCTCTTACTGCGCCTCGGCCGCTTTCACTTCGGACTCGCAAACCCGCAGTTGCTCGCGCGCGATCGTGAGGCCCGTGAGGTCCGCTTGATACTGGCGGTCAGCCACCGCGATGGTCACGAGTTGATCGGGCAAATCGGAAATGAGCCGCCGGGTCTTCCCGCTCTCCTGCTCGGTCGTCGCGAACGCCGGCCCTTCCGTCATCGAGGCCAGCGCGCCCAGCTCCTGCGGTCCGGCAGAAAACCGCATGGGGCCGCCCGTTGACGGCGGCGACGCTTCATCGACCAGCGTGATCAGCATGGTCGGCCCGCTCTGGACGATTGAAAGGCCGAACGTATTGGGATCACGGAAGGCCTTGCCCGTGGTGCAAACCAGGGCGCCATCGGCATGCTTCCTAAGCTCGGTCAGCCACCCGGCGTCCGTCCGCCAGGACTGCACCACCGCGCTGACATCGGCCAAAGCTGGAGAGAGAAGCAGAGTAAGCGAACACGCGCCCGCGAAACCGGCCGCCACAGCACAACGTGAAAGGAAGCTCATGCGTAATCCTCATGCTGAGAAACAGTGAAGTTACGCTACTTAAAGGCGAGCTCCTTCCTTACGGTTGAGATATTGCCAGCATTTTTAATCAGTATGCGCGGTTGTCCGGAAACCAAGAAATGAAGCCCGCGCCACAAAGGAAAACGCCGCTGCACTGAGTGCAACGGCGTCTCTTACTGTAACGGAGTCGTGGATTAAGCCGCTTGCTTGTTGAGCTTGGTCTCCGCAAGCTTCGTCAGCTTGTCGTCGGCGCCGTACTCTTCCTTCAAGGTCTTCTCGAGGATCGTTACGACGTCCTTGTGGCCGAGCAGCTTCGCCCATGAGACGAGCGTGCCATACCGGGTGATTTCGTAGTGTTCGGCCGCCTGGCCGGCAGCGAGCATCGCGGCATCGCGCGTCTCGGGATCCTTGATCTCCGACATCAGCTCTTCGCCCTCTTCCAGGATGCCCTTGATGGCCGGGCATTCGGTTGCCTTGGGCTTACGGCCCAGCGCCTCGAAAACTTCATCGAGACGGGCGATCTGCTCCTGCGTTTCTTCCGCGTGGGTCGTGAAAAGCTTGGCGAGCTGCGGGGACTCGCAAGCCTTGGCCATTTTCGGCAGAGCCTTCACGAGCTTGTTCTCGGCGTAATAAATGTCTTCCAGTGTATGATTGAACAGGTCTTCCAGGTTCGTGATTTTCATCGGCGACGTCTCCTCAGACTGCAAATGGTGCGTACCCGCCAACGCTCCGCCTCGCCTGCGGTTCCCAGTTCAAATCCCTGAGCCCGGCGTCTGCCATAGGCTTGCCGCCGCGAGAAACTGCGCCGTACAAAGCAGTTAAGGCTCGTGTCCTTGTCGCTCCTGATGCTGTGCCGCTCTTCCATCCGCGCGCGCCGTCGGTTAATGAGATCGGCGCATGAAAACATCGGAAGTCGACATTCTCATCGTACCCGGCTGGCAGGACTCCGGTCCCGATCACTGGCAAAGCCGCTGGGAGCGGAATCTCAAAACCGCGCGCCGCGTCATCCAACATGACTGGGATAACCCTGAGGTCGAAGCCTGGGGCGACCGCATGGCGAAATTCGCGGGCGGCGCCACGCAGCCGGTTGTCGTCGTTGCGCATTCGGTCGGCGTTGCCGCGACGGTCTTTGCCGCCGACAAGCTGAAGCGCAATCGCGTCATCGGCGCGTTTCTCGTTGCCCCCGCCGATTTGGATCACGCCGATTTCTGGCCGGACACGGGCGGCAGGCGATGGCCGCCTGCAAAAGGCGCGGGTGGCTTCGAGAAGATGCCGGAACGGCGCCTGCCGTTTCCCGCGCACGTCGTCGTGGCGAACAACGATCTCTATTGCAGTTACGCGCGCGCCGAGCACTTGGCGGAGAAGTGGGGCGCCACGTTGAGTGACGCTGGCGAAAGCGGACACATCAATATCGAATCCGGCCACGGCCCTTGGCCGGAAGGGCTGCTGCAGTTCGGACAGTTTCTGAAAAAGCTCGGCTGACGAGCGCGTCACGCCGGCAAAAAAGAAACGGGGCCCGCATGAGCCCCGCTTCAAGAATTGGACTTCGGCGTTGGCGGCCGGCTCCGCGAAGCGGAGTCACCAACGCCGATCGAAGTGGCTTAGCTCTTTGCCGACTCGATATCGCTCACGGCCTTCGCCAGCGCTTCGTCCATGAACGTGCGAATCTCGACGTCGCTCACGGTGAGGCCCTTGGCGGCCAGATCAGCCTTCACTTTGCGGAACACGTCGTCATCGCCCTTCTCTTCGAGGTCGGCTTTGCGAACGTCCTTCACGTACGCGTCGAGCGCTTCGCCTGTGAGACCCAGCTTCGCGCCGGCCCATTCGGCGAGCGCCTTGTTGCGACGCGACTCCGCGCGAAAGCGAAGATCGGCGTCATGGGCGAACTTGTTTTCGTATCCCCGCTCGCGATTATCGAAGGTCGTCATGCGTCATCTCCTCGCCCGGACTACCCGCCGGCATGGTGTTACTTATGGTTGCATAGACCGCCATTGCACGCATTTGGCGTATTGCAGAGGCCCCTCAAATGCATACCTAGCCGCACGGTTACCGTTTGCCATGAGCTAAATCAACGGCTTGGCATCCGGTCACCATAAGAGGTGCTGCGGCTCATGGTCTACATTGTGTCGCCCCCCTCCATCGGCTAGTGTCCGGCCAAGACATCCGAGCGCGAAAAGGTGCGCCGCTTCTTCCCCGACATGAAGAAAACCCGTTGGAGAATCAAGGCGTCAGCGTCCGTCTACGAACTCGTGAAAGATCTGTGTCGCAATGAGTGAGAGCAAGCTGTTGATCCTCAGAGGTCCAGGAATGAACAAGCGTCGGCGAATTTATGAGGGCAAGGCGAAGGTCCTTTATGAGGGTCCTGAGCCGGGCACTCTTATTCAGCACTTCAAGGACGACGCGACCGCATTCAACGCGAAGAAGCACGCGTTGATCGAAGGCAAAGGCGTTCTGAACAATCGCATCTCCGAGTACATTTTTGCAAAGCTCGGCGAGATCGGCGTGCCCACGCATTTCATCAAGCGACTCAACATGCGCGAGCAGTTGATCCGTGAAGTCGAGATCGTGCCGCTCGAAGTCGTTGTGCGCAACGTTGCAGCAGGTTCGTTGTCATCGCGCCTCGGCCTTGAAGAAGGCTCGCAGCTGCCGCGCTCGATCATCGAGTTCTACTACAAGAAGGACGAGCTCAACGATCCGATGGTGTCGGAAGAGCACATCACCGCCTTCGGCTGGGCAACCCCGCAAGAGATCGATGAGATGATGCAGCTCGCACTGCGCATCAACGACTTCCTTGTCGGCCTCTTCCTCGGCATCGGCATCCGCCTCGTCGACTTCAAGGTCGAGTTCGGCCGTCTCTACGACAACGAGCAGATCCGCCTCGTGCTGGCCGACGAGATCAGCCCGGACTGCTGCCGTCTGTGGGACATCCAGTCGGGCGACAAGCTCGACAAGGACCGTTTCCGCCGCGATCTGGGCGGCGTTCTCGAGGCCTATCAGGAAGTCGCGCGCCGCCTCGGCGTCTTGACCGAAACGCCCCGTCCGCGCGGTGCGGGCCCCGTGCTCGTCGCGTCGAACAGCCCGGCCAACGGTCCGGTCGCGCCCGTCAACGGCAAGCCGAACTAAGCTCACTGTCTCCCGGACGGCCGTCAGGCCATCCGGGACGCAGATCCCCAAAATTGTGCTATAGCTCATCGCTCTGTCCCGGCTCTTTCGTGCTTGGCCGGGATGACGATTTGGAACGACGATGAAAGCCCACATCAAAATCACATTGAAGAACGGCGTGCTCGATCCCCAAGGCAAAGCCATCGAAGGCGCCATCAAGGGGCTCGGCATCACGGGCGTCGGCGACGTCCGTCAGGGCAAGTACATCGAGGTCGATCTCGCCGAGAGCGATCCGGCGAAGGCGAAAGCCATCGTCGAGCAGATGTGCAAGGACCTGCTCGCCAATACGGTCATCGAGAACTACACCTACGAAATCGGTTGAGCCATGGGGCCAAGGTTGCGGATGACGCTAGCCTTGGCCGCTCTCACGCCCTGCCAGGCGTTGGCGCAGCCAGCAAGCACGCCCCCTGACCTCGACTGCAGCTTGAACTTCGCAGCGCTGCGCAATTGGGCCGCTTGGCTTCCGGGCGCCGAACAGCGAAGCGACAGCAACTACGACGTCATCGCGCTCGCCGAGCCGGATGTTTGGCGCGTCGAAATCACCTTCACGCGGCCGGGCCAGACCGCACATCCCACGGTCGTCCTCCGCAAATTCGTGAAGCAGGTGACGGGCGTGTGGACGGCTCAAAGCAAGGCCTGCGGCTTTGGCGACAAGGCCTCGTTCGCGGAACTGCTCGCTGAAACCAAAGCCGAAGACAGCCGCCTGACCAACCTCTCCCGCGCCGAAGTCGAAGAACAAAAAAGAAAACTCTCCCCCCTCGGCGCGCCGTAACGGTCGCACCAATTCGAACGTCATCCCCGCGAAGGCGGGGATCCGTCCAGGCCGAGGACAATCACGGATCTTGGCGGCCTTCGCATCGCCCGCCCGAAGATGATCTCGCAATCGGCCCCCACCCCTAACCCCGCCCCGCAAGGGGGAGGGGAATGAAGAAGAGACGCGGTCACTCCCTTCAACGTGGAAGGAAAGCCGCACACTCTCCCCTCGACACGCGTGAGTTCTCCCTGTCCTCAACGAAAGACGCGAGCCCCGCTTTTCTCCCCTCTCCCTCACGGACAGGAAGGACGACGCTCTACCCTTCTCCCCTCCCCTTCACGGGGAGGGGTCGGGGGTGGGGTGAAGATCTAGGACAGGTCTTCGCACCGAACCCGTTGCGAACACCAACAGCCTGAGACAGTCTCGCGGGTGGACACACACCCCAAGTCCCACTACTTAACCGTCATCCTTCATATCTTGGGTCAGTGCGAATGCTCCGCGCCTCCGTCATCGTCTTTCCGGGCTCCAATTGCGACCGCGACGTCAAGACCGCGATCGAGCGCGTGACCGGCTTCGCCCCAAAGATGATCTGGCACGGCGATGCCAGCGTCCCCGCCTCCGATGTGATCGTGCTGCCGGGCGGCTTCTCCTACGGCGACTATCTCCGCTGCGGCGCGATGGCCGCGCACTCGCCGATTATGAAGGACGTCGTCGCCAAGGCGAAAGCCGGCACGCCCGTCATCGGCATCTGCAACGGCTTTCAGATCCTCTGCGAGTCGGGCCTGCTTCCGGGCGCGCTGCTGCGCAACGCCTCGCTGCACTTCATCTGCCGCGACGTCTTCCTGAAGGTCGAGAACGACCAGACGTTCTTCACGAAGTGCTATCGCCAGGGCGAAGTCATCAAGGTGCCGATCGCGCATGGCGAAGGCAATTACTTCGCCGACGACGAGACGCTCGACCGTCTTGAAGGCGAAGGCCGCATCGCGTTCCGCTATGCCGATGCCGCCGGCAATGCGATCGCCGAGAACTGCCCGAACGGCGCCCAGCGCAATATCGCGGGCATCGTCAACGAAACGGGCCGCGTGCTCGGCATGATGCCCCATCCCGAGCGCCTCTATGAGAAGGCTCTCGGCGGCACCGACGGCCGCCGCGTCTTCGAGAGCATGCTGCTCTCCTCCCTCGAAGCCGTCGCCTGAACAAACCGGCGCGCAAGCACCACACCTACTCCATGCCGGCGTAGGCCTCGCCTCCCCACCTGTCATCCTCGGCTTTATGCCGAGGATCCATCGTGCCTCACGGTTTGTGCGTGCTGCTGAAGGATCCTCGGACAAGCCCGAGGATGACAATCTCGGAAGCGACGCCACCGCGCTGCCCGCATTGTGATCTTTCCAAGGCATTTTCCAACCACCCCTTGGAGCTGAGCTTAGCCGTACTATCTCTATCGGGATTGCGGGGCCGGGCCCCTCTGGCAGCGCCATGACGGTGCTGCGATGTCGGACCGCATCGGGTGTGCCCGGTGCTGCGTGACTAAACTACCCGGGCATACCTCCAGAATCCGGAGGAAAATTCTCAATGTCCCGTCGCTTCATCACCCTTCTCGAACGCCTTGCCTGGGTTCGCGAAATGATCGATCGCGAGCAGCGCTCTGGCGCTCCGAGCCCGGTCCGGCTCATTCGCATGAAACAGCTCTATCTCCGCCTGTCGCAAAACCTTCGGCAGATGACGAAGCAGCGCCTCATCCGCATGGCGTCGGCGCCGCGCTTCAAATCCCGGCGCGCGTTCTCGATGGCGCCCGCCCGGACCCTCCCAGGCGGCTGGTGATCAATCGAAAGCCGAGCAACAAAAAAGGGGCCCGCGAGGCCCCTTTTCCATGCAGACGAACGATCCGCTTTAGCGGACGTTCCCGCGCCGCCGGTTTTTGCGCGGATCGGCTTGCGCCGACCTCAGCGACTGAAACACAGCGAGCACCATGGCCATCATAAATCACCTGTTTTGAGCTATCCGGCCGGGCTCAATCCCGAACCGGATCCCGGGATAAGCCCCCGGGCCGCTTCTTCTACGGTGTAGATATGCGATCGCCCCTGAAAGCGCCAGAGGCAAATTGGCAAGCCTCCCATGCACCGCACACAGACGGTACCCGGAGGAAAATCGCAGTGAGAACAATACATTAGTACGAATAAAAAAGGGCGGGAGTTGCAACTCCCGCCCCAATCTCGAACGACTAGCAAGCGTGGACTTGGAAGCGCGTCGAGGAAGTCGTGTTATTTCGCAAGCGCGTTATATGCCACCTGCTGAACGGGTTGTATGACCATAGTTGACGCGCCCTGGGCACACGCGAAGGCAAGCGCACCCTCCAGCGCATCGACGCGCGCCGAGGTACCCTCGCCGACCGTCAGGTTGATGCGCACGGGCTCCGAAGCAGCCTTGTCCGCATCGCCGAACGGGTCCGCCACCGTGAGCGTCAGATGGCAGGCATTCCCGGTGTTGGTGTAATAGCCCACAGCCCGCTTCGCCCCGACAGCCAAGGTAACGCCCTTGAGCGGCGCGACGTGATACGCGGTCACCTCGTCAGCCGACGAGACGCGAGCACCGTGAAGCAGAGCCAAGCTCGAAAGAAGCACAACACCTGAGAGTTTTGCGGAACGTGTCATTGACAGGATCTCCACTGTCTAAAGCGGGCGAGTTCAAATCCGCGCACAATTGTCTGGACGTGACGTCGTCGCTGGACCGAGGAAATAAGCCACTGTCTGCATGAAGAAAATCATCATGCGTGCAATTCCGAACTGCGAGTTTTGCAGCGCGAAACGGTCACAGTCCGAACGGGTAGGACGGAAAGCGCCACATCCAATGAGTGTAGAAGAAACGTCAAAATTGAAAGTTGCCGGAAATTTGCCGGCCTCTCGCCGTCTCACCCGGCCATCGGGTTAGCCCCACACGAACCTACGCTCACGAAAGGACACGCCATGGATCGCATCGCGGCTCTCATCTGTCTCGGCCTCACCGCCATCGCACCCGCATTGGCCGCAGACACCCACATGGACCACTCCGATCACATGCAAATGGAGCCGGCCCAAAGTGCCGAAGGCTCGCCCTCATCGAAGGCCTTTGAAGCCGTGAACCAGAAGATGCACGCGGCGATGTCCAAGCCTTACACGGGCGACGCCGACGTCGATTTCGTCAATGGCATGATCGCCCACCACCAGGGCGCAATCGACATGGCCAAGGCCGAACTGCAGTACGGCAAGGATCCCGAGATGCGGAAGCTCGCCGAGGACATCATCAAGGCTCAGGAGCCGGAAATCGCCGCCATGAACGCCTGGCTCGCCAAGCACAAGAAGTAGCTTTCGGAGCCAGCGGCGGACGCCTCAGCGGCTATTGGAGGCCGGGCCAAGCGCAGCTTCAATGCACGCAAAACTCGGATCAAATACGAGCGCGTAAGTTGCCGGATCTCCAACCTCGGCCGAATTATTCATGAGCCTTTGCCGGTCGCCTTTTCGCGCGAAAGGAAGGCTCATGAAAAACTACAAAAACTACAAGAACTATACGGCTCTGATCTGCTTGGGGCTCGCAGCCGCCTCACCCGCGATGGCTCAGACCGGCCAGACCCCGGCAGGAGAGAATAAAACCACGGGAGAGAATAAGCCCACGGGAGAAAACAAAGCCGCCACCAATCCTCAGGACGCGCCCTCCACCAAAGCGATGGAGGAGGCGATCAAGAAGATGGACGAGGCCATGAAGGCGGTGGACTACACCGGCAACCCGGACGTCGATTTCGTCGCCAAGATGATCCCACACCATGAGGGCGCCATCAACATGGCGAAGGTCGAACTCCAGTACGGAAAAAATCCACGCATCAGGAGACTTGCAGAGATCATCATCAAGTCTCAGGGCAGTCAGGTCGTCAAAATGCGCGATTGGCTCCGCAAGAACGCCGGAGCAACCAAACAGCCATAGCCCGCTTCGCCCCCCGCGAGTTCTGCTTCTCCCCCATCCCCCCGGTTCCGGGGATAACGCCGGCGCGCCAGCCCCGCGGCAAAGCCCTTGCCTAGAGCCGCCGGAGCCCCCGAAATCCGGGCCCTGCGGCCATCGCGACGTTTGGCCATTGGCCCCATCTGAGCCCGAAGGCGACAAACCGTTTCCGAGCCCATATAAGCGGACGCAATCCGAGCGCCCGACGAGACCCTCATGACCGAAACGACCACGCGAAAGATCACGCCCCAAATCGTTGCCGAGCACGGCCTGAAGCCCGACGAATACGAGCGCCTGCTCGAAATTCTCGGCCGCGAGCCCTCGATCTGCGAGCTTGGCATCTTCTCGGTCATGTGGAGCGAGCATTGCTCCTACAAATCTTCCCGCGTCTGGCTGAAGACGCTGCCGACGTCCGGCGCGAAGGTCATTCAGGGCCCGGGCGAGAATGCCGGTGTTGTGGATCTCGGAGACGGCGACGCCGTCGTCTTCAAGATGGAGAGCCACAACCACCCCTCCTACATCGAGCCCTTCCAGGGTGCCGCGACCGGCGTCGGCGGCATCATGCGCGACGTCTTCACGATGGGCGCGCGCCCCGTCGCCAACATGAACGCGCTCCGCTTCGGCGCACCTGACCACCCGAAGACGCGCCACCTCGTCGGCGGCGTCGTTGCCGGTATCGCTCACTACGGCAACTGCACGGGCGTACCCACCATCGGCGGCGAGACGAACTTCGACGAGGGCTACAACAACAACATCCTCGTCAACGCCATGTGCGTCGGCCTCGCACGCACGGACAAGATCTTCTATTCGGCCGCAAAGGGTGTTGGCCTGCCGGTCGTCTACGTCGGCTCGAAGACCGGCCGTGACGGCATCCACGGCGCCACCATGGCGTCCGCCGAGTTCGACGAGAAGAGCGACGAAAAACGTCCGACCGTCCAGGTCGGCGACCCATTCACCGAAAAGCTCCTGATCGAAGCCTGCCTCGAGCTGATGGCGACCGATTCAATCATCGCCATCCAGGACATGGGCGCGGCCGGCCTCACCTCCTCGACCTCGGAAATGGCCGACAAGGGCGGCGTCGGCATCGAACTCAACCTCGATCTCGTCCCCCAGCGCGAAACCGGCATGACGGCCTACGAGATGATGCTGTCGGAAAGCCAGGAGCGCATGCTCATGATCCTGCGCCCCGAGCGGCAGGAAGAAGCGCAGGCGATCTTCACGAAGTGGGGCCTCGACTTCGCCGTCATCGGCCACACGACCGACACCCAGCGCATGATCATCAAGCACAAGGGCAAGGTCGAAGCCGATCTGCCCGTCCCCGTGCTTGCCAACTCCGCGCCGATGTACAAGCGCCCTTACATCGAGCCCAAGAAGCCCTCCCAAATTCTCCCTGAGTGGGTGCCGGCGCCTAAGTCCACCCTCGGCGCGCTCAAGGACCTGATGGGCAGCTCTGCGCTCGCCTCGCGCCGCTGGATCTGGGAGCAGTACGATCACATGGTGATGGGCGACACGGTCGGCCGTCCCGGTGGCGACGCCGGCGTCGTCCGCGTGCACGGCACGAAGAAGGGCATCGCCATCGCCTGTGATGTGACGCCCCGCTACGTCGCCGCCGATCCGGAAGAAGGCACCAAGCAGGCGGTCGTCGAGACCTGGCGCAACCTGACCGCCGTCGGTGCCGATCCGCTCGCGATCACCGACAACATGAACTTCGCCAACCCCGAGCGGCCCGAGATCATGGGCCAGTTCGTGGCGAGCGTCCGCGGCATGGGCGAGGCCTGCACCGCGCTCGACTTTCCCGTCGTCTCGGGCAACGTCTCGCTCTACAACGAAACGAACGGCGTCGGCATTCCGCCCACGCCTGCCATCGGCGGCGTCGGCCTCGTGCCCGACTGGACGAAGATCGCTGACATTCGCCTGAAGAGCGAAGGCAACATGCTGATCGTGATTGGCAGCGAGGATGGTCATCTCGGCCAGTCGCTCTACCAGCGCCAGGCGACGGGCAAGTTCGAGGGCGCACCGCCGCCCGTCGATCTGCAAGACGAGATCAAGGCCGGCCGTCTGATCCGCACACTCATCCGTGAAGGCCGCGCACTCGCCGTCCACGACTGCGCCGATGGCGGCCTGCTCGTCACCGTCGCCGAAATGGCGCTCGCGGGTGGCCTAGGCGTCGAACTCTACCCCTACGAAGGCAAGCTCCCCGCCCACGCCATCTGGTTCGGCGAGGATCAGGGCCGCTACGTCGTGGAGGTCACGCCGCAGAAGGCCGAGGAAGTCGTGGAGCGTGCCCGCCTCCTCGAACTCCCCGCGCGCATCATCGGCCGCGTCGGCGGCGATGCGATCGCGCTGCGCGGCGAAGCCCCCTTGCCGCTCGCCGAACTCCGGGCGGCGCACGAAGAATTTCTGCCAAAACTGATGCAGGGCGAATTGGGCGCATGAGGTGAGCCGCATGTCGACGGTAGACGCAAACTATCGCTTCATCGCGGCTGCCCAGGAGGCCAACGCCCGCATCTCTCAGCGGCAGCAGGCGCTGGCCTTGTACGTGACGATGACGCTCTCGCTCATCGCGGCCATGGTTGCGCTATCGCACGCGGGCCCCGAACAGCCCGACACCAGCGCGCTCCCGTGGCTGCTGCTCGGCTTTCCGCTCGCCTCGCTGTGCCTGCTTTTCCTGAACTTTAAATCGGAAGCGGCGCTGACCAACATCCGCCGTTTTCTCTCCGAGCTCGAGCAGCTGGGCAACGCCCATGAACGCCTGCCGAGCTTCAACACGGATCCACGCTGGGTGACTTCGGCGAACAGCGCGCGCCGCTATCACGATTTCGCATCCGCAGCGCTGACAGCTGGCGGCCACGCCATCGCAATCATCGTCGCCATCAAGACGAACCCGAACCATCCCTACGTTGCCAGTCTCGCGGCGACGACGGCTATCATGGGCGCAATGCTGACTGCCGCGCTTCTGATGGTGCCCCGCTGGCGCTACCAGCCCCTCGTGCGGGCTTGAACTCGACATCCGGCGCGACCGTAAGGCGTGCCAAGCACTGCCTGAGGAACATGGAGGCCGAATGCGACTTTCACGCTTTGCGACAACCGCCAGTCTAGCTCTCTTGCTGGCCGCGCCCATCGCTCTCGCAACATCCAATCCCGCCAACGCAGAACCACAAGGATCGCAAATGACCACGACCCCATCCGGGCTTCAGATTATCGACACCAACGTCGGCACCGGCGCCACGCCGCAAACCGGTCAGACCTGCGTGATGCACTACACGGGCTGGCTCTATAACAATGGCGAGAAGGGCGCGAAGTTCGACTCCTCAGTCGATCGCGGCCAGCCCTTCGAATTCCCCCTTGGCATGGGACGCGTCATCAAGGGCTGGGACGAAGGCGTCGCCTCGATGAAGGTCGGCGGCAAGCGCACGCTCATCATTCCGCCCGCACTGGGTTACGGCGCACGCGGCGCCGGCGGCGTCATCCCGCCCAACGCGACGCTGATGTTCGATGTCGAATTGCTGGACGTGAAGTAGTCCGGCCTCAAACGAAGCGAAGCATGGCACCCGGTGCCGTGCTTCGATTAAGCCAAAGCCGGCTCTTTCGGATACTGATACTGCGCGAGTTTCGCGATGACGGCCGTCAGATCCTTGCAGCGCGGCCGGTGATAGCGATCGATATTGCCGAGATACTTTTCGCGCGTGACGGTGTTGGGATGCTCCGCACCGTGTGTCTTGATCTCATCCGGGCTCATCTTCGTCCGGATCTGCAGCTTCCGCGCAATCCCTTCCTCGTTCAAAACCGAATACCCGTAATAGAAAATCGCAAGATCATCGAGCGTCGGTGTCTGATGATAGTGCCGCCCGCCGCGCTCAGGATAGGGCGTTGCGTAATTGTGAAGACGGCGGCTCGCTCTCAGGCCGAGGTTCAATTTCATGACGGCCCGGGGATCATCTTCGTAATACCCGAACGTCGCCTGCTCGTGCAGCGGCCGGTCATAGGAAGGCGGCGGCCCGTCCATAGGATCGACGAAGACGTAGTTGCCGATGAAATGCCGGGTCGGCGCGATGACCTTGTCCAGCTGCTGAAAGTTTCCGTAGAGAAATTCCGTCACGTTGAGCGCCATGCGCCACGACCGGCACGTCCTCTCGTAGTCTTCGACTTCGCGATCTATGCACGCGCTGTCGAAGTAGGCGTTGCGCGTCGTGTGGATCTCCCAGTCGGGACAGAACTTTTTGATAAGTTCACGGCTGGAGTCCGTGGAGTGGTAATCGATCATGATGCCGTGATCGAAAATACGCCGGTGGTGATCAAGCCACCACGGCAGCATGTATTCCTCATTGAAGAAGTGGCAGATGACGGTCCGCATGCTGCTGCATCCTGCAATCGCGCTGTCGCTCGGGCGCCCTTCGCTTCCGTTCACCTCAATGACGATTTGCGCGCGGATGCTAAGTTGATTCGCTGTCACGTCCCAAGATGGACAGCCCCGCCCATTTCAGCGCCCGGCAAGCTTGGCCCCGTCAGCGACCGCAGCGGCCCTCCCCAGCGATAGTGTGGCTCAAAGACGATCGAGCAGAGGCGAGACGATCTCGCCGCTTCAATCTCGATGGACCAGCCCGAACTTGACGATTATGCTCCGCTCAAAGGTAACGGCGAGACCCGCGAATGAAGCTTTTTTCGTACTGGTCCGGACGTCCGACATGGCTCGAACGGCTCAGCGTTGCTTCCGCGATCGCCACCGATCACGAGTTGACCGTCTACACCTATGGCGATCGAGGGGCTCTGAGCTCTGCTCTGGGCTGCCGCGTCGAAGATGCCGGAAAAATCACCCGGGCTGATCCTGCCCTCGCCGAGTTGCGTGCGACCATGCCCGCGCACTTCTCCGACCACTTCCGTCTCGAAGCTCTGGCCCAGGGCCTCGGCACGTGGACCGACCTCGACGTGATTTTCCTGAAACATCTCCCCGATGATCCGTATCTGTTCGGATGGCAGGGGCGCGGACGCCTCGGGAATTCCTTGCTCCGTATCCCTGCCGGCAGTGAGCTGCTGCGCCAGTACCTGAGCTTCTGCCGCAAGCGCCCGATGGTTCGCTATGTCATGCCATGGCATTCGACGCGTCAGAAGATTGCGCGCACGCTGAAGGCAGCAACGGCGAAGATCGCGCCATTCACAGGCGTTCCTGATCCCGAACCAAAGTACGGACCCGATGCGCTGACGCACTTCGCCAGTGCGACCAACGTGATCTCGCTCGCCAAGCCCGAGCGCGTGATTTATCCGCTGCCCTGCCAGGACAGCATCATCCGCCGGGCCGACGAGCCCGGCGTGATCGACAGCATGATCGCGGCCGATACGCTGTGCGTGCACATGTGGCGGAGCACTTACTGGCGACCACTGCCGAAAAGCGGCTGGGTGGCAAAGCAATGGGGACGATTAGAGCTCGACGCCTTTGCGTAAAGCAGACCCAAGCTTCAACAAGTCCTCTGCGCACGATCTAAGCCGCGCGCCGTACTTTTCCGTGATACCGGTAGATCAGGCCGGGCGGCACGATGAACTCGCCGGGTCCCAGCGCCTCCTCATCGAACGCACCATCGCTGCGCCGTGGCGCGACGCCGGAGTAGACGAACAGACGGCCGAACGCGTCGCGCACGAATTCCGTAAACTCACGGCCATCGAGTGCGCCGATCGCCGGCCCTTCAGGCCTCGCACTGTGTAGGACCGAATAATCGAGAAGCTGCGTGCGGCGCAGGCTGGGTGGCATGACGAGCGATCCTCCTTGAACTTATTTTCTCCCGCTGACCTCGGCTGGTGGCGCACCTTTGAAGGGTTCGGACGTTGCATGCCGCGACAGTTCATCGAAACAGGCAAGCCGCGCCGTTCCGGGTTCGAGTGCGGCACAATCCGACATCTGCAATGGCTCCCGCGGCCGGTCGCCAGTGGCAATCAGAACGATGCCGGTGCTGGAGAGAACCCCAATCAGCACTGCGAAGATCAACGCGGTCTGCCGCTCACGTTGTTTCTTCTGATTGTCCAACGTCTCGGCGTCGAGGTTCGTTTCGCGGACGTCGAAGCTTTTGGTTTCACTTGTCATGATGTTCACCGCTCAGCGCATCAACTGCGCGATGAAGAATCTAGAAATGAGCGCATAAGTTTTCGATGGGGCGAGGGGCGCGAAAGTATATGCGTCTCATAAGGGAAACGGCCTAACCTGCCTTGAGCGGCCGGCAAACGCGTTCGTGAGAAGCGCAAAAAAATAGGAGCGAAAGCGAACGCTCGCCCTCCTCCTATCTATCGCTTGCGCACACAAGAATTGTTCTTCTTCCAAGATCCTCTGTTCACTTGCGAGCGCCCGGATTCTGCTCCATTTCAGCGCCGGATAAACCGCCGTCCGCAGGCTTAATGTTCGGATTGTCAGTACGGCCGGTTCTATCGCTGTTGACGCCCGGCTCCTCCTGCATCTGCTTCTCCGAAAGGCTTC
The DNA here is from genome assembly GCF_035687085.1 of Hyphomicrobium sp. Classification (GTDB taxonomy): domain Bacteria; phylum Pseudomonadota; class Alphaproteobacteria; order Rhizobiales; family Hyphomicrobiaceae; genus Hyphomicrobium_B. The sequence goes on along the minus strand of NZ_DASRYS010000020.1, from coordinate 20,526 downwards.
CCGAGTGCGGCTTGGCCGTCGGACTGGACGTACTCCCGCTGCCTTTCACGCCAGGATGATCTCTCATCTCCTTCGTCGAGATGTCGCTGTCCTGCGCGAACGCCAGTGACGAGGAAGAGGCCAACAGAACCGCTGCAAAAAATGGCTTCAGCATTCAAAAACACTCCGTTTTGGAAGGAATTGCACTCATTTCGATGAAAAATATCAGCGCGCGACTCGTGCGACCCGACGACGCTCGATGTGCGCTAGTGTTTTGCAAACGCACGCGATCCGTTACAATAGAGGCCTAGACATCGTTTCATGGCTCAGCCGCTCATTCGCGCGGCACCGTAAAAAATACGGGAGCTGATGCTCCGAAAACGGGCTGTCTCATACGGAACATCGTTCCGGCACAGCTTGGTGCAAAAAGCCCCCACACACGAACAAGCAAGAGCTGAAACAAACTGCACTATTCACTGAAGGGATCGTCTCATGCGCGCAGTAAAGTACATCGCATCGGCGCTCGTCGCCCTGGCAGCACCCGCCGTTTTCGATAGCGCATCGGCAGCCGCCGATCCGACCGGAATCTGGCTCGACGACACCGGCCGCGGCGCGGTCGAAATCAAGCCATGCGGCGAGGCCCTTTGCGGCAACGTCGTGTGGGTCAAATCGGAAACAGACCAGAACGGCTGCGGCAAACAGATCATCGGCGATGTCGCGCCCGTCGGCGGCGGCCGCTGGGACAACGGCTGGATCTATTCGCCCGAGCGCGGCCGCAAATACAGCGTCGAGCTGACGCCGCTGGCGAACGGCAATCTCAAGGTCGTCGGCTACTCCGGCCTGCGGTTCTTATCGAAGACGATGATCTGGAAACCGGCGCCTGCTGACCTCCAGCTCTGCGGGCAGACGGATGCCAAGGCGCCGGCGCCATCATCCGCACCAGCAGCAGCGCAACCAGCCGCAGCATCCACGCAGGAGGCCACGGACACGAAGAAAGCGCAGGCCGCAGCCACGACAGAATCACCCGCCGCGGACACGCAGAAAGCCGGTGAAGTCAAAGCACCCGCCCCTGCGCAATCAGCAGACCAGCCGGTGAAAAACAACAAAACTGCCGAAGTAAACAGCGTTTATGACAACGATCACGGCGCCGCCGCCGATAGCGGCAGCATGAAATTCGGAGGCCTCGAACTCGACAAGGTTTGGACGAAGACCAAATCGGGCAAGTGCAAACTCGACCTGCCCTGGGTCAAGGTCACAGTAGATTGCGAGCAGTAAACCTGCTCGCAGCAGCCGGGGCGTCCCCCCCACCTCGGCTTACTAAACACCCGCTGCGTTCCCCCCGCGGCGGGTGTTTGATTCCGCCGCATACAAAAACACGGCGGCAGGTGTCCTGCCGCCGTGCTCGAATTCAAATCGGAAGTATCGACTTAGATGAGGTCGATCTCAGCCGGAAGGTACGACGTAACTTCAAGGCCGACTTCCTGCTCGCGTACTGCGGGCTTGGTCCAGGTCTTCATGGTGTCCTCCATTAGACTTCGAGCATTAGCGTTCGAGAACATGCGTCCTCAATGCACAACAACATAGCTACGCGCCCTGATAACGTCCAATCGCAATCGCGTGACAATCCTATAAGATGCGCTGATCGCGGGTCTTGCCCTCCCTGATCGAAAGCGGCAAGGTTCCCCCCGCCCGCAACCGACCTGAACCCGGAGTTTTAAGACCGATGCCAATGCCCGCGGCCGACATCGAACGGATGATCAAAGCCCGCTTTCCCGACGCCCAGATCGCGCTCAAAGACTTGGCAGGCGACAACGACCACTGGGCCGCTCACGTTGTCTCGGCCGCCTTCAAGGGCAAAAGCCGGGTCCAGCAGCACCAGATGGTCTACGACGCGCTCGGCGGCAACATGGGCAACGTTTTGCACGCCCTGCAGCTCACGACCGCGCTGCCGCCCGATTGACTATCGGGCCGCTCTCGCCCACATCTCGAATGAGTGAAAAACAGGTGCGCCGCCTATGGCTGCCCTGCGCAATATAGGAGCCTCAGGATGGCCTCTGATCCGGTCAACGAAACGATCGCCAAGACGATTGCCGACAACGACGTCGTCTTGTTCATGAAGGGGACGAAGCAGTTCCCGCAGTGCGGCTTCTCGGCGACCGCCGTGAAGATTCTCGAGCACCTCGGCGTGCCCTTCAAGGACGTGAACGTTCTCGAAGATCAGGGCATCCGCGAAGGCATCAAGACCTTCTCCAACTGGCCGACGATCCCACAGCTCTACGTCAAGGGCGAGTTCGTCGGCGGCTGCGATATCATGCGCGAGATGTATACGGCCGGCGAACTTCACGATCTCGTCTGCGCCAAGGGCATCCCCCACTCGCACCAGCACGCCTAAGGCGGCCTGCGAACTTCCAGTTCCGGACGAACACAGCGAAAGCGCTCGCGGCTCAACCCAGCACGAGCGCTTTCAGCTTTTCGGCATCAATCGCTTCCACGACCCGGCCGTGCTTGCCCGTGGTCGTCTCCGCCGCCAGCATCGCATTGAGAACGGCCTCTTCGACGCCCTCCACCACCGCCAGATAGAGCGCGTCGAGATCGTCGTTGCTCACCGCCTTCAGCGCGAGCACCGGCGGCTCCGGCAACGGCCCCGGATCGTTCGCCGTCGAGAACGCCAGGAAGATATCGCCCGAGCTGTTGCCCGACGGCGTGCCGCCCCGGCCGATGCCAATGGCCGCCCGCCGCGCCAGCCGCTCGAGTTGCCCAGGCAAGAGCGGCGCATCGGTCGCGATGACCACGATGATCGACCCGCGCTCCACGGCATGAGTGCGCGGCCCGGTCAGCGCTTCGCCCACCCGCTTGCCGCAGATGGTCAGCCACGGCCGGATGCCGTGATTGGCCTGGACCAGCACGCCGACCGTATGCTCCCCCGCCCGCGGCGACACCCGCCGGGACGCCGTCCCCGTGCCGCCCTTGAACTCGTACGCGATCATCCCCGTCCCGCCGCCGACGCATCCTTCCGCAACCGGCCCAGGGGAAGCGCCCTCGATCGCGGCCAGCACGTGTGCCTCCATGACGTGAAAGCCCGAGATGTCGCTCAAGTACCCGTCATAGGTCTCCGCCGCGACGGGAAGCGCCCAGAGATCCTCCCCCAGCGCCGGAAACCGCTGCGCCATCCACTTCAGCGCCGCGTGATGCGCAAGCCCGACGGAAAACGTGTTGGTGATCGTGATAGGCCCCGTGAACCAGCCGGCGTCGCGAATCCAGTGCGCGCCCGTCATCTCGCCGTTGCCGTTCATGGAGAAAACGCCGGCCCACACCGGATGGAGCAGATCGCCCGTCGCCGGCGGCAGGATCGCGGTGACACCGGTATGGATCGCGCCGCCATTCTCGCGCAGCGTCGTGAACCCGGCCGTCACGCCCGCAACGTCGGTGATGGCATTGAGCGGCCCGGTCACGCCCGGCATCGGCAGGCCAAGCCCGCGGGCTCTCGCCCGGCCGCCCGGCGCGAACGCCGCTGGATCCAAATGACCGGTGGAATGATCTTCGTCAGCCATGAGCAAACTTTTCCTGCATCAGATCATCTTCGGTAGCATCGACGGCGGACGCCCCGCTTGACCGCGCCGGTCTCAATTTTGCCGAACCGAAGTGCAGCCTCGCGGCACTGGCGAGCGGGCGCGATCCCTCATCCCAACAGGAGCGCGAAAGTGCAGGTCATGTGGCTGAGCAGCGGGCGCTTCATTCTCTCGCTGACCATCCTCGCCGCCAGCGTCTGCCTTGCCCTCGGCATCACCATGCCGATCCTGAAGCTCACCACCTTCACCTTCTGGAGCACGGAGCATTCCCTGCTCTCGACCGTCAACGTGCTCTTGCGCGACGGCCAGACGTTCCTCGGGATGATCGTGCTCGTCTTCTCGATCCTGATGCCGGTGACGAAGCTGCTCTACCTGCTGCTCGTCTCCACCCTGCCGCCCGCCGAGATCATCCGCCACCAGGGCCGCCTGCGCGCGCTCGAATGGCTCGGCAAATGGTCGATGCACGACGTGCTCGTCCTCGCGCTGACGATCTTCTTCATCAAAAGCCAAGGCGTATACGATGCGACGAGCCTCAACGGCGTCTACTTCTTCACCGCCGCCGTCGTGCTGATGATCCTGTCCTACGCGTGGATCAGAACCGAGGGCATGGCCGCGGCCCCGCCAGCGCCGCTGGTGCCCGAACCCGACGTCGGCCAACGCCCGCGAACCCGCGCCTCCGGCTGGCGCAACTTCGCGCTGAGTTTCCTGATCATTCTCGCTACGGTCTTCTTCGCCCTCGGCCTCATCCTGCCGACGATCCGCTTCACCACCGTCTACATCTGGACCAACGAGCACTCGATCCTGACGATCATGTACGCGCTCTTCGAGAACGCGGAGTATTTCCTTTGCGCCGTCGTGTTCGCGGTGTCCGTGTTCTTCCCGTTCCTGAAGCTCTTCTATCTGCTGACGCTCATCACGGCGCACGACATGCCCGATGATTTCCGCCGCAAATCGTTTGCGACCATGGAATGGATCGGCCGCTATTCGATGACGGACGTCATGGTGCTGGCGCTGATGATCTTCTACGTCAACTCTTCCGGATACACCGAAGCTCGCGTGCTGCCCGGCGTCTATTTCTTCGCAGCTTCCGCCCTGATGACGATCCTCGCCTACGGCTGGGCCAACGCCGAGCCGCCCTCCACGCTGCCGCGCAAACGCCGCCACACCGGCGGCGGCCCCGCCATCGCCGCTAGCCCCCGCATCTCCATCGCCCGCTCCCCCCGCCGCCAATGGCGCCGGACCGCCTGAGACATTCACCTGAGACATTCATTCGTTATCTTGGAACGAACGCGCGTGGCCTAGCGCTGCCTCGCGCAATCCCGCTATATCGTTGCCGCCCGCGCGACGGGCAGATCGAACAAAGATGAGCGAAGCGAACGATGCTGAAAGTCTGGGGACGCCTGAATTCACTCAACGTCCAAAAAGTCATGTGGCTGATTGGCGAATTGGACGTCCCACACGAGCACATCGCGGCAGGCGGCGATTTCGGAAAAGTCGACACGCCAGCATTCCTGGCCATGAACCCCCACGGCCGCATTCCCGTGATCGAGGACGAGGGACACACGGTATGGGAATCTCACACCATCCTTCGCTACTTGGCCGCGCGCTACGGCAAAGGCAGCTTCTGGCCGGACGATGCCTTTGAACGCTCCAATTACGAACGCTGGATGGACTGGTCGCAAACGGCCTTACAGCCGGCCTTCCTCAACGATGTCTTCTGGGCGTTCTATCGCACGCCGGAAGCGGAAAGAGACTGGTCCATCATCAATCGCGGCATTGAGCAGTCCGCAAAATATTTGCAGCTTCTCGATCGCTGGCTGAACGGCAAGGAGTACATGCTCGGCGAGAGCTTGAGCCTCGCCGATATCACGACGGGCGCCCTTCTCTTCCGCTATTACAACATCGAAATCGAGCGGCCGGCGCGCCTTCCGAACGTCGAAGCCTGGTATGACCGCCTGAAATCCCGCCCCGCTTACCGCGCGCACGTGATGGTCCCGTTCGACGATCTTTACGGCAAACGCTGACCGAAACCTCCGCCTTCCGCGCACACTCCTTGTCATCCCGGCCGAAGCGCAGCGCAGAGCCGGGACCCAGGACTGAACCCACCCACTGTCATCCTCGGGCTCGTCCCGAGGATCCATCGAGCAGCAGAGACGGGGCCAAATGGATCCTCGGCATAAAGCCGAGGATGACATTTGTTGCTCATCGAGCGCCCTCGCCCCGCAACGTCATCCCGGCGCAGGCCGGGATACACGGCAACGGGCGGCGCACTGGGTGCACGCGGTGCGCCCGGACGTCAAAGCATCCAAAACAAAAAGGCCGCCTGCTAGGGCGGCCTTTCCAAATTGCAACGAGCGCTCAACGCGCGCGTCAGATCTTCGAAATATCCCGATCCTTCGTCTCGCGCAGGAACAGCAAGCCGATGAGGAACGTCGCGAGCGCCACGGCGATCGGATACCAGAGCCCCGCGTAGATATTCCCCGCCGACGCCACGATGGCGGTGGCAAGCAGCGGAAGCATGCCGCCGAACCACCCGTTGCCGATGTGATAGGGCAGCGACATCGACGTGTAGCGAATGTTCGTCGGGAAGAGTTCGACAAGGTACGCCGCGATCGGCCCGTACACCGCCGCAACGTAAATCAGGAACAGCGACAACACCGCGAGCGCGACCGCCCAATCGATCTTCTCAGGATCGGCCGGCACCGCCTTGTAGACCGTCTTGCCGTCCGCTTCCGTCTTCGTGAGGTTTGGATAGCCAGCGGCAATCAGCGCCTCGTTGTAGGCGTCCGCCGAGAATGGCGTCACCTCCTGCCCGTTGATCGTCAGCACCACTGGCGAGCCCGCCGCCGCTTCCGTCGTCTCGAAAGACAGGCCCTGCTTGATGATGTGATCCTTCGCCCTGTCGCATTCCGAAAACTTCGACCACGGCCCAACGAAGACGTGGAAGTTGCACTGCGCCGGATCGACGGCCAACTGAATGGTCGTCTTCTCCTGGAACGCGACGAGATCCGGGTTGACGGCCTTCGCCAGCAGCGCAAACAGCGGGAAGTACGTCAGCGCCGCGATGAGGCATCCGGCGAGAATGATTTTCAACCGGCCGATCTTGTCGCTCAGCCAGCCGAAGAACACGAAGAACGGCGTGCCGATGACGAGCGACAGCCCGACGAGCCAATAGGCGTAGAGCGGATCGACCTTCGTCGTGATCGTCAGGAAGAACAGCGCGTAGAACTGGCCCGTGTACCAGACGACGCCCTGCCCCGCCGTCGCTCCCAGCAAAGCCAGCAGCACATACTTGTTGTTCGGATAGCGCAGGAAGCTGTCCGTCAGCGGCGCCTTCGACGCCTTGCCCTCCGACTTCATCTTCATGAAGAGCGGGCTCTCGTTGAGCTTCAGGCGGATGTAGACCGAGAACGCCAGCAGGATGAGCGAGACGAGGAAAGCCACGCGCCAGCCCCACTCGGCAAACGTCTGCGCGTCGAACAGATAGAAGCGGCCGAGACCGATCACCAAGAGCGCGAGGAAGAAACCCATGGTCGCGGTCGTCTGAATCCACGACGTCGCGTATCCGCGCCCGCCCGGCCGCGCGTGCTCGGCGACGTAGGTCGCAGCGCCCCCGTATTCGCCGCCAAGCGCCAGGCCCTGCAGCAACCGCAGCGTGACGAGCAGAATGGGCGCAGCCCAGCCGATGCCCGGCACGGTCACGCCCATGATCGTCGAGTCCGAAAACGTCGGCAGCAGGCCGACCGCGAACGTCGACAAGCCCATCACCAGGATCGTGATCAGAAACGTATATTTGCGGCCGACGAGATCGCCGACGCGCCCGAATATGATCGCCCCGAACGGACGCACGAGAAAACCGGCGGCATACGTTGCGAATGCCGACAGCAGCGCCGCCGTGTCGTTGCCGGGCGGAAAGAACAGCGCCGCGAAGAACGGCGCGAGCGTGGCGTAGAGATAGAAGTCGTACCACTCGAAGACAGTGCCCAGCGAAGACGCCACGATCACGCGGCGCTCCTCGCTGCCAATTCCCTTCTTATCGTCAGCAACCTTGTCTGCTTCGGCGACAGTCATGTGTGTTTTCCCCCCGGCTGAGCAGTGTTCTTATGTGCGAAGTGTACGCACATCGACCGGCGGGAGGCGAATAACCGTTCGTCATATGAAAATGACGAACAGAGGAATGAGCGGCGGGGGCTTGCGTTGCGCAACGCAGCAAAAAGGCCGGCGACGAAGCACCGGCCTTTGCAAAAATCGAACTCGCTTCTGCGCGGGCAGCGGCTCCCCGGAGGGGAGTCGCCCGCGCCAAAACAAAAATTACCGCGAGTAGAATTCGACGACGAGGTTCGGTTCCATCTGAACCGGATACGGCACGTCGCTCAGAGCCGGCACGCGCGTCAGCGAAGCCGTCAGCTTGTTGGTGTCGATGTTGATGTAGTCGGGCACGTCGCGCTCGGCGCTCTTGATGGCTTCGAGAACGAGCGTCATCTGCTTCGCCTTCTCGCGAACTTCGACGACGTCGCCGACCTTCAGGCGATAGCTCGGAATGGTGACGCGGCGGCCGTTGACGGTCACGTGGCCGTGGCTGACGAACTGGCGCGCGGCGAAAACCGTCGGCACGAACTTGGCGCGGTAGACGAGCGCGTCGAGACGGCGCTCCAGAAGACCGATCAGGTGCTCAGAGGTCGAGCCCTTGAGGCGCGAAGCTTCGTCGTAAGCAGCGCGGAACTGGCGCTCGGAAATCGATGCGTAATAGCCTTTGAGCTTCTGCTTGGCCTTGAGCTGCTGGCCGAAGTCGGAAAGCTTGCCCGCGCGGCGCTCGCCATGCTGGCCAGGGCGGCTCTCGCGGCGGTTCAGCGGGCTCTTGGGGCTGCCCCAGATGTTCTCGCCAAGACGGCGATCAATCTTATGCTTGGCGCGAATGCGCTTCGTCATCTTCTAGCACTCCATGAGTTATGGCGCGGTCCGATTGAACCGCGGTTTTGGAGCGCCCCCTCCTCATCCCCCGAGAAAACCTCCAGGGCCGACAGGCATGGACCTTCGACAGTCCCGCCACGGGTGCGCAGAAATCAAACGCGGGCCCTGGTGGACCCGCGAATGGTGTGGTTGATACCGGCGCCGGGCGGCCGCGTCAACGGCCTATCTGCCGCTTATTTCTTATTGATCGTCGTTTCGGTCACCGAGGTCGAACCGGTCGCGACCGGCGCACCGGCCGCAGGCGGCTGAGTTGCAGCAACGCTCGGCGGCGGCGGGCTGGCCGCAACGTAGGCCGCAATCATTTCCTTAACCTTCTTGCGCTGCTCATCCGAGCAGGTCTGCGCCGAGCTCTTCTTCTCGTCGACAACGACTTCCTTGTCGCCTTCCTTCTCGACGAGCTTGATACGGCCGGTCAGCAGCATCACGGTCGTGAGGTGCAACTGGCTGATGTAGACCATGTTTTGCTGGGTCCACTTCTTCTTGGCGTCTTCCCGGCGCATCAGGGCGCGGTGGTTCAAAACCTGGTCGTCCCGCAAATCGCAGATCTGCGCGTGCGCCGATAGCCGCCCGGCCTTGATGACCTCGCGCGCCACATCGAGCGGCACTTCGACTTCCGCTTTCTTCGTCTTGTCGATCAGAATGACCGTGCCATCCGGCTTGGAGAACTGCTGCGGCGTGAGCGACCAGGCATATTCCATGAACGATCTCACCGCGTGCTCGCTGAGTTCCTGCGCGCCGGCGGGCACCGACGTGCCCATGAGCGACAGCGCTGTCACGCCCGCAAACACCACCCCCGCCCTCGTATTCATCCACATCTCCGGTTGAGCCTCTTTGACTTTCTTAATTTCGTGAATGGGAAACCCAGGCGCGGCCCTTGCAGCAGCCACGTTGTACAATGCCAGTAGCCTCTTGAGTTGGCATCGCTCGGCCCAAAACTTGGCCATATGAAGGCGCTTACTCTCCCCCTTTTCGGGCCTTCCCTTTGCCCTGTGAGAGCGTGGCAACTATACCACGAAGGGTGCGGACTTCCTGCTCTGTCGCATTAAGTCTCGTCAAGAGTGTACGTAGGTTTTGCGACACGACAGTGCGCCTGTGCGCCGGGTTGAAAAAGCCGTTGGCCTCCAGCTCGCGTTCCAAATGTTTAAACAATCCAAGGAGTTCCTCCTTGTTCGCCGGACGGTCCCGGCCCATGTAGAGCCCCTCGGTCAGAGGCTTCTCGTAGGTTGTAACCCGGCCCAGGCTTCGCCCGGCATCACCCCGCATCCACTCGTATCCCGTGAGCAGCACTGCCTGCGCCAGATTTAACGAAGCGAAACGAGAATTGACCGGGATCATGATGAGCGCGTCGGCGACCGCAACCTCGTTCGTCTCGAGCCCGTTGCGCTCGCGCCCGAAGAGCACGCCGCACCGCTCGCCTTGGCCGATGCGCTTGCGCATTTCCGCGATTGCCTGCTCCGGCGTTAGCACGGGTTTGCGCAGATCGCGCTGCCGCGCCGTCGTCGCCGCCACCCAGTTGAGATCGGCGATGCTCTCATCCAGCGTCCCATACGCCTGGGCGTCGTCGATAATGTAGTTCGCGCCCGACGCCGCGATCCGCGCCTTCTCGTTCGGCCACCCGTCGCGCGGATTGACGAGACGCAAATCGTCGAGCCCGAAATTTGCGCACGCGCGCGCCACCATGCCGATGTTGTCCGCGAGTTGTGGCTCCATCAGAATAATGGAAGGCGTCTCGCCCTCGCCGGCAACCCGCTCGCCGCGCATGTGCGCGCGCCGCAATCCATGACGCAGCTTGCGAATGACTCGCCGCGCCCAGAACCAGTAATTTTCGCCCGACCACTGCTTGGCAAGCGTCTCCAGGCACGGCGTCGTCACCGTCTCCGTGCCCTCGCCCTTGAGGCGCACGCGGCCGTCTCCGACGATCACTTCCTTCTTGCTGAGGATGAATTGATCGAGCGTCTCGATGCCTTGCGCTTCCGTGCGCCGCTTGCAGCCCGGACACGTCACGTTGTCCTCGACGCACCGGAGCGCCGCGCAATACTGCAGCACAGGCTCGAGCGTCGACCGGTCGAGCCCCGGAATGGCGAGCGCGGCCAGTCCCTGATCGATCGATGCCGAATGGCATGCGTGCACGATCTCGGCGACGGGCGTATCGCGCGGGCCCGTCACCGGCACGCCGTGTTCGGCGCGGATCTCGGGCTGCGCTGCGCTGTTCGTTATGTCGGTCTCGACGGTCAATGCGCCTCCGCGCGTATGATAACTGGCAGTAAGGGCAAGCCGTCGCCCTGGCGGCCCTTTTCTGGCGTACAATTAGGCGGGATCGTGCCCAACATCCACGCTTCTTTTCGCTCCGAACTTGAACAACACGGAGATCTGCCGCACGACTGCGGCGAACGTTCACTTCGTGGGCCGCAAGCCTGCCGTTATGGTTTAATTCTTAAGCTTCCATTCCTCTATGCGAGATCATCCCATGCAGAAAATAAAGGTTGAAGGCACCGTCGTCGAACTCGACGGCGACGAGATGACCCGCATCATCTGGAAGCTGATCAAGGACAGCCTGATCCACCCCTACGTCGACGTTAATCTCGAATACTACGACTTGAGCGTCGAGAACCGCGATAAGACGAGCGATCAGGTTACGATCGATGCCGGCAACGCCATCAAGAAGCACGGCGTCGGCGTCAAGTGCGCGACCATCACGCCCGATGAAGCGCGCGTCAAGGAATTCAACCTCAAAGAGATGTGGAAGAGTCCGAACGGCACGATCCGCAATATCTTGGGCGGCGTGATTTTCCGTGAACCGATCATCTGCAAGAACGTGCCGCGCCTCGTTCCCGGCTGGACCGAGCCGATCATCGTCGGCCGCCACGCCTTCGGCGATCAGTATAAGGCAACCGACTTCAAGTTCCCCGGCAAAGGCGTGCTGACGATCAAGTTCGTCGGCGAGGACGGCACCGTCATCGAAAAGGAGGTCTTCAAGGCCCCCGACTCCGGCGTCGCGCTTGCAATGTACAATCTCGATGAATCGATCCGCGACTTCGCCCGCGCCTCGCTGAACTACGGCCTCGCCCGCAACTATCCCGTCTATCTCTCGACGAAGAACACCATCCTCAAAGCATACGACGGCCGCTTCAAGGACATCTTCCAGGAAGTCTTTGATGCCGAATTCAAGGCGGAGTTCACCAAGCGCAAACTCACCTACGAGCATCGCCTCATCGACGACATGGTGGCGAGCGCGCTCAAGTGGTCGGGCGGCTACGTCTGGGCCTGCAAGAACTACGACGGCGATGTGCAGTCCGATACGGTGGCGCAAGGCTTCGGCTCGCTCGGACTGATGACCAGCGTGCTGATGACGCCCGACGGCAAAACGGTCGAAGCCGAAGCCGCGCACGGCACCGTCACGCGCCATTACCGCGAGCATCAGAAGGGCAAGGAAACTTCGACGAATTCCATCGCGTCGATCTTCGCCTGGACGCGCGGCCTCGCCCATCGCGCCAAGCTCGACGGCAACGAGAAGCTCGCAAACTTCTGCAAGACGCTCGAACGCGTCTGCATACAGACCGTCGAAGAAGGCTACATGACGAAAGACTTGGCTCTCCTCGTCGGCCCCGATCAGAAGTGGCTCTCGACCACGGGCTTCCTCGCCAAGGTCGACGCCAACCTCAAAGCCGCAATGGCGAAGACAGCCTAAACGGAGCCCCTTACCGGTCTTGGCCCTCGGAGCCGCGCCGTCATGAGCATCGAAGCAGATCGCATCGCTAGCCTCTATGACCGGCACGCCTCCGCCTGGGACAGCGTCAGATCGCGAGACCTGTTCGAGCGCGATTGGCTCGAACGATTTCGCGCGCTGCTGCCGCCAGCCGGATCCGTGCTCGACATCGGCTGCGGTTCGGGCGAACCCATCGCCCGCTATTTCATCGACGCCGGTCACCAGCTGACCGGCGTCGATTCTTCTCCGGCCATGATCGCGATGTGCCAAGAGCGTTTTCCAAACACAGCGTGGACCGTCGCTGACATGCGAACGCTATCGCTTGGTCAGTGCTTCGATGGCATTCTCGCCTGGGACAGCTTCTTCCATCTGCGCCACGATGATCAGCGCCGCATGTTCCCGCTCTTTGGCGCGCATGCCAACACCAATGCAGCGCTGATGTTCACCAGCGGACCGGGCCACGGCGAGGCGGTCGGCACCTTCGAAGGGGAATCGCTCTATCACGCGAGCCTCGCGCCTGAAGAATACCGCGCGCTGCTTGCGGAGAACGGGTTTGAGGTCGTTGCATTCGAAGTGGAAGATGCCGCCTGCGGTGGCCACACCATCTGGCTCGCCCGGCACAAATAGGCGCGCCGCGCGTTATCCCCTTTGCACCCAAAACGTCAGCGCAATTCCGCTCCGTTCTCATCCGGCGATGGAACGGCTGGCCGGGTGCACCGTATGAATTCTATCGAAGCCAAGGAGCAATCATGACGAGCGAAGTAGCAACTCAAGCTGCCAAATGGGACGACGCATTCAACAAGGGAGACACCGCGAGCCTCGGCGGCTTTTACGCGTCCGATGCCTTGGTCATCCCCGCAGGCGGCGCGCCCGTCAAAGGCCCCGAAGCCATCGGCAAGTTCTTCAAGGACCTTCAGTCGAACGGTTTCGCCGCTCACAAGATCGCCGTCGATAACGTCATCGAACAGGGCGACACCCTGATCGCGAGCGGCAAGTGGCAGTTGAACGGCCCCGGCGAGAACGGCGCGACGAAGCAATACGGCGGCAACTGGGTCAACGTCGTCAAACGCACCGGCAGCGGCTTCCAGATCCTGCTCCACACCTGGAACTGAGAAGCCTTCGCGCCTTCAAAAACAAAAAACGCGGCCCCCATTCGTGCGCCGCGTTTTTCTCGATTGTCATCCCGGCCGGAGCGCGAGCGGAGAGCAGGGACCCAGAACGGCCCCGAAATGTCATCGTCGGGCTTGTCCCGAGGATCCATCGAGCAGTAAGCACCCTCCCGGCGGATCGATGGGTCCCGGGTCTCCCAAGTGGGCTCGCCCGGGATGACAACCGTGAGCCCATCTCTCTCCTCCCGTCATCCCGGCGGAGGCCGGGATCCACGGCAACGGTCAGCAAACGTCTGCCCGCTGCCTGCTCCGAACCGGCAGCAACCAGTAAGACTGCTGAAGCTTGTCGTGGGTGCCGGCCTCCGCCGGCATGACGTTGATTGTGGTTGGCTCCGAGCACCACACCATCAGCCGTCGCACCTTTGTCATCCCAGCCGGAGCGCGAGCGCAGAGCCGGGACCCAGTGCGCCATCCCACCCAATGTCATCCTCGGGCTTGTCCCGGGATCCATCACGCAGCAGGCGCAATTCGAACCATGGATCCTAGGCATAAAGCCCAGGATGACACTCCGACGTACTCTGATCTTTTCCCCCGCGCCTGACTCCGCGATGCGGCGTCGGGAGGCGCACTCAAAGAAGACTTACTTCTTCTGAGAAGAAATCTGGTTATTGACCTGCGCCTGCATCTCAGCCGTCATGACGTTGAAGTCGTTCGTGAGCTTCGCGCAGGCCTCTTCGCCGCCGTCGCAAACGATCTTCATTTTGATTGTCAGCTCCTGACCTTCCTGCACCACCTTACGGCAGACGGCCGTCGGATGCGCCGGATTGCCCTTCGTCGTGAACGTGTACATCACGCTCGGGTTCTTCGGGTCGTCACTGAAGGCGACGTACTGATCACTCTTATAAACTTCCTGCAGGCCGGCCTTCGTCGAATACCGCGCGATCAGATCTTCCGCCTTGCCGGACGCATCACCGCAAAACTCTGTTGCAGCCGCCATCGTCGGACCCGCTGATGGCTGAGGCGTCGCGGGCAGTTTGACGATCGGCTCACCGGCCAGCGCCGGAAGCGCCAAGGCCACCGCTGCAACAGCAATCGGAGCGGACAATCTGAAGAAACGCATGCAGACCATGGGACGTCATCCTCGGCAGGGAATAATGTCGCGGCTATATACCGAATGTTCCCGCCGGTCATCAATGAATTGCCGGAACGGTGGTGCCGCTCCCGGCCGCGCACGCGATTTGCGCCCTACACACACGCGCGCGAACGGACGGGATTGCCCCCGTCCGCCACGAGCCCGCATGCATTTTCTTTACCTGAGATCGCCTGCGGACAATCAGCTCGCGAGGCGCGCTTCGATCGCCTTCAACGCATCCCCGGCTTTCGCGCCATCGGGCCCGCCCGCCTGCGCCATGTCGGGACGCCCGCCGCCGCCCTTGCCGCCGAGCGCTTCCGCACCGGCCTTGACGAGATCGACCGCGCTCCACGTCTTGACGAGATCGTCGGTGACGCCGACCGCAAGACCCGCCTTGCCGTCCTCGGTGACGCCGACGACCGCGACGATACCCGAGCCGACCTGCTTCTTGCCGTCGTCGATGAGACCGCGCAGATCTTTGGGATTGAGCCCCTGAACGGTCCGCGCCAGCAGCTTCACGTTGCCGACGCTGCGCACGGCATCGCCGTTGGCCTTGGCGTCCGCACCCGCGCCGCCGCCGAGCGCGATCTGCCGCTTGGCATCGGCGAGCTGCTTCTCGAGCGTCTTGCGTTCTTCAACGAGGCTCTTCAGCCGTTCGATCAGATCGTCAGGCCGCGTCTTCAAAATGCTCGCGGCTTCCTTCACGCGCGCATCCTGCTCTTCGAGATAGGCGCGCGCACCTTCGCCGGTCAGCGCCTCGAGACGGCGGACACCGGCCGCGGTTCCGCTTTCGCCCACGAGACGGATGAGACCGATATCGCCCGTGCGCGACACGTGCGTGCCGCCGCAAAGCTCGACCGACCATGCCTTGTTGGCGCCGGGCCGGGTCGAGCCCATCGACACGACGCGAACTTCCTCGCCGTACTTCTCACCGAAAAGCGCCATCGCGCCCGTCGCGCGCGCATCATCGATGTTCATCAGTCGCGTGACGACCGGCGTATTCTCGAGAAGCACGGCATTCGCCATATCCTCGACCGCCTTCAGCTCTTCCGCCGACATCGGCTTCGTGTGCGAGAAGTCGAAGCGCAGACGATCGGGAGAGACGAGCGAGCCCTTCTGCGCCACGTGCGTGCCGAGCACCTGCCGCAACGCTTCATGCAGAAGATGCGTCGCCGAATGGTTGGCGCGCGTCGCCGACCGGCGCGCATGATCGACTTCAAGCTCGACCGCATCGCCCGTCTTGAAGCTGCCCGCCTCGACCTTGCCGAAATGCACGAAGAGATCGCCGAGCTTCTTCTGCGTGTCGGTCACGCGGAAGAGCGCGCCCTTCGGACCCTTGATGACGCCCTGATCGCCGACCTGGCCGCCGCTCTCGCCATAGAACGGGGTCTGGCTGGCGATGATCGCGCCTTCTTCGCCGGCTTTCAGTTCATTCGACTCCTGGCCGCCCGACACGAGCGCGGTGACGATGCCCTCCGCCGTCTCGGTGTCGTAGCCCAGGAATTCCGTGGCGCCGGTCTTGTCCTTGATCTCGAACCAGAGGCCTTCCGTCGCCGCCTCGCCCGAACCTTTCCAGGCAGCGCGTGCGGCATCCTTCTGCTTTTTCATCGCCTCGTCGAAGGCAGCCGTATCCACGGTGATGCCACGCGGACGCAGCGCATCCTCGGTGAGATCGAGCGGGAAACCGTAGGTGTCGTAGAGCTTGAAGGCGACGTCGCCGGGGAACACCGCGCCCTTCTGGAGATTGCCCGAACTTTCACCCAAGAGCTTCAAGCCGTTGTCGAGTGTGCGCTTGAACTTCGTCTCCTCGAGCTTCAGCGTCTCGGTGATGAGCGGCTGCGCGCGCGCGAGTTCGGGATAAGCGTCGCCCATCTCGCGCACGAGCGCGGGGACGAGATGGTACATCAGCGGCTCGGAACAGCCCATCTGGTGCGCGTACCGCATGGCGCGGCGCATGATGCGGCGAAGCACGTAGCCACGGCCCTCGTTCGACGGCAGCACGCCGTCGGCGATCAGGAAGCTCGTCGAGCGCAGATGATCTGCAATGACGCGGCGAGCGACGTGCAGGAATTCGGGTGCCGCTTCGCCATCCTTCGCACCGGCCTTCCCGGCTTCCTGGCGAATGGCCTGGATGAGGTTCTGGAAGAGATCGATGTCGTAGTTGTCGTGCTTGCCCTGCAGCACCGCTGCGATGCGCTCGAGCCCCATGCCGGTGTCGATCGAGGGCCGCGGAAGATCGACCCGATTGCCGGGCGCAATCTGCTCAAACTGCATGAACACGAGATTCCAGATCTCGATGAAGCGATCCCCGTCGGCATCGGCAGAACCCGGAGGACCACCCGGGATCTTGTCGCCGTGATCGAAGAAGATTTCCGAGCAAGGCCCGCACGGGCCCGTATCGCCCATCTGCCAGAAGTTATCGCTCGTCGGAATGCGAATGATTTTGCTGTCCGGGAAGCCGGAGATCTTCTTCCAGATCCCGTAGGCTTCGTCATCGGTGTGATAGATCGTGACGAGCAACCGCTTCTTGTCGAGGCCGAAGTCCTTCGTCAGCAAATTCCACGCAAGCTCGATCGCGCGCTCCTTGAAGTAGTCGCCGAACGAGAAGTTGCCGAGCATCTCGAAGAAGGTGTGATGGCGCGCCGTGTAGCCGACGTTGTCGAGGTCGTTGTGCTTGCCGCCTGCCCGCACGCACTTTTGCGACGTGGTCGCCCGCGGAATGGATCGCGTCTCCTGGCCCGTGAAGACGTTTTTGAACTGCACCATGCCCGCGTTGGTGAACATCAGCGTCGGGTCGTTGCGCGGCACGAGCGGCGACGACGGCACGATCTCGTGGCCGTTCTTTCCAAAGAAGTCGAGAAACGAAGCGCGGATTTCGCTGACGCCGGCCATGTGGTGCTTTCGAGCCTGATATTGAGAGAGAAATGCCCCGAGAGCGCGCCTCGGAACGGCTTAAGGCCGCCGTTGTAGCGGCGGCCTCTATTCGTGTCCAGAAACGGCGCATGCGCCCCGCCCGCGCACGGCGGGCACGCGCCCGGCGGCCGGCTCGACGGAGGAGAGTCGCCGGGCGCCAACAAAAAACGGCCCGGACCGTCGTCACCGTTGCGCGCCGCGCGCTCCGATTCCCCTCCCCTTCACGGGGAGGGGCTAGGGGTGGGGTGACCGCAGCTTGCGGACGCCGCATGACGACCGCTCCCGCGCCGGGCGGCCGGCTCCCCGCAGGGGAGTCGCCCGGCGCAACCTAAAACTGGTCGCCGGGCGCAATCAAAAAAACCTTACCGCTTCGCCTTTGCGACCTTCTTGTCGTCGGGCAGCACGCCGTCCTCGTCGGGCTCCTCGCCGTCATCCTCGCCCGCTTCCGGATTGGCGAGCATCTTCTCGACGATGAGACCGGCGTTGGCGCGGATCGCCCGCTCCAGATCGGCTGCCGCCCGCGGGTTCTCCCGCAGCCACGTCTTCGCGTTCTCGCGGCCCTGACCGATGCGGTCGCCGTTATAGGAGAGCCACGCGCCCGACTTCTCGACGAGACCGGCCTTGACGCCAAGGTCGATCAACTCGCCGACCTTCGAGATGCCTTCGCCGTACATGATGTCGAATTCGACCTGCTTGAAGGGCGGCGCGACCTTGTTCTTCACGACCTTGACGCGCGTCTGGTTGCCGACCGTCTCTTCGCGCTCCTTGATCTGCCCGATGCGGCGGATGTCGAGGCGAACCGAGGCGTAGAACTTCAGCGCGTTGCCGCCTGTCGTTGTCTCCGGATTGCCGAACATCACGCCGATCTTCATGCGGATCTGGTTGATGAAGATCACCATCGTGTTCGCTTTGGAGATCGAACCCGTCAGCTTGCGCAGCGCCTGGCTCATCAAGCGCGCCTGCAGGCCCGGCAGGCTGTCGCCCATCTCGCCCTCAAGCTCGGCCTTAGGCGTGAGCGCCGCAACCGAATCGACCACGAGCACGTCGACCGCGCCCGAGCGCACGAGCGTGTCGGCAATTTCCAACGCCTGTTCACCCGTGTCAGGCTGCGAGATCAGAAGGTCTTCGACCTTGACGCCAAGCTTCTTCGCATAGCCCGGATCAATGGCGTGCTCCGCGTCCACGAATGCGCAGATGCCGCCCTTCTTCTGGGCTTCCGCCACGACCTGCAGCGCCAGCGTCGTCTTGCCAGACGACTCAGGGCCATAGACTTCGATGATGCGTCCCTTCGGCAATCCTCCGATGCCGAGCGCGATGTCGAGGCCGAGCGAGCCCGTAGAGATCGCCTCTATGTCGAGCTTCTCGTTGGCGCCGAGCCGCATGATCGACCCCTTGCCAAAGGTCTTGTCGATCTGGGCGAGTGCCTGCTCCAGCGCCTGCTTCTTGTCCATTTTGCCCCCTTCGAGCACAGTCCAATCCGGCCGTTCCATCGTGTCACCCTCAATCCCTATGGCAAGCGCCCAACGCCATCAATTAGGATCGATGTACTTGATTTGTTCCGAATCTGTCAATCACGTTTTGTTCTCGCCCCGCGCGATTGCGGAGCCTGAATTCACTTAGCCCTACAGCTGTAACCGGCGAAACAGCGCCACTTGTCGCCACGCTGCATTCTCTGTGCATGTTCATGCCAGGGAGGCTCCCGTGCTCAAGATCACCGCCACCGTTCTCGCCGCTCTCGTCACCGTCTCAGCCTTCGTCTCGAGCGCCGAAGCGCGCATGGGAGGCGGTGGCCACTTCGCCATGTTCGTCCTCCGCGCCGGGGCCCACGCCGCGCAACAGAATGCTTGGGAGCAGCAGCGCCGCCGCAGCTACGAGGCCGCCTGCGAGCGCCGCCGCCGCATGGAAGCAGCACGCCAAGCCGCAGCGGCAGCCGCCGCAAGACGCGCCCGCCTGGCGGAGATGCAAAAGCTGAAAGCTCAGAAGATTGCGGCGGCGAAGGCCGCAGCCGCCAAGGCAGCAGCACAAGAGACGGCTTCGGTTTCTGCCCAGACGACGACCGTCGCCAAGAAGACCGACCGCCTGCCGCAGACGGCCAGCGAATCGGCGGATGAGACGCCGTCCCCCGCGGACGCGGCGATCACCACGGCCGCAGCCACCGAACCAGCAAGCAACACCTGCCGCAAATACTCAGCCGCCGCCGACGCGCTCGTCGACACGCCCTGCGAATGACGTGGCGAACACGAACTCCTGGCACAATCGTAAAGCGCGCCATAACTGCAACTTATGGCGCGTCCACCTGCGCCCTGGGTTATCTCCATGACCGCGTCTAGAAACGGCGCCTCAAAAGATGATCCAAGGAAGGTGAATACGAATGAGCAACCCCACGTCTACGACCCGCTCCGGACGTTTCGGCATTCGCGTCGGCGAAGCCCTCGTGGCAGGCGGCCCGCCAGGAACGGCAGCCGAGCCGGAAGTCGCGATCGGTGAGATGGACGGTCCGTTCGGCACCGCGTTTGCGACGCTCCTCGGCGATCAGGTCAAAGGCCATACGCGCGTGCTGTCGCTGCTGAACACCGACGTCATGGTGCGCCCGCCCACAATCTGCGTCAGCAAGGTGACGGTCGACAACGAGCGCTATACCAGCATCCTCATGGGCACCGTGCAGTACGCGACCTCGATGGGCGTGCTCGATGCGGTCCGCGCCGGCGACCTGCCCAAGGACAAGGTCGATGAGCTCGGCATCATCGTCTCGGTCTGGCTGCACCCGTCGGTCGCCACGATCGACAACCTCGACCACAAGGCGCTGTTCGACATTCATCGCAAGGCGACCGCACTCGCCATTCACAAGGCGATGAACTACCAGCCCTCGATCGATTGGCTCCTCGAGAACCAGGACAAGATCATCCACAAGTACTTCGAGCGCGGCCTCAAGGGCGAGATCTAAATACACCCTGCGCGCCCGGCGGCCGGCTCCCCGCAAGGGGAGTCGCCGGGCGCAATCAACAATCGTCATCCTCGGCCGAGCGCGGTGAAACCGCGTCGATGGCCGGGGATCCAGCGCCAAGCCAGTCGAAGACGCTCTATTGGGCCTGCGGCGCTTCTTACGCTGGATTCCCGAACGACTTCGCCTTGCTCAGCCGTTCGAGA
>NZ_DASRYS010000019.1:0-5678 GCF_035687085.1 Hyphomicrobium sp. | reverse complement strand
GGTCGTGCCGGTCGGCAACGCGGCGATGGCAGATCGCACCTTCATCGAATGGGACAAGGACGATATCGCGGCGCTGGGGTTGATGAAGGTCGATGTGCTGGCGCTCGGTATGCTGACGTGCGTGCGCAAGGCGTTCGATCTCATCGCGCAGCATCATAATCGTCCGCTCACGCTTGCGACGCTGCCGCGCGAGGACAAGGCGACATACGACATGCTGTGCCGGGCGGATTCCATCGGCGTGTTCCAGGTGGAAAGCCGGGCGCAGATGAACATGCTGCCGAGGCTGAAGCCGCGCGAATTCTACGATCTCGTGATCGAGGTCGCGATCGTGCGTCCGGGGCCCATTCAAGGCGATATGGTGCACCCTTATCTCAGGCGCCGCAGTGGGCTCGAGGCCGTGGTCTATCCTTACCCTAAGGGCGGCGACGTAGACGAACTGAGAAACATTCTCGGCAAGACGCTCGGCGTGCCGCTCTTCCAGGAGCAGGCGATGCGCATTGCCATGGTTGCCGCGCAGTTCAACGACAAGGAGGTCAACGAACTCAGGCGCGCGATGGCGACCTTCCGCCGTGTCGGCAAGATCGGGCTGCTCGAAGAGAAGATGGTCTCGCGCATGGCCGCGCGCGGCTATGAGCGTGAATTCGCCGAGCGCTGCTTTTCGCAGATCAAGGGCTTCGGCGAATACGGCTTTCCCGAGAGCCACGCGGCGAGCTTTGCGCTGCTCGTCTATGTGTCCTCGTGGATCAAGTGTCATTATCCAGCGGCGTTCGCGTGCGCGCTGTTGAATTCGCAGCCGATGGGGTTTTACGCGCCGGCGCAGATTGTGCGGGATGCGCGCGAGCATGGCGTCGAGGTGCGTGATGCGGACGTCAATTTTTCCGACTGGGATTGCACGTTGGAGCCCTCGCTCGATGGGCGTGGTCCGGCCTTGCGGCTTGGATTGCGCCTCGTCGATGGCCTTAGCGAAGCCGATGTTCATGAGGTGCCGGACGCCGAACAAAAGCGGGCCCGGAAGTATCCGACGCTCATTCCGGCTATTCCCGATAATCAGAGGCACCGGGTCAACAGAAGATTTCAAAGCATCGCTGATGTTGCCAAGCGCGGCAGTGTCAGCACGCTGGAGAAGCTAGCGGCCGCGGATGCGTTTCGCTCGCTCGGGCTCGATCGCAGGCAGGCGCTGTGGGAAGTGAAGGCGCTCGCGAATGCGCCGCCGTTGCCGCTCTTTTCCTGGAGCGAGACACAGGACACGGGCAAAGAAGCCGAGGTTCAGCTGCCCGAGATGGCGCTGTCGGAACATGTCGTCAACGACTATCAGACGCTGCGGCTATCTCTCAAAGCGCATCCGATGTCGTTTCTGCGCGAAGATTTCCGCCGCGAGCGCGTGCTCTCCTGCAAGGAGCTGGAGCAGGTGAAGAACGGCGCTTTCGTCCGCGTGGCGGGCGTCGTGCTTGTGCGGCAGAGACCGGGAACGGGCAAGGTCGTGTTCATGACGATCGAAGACGAGACAGGCGTCACGAACGCGATCATCTGGCCGAAGATGCTGGAACGCTTTCGCAAGGTCGTGATGACGTCGCGGCTGATCCTGATCGAGGGGCGCGTTCAAAATCAGGCCGAAGAGCACGCCAATATCATTCACGTGGTGTCCACGAAGCTGATCGACAGAAGCGATGAGCTGCTGCGTCTCTCCGAGTGGGCGGCCGATATGAAAGCACCACTTGCGAATGCGGATGAGGTGCTGCATCCCGAGCCCGGTTCCGCGCATCCGAGCCGGAAAGACGACCGCATCCATCCGCGGTTCTCGCGCGAGCCGAAGCCGCATCATCCGCGCAATGTCCGCATCATTCCGAAATCGCGGGACTTCCACTAAATGAAAACATCACCGGGCGGACATCCGCGCGGTGATGCTATTGGTGTTTGAAACCCCTTACTTGCAGGCGAGCTGCGTCGAGCGGCACTGCGTTCCGAACGTGCCCGGCGTGCACGTTGTGTGCACCGTGCCCTTCGCCGTGCGGCCCTTGGCTTCGATGATGTTGGCGAGGCCATGAGTGGACATGATCACCGCGAGATCGTGCGTCAGCCCGTCGCCGATGGCGCCGACGCGCACGCAGTCGCCGGCTTGCGCGGTGGCAGAAAGTGCAAGCATTGCTGCCGCTGCAGTCAGTCCCAATTTCAATGAATGCATTTGCCCCTCCGGCTGATCAGGTTCTTCCCGCGCCGGACGCTATGCGAGCGCGCGCACGAAGGACAGCCGGCCAACGCATGATCTGCGCAATGATCATGCGGTCGTGCCGGAATTGCCACGCGAACCTTACGGATTTGTGATGTTCGAGGGAGGCTCGGATTATTCCGGAGCTTTTTCCGCTATTGAATTCGGCAGCCCTTCGGCACCGAGATAGATGGCGAGAAGCTTCGTCATGACAGCTCCCGTGTTCGTGCCCTGATGCGTTTCGTTGATGGCCTCAGGGAAAGCATCGCCCGGCTTGAAGGTGCGTTTGCCCTGCGGCCCGTAGTCGACCGTCAGCTCTCCCTCCATGATCATTCCGATCACGGGGATGCCGTGCTTGTGCCAGCCCGTCGCAGCGCCCGGCGAGAGATTGACGATGGCGGCGGTGATCTTCGCCGGTGCGCCAACGGGATAGGCGATGGGCTCGCCGACGACGGTTTTCGTCGCTTCAAACAGGGGAACGACACTCACCGAGGGCGCCAGCGCCGTGGCACTCGCCGCGCCGAGAGCGAAGAGCGCAGGTGCGCCCAGTGCGATCAGGACGTTTTTTCTTATGGTAAGAGACATCGTCGGCCCCCATGTTTGCGCCATTGATAGCGTGCCGACCTTAATCTTGCCTTTTGCGGTCCGGCGATAGTCTTATTCGTTCGGCTCACCTGCGGGGATGGAATGAAATTCAGAATCTTGGTTGCGATCTTCTGCTTGCTGGCTGCCGGAGCGGTGTCCGCGCAGGAGTTTCGTCCCGTGCCGGAAGGTGCGTCGGGGAGAGCCGAGAAGGCGCTCGTCACCGCCCGGCAGCACATGGTTGTTGCCGCGGAGCCGCTCGCTGCGCAAGCAGGGCGGGAGATCTTGCGGCAGGGCGGATCGGCGGCGGACGCGGCGATCGCGACGGAACTCGTGCTCGGCCTTGTCGAGCCGCAATCCTCGGGCCTCGGCGGCGGCGCGTTCATCACCTTCTGGGATGCGAAGACGCGCAGCGTTGTGACGTTCGACGGTCGCGAGACGGCGCCCGCTGCGGCGAAGCCCGACCGCTTCATGCGCGACGGCAAGCCGATGGCTTTCGCGGACGCGGTGAACTCGGGCCTCAGCGTCGGCGTGCCCGGGCTCGTGCGCGTGCTGCAGGCGGTGCATGAGAAGTACGGGAAGCTGCCGTGGGCGAAGCTTTTTGAGCCTGCGATAAAACTCGCGGAGGATGGCTTCCCCGTATCGCCGCGGCTTGCCGTGCTGCTTCAGTCGGAAGCGCCGGAGAAATTCGCGCCGGATGCACGCGCCTATTTCTATGAGAACGGCGTCACGCCGCGCGCGGCCGGATCGCTGCTGAAAAATCCGGAATACGCGGCGACGCTGCGCACGCTGGCGGAAAAAGGGCCCGATGCTTTCTACAAGGGTGACATTGCCGATGCGATTGTCACTGCCGTCCATCATGCGCCGACCATACCTGGCGATCTGACTTTGGCCGATCTCGCCGACTACAAAGCGGTGGAGCGTGAACCCGTTTGCTTTTCCTATCGCGGACGGCAAGTCTGCGGCATGGGCCCGCCGTCTTCCGGCGCGCTTACCGTTGGCCAAACGCTGAAGCTGATCGAGCCTTTCAAAGAAGTCCAAGGCGCATCCGCTGCGATGACGGCGCCCGCTTTGCACATCATCGCCGAAGCCGAGAAGCTCGCCTACGCCGATCGTAATATGTACATCGCCGATCCGGACCGCATCGCCGTGCCCACTGGGCTGCTCGATGACGCCTATCTCGCCGAGCGGCGCAAGCTCATCGATCCGAAGAAGGCGATGCTGAAGGCCGAGCCGGGGTTGCCTCCGGGGCTTGCCAAAAAGTCGTTCGGAAAAGATGCGACTTATGAAGTGCCGGGCACGACCCAGGTTTCCATCATCGACAACGAGGGGAACGCCCTCTCAATGACGGCGACGATCGAAAGCGCGTTCGGCTCGCACCTTTGGGCAAAGGGGTTCCTGCTCAACAACGAGCTCACGGACTTCTCGTTTGTACCTGTCGATGCAACTGGTATGACCGCAGCCAACGCGATTGAGGGCGGCAAGCGGCCGCGAAGCTCGATGGCGCCGACGATCGTGCTTGGGCCGGACGGCACGCCCGAGATCGTCACGGGTTCGCCGGGCGGCTCGCAGATCATTCTCTATGTGGTGAAGACGCTTGTCGGGGTGATCGACTGGGGGCTTGATGCCCAACAGGCGGCGGCGCTTGCGAACTTCGGCAGCCAGAACGGGCCGTTCCTGATCGAGTATTCGCTGCCCGTCAATTGGCCGGCCTACGAGCTGACGTCCTACGGGCAGACGGTCCAGGGCGCGACGATGACGTCGGGCGTGCATATGATCGTCCGGCGCAACGGTGTGCTCGAAGGCGGCGCCGATCCGCGGCGTGAGGGTGTCGCTCTCGGCGATTGATGCTAGAGGAGGCGAAACTTCAAAAAGAGTTTCGACCTTGAGCAAACCGTCCATTCTCGTCATCGGCGCCGGCATCTTCGGGCTTTGGCAGGCCTACGCGCTGGCGCGTGCGGGATACTCTGTGCGTTTGATCGAAGAGGGGAGCGATCCGTTCGCCCGATCCTCCAGCCGCTGGGCTGGGGCGATGATTGCGCCGGAATGCGAGGCGGAAGGCGCGCCGCTCAGCGTTCGCGATCTCGGCCGTGAAGGGCTGCGGATTTGGCGCGAGACTTATCCCGGCCTCATGAGTAACGGCACGCTCGTCGTCGCGCATGCGCGGGACGCGGGCGATCTCGCGCGGTTTGCAAAAATGACCGAGGGCCACGCGGCCGTGGGCGGGGCGCGCATCGGAGAACTCGAGCCGTCGATTGCCGGGCGTTTCGAGCGCGGGCTCTTTTTCGAGAGCGAAGCGCACATGGATGCGCGCAAGGCGATGACGTGGCTGCTCGATGAGCTTCGTTCGCTCGGCGCAGATGTTGCGTTCGATACACATTGGGACGGTGCGGCTCACGATATTGCGATCGATTGCAGGGGCATCGGTGCGCGGCAAGATCTTGCAACGCTTAGAGGTGTGCGCGGCGAGCGCGTGCTCATTCAAACGAATGACGTAAGTCTGTCGCGGCCGGTTCGGCTCTTGCATCCGCGGCAGCCGATTTATGTCGTGCCGCAGGGCGACAACCGGTTTGTTGTTGGCGCGACCGTCATCGAGCGGGAAGACGCTGGGCCGATGTCGCTGCGTTCGGCGCTCGATCTGCTTGGGTCGGCCTACGCCCTTCATCCGGCGTTCGGCGAAGCCGCCGTTCTCGACATGGGCGCGGGTGTCAGACCGGCGTTTCCCGATAACGTCCCGCGGATCATCGTCGAAGAGGCAGGCGCCATCATTCGCGTCAACGGCGCCTACCGGCACGGGTTTCTATTGGCTCCGGTGATGGCGCAGGCCCTTGCCGCGTACGTCTCAGACGGCCGGCGTGAGGGGCCGCTGTTCGACGCCGTCTGACGGCTG
>NZ_DASRYS010000018.1:0-54171 GCF_035687085.1 Hyphomicrobium sp. | reverse complement strand
ACCGCGTCGATCTCGACGAGCCCATCGAGATTGGGCCACTGGCTGAGGACGAGAAGGCTGTCGCGCTTCACGCCGTATTCGACCATGTGGTCCCAAAGCTCTTCGGTGATGAAGGGCATGAAGGGATGCAGCATCTTCAGGATCTGATCGAGCGTCCAGGCCGTCACCGCGCGGGTTTCAGCTTTGGACGCTTCGTCGTCGCCTCCGAGCACGGGCTTGATGAGCTCCAGATACCAGTCGCAGAACTGGCCCCAGACGAAGTCATAGATCGCGGCGGCGGCTTCGTTGAACTTGTAGGCTTCGAGCGCGGCAGTCACGGCCTTCGCCGTCAGCTCGGTTTCGCCGATGATCCACTTGTTGAATGTGAGCGAGGCTGACTTCGGATCGAAGTCGCGCTGGCGCACGCATTCATTCATTTCGGAGAAGCGCGCGGCGTTCCAGAGCTTGGTTGCGAAGTTGCGATAGCCTTCGACGCGCGACTTCGCAAGCTTGATGTCACGGCCTTGGGCGGCCATGGCAGCGAGCGTGAAGCGCAATGCGTCGGCGCCGAACTCGTCGATGAGGACGAGCGGGTCCATGACGTTGCCCTTCGACTTCGACATCTTCTGCCCCTTCTCGTCGCGAACGAGGGCGTGGATGTAGACGTCTTTGAAGGGCACTTCCTTCATGAAGTGGAGGCCCATCATCATCATGCGGGCGACCCAGAAGAAGATGATGTCGAAGCCGGTGACGAGAACGCTCGTCGGGTAGTAGCGCTGAAGCTCCGGCGTCTCGTCGGGCCAGCCGAGTGTCGAGAACGGCCAGAGCGCGGATGAAAACCACGTGTCGAGAACGTCCTCGTCGCGCGTTAAAGCGACGTCGCTGCCGTAATGCGCGTTGGCCAAGGCCTTGGCTTCGGTTTCATCGGCGGCGACGAAATATTTGCCGTCCGGACCGTACCACGCCGGAATCTGATGGCCCCACCAGAGCTGGCGCGAGATGCACCACGGCTGGATGTTGCGCATCCATTCGAAGTACGTCTTTTCCCAGTTCTTCGGCACGAAGTCGGTCTTGCCGCTTTCGACGGCGGCAATCGCGGGCTTCGCCAACTCCGCAGCATTGACGTACCACTGGTCCGTCAGCCACGGCTCGATGACGACGCCGGAGCGATCGCCGTGCGGAACGGTGTGGCTCGTCGGCTCGATCTTTTCGAGCAGGCCCAGCGCATCGATGTCGGAGACGACTTGCTTGCGCGCGTCGAAGCGATCCTGGCCGCGATAGGCCTCGGGCGCCTCGTCGTTGATCTTGCCGTAGGCGTCGAGAATGTTGATCTGCGGAAGGTTGTGGCGCTTGCCGACTTCGAAGTCGTTGAAGTCGTGCGCAGGCGTGATCTTCACCGCGCCCGTGCCCTTCTCGGGATCGGAATATTCGTCGGCGACGATCGGGATCTCGCGGCCGACGAGCGGCAGCTTCACCTTCGCGCCGGCCTTGATCAGCGCCGCGTAACGTTCGTCATCGGGATGGACGGCGACACCGGTGTCGCCCAGCATCGTCTCGGGCCGCGTCGTCGCGACGACGATATAATCCCTATCGTAGCCCGGCACCTTAGCGCTGAGCGGATAGCGGAAGTGGTACATGTGGCCGCTCGGGTCTTTCGCGAGCACCTTCGCAAGCGCGGCAGCATCAAAGGCTTCGCCGCTGTCTTTCGACCATGAGAATTTTCCGCGCGCTTCGACCTGCACGACCTCGAGATCCGAGATCGCGGTCTGGAACTTCGGGTCCCAATTGACGAGGCGCTTATCCTTGTAGATCAGCCCTTCATTGTAGAGCTGAACGAACACCTTCACGACAGCCTTCGATAGACCCTCGTCCATCGTGAAGCGTTCGCGGCTCCAATCGCAGGATGCGCCGAGGCGCTTCAACTGCGTGGTGATGGTGCCGCCTGATTCTTCCTTCCACGTCCAAACGCGCTTCAGGAATTCCTCGCGACCGAGTTCGCGGCGCGAGGGCTGCTTGTCGGCGGCGAGCTGGCGCTCGACGACCATCTGCGTGGCAATGCCCGCGTGATCGGTGCCCGGCTGCCAAAGCACGTCGCGGCCGCGCATACGCTCGAAGCGGACGAGAATGTCCTGCAGCGTATTGTTGAGCGCGTGCCCCATATGGAGCGAGCCCGTCACGTTCGGCGGCGGGATGACGATCGAGTAGCTGCCGTTCTTGCCGCCCGAAGAACTCCGTCCGGCTTTGAAGGCTTCTGCCTTCTCCCATTCGGAATTGATACGCGGCTCGATTTCGGCCGGTCGAAAAGTCTTTTCAAGCATGGGAGGGAGCGTCGCTTATCAGCTATCGGGCCGAGGTTTGGGTCCTCGGTCGTACGGCCGACCTTCGCCGGCTGTCAACCGTCGCTCCCTGGCGTGTGCAAATCGTCAGGTTGTAGTTCATCCTCGCGTCAACGACGCGAAGATCCGTTCGGCGGGGCAATGCCAGCCTCGTTCAGGAGGGCGCGCTCCACGATCTTGGGCATGTTCTCGGTTAGCCACTGTCTCAGGATAGGCCGCAAAAGCTGGGCCGCCACGTCGTCGACGCCGTCGGCCGGCTCACCCGATGCATGGACTTCGGGCAGCCGGGGCGGCTGCGGGAGTTCGGCGGCGGGCCGCGGCGCAGGCTCGACGCGGGCTGGCTCTTCAACCGGCCGCGACATAGCGCTCATGCGATTTAGGCGGGTGTCGAAAAAGCTCGGCATGTTGCGCTTGATGCCATCGTTTTCGGCGGTGATCTTTCGAACCACAGCTTCGTCGTCTTCCTTGACGGGGACAAGGTTGACCGGCGGCGGTTCGATCATGCGGCCGTGGGCCGGCTCGAACGGAATGACCGTGCGGGAGCGTTCGCGCTCGTGTTGTGGAGATGATGCCAATGCTTCACTCAGCCTCCCAAGTAAGTTGGGCCGCTCGGAGGTATTCTGCACCGCGGTCTTGAAAATTGCAGGCAGCTCGAACTCCGCGCCCTCGTCTGCGATTGTGCTTCGTCCGCGTAGCGTCGTGATGCGGACCTCGCGCTTTTCACCTTCGAAAACTGGTGACCGATCGGCGATGCTCGTCCGGATCGATGCCAGAATGTCTTCGACGTCGTGCTTCGCACCATTCATCATTGTCATGACGCTTCCTCTTCTGCGTACGAACTTCAAACTCGCAGAACCGCGTCGGCAGCCCCGTTGATGCCCTTCCGGTTCGTCGCTTCTGGGAAGATGAGATTTGTTCTTTGCGCCCCATCACCCAGTGACGTAGCGGGCGTCCCGATCATTTACGCCATGATCGAAGCGTCCCCCCGCTCGAGGGAGAACGTACGTCGATGTCGCGGCAACCGTGTGGCGAAAGACACGAGCAAGAAAAAATTTGTTGTAGCGACAGAGCTGTGGATACGCGAAAGCCGCCCCCAATAACGGAGGCGGCTTTCATTACGCTGATCAATGGACTACTCGCGAGGGTTCTTCTGCCCTGGCAACAGCCGCTCCGACATTTCGCGGCGAAGTGCGCGCTCGAGGATCTTGGGCATGTTTTCCGCGAGCCATGTTTTGAGCAACGGCCGCAAGAGATCGGCGACAGCATCTTCCATCGGACGATCACCGCTGCTCAGCTCGCTCGATAGCGCCGGGGGCTGCGAAGCAGAGGATGCGGGTTCGCTGCGAAGTGCGGGCGCCGACGCTGCCGGCGAAACCGGCGGCGCAGGCGGAGGCACAGGATGGGCTTGCACGAACTCGGGGCGCTGCGGCTCAACCGGGCGCGACGGTTCGGGCGCGACTTCGGCCATCGGAAGTGGCGGCTCTTGCCGGCTCAAGCCATAGTTTGGCCGGAAGGCGTCCGACAGCGGCTCCAGCTTGCGGGACGGTCCGAGAGTTGCTGACACGCTCGGCACCGCAAACGTCTGGCGAGGCTTGGGAGCGGGCGTTAGTGCCGACGGCTCGGGCTGCTTAACTTCAGGCTCTTTGATGGCCGAATCCTTTGTGCTCTCGAATGCGTGGACGGCATGTGAACCGTTCGCAGTTCCGTTCAAAGGCGTTTCGTGGCCCGCGGCGTAGGCCATGGGCGCAGCTCCCCGAGGCGGCTCGACCGGACTGATGGGTGACAGCGGAACCGGAGCGGCTTCGGGCGGCCGCACCTCTTCGACCTTTGCTTCTGCTTCGACCTTGGTTTCGATCAGCGGCTCGGGCAGCGCCACTTCGACCATCGGCTCCGCCTTTGCCTCGACGATGGGCTCGTCGAGTTCGAGCTTGGGCTCCGCGTTGAGTTCGAGTTTCGGCTCCGGCTTATCTTCAGGCTTTGGCGCGGGCTCGCTTTTGAGTTCGGGCTCGAGTTCAAGCTTCAGCTCGGGCTCCGGTTTGGCTGCGGTTTTCGCGAACGGAGACGGCCCGAGATCGAAGGCGAACGGGTCAGCGGCGTCGGCCGGGTCCGCAACAGCAGCTGACGGCTTTTCCGCTTCCGGGCGCTTCGCGACGATCGCCTCTGAGGTTGGCTTCTCGCTGACGTCGCGCAAAGCGTGGAAATCGTCATTCAGAAGGCCGTTCAGCTGGGCCTCGATGCCGGCGGTATCCGTAGCCGGATGAAGCTCGACCGACTCCGCATCGATAATGGGGGAATGGTTCGCGGGCTCCGTTTTCTTTGCGATCGTCTCGATCGAGATCGACTCGATCGTGATGGACTCGATCGACACGGTCTCTCGAGGTGCAGAGCCTAGGCGCGCGTTCGCTGCGGGCTCTGCGCCATGGAAATCGTTCTTTTCGATCGGCGTGAAGGACGGCTGATCGAATTTGCCCGCCGAGAAGCCTGCAGGCTTGTCATCGGTGCCAAACGAACGCGACGGAACCGTGGGGCTTGAGCGTGCGAACGCCGGGCTGCTCAGACCGGACGGCGCATCAGCCCGCTTGCTCTCGGGCTCAGGATCGGCCGGCTGCGTAGACTTCAGGAATGCCTCGCGCGACATAAATCCACGCTGGGGCGCCGGTGACGGCGAAGAAGCGGCAGATGGTCTCATCGCCGGAGAAAAGGGTGCACTGGCTTTCGGAGCGGCAGGCGAAGAGGACGACGATCTCAGGCCAGATGAATCCTCCGCTATGATTTTACGGATCGAGGCGAGGATTTCCTCCATGCTCGGCTCGGCCGTGGATTCAAGTCTCGACATACCCTACCTTTTCGCAATAAAGCCGTTCGCTAACAGCGTCGCGAACCCACCGCGCCAACCTGCTCTTGCCCGCTGTTGAACTGACCGAGGCCCCTCCGAGATCCAGCATCGTGGCAGGTTGCGGAAAATCCGCAACGATCTCAAGAGCAGTTATCCCCGGAGAGCGGCGCTCTCAAGGCGGCGGTACATTTGAAATCTAAATCTTCCGGGCGAAAAATCCAGCCCCGGCTCAAAGCATACGCTTTCGCGCCGATCACTTGATCGGCGCGACGTCTACATGTTCCTGGCGGCCGTCACCATGGGTGATATCGAGGCCGAACCACTTGTTGCGAACTTCAAGGTAGTGGACGTCCGGATTGTAGACCGCCGTCGCGGCGCCGACCTCGGAGACGCTCAGGCGCCCGATCGCGGAAACCAGCGTGTAGGAGGCGACCAGGATGTTGCGCTTGGTCGTCTCCAGGTTCACCTGAGACTGCAGCAATTCCTGCTGGGCGTTCAACACGTCGAGAACCGTACGCTGGCCGACCCGCTCTTCTTCCCGCACGCCGTTGAGAGCGGTGGTGTTGGCGACGATCGAAGCCTTGTCGGATTCCTGCTGGGCCTTGAAGCCTTGCAGCTGAGACCAAGCTTGGACGACCTGCGACTGCGAGGCGGCGCGGGCGACTTCGATTTCCTGCAGCGCTGCAACGTGGTTGTGCTTCGCCTGACGGACGCGGGCATAGACCTCGCCACCGCTGGGATAAATCGGGACGTTCACGCGCCCGACGATCGATGCGGAGGTTGCCTCGTTGATGCCTTCTGAAGAGTCGAACTGATCGGTGTAGTTGGCTTCGAGCTGCGCCTGAGGGAGCAACTCGCCCCGGATCTGGTCGACCGTGAAACGCTGCGCCTGTTCGAGGTACAGCGCCTGCACGACCTGCGGATTTTCCTTCGTTCCAATCGCGATCGCTTCATCGAGCGAGCGCGGAACGAGCTTCGTATTGGGATTGGCTTCGATCAGGCCGGCCGGCGGATGTCCGATGACCTGCTCGAAAATCGCACGGCTCGACTTCAGGTTGGCTCGCGCCTGATCGAGATCGGATTGGCCGAGCGCGCGGCGAGCTTCCGACTGCGCGACGTCTGTCCTCGTCACCTCGCCGACGGCGAAGCGGTCCCGCTGAGCCTTCAATTCGGCATCGAGAAATTTCAGGTTGTTTTCGTTGAGCTTGACGATCGCCTGATCGCGCGTCACGTCGCCGAACGCTGTGACGGCGTCGAGCAAAACCTGTTGCTCCGTCTGCCTCAGGGTCTCGCGCCCCGCGCGGTCCGTCGCTTCGGCGGCGTTGACGGCGTTCGTGACTTGAAATCCAGTGAACAGCGGCTGCACCAAATCCACCGCATATCCGCGCGGCGAAGTCGTGCTGCTCGTTGAGCCGGCCCGCGTCCGGGCCGTGGTTCTTTCGCGGCCGACGTTGGCGGAGGCATTGATATCGGGCCGGTATCCGGAATTGGCTCTTGCGATATCTTCATCGCGAGCGCGCTGCGTGGCGCGCGCAGAATCTAGAGTTGGGCTGTACTGATACGCAGCGACCAGGGCATCGAGCAGCGTCTCGGCATGAGCCGAAGAGGTCATAGAAAGGCCTAACGCGAAGACCATCAAGGCCTTCGACGCGAAACGTCCGGCTGACCTGCTTTCGTCGCGAGTTAGCTCGAGTTTGGATTTAGCCAATTGCATTCACCTGCAAACCACTCACAGCCCCTACTGGAGAGTGGTCCCCCAATTATCCCGTCTAGCCGATTCGAACTGCATCGACTAAGCCGGTTTCAGTGCTTGAACTCTGCTGGATAACTTATGGCGGTATTCTCGCCACGCCAGAGGTCCCCGTTAATTTCTTATAAAGAGTTGCTTTTTTCGCGCTCTCCCCAGCGCGGCCCCCGCAACACTATCGTTAACGTCTACTCTGATGAATCCCGTCTGTCAGCGCTGAAACAAGTCTATCCGTTGCCTGTTTGCCGCATACTAGCGGTTTAGAACACAAATGCTGGCCGAGATTCCGCAAAACCGGACATTAGGGGAGCGGCGGCCTGAAACGCATCGCGTTTGGAAAACAGCCCGGCCCGCTTGTGGAGGACCACAGCCCGTCCAAGCCCCTCATCGAGCATAACTGAGACCAAGCGGCCGTTTTCGCGAATCTGATTTTCGATCGCTGGCGGGACCTGCTCGATGCCGCCCTCGATCAGAACGACGTCATAGGGCGAAGCTGCCGCCCAGCCCGAGGCGGCCGGGCCGCTCACTGCGGTCACATTGCCGATCGCGAGCGAAGCGTACGCCGCCTTCGCAGCATTTGCCGCGTCAGCGTCAGGGAGGAGCGCCACGACCTTCGCCGCCATCTGGGCAACGAGCGCTGCGGCGTAGCCTGACTCGCTGATCACGAGCACATTCTCTTCTGCGTCGAGTTCAGCCAGCTGGATCAACTTTGCGAGCACCCGCGGCGGCAACGTCTCCCGTCCGGGCGCAAGCGTGAGCCGTTCATCGCTATAGGCGAGGTCCGCAAGACGGCTGGGAAGAAGTTGTTCGCGAGGTATCGCGGTCATCGCGGCTGTGATTCGCCTGTCGGTCACGTCGCTCGGACGAACCTGGCTCTCGACCATATTCCTGCGCTGCACTGCCGCGTCTGCCATCGGTCGTCTCCCGCCCCACGAGTTCGTTTATAGAAGATTACGTATAAACGACGCTCCGCTTGAGTGCGACGGGAACGCCGTCGCATGTGGATAGTTCGTTCGTGGCCGTAACGGCTTGTAAGGAGAGACCGGTGTATGTTAGATGCCCGTGCGTCGGCGGGCGTCTCGTCCTGATCTCGTGGAAGTCATTCCGAACGTTTCGGAAATGCCCTCCATTTCAGATCGTATGCATTTCCCGCACGAACGCAGAGAGGCCACGTGGCGGAGTGGTTACGTAGCGGACTGCAAATCCGCGTACCCCGGTTCAATTCCGGGCGTGGCCTCCATTCCTCAGAGACAATCAAGTGTTGATGGCACCGTTGCCCCGGGCGGAGATTTATTCTCCTGCCGGCCGGCCGTTGCTGCTGTTGAACGCACGCTTTCGATTCGCAACATGGGAAGCAGGCCGGTGCCCTCGAGCGGGCTGCTGAAAAACGCCGTCGCCGTCGAGGGGCGCTTGGCTTCGAGCCGAGTTGTATCCATCGGCATCGCGGCGGATCGGCACGAGGCGATTTTCTGATCAAAAACACGCCGCTTCTGCCTTGCGCCGCCGCGCAAAGAAGGCTACCTACCCCGCCTATCGGACGAACAAGATCAGCGCGTACCACTTTGATTTCGCGCTAGGTCTAGCCTTCCGAGAGTGCTTCCACTTGTCGCCGCCCGGCGGCTTCAAAAGCACTCAACAAAATTGCCAAAGGTCTCGCCAGCGCGGATACGTTCTGCTATTCGGGGCGCTTTCCGGCATTCCGCGGTAGCTCAGTGGTAGAGCGTCCGACTGTTAATCGGATGGTCGTAGGTTCGAATCCTACCCGCGGAGCCACATGTTGCTTTTTTGCAACATATTAAGTTACTGAAAATAAAAGAGAAATTTCGTTTGGTTGCTTCTGAGTGGAGCCGCTCGACAAAAGCGCTACACAGTATGCTACACGCTTTGCACCACAGTCGGTTTGCTACACACTTTGCCAGCACCCACTTCCTCAGTTTCACTTACGTCTCGGATGAAGCTTTGCGATCGCGCTTGTTGATCGCCTCCTTGGCAGCGTCCGGTAGTTTCTCGTCGTAGAGAGCAGCAACTTCCTTTGGATGTGTGATCATGTCGAGAGCGATGCGATTGACGAGTTCGAACAACTTGGCTGCTGTCGCTCGATCGTCTTTTAAGTCGATGGTGCCGGGATGCACGGCATGGTTGCCGACGACGCGCACAATATCGAGTGCCTTTTGAATACGGGGATCGAGACCCTTGGCAACGAGGGCCTTGACGTCTTCGTCGATAGATCTGCCTTTTTCACCGATTTGCTTGCACAGTTTCTGAACGCATAGTCGCAGGAGGGCTGCGGCGGCGCGCGGGGACATGTCGAGGAGCGCGCGCGCCTCATCGAAGTCCGCACGGATGTCTTCTGCCATGTCGGGGTTCGGCTCGATCTCGTAGCGCACAGGTGGGTAGAGGATAGTCCCATAGCGCCAGATCGTGATGTCACCACAGGTGTAGCACTTGCTGAGGTGAATGTTTCTGACGTCGAAATCGCAGAAGGCAGACTTGTCGCGAGCGCGTAGGAGGGGCATACCCCGAGCTTCTATCTCCAACCGGTCGGCTAACCGTTCGTGCGCAGCAGCTATTTCCGGCGGCAGATCTTTCGCGTCCTCTCGCAGTTTTTGGGCAAAGTCAATTTTGGCGAGAAATGGCAAGCGATCTTCGGTTCTCACGTGGTCAGCATGCACCTCGAACCAAGTTTGATCGGTCAACACCCCGCAATGCGGGCAGGAAAAGCCCTTAAGAGCAATGTCCGGGGATATTTGTTTGTGGACTTTCACACTTAGCCGGCCTTCTGTGTTTGAGATCGCAAGGAGTAAACTTGGTAAAGCTTATTTCACGCCGTCTTTTTGATATGACAAATTGATCTTCAGATTGATTTGGGCTGCGGATTGCACCCGATCAACGCGTCCGTTTTCTCGCAACTAGCAAACTCCGGCCGCCTGCATTTATCTCGCACAAAACGCGCCCATAAGGTCGAGCTGTAAACCCTGACGGTCGTCCGAGGTTTTTTAGCACGATTGCTCCCTCGCGTTGATGGATTGTCAAGTCTGCCAGACCTGACCATCCTTCGCGTCCCAGTCTGCCAGAGAGAGCTCGGCGCAATGCATTCGTAAGTATATCGGCGATTTGAAGCCCTATAGAGGTGCTTGACTCAGCGAACTCCAGCTCTCGAAAAATTAGTTTTAGGTTCACTCCTTTTTCCTGGGGAATTCCCAAATGCTCACCCAAGGGGCCTTCTGGAAAATGTCTCCTGTAGGCAGAATAGTCCCCGCCCTTGAGCATTTTCATTGGTTCGCGGAGTGAGCGCGATTGAATGAGAGGCATTACTGCCTCCTTCCACCAATATTCATACTCCGTAATCTTTTCCCTGTTCTTCGCGTCAACAACCCACCTAAATCGCGCTAGCTCGCCGGGCCAGCGTTGACAAAAATAGAGTTGTCCTAATTCGAAGACCTCACAAACCGCTTCCGTCATAGCGACAGCCTGGGCATAAAGCTGCCGAGGCATCCGCTCCAAGATTTCCCTCAGTTTCCACACCGCCGCGACTACATCAGGATGATGTGCGTCCGTCAGGTTTATCGTCATTCCCTCTGCTTGGCCCGACCTATGTGCGTTCACATCCTCTACTGAGCAAAGGTTCATATCCATTACGCAAGGGTGGAAGAGCACGTTAAACGGCATCAGAAATTCGCAAAGTTGCGCAATATGGTGCTCATCCAGAAGACGGCCTTTGACTTCGCCGTCTGAATCCTTAGGCCACTGTGCCGAGAGGAGATTGAAACCTCTTTCGACGTCGGCGAGGATCCTTCCTGCAACTACTACTGCTCCTATGCATGAAATTGAAAAAGCATCGGTCGGGTTGGGTTGGAAGCCTCCGGATTCGTCAATGAAAATATTCAAGGCTTTGCCCGATAGGATTACTTTTGGGAACCAGAAAATGACGCGTGAAAATCAACTGCAAATTATTAGCGCGACGAATCCTTGCTACACAATCTGCTACACATTTTGCTACACAGGCGACAAAAAACTCCAATTATTTCAATGAGCTGTTTGGCTCTACAATCCTACCCGCGGAGCCAATAGCCACTTCCCCAAACTCGCTGACTGTTGGAAGCTGTCCTCGGCTTCTGGCGCATGATCACTTTGCTGGGCTCCTCAGCATAGCCCTCGCTCCGCCCGCCACTTCATCCGACGCTCCATGAACTTGCCGAATGGCCAAGCTGCGCTTGTGCTCGTAAGGCGGCTGTGGGCATCGGGTTGCCAGAGACTCGTCCTATGTTCCGGCTCCTATGCTCCGCGGGGGTCAAATGCGGAGATTGTGCGGCGTCCCGATAGCTCGGTGGCACCGGGCAAGATGCGGAAAGGGCAGCAAAATCGGCCTTCAAAGCATGTGGTGAGGTGTGTCGCCGGCGCTCTTGACGAACGGCTTGTAGCGCCCTCCAATGCTGCGATGCAATTTTAAGGGCCTGCGGGGAACTTTTAATGACTTTCCTAAGGAGAATTTTTGCAGCCGGAGCGGTGAATGCTCCGGCCGGGATCAGCGCGGTGCTCGCGGCCGGATTTTTCCTGGTTCTTGCTGCACTGTCGAGCCCGGCTGCCAAGGCGGACAACGGGCAGCTCGGCCCTTTTGGCCCTGAAGGCCCGCGCATGCGCGAGCAGCTCTGGATCCTGCCGAGCGCCGAAGAAGGCCGCGTCCTTCGCGCAACCGTTTTCCGCCCGAAGGCCGATCCGGCGGACCCGAACAAGAAATTTCCGCTCGTCGTCATCAATCACGGCACTGACGAAGCAACACGTCTCGCCGTTTCAATGCCCGTCTACTACTGGCTATCGCGCTGGTTCGTTGAGCGCGGCTATGCGGTGGTGCTGCCGCAGCGCCGTGGTCATGGCGCCACCGGCGGCCCGCTTTCCGAGGGCGTCGGCACATGCGATCGGCCTAATCATTTCCTTTCAGGCAACATCGCCGCGGACGACGTTGCGGCCACGGTCAACTACATGACCCAGCAGCCCTTCATCTCCCAAAACGAAACGATCGTTGCCGGTGTTTCGACGGGAGGGTGGGCGTCGCTGGCGCTTGCGTCACGAAATCTTCCGCAAGTGCAGGCGGTCGTGAACTTCGCCGGCGGACGCGGCGGGCATGCTTACGGCCGGCCGAACGCGGTTTGCGGGCGAGCGGACCTGATTTCGGCCGCTCAGAAGTTCGGCGGCAACGCGCACGTCCCGAGCATCTGGTTTTATTCCGAGAACGACAGTTACTTCGGACCCGCGCTCGCCGAGGATCTGGCGCGTGCCTGGAAGCACGCGGGCGGCAACGCGGAAGAACATATCCTCCCCGCCTACGGCAGCGACGGGCATACCATCGCCGATGACCGGCAGGGCTGGGACATCTGGGGGCCGAGCCTGGACGCCTTCCTGACGAAGGTACAGGGCGAGCGACTCGAGGTTGCGGGCAAGGCTGGTCAGCCTGCTTCCCCGATTGAGACCTCGGCGATCGCGACGACGGGCGCCACGCGCTAGCGGCGCGCGGTCAGTTCCGACCTCGGGGGCGCCGTCGTCTTGGGCGGCCCTTGCCCCAGCCGGTTAACCGCAAACATCGCACCGGCTTGTCGCTCGCTGGTCCCGTGTGGCCTCGCTATCGCGGCGGTGGCAAACTATGAGAATCGGGACTCAAAGGCGCGTACACGCAGCCTGGCGAGCACTTGGAGCACGTGATGTCAGTGAGCAAGATCACAAGCCGCCCGGTATATCCGGGCCTTGCTCCCGACTTGCACGCGCGCAGCAATATTGTCGTTTGCGACAAAGCCGGGGCTGCGGCGGTCGCAGAACTTTTTGCGCGCGCCGATCGCGCGTTTGCCGAACGCACGACCGTCATCCTGGCTGACAATCTCGCGGACGCCGATTGGCAGGCCATCGCGCGTATGCTCGCGCCTGGGGCAATGGACGTTCAGCCGGGCCTTGCCGAAGGCATTGCGCGATTACGCGAATTGCTGGGCGCTGCGACCATGAGCTTGCGCCTTTATGCGGCCGGCTCGGAGCCTCTCATCGGCCTCGTCGTGCAGGCCGCGGCCGGTCTCGGCATCGATCACGCGTCTATCCGGACCGAACATCGCGGCAGCCTGATGCGGCGCGTGCAATGCATTCACTGCAAGACGTTCATCGACAACGTCACAACGAACATCGTGACATGCGCGTGCGGCGTGACCTTGCAAGTTCGGGATCACTATTCGCGCCGCCTCGCTGCCTTCCAGGGCGTGCGCGCCGACGCAGAAGCTCCCGGCGAACTTCCTCCGATCAAGGCGCTGTACCCATGAGCGGACATCTTCTCCGGCGCGTGCGCGTCGCCGAAGTCGAGCCAGTTGCGAACCGCATCAAGCGCTTTCGTCTGGTGGACAGCGGGAATGCTCCGCTCCCGGCATTCTCCGGCGGCTCGCACATTTCCGTCGTCATGCGGTCGGGCGACCGGCTGATGCGGAACCCCTACTCGCTGATGGGTTCGCCGTCCGATACGTCGAGCTATGAGATCAGCGTTTTGAACGCCGATGACTCGCGCGGAGGCTCTCGCTTCATGCACGGGCACGTGTCGGTGGGGTCGGAACTCGAGATCGGGCAGCCGCTCAACTTGTTCCCCGTTCGGAAGGCTGCACGGAAGCACGTGTTCGTCGCTGGCGGCATCGGCATCACGCCGTTCATGTCGATGATGGACGATCTCGATGCGCTCGGATCCGATTTCGAAATGCACTATGGCGTGCGCTCGCTCGATGACGGCGCTTACTGCAATCATCTGCTATCGCGTTATGGCTCTCGCGTCAGCATCTACCGGCAGGACAAAGGTCAGCTAATCCCGCTCGCAGAGGTCTTGAGCGCGCAGCGGCTTGGCTCGCACATGTACGTCTGCGGGCCGAAGCCGATGATCGATTGGGCACTGCAGACAGCGAAGCTCAGCGGCTGGCCTGACGAGAACGTGCATTTCGAGCAGTTCAGCACGCCGCCAGCGGGCAAGCCGTTCGTGGTCAAGCTCGCCCGCTCGGGCCGAGACATCCTCGTGCGCGGGCACCAGAGCATTCTCGAAGCGCTCGAAGAGCACGGCATCGATGCGCCGTTTCTCTGCCGTGGCGGCGCCTGCGGTCAATGCGAGACGAAGGTTCTCGCGTGCGACGACTTCATCGCGCACAATGACCACTACCTGACCGAGGCCGAGAAGGTCAGCGGACGCAAGATCATGATCTGCATGTCGCGCATTCAAACAGGGTCGATCACGCTCGACCTTTAATGCGCGAACTGGAATTCTGGAGCCCCGGATGGGACTGACATTTAGAGACGAGACGTTCCGGG
Source organism: Hyphomicrobium sp. (assembly GCF_035687085.1). Taxonomy (GTDB): domain Bacteria; phylum Pseudomonadota; class Alphaproteobacteria; order Rhizobiales; family Hyphomicrobiaceae; genus Hyphomicrobium_B. The sequence goes on along the minus strand of NZ_DASRYS010000018.1, from coordinate 39,956 downwards.
ACGACTTCACGTTCACGAACAGTCCTGCGGGTATCCGGCGTTTTCCGTTTCCGTTTGCTGAGGATCACTATCGGTATTCGGTAAACATCGAACCGCATAAGCCGGGACCGAAGGGCTCGGTCGTCGAATTCCCGTTCGATATCGACGAGCATTACGTATCCGAGATGCGCGAGCGCGCGATGGTGCTCGAGGCTGATCCGCTCCGCTGCCAAGCGTTGCCGCACATGATGACGGCGCAGTGGGAGATGCTTGACCTCCTGATGACGTCGCTGGCGCGCGACTATCCCGACCTCTTCACACTTCATCGCGATGGTGCACAGTGGCATTGGATCAATCGCCCGCTCGGCATCGATCAGACGTTCACGTTCGGCGACGCGAGCACGCTGCCTTTCGGACCGATGGAATATATCGGGCGGCAGGTGCAGGGTGATTTCACGATCCAGGATCAGCGCGACAATCAGCTCTGGCTCGATGCGGGCATCCTCACCTCGCCATCCGACTGGTCGCTCGATTTCAATCTCGGCATGAATTTTACCGAATGGCATGCGCCGGTGCCGCTGGCGCATGAGGCCGGCGTGTTCGAACGGGCTTTGAAATTTCTGCTCAACCTGCAGACCGGCAATCCGGTTCGGCGCTTGAATTGGGGGCTCACCATCAATCCGCGGCTCGACACGAGTCCGGAGACCTATCACAAGTGGGGCCACGACCGGGCGACGGTGACGGCGGAGAACGTCGGCAAGAAAGTGCATCTGCGCGTCGAGTTGCAGGCACTTTTCCGGTTGCCGAAGTCGAATGCGATCCTGTTTTCGATCCGGACGTATTTGATCAGTCTCGAGCAGCTCGTCACAGTGCCGAACTGGGGCCGGCGTCTGCCGCGCGTGCTCGGCTCATTGCCGCCGGAAGTCGTCGAATACAAATCGCTCAGCCGTTATCGCGATACGGTGCTCGCGTATCTTGCGAACTACGATGACGGTGTGCCGACCTCACCCGGCCGCGATCCGGACTGACCGCCTGCATATCTCTCATGCAGTAAGTGACGGCCCAAAACCCCGGCGCCGTTTCTTGTCTTGCCTCCGCAGCGCGGGAGAGGTTACACGCGCAAGCTGCATGGAGGCGCATTGATGTTTCGAGCAATTCTGATTGAGAAGAATGGCGAGCGCGCAACGCCTCGTCTTGCTGAACTCGACAAGACGGCATTGCCAGAGGGCGATGTCACCGTTCGCATCAGTCATTCGACACTCAACTACAAAGACGGCCTGGCGATTACGGGCAAGGGTCCGATCATCCGTTCGTTTCCGATGGTGCCCGGCGTCGACTTCGCGGGCATCGTCGAAGAGAGCAGCAACCCGCGGTTCAAGGCGGGTGATGCCGTCGTGCTCAACGGGTTTGGCGTCGGCGAAGGTCATTGGGGTGGCCTTTCGCAGTATGCGCGTGTCAAAGGCGACTGGCTCATTCCGTTGCCTCAGGGCCTCAGCCCGCAACGCGCGATGGCCCTCGGCACGGCCGGCTACACGGCAATGCTTTGCGTGATGGCGCTCGAACGGCAGGGCGTTACGCCCGACAAGGGCGAGATCATTGTGACGGGCGCGGGCGGCGGCGTTGGCGGCATCGCCGTCCTGCTTCTGTCGCGCCTCGGCTTTGACGTTGCCGCTTCTACCGGCCGGCCTGAGGAAGCCGATTACCTCAAGAGCCTCGGCGCGAAGACAATCATCGAGCGCAAAGCGCTGTCGGAACCCGGCAAGCCGCTGCAATCGGCTCGCTGGGCGGGCGCTGTCGATAGCGTCGGCAGTCACACCCTCGCGAACGTTTGCGCGAGCATGAAGGACGATGGCGTCGTCACCGCATGCGGCCTTGCGCAAGGCCTGGACTTCCGGACGACCGTTGCTCCCTTCATTCTGCGCGGCGTGACGCTCGTCGGCATCAATTCGGTCTATCGCTCCCTCGCCGATCGCACGACCGCTTGGGAGCGCCTTGCCCGCGAGATCGACTTCGAGAAGCTTGACGGCATGACGCGCACCATCCCGCTCGATCAAGCCATTGAGGCGGCCGGCGATCTGCTGGCGGGCAAAGTCCGCGGCCGTCTCGTCGTCGAGACCTGACGCTGATCTAGACATTCCATTCGCAAGGAATAGCCGATGCCATTTCTCCGCTTCGATCTCATCAAGGGACGCACCGACGCCGAGATCGCGATGCTGCTGGACGCGGCGCATGACGCCATGCTTGCGGCTTTCAAGGTGCCCGTGCGCGACCGCTATCAGATCGTGCATGAGCATGAACCAAGCCGCGTCCGGATCGAGGATACTGGGCTTGGCATTCCACGAACGGACAAGGTCGTTCTTGTGCAGGTCACCACGCGGCCGCGCTCGACGGAGCAGAAGCAGGACTTCTATCGGCTGCTGACCGAGGCGCTATCGGCGCGTTGCGGCATCGCGCCGAGCGACGTGATGGTGCACTTCATCACGAATACGGATGCGGATTGGTCGTTCGGCAACGGCGAAGCGCAGTTTCTGACGGGCAAGCTTGGGTAGACCAGAACGATGCATCTTCTCCAGGATTCCAATGCGCCCGCCGCGGCGGCGATCACGTTCGATCAGTTTCTCGCTGTCGATATTCGCGTCGGCACCATCGTCGCGGCGGAGCCCTATCCGGAAGCGCGGAAGCCGGCCTTCAAACTCAAAATCGATTTCGGCAGCGGTATCGGCGTCAAGCAATCGAGCGCGCAGATCACGCGGCACTACGATTGCGGGACGCTCGTCGGGCGTCAGGTGGCGGCGGTGGTAAATTTTCCGCCGCGCCAGATCGGCAAGTTCATGTCGGAAGTATTGACGCTCGGATTTCCCGACGAGAACGGCGAGGTCGTGCTGTTCAAGCCCGACATCAACGTGCCGAACGGCGCTCGCCTCTTCTGATAAATGAAAGCGCGCCACCTCACGATGAGATGGCGCGCTTCGCTCTACTTCTTTTGATGACCGATCGCCCAAACGTACGCGGCGACCGCTTTTACTTGATCTTCGGGCAAGTCGACGCCGCCCATGGGAGGCATCGCGCCGGCATGTTCCTTAGGCTCTGGCACGCCTTCCAAAATCGTCTTCTTGATGCCGTCCAGACTGCCGTCACTCCAAAGGTATTTGCCGGTCGTCAGGTCGGCTCCGACCGGGCTGCCGACGCCGCCGCCGCCGTGGCATCCGGCGCACGTCGCGCCGCCCACTTCACCCGCGAAGACCTTGCTTCCGAGCGCGACCTCGTCTGCCGATGAGCCCGGAGGCACCGGCAGCGCTGCCAATGCGCCGGCGTCGGGATGAACGCCTTCGGGCGGCGACGCCTCACCCGCCGCAGCGGCGGCGCGAACTTCCGGCGCTGCTTCCAACGTCTTCGAATTCGGATCGCCCACGTAGGTGACGCGCCAGATGCGGCCCTTCACGTCATCCGAAATGTAGAGCGCGCCATCAGGTCCGATCGCGAGGCCCGATGGCCGGTAGATCGCGCTGCCGGGATTCTTGACGGGGCCTGCAAAGCCATCGGCGAAGTTGATGTACTTGCCGGAAGGCTTGCCGTCCGCGAACGGTTGGTAGACGACGTTGTAGCCCTCTTGGGGACCGGGCGCACGGTTCCACGAGCCGTGAAAGGCTATGAACATGCCGTTGCGATAGGGCTCAGGAAACGCGGTCGCCTTGTAGATCTTCATGTCGTTCGGCGCCAAGTGCGCCGGGAATGTCGCGACCGGCCCGATCTTGCTCGCACAGTCTCCAACGGCCTTGCCGCCATCGCCGCCGTACTCGGGCGCAAGCACGAGCTTCTGCTGCTCGACATCGTAGTAGCAGCGTGGCCAGCCGTAATCGCCGCCTTGCTTCAGGGCCACGACTTCCTCGGCCGGTTGGTCGAACCCCTGCTGAGCCGTGTAGAGTTCCGGCCAGTTTTCATGCAGCTGGTCGCGCCCGTGCTGGGTCACGTAGAGCTGGCCTTTGCTATCGAAGTCGAAGCCTTCGCCGTTGCGGATGCCGGTCGCGTAGCGCTCGGCGGGCGAGAACTTCTGCCCGAGCTTGTTGGCATCGTATTTCCAAATGCCTGCCCGGGTCTCTAGTTCGACGCAGGGGTCATGCCCCTTGGAATGGGGCATGCGATTTTTCACTTCGCAGGTGTTGGTCGCCGAACCCATGCTGACGAACAGATTGCCGTCGTCATCGATGATGAAGGGATGCATTGGATGGTCGCCGGTGATGGGCATGCCGGAAAGAACCGTCTCGGCTTTGGCACCGGGCGCGATCTCGCCGTTCTTCAGCGGAAAGCGGTCGATGCGATCGTCGATTTCGGCGTAGACGTGATCGTTGTAGATGGCGATGCCGGTGCCACCCTTCCCGCCTTCGGCCTGCGTTTGGCCGAAGCGCTTGACGACGTCAGCGGTGCCGGTGCCCTTCGTATCCTTCATCGCAACAATGAAGCCGCCGGGCGGCAGATCGGTGTTCTTGTAGTAAACGCCGCTCCACGTATTCGCGTAGACGGTGCCGTCCTTGCCCACCGCCATCTGGCGGGCGTGGCCGATGTTGTCGGCGAAGACGGTGGCGCAGAAGCCTTTCGGCAGGCTGAGGCCGGCGTTACCGCTGGGGCATTCGCCGCTCGCGTTTTGCGCACCAGCGAACTGTGGGCTGAAAGCCAGCGCGAGAGCGAGCGGCGCCGTCAAAGCTGCAGCGCGTTTTATGGCGGCAGTTTGCATGGCAGATCTCCTGACGTTTGAAAAAATGCTGCCGGCCCGAAGACCAGCAGTGCAATTGGCTTCAGTTGCCGGTCTTCACGGGAACGATCTGGAACGGTGTTTTGGGCGGTCCGTTTTCCTTGGCAGCGAACAGATGGCCGAGCTGCCCTTCGCCAACCCAGACGACGTCTCCGATCTTGGCGAGCGATGTCGGGCCGTTGAGGCCATCCTTCAGGGTGTCCACGGTCGCTTTATCGCCATCCACCGTCACGCGATCGAGCGTGCCGCCGCCTTCCACCATGAGGAACGTGTTGCCTGTGAGGTGGCGCAGTGCGTCGGGGTTTTTCAGCGGACGCGATGTCTCAAGTTTGGTTACGCGGCCCGGAGCTCCATCCTTGATTTCGATGCGGAAGAACTCGTTGCCACCATAGGTGTTGGCGTAGAGGTGGCCATCGCTTCCGAGCGCGATGCCATCGAGGCCGGCGCCGTTTTTGGGAGCGAGAAGCTCGTGTTCGACCCAGACCTCAAGCTCCTTGGCCCCAGGCTTGAGGCGAAGAATTTGGGGCGCGGCGGTGTTCGCGATGTACATCGTGCCATCGGGAGCGATGACCATGTCGTTGCAGACGGCCGCTTTGCCGGGGAACGCGGCGCTGAATTTTCCTTCGCCACTCGCGAGGTCAAAGCCTTTGAGATGCGCGCCAGGAACGCTCGAAGGTCCCGGCACGCCCATGCCGGAGAAGTCGTTGGAGCAGACCCAGAGCGTTTTTGAGGGCTCATCGACGAGGACGCCAAATGTGGAACGCGTGTCGAATGCGCCGGGCTTGATGAACGCTTCCGCCTTCGCTGCTCCGGGTTTCACCCGCATGACGCCGCCCGACGCCAGGCTGCTCACGTAAATCGTGCCATCGGATGCGGCCGACATGCTCTCAGGGTACGCTTGATCGCCAGGAACTTCTATCGGCGTTGCGTCCTCCGCCCGACCTTCGCCTGCAAAAGCCAACAGGCATGCAAACGCTACTGCGGTCAGCCGGGTCAAAAGCTTCCATTCAGTCATGGGTATTCCTTAAGCTCAGCGTGTGGCTGGACGGCCCTGCCTGCTTTTTTGAGTTCGGATTGTCGCCGCGAATTTGCAGTCGTGACTGCGAGCCTGGACGTGGCCCGCAAAGCCACAACCATTCACAGTGCATTCGGTTGCCATCTCTTCCCCGCGCGTGTTCCAGGTTCGACCAATATAAATGATGATTGGCATTTATCGAGACAGCGTGAGCAAGAGCAAGAACTCAACGCCCGCGGCCGCTCTGAACCGCAGTTTTCAAGCGCGAGGACGCAATCGCGCTTGATCGTCATCCCGGCCCGTGCGCGATCCAGGGGAGATCGCTTTGTGCGGGCAGCTTCGACGCGCCGCGACCTGAACCACAGTTCATTTTTTGGGCTTGCTCGCGCCCCTTTTCTGCATAGTCTTGAAACCATCACAAATCGGTCACGGGGCCGAAAGAAACGAAAATTGGGGGCAATTTGTACAGCATGGGATCGGCCCTCGGCCGGCTGGGCTTTCCTACCACCTTCGCAACGGCATTTGTCGCAGCACTACTTCTCCAAACTCCTCAACTTGCGCGAGCGGAAATCGGAAGCGACGAGACGCCTGCCGGTTCGTTCCGGCCGCAGGTCGAAATTCGCGAGATGGGGGACGACGAATTCCCCTTCGAGCTGCGCAAAATCGCCGACAAGCTGGAAAGCCCATGGGCTATGGCATTCCTGCCCGATGGGCGGATGCTCGTGACCGAGCGCCCCGGGCGTCTCCGCGTCATCGAGGGCGATCAACTCGTGCCGCGCCCGATCGGCGGCGTGCCGACCGTGCTTGCAGCCAGCCACTCGGGCCTTCTGGACATTCTCGTCGATCCCGATTTTCTGGATAACCGCCGCATATTCCTCTCCTACATGCATGGGACGGACGAGGCGGCGACGATTCGGATCGCCAGTGCCGTCCTCGATGGCTGGGATCTCGTCGATAAGCAGGTGATCTTCGAGAGCCGGCCGGCCGCGAAGGGCCTCGATCAAATCGGCGGCCGCTTGGCTTTCGGGCCCGATAAGGCGCTCTATCTGACGATCGGTGACCGCTTCCAGAAGGAGCGCTCGCAGAATTTGCTCGACCACGGCGGCAAGATCATCCGCATCAAGACCGACGGCTCGATCCCTGAAGACAATCCGTTCGTCGGCCGCAGCGACGTGCTACCGGAGATCTACAGCTATGGACATCGCAACCCGCAAGGGTTGATCGGCAATGTCGGAGACGGCCAGCTTTGGTCGATTGAACAGGGTCCAAAGGGCGGCGACGAACTCAACCTCGTCACCGCCGGCAGCAACTACGGCTGGCCGGTCGTGACCTATGGCGTGGACTACGACGACTCGATCATTTCCAATCAGACCTCCGCTCCCGGCATGGTTGATCCCGTCTACGTCTGGGTGCCCTCGCTGGCCACTGCCAGCCTCGTTTCCTACTACGGGAACGTCATGCCCGATGACTGGCGCGGAGATTTCCTCGTCGGCTCCCTGGCCGGGGAGTGTCTCGTAAGGCTCCGGATGGATTCCGGCCGTGTCGTCAAAGAAGAACGCTATCTTCACAACAAGATCGGGCGCATCCGCGACGTGAAAGTCGCGCCGGATGGATACATCTATCTGCTGACCGACAGCTCCGAAGCCTCGATCTATCGCATCGAACCGCTAACGGATCAGGTCGCCAGGGTCAGATCAGTGCCTTAGGCGACGGGTGAGCCTCCCTCGGAAGGCTTCCTGACGCGCCACGCGCCGCAACGATGTCAAGAAATTGCACGGGCCGGATCAAGCGATCAGGCCCGTTTCTGTTACACATCCGGCCGGACCACGGACAGGAGCATCAAAATGGCAGACCGGCTTAAGGGTAAGATCGCAATCATCTCGGGCGGAGCAACGGGTATGGGGGGCGCCTCATCCCGACTGTTCGCGGCAGAAGGTGCGGCCGTGGGCGTGATCGATCGCAACGAGGAGGCCGGGCGCGCCGTCGTCGCCGAGATCAACAACGCGGGCGGCAAGGCTGTTTTCGCTGCAGCGGACGTGGCGGACCAAGCGCAGGTCAATGCCGCCGTCGCGAGCGTCACGTCGGCCATCGGTCAGGCGAACGTGCTGTTCAATCATGCGGGCACCATCATCATCAAACCGTTCCTGGAGACCACGCTCGAAGAGTGGGAATGGCTGATGGGCATCAACGTCCGCAGCATGTATCTCATGACGCAAGCCGTCCTACCCGGCATGCTCGAAATGGGAGGCGGGTCGATCGTGTGCACGTCGTCCATTTCGGCGATTGCGGCAACGCCTTTGGAGACGGCCTACAATACGTCGAAGGGCGCCTGCCACATGTTCGCGCGATCGATCGCGGTGGAATATCGCGACCGCGGCATTCGCTGCAACGCCGTCTGCCCGGGCTTTGTGAAGACACCGCATGGCCTGCGCGAAGTCGCGGAGCTGTCGAAGCTCGGCATCGATGCTTCCGACGAGGCGCTCGCCGTGCAGCAGGGCCGTCTCTGCGAGCCTGAAGAAGTGGCCCGGGCGGCGCTGTTTCTTGCGAGCGACGAGGCGAGCTTCGTCAACGGCGCGCACCTCTTCGTCGACAACTGCTTCACCGCGGTTTGACGCGGAGCCGTCATCCTCGGACGAGGAGCGTAGCGACGCGTTCGGGGATCCAGCGTAAGAGTTGTCGACGACGCCCTATTGCTTTCGCGCCTTCGGCGAGTCTTGTGCTGGATCCCCGGCCTTCGACGCGCCGACGGCGCGCTCGGCCCGAGGATGACGATAGGCTGTTGCCAGAGCCCGCTACTTGATCAGCTCGGGACCGGGTTGAGCATCGATCAAGAACTGGGATTCGTCTTTCAGATTTACGCCGGTCAGGCCGCGGCGGAAGGCTTCGCGCAGAAGCCAAGCGGTTTTGAAGGTGCCTTCGTCGTAGGACAGTCCCCGCTGGCGGATGTTGGAAATGCAGTTGCGGTCGGCGTCCTTGATGCCGACGCGGGGCGAGAACGTCAGGTAGACGCCGAGGCTATCGGGCGAAGACAGGCCCGGCCTTTCGCCAATCAGCACGAGCACGGCCTTACCGCCGAGGATCTCGCCCGCTTCATCGCCCAGCGCGACGCGGGCATTATCGGCGAGCAGCACCGGCGACAATTTCCATCCGGCTTTCACCACGTACGGCATGAACGCGGACAGATAGGCGAGCGTATTCGCCGCGACGCCGAGCGACGACAATCCATCGCCGACGAGGATGACGAGATCGGGCTTTCCGCCTTCGATTTCGGACGCGCGCACCAGCGCCTCACGCGAGTTATCCGACAAGCGGCGGCCGAGATCGGGACGGCGCAGATATTCAGAGCGATCGGAAGCGGCACTCGCAACGCGCAAGGTCGAAAGGCCGAGCGATGACAGCCCTTTTTCGATCGGGTTCCAATCGATCGGCGTCGTCACGGCGTCGCGCGCCATGGCGTGCGAGAGCGCGAAGTTCAGAACCTCGCGCGTCGGCATGGCGGAGCCCGAGCGGCCCAGGCCGATGCGTGCGTCGGTGAAGCGTTTCAGATTGGCCCAGGGATCTTCCGTCATGGTGGTCATGCCGCCAAAGCCTGCGCGTGTGTGAGAAGCGGATTTCCAGGGCTATGCGGCGCCAACTGGCCAGCCGAATCCGTCACACCCATGCGGGTGAGCCACGCCTCGAATTCCGGCGCGCGCTTCAAGCCCAGCGCTTCGCGCACGTACAGCGCATCGTGGAACGACGTCGACTGATAGTTCAGCATGATGTCGTCTGCGCCGGGGATGCCCATGATGAAGTTGACGCCCGCAGCGCCCAGCATCATCAGCAGGATGTCCATATCATCCTGGTCGGCTTCGGCGTGGTTCGTGTAGCAAATATCGCAACCCATCGGCAGGCCGAGCAGCTTGCCGCAGAAATGATCCTCCAGACCGGCGCGGATGATCTCCTTGCCGTTGTAGAGATATTCGGGCCCGATGAAACCGACGACGGTGTTGACGAGCAGCGGCTTGAATTGGCGCGCGACCGCATAGGCGCGGGCTTCGATCGTCTGCTGATCGCAGCCGTGATGCGCGTCGGCGGATAACGCCGATCCCTGCCCGGTTTCGAAATACATGCAGTTGTCGCCGACGGTACCGCGCTTGATGCTGAGGGCGGCTTCGCGGCCCTCCTTCAGATGCGCAAGCGTGACGCCGAACGAAGCATTGACGCCCTCCGTGCCGCCGATGGACTGGAACACGAGATCAACAGGCGCGCCCTTGGCAATGGCGTCAATCGTGGTCGTCACGTGCGTCAGCACGCAGCTCTGCGTCGGGATTTCAAAGCGGCGGATGATGTCGTCCATCATCACGAGGAGGTCGGTGATGGCGCCGAGATTATCGCTCGCCGGATTGATGCCGATGACGGCATCGCCGCAGCCATACATCAGGCCATCGACGATCGAGGCCGCGATGCCCTTCTTGTCGTCGGTCGGGTGATTGGGTTGCAGGCGCACCGACATGTGCCCCGGCAGGCCGATGGTATTGCGAAACCGCGTGACGACGTGGGCCTTCTTGGCGCCAAGCACGAGATCCTGATTGCGCATGATCTTCGAGACCGCCGCGACCATCTCGGGCGTCAGCCCCGGTGCGAGCGCGGAGACTTTCTGTGGCGTCGCGTTTTCCGAGAGCAGCCAGTCGCGGAATTCGCCGACCGTCATGTGCGAGATGGGCGCGAAGGCTGCCGCGTCGTGCGTATCGACGATCAAGCGCGTGACGTCGTCATCCTCGTAGGGGATGATCGCTTCGTTGAGGAACTGTTTGAGAGGCACGTCGGCCAGGGCCATTTTGGCGGCGACGTTTTCGGCGGCCGATCTCGCCGCGACGCCCGCCAGCACGTCTCCCGATCGCGGCGGGGTGGCTTTGGCAAGAAGCTCCTTCAGGGACGAGAATGCGTAGGTCGTTCCCCCTGCGTGCACCCTGTACATGGCCCTCTCCGATCTTCCGTCGCTGCCGCCGCCAATAATGTCCTTTGATGCTTTCTGCGCAAGCCGGAAATCGTGCCCACCGGGCCATCAGCCGCCCGTTTGGGCGGCAGTCCGGCTAATGGGCCGCGATGCCGCTTTTGGACTTCGAAGGCGACCGCGCGGACTGACGTCCGGCAAGTCCGGCGACGCCTGCGATAAAAACGTTCATGGATTCCTCGAACGTGGCGTCCGGGTCGAGCGTTTTGAGCGCGGGGATCAGCGCGCGGGTCGTTTGATAGGCCTCAGGGTCGAGCGCCTGAAGTTCAGCTTCTTCACCGGGGCCGATCGGGCGGAGCAGACCTTCGGTTTCGGCCAGCGCAAAGCCTAAAACGAACGCGTAGAAGGCGAGGCCCAGCCCGGCCACCTGGATGTCGGCAAGTCCTGCCTGCCGCAACGCGCAGTAGACCACCTCGCTGGAGATATGATCGGCGGGGCCCGTCGCGTTATAGCGAAAATGCAGATGGAAAATGCGCGGATGCCGGTGCGCAAGCATGCGGTAAGCATTGGCGACGGCTTTGAGATCGGTCTGCCAATTGCCAGTCGCCTCGGGAATTTCGATGCCGCGCAAAGCATGGTCGGCGATGGCGCGGACGAGCACTTCCTTGGAGCCGAAGTGATGCAGCACCGTCATCGGGTCCACGCCGACGATGGCGGCGAGCTTCCGGATCGAGAAACCCTGCTCTCCGGTCTCCGCAAAGAGGTGGAAGGCGGCGTCGAGAATTTCCGATCTCTCGACACCTCGCCGCGCCCTGGATTTCGGCTCTGTCATGCTGAAGCGGGCCCTTGACTTCTACACTGTAGAGAATACTCTGATCTATAGAAGACGCAAGTCATGGTATCGTCGGCGAACGTGTGTCGCATTGGGATGATGCCTGCGGCCAGGGAACATCGGTAATGGCGCCGTCGAAGATCCGGCTCCCGGCTCGTTCGTTGAACAATGCATCGGTTTCCGCCGCTTGCAGCGATCCCGCGCCGCTCAGAAAGCGCTGCCCGCATCCCAAGCGCGAGCTCCTGAAGCTCTGCGCCCGCATCGGCTACACGCCGCACTGACGTCTCCCAGCCTCTTCGCCCCCGGCCGGCCATCGAGCCTGCCTGCCCCAATCCAATTCCGCTGGAGGGAAACCCCCGTGTCTAACCGATTTCCGACGAAGCAGATTCAAGACCTCGATGCGCAGCACCATCTGCATCCCTTCTCCGACCATCAGTCGCTGAGGGCGGCCGGGAACGTGCGCGTCATCGTGAAGGGCGAAGGCCCCTACGTGATCGACAGCGAGGGCCACCGCATTCTCGACGGCATGGCCGGGCTTTGGACGACGAACATCGGCTACGGCAATAAAGAAATGGCTCAGGCCGCCTACGACCAGATGGTCGAGCTGCCGTTCTACAATACGTTCTTCAAAACGACCCATCCGCCGGTCGTGGCGCTGGCACACAAGCTCGCGCAAATCGCGCCGCCCAACATGAACCAGGTGTTCTTCGGTTCATCGGGTTCGGAATCCAACGACACGGCGATCCGCCTCATCCGCCATTACTGGGCGCTCAAGGGCGAGCCGAAGCGCCGGATCATCATCAGCCGGAAGAACGCCTATCACGGCTCGACCATTGCCGCCGGTTCCATGGGCGGCATGAGCCATGTGCATCAGCACAGCTATCCCGTCTACGAGGGCTTCCGGCATGTGATGGATTCCTACTGGTACGGGGACTCGTTCCCGGGCGAGACGCCGGAGGCGTTCGGCCTGCGTGCGGCGCGTGCCATCGAAGAAGAAATACTGCGCTGCGGACCCGAGAACGTCGCGGCGTTTGCTGGCGAGCCCGTGCAAGGCGCTGGCGGCGTCAAGATCGCGCCTTCTACCTATTGGCCGGAAGTCCAGCGCATCGTCGACAAGTACGGCATCCTTCTACTCGCTGACGAAGTCATCACCGGCTTCGGCCGCGTGGGCACGTGGTTTGCCTCGGAGTTCTACGGAATTCGCCCGAACATCATCACGTTCGCGAAGGCCATTACGTCCGGCTATCTGCCGCTCTCGGGCGTGCTCGTGGACGACAAGATCAACGAAGCGCTGATGTCGAAGGATGACGACTTCAACCACGGCTACACGTTCTCGGGCCATCCCGTTTCGTGCGCCGTAGCATTGAAGAACCTCGAGATCATGGAGCGCGAGCGTCTCGTCCCGAAGGTGAAGGAGACGACGGGTCCGGCGCTGGCGAAGCTCTTTGCGCGCTTCAAGGATCATCCGCTCGTTGGCGAAGTCCGCACGGTTGGCCTCTTGGGCGCGATCGAGCTCGTTGCCGATAAGAAGACGCGCCGGCGCTTCGACGATCCGGGCCGCGTCGGCCTCATCTGCCGCGACCACTTCTTCCGTGAAGGCTTCATCATGCGCGCCGTCTGGGACACCATGGTGTGCGCGCCGCCACTCATCTGGACGGAAGCGCACTTCGAAGAAGCGGGCAGCGTCATCCAGAAGGCGCTCGACAAGACACTTGCAGACGTAAGGGGAGAACTCGCGGCATGAGCCGTCCGATCGTAATCATTCCGTGCAGCACCGAAACTGTCGGCGGCCTCATCTCGGACGTCGCGGTGAGGAAATATGCCGTCGCGGTAGCGGAAGGCTCCGAATGCCAGCCGCTGCTGTTGCCGGTCGGCAAGGGCCTTGCCGATATTGCGTCCGTACTCGAAGTGGCATCCGGCATTCTGCTGACGGGCGCCATCTCGAACGTGCATCCGATGCACTACGGCGATGAAGAACCAATCCTTCCCGATGCCATCGATCCCGATCGCGATGCGGTGACGCTGCCGCTCATCCGCGCGGCGGTGGAACGCAAGCTGCCGCTCTTTGCAATCTGCCGTGGCTTCCAGGAGCTCAACGTGGCGCTTGGGGGCTCGCTGCATCAGGCGGTTCACAACCTCGAAAACTACGCCGACCATCGCGAACCTCAGGTCAAAGATTTCGAGGTTATGTTCGCAGCGCGGCACCCCATTCGCCTCACGGGCGAGCTGCGGAAATGGGTCGGCCAAGACGAGATCATCGTCAATTCGCTGCATGGGCAGGGCATCAACAGTCTCGCGAAGCCGCTCGTCGCGGAAGCCTTCGCCGAGGATGGCTTGGTGGAAGCCGCGCGTGCGGTCACCGGCCATACCTTTTCGCTCGGCGTGCAGTGGCACCCTGAGTGGCAGCTTCATACCAATCCGCATTCCCTGGCGCTGTTCCGCCGCTTCGGCGACGCGGTGAGAGGCAAGATCGCAAAAGGACAGGCCGCATGACGACCGACACGTTCCTCAGCATCGAAGAGGCTGGCGCGTTTCTCGATGCCAATCCGGCCGTCACGTGGATCGACATCGTCCTTTTCGACATGAACGGCATGGCGCGCGGCAAGCGCGTCCGGCGCGCCGATCTCGTGGGCGCGGCGAAGAACGGTTTGCTGCTGCCGGCTTCCGTCTACGTGCTCGATCCGCGCGGCAATTCGATCGCGGAGACGGGCCGCCTCTGGGAGACGGGCGACCACGACATTCCCTTCCGCATTCTCGCGGGCACTTTGAAGCCTGTGCCCGTCGGTGCCGGTACGCATGCGCAAGCGGTGATGGTGCCTGTCGAGTTTTGCGATATGGACCCGCGCGCCGTGCTCGCGGCTCAAGTGGACCGACTGACTGCTGCCGGGCAGAACCCCGTCGTCGCCGTCGAGCTTGAATTCTATGTGACGCGGCGCTCGGCTGACGGCCATTTCACGCTTGAGACGCCGCCGGGGCTGTCGTCCGATCCGGAACGGCCGATGACGTTCCAGTTCGAGGAAATGGATACGCTCGGCCCGTTTATCGACGACGTTTATCGCATCGCGGAAGCCCAGGGCCTGCCCGTCGATGCGGTGATGCAGGAATCCGGTCCCGGTCAGTTCGAGATCAACCTCAAGCACAGCGACGCCATGTCGGCGGCACTGAACGGCCTTCTTCTCAAGCGGGCCGTCAAAGCCGCGGCGCGCGCGCACGATCTTGAAGCGACATTCATGGCCAAGCCGCATCACGACTGGACCGGCTCGGGAATGCACGTCCACGTCAGTCTCGTCGACGCCCAAGGCCGGAACCTCTTTGCCGGCGATCCGATGGCGCCGATGTTCCGGCATGCGATCGGCGGCTTGTGCCAATCGATGCCCGACTTCATGGCCGTCTGGGCGCAGTCGGCGAACGCCTATCGCCGATACGTGCCGGAATCCTACGTGCCTATGGCTGCGCATTGGGGCTTCAACAACCGCACCGTTGCGCTGCGCATTCCGCACGGGTCGGGCGCCGCAACGCGCATCGAGCATCGCGTTTCCGGCGCGGACGCCAACCCGTTCCTCGTCGTCGCCGCGATCCTCGCGGGCATTCGCCACGGCCTCACGAACGCGGTCGATCCCGGTCCGCACGCCGAGGGCAACGCGGAGGATGCGCTCGATTGCGCCGGCCTGCCGACGGCCTGGGTCAATGCGCTGGAGACATTCCGCTCATCAAATATCGTCCGCGAGGCCTTCGGCGCACCCTTCCAGGACGTATATTACCGGTTGAAGCAGACCGAACGGATCGCGTTCGAGCGCATCGTCACCTCGCTCGACTACGAATGGTACGCTCAAGTTGCATAGGACGGCCTCAATATGACATCTCTCGCACACTTCGAAGCGATCGCTCGTTCGATCAGAATTCCGGGCGAGGCGGTCATTGACGGCAAGCTCGTCGCCGGCGCTTCCGGCGAGACCTTCGACAACATCACGCCGCGCAACGGGCGCATTCTCAATCGCGTCGTGCGCGGCGGCGCGGCTGAGATCGATGCCGCCGTCGCCAGTGGGCGGCGGGCGTTCGAAGACGGCTCGTGGCGCAAGCTTCACTATCGCGACAAGAAGAAGACGCTTCTGAAGCTCGCGGACTTGATGGAGCGCGAAATCGAGACGTTCGCGGTTCTCGAAAGCCTCGACGTCGGCAAGCCCATTTCGAATGCGCTCGGCGGCGATATTCCCAATGCCATCCGGACGCTGCGCTATTACGCGGAAGCGCTCGACAAGATCTACGGCGAGGTCGGACCGGAAGCGCCCGACCGGTTCTCGTTCGCCGTGCACGAACCGCTCGGCGTCATCGGCGCGATCGTGCCGTGGAATTTCCCGCTGCACATGGCGATGTGGAAAGTCGCTCCGGCGCTGGCAATGGGCAACTCCGTCGTTCTGAAGCCTGCCGAGCAGTCGCCTTTGACGGCATTGAAGCTTGGTGAACTGGCGCTGCAGGCTGGACTGCCAGCTGGCGTTCTCAACGTCGTGCCGGGTTTGGGTGCTGAAGCCGGCAAAGCTCTCGCGCTGCACAACGACGTCGACATGATTGCGTTCACGGGATCCGGCGCCGTCGGCAAGCTGCTGATGCAGTATTCCGGTCAAAGCAATCTGAAGCGCGTCAGCCTCGAACTCGGCGGCAAGTCTCCGCACATCATCTTCGCAGACTGCCCAGATCTTGATCGTGCTGCCACAGAAGCTGCCTGGGGCATCTTCTATAATTCAGGGCAGGTATGCACTGCCGGATCTCGTCTCCTCGTGCAGGAACCTATAGCGGATGATTTCCTCGATCGTTTGATAAGAATCTCGAGCAAGATCGTTGCAGGCGATCCTCTCGAGCCCGCGACCTTGTCAGGCGCAATGGTCAGTGAAGAACAGATGAAGACGGCACTTCGGTACATCGAGACGGCAAAGCGGGAGGGCGGCGCGCTCGCTCTCGGCGGCAGCCGCACACGTACCGAAAGCGGCGGCTTTTACGTCGAACCGACGGTGTTCGATCAGGTTCGTCCTGAGGCGACGCTGGCACGCGAGGAAGTCTTCGGTCCCGTACTTGCCGTCACGCGCTTCAAGGAGCCGGACGACGCCATCCGCATCGCCAATGATTCCAACTACGGCCTCGCCGCGGGTCTTTGGACGAAAGACATCGGGCTTGCCCACCGGGCCGCGCGCGAGATCCGCGCCGGTCTCGTCTGGGTCAATGGCTGGGACAGCTGCGATATCACGATGCCGTTCGGGGGCTTCAAGCAGTCGGGCTTCGGGCGCGATCGCTCGCTGCACGCTTTGCACAAATATGCCGACCTCAAGTCAGTCTCGATCACGTTCTGACGTTCCGGAGACAACAATAATGAACATCAAACCCTCCACCCCGTTCCCGACAGCCGCACTGATCGACGGACAGTGGGTCAATTCGGAAAAGACGTTCGCGGTTCTCGATCCGGCGACGGGCGACAAGATCGCCGACGTGCCGGATCTGACGCCGGAGGATACCAAGCGGGCCATTGATGCCGCCGCCAAGGCTTTCCCGGCATGGGCTGCGAAGCCCGCCAAGGAACGCGCGCAAATTCTGCGGCGCTGGTTCGATCTCATCACGGCAGAAACGGAAGCGCTCGCGCAGCTTATGACGGCCGAGCAAGGCAAGCCGCTCACGGAAGCGCGGGGCGAGGTCGCTTACGGCGCCTCGTTCATCGAGTGGTTTGCGGAAGAAGGTAAGCGCGCCTACGGCCATACGATCCCGACGACGGTCGCCTCGCGCCGCTACGTCACGATCAAGCAGCCGATCGGCGTTTGCGCCGCCATCACGCCCTGGAACTTCCCCATTGCGATGATCACCCGCAAGGTCGGTTGCGCGCTCGCCGCGGGTTGCACGATCGTCGTCAAGCCTTCGGAAGAGACGCCGCTGTCGGCGCTTGCTCTCGCCAAGCTCGCCATCGATGCCGGCGTTCCTCCGGGCGTTTTCAACGTCATCACGACGATGGATGGCCCCGGCTGCGGCAAGGTGCTGACCGGCGATGATCGCGTCCGCAAGCTGACGTTCACTGGCTCGACCGAGGTTGGCCGCATCCTCTATCGCCAGTCGGCCGACACCATCAAGAAGCTGACGCTCGAGCTTGGCGGCAACGCGCCGCTCATCATTTTCGATGACGCGGATCTCGACCAGGCTGTTGCGGGCACGATGGCATCGAAGTTCCGTAACGCCGGGCAGACCTGCGTATGCGCCAACCGCATCCTCGTGCAGGCGGGCATCTACGACAAGTTCATCGCCGCTCTCAAGGCTGCCGCCGAGAAGCTCGTCGTCGCTCCGGGCCGCGATGCGAAGTCCACCATCGGGCCGCTCATCAATGGCGAAGCCATCGACAAGGTGCAGTCGCTTCTCGCCGATGCCGTCGCGCAGGGCGCAAAAATCGAGATGGGTGGCGCTGTTTCCGATCAGGGCAAGCTCTTCTTCTCGCCGACCATCGTGACGGGCATTACGGACAAGATGGCGCTGGCATCGGAAGAAATCTTCGGACCGGTCGCTTCGATTTTCCGTTTCGAGACGGAAGCGGATGCGATCCGCATCGCCAACAACACGCCGTTTGGCTTGGCTGCCTACCTCTTCAGCCAGAACCTATCGCGGGCATGGCGGGTGGCGGAGGCGCTGGAGGCCGGCATGGTCGGCGTCAACGAAGGCGTGTTCTCCAACGAGGTCGTGCCGTTCGGCGGCATCAAGCAGTCCGGCCTCGGCCGCGAGGGTGCGCAGGAAGGCCTCGAGGAATATCTCGAAACGAAATTCATCTGCCTTGGCGGCATCAGCGCCTAGCAGTCAAGTATCGGCGGAGCAATTCGACTATTGCTCCGCTGAGCCTCCTCAGATCTCAGCCGATCTCGATCACGAAGGAACGACAATGGCTACTTCGGCCGAACTCCAGGCCCGGCGCGTCGCAGCGATCCCTCGCGGCGTCGGGAACGTCACACAGATCTTCGCCAAGAAGGCGAAGAACGCCGAGATCTGGAGCGAAGACGGCAAGCGCTATATCGATTTCGGCGCGGGCATCGCGGTCGTCAACACGGGCCATCAGCACCCTCGCCTCGTCGCTGCGATCGAAGAGCAGCTAAAAGCCTTCAGCCATGTCTGCTTTCAGGTGACGCCCTATGAAAACTACGTCAGCCTCGCCGAACGCTTGAACGCCATTGCGCCGGTCGCGGGTCCTGCGAAGACGATGCTGATCTCGACCGGCGCGGAAGCCGTCGAGAACGCGGTCAAAGTCGCGCGTGCTTTCACCGGCCGGTCGGGCATCATCTCGTTCACAGGCGCCTTCCATGGCCGCACGCACGTGGGCATGGCGCTGACGGGCAAGGTCGTCCCCTACAAAAAGGGTTTCGGCCCCTTCCCTTCCGATATCTATAACGTCGAATTTCCGAACCTCTATCACGGCGTCAGCGTCGAGCAGAGTTTGAAGAGCCTGAAGTCGCTCTTCAAGCACACGGCCGATCCGTCGAGCATCGCCGCCATCATCATCGAGCCGGTGCAGGGCGAAGGCGGCTTCAACATCGTGCCGAAAGAGTTCATGGGCGCGCTGCGGAAGGTGTGCGACGAGCACGGCATTCTGCTGATCGCGGACGAAATCCAGACGGGCTTTGCGCGCACTGGCAAGCTCTTCGCGATGGAGCACTACGGCGTCAAGGCCGATATCGTGACAATGGCGAAGGGCTTGGCGGGCGGCCTGCCGCTTTCCGCCATCGTCGGCCGCGCCGATGTCATGGATGCTTCTAACCCCGGCGGCCTCGGCGGCACGTATGCCGGCAATCCGCTCGCCTGCGCGGCAGCTCATGCCGTGCTCGACGTCATTGAAGAGGAAAAGCTCTGCGACCGTGCCAATGCCATCGGCCGCATCATTCTCGATCGCTGCAGCGAGCTTCAGAACAATTCGAACCTCAACTGCATCGGCGATGTCCGCGGCCTCGGCGCGATGTGCGCTGTCGAACTCGTGAAAGACAAGGCGAGCGGGGAACCGGCCCCCGAACTCACGGCTCAGCTTTTGAAGTCCGCCAACGAGCGCGGACTGATCCTGCTGTCGTGCGGCACATATGGTAACGTCATCCGCTTCCTCGTGCCGCTGACCGCCAGCGACGAATTGGTTCGTGAAGGGATGGATGTGTTCGAGGCGGCGTTGACCGACGCCGTCGCGCGCGTTGCTTGATTGATTGGCCTCGGCGACTCCCCTCCGGGGAGCCGGCCGCCGAGGCCGAGAGTTTGATTAGCCTTGCCAGCTCCTCGCGGAGCGGCCGCAAAGACGAAGAGAAGAGACAGAGAGACCAAGACCATGAACGTGCAAATCAAACCGAACGATCTTGAAGCGTTCTGGATGCCTTTCACTGCGAACAAGCAGTTCAAGACCAATCCGCGTCTCTTCGTCGGCGCCAAGGACATGCACTACATCTCCAACGATGGCCGCAAGGTTCTCGACGGCACGTCGGGCCTGTGGTGCGTCAACGCCGGTCACTGCCGGCCGAAGATCGCTGAAGCCATCAAAGCGCAAGTCGAGACGCTCGACTTCGCGGGCACCTTCCAGATGGGCCATACGCGCGCGTTCGAGGCTGCAACGCGCCTCGTCGATCTGGCGCCCGAAGGCTTCAACCATGTCTTTTTCACGAACTCGGGTTCGGAGTCGGTCGAGACCGCGCTCAAGATGGCGATCGCCTATCACCGCGCGAAGGGCAACGGCACGAAGGTTCGCCTGATCGGCCGCGAGCGCGGCTATCACGGCGTCAACTTCGGCGGCATGTCGGTCGGCGGTATAGGTCCCAATCGCAAGCTGTTCGGCACGCTCGTCGCCGGCGTCGATCATCTGCGTCATACGCACGATCCGGCCCGCAATAGCTTCTCGCGCGGCGAGCCCGAGCACGGTGCGGATCTCGCCGACGATCTCGAACGCCTGGTCGCGCTGCATGACGCCTCGACCATCGCGGCTGTCATCGTCGAGCCCGTCGCCTGCTCCACCGGTGTGCTCATTCCGCCCAAGGGCTACCTGAAGCGCCTCGAAGCCATTGCGCGCAAGCACGACATTCTCCTGATCGCCGACGAGGTGATCACGGCGTTCGGACGCTTGGGCACGCCGTTCGGCTCGGATTACTTCGGCATCTCGCCCGATATCATCACGACCGCCAAGGGCATCACCAATGGGACGGTTCCGATGGGCGCCGTGTTCGTCAAATCGCACATCCACGATGCGTTCATGAACGGCCCCGACTGGATGATCGATTTCTTCCACGGCTACACGTACTCGGGCCATCCGGTCGCCTGCGCGGCCGCCATCGGAACGCTCGACACGTACGCTGAGGAAGGCCTGCTGACGCGCGCCGCCGAACTCGCTCCCTACTGGGAAGAGCGCGCGCATGCGCTGAAAGACCTGCCGCACGTCATCGACGTCCGCAACATCGGCCTCATCGCCGCGTTCGAATTCGCGCCCGATCCGGCACAGCCCGGAAAGCGCGCCTATGACCGCTTCGTCAAGGCATTCGAAAACGGCATTCTCGTCCGTCAGACGGGGGACATCATCGCGATGTCGCCGCCGCTGATCATTTCGAAGGACGAGATCGATTATCTGTTCGACACCTTCGCCAAAGTGCTGAAGTCGATGAACTGATGAGTGCGTCTCATCTCTTGTCCCCTCCCCTCAGGGGAGGGGTTAGGGGTGGGGTGAGCCTGATAGAACGGTGGGAGAACGATGGCACTTCGGTAGCCTTCTCTCCCCACCCCCGCCCCTCCCCGCTGGGGAGGGGAAAAGAGAAACGATGAATCCAAACTTGCGCGGTCAAGCCGGATGATATTGGAAACGAGATACGCATGCACCTGATCGAAAATGCCATCAACGGCCGCCGCACCGCCGCCAATGCGGCGCGCACAATGCCCGTCTTCAATCCGGCGACGGGCGAAGAGGTCGCCAAGCTGCCGCTGTCGGGCGTCGAGGATCTCAATGCGGCCGTTGCTGCTGCGAAAGCCGCCGCGCAGTCGTGGGGCACGCTGCCGCCGATGAAGCGCGTGCGGCCGCTCTTCAAGTTCAAGGAGCTTCTGGAGAAGAACGCCGACGAGATCGCGCGGGCGATTTCGCGCGAGCACGGCAAGACGCACGCGGACGCGCTCGGCGAACTGGCGCGCGGCATCGACGTGGTCGATTTCGCCTGCGGAATTCCGCATCTGCTCAAGGGCGAGTTCAGCCGCAACGTCGGGCCCGATATCGACAGCTGGTCCGATCGTCAGCCGCTCGGCGTCGTCGCCGGCATCACGCCGTTCAACTTCCCGGCCATGGTGCCGATGTGGATGTTCCCCGTCGCCATCGCGTGCGGAAACACCTTCATCCTGAAGCCGTCCGAGCGCGATCCCTCGGCGCCGATGCTGCTCTGGGAGCTGTTCCAGGAAGCCGGCCTGCCGCCCGGCGTCTTCAACATCGTGCACGGCGACAAGACCATCGTGGATGCGATCCTCGATCATCCCGATATCGCCGCCGTCTCCTTCGTCGGCTCGACGCCCGTCGCGCAGTACATCTACGGCCGTGGCTCCGCCAACGGTAAGCGGGTGCAGGCCCTCGGCGGCGCGAAGAACCATATGATCGTGATGCCGGACGCCGACATGGATCAGGCGGTCGATGCGCTCATGGGCGCAGGCTACGGCTCGGCCGGCGAGCGCTGCATGGCGATCTCGGTCGCCGTGCCCGTTGGCGAGAAGACCGCCGACCGGCTTGTCGAGGCACTCGCACCGCGCGTTGCCAACCTCAAGATCGGTCCGTCCACGGATTCCGAATCCGAGATGGGTCCCGTGGTGACGGCGGATGCGAAGCGGCGCATCACCTCGCTCATCGATAAGGGCGTGGCTGAAGGCGCAAAGCTCGTCGTCGACGGCCGCGGCCTGACGCTACAGGGCTATGAGAACGGCTACTTCCTCGGCGGCACGCTGTTCGATCACGTGACGCGCGATATGTCGATCTATCGCGAAGAGATCTTCGGGCCGGTGCTCTCGGTCGTTCGCGCAAAGAACTACGACGAGGCGGCCGATCTCATCAACACGCATGAGTACGGCAACGGCACCGCCATCTTCACGCGCGACGGCGACACGGCGCGTGCCTTCGCCGACCGCATCGAAGTCGGCATGGTCGGCATCAACGTGCCGCTACCGGTTCCGGTCGCCTATCACTCCTTCGGCGGATGGAAGCGCTCCATGTTCGGCGATCACGCGATCTATGGGCCGGAAGGCGTGCACTTCTACACGCGCCTGAAGACGGTAACCGCGCGCTGGCCTGCCGGCATTCGTAAGGGCGCGGAGTTCAATTTCCCAAGCTTGAAATAGCGACGGCCCACCGGGCGACCTAAGACTGACGAAACGATTGCGGCGCCGGGATCAGACGATCCGGCGCCGCATTTTTCTTCGTACGCGAATTACTCAGTCCGGGAACGGCTCACATATCCCGCGGCCGCCGGAAGGAACGGATGCAGGGACCGGGTCCCAGTTCCGGACCATCTTCAGCGAAGATCTGAATTAACGGAGATACGGGCAGACGCGCTCGACGCCGCGGCGATCGATGTACGTGCCGGTCCGGTAGCTGAAGTCGGGGAAGTCCCGCGCGCAGCGGTTCATGTCCGAACGGTCCGCGCGATCCTCGGCAACGGCCGATGCGATGAGCGCGCCGCCGATGAGGCCGCCCACGAATGCGCCAGGGCCCCAGCCCCAGCCGCCCCGACGTCCATGGACGTTGATCACAGCGGATCCTGCGTCCTTGGAGATGGCAGCAGCGCCGGGGTTGAAGGGTGCTGCAGCGGCCTGCTCCGTCGCTGCAACGGTCGCCGTCATGGTGGCGGCAACGAGAGACGATGCGATGAATTTCCGTAGTTTGGTCATTTGCGTTCCCACCGAAACAAGTGTGCTTCTGTCCCGTCAAACGCGGCACGACCGGATGATCCGTCGCTCTGCCGCGAAACGATCACAAGCTTCGCTGACTCATTAAGGAATCATGAGGTGAGTTCGCGACAATTCGAAGGCAGCAGTTGGATTTAACGTCGCCAATAAACACGGCGTGAGAACAAGCCGGAGCGCCCAATACAAAAGAAAACCGGCCGCTCCCGGGGGGAAAGGAGCGACCGGTCGATCTGCTACCGGCGAGGGGATACCGGCAGCACGGGGGTTCTTTGAACTATTCCGCCGCCAAACGATTGTTGCGGCTGCCATCAAGAGTATCGAAGCCGAGAGATGCAGCGACGGCCTGATGCGTGATGCGGCCGTCCTTGACATTCAATCCATTAGCTAGGTGGGGATCCCGGTCGAAGGCTGCAAGGCCTTTTTCGGCAAGTTTGAGGACGAATGGCAGCGTTGCGTTATTGAGGGCCTGGGCCGAAGTGACGGGTACGGCGCCCGGCATGTTTGCCACGCAATAATGGATGACGCCGTCCACCTCGAAGGTCGGATCGGCGTGCGTCGTGGGCTTGGAAGTCTCGAAGCAGCCGCCCTGGTCGATCGACACGTCGACGAGCACGGCGCCCCTTTTCATGTCCTTCAGCATCGCCCGTGTAATGAGCTTCGGCGCGCTCGCTCCTGCGACCAGCACGGCGCCAATTACGACGTCGGCGGAGAGCACCTCGTTCTCGATGGTGTCCATGGTGGAGGCCAACGTGCGGACGCGGCCATGGAACATCTCGTCCAGCAGGCGCAGCCGAGGCAGAGAGCGGTCGATGATGGAAACCTCTGCGCCGAGCCCCGCGGCCATCCGGGCCGCATGCGTTCCAACGACGCCGCCGCCCAGCACGACGACCTTGCCCGGCTTGACGCCTGGAACGCCGCCTAAGAGCACGCCGCGGCCGCCGGCCGGGCGGCGCAGCGCCACGGCAGCAGCTTCGATGGAAAGGCGTCCCGCCACCTCGCTCATCGGGGCCAGCAGCGGCAGTCCGCCTGCCGGATCGGTGACGGTCTCATACGCAATGGCGGCAGCGCCCGATTCCATCAGGCCAATCGCCTGCGCCGGATCCGGGGCCAAGTGCAAATAGGTGAAGAGGATCTGATCTGGCCGGAGCCGCTTCCACTCGACGGGTTGGGGCTCCTTGACCTTCACGATCATCTGGGCGTCGGCAAACACGTCCTCCGCCGTCGGAACGATGCGAGCACCGGCTTTTACATAAGTTGTATCATCGGCAAAAATGCCCGCGCCCGCGCCAGATTGGACGACGACCTCGTGGCCGTGTGCCGTTAGCTCGCGCACCGAGCCGGGCACGAGGCCGACCCGATATTCATCAGGCTTAATTTCAGTAGGAACACCGATCCGCATGGTCTCGACCCCTCTGCTAGCAATGTGAGAGTGGCACGGATTGCGCGCTATTACGCGGCATTTTCGGTTGTCATGTCGCACTAAACCGACGATTGTATGCGCGGACAATCCGGAGAACGCAGGAAGATGGCGGAAATTGCCATGGACGCGCTGGATAAGGCAATTCTGACCGCGCTTCTTGCCGACGGGCGTCAGAGCCAGGTCGAACTGGCGCAGTCGGTCCCGTTATCGCCAACGGCTATCGGCCGCCGGATCCGTACGCTTGAGCAATCGGGCGTGATCGAGGGCTACGAGGTCAAAATCAATCGCAAGGCGCTCGGCTTTACGATGATGGTCGTCGTCCAGATCAGCCTTGAGAGCCAGAATGAAGAGCTCCTGGCGGCGTTCGAACAGGCGGCCGCCGCCGCGCCGTCCATCGTGTCCTGCTACATGATGTCGGGCCAGGACGATTATCTCATCACCGTGCTGGCGCGGGATCTCGCCGATTTCGAGCGGATCCATAAGGAGCAGCTTTCGCGGCTCCCCGGCATCTCACGCCTCCACTCGAGCTTCGTGCTGCGCGAGGTGACGAGCCGGACCCTGCCCGGCTCGAGTTTGCTGCGTTAGCCCTCGCATCCCCCGGGCCTCAGGGCGCCAGAGCGGCAGCGGCGGAAGCCGGCGGCGCATCTTCGGCATCATGCTGATAAGAGGTCTGCATCGCGGCGCCGTCGCGGCCGTAGATGTCGGGCCGGAACTCGACCACGCCGGTGGAGGGCTCCGCCCACGCCGTGATGTAGGTGAAGTAGACCGGGATGGGGCGCGTCAGCTTCAGCTCGAATTGCTGCCCTGTATCCAGCTGCTGGCGGACACGGCCGGGCTGCTCCCATCCGGCCTCGTAGTGCGCGATCCAATCGGCCAGATCGAAGACGTTCTTCACGCGAACACATCCGGCGCTGAAGGCGCGGCTGCGCTGGTCGAACAGGTTCTTCATCGGCGTGTCGTGCATGTAGACGCCGTACTGGTTGGACATGTCGATACGCAAAAGGCCGAGAGCGTTCTTTTCGCCCGGATCCTGCTTGAACTTGTAGCTGGCCGTTTGCGGCGACGACCAATCGATCGTGTTGGGATCGAGTTCGGGTCCGTTGACGCCGTTGTAGACGCGAATGCCTTCCTCAGCCAGATAGCCCGGCTCCTTGCGCAGGCGCGGAATGAGATCGAGGGTCGCGACGCTGTCGGGCACGCGCCAATACGGGAAGAAGTTGAGCGCCCTGACCGTCGCACGCAGGTCGGGCGTGTCGCGGCCCGGCCGCCCGACGATCACGCGGTGGCGAAGCTGCACTTCAAACTTGTCGACCGCCTCGAGCTGGAACGCGGGAACGTTCACCAGAATATAGCGATCTTCGATGCCGTTCATGAGGCCGCGGAGACGCTCGTAATTCAGCTTGAGCTGCGCCAGCCGCTGATCGGCGGTGATATTCAACACCGGATAGACCGACTGCTCGATGCGGCCCGTCTCGCGAATGCCGTTGCGCTTCTGGAAGCGCTTCACGCCTTCCGTCAGCTCACTGTCGAATGTCTGCGAGTCGTAATAGGAGCCCTTCGCCGGCATGTCTCCCGAGATGCGCAGGCGCTTGCGCAAAATCGGCACGCGCGGATCATCGTCGCCTTCGCGCATCATGCGGCCCTGCGGAACGACGGGCCAGCCGCCGCTCTCGACGATCTTCTCGTAGCGCTCGATCGCCGCCGCCATGGCGTTCAGCATGACGTCGCTACGCCAGGGCGTTGCATCGGGGCGCAGGTCATCGAAGTTATTTGCTGTCGACGCAGGCCGGGTTTCGCTCGCGCCGCGGCCGTAGCTCGGGCCCTGCAGCTCATCCCAAATGCTGATTTGGGCGTGGCCTGATCCAGCAAACTGCGGAACAAGTTGAAGCGCGGACACAATCAACACCAGGGCAGCCGCTCTCAGAACCGAAGCTCCAATCCGTGTCGTCAAAACCAAATCCCTCATCCCGCTCGTCCGGCTTCCGCTAAATGTTTTCACCAGTATAAAACTTCAACGCGGCACGCTTTTGAATTTGGGTGCCGCGCATCTATCGGGCTGCATACGTGCCTTTTCAGCCACTTAACTCCACCACGCGTATGGCCAAACAGTGACGATTTGGCAGCCCAAACCCGTCGCGGCAATCAACGATTGCGCATCCGTGTTGCGATCGTGCTTCTCAGACCCTGACGCCGGCCCGACCGGCCGGTGCCTCACGCAAAGTGGTCGTAGCCAAGGCGTTGGAGGTCCAGGAACCTTCCGTTCAGATCGCGAACCTCGAGCGGGCTTCCCTCTTCGAGAATTCCCAGTCGCGTGACGGCGATACCGGCTTCTTCGGCGCCTTGCTTGAAACCGGCCACCGCGTTTGGCGGCACGGCGGCGAGGATCTCGTAGTCGTCGCCTCCAGCAAGGACGAGGCTCGCGAGATTTTCATCATGGGTGAGCGCGGCGCTCACCGCCGAAGACACCGGAACTGACCCGAGCTCGAGAGACATCCCCGATCCTCCGGCGAGACGGCGCAGATCCTTGAGCAGCCCGTCGGAGACATCGAGCGCGGCGGAGGCATGATTTCGGAGGGCTTCTGCTAAGCCGATGCGCGGTCGTGGCCGGAGATAGCGGCCGAGCGCAAATGCGCGTTGCTCCTCGCTCAATACGTCATCGAAGGCTGCCGGAATTTTGCGAAGCGCAAGTCCCAGCGCCGCGTCTCCGATGGTTCCCGTGACGAAGACGTGGTCGCCGCTGCGGGCGCTGTGGCGTGGGACGAACTTGCCCGCCGGCACGGAGCCCATCATCGTGACGCCGATCGTGAGCGGGCCCGGCGTGCGATCGGTATCGCCGCCCAAGAGATGGCACCCGAAACTTTCCTGCGCTTGCCTCAGGCCGGCGGAAAAGCTTTGCATCCAGTCGCGCGTTGGCGCCTCGGGAAGAGCGAGCGTCAGGATGTACCCGAACGGCGTCGCGCCCTTGGCCGCCATGTCGGAGGCGTTCACGGCGAGCGCCTTCCAGGCGAAGTCCGCGGCGGCATCGCCTGCGAAGAAATGAACGCCTGCGATGATTGGATCGCTGCTGACGACGATGCCCGTACCAGGTTCGGGCGAGATCAGTGCCGCGTCGTCGCGAAGTCCGAAGGCGCCCGGTGCCCCCGCTGCGAGCGGCGCCAGATAGGTCTGGACGAGATCGGTTTCGTCTTCGATCCGATCGTCAGAGCCTTGCATCTTTTCCAACCTGCGGTTTTCGCGCGATCATCGGCCCTCAGGCCGGCTTCAGGATGGCGTGACCCGTCTTACGAACTCGTGGCCTCTGAGGCGCCGCGCGAGCTTATCGAGCACGCCGTTGACGACGCGCGGCTCGTCTTCGGAAAAGAAGACGTGCGCGACGTTGACGTATTCGTTGATGGCGACGCGCGCGGGAACGTCATCGCGGTCGAGCAATTCGGCAACACCGCCGCGCAGGATGGCGCGCAGAATGGAATCGACGCGCACGAGGCTCCAGCCGGTGGCGAGTTGCTCGTCCACCATCGGATCGATTTCGCGCTGACGGCGCAAAACGGCGCGCAGAATGTCCGCGAAGAAGACGCGGTCGGCGGTCGCCAGGACCTCGTCGCGGTTCTCGCCTTCGAAGTGCTGCTCGATGAATTCGGCAATGACGTCATTCACGTCGATGCCGGCCATATCCATCTGATAGAGCGCCTGCACGGCCGCGATGCGCGCCGCGGTGCGGGGCGTGATCTCACCGACCTTGGATTTGCCCTTGGCCGTCATGCCGTCATTTCCCAAAAAGCGCGTTTCGTCTCGATCAATCGCAGGCACGCACGCGCTGCATCGCCACCCTTGCCGGCAATGCCGCCTTCGGCACGCGCTACGGCCTGCTCGCGCGTTTCAACGGTGAGTATCGCATTGCCGACCGGAACGTTCTGGCGCACGGCCACATCCATCAGCCAATGGTTTGCATTGTTGCAGACGATATCATAGTGCCCCGTCTCGCCGCGAATAACGCATCCGAGAGCGACAGCGCCATCGAACGCCGTGCGCCCTGCCGCACGCGCCTCGGCGGCGGCGGACAGCACCTGGGGAATTTCGAGCGCGCCGGGAACCACGACCCGTTCGTAGGTCGCGCCGCGCTTCGTGCACTCGGCGATCGCCCCTTCAATGAGGAGATCGGCGATGTCTTCATAGTAGCGCGCTTCGATAAGAAGAATGTGCGCTCGAATCGGAGCCGCGCTCTTTTCGTCCCGCGGCGCTCCTGGGGTTTTCTGAACCATGTGTCGAGCTACTCGATTTTTCTCGTTCCGGTCACACGCAGCCCGAATGCCTCGAGGCCAACGTAGACGTGCTGTGGCGATGTGGTGAGCAGCACCATGTCCTTGACGCCGAGATCCGCGAGGATCTGCGAGCCGACGCCGATTTCGACTTGGCGCCGTTCCTTGCTCAAGTCGGCAAGTGCACCCGGTGTGTTCTTCCGCGTCACCCAATCAGACACGGATTTGGGACGCAAGTCACGAATGAGAACGATGACGCCGCGGCCCTCGGCTTCGATGGCGCGCATCGACTGTTCGATGACCGAGCCGCTTTCGGGATGGCCATCGATGTCGAGCACATCGTGCAGCACGTTGACGGCATGGACACGCACCAGCGTCGGTCCGCCTTTCGCGATGTTGCCTTTGACGAGCGCCAGATGTTCGCCGGGCTCAACCGTCGTCTCGTAGACGTGAAGCTCAAAGCTGCCCGCGCTCGTCGTCTCAACGGGCGTTTGTGCGACGCGCTTCACGATGCGATCGTTCTTCAGGCGATAGGCGATCAGATCTTCAATCGCGCCGATCTTCAGATCGTGCACCTTGGCGAAGCGGGCGAGATCGGCCATGCGCGCCATCGTGCCGTCTTCGTTCATCACTTCGCAGATGACGGCTGCGGGCGAGAGCCCGGCGAGCTTCGCCAGATCGATCGATGCTTCGGTGTGACCGGCGCGGACGAGAACGCCGCCGTCGCGCGCGATGAGAGGGAAGACGTGACCAGGCGAGACGATGTCGCTCGCGCCCTTCGTCGGATCAATGGCGGTCGCGATCGTCCGTGCGCGGTCGAATGCGGAGATGCCGGTCGAGATGCCTTCGCGCGCTTCGATCGATTGCGTGAACGCGGTGCGATTGCGCGATCCGTTCGATCGCACCATGAAATCGAGATTGAGTTCCTTGGCGCGCGCGGGCGTCAGCGCGAGGCAGATCAATCCGCGGCCGTGCTTGGCCATGAAGTTGATGGCATCTGGCGTTGCCATTTGCGCCGGAATGATGAGGTCGCCTTCGTTCTCGCGATCTTCGGCATCGACGAGAATGACCATACGGCCATTCTGCATCTCCTCCACGATCTCCTCGATCGGCGAGAGCGCGCTACCGGTATTCGCGGATTGCAAATTCGTCGTGCCCGACATCATGGGCGAAACTCCATCAGACGCGCTACGTAGCGCGCAAAAACATCGACTTCGAGGTTGACCAGATCGCCGGGGTTTTTCGCGCCCCAGGTCGTTACCGTCAAGCTGTGCGGAATGAGATTGACCCCAAAACGGACTTCCGCAACCTCGTTGACCGTCAGTGAGGTCCCGTCCAACGCTATAGACCCCTTGGGGGCTATATAGCGAGAAAGATGCTCGGGCGCCTCCAAAAGAAAGCGTTTGCTTTCGCCGTCGTCCGTGATCGAGATGATTTTAGCGATGCCGTCCACATGGCCTGAGACGATGTGGCCGCCAAGCTCGTCGCCGGCCCGCAGCGAGCGTTCCAAATTGACGCGGCGCCCCGGCTTCCACTGGTCGAGTGTGGTCTTCGCCATCGTCTCGTTGGAAACGTCGACGGTAAATTCCGCGCCATCGGCGAGCGGCGTGATCGTGGTCGCGGTCAGGCATACGCCGTCGCAGCAGATCGAAAGGCCGACTTCCTGCGGCTTAAGCTTGTAGGCCGTCTTCAAGGTGAAGCCGCCCTGCGATTTGGCGATCACCTCGCCCACATCCGTGATCAATCCGGTAAACATCTGATCAGCGTCCTTCCTTGTCCGCTCGTCCTGTCCGCAAGGCGTGAAGCCGCCACATCGTATCGGTGCCTATGATCCGCCGCTCGGCCACGCTCAGCCCCTGAGGTCCGAGCCAGCGGGTGACGGCGTTCTCGGCCTCAACGTCGGTGGGCGTGCCCGCCATGTAAAGAATGATCTCGTCGGCGAGCGAGGCCTCGGCGAAGGCACGCCAGATCGCGGGGCCGCCTTCGACGAGCAAACGCGTAATACCGCGCGCGACGAGAGCCTCCATGATGGACGGCAGCCAAAGCGATCCGCCGACGACGCCGGCATCAATGACCTCGGTGCCGCCCGCCGCGATCGCGGCCTTCTTGTTCGCATCGGCTCCTGCCGCCGTCATCAGCCAGACCGGCACCTTCTGGGCACTCTCGAAGAGCTTGGCTTTGACAGGCAAATCGAGCGAGCGCGAAAGCACGATGCGTACCGGCGAGCGGTCGAAGAGGCCGGGCAAACGGCAGGTCAATTCCGGATCGTCGTCCTTCACAGTCGCCGCGCCGACGAGGATCGCGTCGTACGCGCTGCGCAGCACCATGGCATGCGCGCGCGATTGTTCGCCTGTCACCCACACGGGCTGGCTGCCGGAGCCGCGGGCGATGTCGCCCTTCGCATCGAGCGCGAGCTTCAGCGTCACGAGCGGCCGGCGCTCGGTGATGCGGACGACGTGGCCGCGCGTGATCCATTTCGCTTCCGCTGCGCCGACGCCGCGGACGACTTCGATGCCGGCCTCGCGCAGCATGTCGAGGCCGCGCCCCGCGACGCGGGGATCGGGATCTTCAATGGCGACGACGGCGCGCTTCAATCCGGCGGCGACTATGGCCCCGGCGCATGGGCCTGTTTGTCCGTAGTGCGAGCACGGCTCAAGCGTGACGTAAATGGTGGCACCGCGCGCCTTTTCGCCAGCGGCGGCGATGGCCGTCGTCTCAGCGTGCGGACGGCCGCCGTTGGCGGTTCTCGCCCGCGAGATCAGTTCGCCGGTTTCTTCATTGGCGATGACGGCGCCGACCGATGGGTTCGGCCAAGTGGCGCCCAGCCCACGCTCGGCCATGCGCAGCGCGACCGCCATCATCTCGTCGTCGAACGCAGAACCGGGGGAACTCGACATACGTGCTCAGTGCTTCTTCTGAATCGCAATCTCATCGAGCGCGGTCGTCCCGAACCGCTCCGTCAGATCGAGCGGATCGTGGGCATTGCTCGCGAGTTCGCGGAGAACCGCGTGGAAATCCGCAGCGTCGCGAAAGTCGCGATAGACGGATGCGAACCGGACATAAGCGACGGGGTCCAATTCGCGCAAGGCCGCCATCACGAGCTCGCCGATTTCGGCGGACGTGATTTCCGTTTCGCCCGAGCTTTCGAGCTGGCGCACGAGGCCTGACACAAGGCGATCGATCCGTTCCGGTTCGATCGGGCGCTTGCGCATCGCGACCGAGATCGACTTTGAAAGCTTATCGCGATCGAACAGGACTTTGCGGCCGGAACGCTTGACGACGGTCAATTCGCGCAGCTGAACGCGCTCGAACGTGGTGAAACGTCCGCCGCAGTCGGCGCAGATGCGTCTCCGGCGGATCGCCGAATTCTCATCCGACGGCCGGCTGTCTTTGACCTGGCTATCCTCGCTTCCGCAAAATGGACAGCGCATCGTAAGCTCCTCGCAATCGCCCGCTCGATTAGCCGGGCCGCCCTGTTTCCGATCAGACAGACTTCGCTTCAACCACAAGCCAGATTCCGCCGTGGCCACACATTGCCCAGATGGCCCTGGATAGGGTTTTCAACAATGTGAAAACGAGCCCGCGATGGATCGGTCTTAGTCCGGGCCGGAGATTAGCGGATTTACGCGGCGTTTGGCCGAGCTTCTTTGGCCAGCAGTGTCACAGATGACCGGAAGAGCAGCGCAAAAGAAAAGAGCGCCGGACGAATCCGGCGCTCTGATCGATTAAACCCGAGAGACTTCGGCTCAGGCGTAGATGGGGAAGCGTTCGCAAAGGGCGGTCGCCTTCGCCTTGACGGCGGCTTCGACCTCAGCGTTGCCCTCTTCGCCGTTCTTGGCGAGACCATCGAGAACTTCGGTGATCAGGCGGGCGATTTCCTGGAACTCGGCGACGCCGAAGCCGCGCGTGGTACCGGCGGGCGAGCCCAAGCGGATGCCCGACGTTACCATCGGCTTCTCGGGGTCGAACGGGATGCCGTTCTTGTTGCAGGTGATGTGTGCGCGGCCCAGGGCCTTCTCAGCCTTGTTGCCGGTGATCTTCTTCGGACGCAGGTCAACGAGCACGACGTGCGTGTCGGTGCCGCCCGAGACGAGCGCGAAGCCGTTCTGGACGAGCGTTTCGCCCATCGCCTTGGCGTTGTCCATCACGCTCTTGATGTAGACCTTGAAGTCGGGACGCAGCGCTTC
The DNA here is from genome assembly GCF_035687085.1 of Hyphomicrobium sp. Lineage (GTDB taxonomy): Bacteria > Pseudomonadota > Alphaproteobacteria > Rhizobiales > Hyphomicrobiaceae > Hyphomicrobium_B. The sequence continues at coordinate 6,674 of NZ_DASRYS010000018.1, read as the reverse complement.
GCCGAAGGCAACGGCCTTCGCGGCGATGACGTGCATCAGCGGGCCGCCCTGGATGCCAGGGAAGATCGCCGAGTTGACCTTCTTGGCGATGTCCTCGTCGTTCGTGAGGATCATGCCGCCGCGCGGACCGCGCAGCGTCTTGTGCGTCGTCGTGGTGACGACGTGAGCGTGCGGGAACGGGCTCGGGATGAGACCGGCTGCAACGAGACCGGCGAAGTGCGCCATGTCGACGAGGAACGTGGCACCCACTTCATCAGCAATCGCGCGGAATGCAGCGAAATCGATCTTGCGCGGGTAGGCCGAGCCACCAGCGATGATGATGCGCGGCTTGTGCTCCTGGGCGAGCTTGCGCACATCGTCCATGTCGATGAGGTGCGTGTCGGGCTTCACCGTGTAGTGCACGGCGTTGAACCACTTGCCCGACTGGTTGACGGACGCGCCGTGGGTCAAGTGACCGCCGGCTGCGAGCGACAGGCCGAGAATGGTGTCGCCGGGCTTGGCGAGCGCGTTGAAGACGCCCTGGTTCGCCTGGCTGCCCGAGTTCGGCTGCACGTTGGCGAAGCCGCAGTTGAAGAGCTTCTTGGCGCGATCGATCGCAAGCTCTTCAGCGATGTCTACGAACTGGCAGCCGCCATAATAGCGCTTGCCGGGGTAGCCTTCAGCGTACTTGTTCGTGAGAACGGAGCCTGCAGCGTCGAGCACGGCCTGGGAAACGATGTTTTCCGAAGCGATCAGCTCGATCTCGTTCTGCTGGCGTCCGAATTCCTTCTGGATCGCGCTGAAGACTTCAGGATCGGTCTCGGACAGATGCGCCTTGAAGAAGCGCGAGGTCTGCGAGGTTGCTGCGGCCGGTGCAGTCGACATGGGCTTTCCTCTATTTTGGGAAGTGTTTTGTAGCGCTGGCGGGTACCCTGGAGCAAGCCCGGCCGGACGCGGTATCAACCATAGTACTGGCGATCGCGCCAGCGCTGAAACCCGCCGGACCCGCGTAATAAGGGCGCGGGTGGCGGATTTGCGGCGAAGGCAACGATTGCCGGCGCGGCTTACTCAGCCGCTTCGGCGAGGCTCTCCATCAAGGCGAGTGGGCACTGAGACCACAGATCCGACAGAGCGTTGACGAGATGCTCCATATCGGCGTCCGTGTGCTGCGGCGACGGCGTCAAACGCAGCCGCTCTGTGCCGCGCGGAACCGTCGGATAGTTGATCGGCTGGACGTAGATGCCGTAGCGGTCGAGCAGCACATCCGTCAGCGCCTTGCAGCGGACGGGATCGGCGATAAGCACGGGCACGATGTGGCTGGGTCCCGAGATGACCGGGAAGTCCGCCGCGATCAGACGCCGTTTCAGCGTCCGGGCGCGCTCCTGGTGCTTCTCGCGCTCGGCGTTGCTCGTTTTCAAGTGGCGGATCGAAGCGACAGCGCCAGCCGCGATCGCGGGTGCCAGCGACGTCGTGAAGATGAAGCCCGGTGCATAGGAGCGGATCGCATCGCAGAGCGTCTTCGAGGCGGCGATGTAGCCGCCCATGACGCCGAAGCCCTTGGCGAGCGTGCCGTTGATGATGTCGACGCGGTGCATGACGCCATCGCGCTCGGCGACGCCGCCGCCACGGGGGCCGTAAAGGCCGACGCCGTGGACCTCATCGAGGTAGGTCAGCGCGTTGTACTTCTCCGCCAGATCGCAGATGGCGCCGATGGGGGCGATGTGGCCATCCATCGAATAGACGCTCTCGAAGGCGATGATCTTGGGTGTGTCGCGCGGCACCTTCTTGAGGCGCTCTTCGAGATCGGCGAGGTCGTTGTGGGCGAAGATCTGCTTGGGTCCGCGACCGTTGCGGATGCCGGCGATCATCGAGGCGTGATTCTTTTCGTCGGAGAAGATCACGCAGCCCGGAAAGAGCGTGGCGAGCGTCGAGAGCGCGGCTTCGTTGGCAACGAAGGCGGAGGTGAAGAGAAGCGCCATCTCCTTGCCGTGGAGGTCGGCGAGTTCACGTTCCAATTCGACGTGATAGTGCGTGGTGCCGGCGATATTGCGGGTGCCGCCGGAGCCTGCGCCCACGGTATCAATGGCTTCGTGCATGGCGGCGAGCACCTTGGGATGCTGGCCCATGCCGAGATAATCGTTGGAGCACCAAACGGTTATGGGCTTGGCGGCGTCGCCTTTGACGACTTCGGCCCGCGGGAATGCGCCACGGCGGCGCTTCACATCGGCGAAAACCCGATAACGCCCCTCACTCTTTACGGTATCGAGGGCTTTCGAGAGCATCTGCTCGTAATTCATCAGTCGATTTCCGCTCCCATAAGCACCGTGTTTATTATTTTAGCCCGTTTATGTACCCGGGGCCCCCAAAGGACCAGTGCCGTTTCGTCGCGCAGAGGATGAAAAATTGGTCACGCTAGAGGAGGCCAGCGTGCCGCCGGACCCCTATTTGGCAGGCCTGTGCTCCGCATTCAAGTTACGATGACATCTTTGCATACCAGCTGCACGCCGTTGGCGGGAACTAATACGAGGATGCGACCTCTCCGATGCCGTCCTTCTGGTAAATATCGCGCCGAAATTGAACCACGCCATCCTCGGTGGCCCAGGCGCTGATATAGACGAAGAGCAGCTGCACGGGCTGCTTCAGGCGCACGTCGAGCCGCTGCCCCTGCTCTTTCACCTGCGCGATTCGGCTGGCGCTCCAGCCGTTCTGGCCGGCGAGCAGCCAAGCCGCCAACTTCTCAATGTTATGGACGCGGATGCAGCCGGAGCTCTCGGACCGGAAGTTGCGGCCGAAGATGCGGTCCGACGGCGTGTCGTGCATGTAGACCGAATGGGCGTTGTTGAAGTTGATCTTGAGGAAGCCGAGCGGGTTCTCCTTCCCCGGCTTCTGGCTGTACGTGTAGGTGCCGGGCGTCACCTTCTCCCAGTTGATGCTTTGCGGGTCGACCTTCTTGCCGCCCGCGTAAGCGTCGATGCCGAACTTCACGAGGACGTTCTGGCCCTTCTTCTGCATCTCGCGGCCGCGCGGGATGAGGTCTTCCGAGATGACCGTGGGTGGCAGACGCCACATCGGGTTGAAGTTAAGGTCCGTGATCGGGGTCCGCAGCAGCGGCGTCGGCCGCTCGGGCTTGCCGACGACGCCCGCATACCGTGCAACGATGGCGCCGTTCTCGACCGCCTCGATGTGCGCGGCCGGTATGTTGACGACGACATAGCGCTTCGCCGTTGCCGGGATCGCCTCCTGCAGGCGCGTGAGGTTCACCTTCAGCTGCTTGAGGCGCACGTCCGCCGGAACATTGAGGGCGGCGATCGTGCGCTTGTCGGCAATGCCCGTCGGCGCCAGACCATTGGCTGCCTGATAGCGCTGCAGCGCCTTCTCCAATTCGTTGTCGAAATAGTTGGATGTCGTATTCGTGCCACGGAACTCGCCCGACGCTGCGAGGCGGGCCCGCAGCAGGGCGACGGCGCGGTCCGTCGTTCCGTACTGCATGAGACTGTCGCGCGGCGTCTTCGGCGGCGGCTCGGGGATCTGAGGCCAGCCACCCTTCCCTACGATCATCGTGTATTGGCGGACCGCCATCTTGGTGGCTTCGATGTTGGCCTTGGCGAGCGTCGCGAATCCTTTGGGCGGGTTCGCCTCCCATTCGCGAACAAAATCAGGGTCGGTGCGATTGGTCGTATACGAAGGCCCGTCGTTGCCGGTCGGGCCGAAGTTGAACCAGCTGAAGTTCTGAGCGGACGCGTCTGAGGCCAGCCCTGCGGCGGCCGATAGTGCAACAAATCCAATTCGCAGGATGGCGGAGAAGCGCCCCGGAGCGCGGCCGAACGCCGTTTCAGAATTCTGTTTCCCCCGGTCCACGTACGTCCCCCGACGCTTGAGATCGCGATTATTGTTGGGGCTAGACTATCCGAGTTTCGAGCATTTGACACTGGGTGAGCCGCTCCCTTGCGTTTCAGGCCACGGGTCAAACGAAAAAGGACTTCTCTGGGGAACAGAGAAGTCCTTGACGCTGTCTGCCGACGGCGCCGAGCAGGTTTCGTATTGGCGTCAGCCGTATCTTAGAGACGGTAGCGGATCTGATCCGACCAGAAGCGCTCGAGGCGAACCAGTGCCTTATTCAGGCCTTTGACGTCTTCGTTGGAAACTTCGCCGACGGTCTGAACCGAACCCAGCTGACGAAGATAGAGCTTGCTGACGATGTCGCGCGCCTCAAGGCCCTTTTCGGTCAGGCTCACACGCACAGAGCGGCGATCGGTGTCCGAACGCTTGTAGTGGATGTAGCCCATATCGACGAGCTTCTTGAGATTGTATGAGACGTTGGAGCCGAGGTAATAGCCCCTGGTCTTGAGTTCGCCGGCCGTCAGCTCGCTCTCACCGATGTTGTAGAGGAGCAATGCCTGCACACTGTTGAGTTCGGCTCCGCCGCGACGGTCAAACTCGTCCTTGATGACGTCGAGGAGAAGACGGTGAAGACGCTCGATCAAACGGAGCGCCTGAAGGTACTCACCGCGAAACCCTTCTTCCTGGGCCGGCGCGCGGTGACGCGCCATGTCGTACGCTAAACTCATAACCCTGCCTCGTAAAAAAGTTTGACGCCACCCGGTTTGCCCGGGGTTTTGATAAATTGATAACGTGGAGGCCTGAATTTCGGCTAAATAGATATAGTAAAAGAATAGTTCGGGGCTGTCTTTGGAACAAATTTTTAACCAATAATCAGGCGAAAATTCCGATCTGGTAAATATCTCCCTAACTTTGCGGCTGGAATTGTAAGCAATGGAGTCGCAAAAAATTAAACGCGCGCCGCCTGCATTTCTGATCTTGTTGGCAATTCCAATTCGCCATCTGGCAATGGCGCAAAATACTCATCCACCACAGTTGCCATACTATCATCGTAGCGTTTGAGTTTCCACGCCGGGTTGCCATCCTTGTCGATCAGCAGCGCCCGGACGCCTTCGTGGAAATCGTGATCTGCAATGCATCGCACCGCTAGGCGATAATCTTCGATGAGCGTTTGACGTATATCAAACGAAAGGGCCGATTGGATATGGCGGATCGTGATCGCCAGCGATAATGGCGAACATTTCGCTAAATCGGCCAATGCTTTTCGAGCCCAATCGCAACCTTTCGCCTCTGCTTTCGACAAGGAACGAAAGATACCCGACAGCGTCGGTTCGGAAAAATGCTCTAGAATATGGCCTTTGTCTGCCTGCAAATCTCCAGGCTCTTGAACTTCATGCAAGCCATCGAGCATGGGATCGATGGGCTCGGCATCTTTCAATTTGTCGAGAATACCGGGAAAATGCGCGGAGGAGATGCAATGGGTGACGATGCCCAGCCAAAGGGCATCGGCGCGGCCGATCATGCGGCCTGTGAGCCCCAGATAAACGCCGATCGGCCAGGGCATCTTTGCGAGCACGCGCGCTACGCCGACATCCGGGAAGAGCCCGATCTTCGTTTCAGGCATCGCCCATTTGAAGTTTTCACCAGCGACCCTGTGCGTGTTGAAAGCGACAAGGCCAGCGCCAGATCCCATGCATAGTCCGTTGATGAAGGACACGGTGGGCTTGGAGAAGCATTCGAGAAGCCAGTTCAACGAATACTCGTTGCGCAGGCAGGTCTTCGCGACCTCGATGTCGTCCTTGGCGGCCGCCGAGAGAGCGCGCACGTCACCGCCCGCGCAGAACGCTTTCGGATGGCTCGACAGGAGGGCCACGATATAGACGTCGGGATTGCGCGCTACGCCCGGCAAGGTGGCTGCCAACGTGCGGCACATCTCATCGTCAAGCGCGTTGAGGACGTTCGGCCTCTCGAGCGTGAATGTCTGAAGCGCCTGGAAACGTGCCGCCACGATCTTCGATGGCTTTTCGGCCCGCGCCGTTCTGAGGTCGATGTTATGTTCGTTCACTTCGTGCCCGGTGAGTGTCGGCCCGGTAAGTCGGCCTGCGATTCGAATGCCTACTCGATGCTATGGCTTGTTTCATACGTACCCGCCATATTTTGCGGCCATAGACCGCATCATTACCCTCGGAAAATTTTGCGGCGCATCGAAGCCGCAGTGACATCGGAAGCAGTTAGTAGCTTGGCCTACAAATGAAATTCTGCGATTATCGAACGCTGGCCCTTTGAACTTATCATCGACTATTAGAGCGCCCAGCAGGGATGTACAGACAGAAATGACAGCATCCTCGCACGGCCGCGACAGTGTTTCAGCAGCGTGCTCGCCATACATCATCTGGGCGGCACTCTTTGCCTTGCCGTTGCTTGCGGCCGGCATGCCCTCGGATGCGGGGGCCAAAGATAAAGCCGAGCAGGCAGCAGCAGCGGAAACCAAATCCCAGAAGACCAAATCCAAGCCCGGCGCACATGCAGGACAAGCGTCTCAGAAGACAGGCGCAGTTCCGGCCAAGGCCGATCAGCCTGCTCAGGACGGCGGCAAGCCGCCGGCAACTTCCGGATCAGAGGCGGAAGGCGGCGCGAAGCCCGATGCCGGCGTGCAGCCTGCGGCGGAGGCCGCTCCAAAGCCACCCGCTTGGTCCGAGGCTGAGATCGCGGACGCCCGCGCGCATTGTGCCGTCGTTCTGCAGCGCATCCAGGCGATCGTGCTGCCGCATGAGCCGATCAAGGATGGCGCATGCGGCGCCCCTGCCCCCATCGAACTCATCAGCATCGGGGAGAACCCGCGTGTCACGCTATCG
>NZ_DASRYS010000017.1:0-319391 GCF_035687085.1 Hyphomicrobium sp. | reverse complement strand
AATCGGCCTTGGTCGCGCGCATCTTGATCGCGATACCGACGACCTGGATTAATTCGCCGGCATCCGGTCCGACGATGTGACATCCGAGCACACGATCGGTCGTGCCATCAACGATCAGCTTGAAGAACGAACGCGTGTCGCGCGCGGCCAGCGTCGCCTTCATCGGCCGGAAGCTGGTCTTGTAGATATCGACCCGGTCGAAGCGGCTGCGGGCTTCGGCTTCGGTCAGACCGATCACGCCGACTTCCGGCTCGGAGAAGACCGCCGTCGGAATGTCGGAATGGTCGACCGCAATCGTCTTTCCGTCGAAAACCGTATCGGAGAAGGCATGGCCTTCGCGGATCGCCACCGGCGTCAGCGCCACACGGTCGGTGACATCGCCAACGGCATAGATCGAGGGCACGCTGGTCTGCGAATAACGGTCGACCTTAATCGCGCCCTTCTCGTTCAGCGCCACGCCAACCTTCTCAAGACCGAGCCCGGCGATATTCGGCCGCCGCCCGGTCGCGAACATGACCTGATCGACCAGCACGCTTTCATGATCGGACAATTGCACGCACAAGCCGCGATCGACTTTTTCGATGCCCTCGACCGTCTTGCGCGTGACGATGTTGATGCCGCGCTTGGTCATCTCGTTGCGCAAATGCTCGCGCACGTCGTCGTCGAAGCCGCGCAGGATGTTGTCGCCGCGATAGACCAGCGTCACCTCCGAGCCGAGGCCGCGGAAAATGCCGGCGAATTCCACCGCGATATAGCCGCCGCCCTGAATCAGGATGCGTTTGGGCATCTGTTTCAGGTGGAAAGCTTCATTCGACGAGATGACATGCTCGATCCCGGCGATATCGGCACCCGGATATGGCCAGCCGCCGGTCGCGATCAGGATGTATTTCGCGCGCACCACCTCGCCAGTGGCGACCAGCCGCACGCGATGGGCGTCTTCCAGCACCGCACGGCTGCGCACGATCCGCGCGCCCGAGCGTTCGAGATTGGTGACATAGGCCGCCTCGAGCCGGTCGATCTCGCGGTCCTTGTTGGCGATCAGCGTCGGCCAGTCGAATACCGGTTTGCTGTCGAGATGCCAGCCATAGCCGGCCGCATCCTCGAAATCATCGGCAAAGCGCGACGCGTAGACCAGAAGCTTCTTGGGCACGCAGCCGCGGATCACGCAGGTGCCGCCGACGCGATACTCCTCGGCGATGGCAACCTTGGCGCCATAAGTGGCGGCAATGCGCGCGGCTCTGACGCCACCGGAGCCAGCGCCGATGACGAAAAGGTCGAAGTCGAAGTTTGTCATTACCTGGCCTGACTTGAATTCTCTGCAGCTTATTGCGGCGCGGGCTGCGGCGCCTGCTGCGCCTTCATCTCCTCCGCGATCTTGTTGGAATATTTCATGCCGATTTCGGCGCCCTTCTTCATCAGTTCCGGCGTCTTGGCGACGAACTTGGCGCCGGGACCCGAACGATAGAAATCGGCGACGGCCTTCATTTCCTCAGCCGTGAACGTCTCGGCATAGAGATTGGCGAAGTCGGTGATCATCTGGTCCTGGTAGGCGAGAAGCTTCTTCATGCTCTCGTCGAACTGATCTGACATCTTCTTGCCGGCTTCGGAGGAACTGGCGTTGGCGCCTTTCGCGAAACCGCGCGTCATGGCTTGCGCCATGCCATCCATCTGCTTGGTGACGCCGGTGACTTCAAGAAGATCGCGGGCGGCGGCCACACGCGCGGGGTCGGGCTCAGCGGGCTTGGGGTCTTCAGCGAAAGCTGCGCCGGAGAAGAAAACAAGGCACAGCGCAATGATGCGGAGGGCGTGGGGCATGGTCATTCGTCCTCTTCGAAATCGTCGTCTATCCCGGATATGACTTCAACGCCTTTGGGGCCGGCAACGATGCCGACGTCTGCAATTCCCAAAAACAGGCCCGTCTCGACGATGCCGGGCACAAGCTTCAAAGCGTCGTCAAGGGCTTCGGGATCCTCTATCGCGCCAAAAGAACAGTCGAGGATGTAGTTGCCGTTATCGGTAACGAAGGGTTTGCCATCCGCACCGGTGCGCAGTTTCACCTCGCCTTCGCAGCCAGAGTCGGCGGCGAGCTTGATGACGAGCTGCTCGGTGGCGGCCAGCCCGAAGGGGACGACTTCGAGCGGCAGGGGAAAGCGGCCCAGCGTTTCGACGAGCTTGGAATTGTCGGCGATGATGACGACGCGGCCGGAGGCGACGGCCACGATCTTTTCGCGCAGAAGGGCGCCGCCGCCGCCTTTGACGAGGCGCAGATCTTCATCGAGTTCATCGGCGCCATCGACCGTCAGATCCAGAAACGGCGTCTCATCCAGCGTCGTCAGCGGGATGCCGAGCGCGGCGGCCTGAGCGCGGGTTGCTTCCGAGGTCGGAACGCAGGTGACCTTGAGGCCGGCTTTGACCTTCTCGCCCAGAAGGTCCACGAATTTCGACGCCGTCGAGCCCGTGCCGAGGCCGAGCTTCATCCCGTCTTCGACGTACGTCAGCGCCTGCTCTGCTGCTTGTCGCTTCCAATCGTCAGTGCTCATTTCGGCCTCGAACTTTGTGAAAATCAGCGCCCTCGCGCGGGGACCTCTCTAGGCTGCGGACGCGGCTCTTTCAAGCCAGCGGCTGCTGCGGGTCCTCGTGACACCGTGACAGGACCAGCGGGCGTCACTACGCTGCCTTGAAAACGCGAGGAGAATTCATGCAGGGCTGGACAATCGTCTTCGACCTCGACGGTACGCTCGTCGATACGGCGCCCGATCTTGCGGAGGCGACGAATCACGTTCTCTCGACGCTTGGCCTTGACCGCATCGACGAACTGCAGATCCGGCCGTTCGTCGGGCACGGCGCGCTGGCGATGATCGAGGGCGCGGTGAAGGCGCACGGGCGGAAGCTGTCGGAGCGGGAACTGCACGATCTGTTCGAAGTGTTCATTATCTATTACACGGCGCATCTCGCCGACTACAGCGTTCCCTACCCGCACGTGATCGATACGCTCGAGCGGCTGAAGGGCGAAGGCGCGACGCTTGCGGTGTGTACGAACAAAATGGAGATGCAGGCGCGCGCCGTACTCGAGGCGATGAAGCTCGACCATTATTTCTCGGCGCTCACCGGGCGCGATACGCTAGGCGCGTACAAGCCCGATCCCTTACACCTCACCGGTACGATCGCGCGGGCCGGTGGCGCTCCCCATGCGAGCATCATGATCGGGGACAGCGAGACGGACATCAAAACGGCGAAGGCGGCGCAGGTGCCCATCGTGGCGGTGAGCTTCGGCTATAGCGTCGATCCGGTGGCGTCGTTCGGGCCCGATGCCATCATCGACGATTACCGCCACCTGCCGGACGCTCTGAGAAGATTTCTCGGAACCGCCGTCAATACGTGAGCACCCGGCAGTCGCTCGACATGATCTCTTCTATGAAGTGCGCGGCTCCGAGCACGCCGCTGCATTCGGGGATGAGATCTTCCTTGCGCATGGAACAGACGTCGAGCCCCGGTGAGAAGCAGTAGAACTTCACGCCCGCCGCGTGCCCTTCCTTGATGAAATCGTAGATCGAGCGCTTTTCGTCGGGCTTGATGCGGATGGCCTCGGCGGCGCCGGCGCGAAGCAGCTTGGCGGCCGTGCCGGTGCAGACGACCTCGACCTGATAATCCATGCCGGCGGCGACGGCGGCCTGGAAGAGCGGCGCGCTCAACCCCTCCCCGCTCTGCGGATCGGTGTTGGCCAGAATGATCACGAGCTTCTGGGGCATCGCGGCCTCTCGTTGCCGATGACGATGCCGGTAAGACTACGCTTATGGCGCGGGCGGCCGCAACCGCCGACGCCTTATCGCAGCGCCCGCTAGACGTCGTGGCCGCTGATATAGCGGCGGTAGACGAGAATTGTCGCCGGCAGGAAGACGAGATCGGCAACGAGGGACGCCATCAGCGTCACACCGCAGACGAGCCCGAAAAGACGGAGCGACGGCAGCTCGGAGAAGACCGTTACGCCCAGGCCGAAGGCCAGAACGATGGTCGTCAGAATGATGGCGGGACCGACGAGCACGCGGGCATTGCGGATCGCGACTTCGGGAGGCACGCCCGGCTTCTCTTCAAGCCGCAGACGATTCATGAAGTGAATGAGCGCATCCACGCCCAATCCGAACACCACGATCAACGCGACGACGGAGGAGAATTCGAGCCCGCCTGAGAAGAACCACAGCATCGCGCCCGTCGTGACGACCGGGAAGAGACCCGGCAACAGGCTGATGAAGCCGACGAAGAACGAGCGGAACGCGATGGCGAGCAGGACTGCCGCGATGAGCACGCAGATCGGGATGCTCTCGTCGAGCTGCGAGATCATGCGGTGGCTGTTGCGGGCGGCAATCGCGGGCAAGCCGGTGACCGAGATCTCATAAGCCGGATAGGCTTTGCGGACCGGATCGAGCGCTTCGTCGACCTTATGGACGAGCGGCAGGATTTGGCTGGCGTCGACGTCCGGCAAGCGGCCGGTCACGAGCACGGCATCCTGCTCTTTCGCAATGAAGCGGCGGACCAGGTGGTCGGGAAGCAGTTTGACGTACTTCTGGATGGTCTCGACGTTGTCGTTGCCGTTTTCGCGGAGCCAGCGGCGGAGGCTTTCGAGCGACCAGACGTTGCCGAGGCCCGCGGCTTTCTCAAGCGCGAGGTGGGTTTCCTCGATCACCTTCAGGGTGCCCGGATCATAGAGGCTGGCGCCGTTCTTCCATTGGATCATCACATGGAAGGGATTGGCGCCGGTGAGCTTCGAATCGATGCGGCCGGTGGCGGCGAGCGCCTGCTCGCGGTCCGGCACCTGATCGGCGAGGCGGTAACGCGGCTCGAGTTGCAGATGGAGCGAGGCGAAGTAGACGAACAGGCCGATGCCCAGAAGCGTGTAGATGACCGAATGCTTGATCACGCGATCGACGATGGCGCCGACGAACGTGCCTAGCGCATCCATCATGCCGTCGGCGGGTGCGTGGTCGCGCGCCAGCGTCTTTTCATTGCGGATGAAGAGAAGCCCGAGAATCGGCAGGACGACGATCACGGCGACGAAGGAGATGCAGACGGCCATCGCGCCCGCTTCGCCGAACGTGCGGATGAGACCCGATTCGGAGAAGAGAAGAGCGAGGAACGCGAGAAGCGTCGCGCCGTGCGCCAATACGCAGGCGGGGCCGACGACGTTCACCGCGAACGTCACGGCTTGCAGCTTGCTGTCGCCCTCGCGCAGGCGGATGCGGATGGCGGACACCATCTGCATGCTGTCGGCGAAGCCCATCACCAGGATGAGCGGCGTCATGACGTTGAGGAAGAGGTTGAGCTTGAAGTTCAGCCAGCCGAGCAGCCCCAGCGACCAGCACACCGCGATGACGGGCGGCAGCGCCGCGACGAGCATCAGCGATACGCGGCGGAAGAAGAGCGCGGCGATGGCGGCGCCGAACAGCAGGCCGAGGCCGTTGTAGACGATCTGATCGCGCTCGACGGCGTTGCGGATTTCAAGTTGCATCACCGGTGCGCCGGCGAGCTTTACGCTGAGGCCTGCCGGTTCCAGATCTTCCTTCGCGGTCTGCTCGATGTCGCCGATGACGGTTTTGGCGGACTTCTCCGCGACCATCTCGCGATTGAGCGAGAGCACCATGAGCGCGAGCTGACCGTCTTCCGACAAGAACTTGCCTTTGACGATGTCGTTCGTCTTCAGCGCTTCCAGGATCTGGTCGAACTCGGGTCCGTCGGGCAATTCATCCGGTACGATGGGCGGCGCGTATCCCGTGGGATCGGGCTTGCCGCGGGCCGACAGCATCGAGACGATGCCGTTGACGCCGTCGGCCAGCTGCAGATCGGCGGCGGCGGTTGCGAAGGCCTTGAGGCCGTCGTGGGTCAGCAGGTTCTTGCCTTCGACGACGACCAGCACATCGTATTCGCTCGACGGGAAGCGGCGGTCGATCTCTTCGTAGGTCTTGAATTCGGGCGTGTTCGTGCGGAACAGCTCAGACAGGCTGTCGTCGACTTTGAGGCGCGTCAGGCCCGTGACCGCCGCGGCGGTGATGAGCGCGACGATGAGCGCTGCGAGGATCGGCGCTTTGATCCCGATGAGGCCGAGCTTGTTCAAGCCCAATGAGATCAGATGCGGGCGTTGCGGCTCCGTCGGCGTCAAAGCATCCTCCCCAACGACTTCGATCTAAGAAGCCGCCCAGGCGCCCCCTGCAATCGTCTCGTGTTTGACGGGAGACATCGCATTTTGCTGGGGCTGGGTGCAAGAACTACATGGCGGGCAATCCAGGCATATCTTCGCAGTATTGAAGCGTGCGGCGCGCAACCGACAACTTTTGCTAGAGACAGGCGTGGGTCCCGGGTGGCGTAAGTGATTCGCAGAGTTCACTTGCGTGATGGCTGCCGGTTATGGAAGAGGCTCAGTGGCGATCTCCCCCTCCTCCGGATCAAGGATCCTCCATGCTCAGATTCCCGTCTTTTCAGCTTGCCGCCGTAGCCTTCCTTGCGGCAATCGCCGTGACGTTCGCGGGCGCGAACAGCGCCTTTGCGATGAAGAAGATGACCGTCGGCCCGGTTGCGTTCGACGTACCCGACGATTTCAAAGCAGCCGCCGGTGGTGTCCCGGCCATACAGCAGGATGCTTCCGGAATTACGATCGAGGTGGCGGAGCTTCCGACGATGGCGCTGCAGGAATTCAAGGGCCAAGCGTTTCTCGATTTTCTCGCGAGCCTCAAATACACGAACGCGGCTTACGCCGACGGCGCGTTGAAGCGCGAGGGCTCCTACACGTACGTGCTGGCGGACGCCAAGGGGGACAAGGGTCCTGAGTCGCGGTTCCTGCTCGTCATTGGCGGGGAAGGCCGCGCGGCGATCGTGACCGCTTATGCGCCCAAGAGCGAGATCGAGGCCGGCCGCGCGAGCCGCGCTGCGATCGAGGCTATTCTCTCCACGGCCACGGTCGTTCCGGGTGCCGCGAAGCCGTAATTTTTGGCTGAGCGGGCAGAGGTGGGTCCCGGGTCTCGCAAGAGGGCTCGCCCGGGATGACTAACCTAGGGTTACAGAATCAGGCGGCGGGCGATCCTGGTGGGGACTCGGCCGTCCCTATTGTGCCGAGGTGGGTGAACTTGAAGCCGCTCGAATATTTCAGGCCATAGCCCAGCATCCGGTCGAAGGCGATGTGCGAAGCCCAAATGACGGCGAACCAGGGAAGCAATGAATTACCGAGGAGGAAGCCCGCACCACCCAACAGGACCGGCCCGACATAGGTGTGGGCCGTGTTGTAGACGGCAGCCCCTATACGCGCGCCCACGAGATAGCCAAGCATGCTGAGGTCAGGAACGAGGAAGAGCGCGCCAAAGAGCCACCAGGAGTTCCCACTCCACGCGAAATAGGCAAAGGCTAGGGCGATGAATATTGCTGCCGCCTCAAGGCGCAGCAGCATACGGGGCCCGGCTTCAACTGCGTTATCGATAGGCTTTGACATCAATTCGGTCCATCATCTCAAAAGAGCTGGCGCAAAATCAAACTAGGACATTTCAGGCGAGCAGACCGCTTGACAGGTCATCGCGGCGCCTCGCATATGGCGTTTCCCAAATCGGGCGGTTAGCTCAGCGGTAGAGCACACGCTTCACACGCGTGGGGTCATAGGTTCAATCCCTATACCGCCCACCATTCTTAACATCAGAGACCAGGGACCGCCTTTCGCAGCGCGATAGGGCGTATGGGCGCTTCATTCTGCCACTGAGCAGCATTTATCCCGATTTCGCCACACTCAGTGCGAATTCGGCCATGAAGCGGCGTCACTAAGTTAGCCGGGGTTCCGAGGGAGAATTACAAAATGTCTATCAAGGGAATGAGCGTCGCGCTGTTCTCACTGTGCGCGATTTTCATGTCCGTGCATGAAAGCCGCGCTGCATCCGCGCCGGAAATCGATGCGGAAGTGCATGAGACGCTGGAGCGGTTTTTCTACAAGGTTGGGGGCGCGCGCGAACTTGCGAGCAAGGCGGCAGGCATTCTCGTCTTCCCGTCGATCGTGAAAGCCGGCATCGGCTTTGGCGGCGAATACGGCGAAGGCGCCCTGCTCATCCATGGCCGCAACGCCGGATACTACAATTCGGTATCGGCGTCGTTCGGGTTTCAGCTCGGCGTGCAGGCGCGGTCAGTCATCATCGCGTTCATGACACCGGAAGCGCTCGAGCAATTCCGCCTCACGGCCGGCTGGAAGGTCGGCGTCGACGGGTCGGTTGCGATCATCACGGTCGGCGTCGGGGGTTCGGTCGATACCAACAAAATTACGAGCCCGGTTGTCGGGTTCGTTCTCGATCCCAAGGGTCTGATGTATAATCTGACGCTCGAGGGTTCGAAGATCTCACGTATTTCGAAGTAAGTCCGGAATCGTAATTTTTGGCCGGGTTGTTCCCTGCGGAACAGCCCGGCTGGTCAATTTGAGTGCAGCTTCCTCCGTTCACGATGGAGCATGCATGCGAAATTCATTTTTGAAGGGTTGCGCGTTTTGCGCGGCCGTTTTTATCGCCGTGGGCATTACAAGCGGCGCGGCGCACGCCGATCTCTATGTCTTCGATACGCGGCGGACGGAAGTCCGCTTCGTCTATACGGTCGGATTGTTCGTGAAGCAGAAAGGGCGCTTCGCGCGTGTCGACGGCAGCGTGCAATTCGACCAGAAGTCGCCGGAGCGGGCCCGGGTCGTTGCGAACATAGCGACTGATAGCCTCTCGACCGCCGAGCCGTTGATTGATGCCGAACTGAAGGGCAGCGATTTCTTCGACGTCGCGGCCGAGCCCGTGATGACATTCAAAAGCCGAAGCGTACGCCCGACCGGCCCGGATACGGCGGTGATGACGGGCGACATCACACTGAAGGGCATCACGAAGCCGATCACGTTGGCGGTTTCATTCCAGCCGGATGAGGATCCGGCGCTGAAGAACGCAGCCGACGCGGAGACGTTCGTGGCGCGCGGGCGGCTGCAGCGGAGCGCTTTCAATATGACGGCCTATCGGGCCCTGGTGGCCGATGACATCGAGATCGAGATCCACGCCATCATCCGGAAGAAGCGTTAGTCCGGATTTGAGATTTTGGATGCGCCGGTAACGAGCGCCTCGCCTGCGGCGTACGGAGCTTGTGTGCCTCGGGCGCGTTGCCTCATCGGGCACCAAACGCGGCATCAGCGCAGCCTCACTGCCGGAGTGATCCTCATGTCATTGCCCAGCAAAGCGTTTTTGAAATTCGATCGATGGTTCTACTGGCTCACGGCAACGGTCGCGGTGTTCGGCCTTTTCATGGTGCTGAATGAAACCCGGCCGGCCGCTGAGGAAGGGGTTCCTATTCCTGCGCCCATTGCCGACGAGCGCGCGGCGCCCGCGTCTGGTGCGGAGACAGCCGTTCTCGCGGGCGGCTGCTTCTGGGGCGTTCAAGGTGTTTTCCAGCACGTCAAAGGCGTGCTCAGCGCGACGTCGGGCTATACCGGCGGCAAACAGGAAGATGCTCGCTACAGTGCTGTGGGAACTGGCGATACGGGGCACGCGGAATCCGTGCAGATCAGGTTCGATCCGAAGACCGTGAGCTACGGCAAGCTGCTGCAGATCTACTTCTCGGTGGCGCACGATCCGACGTTGCTGAATCGCCAGGGACCGGATAGCGGCACGCAATACCGCTCAACGATTTTTCCGCAGACGCCGGAGCAGGCGCGGATCGCCGAGGGCTATATCGCTCAGCTCGGGGATGCCCACGTCTTTCCGGCTGCGATCAAGACGACGATCGAGCCCGGCCGCACGTTCTACGCGGCCGAGGACTATCATCAGAACTTTCTGACGCTGAACCCGACCTATCCGTACATCGTCATCAACGACATGCCGAAGGTCGAGAACCTGAAGAAGCTCTTCCCGGACAACTACCGGGCCGATCCAGTGCTGACGCCGGTTTCGAAATCAACGAACTGAAGCCGGTGCCCGCACCTTATCAGGCGTTGCGGGCGATGGGCTCGAGATCCTCGGTGTAGATCGAGTACATCGGCTCATCCTGCAGGATGACGTCGGTGTATTCGCCGTAGCCGTTGAAGCGCGTGGCCATGGCGCGCGCGTAGGCGCCGAGGTTACCGATCTCGATGTAGTCGCCTTCGCGAACGGAGGCGGGCAGCATGAAGGGTCCCTTCATGTGGTCGATCGAATCGCACGTCGGCCCCCAGAACTCGAACGGCTCAAGCGGCTCGTTCGGGTCGAGACCCGGACGGATCAAACGAACGGGGAAGATAAACCCTAAGTGCGCGCTGTCGAACAGCGCGCCGTACGAGCCATCGTTGATGAAGAGCTGATTGCCAGGCTTCCTGAGATCGACCTTCACGATCAAGCTCTCGGCTTCGGCGACAAGCGCCCTGCCCGGCTCGCAAATGAGACGGCAATGCTCGGTCACCGGCATCTTCGCCATTGAAGATTTGATGACGTCGATGAAGTCCGACAGGCGTGCGGGAACGCTGTCAGTGTAGCGGGAGGGAAACCCGCCACCGATGTCGATTGCGTCCACGACGACGCCGGCCTTCACGATCAGCTTTTTGACTTCCTCGAACGCCATTGTGTAGGCGTCGGGCGTCGTCGTCTGCGAGCCGACGTGGAAGGTGATGCCGAGTTCGTCAGCGACCTGGCGCGTTTTGACGAGCAGGCGCTGCGCGCGCTGGCCTGTGATCCCGAACTTATGTTCGAGGGGCACGCGGCTGTTCTTGGCCGGCACCGAGACGCGCACGAAGAGCTCGAGATCTTTCGCGCCTTCGGTCTCCTCGACGATCTTCTGCAGCTCCTCCTCGCTATCGAGGGCGAAGCATTTGATGTCGTAATCGAAGTAGGCGCGGCGGATCGCGTAGCGCGATTTCACCGGATGCATGAAGTGAAGCCGCACGCCTGGAATGGTCGCTGCGTCTTCGAGTTCGGCCACCGAGGCCACGTCGAACTGCTTGATGCCAGCGCCATAGAGCGCGCCCAAGAGGAAGACAGAGCTGTTTGCCTTGTAGGCGTACGCGACTTCGCCCGGGAAATTGTTGATGAACCAGCGGGCGGCGCGGCCAGCGGCATGCGGGCGCGCAGCGAAGACCGGAAGATCCGGCTTCATCTCGGTCACCATTTCGAGGGCGGTGGCAAACTTCTCCATCGCGAAAGAACCTCCTGCGGAAGAACTATCCGGTTTCGCTCGCGGCAGCCGAGCTATGTCGGCTCTGGATGCAATGTTGAAGGGGTGCATTTAGGTATCCCGGCTCCCGCTGTAAAGCCTTTCACAACCCAAACGCCTGCCAAGGTTGCCGGATTCTCTCTGCAAAGCGAGTGCATGGAGAGAATGACGCACCGGCAGATGCCTTTCGGCACCAATCACCATGACTGTTCGATGACGGGAGACACGCGTTCAGGCGATCTCAACGCACGAGATCGCCTTTTAGCTGCGACCGAGAACGAGAACTGCATGGCCGTCGCGCAGCGAGGTGGAGCCTGCCACGTCCGGGCGCGGCACGGGAATCGTTTCGCCGCGATCCTGCTGACGGCGAAGAGCGCCCGTTCGTGCGATGCGGGCACGCTCCGCCTTCTCGGGGTTCGTGCGCATTTCCCACTCCGTCACGAGCGTGTCCTGGAGGAAGTTCTCCCAATTGCCGAGCACGGTGAAACGCTGGCGTTCGAAATCGTGTTCAATGCCGACGGGGGGTGCGGATCGCGTCGAGCAGCGCCCCAGGATCGTTTCGCTGCCTTCGGCCTTGTAGCGCAATTGGAAGGGTGCATCCGGCGGCGGAACGCTGACGGCTTCGCCCGCCGTGACGAGGTTGTCGCGCTGGAAATCGCTCGGGAAAAGTACCGTGCCGACGCCCGTTTCATCGACACTGATGATGGTCAGGTAGCAGGCGCTGTCGGCTTCGGCCATGATCGTGACGACGTCGCCCGGCTGCGGGCGCGGTTTGTCGATCCACATCGTGAGGCCGATCGAGGACTTTGCTTCGCGCAGAAAGCCACCGGATGCAACGGTCTCGCCCGGCGTGTCCTTCCCCTTCAGAAGCGAGAAGAGGCGTTCGACTTCCTCGCGTGACAGAACGCCGTGCAGAAGCCGTCGCGCCAGAGGTGCGGCAGCGCCCTTGGCTTCAGTCAGTTCCTTCAAGAATTCCTGCCGCTCCAGGCCGGTCTCACCCAACGCCACCTCGAAGTCGGCGCCTTTGCGATAGCGATGCGCGAGGCCCGTCACGATTTCAGCGCCGTGCACGCTCGCATCGAGATCGACGCCTGCGATCTTCGCAGCGGCGCGATAGCGATCCCAGCCGCCGAGCATCAGCAGCGCGTTCTCGCTGTCCGTCCCAAACAGCGGAAGCGCCGCGCGGCGGTCCGGTGTCATAGGGCCCGCGGCAATGTCGATTGGGCCAGCGGCGCGGAAGTCGTCCTTGGCCTGAACCAGTCCCTGCGTGTGGCAGGCGAAGCAATTGGTTCCAGCTTTGGTCGCGGGTTCGACGGAATTAGCGCCGATGCCTTTGTAGGGCTTCTCTATGCCGGGCAGGGCGTCGTCGATGCGGTTACCGTCGGCATCGAAGAGCGCGAAGGCGTAAAAGCCGTTCGGCAGCGCGAAGAGCGCGCGAATCTGATCCGGCCGGAATGGTTGCTTCGCCGTCGTTGCCGATTTCGGTCCCTGCGGATGCTCGAAGATGTTCTGCTCGCCGCTGCTCGTGGCGAAGTCGTAGGCGAGCCAGAGGCCAGCGGTTTTGCCCGGATGCCGTTCGATCAAGCGATTGCCGCGCGTGACCGGGCTTTCGCGAACGGCGAGACGGCGCACGGAGCCCGCTTTGATGTTGGCCGCGATGTCGGTGCCATTCATCTTCGCGAGGTCTGCGAGCTTCGCGGGAAGGCCGAGCAGCGCATAGTAGAGCGGCGTATCGCCGGCCGCGGCAGCCAGCCAATCGCCGTTGACGACGACGGCGCTGGTGCCGGCGGTCTTCACCACATCCGGCGCCACAGTATGGATGAGTGCTGGCGGATAGGCCTTTTCAATCGGCTTCCAACGCGCCTCATCCCAGCCAAAATCCCCAAGACGGAAGGAGAGGAGCGTTCCGGCGCTGTCGAGCGGCGTCAGCTTCACAGGCTCTGGCGCCCAGGAGAGGCTGTTCATCAGCTTGTTCAGCGCCATGGCGTAGGCGGACATTTCTGCCGGCGTCGCACATGAGTTGTAGAGATGGACGAGCGAGATGAAGCGCACGTCCTTGCCTTGGTCGCGCTCGAGCCGTTGGGCTTCGCGCATCAGGTTATCCAGTTCGGTCGGGCGCACGGGCTGGCGTGACGGGCAGCTCTGCACGGCGGGCGGCAGATCCTTGATCCAGCGGCGAATGGCCTGGATGTCGTCGGGCGTCGGCTCGGGCTTGGCCTCCGGTCCGGTAAAGACGTCGAGGGGCGCGTGACGCGTTTCGAATACGTCGTAGAGGCGCGAGGCGTCAGGAAGCCCCGGTCTCACCAGAACCGGATCCCGCGCCTGATCATCAATCGCCAAAATGTTTGCGAGATTGCCCGATGCGAGCGGCTGCTCGAGCTTGCCGGTCTGATGGCAGCGGGCGCAATGGGTCTCCAAGACCGAATAGGCTTTCGCCGCGCGCGGCTCCTCGGGACGCTGTGGAACGGCAATGGCCGTGCTCGCGCCGAGGAAGGCCGCAACTTGCGCGCCCGCGCCTGTGCTCGCGAACGCGATGCCAAAGGCTGTCGCGGCCAAGCAAGCGCCAAGACCCAGGTATTTCGACCGCACGTGCTGAGAGCCCCCGCCCCTGCTTCTTTTATTTTCGCCGCTCCTATAGGCGCGGCGCGGCGTCTTCGTGGCACGCGACTAAAGCGGCGCCGTTAAGAGAGATGAAGAATTCGTTAAAACGCACGAAGACGAGTTAGGCATTCCGGCAGTTGCAAATCGACCGCTATGCAAAGTTCGGTTACAAGAACCTTACCTCATTAGATCAAACCGAGGCGGGCAGATAAATGGACCTCAAGATGGCGGGAGAGCGGAATTCGCCAGCCGACCGTCTGGCACTGGCAAGCATGATCGTGTGCTTCCTGGCCACGGGAGCGCTGCTCATCGGCACTCTCGCGGCCGGTCCTTTCGATCAGCACCCGCGCGGACAGATCCCTAGCACCACCACGACCCACTAACACTTTCCTTTCGAACCTTCCCGAACCGATCCTTCTATTTCCGATCCATTCCGATCTCTAAAGGGCCCTTCGCATTCTCGCGCAGGGCCCTTCTTTTGTGCACTTAGGGCGCGCCACCGGCGGCGCCCGTGCTTTTGACGAGCACGATGTAGCCGTTGGCCTTGAGCTCGGAGACGACCTGCTCGAGATGCATACGGTCGCGCGTTTCGATGACGAGGTTGAGCTCCGTGCCTTTCGCGGGCACGTCCGTAAATACGCGCTGGTGATAGACTTCGACGACGTTGGCGCCGGCCTTACCGATGATGCCTGATACGCGCGCAAGCTGGCCCGGACGATCGGGAATATCGATGGCCAGGCGCGAGAGGCGGCCGTCGCGTGCGAGTTCGCGGGTCAAGACGCTGGCGAGCAGCCGCGTGTCGATGTTGCCGCCGCAGAGCACGAGGCCGATCTTCTTGCCCTTGTAGAGCCTGTTGGCGCCAATGAGCGCTGCGAGGCCTGCGGCGCCTGCGCCCTCGACGACCGTCTTCTCGATGGTGATGAGCAGCGAGACGGCGCGTTCGAGATCGGCTTCGGAGACGAGCAGAATATCGTCCACCAGCTCTTCAATGATCTGCTGGGTCAAGCTGCCCGGCGCGGTGACGGCGATGCCTTCGGCCAGCGTGTCGCCGCCGACGGGAAGCTTCGTCTTTTTCACGGCATTCAGCATCGAGGGATAGAGCTGCGCCTCGACGCCGACAATCTTGATCTTCGGATTAATGGCCTTGGCGGCCACCGCCATGCCTGAGATGAGGCCACCGCCGCCGATCGGCACGATCAGGACATCGAGATCGGGCGCCGCTTTCAGCATTTCGATGGCGACCGTCCCCTGCCCGGCGATGATCGCCGGATCGTTGTAGGGGTGCACGAACGTCAGTCCATGCTCGGCGCCATGGCCGACGGCGAAGGCGTAAGCCTCCTCGAGGCTCTGGCCTTCGAGAATGACGTTGGCGCCGTGGCTGCGCGTGTTTTCGACTTTGATCGTGGGCGTCCAGGCGGGCATGACGATGGTCGCGGGAATGCCCAACCGATGTGCGTGGTAGGCGACGCCTTGCGCGTGATTGCCGGCCGACATGGCGATGACGCCGTTCTGGCGCTGCTCGGGGGTGAGCGACAGAAGCTTGTTGAGCGCGCCGCGTTCTTTGTAGGACGCGGTGAACTGCAAGTTTTCGAACTTGAGCCAAATCTCGGCGTTCAAAAGCGCGCTCAACGTGCGGCTCGACTCGAAGCGCGTGGCAATGACGGCCCCGCGGATGGCTTCGGCAGCGCGGACGACGTCGTCATAGGCGACGGCAAGCTCGGGAGGGTTAATCGTCGCTAGTTTGGTCATACTCTTCCGGGGCGGTTTGTTCAGATTTGCAGGTCTTACCACACTGACCACGCTTCGCCTCCCTCACTTTTTGTGACGTGGAATGCGCGGGATAAGCCTGGCTCTGCAGCTTTCCACCTCCAAGCTGTCCGCAAGCTTGCCGCAGCGCTCGGACGGCAGCGAACGATCCGGGTTGATCCCGGAGCTTCTTTTTGCGATCTGCGGCTGTGGCCGGGGCGCGCAGCGTTTAAAGGCCTGATCGATCCGGCAAATGGGAAAATCACATCATGGCGAAGGTGGCGTGGCTTGGACTGGGTGTCATGGGCTACCCCATGGCCGGCCATTTGAAGGTGCGCGGCGGTCATGATGTCGTGGTCTATAATCGCACAGCGGCCAAAGCGGAAAAATGGAAAGAGCAGTTCGGCGGCGAGGTTGCGGCAACGCCTGCTGAAGCGGCGCGCGGCTGTGATGCGGTATTCGCCTGCGTCGGCAACGATGATGATCTGCGCAGCGTGACGACGGGAGCCGGCGGGGCTTTCGAGACGATGCGCGCGGGCTCGGTGTTCATCGACCATACGACGGCTTCGGCGAAGGTGGCGCGGGAGCTCTCCGCGGTGGCGGAAGGCCGGGGCCTCAAGTCTCTCGATTGTCCGGTGTCTGGCGGTCAGGCAGGCGCCGAAGGCGGAATTCTGACGGTGATGGCGGGCGGCGATGCGGACGCATTCGCGACGGCCGAGCCGCTGATCAAAAGCTTTGCGCGCACCGCGCGGCTCATGGGTCCGTCGGGGTCCGGGCAGCTCGCCAAGATGGCGAACCAGATTGCCATTGCCGGACTCGTGCAGGGCTTGTCGGAATCCATTCACTTCGCAGAATGCGCGGGGCTCGACGTCGAAGCGCTGATTGCCACGATTTCAAAAGGCGCGGCGCAATCCTGGCAGATGGACAACCGCTGGAAGACGATGCACGAGCGCAAGTTCGACTTCGGCTTCGCGGTCGATTGGATGCGCAAGGATCTTGCGATCTGTTTCGACGAAGCGGCGTCGAACGGCGCGGACCTGACTGTCGCCAAGCTCGTCGACCAATTCTACGGCGAGGTGCAGGAGATGGGCGGCCGCCGCTGGGACACGTCGAGCCTCATCGCACGGCTGCAGCAGAAGAAGCCGCAAGACTGAGGCATTCAGGCCTCGGCGCGCTCGCCTTTGGATGAGCGTTCGGCAATCGCGAACTGCAATGGCAATGCGGTGGTGTATTTGATCTGCTCCATCGCAAAGGCGGATGAGACCTTGGCGATGTCCACGCGCGAGATGAGCTTTTTGTAGAAGGCGTCGTAGGCGGCGATGTCGGGCACGGCGACGCGCAGCAGATAATCGATCTCGCCCGACATACGATAGAACTCGACGACTTCAGGGAACTCGGCGACGGCGGCGTGGAACTTCTCCAGCCACGTCAGCGAATGTTTGTCTGTTTTGATGGAGACGAATACCATGACGCCGGCATTGACCTGCTGCGCGTCGAGAATTGCGACGCGTCGCTGGATGACGCCGGACTCTTCCAGCTTCTGAACGCGGCGCCAGCACGGCGTGGTCGATAGGCCGACTTCTTTCCCGATATCGGCCACAGGGCGGGTGCAATCCTGCTGCAGGATGCGCAGAATCTTCACATCCATTTCGTCCAACATTGGTCCGCCCTCTGAGCAAGAAACATGATTTTGTTCAATCTGCGATTCTGAAATTAATATTTTCTCATTTGCTGGTGTCAACGTGAGAATTAGTATTTTTTTCTAGATCGACCTCGTTTTCACTTGATCGAGGGGAGCGGCTAACTCATGTAGGGGTACTTCCCACCTTCTTATAATCAGTCTCCGGATATTCATGATGCCCCCGATCAGGCCCATTTCCGATAGCGTGTCCATTAGCGGTTGGCTCGACAAAGACGACTTCCCCGGCGTCAAGGCGCTCGGCTTTGATAAAGTGATCAATTTCCGTCCCGACGCGGAAGCGCAGGACCAGATCCCCAGCCGCGAAGCGGAAGCTGCCGCCCGCGAGGCGGGGCTCAGCTATCTCCATATCCCGGTCACCCGGCAGAACCTTTTCGCCGAAGATGTTGTCGGCCGGGCGGCGGAGGAGTTCGCATCGGGTGAACGGACGCTTGCCTATTGCGCCTCCGGGCAGAGGGCAGCCATCGTCTGGGCAGCAGCGGCCGCGCGCTCCCATCCCGTGGACGAGGTGCTTTCGTCTGCCGGCGGCGGCGGTTTCGATCTGCGGCTGATCCGTGACGATCTGCAGGCGCAGGCAGCGCGGGCGCGGCAGTCGCAAGACTGATCGCTCGCGTCCCGCGAGGGCCGCTGACAATCAGGCCTTCGCGCTCGGCCGAGCCGAGACCTCTTCATGCCACCGTAAGACGTTTGTGAAGCCGTCGGGCCGCCCAAGGCGCGCCGGCTTCATGAAGTCGATGGCGACGAGCGCGGTGATGTCGGCGATCGAATAGGCATCGCCGGCGAGGAACCGGCTTTGCGATAGGCGCGCGTCGGTCAGCTTCAGTTCGTGCGCGACCTTTTCCTTGTTCGCTTCGCCCCACTCTGCGATTTGCGGCACTTCGAGATGCGCCATTTTGGGGTGCAGATGCCGGAACACGGCGAAGACTGCGTTGTAGAGCCCGTTCTCGATGCGCCGGTTCCACATCTCGACCTCGGCTTTGCCGATGGGTCCAGTGCCAAACAGCGGAGGCTCGGGCGAGATCTCTTCGAAGTAGCGGCAGATGGCGACTGTTTCTGAAATGGCGCGGCCGTCATCGAGAATGAGAACCGGCACCCGCCCCCACGGATTGAGCTTCGCGAAGTCGCCGGACTTCAGGTCATCGACCATCATGTTCACTTCCTCGCGCGGGACCTCGATGCCCTTCTCGGCGAGGAAGATGTTCACCCGTCGCGGGCTTGGCGCCGCGTGCGTCTCGATGATGCGCAATGTCTCACATCCCGTTTCTGGAATTATGCTGGGCTCGCCATTTGCTTGGCGCCTCGAATTCGCCCGCCCACAGTCCGCGTCCTGATGACCGGGCCTCGGCCTCCTCCCGGACGTAGTCACCATAAGCCACGGCTATGCCCATGCGCACCATCGCAGCGTTGAGATCGCGACCGGCGGCGGAGCAGTGGGCGAGGAGCCGCCCGTAAGCGTCCCTGCGACTGATGTTGCATGTCACGATGTCGCCGCCGATGGCGCGGCCGAGCTCGCGGTACGCCTCGTCGCCGCAGGCCCAGTCCACCCCGCCGCGACGGCATGTCTGGCGGCCTTCCGGTGCATCTATTCCCTGAAGCCGGACCTCATGTCCCGCCACCCAAAGGCTGTCGCCGTCGATCGGCCGCGCGACACCGGTCACGTTTGCCGGGAACGGATCATCTTGCGCTCGCCGCAAGCGCCAATGGTCGCGCCCGGCAAAAATGGCTGCGACGAGGAGGGTTAACGCCAGGGCGAACCTTCCATACGGCGTCCCGCGCCTTAAATACCTGCCATTCCGGCGCCTTGAGGCCGCCGGCCGCCGCCAAGGCGGGTTGGGTTGCATTTCACACCCTCAACCATTCCGCGAGACTTTAAGTCTTGCTTTAACAAATTGACGCCAATTTACGAGCCGGCGCCCGGACCTTTTTTGTCCGTGCCACTTTCATCGATTAGGACGCGACACGCGGTATGGACGACAACGCCTACAGCGTCGAGCCGGGAGCTGAACAGCCAGCGCGTCCGGCGCGACGAGGCCGTTCCGGGGATGAGCTCAAATCATTCCGGGAGAGGCTGACGCACGGCACCGTCCATAAGCCGGAGTTCGAATACGAGCTGCTCACGATGTTTGCGCGCAACGAGACGAGCGCGCCGTTCGCGATGCCGGCGTTGTGCTTCATCTTCTACATCACATCGATGTTCTGGGCGTCGTTCATCGAAGCGACGACCTGGATCGCCATCGTGTCGATCACCCGCGTCTACATGCTCGACCAATGCCGGCGGCTGCTGTCCATTCCGCGGACGGAGGTCAACGTCGGGCAGTGGCGGCGCCATTTCAGCCGGATCGAGCTTGCCAACGGCTGTGCTCTGGCAGCCTTCGCTCTGATCGGCATCTCGATCAACAATCCCCAGGCGGTCTCGCCTGCGACCTTCTCCTCGCACGTCTTCATTTTCGCGACGCTGATGGTGGTGCTCGCGATCCGCATGACGTTTGCTTCCACGCTGCCGCGGCTCTTCCTCGCCGGCACGGTGCCGATGACGATGGCGGTCGCGGGACGGCTCTTCACGCTCGGCGATCCCTTCTACTTCGCGCTGGCGTCCATGGCGGTCGGCATTCACGTGTTCTTCGTCTATCTCGCGCGCGGCCTGCATTCGACCGCGCTTGCGATGGTGGAATTCCGCGCGGAGAAAGACAGCCTGATCTCGGAGCTGGAAGAGGCGAGCGCGATTTCGGATGAAGCGCGCCGCCGCGCAGAAGCTGCAAATAAAGCCAAGTCGCGCTTCCTCGCCACGATGAGCCATGAACTGCGCACGCCGCTCAACGCCATCATGGGCTTTTCCGAAGTGATGGAGAAGGAGCTGCTGGGGCCCATCGGCAGCGACATCTATCGCGATTACGCGCGCAACATCTATCAGAGCGGCGACCACCTGCTCTGCATCATCAATGAAATTCTCGACCTCTCGCGCATCGAGGCGGGCCGCTACGATCTGAACGAAGAGACGATGCGGCTGACGGACATCGCTGAGGATTGCCAGCGGCTCGTAAAGATCAAGGCGGATGCGAAGGCGCTGACGTTCGTTGAAGATTTCGCGCCTGATCTGCCGCACGTCTGGGCCGATCCGCGCGCGCTGCGCCAGATCTGTCTCAACCTGCTCTCCAATGCGTTGAAGTTCACGCCCAAAGGCGGCCGCATCACGATGATCGTCGGCCATACGCAGGACGGCGGTCAGTTCATGACGATTGCGGACACAGGCCCCGGCATTCCGAAGGACGAAATCCCGCGCGTTCTGCAGGCATTCGGACAGGGATCGCTCGCGCATGAGACTGCCGAAGGCGGCACTGGTCTCGGCCTTCCCATCGTGCAGAACCTGATCCAGCTGCATGGCGGCACGTTCGATCTGCAGTCTGAATTGCGGAAGGGTACGGAAGTGACGATTACGCTGCCGCCGCAGCGCGTGCTGCATTCGATTGCGCCGTTGCAGCCGCTTGGCCAGGAACGTCACCGCGATCCTGCGCCGCGTCCGGCGCGTCAGCCGCGCATGCGTCCTGTTTCGCCATTCTCACCGGAAAACATTGCCGCCTACAAAATTGTTGGCGATGTCCGATAATCGCTCGTCTTTCGGGGTCTGATGCTCGCGTTTCTTCTCACTATTATTCTCGGGCTTGGCGCGCTGCTGGCCGCGACGATGTTCGGTGGCCTGAAGCTCGATGACGTTCCGGATCTGCCTGTCGCTGCGGCGGTGATCGCCATTCTGGTCGCGCTCTATTTCGCAACGCTGCTCAACCACCGGGGCGAACGGCGGCTGGCGTTGTGGCCGACGCTCGCGGCATGCATCTCCGGGGCGATCCTGGTTGCGGGCGCTTTCAACAAAGGCACGCCGTTCATGCTTGCCGATTTTCTCCCGGAGGCGAAGGCGAGCCTTGATGCTGAAGCCCAGATCCGCCGCGATCTACCGGCGTCGGTGCGGATCCGGCGAAATGACGATGGTACTTTTCTCGCCAACTCCGAGATCAACGGCCAGGCGATGACGGTGCGCATCGACACAGGCTCAGCGACGGTCGTACTCCGGCAATCGGACGCGGAACGGGCCGGCATCGATGTCAGTCATCTCGATTTCGATACGCCTCTCAAGACGGCGAACGGCACAACTTATCTGGCGCCCGTGCGCCTGAAGTCCGTGCGCGTTGGACCGTTGGTGATCGACGACGTCGAAGCCATGGTGGCGCGTCCTGGAACTCTTAACGAAAACTTGCTCGGTACAAGTTTTTTAAGACGTTTGGCGTCATACCAAGTGAGCGGAAATTTCGCGACGCTTCGGCGATAGGACGCCGATTCAGTTTGCACGGCCTCTGAGGAAAAGGACGTTCCGAATGGCATCGGCGAGCGTCAGTCTGTTCGGATCGTTCGCGCTTGCGGCCGTGGGTGCCGCGGGCCTCGCGTATACGCTGACGCATCCGGGCGTGCTCGTCGACTTTGTGGAGCGCGCCAAGGCGACGTCCGGCTTTTCACAGCAGCAAGCGTTGAGCCAAAGCAATGGCCCCTCACCTGAAGCCGAAGAGGACCAGTCACGGCAAGCCGGGAGCGTCACGCTTCCTGCCGGCGACTACGGGCATTTTCACACTGAAGCAGACATCAATGGACGCCACATCGCGGTGATGGTGGATACCGGAGCCTCGCTCGTCGCGCTGACTTATGAGGACGCACGGCGCGCTGGAATTTCAGTCGGTCCATCGGACTTCACGCACACGGCGCAAACGGCGAACGGCATCGCCCGGGTGGCGCCTGTCACAATCCCGCGCATCAGCATCGGCGATATCACTCTGCGGAACGTGGCCGGTGTTGTATCGGAACGCGGCGCGTCCGAGCGGACGCTGCTTGGAATGTCTTTTCTCGGGCGGCTTTCCCGTGTCGAAATGCGCGCTGGCAGCCTCGTTCTGCAAGAGTAACAGTTCTTTCCCGCCGTTCCACTTTTTCGCCCATAACACTGCTGATAGAGCGCACCCCGGAACCTCGCCCTGGTATCAGCGCGTTAGGTTCCCCGAATGAATGAATAACGTTCGAGGAGAGGCATATGTTGCCAAAGCCACGCGCCGACCTGAAGCCGAATACCGCCGACTTTGAGCGCTTGCCGCTCGTGAAGCCGACGGGCTTCCGCGAATACGATGCGCGTTGGCTCTACCCTCAAGGAATCAATCTCATGGGCCTCAATGCCGTCGGCCTCGGCATGGCAACGCTTTTCGCCCGGCGCGGAGTTCCCAAGCGTCTTGTCGTTGGTCACGATTATCGATCCTACTCCGCCGCCGTGAAGCAGGCGCTGATGACTGGCCTTCTCGCCGGTGGCTGCGAAGTTCACGACATCGGGCTTGCGCTTTCGCCGATGGCCTACTTCGCGCAGTTCGAACTCGACGTCGAAGGCGTCGCGATGGTGACGGCGAGCCACAACGATAACGGCTGGACCGGCATCAAGATGGGCTTGTCGCGGCCGTTGACGTTCGGGCCCGACGACATGAGCGAATTGAAATCCATTGTGCTCAACGGCGACTATGAGGAGCAATCCGGCGGCCGATACATTTTCGTTCCGGATCTCGAAGAGCGCTACATCAAGGCGCTGACCAACCGTCCCAAGTTCACGCGCCGCCTGAAGGTCGTCGCTGCTTGCGGCAACGGCACGGCTGGCGCTTTCGCGCCGAAAGTTCTCGAAGCGCTCGGTTGCGAAGTCGTGCCGCTCAATACGGACCTCGACTACACCTTCCCGAACCACAACCCGAACCCTGAAGACATGAAGATGCTTCATGCGGTGTCGGCGAAGGTTCTGGAAACGGGTGCTGATGTCGGTCTTGCCTTCGACGGCGACGGCGATCGCTGCGGTGTCGTCGCCAACGATGGGCACGAGATCTTCGCCGACAAGGTCGGCGTTATGCTGGCGCGCGATATTTCTTCGATCTATCCGAACGCGAAATTCGTGGTCGACGTGAAGTCGACGGGCCTCTTCTCGACGGATCCGGTACTGCTCGGCAATGGTGCAACGACGAGCTACTGGAAAACCGGCCACAGCTACATCAAGCGCTACAATTTCGAGAACAAGACGCTCGTCGGTTTCGAAAAGTCGGGCCACTTCTTCTTCAACGAGCCGCTGGGCCGTGGCTATGACGACGGGATCGTTTCGGCGATTGCGGTTTGCGACATGCTCGATCGCAATCCCGGCAAGACGGTTGCGGACCTTCGCGATTCGCTGCCCAAGACCTACGGCTCGCCGACAATGTCGCCCCATTGCGACGACGAAAAGAAGTACAACGTCGTCGATCGCATCACCGAGCACTACAAGCGCCAGCAGGAAAGCGGCGCAACCGTCGCCGGTCAAGCGATCCGCGATCTCATCACGGTCAACGGCGTGCGCGTGATGCTCGAGGACGGAACGTGGGGATTGGTTCGCGCCTCGTCGAACAAGCCGGAGCTTGTCGTCGTGGTGGAAAGCCCGGTGTCGGAAGCGAACATGAAGGCGATTTTCAAGGACATCGACCAGCAGCTCGCGCGCTTCCCGGAAGTCGGCGAGTACAATCAGAAGATCGCGGTTTGAGTTTTGCGCCGGCGGCCGGCTCCGCGGAGCGGAGTCGCCGGCGCTTTATATTACGTCAGCAGCGTCCAGAGAAAGCGACCGACGACGGTCGTGAGGAAGACGGCGAACGCGAGCTCGAGCGTGCGTTTGGAAACGCCGTGCGCAACGCGGACGCCCAGCGGTGCCGCGAATATCGCGATCGGGGCAATGACGAGTGCGCCGAGATTGACGTAGCCGAGCGATAACGGCGGCAGCCCGGCCTCGCCCCACCCAGATATGATGTAGCCCGCGATGCCCGGCACCGCGAGAATGCTACCGATGCCAGTTGCCGTGCCGACGGCGCGCAGCAACGGCATTCCGTAGAGCGTGAAGAGCGGAATCGTGAACGTTGCGCCGCCGATGCCCATCAGTGTCGAGACGATGCCGATGAAGCCTGCGGCCGCCTCGAGCTTGGGTGGAGGCGGAAGCTTTTCAGCGATCTTCCAGTCATCGCGGCCGAGATACATTTTCACGGCGAGCGCCGAGCCGAAGACGATCCAAATCCAGCGCAGCACTTCGCTCGTGGCGTAATACGCGATGACGATGCCCACGATCACGCCGGCGACAACCCAGGGCGCCATGCGCTTGACCGCATCCATATCGACGGTCGAACGGGCGCGAAATGCGGAAAAAGATCGAAACACGGTTGGCGCGACGACGGCGAGTGTCGTCCCGAGCGTCACGTGCATCCGGACGTCTTCGGGAACGCCGGCTACGCCGAAGACCTCATAAAGGATTGGCACGAGGATACCGCCGCCGCCGATCCCAAGCAGCCCAGACAGAAAGCCTGCGAGAAGGCCACCGCACGCGAGCAGCGCGCCCAAGGCCAGCAGATGTTCCGTAGATAGGGTTGAGATCATACCTACGCCGCGTCCGGTTGATCCTGGCGTCCGTAGCCGTGCTCGGCGAGAGCGATTGCGTCTTCAAGTACTGCGGACGTCGCGGCGGCGTTCGTGGCGCGCTCGCTCAACAGGCGGCGGAAGGCGCGGCCGCGCGGCTGGCCGTGATAGAGCCCCAGAACATGGCGCGTGATGTTCGACA
Organism: Hyphomicrobium sp.; assembly: GCF_035687085.1. Lineage (GTDB taxonomy): Bacteria > Pseudomonadota > Alphaproteobacteria > Rhizobiales > Hyphomicrobiaceae > Hyphomicrobium_B. The sequence goes on along the minus strand of NZ_DASRYS010000017.1, from coordinate 294,552 downwards.
GGCGCCCGCCCTTGGCGATGTGCGCCTCGGCGTACGGAAGCATGGCGGACAGCGCATCTGCGCGCGTCGGCCCGGATTGCTTCTCTTCAAAAATTCTCTGGTCAACGTCTGCAAGAATGTAGGGGTGCTGATAGGCTGCACGGCCGAGCATCACGCCATCCACGTGTTCGAGGTGGCGGCAGGCCTCATCCAGGTTCTCGATGCCGCCGTTGATGACGATCGTCAGCTCAGGATGCTTCGCCTTCAGACGATACACGCGCTGATAGTCGAGCGGGGGAACCTCGCGGTTCTCTTTCGGCGACAGGCCCTTGAGCCAGGCCTTGCGCGCGTGCACGACGAACGTCGTGACGCCAGTCGACGCCACGGTTTCGATGAAGCGTTGCAGGTCGGCTTCGGCGTCCTGCTCGTCGATGCCGATGCGGCATTTCACGGTGACGGGCTTCGGCTGGCTTTTGCGCATGGCTGCGACGCAGGCAGCGACCAGTTCGGGTTCCGCCATCAGGCACGCCCCGAAGCGGCCCTCTTGCACACGGTCCGATGGGCAGCCCACGTTCAAATTGATTTCGTCATAGCCGAACTCGGCGCCGATGGCCGAAGCCTCAGCGAGCTTTGCCGGGTCCGAGCCGCCAAGTTGCAGAGCGACCGGGTGCTCGACCTCGGAAAAGCCAAGCAGGCGCTGGCGGTCGCCGTGGATCACGGCATCGGCCGTGACCATTTCTGTATAAAGCAGTGCACGTTTCGTCAGCCCACGGTGGAAGACGCGGCAGTGCCTGTCAGTCCAGTCCATCATGGGGGCAATGGAAAATCTATGTGCTTGAAATTGCAAACGGTCCTGCTTTCAGGCTATCAAAAGCTTGCCGGGGATATCGCGAAATGTGCTTAGCTAGCCTTCGAAATAGGGCCAGTTGCCGAGGTGCGCAATGCGTTATGAGCGCTTAGCCTGAGGCGCCCTTGCCGCTCGAATGCCCCCCGCCCATACTCCTTGCACAACGACCGGCCGAGCACCGTATTCCTGGAGGACCACAGATGGCCAGCGGACGACCCACAGCCCTGATCGTCGGCGCGTCGCGAGGGCTCGGCCTTGGTCTCGCGGCTGAGTACCTGTCGCGCGGATGGGATGTCGTCGCGACCGTTCGCGGCTCTGGCCGGACGGGGCTCCACGACTTGCAGGAGAAAGTCGGCGGCGGGCACCTCGACATCGAGACGGTCGATATCGCCGAACCGGAACAGGTTGCGGCTTTGCGGCAGCGGCTCTCAGGCCGGACTTTCGATCTGCTGTTCGTCAATGCGGGCATCGCCAATGATCCGGACGAGACGGTTGGAAACGTCGCCACGGATGAGTTCGTCCGCGTGATGGTCACGAATGCGCTGAGCCCGATGCGCGTCATCGAAGCGTTCGACGATCTCGTGACGCCGGCGGGAACGATTGGTGTCATGTCGTCGGGCCTCGGCAGTGTGGCGGACAACGAGCATGGCGGGTGGGAGGTCTATCGCGCCAGCAAGGCGGCTCTCAACACCCTCATGCGCAGCTATGGCGCCCGGCATCGCAAGGACGCGCGCGCGTTACTGATCATTGCGCCGGGCTGGGTGCGCACCGACATGGGCGGGCCGCATGCGATGCTTGAAATCAACGAGAGTATTCCCCGCGTGGTCGATGTCATCACCGCGCAGTCGGGAAAACCCGGCGTCCGGTACCTCAACTATCAAGGACAGACCGTTCGCTGGTGAGCCTGATCGCTACGGCGCTACCTTGACTGTTGAGCCAACCACAGCTGCCACGGCTTTTGCGTCTTGCGGGGTTGGCTCGCGGTCTATGGGTTCATCGCTCGTGCGGGGGGCATTCTCGATCTCGTCCAGCCATTCCGCCGTTCGTTTGTAATCCTGATCGGCGATGAAGCGCGCGCTTGGCGCGAAGCCTTCGCAGCGGCTGACGGCTTGGGCGATGAGCTTGCGGAATTCCGGCACATCGAAATAAGCGGCGTGGACGAGCTCTTTCCAAGTGAAGTAGGTGCTGATGGCCGTCTCGGCCGAATGGGAGGGGACGGCGAACCGGATCTGGCCGATGGCGCGGCGGAACTTGGCGATCGACAGGCTCGCAGCTGCGTTCGAGTAGTCTGTAATGATGCTCGCCAATGGCAGCGGCAGACGCGGTAACGAGTTCTCGAGCCACATCGGGCGGTCCAGTGCGCCGATCGCGATCTCGCCTTCCGTATCGTTGCCGTAGGCGGCGCGCTTCACCTCGGCATTGGTGATGGCGTTGAGGAATTTGCTTGCGAGCGTGCTGATAAGTGTCGCGAAGGCCTGGATCACGACCATGAGAAGGAGCGCCAGAACTCCGAGTATTGCCGGCACGATGATAGCTGGAACAAAGAGCGACCAGAACCAACGTTTCCTCCGATCCTCCAAATCGGCGGCGCCGAGCGCCCAGGACAGCTCGTCGGTCACGACATGAAGCAGCAGGCCGCTGTTGATGGAAAGATCGTGCCCGCCACCACATAGCGAACCGCCTTCGCACGGCGCGCCCTTCTGTTCGAAGAAGCGCCGCTTGAAGCGCATGCCCCGTTCGATGGCATTGAGATTGGGATATTGAACTTCGAGGGCTTCGCGCTTCTCGCGGTACTGCCGCCAAGCCGCCCGGCGATCGGTTGGCGGCTGCACCGGCGCACCGCTCTCCGTTGTTACCGCTTCTCCATCCCCCTTGCGCGCGAGCATGAGCTGGCTTCGCAACGCGGCCAGGGCTGATTCCGCTTCCGGCGAAGCATTCGCGTCATAGATTTCAGTCTTCAGCCATTGCGCTATCCCGACCATGGCCGGAGGTGACAGCAGGATGGCGAAGTATATGAGCGGTAGCGTGATAACGGACAGCAGCGTGATCGATGAAACCGCGAACGACTTGTCGAAGAACTCCAGCCGCGCGTCGCGCAGCAGCGCCAGTCCCTGGATGGCTTCGTCGTCGGGGTGCGCGAGCGGCAGCCAGCGAGCCGCGAAGTTGTTCTTCGCGCGCCTCGTCGCACGCGTCCGGTAACTGAGCAAGCTGCGGCTATCGAGCCAGTGCAGCACAATGTAGAACGTGATAGCAGGCAGGCTGGCGAGCACGCCTGTCGCGACCCAGACGCGCGGGAAAGTGTTCCCGAAGAGGGTCTGCTCGCTGCCGATCTGGCTGGCGAGCACATAGACCACGAACATCAGCAGCAGCATCATCGATGCGACGAAAATGACCTTGTTCATCAGGCTCAGTCTCGTGAGAAGCCAAAGCTCTTTGCGAAGCTTGAGGAACGGCGTGCCGACTGTGATCCAGCGTTTGAGGTTCGCAAGCGGCCGCTTCCGTGCGGCGCTCGCGAGGAGAGCATCGGAGAGAATGGAACCGCCATGGCTATGGCCGATGATGCAGTAGGGCTCGCTCTTGACCTCGAGCTCGTGCATGATCTTCGTGAGGCGTGCGCCTGCTTCACGACGCTGGGTCTCGCTGTTGTCCCCGGCCCAAGAAAAAGGCACGAAATGTAGTTCACCGTCCCGGGCGTCGATGAGGTCGCGAATCTCTCTTTCGAAGACGCTGTCCTTTTCCCACCATTGCAGCTCAGGCGCAGGCCCCCCGTCCGGACCGGAAACCGTTGGGGCCGCAAATGTACCGTGCACTGCAATAATGGTTGCCAACGCCCCCCTCCCCTCATCTTCGCATTCGATCGCCGGGCGCCGCTGCAATAGCGGATGATGCGCGGTGAGACCGGCCTCCTCATGCCGGCCGCGGGGATGATGCCTCAATTCATCAGTGCTCGCATTAGAGCAAAGCCGGACGATTTCGGAATGTCCGCTCGTGTGGCCGCGCGGCTTCCTATGCTCCGTACACTGACAGCTTAAATCGCCCCGAAATGGTACAAAAACTTAGTCTCGCCAGGAGGATAGCAGTGCCGTTCCTGTGCGTGTTTGACGCGATGAAGTGCTTATCTCCCGCACATCCGACTTTCATCCCCGCACGAGAAGAGACGGCAGCTGCTGAAAGCTGTTTCCATCACTGAGTATTTGCGTGCGGACCAAGTCACGCGCTTACGAACCAAGGAAAAGAACTTCAAATGAGTCAATCGCCGTCTACGAATCCCCAGCGCTCCGTCATTCACCTCCTACGGCGTGTTGATCAGTGCGCCGCTCAGCTGTATTCGACAGAAAGCGCCGATAACGATCTCACGCTGCGGCAGCTTGCGATCCTTACCGCTATCTCGCGCCAGGAGAACCTGAGCCAGACGGATCTCGTCGCGATCACTGGTATCGACCGCTCGACCGTCGCTGGGATCGTCAGCCGCCTTCTTCGCAAAGGCCTTCTGGAACGCAAGCGTTCTCCCCTCGATGGCCGCGCCTACTGCGTGCGCCTCTCAAAGCGCGGCCAGAAGGCCGTAGCCGGCGCCGACCGCCTCTACTCGCGCGTGGAAAAGAAGCTTCTCGCTTCGGTTCCTGCTGCGGAAGCCAACAAGTTCGTTTCGACGCTGCGGACCATTCTGTCGGCTCACGTCGGCGACGAAGGCGCGTCGGCTTAACAGCCAAGTTCCACCGCCATATAAAGGCCGCCGCTTTTTCGTAGAATGCCGGCGGCCTTTTCGGCCTTAGCGATTGACGTGTCGCCATTGCCTCCTATCTTAATAAAATGATAGGGGAAGAGGGGTATGTTACGCACGCCAATTGACTCGGCGATATCCACATCGGGCGATGTCACCGAGTACATCATCAACACATCTGATGTGCACCCGCGGGACCGGTTCCAGTATTGGTTCCAGTCGACCCGCCGCGTCCTCGGCCCTTACGAAAACCGGCCGGATCAAAAAGCGAATTTCGAAGGCGACCTGCGCTACCTGAGGCTGCCGGGAATGTCGCTCAGCGTCTTTCGCTGCAACGGCATGCGGGCATGGCGCACCGAGCGGCAGGCGAACCTTCTCAGCGACTTCCTCCATGTGCTGATGCCGCTCACGGGCAACGCCAAGCTTCGTCAAGACGGACGCGAGGCCCATTTGGGTCCGGGAGACATCTGTCTCGTCGACGTCGGGAAACCATCGACCTTTATCCAGCCGCCGCAATCGCAATGCCTCGTCGTCGAGCTGCCGCTCCGCGAGGCAGAGGCGCGTCTCGGCCAGATCAATCGCTGGACGGCGCGGCGCATCGATGGTCTTCAGGGCGCCGGCGCACTGGTCTCCGCGTTCGGCCGACTCCTCCCCGATCAAGTTTCCTATCTCAGCAGTAATGCGCAGGCCGAAATTGCGCGGCAATTCCTGGATCTGTGCGCGCTGGCGGTGAAAGAAGTCGAGGGCACAGCGTTCTCTCACTCATCGGCGCGCCTGGCCTCGCTGCTGCGGCTCAAGTCCGTCGTCGATGCGAACCTAACGAACTGTAATGTGACCTGCGAGGAGCTGGCGGCTGCAGCTGGCATTTCGGTTCGCTACGCCAATCAGCTGCTCGATGCGGAGCAGACATCGTTGCAGAAGCTCCTGTTCAGCCGCCGCATCGACAAGTGCCAGCAGGCCCTTGCGGACCCTGCGCAGGCCCATCGCCAGATCAGCGACATCGCTTATTCCTGGGGGTTCGGAGATGTTTCCCATTTTGGCCGCCTCTTTAAGGCCATGACCGGGATGACGCCGCGCGATTACAAGAAGGCCAATATGTTAGCGTTGGCGAAAGCCGAAGCAAATCTCTGATGACCATGGAAGATTGGCCGCGGGCGGCCCGTCTCCCTTTTTCATGGTTGAAGACCATCTGTGGTCAAATTCAACGCGTAAATTGAGGTGATGCGCCCGGCGCATCGGAAGGGTCACAATCTTGTAGGGTTCGGTTTGAGCGCGCAGAACGCATTGTTGGCCCGAGCCATGGCCCTTCGATCGAAGGTGGCGGCCAAGGCGGATAGCTTCGCTGTTCGCACGTCCGTTATTCTCACGCGCGCCATTTTTGTCGGACTGCTGCTGCTTCCGCTGCTCGAACCCAACAGCTTCTACATCATGCGCGCGGGGCGCGTGACGTCCCCTCCCCCTGAAACCGAACTGCCTGCCCGCTCCGAGCCCGTACCCGCGGCGCGCGAAGTTCGGCCCAAGCAAACGGCGGAGGCCGATCATCCGCCGGCACCGGCCGATGTTCTCTCTCCGCCTGCGAGGACCGCTGAGAGCAACGTTCCGTCGTTGCCTACGGTGGAGGCGCCTTCGCCAGCATCGCCCGCGCAGCCGACGGACCCGGCGGTCCCGCCAATAACGCCGCGGCCACCTGACGCCAAGCCGCTCCCCCCTTCGAAGCAAACGGCGCAGGCCTGGACAGAAAGTGAAATCGCAGAGGCCAAGGCGGAGTGCGCGCAGATCCTCTCGAATGTTACGGCAATCACAGAGCCGCTTCCGCCTGCGCGCGAGGGCATTTGCGGAGACCCGGCACCGCGCGAACTCCGAAGTATCGGCGAAAGCAAGGTGAAGTTCGATCCTCCAGCCACGCTCAATTGCCGGATGATCGCGGGCCTTGCGACCTGGGTCACGGAAAAGCTGCAGCCAGCAGCGCAACAGAACTTCGGCTCCCCGATCGTCCGCATCATCGGAGAATCCTACTCATGCCGAAATCGCTACGGCCTATCCCGCGCGCCGCTCAGCGAGCACGCATTGATGGATGCGCTCGATGTGACCGGGTTTGTTCTCGCTGACGGCAAGGTCATCCGCGTTTCAAAGGGATGGGGGCCAACGGCAGCCCAGTTGAAACGGGAAGCTGCCAAGACGAGCGAGACGCTTGCGCACGTCGAGGGCAAGGATGGGAAGTTTCAGGTCGCCGCGTCAAAGCTCGGCGCGAACGATCTAGCGAGCAAGAAGGACGAGGCGCCCAAACCGGCGGAAGCTGACAAGGAAGCCGCGGCGAAGAAGGCCATGTCGTCATTTCTCCGGCAAGCCCACGAGGACGCCTGCGGAATTTTCGGCACAGTTCTTGGCCCCGATGCGAATGCCGCGCACCACGACCATTTCCATCTCGACATGAAAGAGCGCCGGACGAAGCGCGCGCTGTGCGAGTAGCAGGGCTGCTCACGCAGGCCGCTCACCTTTTCACAGCGATGATCTCCATCGAACTGCGGTGATTGTCGCCGATGCTGTACTCGGCGAATTGGAATCCGTGAGTATCGAGCAGCTGCGCAAGCCGGGCCCGCGTGAAGTGATGATAGCGTTCGAGATCGGCCCAATATGGATTGGTGCCGGTCGCGTCGAGCGCTCGCCAGACGATGGTGTCGCGGTTGAGCGTCGATACCAAGAGAACGCCCCCACGCTTCATCGTCCTGTTCACGGTCGCGAGCAACGCTCCAGGATACGGCGTGCGATCCACCACGTCGATCAAACTGACGACGCTGAAGCGATCTTCGGCGGCGAGGGTCTCCAAATCGACGTGCGCTTCGTAGCCGAACCTTTTCAGCTTCGCGACGCGGTCTGCATTTCCATCGACACCGACGGGGGAGAACCCCCACTCGGCCGCCGTGAAAATGAGCGAGGCGTTGCCGAAGCCGATATCGAGCCATTCGCCGTCCGGCATGTGCCGGGCGACCCGCGCGACGATCTTGGCCGATAGCTTGCGCTGGTTTTCGGCGTCCTTACCGACCTTTTGCTCCGCTTTGCTCGCGGGATGGATGATCTCTTGTCCTTCGGGCGTCAGGTAGCCTTCGGTGAAGACGTGAGCGCACGATGCACAGCGGCACCATTTCAGCATCGTCGGAAGGATCAGGTTGTAGGAGGGATGATTGGTGATCCGTGCCTCCTGCGCGTGAGTGAGATCACGGCTCTCGCAAAGCGGGCAGGATTGATAGATGGCTCTTGGGCCTTCGGCCTTTGTTTGGGGCGGTGCCGAGGCTCGGGTGTTGTCGCTTTCGACAATGGTGAAAGCCCGCGGCGCTTCGCCGGATCGCATAATGTCCACCATCTTTGCAAATGCCGCTTCGAGGTTGCGGGTGTAGCGCGCGGTGTCGAACAGCGGCGCGCTGTCTCGCAAAGACGCGATCTTGTCCCGGATCTGTTTGAGCTTGTCTCTGTCGCGCGCGAGTTCGAGCGCGAGAGCGGTATAGGCGTCGAGATCGGTGGTGATCAGCTCAGGCACACCCAAAGCCGTCAAGAGACTGCCTGCGACGCGGCCCGAGAACGTTTCGCCAAGGCACGTCAGCACCGGCAGGCCCGCCCAAAGCGCGTCACTCGCCGTCGTGTGGGCGTTACACGGAAGCGCATCTAGGAAGAGATCTGCAAGCCGGTGGCGGGCGAGATGCTTGTCGATGCGCATGCGTCCGGCAAACGCGAGCCGTGCGGGATCGATACCGCGCGATGCCGCCTCGCGCCTGAGATTGTTGGCGCAGGTCTCGTTCGGCACCAGCAGCCACAGCACCGAGCCCGGCACCTTCCTCAGCAAGTGCATCCAGACGTCGAACATCGTCGGATTGAGCTTGTAGCTGTTGTTGAAGGAACAGAACACGAAGGCGTCTTCCGGCAGCCCACAGTCGGCGCGGGTCACGGGTCCATTATAGATTTCCCGTTGGCGGTCATTGGGCTGATAGGAATTGGGGAGCTGGACGATTTTTTCTGAATAGTCCGGCTGGTGCTCCATCGGTGTGACGATCGCGTCGGCCACGATGTAGTCGATGAAGTCCGCCCCCATGGTCGCGGGATAGCCAAGGTAATTGACCTGTATCGGCGCGGGCCGATAGCTCATAATTTCCGGACGTCCGTCGCGGGTATACCCCTTGAGATCGACGAGGATATCGATCGCATCCTCATTGATTGTCGCGGCCGCATCGCGATGGGTCATTGGACCTATGCTGCGCACATGCTCGAACGCTCTTAGCATCCGCTGACGCATGTCGCTGCCGTCTTCTGGACTGAAGCAGTAGCCAAAAGTTTCGAAGCGGTTTCGATCGAGCTTTTCGAGCACCTCACAGAACAGCATGGCCGTTGCGTGCTCGAAATAATCGCAGGAGAGGAAGCCAAGCCGGATTCGCTGGCCGGCCCCTAAACTGTTGCGATAGGTCTTGAACCGCATGTGTGCGGGAACTGCTAGCGGCTTGATGTAGCCCTGCGCCGCCCTTAGCTGATCGGCGCGCGTCGACCACAGCGAAACAAGCTGAAACGGCGCGACGTGCATGGGTCTGGTGCGGAATTTCTCAAGGCACCTCTGCCCCTCCTCGTCGACACCTGGCCAGTCGCACTGAAAATGCCGGAGGTTCAGATATTCGAAGCGGTTGACGTACGCTTCGGGCGCGCATTGGAGACATTTCTGGAAGGCTAGATCCGCCTCGTCGTAGCGCTCCAACGATTTGAGCGTCACCGCCAGATTGTAATGAGCTTGCGCGGAATCGGGATCGAGCTTGATGGCATGCTCGAAGGCTTGGATGGCGCCGGCGTACATCTTCATCGCGCGAAGCAATCCGCCGACGCCGACGTAGGCTTCTTCGCGATCTGGATCAATCGCAAGGCCGGCCTGGTAGCTCGCCAGGGCCTCTTCAATCCGCCCCCGAGCATCTAGTGCCAGGGCTAGGTTGAAGTGAAAGTCCGCTTTGTCCGGCTTGAGCGCGAGAGCGCGACGGCAAAGTTCGATGGCGTCGTCGGGCCGCCGCTCTTGGCGCAAGTATGTCGCCATCTCGTCCAGCCGCTCGGCGCGCTCATCGCCGGTCTTCGCGTCTTTTTCGACGGCCTCCATGAGCGTTGCGAGCGATCCAGCGGACGCGGCGATGCGGCGATCGAGAACGCGGGCCTCCTTCAGTTCCGGATCGAGATCGAGCGCCTGCCGGCAGCGCGCAATTGCCCCTTCGTTATCGCCGGTTTTGAGCAACAGGGAGCCAAGTCGCGCGAGAACCAAGGGCTGATTGGGTTGCAGCTCAAGAGACTTCAGATACGCCGTGATTGCCTCGGCGTTCTGGTCAGCGACGGTCAGAAGGTTGCCGAGAACGGTATGGGCTTCCGCATGGCGCGGCTGCAGTGCGAGACACTCGCGGCAGGCGGCGATTGCTTCATCACAGCGCCTCGTCTCGCCCAGAATGATCGCGAGGTTGAGCCAGGCCTCATGGTAATCCGGTTTCGCCGCGACGCTTTTGCGGATGTAGTGGATAGCGTCTGCTGCTGCCTTTCGCTTGTACGCGATGAGCCCGAGATGGTGCAGGCTCTGGGCGTGGCCTGGAATGCGCTCGAGCACGCGCTGATGGGCGGCCTCGGATTCCGCCCAGCGGCCATTCTTGAGAAGTTCGACGGCCTGCTGATACTCGCGCGCGACATCGAAATGGCCTGCCCGCGAAGGTGCATTCCGGGGCGCGACGGCTAGCCGCCGATCTCTTCTCGTCATATCCGCAGGTTCCGATTCGCTTTGCGCACACAAAAAACGCCGGAGTCACTTTTGACTCCGGCGTCATGTGCGAGGCTTGCGCGAGCCTAATGCCTTGCGGCTTGGCTATTCTGCTGCGTGAAGCGGCGGCTCGTGTGAGGTATCCGGCGATTTGCGGCGGCCCAAGTCCGAAAGCCAGCGGCAGACCACGTAGAACACCGGCGTGAAGATCAGACCGAAGAAGGTGACGCCGATCATGCCGGCAAACACCGCCGTTCCGAGAGCTTGGCGGAGTTCCGCACCCGCCCCGACGGCCCAGACGAGCGGCACAACGCCCAGGATGAACGCCAGCGACGTCATGATGATGGGCCGCATTCTGAGCCGCGCGGCTTCGGTCGCAGCTTCGAATCGCGTGCGGCCCTGAGCTTCGAGTTGCTCAGCGAATTCGACGATCAGAATGGCGTTCTTCGCGGCAAGGCCGATGAGAACGATGAAGCCCACCTGAGTCAGGATGTTGTTGTCCATCCCGCGCAGAATGACGCCGCTGATCGATGCGATGAGGCTCATCGGAACGATCAGAATGACCGCCAAGGGCAACGTCAGGCTCTCGAACTGAGCGGCCAGAACGAGGAACACGAACAACACGCCCAGAGCGAATGCAAAGATCGCGGTGTCGCCGGCCCGGATTTGCTGGAAGGCGAGATCGGTCCATTCGTAGCTGAAGCCCGGAGGCAGCGTTTCGGCCGCCATCTTCTCCATGATCTGGATCGCCTGGCCCTGCGAAAATCCGGGTGCGGCCGAGCCATCGAGTTCGGCGGCCGGATAGAGGTTGTAGCGGGGGACGCGGGCGGGGCCCGAGATATCGCTCACCGTCGTGAACGACCCGAGCGGGACAGGGTCGCCGTTCGAATTTCGCACGCGGATCTTCAGAGCATCTTTTGGCGTCAGGCGGTACTCGGCGTCGGACTGCGCAGTCACGCGGAACGTGCGGCCGAGCAGGTTGAAGTCGTTGACGTAGATCGACCCGAGATACGTCTGCAGAGCCGTGAAGACGTCAGGAACTCGGATGCCGAGCATCTGCGCCTTGACGCGATCGATGTCGAGATAGAGCTGAGGCGTCGACGTCTCGAACAGCGAGAAGACCTGCCGCACGCCTTGGGTCTGGGCTGCCTTGCCCATCATGGCGTTGACGGCATTCTGCAATGCTGCCGGGCCCGCGCCCGACCGGTCCTCAACCATCATACGGAAGCCGCCAGAGCTGCCGAGGCCGCGTACGGGCGGCGGCGCCACGACAAGAACCATGGCTTCCTGGATCTGAGAAAACTTCTGCAGCAGCGCGCCTTGGATAGCTTTCGCCGACATGTTGGGATCTTTGGCGCGCTCTTCGAAGGGCTTCAGCGTGACGAACACTGCGCCCGAGTTCGACGCGTTGACGCGCGTGGCGCCGGAGAAGCCAACGATATTGACGGCGTGGGCGACGCCCGGAACCGTGAGCGCCAGCTCAACGATGCGCTTGTTGACCTCGTTGGTGCGAGCCAGAGACGATGCCGAAGGCAGCTGCGAGACCGTGATCAGGTAGCCGCCGTCCTGCTCCGGAATGAAGCCGACCGGCGTCTTGCGGAATTCGTTCAATCCGAACGCAATGAGGCCCGCATAGACCACCAGCATCAGCACGGCGAAACGGACGGCACGTCCAGCCAGCCAGCCATAGCCGTTGGACAGGTGGTCGAAGCTCCAGTTGAACAGTCTGAAGAAAGCGCGGATCGGCCACGTGATCGGGCTGTGGCGTGCGTGCGTCGTATGCGGCTTCAAGAGGAGCGCGCAGAGCGCGGGCGACAGAGTCAGAGAGACGATCAGCGAAATCACCGTCGCGCCGGCAATCGTCAGCGCGAACTGGCGATAGAACTGGCCGGAGATGCCGGTGATGAACGCCGACGGCACGAACACCGCGCTCAGAACGAGCGCGATAGCGATAAGCGCCGTGCCCACCTCCTCCATGGTCCGGTAGGAGGCCTCTCTGGGACTGAGGCCGTTGGCCATGTTGCGTTCGACGTTTTCGACGACGACGATCGCATCGTCGACGACGATGCCGATGGCGAGCACAAGGCCGAAGAGCGACAGGTTGTTCAGCGAGAAGCCGAACAACGACATCAAGAAGAACGTGCCGATGAGCGAGATCGGAATCGCCACGATCGGAATGATCGCTGCGCGCCATGTCTGCAGGAAGAGCAGAACGACGATGACCACCAGAACGACGGCTTCAAGAATGGTGTGAACGACCGCGTTCACCGACTCCTGAATGAAGTCAGTCGGGTTGTATACGATCGTGTATTCAAGCCCGGGCGGGAAGCTTTTCGCCATCTCCGCCATGGCATTCTTGATGTTCTCCGCGGTCTCGATGGCATTTGAGCCCGGCAGCTGGAAGATGCCGAGACCGACGGCCGCCTGCTTATCGAGATACGAGTTGACGCCATAATCGAGAGCGGCCAGTTCAACGCGCGCGACGTCCTTCACGCGCACGACGGCATTGCCGGTCTGCTTGACGACGATATTTCCAAATTGATCGGGATCTATCAGCCGGCCCTGGGTCTGCACCGTCACCTGGAAGGCGCCGGGCTGGTCGACGGGCGGCTGGTTGAGCACGCCAGCCGCGACCTGGACGTTTTGCCCTTGCAGGGCGGTCACGACGTCGCTTGCCGTCAGCGCGAGCGACTGCAGGCGGTCGGGATCAAGCCAGACGCGCATCGAATAATCGCGGCCGCCGAAGACCGTGATCGAGCCGACACCCTGCACGCGGGTCAGCGCATCGACGATGTTGACGCTCGCGTAGTTCGAAATGAAGAGCGTGTCGCGCGAGTTGTCGGGCGAAAGCAAGTGCACGACCATCATGAGGTCGGGCGATGCCTTCGCGACTGTCACGCCGATATTGCGCACGTCCGCCGGCAGCCGCGGCTGGGCGATGGCCACGCGGTTCTGAACCTGAACCTGCGCGATATCAAGGTTGGTGCCGATGTCGAAGGTGACCGAGATCGAGAAACGGCCGTCGTTCGTCGAGTTCGACGAAATGTAGAGCATATGCTCGACGCCGTTGATCTGCTGCTCGAGCGGTGTCGCGACGGTCGCGGCCACGACCTCGGCGCTGGCACCGGGATACTGGCCGGTGACGTTCACCACCGGCGGCGCGATCTCGGGATACTGCGCGATCGGCAGGCGCGTGACGGAGACGAGCCCGACGATCACGAATACGATCGAGATGACGGCCGCAAAGATCGGTCGGTCGATAAAGAAGTGCGAGATGCGCATTGTGACGGGCCGTTCTTAGTTGGTCCGGACCGTCTGGTCCTTCGGGTTGGCGGCGTCCGCAGATTCCTGCTGCGGCGTGACCTTCGCGCCGGGACGTATGCGCATGAGGCCATTCACGACGACTGTGTCATCGGGCGAAAGGCCCGCCGTAATGACACGCAGGCCGTCAACCACGGGTCCAAGCGTGACGTATTTTGGCTTTGCGACATTGTCGCCGTCGATGGCATAGACGAACTTACGCACCTGCTCGGTGCCGATGGCGGTATCGGGAACGAGAAGCGCTTCGGCTGGCTCAGACGCCACGAGCCGAATGCGGCCGAACATGCCAGGCGTCAAACGGCCGTCGGGATTCTTGAATTCGGCGCGGCCACGGATCGTGCCCGACGACTGGTCGATCGCGTTGTCGACGAAGTCTATCTTGCCCTCGCGGGCAAAGTCTTTTTCATCGATCAGCTTCAACTGGGCTGACATGCCGAGCCCGCGGTCCGTCCCCTGGGCCCCCTTAGATGACGAGGCCGCCTTGACGTAGCGAAGGTAGGACGCCTCATCCATCGTGAATTCGAAGCGGATCGGATCAACCGACACGATCGTTGCCAGCAGCGTCGTGTTCCCGGCCGTTCCGCCGGTGACAAGGTTGCCGACTGAAACGCGCCGGTCACCGATGCGGCCGGCAATCGGGGCCGACAGCTCTGTGAAGTTGAGATCGAGCGCCATCTGGCGCGATGCGGCCTGCTGCGCCGTCAGATTAGCTTCTGCGACGCGCTTGGCCTGGAGGCGCTGGTCGAGCGACTGCTGGGTGATCGTCGTGCCGCGCACGAGGCTTTCGCCGCGCTGAAGATCCGACTGGGCGAACGCGACATTGGCTTCCGCCTGCGCGATCGAAGCGTTCGCTTGGTCAAGCGCCGCCTGAAACGGACGGCGGTCAATCGTAAAGAGCGGGTCGCCGACCTTGACCAGTTGACCGTCGGTAAAGTGGATCTTCTCGAGATAGCCCGAGACCCGGGCTCGGACTTCCACCGAATCGACCGCCACAAAGCGGCCGACGTACTCGTCATAATCCGCAACGACTTTCTTCGTCGGCTTCGCCACCGTCACCTGCGGCGGGGGCGGCGCAGCCGATTGGGCCGCCGACTTCTCCTCACTGCATGCGGAGAGACCCATCGACAAAGCAAGCAAAACAGCAGCGTATGAGGCGGACCGTTCGAGCACGGGTTCTATCTCCGACGTAATTTAAAATATTGAGGATCGACGCTCTGTGCGCGGCCGAATCCCTAACGTTTAATCGCGGCGAATGATAATTCCGCTCACCGCGTCAATTCTCCGGTCCATCTATGCTGCTGGATCGAAGCCGCAAGTACCGAATGACAGGATTGACAGAGTCATGTTAGCCTTACCGACCGGTAACACTAGTGCTACCGATCGGTAACATTCTCGTCAAGAGCGCATTGGCGCTGCGCGGGGGAAACATTTGCGCAGTGCGGTTGGATTAGCAGCGGTTGCAGAGGGTGCGCCTATCGACAGGACGCCACGAGAGCGAATTCTGCTCGCGGCACGCGACCTCTTCTACCGGCATGGCATTCACGCCGTCGGCGTCGAGGCGATCGCCGAGACCGCTTCCACAAACAAAATGACGCTGTACCGGCATTTCAGATCGAAGGACGATCTGATCGTGGCCTACGCCCAGCAGCTTGCCAACGAGGGTGATGAAGTCCTCGATCGCATTCTCGCCGAGAATACCGACTGCCCTCAAAGGCAAATCGCCGCCTGGGTCGACTTCGTTGAAGACGTTTTGACGAACAAGAGAGAGCGCGGGTGCGCGCTGGCGAACGCGGCGGTGGAACTCGAGGCCACTCATCCGGCTCGCGCCGTCATCGAAGCCTATAAGCAGCGCAAGCACGACAGGCTCGTGGGGCTCTTCCGCGCTGCTCAATATCGCGACCCTGATCTTCTCGCCGATGAAGTCTTTCTTCTTTTCGAAGGCGCGCGCATCAGCATTCAGTGCGGCGGAAAAGGACCGGCGTTGCGCGTCGTCGGAATGCTGCGCGGGCTTCTCGCATCGCGGCCGAAGGCTGCCTGAGTTCTAGGCGTTCAGCACAAGCAGCTGGCACTGCGGTGTCCACAGGTGATCTAAAGGCCCCGCCATTTGTCACGTAGAGCATTTGGCATGGCGCGTGCAATGCATCATGCATAACGCCTCTAGGGTTCCGGCTTCGCAGCGTCTGGTCCGAGAGAGGCACTCCCGCCTCGCGTTGGCGCGCGGCGGAGCCACGGCGGGATAAAAGCCCGGGAGACCTACACCGCGAGATGCTTCGGCGCTCGAACGGACAGGCCTCCTTCCGCGCACCCCTAACGCGCTCAATCGAGGTCCTCCGCTCCTGATTTGAAGCTCTTGCGGCCGATACTGTGGTCAGCAAAGGGACAGGGGTTGGCGATGCGCTCTACCGTCAAGCAAATTCTGAAGGCCACTATTGGTCTTGCGGCTGTGACAGGGTTCGCCCTGTCGTCTGCACAAGCCGCCGAGAAGAAGGACTTCAAAGTCGGCTGGTCGATCTACGTCGGCTGGATGCCCTGGGGTTATGCCGCCGATTCCGGCATCGTGAAAAAGTGGGCGGACAAGTACGGCATCAACATCGAGGTCAAGCAGTTCAACGATTACGTTGAATCGATCAACCAATATACGGCCGGCGCGTTCGACGCGGTCAGCGTGACCAACATGGACGCCCTTTCCATCCCGGCAGCCGGCGGCGTCGACACGACGGCCATCATCGTCGGTGACTTCTCCAATGGCAACGATGCCATCGTTCTAAAGGACAAAGACAAGCTCGCCGACATCAAGGGCCAGACCGTCAACCTCGTCGAGTTCTCGGTTTCGCATTACCTGCTCGCGCGTGCTCTCGAAACCGTGGGTCTGGCGGAGAAAGACCTCAAGGTCGTCAATACGTCCGATGCCGATATGGCGGCTGCCTACAAGACCCCGGACGTTACCTCTGTGGTGACGTGGAAGCCGATCCTCTCGACGATCCTTGAATCTCCAGATGCGAAGAAGGTGTTCGACAGCTCGCAGATCCCTGGTGAGATCATCGATCTCATGGTCGCCAACACCGATGTGATCAAAGACAATCCGAAGTTCGCAAAGGCGCTTGCCGGCATTTGGTACGAAACGCTGGCGACGATGAAGGATGGCACGGCTTCCAAAGAAGCGATGGCCAAAGCTTCGGGTACAGATCTCAAAGGCTTCGATGAGCAGCTCGCGACGACAAAGCTTTTCTCGGATCCCAAAGAAGCCGTGGCGTTCACCACTGGCCCGGATTTGAAGACGACGACGGAACGCGTCTCGAAGTTTCTCTTCGACAAGTCGCTTCTCGGCAAGGATGCGAAATCAGCAGGCGCGATTGGCGTCGAGTTTCCAGACAAGTCGGTCTTCGGCGACAAAGGAAACGTCAAGTTTCGCTATGATGCCACGTACATGAAAGAAGCGGCTGACGGTAAGCTCTAACAGGCAACGTTTCTACTAGGCTCTCAAGGAAGGCGATTGAATGCGCGCTATAAACTACCGCCCGGGAAGATCCTGGCGCCTTGCTCTCGCCCTCCTGCCATTTGCACTGCTTCTCCTCACCTACATCATCGCTTCCGATATCCGGCTCAGCGAGAACCCGAACGACAAGCTTCTTCCTTCGTTCGCCAAGATGGGTGAAGCCATCGACGCCTACGCCTTCAAGCCCGACACGCGCACGGGGAATTATCTCCTCTGGCAGGATACCTACTCGAGCCTGACGCGTCTCATCATCGGGCTTGGGATTTCGACAGCCATCGCTCTCGTTCTCGGCATCGTTGTCGGACTGCTGCCGGTCATGGGCGCGACGCTCGGGCCGGTGGTGTCGGTCTTATCGATGGTGCCGCCGCTCGCCTTGCTTCCCATTCTCTTCATCGTCATGGGCCTTGGCGAAGCCTCAAAGATCACGCTCATCGTGGTCGGCACATCGCTGAAGCTCATTCGGGACATCGCGCTGCGTGTGACGGACATTCCGCGCGAACAGCTCATCAAGGCGCAGACGCTTGGTGCGTCGACGCCACAGATCGCGCTCAGGATCGTGCTACCTCAAATTCTACCGCGCTTGATCGATTCCGTACGGTTCGAGATCGGTCCGGCGTGGCTGTTTCTCATTGCCGCCGAGGCGATCGCGGCGGACTCTGGCCTCGGCTACCGCATCTTCCTCGTGCGCCGCTATCTTTCGATGGATGTCATCCTGCCCTACGTCATTTGGATCACGCTGCTCGCCTTCCTCATGGATCTCAGCCTGCGGCTGCTGCAGCGGAAGGCGTTCCCCTGGTTTGCCGAAGCGAGGACCGCATGAGCGCCATCGTCTTCGACAAAGTCTGGAAAGAGTACGGCGATCACATCGTCCTCGAGCAGATCAATCTCGAGATCGCCGAGCGCTCGTTCGTCGCCCTCGTCGGCCCATCTGGATGTGGGAAGACCACGTTTTTGCGCATGCTGCTCGGCGAGGAGCGGCCGACGCGCGGGAAGATCATCGTGGATGGTGTTCCGCTCAAGCCCGAACCCGATGCGGACCGCGGCGTCGTCTTTCAGCGCTATTCCGTCTTTCCGCATCTGACTGTCCTCGGCAACGTCGTCATCGGCCGCGAGTTCGAGAAGTCGCGCGCATTCGGCCGTCTGTTTGGACGTGCGCGCCGGCAGGCCGAGGAAGAAGCGCGCGAGCTTCTCTCAGCTGTGGGCCTCACCGGGCACGAGGCGAAATATCCGGCGGCGCTCTCGGGCGGCATGCAGCAGCGGCTCGCGTTGGCGCAAGCGTTGATGCGACGTCCGAAGGTGCTGCTGCTGGATGAACCTTTCGGCGCGCTCGATCCCGGCATTCGGTCGGAGATCCACGTTCTCATGCGCCGCATCTGGAATGAATCGTCCCTGACGGTCGTGATGGTCACGCACGACCTCAGCGAAGCCTTCGAACTCGGCACGCGCGTCATCGCTTTCGAGCGGCCCCGCAACAGGCCGGAGGAGCTCGAGCGTTACGGCGCAAGACTATCGGCCGACATTCCAACGCCGCCTTCTAGCGCTCAGGAACTTTCAAAGGGCGCTACGATCACAAGGGACATCGAGGTGTGGCCGAAGAAAGTTGCCGGAAGCCCAGGAGTTCACAAGCCTAACGGGCATGCAGCTCCGCAGTCTTGAACCACGAGCTTACCCCGAGGGACGACCCTCGGCGGGTATTCACGAACCCGGGACGGCCCGGACTAACGCGCAAGCCGCGTCTGCCAGGGACGCATCTCGCGTGGGGAGTGGAGAATGGAAAACCTGATCTACAGCGATACGCTGCCAGGCGGTAAGCACTGGTCGCTGCTCATGCGCCGCAATACGCGGCTGCGTCTGACGGACGTCGAGGGCGGCGCGAATATCGGCATGCTGTTCTACAATCCGCAAAACCTGCTCGAGCGCTACAACGCGCCCGACACGCTCAAGTGTCAGCACACCTTCAAACTCACGGCGGGCCATTGTCTCTATTCCGACATGGGCCGCATCTTCTGCTCGATCGTGTCGGACAGCTTCGGCTGGCACGACACGGTTTCGGGCAATACGACAAAGGCGATCGTCGCGCGCAAGTGGGGCGAGAAGAGCTATCAGGCTGCCCGCAACGACTGGCAGCAGAACGGCCACGACAGCTTTCTCGTCGAAGGCGCGAAGTATGGCCTGACGCGCCGCGACCTCGCCGCGAACGTCAACTGGTTCAGCAAGGTGGCTGTCGCCGCTGATGGGGCGATGTCGCTCGACACGTCCGCCGCGAAGGCCGGCGCGCAGGTCGAACTCCGGTTCGAGATGGACACGCTCGTTCTCTTTCACACGTGCCCGCACCCGCTCAATTTTGCCAACACCTATCCAAGGAAGCCCGCGCAGTTCGAGATCCTGGAGGGACCTCCCGCGGCGCTCGATGACCCTGCCCGCCTTTCGGCGCCGGAGAATGCGCGCGGTTTCGAAAACAACCGCATCTTCCTGGCCGGCTGCTGTGGAGATCACCACCAATGATCAAGGAAAGCACCCTCCGCGAGGCCGACGCGATCTATCGCCATGTCATTCCCGCCGGCACCTATTGGATGCATGTCGTCCAGAAGGGCCAGACGCTGCGCCTCCTCGACCTTGAAGGCAACCAGGCGGCTGACACGCTGTTCTTCAATGCCGACGATCCGGCCGAGCGCTACTCGGCTTCCGACACGATCCGTGAACAGGGCAACATCTATCTGACTGCGGGCACAGTGCTGATGTCCGATATCTGCCGTCCGATGCTGACGATCACGGCCGACACGGTCGGGCGCCACGATACGCTTGGCGGCGCGTGCGCGACCGAGAGCAACACGGTTCGCTACGCGCTCGAGAAGAAGTCGATGCACGCGTGCCGCGACAGCTACCTGCTCGCGATCGCCGAGAACGAGCAATACGGGCTTTCGAAGCGCGACATCGGGCACAACATCAACTTCTTCATGAATGTGCCGGTGACGCCTGATGGCGGATTGACGTTCGAGGATGGCCTGTCGGCGCCCGGTAAATACGTCGAGATGACGGCGCACATGAACGTCATCGTGCTCATCTCGAACTGCCCGCAGCTCAACAATCCCTGCAACGCTTACAACCCAACGCCCATCGAGGCACTCATCTGGGGCGAAGGGGTCTGACACTGATGTTTCGCAAGGTCTTGATTGCCAATCGTGGCGCCATCGCGTGCCGCATCATTCGAACGCTCGATCGCATGGGCATTGCGAGCGTTGCCGTTTATTCGGAAGCCGACCGGCATTCGATGCACGTGATGCAGGCTGGCGAGGCGGTCGCCATCGGCCCCTCACCTGCCGCTGAGAGCTATCTGAAGTTCGAGGCGATCTTAGAGGCGGCGAAGGCCACTGGCGCTGAGGCCATCCATCCGGGCTACGGCTTCCTGTCGGAAAATCCGGATTTCGCGGAAGCCTGCGAAGCGGCGGGCATCGCCTTCATCGGTCCGAAAGCTCAGCACATGCGTGCGTTCGGCCTGAAGCACAAGGCGCGTGAACTCGCCCTTGAAGCGGGCGTCCCACTCGCGCCGGGCTCGGGTCTCATCCGCGATGTGGAGCATGCGAAGAGCGAGGCTCAGCGCATCGGTTACCCGGTGATGATCAAGAGCACGGCGGGCGGCGGCGGCATCGGCTTGCAGCTCGTCTCCTCGGCGGACGAGATGGGACCGATGTTCGAGCGCGTCGAGCGTCTGGCGCGCAACAACTTCAAGGACGCGGGCATCTTCATCGAGAAGTATGTCGCGCGCGGCCGCCATATCGAGGTGCAGATCTTCGGCGACGGCCGGGGCAATGTCGTCTCGCTCGGCGAGCGCGATTGCTCGGCCCAGCGGCGCAACCAGAAAGTCATCGAGGAGACGCCGGCACCCAATCTCCCGGAGGCTACACGCGCAGCACTTTGGGAAACGGCGCGGCGTCTCGGACAGTCCGTCAATTACGAAAGCGCCGGCACTGTCGAATATCTCTACGACGCCGAGACCAACGAGTTCTATTTCCTCGAGGTCAACACGCGTCTGCAGGTCGAGCACGGCGTCACGGAAGAAGTCGTCGGCGCCGACCTCGTCGAATGGATGGTGCGCCAGGCAGCGGGTGAATTGCCGCCGCTCGATCAATCGAAGATCGTGCCGCAGGGCGCGTCGATCCAAGTCCGGCTTTATGCGGAAGATCCTGGCCGCGATTTCCGGCCAAGCTCGGGCCGGCTGACGGAGGTTTCGTGGCCCTCGGGCGCGCGCATCGAAACGTGGGTGCAAGGCGGATCGGAGGTTTCACCCTTCTACGATCCGATGATCGCGAAGATCATCGTCAAGGGCTCGTCACGCAAGGATGCACTGGCTCGGCTCTCGCGGGCGCTTGCGGATACGCGCATCGGCGGGCTCGAGACCAATCTCGATTATCTGCGGCAGCTCGCAGGATCTGAAGTCTTTGCGAACGGCGACGTGCTGACGCGGACGCTGCAAACATTCGCGTACAAAGCCGACACGATCGAGGTTCTATCGCCTGGCACGCAGACGACGATCCAGGACTGGCCGGGCCGCGTTGGCTATTGGGCCGTTGGCGTTCCGCCCTCCGGGCCCATGGACGCGCTGTCGTTCCGCCTCGCCAATCGCATCGTCGGCAATGATGAAGGCGCTGCGGGCATCGAGACGACGCTCGCGGGGCCTTCGCTCAAGTTCAACACCGATGCCGTGATCTGCCTTGCCGGCGCGGAGTTGGCGGCGACGCTCGACGGGGAGCCTGTCAGCTACTGGCAAGCCATTCAGGTCAGAGCGGGCCAAGTGCTGAAGATTGGCGGCGTCAAAGGCCCTGGCGTGCGCGCCTACATCGCTGTGCGCGGCGGCATCGACGTCCCCTCGTATCTCGGCAGCAAATCGACGTTCACCCTTGGCAAGTTCGGCGGTCACGGCGGGCGCGTGCTGATGACGGGTGACGTGCTGCACATCGGCCGCGAGGCGACGAGCTTTCCTTCCGCTCGCCTGCCCGATGAGCTCAAGCCTTCCCTCGTCCACACGTGGGAGATCGGCGTTCTCTATGGTCCGCATGGCGCGCCCGATTTCTTCGCGCCGGAATATATCGACACGTTCTTCTCGTGCGACTGGGAGGTTCATTACAATTCGAACCCGACGGGCATACGCCTGATCGGACCGAAGCCCGTTTGGGCGCGCACGGACGGCGGCGAGGCCGGGCTGCATCCGAGCAACATTCACGACAACGCCTATGCGATCGGAACGATCGATTTCACCGGCGATATGCCCGTCATTCTCGGTCCGGATGGTCCCTCACTCGGCGGCTTCGTCTGTCCGGCGACCATCGTGCAGGCGGAACTGTGGAAGATGGGTCAGCTGCGGCCGGGCGACAAGGTTCGCTTCAAACGGCTGACACCTGCTGATGCGGCCGCACTGCTCGCAAAGCAGAAAGCGGAAGTCGCGACGCTGCAGCCGATCGCAGCGCCTTCGTTCCCGCACGCCAAGTGGGGCGCGGACGACTGCATCGTCGGCGGCCGCGAGGAATCCGGCGACAAGCCTCGCGTCGTCTACCGCCGCGCAGGCGATGCCTACATGCTCATCGAGTACGGCCCGATCGTCCTCGACTTCAACTTGCGCTTCCGCGCGCATGCGCTGATGGCGGCACTCGAAGCCCGCAAGCTTGCCGGCATCATCGATCTCACGCCCGGCATCCGCTCGCTCCAAGTCCATTACGACAGCACGGTGCTGCCTCTTGAAGATCTCATCACCGAGTTGGCGCAGATCGAAGACACGCTCGGCGACCTGAGCGACATCGAGGTGCCCTCGCGCATCGTGCATCTGCCATTGTCGTGGAACGATGCAGCGGTGCAGAAGACGATCGACAAGTACATGCAGGGCGTCAGACCCGACGCGCCGTGGTGTCCTTCGAACATCGAGTTCATCCGGCGCATCAACGGTCTCGATTCCATCGAGGATGTGCTGCGGATCGTGTTCGACGCGACCTATCTCGTGCTCGGCCTCGGCGACGTCTATCTCGGCGCGCCGGTGGCGACGCCTGTTGATCCTCGTCACCGGCTCGTGACGACGAAGTACAATCCGGCGCGCACGTGGACGCCAGATAACGTCGTCGGCATTGGCGGCGCTTACATGTGCATCTACGGCATGGAAGGTCCGGGCGGCTATCAGCTCTTCGGGCGCACGTGCCAAGTCTGGAACACGTACCGGACAACGGAAGCCTTCAAAAAGGGCTCGCCGTGGCTTCTGCGGTTCTTCGACCAGATCAGGTTCTATCCGGTCTCGAGCGAAGCGTTGCTGGAGTTTCGCGACGGGTTCCTCGAAGGACAGGGCGGCGTCAAAATTGAGGAGACAACGTTCCGCCTCAAGGATTATCAGGCATTTCTCAGAGCGAACGCGGATACGATCAGCGCGTTCAAGACCCGTCAGCAGGCGGCATTCGAGGCTGAGCGGGCGCGCTGGCAGCAGGTCGATCAGGAAGGTGCTGCGAGCGCATCGGAAGCCGGCAACGATGACGATGCCAGTGCGGCGCTGCCGCCGGGAGCGACAGCTGTCGAAAGCCCGGTCCCGGGCAGCGTCTGGAAGATCCTCGTTGAGCCCGGAGCGCGGGTTGCTGAAGGCGAGACGCTGATTATCGTCGAGTCCATGAAGATGGAGATGGCCGTGACAGCACCGCAAAGCGGTATCGTCCATGAGTTGCGGTGCGCTGAGGGCCGGCCTGTGGCACTGGGCCAAGCGCTTGTCATTTTGAAAGAACATGCGGAGGCAACTGCGTGACCTTATCGCTCGACATTGCCCATCTCTCCGCGCTCTACGAGCAAGGAAAGATCACGCCAGAAGCCGTTATCGAGGAAGTCTTCGCGCGGATCGCAGGCAAGGGCGTTGCGCCCGACTGGAT
Source organism: Hyphomicrobium sp. (assembly GCF_035687085.1). Lineage (GTDB taxonomy): Bacteria > Pseudomonadota > Alphaproteobacteria > Rhizobiales > Hyphomicrobiaceae > Hyphomicrobium_B. Next base: position 270,534 of record NZ_DASRYS010000017.1, on the reverse strand, counting down.
CGCATTGCGCGACAAGGCGGACGTTCTGGAGAGCGTACGGCGCGCGTCGCGCGGTCCGCTGTACGGCATTCCGTTTGCCGTGAAGGACAACATCGACGTCGCCGGCCTGCCGACGACGTGCGCGTGCCCGGCATTCGCTTATACGCCAGAGCGTTCGGCGACGGTCGTCGAGCGGCTTGAGGCTGCAGGCGCGATCCTCATCGGCAAGACGAACCTCGATCAGTTTGCGACGGGTTTGAACGGTACCCGCTCGCCCTATGGCATTCCCGCGAACGTCTTCAACGCGGACTACATCTCGGGTGGATCGAGCTCGGGCTCGGCCGTCGTCGTTGCGGCGGGGCTCGTCTCGTTCTCGCTTGGCACGGATACGGCTGGTTCTGGACGCGTACCGGCGGGGTTCAACAACATCGTTGGCCTGAAGCCGACAAAGGGCATGATCTCGACGCGTGGCGTCGTGCCGGCGTGCAAGAGCCAGGACGCGGTTTCGATCTTCGCGCTGACCGTCGGCGATGCTGCAAAGGTTGCAGAAACAGCCGCCGCTTTCGATAAGGACGACTGCTACGCGCGGCCGGATGCGCCGCCCTTCGCGGTTCAGGAGTTCGCGCGGCCGCTGCGCGTCGGCATTCCCAATGCACCCCTGTCGTTCTTCGGTGATAGCGAGTACCAGCGGCTTTATCATCAGACGATCGATCGTCTCGCGGCGCTCGGCTTCGAAATCACGCCATTCAACTTTGCGCCTTTCCGCGATACGGCCGCGATGCTTTATGACGGCCCGTGGGTCGCCGAACGGTTGTTCGCGGCGGACGATCTGAAGGATGAGGATCTCAATCCGGTCGTCGGCGCAATCCTGCGCGGCGGTAAGGACAAGACGGCGCTTGCTGCATTCGAGAGCTTCTATCGCCTGGAAGAGTTCCGCCGCGCGGCAGAGGCTGAATGGAAACGCATGGACGTGATGGTGCTGCCGACGGCCGGCACGACCTACACGATCGCGGATATGCTCGCTGATCCCATTCAGCTCAATTCCAACCTCGGCGCCTATACGAACTTCGTCAATCTGCTCGACCTGTCAGCGCTCGCCGTGCCTGCCGGTTTCCGCGCGGATGTCATTCCCTTTGGCGTGACCTTGATCGGGCGCGCGTTTGAAGACGGGAAGCTCGCCGCGTTAGGGGACGTCCTTCACCGCGCGCTCGAAGGCGCCAAGCTCGGTGGGACAGAAACCGCGTTGGCGCAAACCGCTCCCGCGGCAGCGAAGCCCCTTAAGAAGCCGGCAGTTCAGGTTGCTGTGGTCGGCGCGCATCTGCGGGGGCAGCCGCTCAATGGCCAGTTGACCGAACGCAACGCCGTCTATCTGGAGACTGCCCGTACGGCTGAAGGCTACCACCTTTACGCCTTGCCGGGAACGACACCGCCGAAGCCGGGGCTCGTTTTCGAAGGCACCGGGCCGGGCAAAATCGAGGTGGAAATCTGGGAGATGAGCGAAGCCGCCTTCGGCTCGTTCGTGGCCCTCATCCCAGCGCCTCTCGGGATCGGCACGCTCACCCTCGACGATGGCAGGCAGGTCAAAGGCTTCCTGTGCGAGAGCCACGCGCTCGCCGGCGCTGAGGACATCACCGAATTCGGTGGCTGGCGGGCTTGGCTGAACCGAACCGCAGTCGCCTGATTTTTCTCAAGAATCCTCCTATCACGTTGCAAACGCCCTGCTGTTGAAGCCGTCGGCGTTTGCAACGCTGCGTGTGCAACATTGATGACCTCGGCCCGACATTCCTGTAGTATTTTGTTTGGGTTGAACGTTTTGAACGCCCTTGAGACCGCCTTATCGCGGCAAGCGAGGAAACGATGCGCAGCAGCTTTATTCGATCGGGTTTCGCCGCCGGAATAGCAGCCGTTCTCGGCCTGATGGCTGTTTACTCCGGCGCGCGGGCCGACGACACGGACGCGATGTGGGATAGCCTCCGGCGCGACGTTTTCGGCACTCGGGTTGTCGCGGATGGCGCCGGGAAGGTGACGCTCGAGGCGCCCTATCGCGCAGAAGACGCAGCGACCGTTCCGCTGACGGTCCGCCTGCCAGCCGAATTCGCCAAGGATGTGAAATCCCTGACGCTTGTGATCGATAAGAACCCCTCGCCTGTCGTCGCGACTTTCAACTACGGCGAAGCCGCGGGCAGCGGAGAGCGCGTGTTGGCCACGCGGGTTCGCATCGATCAATATTCGAACGTTCGCGCCATCGCCGAAACGAACGACGGCCGGCTCTTCATGACGACGAAGTTCGTGAAGGCTTCGGGCGGCTGCTCGGCGCCTGCCGGCAAGGATCCTGAGGAAGCGGCCAAGACCCTGGGCAAGATGAAGGTAACGACCGCGTTCAAGGATCCCGAGAACGCCGCGTTGCAGGAAGCGCAAGTCATGATCCGGCATCCCAACAATTCGGGCCTGCAACAGGATCAGCTGACGGGTCTCTATATCCCGCCGCACTTCGTAGAAAAGGTGGCCGTGACGACCGGCGGCAAAACCATCTTCACGATGACCGGCGGCATCTCGATCAGCGAAAACCCGAACTTCCGCTTCACCTATCAAGGTAATCCAGCAGATGTGATGAGCGTCATGGCTGAAGACACCAAAGGCAATGAGTTCAAGGGCAGCTCGACGCCGGGGCAATCCTGACGCCGCGGCAGCGGGAACGGCCGCATGGCCGGCAAGCTGACAGACGACGATTTGATACCAGTCGCGGGCGGCGGGCTTTTGCATCGCCGCCTTTTTCTTGGCGGCGGTCTCGTTCTGGCGGTGGCGCAGACGGCAACGTCGTTGCGGGCTGAGGACGCCCCGCGGCCCCATACTGAGGATCCTGCGGATCCCTCCTGGCTCCATCAGACCGGACTCCCTTTTAGCGGATACGGTACCCCTTCGCGCTACGAGAAGCGTGTCGTTCGGAACACCGGGGGCAATCGCTCGCCTGCGGGCGATGGCGTCTCCTGGACGCCTTTGCAGGAGCTGGAAGGCATCGTTACGCCGAGCGGGCTCCACTTCGAGCGCCATCATGATGGCGTGCCCGACATCGATCCCAATGTGCACCGGCTGGTCATTCACGGGCTCGTTCAGCAGCCGCTGGAGTTCACGGTCTCAGACCTGCTTCGCTATCCAATGATCTCCCGCTTTCTCTTCATCGAATGCGGCGGCAACAGCAATGCCGGCTGGCATGAGGAACCGATACAGCGGCCGGTCGGTGACTTCCATGGTCTCGTTTCCTGCTCGGAATGGACCGGCGTGCCGCTGTCCATCCTGCTCGATGAAGCAGGCGTCGATGGGAAGGCTTCCTGGGTGATTGCCGAAGGGGCAGATGCAGGCCTTCTCAACGTCAGCCTGCCGCTTGCGAAGCTGAAGGAGGATGCGTTCGTCGCGCTCTATGAAAACGGTGAGCGCGTCCGGCCGGAGAACGGCTATCCCCTGCGCCTCATCGTGCCCGGCTGGGAAGGCATCACGCACGTCAAATGGCTGAGGCGGCTGCACGTCACTGACGCTCCCGCAATGACGCGCAACGAGACTGCGAAATACACCGAGCTTCTCCCGTCCGGCAAAGCGCGCATGTTCACGTTTGTCATGGACGCGAAATCACTGATCACGTCGCCCTCGCCCGGCCAAAAAATGAATGGCGCGAACGTTTATGAAATTCGTGGCCTCGCGTGGAGTGGACGGGGAAGAATCGCCAAGGTCGACGTTTCCGCAGACGGCGGCAAATCGTGGGCGGAAGCGCATCTGCAGGAGCCCGTGCTGTCGCAGTGCTTCACGCGGTTTCGATCGGCGTGGAAGTGGGACGGCAAGCCGGCGCTTCTCAAGAGCCGGGCGACGGACGAGACCGGATACGTTCAGCCCGAACGCGATGTGCTGGTCTCTGAGCGCGGGCGCGAGGGCTACTTCCACTTCAATGGCATTGTCTGCTGGGCAGTCGATGAAGATGGTACGATCAGCCATGTCTATGCCTAGAGGCACCACAGTTGCTATTAGCATTGTCGGGGTGACGCTGGCTGCCGGCTCGCTTGCGGCCGATACCGCTATCCAAGCTCCCCGCCTTGGGACACCGCTTAGCGCGGGCGAGGTCGCGAAATGGGATCGGACGATCTTCGCCGATGGGCGCGGGCTGCCACCTGGGCGTGGCACAGCGAGAGACGGCCGCATCATCTACGCGCAGCAGTGCGCGAGCTGCCATGGCGTTCGCGGCGAAGGCGGTACAGCCGAAGAACTCGTCAACGAACCGAAGCCGCCATCGGCCGACAATCCGAGCAAGGCTATCGGATCCTACTGGCCATTCGCGCCGACAATCTTCGACTTCGTCCGGCGCAGCATGCCGCCCGCAGCGCCCGGCTCGCTTTCCGCCGACGAGACGTATGCGGTGACGGCCTACTTGCTTTTCGCGAACGGCATCATTCCAGAGAGCCAAGAGATGAATGCCGCAGCGCTGAGCGCCGTGCGCATGCCGAACCGCGACGGCTTTGTCTGGATCGACGTTAAAAAGTGAGCGGCGGCGGGCGTCCCGTGCTCTTCAGAAATTGATTTTCGCGCCGACGATGACTTCCTGGAACGCGTCGAGAGATGTTCTTCCGGCAGGAATTCCGTTGGCCGCGGTTCCGGCGCTGCCGATAACGTCGCCATCTGCGTGCCCATAGACGGCGTAAAGGCTCATTTCAGCGGCGTCGATATATTGGATGATGCCGCCATGCCAAAAATTGACGCTCGCTGAAACGCTCCTGCCGGGATTGGAGCCGGGATCATCGTGACGGTACATGCCGAAGATGTTGGTTTTGCCTAGCGGAATCCACTTGTACTCGATGCCAGGCTGGATGAACCATGTCTGGCTGTCAGGCTCGACGAGCAGCGAGTTCGTCGCCGGGTTGCCGGTCTCGATGTGCTGCTTACCCCAACCGCCATACACGAAGATTCCAGTAGGTGTATGCATGATCGTGGCGGCGGCGCCGCCCCAACTGCATTCGAAGCCCTGGTGAGAATTTTGATTAGGTGGAGGCAGCGAGGATGCACTGGTCGTGCTCGACGATATGCAGGCAGTTCCACCCACGACGTACGTGCCTAGGGAGTTGCCAAACTGGGTGCCCGGGTCGTTGCTCTGACCATAGCCCACCCGCGCGAGGACACTGAAATCGCCAATTTCGTTTTTGTACACAAGGGCCACATCCCAAAGATCGTCCTCGCCCCATGCGGCGGTGCCGGTGAAGTTCGCGATGGTCGGGGAGTCGTAGCGAACGACATTGCGGCGGCCGCTATCGCCAGGCGTGGAATTGTTGAAGCCACGCAGAATGTCGGTCCATCTGTTCGTGCCCAAGGGCAAGCCGTTGGCCCTCAGCTGAAATTGCGACAGGTAGATCGCTGGTCCTTCAGCGTCGTCGACGTTACGAGTCAAAGTGAAATCGGCATCATCGAGGAGGTGATATGTTGCGGTGCCATTCTGGCCGATAGCAACCTGGCCCCAATCCTTGCTCCTGACGAACCAGAAGCTTTTGCGGACGAGAACCTGATTATCCTGGTTATTGGGGTTGGCGCTCGATGAAGCAGGTGAATTCTGGTTCCATTGATTTGACGGATGGCCTTGCGTGCCGATTTCCAGGGTGTAACCGGCCGACCAGTCGGACGTGATCTTTGCCTCTCCAACGAACCTGAAACGCGACTGCTCAACGGAGTTGGTGCCGACGTAGGCGTTTTGCTCCGTGCCATCATCCCACATGATGACGTTTTCGTTGACCCAGCCCGAGATCGTCAGGCTGACTTTCCGATTGCCTTTGCGCGCCGTGGTCGCTTCGAGCTCTGCAATGCGCTCCTCGAGATCGGCGCAGCAATTGCCTCCCACGTCGTTGGCCGCTGCAGATGACATGAAGGCCAGCAAGGCTGCACCGCTGCACACGATGCTTCCGAGCGCGCGAGATATCCTCATGATCACCATCCCGTGAATCAATCCGTCGAAGGATTGTTATGCGTGCAGCGTGCGGATCAATACGGAACCGGCCAAAACTGCAGGATGGCAAATTGCCTGTTACGCAAAAGCGATTATGCAAAAATCCGAGAATTCAATTTTTCTGTTAGATTGAAATTGCCTCTGTTAGCTGAGATTTCCGATACGCTTTTGGGCCGTTCTCGTTTCGATGGAAAGTGCATGGTTAGGCCGCGCGGGCAAATCTCTGGCGTGAGTTTTTGCGAGCTAAAATCTTCTGCTCCTCACTCATTGCAATGCTGGGTGTCACTTCCAAATAATCATCGGCACGGCCACAATCCGACATGCATGGTGCCGCCTATAAAGACTGCTGCGGGCATTGCCGAAACGTGTCGGCGATCCTGCACATGGCGATCATCGCAATGTCAGCGTCAAGCGCGACAGCCAGCCCCAAACAGGTGAGCCGTTATGGGTCGTGGCCGAGGCCAAAGGTGGCAAGCTTTCCGGAAAGTCCCGGGAGCGGCGAAACAGAGCTTCAAGGTGATGTCACATCGTTGCGACTAGGCATGGCCCGGACGCGCCGGGATGCCGCGGCCAGCGAGCCTTGCTCCAACTCCAGACCGGTCTGGAACGAGGCGCCGGGTTTGTCATAAATCCGTATTATACAGCATTTGCTTGGCCTTCCCGTGGGACGGAAAGGGCAAGTTCTAGTAAGTATTGAATTATTGCCCCGCCTGCCCTATCTCGGGCCACCGGCGCACCTCAATCGCGCTTGCTGGAGCCGGCGTCACCGGCATTTCTTTTCTGGGAGCGTTCGTTGGACAACGTACTTATCATCGGGGCAGGCGCCGCAGGCTCGGTCGTTGCGAAGAAATGCGCGATGAACCGCGATGTGTTCAAGAAAATCCATCTCGCCTCGCGCCGCATCGAAAGCTGCAAGAAAGTCCAGGCGGAGTGCAAGACGCCGATCGAGATCTCGCAGCTCGACGCCGACAACGTCGCCGACACGGTCGCGCTGCTGAACAAGGTCAAGCCCGACCTCGTGATCAACATGGCGCTTCCCTATCAGGATCTCGCGATCATGGACGCGTGCCTGGAGGCGGGTGTCCACTACATGGACACGGCGAACTATGAGCCGCGCGACGAGGCGAAATTCACCTACAAATATCAGTGGCCGTATAACGACAAGTTCAAGGCCAAGGGGCTGATGGCCGTTCTCGGCTGCGGCTTTGATCCCGGCGTCACAAACGTCTTCTGCTCGTACGCGCAGGAGAACCTTTATGACGAGATCCACACGATCGACATCATCGACTGCAACGCCGGCAGCCACGGCAAGGCGTTCGCTACGAACTTCAATCCGGAGATCAATCTCCGCGAGGTGACCCAGCGCGGCAAATACTGGAAAGACGGCGAATGGATCGAAATCGATCCGTTGTCCATTTCGACGATGATCGACTATCCGGAAGTCGGCCCGGTTAAATCCTACCTCATCTATCATGAGGAGGAAGAGAGCCTCGTCGAGAACATCAAGGGCCTGAAGCAGATCCGCTTCTGGATGACCTTCTCGGACAACTACATCAAGCACCTGGAAGTGCTCCAGAACGTGGGCATGACGCGCATTGATCCCGTCATGTACAAGGGCACGCCTGTCGTGCCGATGGAGTTCCTGAAGGCCGTGCTGCCCGAGCCCTCTTCCCTTGCCGAGAACTACACCGGCAAAACGTCGATCGGCGTCGTCCTCAAGGGCGAGAAGAACGGCAAGAAGAAGCGTTACATGATCTGGAACGTGTGCGACCACGCCGAGACCAACAAAGAGGTCGGCGCGCAGGCGGTTTCCTACACCACCGGCGTTCCGGCGGTCACCGGCGCGATCATGATGTTCAAGGGCATCTGGAAGGGCAAAGGCGTCTTCAACGTCGAGCAGCTGCCGCCGGAGCCTTTCCTCGAGGAACTCGCCGAGCAGGGCCTGCCCTGGCACGTGAAGGAAATCGAGAAGTCCGATCAGAAGAAGCTATTCGCGGTCGAGACTTGATGAGCGAAGCCGAGATCCTTTCGATCCGCAACGAGTTGACGGCCCTTGTGGTCTCCGTCGTCTCGGTGAGTTTCGGAATGATTTCGGCCTACATCGCCGGGCTCTGGCTCTTCCTCAGGGAGGCCCCGGTCTCGCTGCGTTTGCTGGCCTTCGCCCTGCTCTCATGCGGTCTGGCCTTCATGGGCGCGCTGACGCTGGGCCTGAACGAGCTTCTGATGGGCACGGACCGCGCGTGGTCCAAGCTTTCGGGTCCCACGAGCGAGATTCCCGGCTTTGGCAACGCCCGGCCAGAATGGCTCCACGGATTTACCTTGTATGAGGCATCGGCGTTGCTTGGAAGTTTGGCATTCGGTGCCATCTATATCTCGCTCGCCTATCTGACGTTCTTGTACAGACGGCCGGGCTCAACGGCGGCGCCTGTGCGCGTCTCGCCTTGAACCGTTTCCGCCAACCCGACTGGTGATCCGATTTGTCAGAACTTTCGAAACTGAAGCTGCCGTCCTTCGATTGGGCACAATCGATCGCAACGCCTTCATACGTTCTCGACGTTGCGGCGCTGAAGCGCAACCTCGCGCGGGCTGCAGAAATCAAGCGCCAAACCGGCGCAAAGATCCTGCTGGCGACGAAGGCCTTTGCGCTCCCGGCCGCATTTCCGCTGATGCGGGAGGTGCTCGACGGGACGACTGCAAGCGGCGAATACGAGGCGCGGCTCGGCCATGAGGAGTTCGGCAAGGAAGTGCACGTCTATTCGCCGGCCTATGCGCCCGGCGAAGTCGAACGGCTGACCAAGCTCGCGCAGCACATCTATTTTAACTCGCCCGAGCAGATTGCAAAGAACCTGCCCGTCATAAGGCGGCACCCGGAGCTGAAGATCGGCATCCGTATCAATCCGGGCTATTCCAATGCCACGCTTGGCGGTGCGCTCTACGATCCGTGCGCGCCCAACTCCCGCTTCGGCGCTACGCCTGACAGCCTTGATCGCGTGCCGTGGGATGAGGTCGATATCCTTCATGTGCACGCGCTCTGCGAGTCGGGCCACGATGGATCGGTCGGCCTCATCGAGCACGTTGGGCGGACGTTTGGTGATTACGTCCGGCGCGTCAAAACCGTGAACTTCGGCGGCGGCCATTTCATCAATAAGCCGGGCTACGACATCGGCAAACTGATCGCCGCGATCAACGCGTTCAAAACCGCGTTCAACGTCGATGTCGTTCTGGAGCCAGGTGCGGGTCTTGTGGTCAACACCGGCTATCTCGTCGGCAGTGTTCTCGATATCCATCGCAACGGAAAGGATATCGCGATCCTCGATGCCTCTGCGTCGACCCATATGCCCGACGTTCTCGAGGTGCCCTACACCCCTGAGGTGGTCGGCGCCGCAGCGCCGGGCGAGAAACCGCACTCGTACATCCTGGGCGGGAAGACGTGCATGACCGGGGACATCATCGGTGAATACTCTTTCGACCGGCCACTGCAGGTTGGCGATCGCATCATTTTTACCGATATGATGCAGTATTCCTTCGTCAAAAATAACACGTTCAATGGCGTGCCCCTCCCCGATCTCGCCATTCTGGAGGAGGATGGGTCAACACGGATACTTCGGTCATTCGGCTACGATGAATTCCGCCGCCGCCTCGGATAACAATAGAGGTAGCGTGCGTGCGCCCCTGATGCGCTGAACAACGACGGCCAATCATCAACACGGCGGATATCATGAAGTCAGAGAACCCCAAGCCAGTCCTGCTTGCCGACTATCGTCCGCCGGAATTTCTGATCGACACGGTTCATCTCGACATCGCACTCGCGCCGGCGAAGACGCGCGTCGCCTCGAAGCTCACCATCAGGCGCAATCCGGCTTCCGATGCAGGCAGCAAAGCGCCGCTGAAGCTCGACGGTGAGTATCTCAAGCTCGAAGGCATCGCGCTCGACGGGAAGAAGCTCAAGCCTTCAGCCTATCGCGTCGACGACACGAGCCTGACGATCCTGGCGCCGCCGAAGGAGCCGTTCACGCTCGAGATCGAGACCGTCGTCAATCCCAAAGGCAATACGGCGCTGCAGGGAATTTATCTCTCCCGCGGCGTCTACTGCTCACAGTGCGAAGCGCAAGGGTTCCGGCGGATTACCTATTTCCTCGACCGGCCGGACGTTCTCGCCAAATATACCGTTCGTCTCGAAGCCGATATTGAGACGGCTCCCGTTCTCTTGGCGAATGGCAACCCCGTGGAGCGCGGCACGCTTGCGGGCGGCGAGCGCCATTACGCGGTCTGGCACGATCCACATCCGAAGCCATCGTATCTCTTCGCAATCGTCGGGGGCGATCTTTCGCCTGTCGCCTCGACCTTCAAGACGAAGTCGGGGCGCGAGGTTGACCTGCGCATTTACGTCGAGCGGGGCAAGGAGCCTCGCGCGCATTGGGCGATGGAATCCCTCAAGCGCGCCATGCGTTGGGACGAACAGCGCTTCGGACGCGAGTACGATCTCGACGTGTTCAACATTGTCGCCGTCTCCGATTTCAACATGGGAGCGATGGAGAACAAGGGCCTCAACATCTTCAACGACCGGCTGATCCTCGCCTCTCCGGAAACCGCCACCGATTCAAACTATGAATCGATCGAGAGCGTCGTCGCGCACGAGTACTTCCACAACTGGACCGGCAACCGCATCACCTGCCGCGATTGGTTCCAGCTCTGCCTCAAAGAAGGCCTGACCGTTTACCGCGACCAGGAATTTTCCGCCGACTTGCGCAGCGCCACCGTGCAGCGCATTTCCGACGTGCGTCAGCTCAAAGCCCTGCAGTTTCCCGAGGATCAGGGCCCGCTCGCGCATCCCGTGCGGCCGGAGAGCTACGTCGAGATCAACAACTTCTACACACCGACTGTCTACGAGAAGGGCGCTGAAGTCGTTCGCATGATCGAGACCATCCTCGGTCCGAAAAAGTTTCGCGAAGGCATGGATCTCTATTTCGAGCGCCATGACGGACAGGCTGTGACGATCGAGGATTTCATCGCCTGCTTCGCGGATGTGAGCGGCCAGGACTTTTCTCAGTTCCACCGCTGGTATTCGCAGGCCGGAACGCCGGAACTCGTGTGCGATCTCACCTACGACAAGCGCCGGAAGTCGGCTGAGCTCACTGTCCATCAGGTGCTGAAGCCCTCGCCTGGCCGGGCCAAAAAGCAGCCTTATCTCATCCCGCTCAGCATGGCACTGCTGGGTGAGAACGGCAAAGAAATGGACCTTGAGGTGACGGGCGGTACGAAGATCCGGGATGGCGTCATGGCCGTCACCGAGCGCTCTACGACGTTCAAATTCAAGGGTGTCACGTCGCGGCCCGTTCCGTCGCTGCTGCGCGGGTTCTCGGCTCCCGTGACCGTTACGATGTCGCTGTCGGATCAGGATCTCGCATTCCTGATGCATCACGACAGTGACCTCTTCAATCGCTGGCAGGCAAGCAACGCGTATACGACACGGAGCATTATCGGCCTGCTCGATTCCAAGCGGCCGAAGTCAGTTGTCGGCGGCAAGTCGGCAAAGCTTGCAGATGCCCTTCGTTTCGCGTTGCGGGATGGGGAACTCGACGACGCCTACAAAGCCGAGTTGCTGAAGCTTCCTTCCGTGGCGGATGTCGCGCGTGAGAAGGCGCGCCGCGTCGATCATGCGAGTATTTACAATGCGCATCGCCTCTTTGCGCGCAGCGTTGGCGAGAAGCTCGGCGAGGATCTCGTGGATCTCTACACGGAACGTTCCCGGGAGAAGAAGTTCTCACCCGACGCGAAGAGCGCTGGCCGGCGGGCGTTGCGGAATGCCGCGCTGACGCTTCTCACCGCGCGCGAGACCGGCGACGACTTCGAACGGGTCGAGGCTCATTATCGCAAAGCCTCGAACATGACCGACGCCTGCCACGCGCTGTTCCTGATCGCGGGCGTCGACGCTCCCGGCCGTGAGACAATTCTTCACGACTTCTTCGAACGCTGGAAGGACGATCACCTCGTCATCGACATGTGGTTTGCCGCGCAGGCGCAATCGCCAAGGCCGGAAGTGCTCGATGAGGTGAAGGCGCTGTGCCGGCATCCACTCTTCAAGATCACGACGCCAAACAAAGTTCGCGCGCTTATCGGCACATTTGCCTTGGGCAATCCTCTGCAGTTCAATCGTCCCGATGGCGCCGGTTATGACTTCCTCGCCGATAAGGTCCTCGAGATCGATCAGTTCAATCCGCAGGTGGCGGCGCGAATGCTCGGCGCCTTCCGCAGCTATCGCTCGCTCGAGCCGGTTCGCAAAGGGTTGGCTAAGTCTGCCCTGAAACGGGTTGCTGCCGCCTCGATTTCGCGCGATTGCCACGAGATCGTCTCGCGGATGCTCGAGGACTAATCGAGCACTTCCGCCACACTCGGCGGCCGTTATGCTCAGTCCGCCGTCCATGGCGACAAAATTGATTCCCTCGCGATTTTTTCTCCCTCGACAGGTGAGTCGCAAATCGGCGATTGTCGAATCATGCCCTGGGACATGAACGTCCAACGCTTTTTACGGCCGGGCTCTTAGACAAAACTCAGCAAGGGAATTCGAGATGGCTCGGACGTGGTCCGCTCCTCAACGGGAAAGCTTTGCCCGCCTCAATGGCGCGCGGCAACAGGCTGCCGGAGAGGCCGGAAGCGGTGCGGGCGTCTCCCGCCGCGGGTTTATCTTGCTGTTCGCCGGTGTTCTGACCACAGCGGGCGCGATCGTTCCGCAGCTCGACACTCAGCAGCTTTCCACGCTGCTGCTCGCCGCCGGAGCGAGCCTTGCTGCAGCGGTGGTCTTCCTTCCCGCACGCGCTTCCAGAAATCGGAAGGAGAGCCCCCGCCCCGCGCGCGCTCCGCAGCCCCCTTCCCCGCCGTCTGCGTTCGATGGGCGGCAGCAAGTCCGCTTTCCTGAACTCTTCCAGGCGGGACCGGCCGAGGCGTCGCTGGACCGCGCCGCTTGGGCGAAGCTCACCGCGCACATGAGCCACGAACTCCGCACACCGCTGAATGCGGTGCTCGGTTTCTCAGAGATCATGAGCAAAGAGGTTTTCGGTCCGATCGGGTCCAACTACGGTCCTTACGCCCGGGATATTCACGCGAGCGGCCGCATTCTGCTCAAGCGCGCCGAAGATGCGCTCGCCATCACGGCACTGCTTACGGCTCCCGCAAGCCAGGCGCGTCAGACAAGCCGCCTCGCAGTCGTCCTCGATGAAGCCTGCGCATTCTCAGCTCCCGACCTCGCCGCCCGCTCGATTTCAGTTGTGAGAGATAACAACGCCGGCTGCGATATCCTTGGCGATCATCAGGCGATGCGCCAGTTGCTGATCAACCTCATCGGCGAAGCGGTGCGTAAGGGCGCGGCGGATGCATCGCTGCGGATCGAAACAAACTTCCGGCCCGGCGCAGTCGATGTTTCGCTCGCCATCCCCGCCTGCAAGACGGGTGCGGCGCAGGACGATGGCTTCGGGATGATCCTGGCGCGTACCCTGTCGGAACTTTCGGGCGCCGAACTCATGACCTCGGTGACTGACGGCTGCTGCCGGTGGACGGTGCGCCTGCTGCCTGCCGCCCAGCACGATCTCTTCCAGGCGGCCGCCTAAGGGCAAGGCTTCTTTCCCTCCGGAGCCGCCCTTCCCATCCAGCGCTGAAGCTTTCGTCAGATCCCGGTCATCGCCCGATCACGTGCGATCTGAAAAAGCACTAGCGATCACCCTCGGGATCTCCCGAGGATGATCAAGTAGCGCGCGCAAGCGTTCAGCTAGTGACGCGCTATCAGTCCCGCTTGGTGCCGTCGTTCGCGGAGGCTTCGCTTTGCGGCTTCAGCAGGCTCGCGCGCCGCGCCTCACGCCATGACTGCAGGATTTTCCGTTCCTCGGGGGTCAGGTTTGCTGCTGTCTCGGCCATCGCATTGTTCAGCGCCGTCTTGTAAACGTTTTCCGTCTCGCGGAGCTTCGCCAGCGCCTCTGCAAACTTCGCCTTGTCGAAGGGCTCTTGCGTCAGCAGCGCGTTGGCTGCGAGCCAGTTCTGTTTGACCTCCGCCCGCAGGTCCTTCACCGCCTCGCGCGCGCCGGTGATCTCGTTCCTGACAGCCACCTGGCGATCAGAGGGAAGGTGCTTCACGAACCCCAATAGGCCCGGCTCGATCGTCGCCGAGCTCTTCTGATGATGATGCCAGGCTGCAGCGGCAAACAAGCCGACGAACACCAGGTTCAGCGCGAGCGATGCGATGAATGCCGGATAGAGATATCGCGAGCGGGTAGGCGCAAGATTATTCACTTCAACCGTCACAGTAGGTCCTCATCCAGCAAAACGTCCGTGTCGTCCGATTGCGCGATCCGGGTGGCGCTGGCGTTTTCACTCGCACCGAGGATGACCTCGGCGCTCGAGTTCAGAAAATTCAGCTGGCCTGCAAACACGCCAAGCACCAGCGAGGCTGCCAGTGCGGTGGCGGCAAAGCCGTGGTGACGGCGCTGCCAGCCCCACGCGGCGGCGCGCTCCGTGGCGCGAGGACCGGAGGGTGAACCGTTCGCCACGACGCGCGGCTGACGTTCGGCCGTCGCCATGATCCGCTGGCTCAAGCCTTCAAGCCGACTCTGATCGTATTGCGGCGCCTGATCGAGAAGCCGGTCGAAAGCCTCTGCGTCTCTCAACATGCGTTGCGCTTCGCTGCTGCTGGCGATCAAGCCTGACAAAGCGAGACGCAACGGCGCCGGCCAACGCGTACGGTCTGCACCATAGGCGTCGAGCGCGGCTTCTAACTTGTCGAGCCCCACGGGGCCTAGACTATTGCGTGACATCGTTCTGCCGTCTCCCGCACTCAGAGGCCGCTGTCATTACGCAGCGCCTCCCAATCCGCTCTCAAATCCGCTTTAAGCTGCCGCCGCGCCCGGCCCAGGAGCGACTCGACCGCTTCATCGGAAACTCCCATTACTTGGCCGATCTCGATCTGGCTCAGCCCCTCGAAGTGGAAGAGGGTCAACGCCAGGCGTTGCCGGTCCGGTAGTTTCTGCATCGCCAGTTCGACCCGGCGCTGCGTATCCTGGCTCTCGAGGCCGGCCAGCTGCCGGGCTGGCTCTGGAACCTCGGGCAATTCATCAACGACCTTCACCCGGCTCTGACCGCGCACGCGGTCGAGGCAAAGGTTCGAAACGACACGGCGCAACCAGGGCCGGATGCCCGCCGGTCCGATTTCGAGCGTCGCGCTCGAGCGCCATAGCCGCAAGAATGCCTCCTGCGCCGCGTCTTCGGCCTCCGCGTCATCCCGCAACATGCGGCGCGCCACGGCGACGATGCTGCCGAGGTGGCGGGCCATCAGCAGCCGGAACGCGGCGCCGTCGCCGCTGCCGACCGCGGCAACGAGCTCAGCTTCGTCCGTCCGGCTCTCGGCCGCCAGCCGCGGAGCAGCCTGGCCACCATCGGTCCTCGTCGCCGCCACTAATCCTCTCGACATGCCTGTTAGCCTGCCTCGCGCTCAACGCCGCGGATTTGAGCGGCCCCGAAAGGCCTTGAGATCCGTGCCGGTCATCGCAAGAACGGCATAACCTGCCACAATCCGTCGCCGATGTGCAAAGGCCTACGAAATCAGGCGGTCGAAGGCTTCCCGGACATCACTCAGCGTCCGTTGCAGCTTCAGTTCAAGGTCGGCAAATGATGCCGTCTCGCCCGAGCGAACCAGCAAAGCCTTAAGTCCTTCAGGGGCTTGGGCCGGATCGAAGCGGCCTTCGAGCGTCAGGCGCAGGACCTGCGTCAGGTCATGCAGGAGCTGCCCGCCTTCCGACAGCAGGCGGTAGTCGGCCTCGCTGATCAGGCCCTCCGCGGCTGCGGCCGCGAGTGCGACAAGAGTGGTCTGGCTCAGAATTCCCGGATGATCGGCGGCATGCACGAGTTGGAGATGCTGCGTGATGAACTCCAGATCGACCAACCCACCCCTCACCTGCTTCAAGTCCCAGATGTCGGACGTCGCCTTCTCGGCTGCGATGCGCTGGCGCATGTCGAGAATGTCGGCGGTGATTTTCGCCGGGTCGCGCCGGGCTGTCAGGACCTTGCGGATCTCGGCTTCAACGCGCGAGCCCAGCTCGCGTGAACCCGCGATCACGCGCGCTCGCGTCAGCGCCATGTGCTCCCACGTCCAGGCTTCGTTCGTCTGATAATTCGAAAAGCTCGACAGGCGCGTGGCGACAGGGCCCTGTTGACCCGATGGCCGGAGCCGCATGTCGACGTCGTAAAGTGCGCCTTCGGCCGTGCGCGCCGAGATGGCCGTGATCAGACGCTGCGTCAGGCGGCTGTAATAATGCGAGGGGGATAGCGGCTTCTCGCCATCCGACTGCTCGGCCTCGACATCGAAATCGCAGATCAGGATGAGATCGACGTCGGACGAGGCCGTCATTTCGCGGCCGCCGAGTTTGCCCATCGCGACCACGACGGCGGAACCGCCCGGCACGCGGCCGTGGCTCTCTTCCATCTCGCGGGTGACCTCGGCAAAGAGCGCCGCTATCAGCCGCTCGGCAATCGTTGCATAGGCCGCGCCTGCATCGGCTGCCGATATGCTGCCTCTCAATATTTTGACGCCGACGAGGAATGCCTGCTCGCTGCCGATGCGGCGCGCGGTGTCGAGAATTTCCTGCATCGGGTCGCCGACCGCGGTCGCGTGCGCCATGCGGAATGCATTCAGCACAATTTCGTCGATGGCCGCTCCGGTCACGTCGCCGCCATGCAGCTGCGGATCGAGAACGGCATCGAGCAGACGACGGCGGCGGGAGAGAATGCGTGCCAAGCGCGGCGCGGAGCCCATGATGTCGGCAAACAGCCGGATCAGCCGCGGCTGCGCCTTGAGCAGCGAGAAGAGCTGCACACCCGAGGGCAGCTCGGCGATGAAGCGATCGAAGCTTGCGATCGCCGCGTCCGGGTCGACCGTATCGGCGAGCGCTTCGATGAGCAGCGGCTGCACTTCCGTCAGGCGCTCGCGGGCACGGGCTGAGCGCACCGCCGGCGAGCGGCCGTGGTGCCAGCCGCGCACGATGGCCAGCACCTGCGCCGGTTGCGAGTAGCCGAAGCGCTTTAATGTTTCGATCGTACGCGGGTCATCTTCAGCGCCGGCGAAGACGAGGTTCGACCCTGCGGGCGTCAGCTGCGGCGCCTCGGCGAAGAGCCCATCGTAGTGGGTCTCGACGGTCTCGAGCATCGTCAGGAGGTCGTGGGAAAGTTCGGGCGCACCGGCGTAGCCCGAGAAGCGCGCGAATGTTTCGATTGCGGCCGGGTTTATCGGCACCTCATGCGTCTGCTCGTCGGCCATCATCTGCAGGCGATGTTCGAGGCGGCGCAGAAAGCGGTAGGCTTGCTCGAGGTCTGCACGCACGTCTGCTTTCACCCAGCCGCGCCGTTCGAGCGCCGCCAAGGCATCGAGCGTGGCGCGGACACGCAGATCGGGCTGACGGCCCCCTGCGATCAGCTGCTGGGTTTGCGCGAAGAACTCGATCTCGCGAATGCCGCCGCGGCCGAGCTTGAGATTTTGCCCGCCGACGGAAATCTCGCCGATGTCCTTGTGCGCATGGATTTGACGCTTCATCGCGTGGATATCCGCGATCGCCGCGAAATCGAGATACTTGCGCCAGATGAAGGGCGCGAGTTCGGCCAGGAACGTCTCGCCGGCATCGAGATCCCCCGCGACCGGCCGCGCCTTGATCATCGCGGAGCGTTCCCAATTTTGGCCGACTGTTTCGTAGTAGCCGTGGGCGGCGGCGGTCGAGAGCGCGATTTGCGTTGCGCCCGCGTCGGGCCGCAGCCGCAGATCCGTGCGAAAAACGTAACCATCCGGCGTCCGCTCATCGAGCAGCAATACGAGATCGCGCGTGAGGCGCACGAAAAACGACTGCAGGTCGCCGTCGCCCACGAGCCGGGACTTCTCGCGGTCGAAGAAAATCGTGAGATCGATGTCGCTCGAATAATTGAGTTCGAAGGCGCCGTGCTTGCCCATCGCGAGCACGAAGTAGCCCGACTCCCGCTCTGGCTCTGCTGGATCGAGCGGCTGCCACTGCCCACGTTCGGAGGCGAGGCGAAACAAAAAGCGCACCGCTGTCGCAACGGCTGCGTCCGCGCATTCCGAGAGCTTCCGCGTCACCGTCATCACCGGCCAGACACCGCCGAGATCGGCGAGCGCCGTCAGTAACGCAATCTCAGACTTGTAGATGCGAAGCACGCGTTTGGCCGCGACGAGATCGGCCGCGTCTCGCATTCCCGCGGTCAGCTGTTGCGTGGCATCAGCAAAGCGCGTCTCGGGATCATCGCCGAGGATGCGGGCCAGCCTCGCGAGGTCGCGATTGGCAAGTGTCGTCAGATACGGCGAGCCTTCGAACGTGCCCGTCAGCAGCCTTCCGACGTTCGGATCACCCAGCAGACTTGTAAGCTCTGCGCAGCTGCTCTCGGCTTCCGCCTTCAGCGTGTTGAAGCGTGAGGCGCCAACGCCCTCGGGAAATGCTTGCGGCCACTCGGCGATCTGCGCGGCGAGGCTGGCGGAGGCTGTTCTATCCATGGCCTCACTGTGCCGCAAGACCGGGCTCGGTGTCACCTTGCTGTTGCGGCGCTGCGATCAGGCATTTCTCGGACAGCAGGAGCACGACGCGCAACCCCGGCTGATTGTCTTCGAGGCGAACTTCGCCGTGATGAAGGCGCGCGACGGCGGCGACGAGGCTGAGGCCAAGACCGGTGCCAGGTTTCGTGCGGCTCGCCTCGAGGCGAACGAAGCGCTTCAGCACTTTTTCCCGATCGGCGGCATCGATACCTGGACCGTGGTCGCCGACGGAGATCGCCGGCCGTCCGTCGATCAAGCCCGCGCGAACTGTGATCGCGCTTCCGGGCTCGCCGCCACGCGAATACTTGATCGCGTTGTCGATGAGATTGGCAATCGCCTGACCGATCAATTGGCGGTTGCCGGAGACGAACACCCCCTGTTCGGTTTCGATCGCCAGCGCAAAGCCCGCCTCTTCCGCTGCGGGGGCATAGAGTTCGCTGACATCGGCTGCGAAGCGGCCGAGATCGAACGTCTCGGTGCTTTCCTCCAGGGGACCGGCTTCGAGGCGAGCGATGAGAAGCAGCGCATTGAACGTCTTGATCAGTTCGTCCGCCTTCTCGATCGTTCTTTCGAGACCTTCGCGATAGGCTTCGCCGCCGCGCGGGTCACGCAGCGCGGCTTCGGCCGAATTGCGCAGGCGGTTGAGCGGCGTCTTGAGATCATGGGCGATGTTGTCGGACACCTCGCGAAGGCCGCTCATCAGGCTTTCGATGCGCTCGAGCATCTCGTTGAGGTTCGTCGCCAAGCTATCGAGTTCGCCGCCTCTGCCAGACGTCGGGATGCGGCGCGAAAGATCGCCCGCCATGATCTGCCGGCTCGTGGCTGTGATCTCGTCCATGCGATTGACGATGAGGCGGCTGACGGCAAGACCGCCAAGCAGGCCGACGATCGAGAGCACGCCGAAGCCCAGAAGAAACGTCAGCCGCACCTGATCGGCAAACGCGCGCTGATCTTCGACGTCCCGTCCGATGATGAGATGCAGGCCTCCGCCGACATCGACAGGAATGGCGACCGCGAGGTGCGTTTGGTCTTCACCGCCCGCCGGTTGCTGATAGGTGAAGACGGCGCCGTGGCCCTCGGCTTCGACTTCGGGCGGAATGCGGTTGAGGTTTCCGGCGATCTTCCGGCCGTTGGCGTCAGCCAGATAATAAAGCCCGATGCCTTGGGGACGGGAAAGCGCTGTTACCGTTTCGGTGAGCTTGCCTTGCCCGCCGACCTTCATCTCGGATGACAGAATGCGGGCTTCGGCGTTGAGCGTCGTCAACACCTGATCGGTCAGCAGGTTGTTCGTCTGCCAGAACAGGACGCCGACAACGACCGCGGCGGTAAAAAGGAAAAAGGCTACCGCTAGCGCGCTCAGTCCGAATGTTGTGGTCGACGCCGCCTTCGCGACGCGGTCAAGCAGGGCCGTCACGAATTGTATATCCTGCGCCCCTCACCGTGTGCAGCAATTGCCGGTCGAAGTTCTTGTCGATCTTGGCGCGAAGCCGCGAAACGTGAACGTCGATGACGTTCGTTTGCGGGTCGAAGTGATAGTCCCAGACATGCTCCAGCAGCATCGTGCGCGTGACGACCTGACCGGCATGCTGCATCAGATATTCGAGCAGGCGATATTCGCGCGGCTGCAGCAGAATGTGCTCGCCGCCGCGCGTGACCCGGTGCGAAAGACGGTCGAGCACGAGATCGCCGACGGTGTAACGCGTCTGCTGCTCTTCTGGAGCGGTGCGGCGCCCCAGGGCTTCGACACGGGCCAGGAGTTCTGAATAAGCATAGGGCTTCGTCAAATAGTCGTCGCCACCGGCGCGCAGGCCTTTGACGCGATCATCGACTTCGCCCAGCGCGGAGAGGATGAGTACGGGCGTGCGATTGCCCTCCACCCGCAGCGACTTGATGAGGGACAATCCGTCGAGGCGCGGCAGCATCCGGTCGACGATCAGAACGTCGTAGGCGCCGTCCGTCGCCAGCGCCAAACCGGCTTCGCCATCGTGCGCAAGGTCGGCCGTGTGGCCGTTCTCTTTCAAAGATTTCTGAAGGAAAAGCGCGGTTTCTTTATCGTCTTCAATCACGAGCACGCGCATGATGTCTATCCGACCTTCGCCTTTTCTCCGCTCACTGTTTAGCGGGCTGTGCATCAGACGTCGAGGCAGCCCCGCCAGGGAAATGACGGGGCTGCCCGAAGTTTTCATGGCTGGTTAACCTCAGCCTTTCTTGGAGCTCAACTGAACGGCGACAAAGCGCTTCTGATCCGACGATTTGACGTGCAGAAGAACCGCCGTACGCTTCAGGTCCTGGGCCTTTTTGATGCCCGAGAGAACGTCATCGGGAGAGGCAACCGTCTGGCCCGAAACTTCAAGGATCACGTCGCCCGGCTTCAGACCCTTCTGAGCTGCGTCCGAAGAGGGATCGACCTCGGCGATGGCAACGCCTTCCTCGCCCTCTTTGCCGGTGCGTGCCGGCATCAACGTGAGACCGAGCTGGCTCAGCTCAACGGATGAAGGCTTCGTGTCCTCAGGCGTGTTGCTGTCCTCATCGTTCTCGCCGCTCATCGCTGCTTCGGCGTTCTTGGGGAACAGGCCGAGCTTCACCTTGAGCGTCTGCTCGGCGTTGTTGCGCCAAACCTTGACGTCGACCGGAGTCTCGGGTGCAAGGCCCGCGATCTTGCGCGCAAGGTCGCGGCTGTCGGCGATCTTATCACCATTGACCTGGAGGATGGCGTCCTGGGTCTTGATGCCGGACTTCGCAGCCGGACCGTTCGGCGTCACTTCGCTGACGAGAGCGCCGTGCGCTTCGGGAAGTCCGATGCTCGCGGCGGTGTCCTCATCAACGTTCTGGATCTTCACGCCGAGCCAACCGCGATTGACGGTGCCGCCGGCTTTCAGCTGCTCGACGACGTCCTTCACGGTCTTTGCAGGCACTGCGAAGGCAATGCCGACGTTGCCGCCCGACGGAGAGAAGATCGCCGTATTCACGCCGATGACTTCGCCGTTGATGTTGACGGTCGGACCGCCCGAGTTGCCGCGGTTAACGGCAGCGTCGATCTGCAGGTAATCGTAGGGGCCAGAGCCGATGTCGCGCGCCAGAGCGGAGACAATGCCGGCCGTGACAGTGCCGCCGAGACCGAAGGGGTTGCCGACGGCCAATGCCCAGTCACCCACGCGCGATTCCTTGTCGGCGAGCTTGAGCGTCGGGAACGTCTTCTTGCTTTCGATCTTGATGACGGCGATGTCGGTACGCTGGTCGGTGCCGATCAGCTTGGCATCGTACTTGGTCTCGTCATTGTCGAAGGTGACCTGGATTTTCGTCGCGCCGTCGATGACGTGGTTGTTCGTCACGACGTAGCCGTCAGGCGAAATGACGAAGCCGGAGCCCTGGCCCTGGACGACCTTGGGGCGCTGCTCCTGCTGACCGAATTCTTTCGGCAGGTTCTTGAAGAAGTCGTGGAGCGGGTGATCCGGCGGCAGGTCGGGAAGCGCGAAATTCTTGTCGCCCTTCTTGCCCTTCTCGTTGGAGGCGAGCTTCGAAGCGCCACCGTCGTTGACGACCGCGACGGAGACAACGGCCGGTTTGACCTTCTCGACGATGTCGGCGAACGAAATCGGAGCGGTGCCGAACGGCGTCTGGATCGTCTGCGCGGCGTTATCGGCGCGAACGGGATAAGACGGCGTGAAAAGGCCAATACCCACCACGGCAGCGGCAGCCATCGCGAGCGAGGCCGGTGCGATTCTTGATGCTAGCTTGAAAGGTGAAGTCGTCGACGTCCGGTGGGGCAATCGCATCCCAATGATCTCCAAGATAAATGCGGGCTTGGTCAGCCTTCCTACGAGGCGTAGCGAAGGCGGGATTACGGCAGCATGTCAGGGACGTTAACTGTTGGTAATCTAGTGCCCCGAAGCGGGGGTTTTGCCTAGCTGCGGTCGCGGCTCAAAATGGCGTCGAGCTTGGCTTTTTCCTGCTCGGTCAAGGGCGCACCGGCGGCCGGTTGCACCCGCCGTCCGGACCGCAGCATGAATACGATACCGGCGATCAAAACCAGCAATGGCGTCAGCCAGAGCAGGAGGGTCGAGGTCTCGAGCGGCGGCTTCAAGAGAACGAATTTGCCGTAGCGGGCGACGATGTAGTCGAGGACCTGCTCGTCGGAATCCTTGGCGAGCAGGCGCTCGCGCACGAGCCGGCGCAGGTCGGCCGCCAAGGGGGCGTCGCTGTCGTCGATCGATTCGTTCTGGCAGACGAGGCAGCGCAGCTCGGCCGAGATGGTTCGGGCCCGCTGTTCGAGGGCCGGATCGGCGAGCATTTCTCCGGGCTGAACGGCTACAGCGAGCGGTGCGGCCGCCATGAGCGTCCACGCCGTCAGAAATGCCATTGCGCAGTAGCGCCACCGAGATCTCATTCCGCTGGCACCGCTATTGGCTGGCGTGATTTCGCCGGGGCGCCGACGCGCAGGCGCCGGTCGGACAGCGAGAACCCGCCGCCGATGAACATGATCAAGGCGCCGAGCCAGATGAACCGCACGAGTGGGTTGAAATAGGCTCTCACCGCATAGCCCCCGCCGGGCTGGGCGTCGCCGATGACGAGATAAAGATCGCCGCGCCAAGACGCGTGAATGCCGGACTCGGTCGTCGATTGCGGCGGGGCGTCGTAGAGGCGCTTCGAGGGCGTCAGCTGCGTGATTGTCTGACCGTCACGCTTCACGTCGAACTCGGCGAGGTCATCGATATAGTTCGGTCCCCGCGCACGCTCGACCCGGTTGAAGGTCACGTCGTAGCCGTTGATGGCGAGCGTCTCGCCGGGTTTCATCGCCAGGATGTGCTCCTCGCGATAGGCGCTCGTGGCAACGATGCCGACGACGAGCATGCCGATGCCGAAATGCGCCAGCAGCGTTCCATAGGCGGAGCGTGGCAGATTTCTTGCGCGGCGGACGACTTCATCAAAACCGGCCGAGCCCACCTTCACGCGATGGGCCCATTCGGCGATGGCGCCGGCCATCACGTAGACACCCAGCGCGATGCCGAAGGGCGCGAGCCAAGGCCCGCGATGCTCGACAGCGAAGACCGCGACGACGGCCACCAGCGCTGCGCCGAAGGCGAACGCCAGACGTTGCATCGCGCCAGCGAAATCGCCGCGTTTCCACGCCAGCATCGGTCCCACGGGCAGCGCGATGAGGAGCGGTATCATCAGCGGCCCGAACGTCATGTCGAAGAACGGCGGCCCGACCGAAATCTTTTCGCCCGTGAGGCCTTCGAGCGCCATCGGATAGAGCGTGCCGACGAGCACCGTCGCCGCGCCCGTCACCAAAAGGAGATTGTTGAGGACGAGGCTGCCTTCGCGGCTGATCGGCTGGAAGAGCCCGCCCGCCTGCATGTCCTTGGCGCGCAGCGCGAAGAGCGCCAGTCCGCCCCCGGTAAAGAGCACCAGAATGGCCAGAATGAAGACGCCGCGCGCCGGATCGACGGCGAAGGAATGGACCGACGTCAGCACGCCGGAGCGGACGATGAACGTGCCCATCAGCGACAGCGAGAACGTCAGGATCGCGAGCAGCACGGTCCAGATCTTCAACGCTTCGCGCTTTTCCATTACGAGCGCGGAATGGAGAAGCGCCGTTCCCGCGAGCCACGGCATGAAGGATGCGTTCTCGACCGGATCCCAGAACCACCAGCCGCCCCAGCCAAGTTCGTAATAGGCCCACCAGGAGCCCATCGCGATGCCGATGGTCAGGAACATCCAGGCTGCGAGCGTCCACGGCCGCACCCAGCGCGCCCAGGCGGCATCAATGCGTCCCTCGATCAGCGCGGCGATCGCGAAGGAGAATGCAATCGAGAAGCCGACGTAGCCCATGTAGAGGAATGGCGGATGGAAGGCGAGCGCCGGATCCTGCAGGATCGGGTTCAAACCGTTCCCATCGGATGGCGCCGGATCGAGGCGCGTGAAGGGATTGGACGTCAGCAGCGAGAAGAGCAGGAACGCGACGGCAATCGAGGCCTGCACGGAAAGAACGCGAGCCTTCAGGCTCGCCGGAAGATTGTTGCCGAAAACCGCAACGGCCGCACCAAAGAGCGCGAGGATCAGCACCCACAGCAGCATCGAGCCTTCGTGATTGCCCCAGACGCCGGCCAACTTGTAAAGCATCGGCTTCGTCGAGTGCGAGTTCTGCGCGACGTTCAGAACCGAGAAGTCCGAGGTCGCGTAGGCATGCATCAACGCGAAGAAGGCGATGGCCGTGAGGAAGAGCTGAGACACCGCGGCCGGGTCGGCCACGCGCATCATGCGCTCATCCTTGATGGACGCGCCGATCGCAGGAATGACGACCTGCACAACGGCAACCAGCAAGGCGAGGATCAGCGCGAAATGTCCGAGTTCTACGATCACGGCATATCCTTCTAAGGCATCTGCGCCTTGACTTGGCCGGGATGGGCGCTCTCGCCGAGCTTCACACCCTTGCTTTCGAGCGACTTGGCGACTTCGCGCGGCATGTAGTTTTCATCGTGCTTGGCCAGCACGCTATCGGCTTTGAATTGCCCGTCAGGCTTGAGCACGCCTTCGGCGACGACGCCTTGCCCTTCCCTGAACAGGTCGGGCAGCACGCCGGTAAAGCTAACCGGAATTTCTTTCAGCGTATCGGTTACTTTGAACGTAATCGTTGTCCCCTGCCCACGCACGACGGAGCCCGCCTCCACCAAACCGCCCAAGCGGATGCGCTGGCCGGGCTGAACACCCTTCTCTACGATGTCGCTTGGCGTATGGAAGAAGACGATGCTGTCCTGCAAAGCAAAGAGCACCAGGATGAGCGCGACGGCGAGCGTTCCCACTCCGCCACCGATCAGAACTGCGCGCTTCTGTTTTCGTGTCATTGCTCGACCTCTGTGCGTCAGCTTCCAAGGCCTAGCTGGCGTGCGAGATTTTCAACCTCGGCCAAGCCCACCTGATTGCCTTTGAGATTGGCGCGGGCATCGGTCAAGGCTTTGACCGCATCATCACGGCGGCCCAAGATCTGATAGGCGCGGATCAATCTTACCCAGCCTTCCGCGTCGCTGCCATTGGACTTTAGGCGGGCGGCCAAGCTGTCGACCATACGGGTGACGACGGCTTGGCGTTCCTCGGGCGGCATATTCATGATGGCCGCAGCGTCGGGATTATTTGGCTGCGCGGTGGGCGTTGGGGCGGCCGGCGCTGCCGTTGCCTGCTTGTCAGGCTTTGCGCTGCCCGGCCCTTTGCCGAGGTTGGCTAAGCGATCTTCAAGCGCCTTGCGCCAAGGCGCATGTTCGGGTGCTTCGTCGATGAGTTTGCGATAATCGGCGGCCGCTTCCGTCAGCCGTCCGTCCTGTTCCTTGGCGAGCGCCAGCCAAATGCGCGGCTCCGTTGCATTGGGTTCGGTCGTCAGGATTTGCTCGAGGGCCTTGCGCGCATCTTCAGGAACGATACCGTTTTC
Source organism: Hyphomicrobium sp. (assembly GCF_035687085.1). GTDB lineage: Bacteria > Pseudomonadota > Alphaproteobacteria > Rhizobiales > Hyphomicrobiaceae > Hyphomicrobium_B. The sequence goes on along the minus strand of NZ_DASRYS010000017.1, from coordinate 244,587 downwards.
AAGATGAATGCGCGCGTTGGCGAAGCCCTGCAGACGCCGGGGCGTTGGCCCGATCAGGCGGATGGCGTTCCGGTAGGCGGTAGCCGCGTCTTCGTATCGTCCAGTTGCATAATAGACCGGCGCGATCACATCCCAGCCCGTGCCGTCTTCCGGATGCTCGCGCAGCCGCTCTTCGACCTTGGCGATGAGATCATTCGGCTTGTTGGACTGGGCGGCTGCAGCGAGACGCTCGCTCAAGGGCTGTCCGGGCAAGCCGGGTGCGCCGTAGGCGAGATAGAGCGCGAGGCTTGCAACGGGCAAAGCCAGCGTCGTGGCAATCGAGACGGCTTTGATGACGCGGCTTGAACCATTCGCTCCCGAGCGATGGCTGGACTGAGAAGCGCCCTCGGTCGCACGCAAGATGCGGCGCCCGATTTCGGCACGTGCGCTTTCGGCGTCCGCCTTTGCGAGCGTTCCGCGCGCTTCATCAGCGGCTATTTCTTTGAGCTGATCCTTGTAGACCGCGATGTCGGCGTCGGCGGCCTCGGCTGGCGCTGACGAGGGACGCGTCAGCGGCAGTGTAATGGCGAGCGTCACGGCTGCCACCAATCCGGCCACTAGAATCCAAAAAACCATCGCGGCGCGATCCTCAAGCTTCGCTGCAGGGAATAGGATCGCGGGTCTGCCTAGGCAAGCAGACAAAGCCCGGGCCTGCCGATCTGTCGCGGACTATATGAACTTCGTGAAAGACTTCGTTCTCGCGTTGCAGCGCATCAACCGACGCTCTGCCAAGTTCCGTCCGAACTCCGGCATGCCGTGCCGTGGACCTTTTGCGGACGTCCGTCGATGTACACCGTATGGGTGTAGTCGCGGCAGTCGGCAACGCCCCGCTTATAGGGCTTACTCGGGACGATCTCTCCGTAGTGGCCGGTTTCGGGATCGCGCCACTGGCGCGGGCTGCCGGACTGGCCGCGCTCGAGCGCATCGTACTCCGCTTCTTCAGCCAGGCGGCGATCGCGCTCGTCGAGGCTCTTACCAATCTGGCTGCCCACGATACCGCCGACGACAGCCCCGGCGACGGTGGCGGCGACATTACCGCTGCCTTTACCGAACTGGTTGCCGATGACCCCGCCGGCGATGCTGCCGAGGACCAATCCGGTGCCGGTATTGTCCACTCCCCCTTGGCCGTTGCTGCAAGCACAGAGCAAGGCGGCTGCCATGACAGGCAGCGAAAGGCGCGCGGTGCGCATGGTAAACCCCATGTGGTCATCCCCCTTGCACCGCCATCGAGCGCGGCAGTGCAGTCCCCGAGGGGTATTGGCTAGACCGAGATTGTGCCTTCGACAAGGCGGAAATAGACCACAATCCCCATCCGTGGCCCGATCCACGCGGCTGTTGCAGTGCGGTAGTGGCCCGATCGCCTTCAGGCGGCCGGCAATTCGATGATGGCTTTGAGGCCGCCGCGCTCTGAAGCGTCGAGCCTGAGACGTCCCCGATAGGACGCCGCCAAATCCGAAACGATCGAGAGGCCAAGACCCGATCCGGGCTTCGTCTCATCGAGCCTAAGCCCGCGTTTGCCGATCTTGGCCCGCTGTTCGGCCGAAAGGCCGGGCCCGTCGTCTTCAACGGTAATCTTGAGTTTGCGCCGCGCCGTCGTGTCCGGACTGGTCACGGTTGCGGTCAGGTAGACACGCGACTGTCCCCACTTGCAGGCGTTGTCCAGCAGGTTGCCCAGCATCTCCTCGAGGTCCTGCTTCTCGCCTTGAAACTTGGCGCCCGGCTGAACCGTGTATTCAATCGAGATGCCTTTTTCCCGGTGAATGCGTTCGATCGCCCTGACCAGCGGCTCGGTGATGGCTTCAACCGGCGTCACGCGGCCAATGGTGTTGGTCCTCGCCGCGATCCGCGCACGATCAAGATAATGGGTGATCTGATCGCGCATGAGATGCGCCTGCTCGGTGACCTTGGCGCCGAACGCGCTCTTGTCCTCGCGCGCTTCGTTCGTGATGACGGCGAGCGGCGTTTTCAAAGCGTGCGCAAGATTGCCGACCTGAGTTCGCGCGCGATCGATGATGTCCTGATTGGATTCGATCAGCGCGTTAAGCTCGGTCTGCAGGGGCTCGATCTCGGCAGGGAGCTGCCCTTCCAGCCGTTCGACTTGTCCTGAGCGAATGCTCGCCAGTCCCCGCTCGATTCTGCGCAGCGGTAACAGGCCAAAGCGCACCTGAAAGACCGTCACAGCCAACAGGCCAAGTCCGACCAGGGCAAGCGCGCTCGTCAACCGTGCGCGAAATTTGGCGACGGTTTCCTCGAACCAGTCCATCGGACCGGCAACGATAATCGAGTACTTCGTCTTTTCGGGATCGTGACCGGGTGAATCGATAAATTCGAGGATGCGGATCGTCGTGCCCGTCGGGCCCGGCACGTTCATCCAGCGTGTGCCGGTATCGTCCGTTGGAAACTTCCGGTCATAGGGAGACGGCAGAATGGCGGTTGCCAGCGAGGGAGAGACGAGCGTGCGCCCGGGCGCGCCGTCGATCGGGCGGATCTGCCAGTACCAGCCCGACTGCGTGACTTCGAAAAGCGGCTCGTAGAGGTTCGGCGGATTGACGGGCTCATCGCCCATCGTGCTCATGCTGTCGATCGTGATCTGCGTCAGCAGTTTCTTCAACTGAGCATCGAAGCTCAGCTGGACGTCGTCCCGGTAGAGCGCATAAATGATGTAACCTGCGAGCGGCAGCGCCAGAAGCGTCCATGCTGCCGAAGTCGCAAAGAGGCGCAACGCAAGTGAGTTAAGCCTCATCCGGTCCTTGGCTCATGCGGTATCCAAGACCGCGGACCGTCTGGATCACGTCTCCCGGGATCTTCTTCCGCAGCCGGCCGATAAATACTTCGATCGTGTTCGAATCGCGATCAAAATCCTGATCGTAAAGATGTTCGACCAGCTCGGTGCGGGAAACGACGCGGCCATTGTGGTGCATCAGATAGGCCAGCAGCCGGAATTCATGCGAGGTCAGCTTCACCGGCAGGCCATCGCAGGTGACGCGCGCCGACTTCGTGTCGAGGCGCACCGGACCGCATTCGATTTCGGATTTGGCGTGGCCGGATGCCCGCCGCACCTGGGCGCGAACGCGCGCCAGCAACTCTTCCATGTGGAAGGGCTTCGCCAGATAATCGTCGGCGCCGGCGTCCATCCCGGCGACCTTGTCGCTCCACCGATCACGCGCCGTGAGCAGGATAACGGGCATCTTGCGGTCGCTGCGCCGCCACTGCTCGAGAACCGAAATGCCGTCCATTTTGGGTAGCCCGACGTCGAGGATGACGATGTCGTAGGGTTCCGTATCGCCGAGGAAGTAGCCCTCCTCGCCGTCCGCCGCGGTATCGACGGCAAAGCCTGCATCATCCAGCGCCGCCATCAATTGGCGATTGAGGTCCTTATCATCTTCAACGACAAGCGCTCGCACGGCAGTCCGTCTCCCCTCTTCACGGCTTGCGGTTCATGGAAAACGCCGACAGGCCTTTCCCACCCCGCAACGATGAGCCGGCTAGCGGCTCTTCGCCGTCATAACGGTCGTTCTGAGCTGTCCCGTCGGACTTTTGATGACCAGGCGGTAGAAATACCCGGCCGCCGAACGGCACAGCGTCGTCTTGACCAGCTTGCCGATACCATCTGCAGCAAGCGAACGCGACATTTCCTCTACGGTTAACAGGTTTTCACGGCGGACAATCTGGCCCGCCATCCCCCAATCCGTTACGCAATTGTCGGCGCGCGGAGCCGCGCACGGCAGGAGTACTGCCGCAGCCGCGCCCGTCACCACTCTTCTCAAATCGACCATCCGTGCTCTTTTCGGAAAACCGACCCCATAATCTTAGCGCCTTGAACGGCCGATGAATACGGAGCAGGCGGTCCCGATTTCTGCTTAGGATTTGCGCAGGCTCAAGGCCGAAGAAGCCTTGAATCGCCCGTAGATAGCAAGCGCCGTACCGAAAACACCGGCCAGAGCCTGAACGGCGATCACCACCTGATCTCCGAATGTCTGGATGACATCGGCGGGCAGGCTCACGCCGACGGCCGGTGCCAGCACGGGCAGCACGGTCGCTGCGGCCGTGATGAGCGTGCCCCAAAGGGTCCGCGATTGGCCCCACCACTTGGCATCATCCGCCGCCGTGTTCGTTTTCGTCTGATTGCTCATGTTCGATTCTCCTTTTGCAATTTGCTCCGGTTCCAGAAGCGGCCGGGTCGTGGCTTCCGTTCTTGCCCACGACTTGGCGCGCGCGGCCGTCGCATCCACGCGCTTCAGCCAGCCGCGCCCGAAGCGCCAGAAATGCGGGAGGGCCCGGTATCGCGTGCGCCGGATCTCCGCGTAGTCGTCGACAAGATCGATCACGCTGCGGCCGCCGATGGCGGCGAGCGTCTCAGGGCCAATCTCACCATCGACGGTGACGCCGACGGCCTGCTGCAGCATCCGTATCGCGGCGCCGACGCCGTGGTTCACCGCTGCATCGAAATGCATGAGTGCGAGCGGCGCCGTGAACAGATTGCATTGCGCAGGGTCGTAGTAGCGGCGGCGATAGATCGCCTCGATCGTCACATCCGGGATCGACTTCAATTCGGAAATGAGCCTTGGGCGCGATGCGGCATCGATCGTTTGCCCTTTGAAGTCCGCAAAGACTTGGAGCGTCACGCCGCGATTTGTGGGGCCGCCAGGATCGTACGGATCGTTCGAATAGCCGCCCTCCATTTCGAGAACATGAGCGAGCAACTGCGCAAAGATGCTGTTACTTGCGTGTGTATGTTCCGCATCCTCATCCGCGCTCGGCCACCTGAAGCCCAGGAGCCGCGAAGCATCGAACGCTGAGACCGTTACGGCGTCGCTCTGATTGCCACCGAGAAGAAAGAGCTTTTCGTCTGCCGTCCCGAGCAAAAAGCCGACATGCCCGGCTGACGGGTCATTGCCGCGCGTCAGCACCGCGACAGCGCCCAGGCGCGGCTCAGTCAGCGGAATGCCCCAATCGAGATACGATCTTGCCAGAAGCGATCCGGTCCCCTGGCAGCCCGCGCGCTTCAGCATCGCGCCTAAAAACGCTGCGCACCAGGGTGTCTCTTCGCTCTCGATGCTCGCGTCGCCCGCTTCCCGAAAGTAGCGGAGGATCTCGGCGGAATTCTCCTTGCCCGGAATCTCGCGCACGCCGAATTCGGCCCACGCGGCAGCAAGCCACGCTGGTTGATCCATGCTCTATTCTCTCTTGCTAAACGATCGCCGCGCGGGGCGCGCTCCGGCCGAAGATGACGTTCGTCTGATAGACTTTGATCGAGACGCTCGACTGCTCGCTGCCGAAATCGGAGATCTGATCGGCGCTCGCGTAAATGACACTCGGCGATGACGACGTCAGCGTGCGCTTCACGGTCGCGCCGTCGAGGATGTCGACTTCGTAGCTTTCGCTCTCTTCAGCGAGCGGCACCTCGGGTGCTTCCCAGCTATCACCGCCGCTGCGCGTGCGCCGGGCCCAACTGATCTCGATATCGCCTGCTGCACGCGTTGCCTTCACGTGGACTGGCGACAACGGACGAAGTCCAAGCGCCTGATAAGCGAACGGCACCGTCACATACGACTCATCTCCGATGTCGCGATTGCCCGGGCCGCACCGCCAGTTGAGTTCAACCTTGCGCTCGCTCTCGCGCAACGGCACGGATGCCACCGCTCCGTCGAGAAGAACGAATTGCGCGCCTGCTGGCAGTATGTGAGCCATCGCGTCTTCGGTTCCGAACTGACCGCGCAACAGTCCGCTCAGCCGGTACGTTTGCGCGTCGACGAGTTCGGCCGTCTGAAACTGAAAGATTTCGCAATCGCCGCCCGGGCCGCGAAGCGCTGCCAAGTTTGCGCCTGCGAGCATCGCGATCTGATCGACGGACGATAACGTTCCGTTCGTCACCCGGACGCGGACAGACGCGCGGTGATCGATCCGTCCTTCGGGACCTGCACCCAGATCATCGAGCGTGACCCCGATGGTCGCCGGCGCACTGGCGATCGCCTTCAGCTGATAGCCGGTCTCCTGCGGTGACGCAAAAATCGCAACACTGCCCGGCCACGACTTCTGCATCGCGGCCACGTAGCCCGCACTTTCATCCGCCGTGACGTTCCACTGCGGCAGGTCAAGCAACGCGACTGCGGGTGCGCCTGCCTGAACGGGCGCCGGCTCGACCGCCGCGCGCGGTACGACGTCAATCTTATCGTACACATCCGGATCGATGCTCAGCGCGCGCATGTCGCGAACGCCGTGCTCGGACACATCCGTCAAACGCAAGAGCCGCGATCGTCCCGCGATGTTGGCTGCAACGATATCGCCCGGCTCTAACGCGAGCGCCGACGGCGGCAGCTTGAATGCTGCGGACTCGCGTGATGCCCATGTCTCGTAGAGCCAGCTTTCGGCCATCGCGCCAGCCAAGTCATCATCGAGCACAATCGGCAGCGTCGCTTCGGCCAAGCGTCCGCTCGCGCCCGTCAAGCGCCGCGCTTCGGCGACGGCTTGGGGATAGTCATCGAGCCCCGAGATGTAGCGAACTTTGGCGCTTGCCGGCAGATCGGTTTCCTGCGCGCGCGTCAGCTCGTAGAGCGCATCGCCCGCGCTCTCTTCGACCAGATCGTCCGGCTCGAGCGTGACAGCGGGCGCGGCGCGGCCACGATGGCGGAACACGATGCGACCTTCGCTTTCGATGCTGTCGAAGAAGTACGCGAGTTCCAGCGGCTGGATCGCATCGCGGGCAGACATCGTGCGGTCGATGACGTAGCCTGGCACCGTGCCTGTCAGGTTCGACGTGTCGAAATCAGTGAAGCCACGTTCGAGAAGAATGGCCGACACGACGTCTGCAAGGGCCGCGCCGCCGAGGCGGCCGTTGATCCAATGGCCTTGCGCCCAGTTTTCGCTGTCACCCCAATATGTTGCTGCATCGGGGAACGCGGGATAGGGCCGCGCATCCCAGCAGTAGACGTGGATGCGACTAAGATCGACCATTCGCGTGCCCGTCACCGCCGAGACGGGATTTGCGCCTTCGACGTAGCCGGGCTTCGTCCAATCGAAGGCATCGCACATCGCTTGGCGATGGCGCGCCTGCATCAGGTCATCGCGAAGTCCGCGCGAATAATAGGGCAGCGCGGACTCGGAACTCTTCGGATCAACAAACACGTTCGGCTGGTTTGCGCCTTTGTCGACCGCAGGGCAGCCGATCTCCATGAACCAGAACGGCTTTGATTCCGGCACCCAGGCGGTCGGCGTCGTGTTTTCAACGCCGCCCGGGCGATTGTAGTGCGCGTTGCTCCACCAGGATCGGATATCCTTGTAGCGGTACACCCACGGCTTGCCGGCTCCGTCCGTTATCGGCGTGCGGATCTGCGCGTCGCGATCGGCGTCCGAGGCATAATACCAGTCGAAGCCTTCGCCGCCGTGCACGTTCGCGCGCAAATACGCCGGATCGTAGATCGACGTCGCACCCGCCAACGCATCGAGATGATCCCGGCCTTCGCGCCAATCGGCGAGAGGCCAATAGACATCGATGCCGATCGCATCGATGTTCGATGACGCCCATAGCGGGTCGAGATGAAAATAGACATCGCCCGAGCCATCGCCCGGCTGATGGCCGAAGTATTCCGTCCAGTCGGCGGCGTAGAGCACTTTCGTGCTCGGCCCCAGGATCGCTTTCACGTCAGCGGCGAGTGCAATCAATGCAGTGACGAAGGGATATGTGTTGGCATTCGAACGCACCCACGTCAGCCCACGAAGCTCCGTGCCGATGACGAACGCATCGACGCCGCCTGCCGCTTTCGCAAGATACGCCTGATGCAAAATCATGCGCCGGTACGACCACTCGTCGGGCCCGCTGTAAAGAACGCTCGTGCCTGAGATCGTGAAATGCGTGCGCGCTGCGGTGCCGACGAAGCTCGCGATCTGAGACGCAGCGGCGGTGGTTTTGTCCGGCGTTCCGGACTGGCCAGGTGCGGGATGGCAGGTAATCCGTCCGCGCCAGGGGTACGCAGGCTGGCTCCCGCCGCCGTAGGGATCGGCGAGACTATTGCTGGCGGGCACGTCCATGAGAATGAAAGGTGTCAGCGTCACGCTCAGCCCGCGCGCATTCATGTCGTTGATCGCGGCCACGACAGTCTGATCTGACGGCGTGCCGCCGTAAGCGGCGTTGCCATCGCGCGTGCTGATCAGATACGCGTTGCTGCGCGTCGTCCCCGCGACCGACCAATTCAGCGGCGCGGTTGACTTGTGCCGCGTCTCGACGCCCGGCCTGATCTTGCATTCGCCGGCGCGCAAATCGGTGCCGAACCAGCTGACGACGAGCGACACAGACTTCGCGTTCGGCAGCGATTCTTCGAGCTGATCGAGCGAAACCTCCCAATCGGTCGGGCCCAGAAGCTGGTGCACGTTCTCTGATTGCGATACCCCATCTTCGAACGTTTGATGTACGGGCTGTGTCGCGTAGACGAACTCGCCCGAACCCGGGATCATAACGACGCCGCGCACATCCTGATCCGCGCCGCCGACGCTGCGGAAAACTTCAAACGTCAGTTGCGGCACGCGGTTGCCATAATCGGCGAGCGCAAAGTGTTCGAACACGACGTAAGCGACGCCGCGATAAGCCGGCGCATTATCCGCGCCTTCGCGGGCCGCGATGAGGCTATCGGGCTCCTGCGTCTCCGTGCCGGTGTGCAGGCGGAAGGTCGTGCGCGCGCGATCGAGTTCCTGCTCGTCGGCCCAGATGCGGCCGATGCGTGTCACCACGCCTTCGGCAAGCGCGACCGCGAAATTGGCGTAGTAGCCGTATTGCGTCGTCTTGGCTTTCGCGCCCGAGCCGCCGCCTTTGCCGCTGCCCACAGCCTGTGTCGTCGTCGTGATCTCTTCTTCGAGATCGGTCGCCCAGATGATCTGGCCGCCGACGCGCGCGCGTCCGTAGATTTTCGGTAGCGGCGCGCCTTCGGTCGAAGACGTTATGCGCAAGTCCGACAGCCTTGGGCCTTCGACGGCGCGCGCCTGCCCCGAGGGCGCGAACAGCGCGTTATCGACATACGATCCCGCCAACGCGCCGATCTGCGATCCGATCGTCGCCCCTGAGATCGTCATGCCGAGCAGGCCGAAGCCGGCGGGCATCGCGCTGGCACCGATGGCGGCACCGGCTGCGGCGAGAGCAAGCGTCGCCATGTTCAGATACCTTCCGATAGTCCTGGAAATTGAAACGCGCCTGCAATGCGGCGCCGCCACCAGTTCGTCAGCGCCACTTCGGCAGCGGGCGCGCCTTCCATCGCATGCACCATGCGCGCCGGCGCGGTGACGATCGCTGTATGCTTGGCGACGAAGCCCGGACGCAGCCTGAAGATGACGACGTCTCCCGCCTCTATTGCCGCAATAGGCTTCGGCACGAGATGGCGCTGTGCTGCATCAAGCATCGCTTCATCACCACTCGCCTCGGCCCAATCGCGGCTATAGGCAGGCGGCTGTTCCGCTTCACTCTCGTAGAGCTCTCGCCAAACGCCGCGCACGAGCCCTAAGCAATCGGTGCCGGCATGACGGAGGCTCGCCTGATGATGATAGGGTGTGCCGATCCAGCCGCGCGCGGCTTCGACAATTCGCTCTCGCGTGACTCGCTGCATCTTCAGCCCGCGCGTCCGATCTGCGTCAGAAATCTGTTACCTGGTATCGCGGGGAAGCCGCGGAAATTGATCGTGTTGGCGAAGCGCGCCTTGCACGTCTCGAAGCGCTTGTCGCATCCCGCGGTCACGATGAAGGTATCGCCTATTCCGGGCGGCCCTTCGGCATCGGCCCACAGCTCGATTTCGACGGCCGTTGCGAACTTCGCGTGCGATTTGACTTCGATCTTCAGGCCAGAGGATGCGCCGGACGTAAACGCGAAAAGCCCGCGCGAGAAAAACCGCGTCTCGAATGCGTCGAGACCCGAAACTCGGAATCGGCGCGCGGAGCTGACGGCCAAGATCGTCCCGGTGGCGCGATACGCAGACGCGTTCAAATCAATACCGCAGCGGGCGTCTCCAAGATCTGCATCGCACGTCCGCTGTAGAAGGCGTCCCGACGGCTGCTGCAAATAGTGCGCGAGCCCACGCAGTTCCGCGGTGAAGCTCGCGCCTGTGCGCCTCACCTCGCCGATGCTGCCCGATCGCATCAACACGCGCTGGCTCGGGTTCGCCCAGTTGACGCGATAGATCGCGATGCGCGCATCGTCGTAGCGTCCCGCCGCCAGATCGTCATCGGTCAGCGTTGCCGACGACAGCGCGCCGGTGACTTCGAGGTTATCGACCGACAGGCCCAGGCCATCGTTGATGTCACTCGCGGTGAAGCCCGCGGCCGCTTCATACGTTGTATCGTCGAAAGTGAGGGCGTTGTCGTGATCGGTGAAGCCCAGGACCGTTCCGTCGCGGCGCTCGATGCGCCAGCACCAGCACAGGGTCGTAGTCCCCGATGCAAGGTGCGCGGCCAATTCCGGCGACAGCGTTTTCATAGGCGCACCTCGACGATCGGAATGTTGGGAATGGCGCCCGACGTGAAGCCCGACAGATTGATCTCGAGCTTGTCGGTATCGAAGCGCACGGGCACATCGAATTCGAAACCCGCCGTGATCGTCTCGCCGCTCGCCGGTATCTGTCCGCTAAGAAACGTCACGACGCCCGTCGACGCATCGACCGCGAAATGCGTGCCGGCCGTCTGCACCGTGCCCCCGACTGCGATCTTCACCGAGCCTGCAACCGGCTTCTTGATCGCGCGCGTCCACGGCGCGAAGGCGCTGCCGTAGACTTTCTTCAATTGGAATGCGGCTTGTGTGCCGGTGCCCGTCCCAATGACTTGGTCGAGCGCCGTAGGCGTTGCGTTCGGCGCGCAGGATTTCCAATCCATTGGATCCCGCCAGCGAAACGCGTGCAGGCGCCCGCGCCGTTCTTCGAAGAACGCGATGATCTCGGCGAGGTCGGCCAGCGATTTCACGCCGTAGCCTGCGTTGTAGCTGCGGCGGCTGTCGGCCCAGCGGCTGTTGCGTTCTTCAAAGCCCGAGCCCAGCACGACGACGTCGGTGCGCCTTTCTGGTCCGCCCTGCGCATTTCGCGAGATTGCGGTTGGAAATCGTACGTCGTGAAACGTCATATCGGTTTCGCTTTTGTGACGAGGCGTGTTGGCGGTGCCGGTTGCAAGTTCAGAGGTTGCGCTGACCTGCAGCTGCAGCTCGCGCGATCATCGCGGCGATCTGCGATTGCGAGCGGCCGAAGCTCTGCACGTCGGGCGTCGAAATATTGATCGTGATCTGCTGTCCGCCACCACCTCCCGGCATCGCCACACCGAGGCGGCCGTCGGATCCTCGCGTCAGTGGCATGATGGCTTCCGGTCCGCGCTCGCCCGCGAGGCCCGTTGCGCCTCCGGCCAGAGGAAACGTGATCGGGCTCGCGATCACACCGCCGTTCGCAAAGGGCACCGGCGTTCCGCTTTGAATGACGCCGCCTTTTGCAAACGGCATCGCGCCGGAGATGACGCCTTGGAACATCGACGCGAGGCCAGTCGTCAGCGGCTGCAGCGCCGTCTTCAACGCCAGCTGCGAGATATTCAGCGCCAGCGACTTGAAAACGTCGCCGACGTTCTTGCCTTTCATCGCGATATCGTCGAACGCCGACACCAACGTGTTGGCGAACTGCCTTCCCGTTCGCGTCGTCGACTGGATCTTGCTTTCCAGATCGCTCGTGTCGGCCGTGACCTTGACGTTCCAGGTCTCGATTTGCTCGTCATTCATTGGCATGCGTCGAACCTCCATCGGGGAAGCGTTGCATCAGCGTATCGAGATCGCCGCGCGTGAATGCTGCGGTTTCGCCCGCGCTCCCGAACTTGCCGGCGAGTGCCGCCTGCAGCTCGCGCGGTGTCAGCGCCCAGAACGCGGCCGGCATCATGCCGAGCGCGCCGAGGCCGAGCTCCATCACGCGCCGCCAGCGAAAGGGGCTCGCGCGTCTTCGCCTGCCTCCACTTTCGGCATTTGCTCCGCCTGCGTCTCATCACTGCCGAACGTTGCATTCAAAAGCCGGGCAACGATGTCCACATACTGCGCCGCGCCGCCGTCCGCGCGCATCAGCGCGACTTCCTCATCGGTCACAGCACAACCCGCCCCGCGCAGACCCGCCGCGATGATCTTCACGCAGTCACGCGCGGAGAGACGCCCCTTCTCGAACCTCGCGGCGAGCGCCAGCATGTCGTCGTCGCCGAAGGCGCTTTCCAATTCGGCAAGTGCGCCAAGCGTCAGCGCGAGTTTATATGCGCGGCCGTCGAGCATCGCCCCGATCTCGCCGCGGTGCCTGTTCGCCATTTTTGTGGTCCTTTTTGATTGCGCTCGGCGACTCGCGTTCCGCGAGCCGGCCGCCGAGCGAGGAAACGCGTGCACTAGGCAGCTGCCGTGAACGTCAGCATGCCGGCGCTTTCCAGCGCGATGTCGAACGTCAGCTCCGCATCGTGACGGCCGCTGAATTCGAGTGACGTGATCTGGAACGCGCCAGCGATGGTGCCGAAATCGGGCACGATCACCTGCCAGTCGCGCACCGCTCCGTTGAACGCGTATTCGCGGATCGTCGTATCGGATGGGCCGTCCTTGAACACACCGGAGCCTGTGATGCGCGCCGACTTTACACCGGCGCCCGTCAGCAGCTCGCGCCACTGCCCCGCGCTCTCAGTGTTCGTAATCTCGACCGTCTCGGCGCTGATCGACAGTCCGCGCGCGCGAAGCCCTGCGACCGTCACGAAGACGCCCGCGCCTGTCGTATCGACCTTCAGGAGAAGGTCCTTGCCTTTTTGTGCTGGCATAAGAATGGACTCTTTGGTTGGTACCCGGCGACTCCCCTTCGGGGAGCCGGCCGCCGGGCACGGGGTTGGTTAGAGAGTTGTGATTGTTAGTTGACGTCAGCTCGGCTCGGTGATGGCGCGAAATCGCGCGATGCCGTGGAAGGTTTCGCCATCACTATCGCGACGCGCTTCGGAATATTCGTGCCGCAAATTCACGAGCCGGTGACCTTCGAGCGGTAGCTCCTGGTCATGCAATGCATCACGTGCTGCGGCGATCACCGCCTGAGTTTCCTTGCGGCCCCGCGCGCGTGACCAGACGTGCAGCGTGATGACGTGCTCGCATCCCTGGTCCGTGCCGGTCGACCAATCGCGTTCGGTTGAATGCCCGAACGTCATGAAAGGAAATTCGGCACGGGCGGGAACATCGTCATAGATCCTTGGTCCGCCGAGCGCCGACGTCGTTGCGGCATCGCCTGAGAGCTTTGCAAAGATTGCCTGCTGAAGAGCGAAAGCTGCGCTCGTCATCATTTGCCTCCTTGCGAAGCCGGGTGCCGCGTGGCGCCCGTTACATGCGCCGGCGGCTTCATCGGCTGCATCGCTGCAAGTTCTGTTTCACGCTTCGCAATCGCCTGGCGCAGGATCATCAATGCCCGTTCGCGCGGCGTCGCTCCATTGCCGCTCAACGACGAATTCACCTTCATAAATCGCGCTCCTCCGATGGGCATTTGAGCCAGCGGCTGCGATCCTCGAAATCGATCGCGCCGAGAATTGCGAAGATGCGATTGCCTTGGCGCACCCGCATGTCCGGCGTCACGTCCTTGCGATGACGAATCCAGATGTCGTGCGTCGCCGTGCCGGTGAGGCGGTCGCTCGCAAAATGCTCGCCCGCCGCTCGCGGCCAGATCGCGGCCCATACATCAGCCACGCTCTGCCATTCGACGGTCGCGCCGCCCGCGCCGTCGCTCGAGCGCACCGGCTTTTCGAGTGTCACGCGATGGCGGAGATCACCGGCGTTCACGGGCGCTCTCATAGCCGGATCGTCCTGAATGGATTGATGAGGGCGGAAACGGCTTCGGGAATGCGCGCGTCGCTCGATCCGACTTCGCCTGGATCGCGATGCTCGTACCAATGCGCGGTCAGCATCAGGATCGCATGCTTCAAAGGCGCGGGCACACTTTCGGCACTCGCTCCGAATCCGGCTGTGATTTCGATCTCGATACCGTTGGCGCGAACCTGCGGCGATGGTGGCACCTGGTTGTTCCAGACAAGCCGCGGTGGCCGCGAGGCGATATCGACGAGATAGCTTTCAGCTGGCACCACGCTTGCGACGCCTGCCGCATCCTTGACGCGAATCTCGTCAATCGATCGGAGCGGCGACAGCGGCAGCTCGACATCGCGCCCGCGCGGCCATCTGTCGAGCGTCAGCTTCCATTTCTGCGTGACGAGCGCGAGCGAGAGCGCCACCTCGATGTGCAGCCGTGACGTCAGCAACAGGCTTGCAATCAACACGTCCTCGTCGTCGCCGTCGATGCGCATATGGGCTTTCGCATCGGCTACCGACACCGGCTCGACCGCCGGCGGCATCGTCATCACGAGAGACATGAGAATTCCTTTGTTGATTCCGCTCGGCGGCCGGCGCGCGGAACGCGTGTCGCCGAGCGCCAACAAAAAAAGCGGGGCTGCCGGAGGGAGCAGCAGCCCCGCAGGTTTCCGCGCGGGCGGGAGGGGAACCCGCGCGGGAATGGACTTTCGTCATCCTCGGACGAGCGCGGCAAAGCCGCGTCGAAGTCCGGGGATCCAGCGCAAGACTCGTCGGAGACTCTCTTATGAGACTACGTCGCTTCTCACGCTGGATCCCCGAACGGCGTCGCAACGATCAGCCGTTCGAGGATGACGAAGAACGCCCAGGATCAAGCCGCGAACTTCAGAAGCTTGATCGCGTCGAAGTCCTGCACGCCGCCGCCGACGCGCTTCGTCGTGTAGAAGAGCACGTAGGGTTTCGCCGTGTAGGGATCGCGCAGCACGCGGATGCCGGCGCGGTCGACGATGAGATAGCCGCGCGAGAAATCACCGAACGCGATGCCCAACGCATCGGCGCCGATCGACGGCATGTCTTCGCTTTCGGCCACCGGATAGCCGAGCAGCGAGGGCCATTCGCCCGGCCCGCTTGCGGGCTGCCAGAGATAGTTGCCCTGCCCGTCCTTCAGCTTGCGCACGGCGGAGACGGTTGAGCGGCTCATCAGGAACGTGCCGTTGGCGCGATAGGGCGCCTTCGCGGCGTAGACGAGGTCGAGCAGCTTGTCGCCGGCATTGCTCGTCGGGAACGCACCGGCCGCGCCGGTGGCAATGAAGCCGAGCTTGCCCCACGTCCACGAGCCGTTGGCGACGGTGTCGTAGCTCAGGAGGCCCTTTGGCTTGTTGCTGCCATCGCCTGTGACGAAGGCCGTGCCTTCCTGCGCGGCAAACGCAATGCGCACTTCTTCCGCCAGCCACTCGTCAATGTTGACGATGCTGTCATCGAGCAGCGTCTGCGATGCGGCCGGCATCGCGTAAAGCTCCATCGTCGGGAACTGCAGCTCGGCGAGCGTGGGCGCGGTTGTCTGCGAACGGTTTGCGGTTTCGGCGACCCAACCAGTGTCGGCGCCGCCGGTCGCGAACGGCCGCTTGTAGACCGAACCCGAGACCTGGCGGATGCCGGAGATCGCGCGCATCGGCGAGATGGCTTTCAGCGCGCGATTGACGGCCGCTTCCGTTTCAGCCGGGACGAGATAGCCGCCGTCGGCGCCGGTGCCTGCCGACAATGCTTTCTCTTCGAGGCGGGCGAGACGCTGTGCATCGCCGCGGCGCACGTAACCATCGAAGGCCGCCTTGTGCGCGAGATCGTGCGTTGACGCCGCGCCGCCTGCGAGATGCGGACGCGCTGATTTGAGCGCCAGGTTATCGGCGACCCGCTTCGTTGAATCGAGGGTTTCCTCGATGCGCGCGAGCTTCTCGGCGACGAGCGTATCTGTCGTTCCGCGTTGCTCGATCTCGGCGAGGCGCTGATCGTTTGTTTCCTTGAAGGCTTCGAAAGCTTCGAGGAATTCTTCGAAGGCGCGCGCGGTTTCTCCGCCCGCCCCCTTGGTTTCGAGGGAAGTCGTGTCGGTCATGTGATGTCCTGTTGTGAATACCTACCCGTCATCCTCGAACGGGTGCGCATAGCAATCCCGTTCGGGGATCCAGCGTGAGAAGCGCCGAAGGCTCGATATTGCGTCTTCGACGGAACTTGCGCTGGATCCCCGGTCTTCGCTTACGCTCGACCGAGGATGACGAATTACGTTGCCTGCATCAGCCGCGCGGCATCGCGGAAGCGCGAGGCGAGCACGGCGTCGTCGCCGAAGGTCCGGCCCGCATCCCGCAAAGCCTTGAGACCGTGGAAGCCCGAGCGGAGCACCGCCCGCGCCTCCATCCGCGTCAGCCCAGCATCCCGCGTGAGCCAGCGCTCGAATTCACGTTCGGTCGGCGCGCCGGCAACGAAGGGCCGCGTCTTCACGCTTTCGACGCGCGCGCCGGGCAGCATCGGAAACGTGACCACCGAAATTTCCCAAAGATCGATCTTCTCGAGGCGGCGTACGCCCGTCGCGGCATCGCGTCTCGCCTTCACCGCCTTGAAGCCAATCGACAGGCCATCGAGCGCGCCGGCCCGCATCAGCTCCAAAACTTCGCGCGCCTTAGAAACGGCCGTCATCAAGCGTCCGCGTACGAACAGGCCGCGCGCATCCTCGCGAATTTCATCCCACACGCCGATCGGCTCGGCCGGATCGTGCTGGAACAGCATCTTGATGCGCGCCGCGCCGCGATTGCGCAGGCTTTCGCGGAATGCGCCCGGCGCGATGACGTCGTGGCCCAAATCCTCGCGGTTGAAGAGGCTGGCATAGCCTTCGAACACGCCGTCACCGAGAGACTTCGCCCCGAGCGGCAACGGGCGGCTCCGTTTCGAGAACGAAGCGGGCAGCAAAAATCGTTCGGTCGCGTGCATTTGCACTCCGTCGGTTTTGACAATTCGTTTGCGGAATTTCGCGGGATCGAGGGCCTTAGTTTTCTGCGGCCTTAGCGTCGATCTGCTTCATAAACTTGCTGAACTCTTCAAGCTGTTCATCGGTCATGACATAAAAGCGGATGTCCGGACGCCGGCGACCGGAATTGGACACCGAGACGCGCCACTTTCCCAAGAAGCTTTCGACCGCCACTATACGATCTTTGCCTTCCACCTTCAGCGTTAGTTGGACACCGGTTGTGTCGTTATAGAAATGAAACTTGGCTCGATTTCCATCAGCCAATCGACTGTTCTCCAATTGAAGCCGCCGCCCTCTTACTTCGAATGCCGTGTTGCAGGCCGAGGCGCCGAACTCAGCGGCCGAGCGGATCAGTGTTTCGTCTGATCTCGCTCTCTCCTCCTCTTCCGAAAATCCAAGTAAGCGTCATACTGCTGATCGTCTAACACGTACGTATCCTGGCTAGGATCAGGCACGGGTCTCTCATCATTCTGATACTCTCGGCCCGTCAATTTATCGAGAAAGTCCCGGTCTTCGAGATATGCTTGTTGGCCGCGGCATGGAAAACCTCCAACCAAACCATTGCAGTAAATGCTGATAACGAACTCGGGAATATCGACTAGGCCAGTGAGATACGGCTCCTCCTCCAGTCTTCTGAGCAGTGCAGAAAGAAACGTCCGCACACGTTCGCCTTCCGTGAAATAAATTCCCGACGGCGTCGAGGACCAGAAATCGGCCATTTCCTCATCCGATAGGCTCATTGCCAGCAAGGATCTAAGGAACGGGCGCACGGCTGCAGCCTGCCGATGATCAACTCCAATCAAGGCACAGGGAACGAGTTCATCCAGCGACCTCACTCGTACGAAAGTATCGTAATCTACCTGCCGAACCATATGCTTGAATTCGACCGGGATCGCTATTTCGTGCATTTCACGCCGCCTGGGCAAAGGGGATCGATCATTCAACTCCCGATAGCTGTCTCAGTCTCCCTGTCGGGCCTTCTGCCAGCACCAGCATAGTCAGCATCACTTATCTTTTACTGATGCGATGTCCCGCACAGCGTCACGAAGCCTGCTGGCGGCATTGTTCACAGTGAGAAACGAGACGCCTTCGAGGCGATTAAAAGCTTATTCTTGGTGCCGCCACCACTCATAGCCACGCTTCGCGAGAATCTCGCGCGACTTCGCCAACCCCGCGGGCGTCGCCAGGATTTCCATCATGGGAAAGTTTTGATCCCACCGCCAGATGCGCTCGGCGTCGCTAAACCGAAGTCGATCATTGATCGTACTGATGTCGACGATTGACTGATCCTTCGATATAGGAATGAACTTACCCGTTTTTGCATCTTCGTAAGCGATTCTCACGAGATCTAAATTCGTCAGCTGAAGTAAAGCCGATTGCGCATGCGATATCTCTTCGATGTTCCCACGAACAGATTCGACAGTGTTTATCGTTGACGAGACGTTCTCCGCGTGCGCCTCTTCAAGGTGGGCCAGAATTCTCGATGCCAGCTCTGAAAGTTGTATCATTTTATTCCTCCGCGACGGCTTTGCGCTCGTTCAACTTATCTGGGATAGTGGTATGCTGCCCCCAGCCTTGATCTAGCGCCAATCTGGCCTTCGATGCTTTCAGAATACTGTGGCGTCGGGCCAATTCGGATCCAGCTGACGAACTCGCGCAATTGCGTCTCTCGCCCATTGGTTCAAAACTGCCCAGCGTGCCTCCTGCTCAGGGTTGCTTCAGGAAAGCGGCCGGAGATCGGCGATCTTCCTCGGCCGCCGCGAGCTTGCGCAATGCGGATGAGCTCGTCGTCGGTGCTGCGGCCTCCGCCTTCACCGCGGCTTCCGGGCACGATCCGGTGTCGTGAAAAGACCAAGCTCATCGTGATATGAATTGAACTTGGTATCACCCGCATCTTGCTTCACCCCATATCCAGCTGCAGCGCGCTTTTCGTCGCCGGTGAGGAACGAGACGCCTTCGAGGCGCCTCCAATCGAGGCCGCCTTCGAGGCGGCGAGCGGCCGGCTCGGCAAAGGAAGGGTCGCTCACCTCCATAAAGGAAGCGGCGCCTCAACAGTGGGGGGAGCTTAGTTCTGACGCCACCACCATTCATATCCGCGTTCATTCAGAAGCTCACGCGCCTTGGCCAATCCCGCAGACGTGGCAAGAATTTCCATCATGGGGAAGTTTCGGTTCCATTCCCAGGCGTCTTCGGAAGGACTGAAATGTAGCCGATGGACAATTGTGCCTACCGCAAGGATGGATTGATCTTTCGAGAGTGGGACCAGCCTTCCGCTTTCGTTATCTCGCGCGATACGTACGTATTCGAAATTAATAAGCTCAATAAGGGCAGACTGAGCTTGGGTGACCTCTTCCGCGGCGCCCGACATGGGGGTCACCGTGTTGATCGTCGATGTAATCTCCTCGGCGTGAGCCTCCTCGAGTTGAGCAAGAATTCTCGAGGCCAATTCGGTAAGTTCATTCATCGAAAATTTCCTCGAGATCTTTCTTGATGAGCGGTTTATCCGGGATTGTGATGTGTTGACCCCAACCCTTGCCGGGGCTTGGCTTATACCTATAATAATATTCGTTCTCATGTTTCTGAAGTGGGTCATCCCGGTAACGATTTTCGGGGCGCCGCATAATTCTAACTTCGGCATTTGAATCGTTGCGGTAGAGATAGCCTTCTGCGTCTGTTGGCTTGGAAAAGCGAAAACCCTTCCCGTTCAGTTCCTTCCGTAGTCTATTAAGCCCCCATTCCGGGTTTGTGTTCGGTACACGGCTAAGTTCGCTGAGCCTTGCCTCAGCCTGGCGAGCCATAGCTGCATTTGCACTGATTTGACCTTCAATAGTTTCATACGCCTGCTCCTGGGGCCGCCAATTCGGCTCGAGCTTGCGAACGCGTTGGATTGCCCGTTGCGCCAACAATTCAGATTGGTCCAAGCGCGTCTGCTGCGCAGGGGTTGCTTCAGGAAAGCGGCCGGAGATCGGCGATCTTCCTCGGCCGCCGCGAGCCTGCGCGACACGCACGCGGCCGTCGTCCGTGCGACCTCCGCCTCCGCTTCCATTCGTCCACTCCCCGCTGATGTCGCCATTTCCTGCCGGGACGCGGGGCTGATCAGGATTGTATTTGAGCGCTCTCTCGCTTTCGGGCTTCACCCCATAGCCAGCCGCGGCGCGCTTTTCGTCGCCGGTGAGGAACGAGACGCCTTCGAGGCGCCTCCACAGTGCATCGCGTTCGGATGACAGCGCCTCGATCTGATCGAGATCAGGACGAAGTTCTAGCATCACGCCCGTGCCACGCGGCCGGCTCCGCGCAGCGGAGTCGTCGGGCACAAACAAAGACCCTGTTGCAAACGCCGGTGTCAGCCAGCTCGAGAGAGCGCGCGCCGTGCGGTTCACCAGCGGCAGCACGGTCTGACGCCAGAAGGCGCGCTGCGCTTCCTGATAGTTCGCGTACGTATTGTCGCCCGGAATGCCAAGCAGCATCGGCGGCACGCCGATGGCGAGTGCAATTTCGCGCGCCGCGGCGTTCTTCGCCTCGATGAAGTCCATGTCCTTCGGCGATAGCGACAGCGGCTTCCAATCGAGGCCGCCTTCGAGCAGCAGCGGACGTCCGGCTGCGCGCGCGCCTTGGAAGTTCGTCTCGAGTTCGCTTTTGAGGCGCGTGAACTGCTCCTCCGTCATCTGGCCATTCGCCGCCGCGTAGACGAGCGCGCCCGAGGGCCTGGCGGAGTTGTCGAGCAGCGCTTTGTTCCAGGCCGATGCGGTATTGTGAATGTCGATCGCGCTGGCCGCCGCTTCGATCGGGCTCATGCCGTAGTGGTCGTTCGCGGGATGGAAGAGCCGCACGTGCAGGATCGGCCGCACGCGTGGCGCCACATCATCGATGAAGCGCACGGAACGTCCGGAGACGGTGTACTCGTAGCCTTCGGGCCAGCCGTCGAGCCCGGGGATGACCTTCATGCGGTCGGGGCGCAGGACGTGCAGTTCGCGGATTTCGCCGTCGAGCGCGACCGCCTCCACGTACGCATTGCCCGCGACGAGCAGGAAGCCGTACCAGGCTTCGAGGAAATCCGTGCCTGTGTGATCGAGGCTCGGCCGCCGGATGAGATCGAGCAGCGGATGATCCTCGATCTCGTTTGCGCCCTCATAGAGCAGCAGCGGGATCGAGGCGGCCGCTTCCGCGATCATGCGCACGGAGCGATAGACGATGGCGTTCTGCATGAAGCCTTCGCGCGCGAACGCTGCATAGTCGCGCGGCGCCCAGACGGGTTGCCCGAGATTCTGGTAGGCGATGAGCGGGCCTGTTGAGGTGCCTTTTTTGTTTGCGCCCGGCGACTCCCCTCCGGGGAGCCGGCCGCCGGGCGCGGGGTTGTTGCGCACACGACCGTGCACCGGCAGCCAGCGCGTCAGCGCTTCCGAGATCAGCGACATGAACTGTCCTTGTGATTTAGCGGATGTTTATTGCCGTCAGCCACGACGCGGCTGCACGATGGATCCTCGGGCCAAGCCCGAGGACGACAAATGTGCCGTCGTCCCTTGTCATCCCGGCCGAAGCGCAGCGCATCGGATCTAGGCGGAACGTTCCGAACCCGACGCGTTCAGAAGACTCGTTGAAGCTTGTCGTGGATCCCGGCCTTCGCCGGGATGACGGTGTCCGTCAGAGCATCCGCACCGACGGCTTCGCCGTGTCATTCAAGAGCAGATCGGTGATGGCCCAGACGAGAGCGTCGGCGCGCTGCTTCGTCCTGGCAGTCGACCGTGAGCACTGCCAGATTTTGGCGGAAAGACGGCAGATTCTGTATGACGATCGGCTCGAATCGCCCTAGCGTGCTGTCCGGGTTACTGCATTCAAAGTGACCTTCTGACGCGACCACCTTGGCGGGTTACGGCGACGCCAAAGGGGCGTCGTTTGCAGAAGGAAAATCACTATGAAGATCGCAGTACCCTGGAAGAGGGATAAGACTGTTCACGTGCGGGCCTATACGCGCTTCAGGCTTGGGCGACACGAGAGTGTCTGCTCTCACTGGAGGCGCTGGCCACAGCAACTTATGTTGCCGCTGTGACCGTTCTTCTCCTTGTCCTCTAACTAGGTTGAACCGTAAGGCTTCACCTAGCGGCGACTGGTGTTACCGCACCGGTCGCCATTTTCTTATTTGCACAGAGCGTTACGCTGACAACGCGGCATTGCCGCTGCTGCCCATCACCCTCCGTTGAAATCTCTGTCTCTTATTGGACTGCTATGCTCAAGCCACAATCGAACTGATTTGCTTTAAGAGCGGTTAATCCCGCCGTTATGGCCGACCATCGCCTCCTCCTTAGCAGGTCGGATTCTTCCGACTCACATTTGTTGTTGCAGATAATGCAACTGATCCTTGCTACCCACAACCCCCATGCCCATCCTGTAGTATGTGGCTTGCGGACAACTTGCGAGGCGTCGGGCGTCAAAGCATCCTGACCGACGGCTTCGCCGTGTCGCTCAGGAGCAAATCCGTGATCGCCCAGACGAGCGCGTCGGCGCGGTCGGGGCTGCGGCCTTTGACCGTGCCGTCGGATCCGAACACGCACATCTGATCTTCCAGCGCATCGAAGCGCCCCACATGCGCGACCCGGCCCTCCGCATAGAGCGCGGCGACCGGC
This sequence comes from Hyphomicrobium sp., assembly GCF_035687085.1. Taxonomy (GTDB): domain Bacteria; phylum Pseudomonadota; class Alphaproteobacteria; order Rhizobiales; family Hyphomicrobiaceae; genus Hyphomicrobium_B. The sequence continues at coordinate 222,113 of NZ_DASRYS010000017.1, read as the reverse complement.
TCGGCACGAACCCATTTCCCCCGCGTCGCTCTGACTTTGACGACGGGGAAATTCTCGCGAAACTGCTGCAGGACCGAGATCACGAGGTCGCCGCCCTGGTTGACTTCCGCCACCATGCGATCAGCTTCAAAATCATCGTAAGCGCCGAGTGCGGCGCGCGCCCAGAGTTCCGGCGTTCGTCCCTGTACGGTGCGATCCGCCAAGACATACGCGCGTTTGTCGACGCCCAAACCCGCGACCACGATCCCGCACGCATCCGACGATGCCGTCGCCGTCACCGGGGGATCGAGTGCCACGACGATGCGCTGCATCTCTGGCGCGTTTTCGACGCGCGCCTCTTCGATCCAATGCCGCCGCCACAGGCCGTCGCTCGCGTCTTCCACGATCTCGCCCAGCAACTCCTGCCGGCCGATGGCGGAGCCGGCGTAGCGGCGCGTCATCTCGGCAAGGAACGTCGGCGCGAGGTTCGTCGCGTTGTCGGCGGTCGCGAGGTTGACGGTCACGGTCGCTTCATCCGCAATGATCTGTTTCAACAGCTTCGTCGCGCGCGGCGTCGTCGTCACGCACACGCGCGGCGCTTTGCCGAGACGCAACGCGAACTGCAGCATGTCCCATGCGCGTTCCGCGCCGCGCCACTTCGCGAGTTCATCGCACCAGGCGGCCGTGAACTGCGGACCGCGCAGCGCCTCGGCTTCGTCGGCCGAGAACAGTTCCGCGATTGCGCCGTTCGGCCATGTAAGCCGCCGTTTCGATGGCTCGAACTCTGGCCGCTCATGTGTGGGATGAATCGCGAGCAAACCTGACTGGCCTTCGATCATCACGTTGCGGACATCGCCTAGAGTCTTGCCGACCAGCGCTATGCGCGCTGGTTCTTCTGTTTGCGCCCGGCGACTCCCCTGCGGGGAGCCGGCCGCCGGGCGCGGGTTTGTTGATTCTTCCGTCGGGTCAGATAGTGCAAGCGACCGCACCCACTCAGCGCCCGCGCGCGTCTTTCCAGATCCGCGGCCGCCGAGCAGCATCCATACGCGCCATTGTTTGATTGGCGCTTCCGACAATTCTTTGATTGCCCCTGGCGACCCCCCTGCGGGGAGCCGGCCGCCGGGTGCGCTTGATGTTGCGATATGCTCGCCCAACGAGACCGGCGCTTCCGGCCGGCTCGCGGAACGCGAGTCGGAAGCGCCCATCAATACAGGTGCCAGCTGATCGTCGCGGGCCCACAGCTCCCAGTCGTGCGCGATGAATGCGAGTTCGTCCGCGCTCAGCTCATTCAGCACTTCGCTGAGGCGGCCGCTTGCGATTGAGGCGTTCAAGACGTTCCGCAATTTCGCGGCGTAGGTCTTCCGCATGGGCTAGCGCCTCCTTGCTCTTGGCATCTCCGCCCGTCGGCTTCCGCTTCGTCATCACGCGTTGCATCTCAACTGCTTTCTCCAGTGCGTTGACCATCTGCGACAGGGCGCGGGAGGCGCGCTCGCGATCCTGCGACGTCAGCCCCTTTTGCTTCTCGAGCTTCGTCAGCTCGCCGTCGATCGTGTTGTAGACGCGCTGCACGAGCACATCGGGTTTGGTGCGCGTTCGCTTCGCGGGAGAGGCGGCCGTTGCCCGCGCGCGCGATGCGGCTGCGGGCTTCGCCGACGATGCCGTCGGCTTCGCTGCAGGATCCGCCACGTGTTCAGACTTCGGAGCTTCGTCGTCTGCTTCAGTTTTGATCGGCTTCTTCGGATTTGCCGCTTTGCTCGGTTTGCTCGGCTTGGGCTTCGCTGCTTTCGTCGCGCTGCGGACACGCGTCGCCGTTCGCCGCGCCGTCGAAGCCGCTGCCATGCACACTGACCTTTTGGAAATATAGATTGGAGCGCGACGTGCGGATATTGCAGGACCGGCCGCCTCAGCGGCCTCTCACACTTTTCGCGTTATACAGAAAACCTACCTGAGAAGCGTCACGCTGTCAACGGACAAAATTCAATAAGTCTCTGATTTTGCAAGGCATTCCCGCCGATTAGCACGCAAACTTTCCGATTATAAATCCGTCCTGCAGACCGGGGATAAGTTTGCTTCCACATTTTTTAGGGCGACGGGATGTGCTGCGCACTTGGTGCTGCCCGCGCAAGAACGCTCGCTGAAGCTTGTCGTGGATCCCGGCCTTCGCCGGGATGACGGATGGAGAGGGCGCGCGGGCCAGTACACAATGTCATCCTCGGGCTTGGCCCGAGGATCCATCGGTCCGCATTGACGGTGTACGCATATGGGCCCGGCTCTTCGCTTCGCTGCGGCCGGGACGAAAGATGATGGCGGCAATCGCTTCTATGATTGTCATCCCGGGCGAGCCATCTTGCGAGACCCGGGCCCCATGATGCCGGTGGCGCCCGCTGCACAATGGATCCTCGGGCCAAGCCCGAGGATGACAGTCCGAGAGATGCGCCGAACTCTCCCACCTCCGTCATGCCGGCGGAGGCCGGCACCCGCGACAAGCATCAGTACAACGAAAGCCGCTGTCCGCTCCGAACGCGCAGCAGGCGCCGAAAGCGTTACGCGCTTTCAGCGTGATGATGGCAAATTGGATCAGAGAACTCGCGAAACTTTCGCGGCGCTACTCCGCAGGTTCTGACGGCACCGGCACAGCGTCGCGGCGGCGGCGCTTCTGCCGGGGAGTCGTTGGCTCGGGCTCTTCCGGTCCCTCGTCCGGAATGATGTACTTCCAATAATTCTCTTGTTTGACGCGACGTTCGTTCATCGCGAAGCTGCGGACGGAGATGCCGGCCTCGTGCACCGTGTCGGGCGAGCCCGACACCAGCGGGTGCCACCACATCAGGCCACGCCCTTCGCCGACGAGACGGTAGGCACACGTCTGCGGCAGCCACGTCAGCTCGCGTGCGCGCGCAATGTCGATCTCAAGACAATCAGGCATCTTGCTGAAACGATTGGGATAGTCCCGGCAGCGGCAGGTCCGCGTGTCGAGCATGCCGCAGGACAGCCGCGTCGTGTAGATCTGCGCCGTGTCCTCGTCCTCGAGCTTGACGAGGCAGCAGCGGCCGCAGCCGTCGCAGAGCGCCTCCCACTCCTCGCGGCTCATCTCTTCCAGCGTTTTGGTCTGCCAGAATGGTGGATCGTTGCCGTCCAACATCAATGCTTGCTCTTCCATTGCCGGGTCAGTCACGATAACCACAATTTCGTCGACTTGCGCCGTGTAACGTCGGCTAATCTGTTCAAGCGGCGCGTCCCATGGGAAGGCGTCGCAATTCGTGTTGCAAGAGAGACTCTCGCTGGTGAGGGCTTAAGCTCCCGTCTCACGCGTGACAAGTGCGACGTCGCTAGGATGGCGGTTTCTTGAACGACTGGTTTCACAGACAGGGCGGCCGCGACCGCTTCATCGACTGGCTGAGGCTCGATTCGCAGATCAATTCCGCGATAGGTGAAGCTTGGTCGCGCGTCAAAGACTACTGGAACGCCGGTTCCAGCTACTTTGCCCGCTTCCAGCTCGTGGGCTGGCGCCGGCTTCTCAATGAATTCGCCTCCGAAGGCCTGACGATGCTGCTCGGCGGCTTCGTCGTGCTCTATGGGCTTGCCCTTCCCGCCTTCGAAGAGTTCGACGAGAGCAAGTTCCTGACCGGCCGGTACGCCGTCCGCTTCCTCGACGTCAACGGCAATGAGATCGGCCGCCGCGGCATTCTGCACAATGACGCCGTGCCGCTCGAGGAAATACCCGACGTCCTCATCAAGGCGACGCTTGCGACGGAAGACCGCCGCTTCTTCGATCATTACGGCATCGACGTTCTCGGCACGATGCGCGCGCTCGTCACCAACGTGCAGGCGAACGAAGTCGTGCAGGGCGGCTCGACGCTGACGCAGCAGCTCGCCAAGAACCTGTTCCTGTCGTCCGAGCGCTCGCTGCAGCGAAAGATCAAGGAGCTGTTTCTCGCGTTCCTTCTCGAGAGCCGCTACTCGAAGCGCGATATCCTGAAGCTCTACTTCGACCGCGCCTACATGGGCGGCGGCACGTTCGGCGTGGAAGCCTCGTCGCAATACTACTTCGGCAAATCCGTTCGCGACATCACGATGCCGGAAGCGGCGCTCCTCGCCGGTCTCTTCAAGGCGCCGTCCAAGTATTCGCCGCTCGTCGATCTTGCCGCTTCGCGCGCGCGCACCAATCAGGTTCTCGATAACCTCGTCGAGGCCGGCTACTACACCGCGGGCCAAGTCCACGCGGCGCGCATGAACCCGGCCAAGATCGTCGAGGCGCGGTCGACGACGAGCCCCGACTGGTTCCTCGACTGGGCCTTTGAAGAAGTTCAGCGGCTCGCCGAAGGGCGGAACCAATACGTGCTGACGGCGCGGACGACGGTCGATCTCACGTTGCAGCGGCAGGCGGAGGAAGCTCTCAACGCCGCCCTGCGCAAGGAAGGCCGCGGCCTGCATTTCACCTCCGGCGCCATCGTCCTCACGGAGACCGACGGCAAAGTCCGCGCCATCGTCGGCGGCCCCGATTACGGCGAGAGCCAGTTCAATCGTGCGACGCACGCGCGGCGCCAGCCGGGCTCGTCGTTCAAGATCTACGTCTACGCGACGGCGCTTGAAAACGGCTACACACCGCAGACAAGCGTACGCGATGCCTCGCGCTCGTGCGGAAACTGGTCGCCGTCGAACTATGGCGGCGGCGGCGGCTCGGGTGCGCGCATCCCGCTGTGGCTGGCGCTCGCGAAATCGCTGAACACGGTCGCTGCGGAACTGTCGTTCGCCGTCGGCCGCGAGAAGGTCATCGAGATGACGAAGCGGCTCGGCATCGAGGGCGTCAAGAAAACCTGCTCGATGGCGCTCGGCGATGGCGGCATGACGGTCTTGGAGCATACCGGCGGCGTCGCGACCTTTGCCAACGGCGGCAAGCTCGCCCGGCCCTACGGCATTCTCGACATCACGACATCGAAGGGCGATCTGCTCTACTCGCGCGAGCGCGACGAGCCGCCGGCGCCACAGGTCGTCTCGCGGAAGGTCGCCGAAGAGATGAACGTCATGCTCAACCGCGTCGTGACCGAGGGCACTGGCAACATGGCCAACCTCGACTTCACGAACGCTGCGGGCAAAACGGGCACATCGACGGGCCCCAAGGACGCGTGGTTCATGGGCTTCACCGGCAAGTATGTCGCCGGCGTCTGGCTCGGCAACGACGACAACCGGCCGATGCGCGCCGGCGTCACCGGCGGCCATCAGGCGGCGCCGATCTGGCGCGATCTGATGACGGTTGCGCATACCGACATGAACATTCCGACCATTCCGGGCCTTGCGCCGCATCCGCGCCAGAAGATGGAGCAGCTGCGTCTCGCCGAGATCAAAGCACAGCAAGTAGCGGCCGGACTCGTACCCGTGCCCGCAACGGAGTCTGCGAAGTCACTCGCCATGATGCCGGCGAAAACGCGCGAGGCTTTGAAGGTTCTCGTCTCGGCGCTGCGTAAGGCGAACGGCCACGCGGAAGCCGCACCCGCCGCCGCGCCTGCAGGCCCGTCTTCGCCTCCGTCGCCGGCCGATCCGAAAGCCGCGCCCGAGCCGGCGATCCGGCCGGAGCCGGCGAAGGCCGACCGGCGCGCAACGCTCTTCGACACGTCGCACGACGATCTCTCGATGCCGGCGACCGCTGCGCGTGGCGCAGCGCCCGGCGTGCCGTCCCCACACACCCCGGCGCGGCCTTAAACTTTCGCGTTGAAACAGGAAGCCTCGCACTTGGCATCGGTCGAACTCGAGCCCGCCTTATCACCCGCTACGCCGCCGTCGTCGCGCGGCCGTCTCTTGCGCGAGATCTTCGGCAGCCTCATTCGCATGTTGAGCCTGCTGCTGACGATCGCGCTCGCGGTCACGGTCGGGGTCTGGTCGAGCCGCTACATGATTTCGCGCGGCTCGCCGCTGTCGACCGACATGTACGGGCCCTGGCAGCACTGGCGCGACGTCGGCCGCGATAGCGCTGATCCTTACACGAAGGCGCATGTGTCCACGACGGGCAAGCTGCGGATCTCATCGGCCAGCGCGGGCATCTTCGAAGCCCGCACCGACTCCCAGGGCGCGCGGCTGCACTCGTCGTGCAATTACGTCGTCGAAGGCGCAAACATGCGCGGCCTGTGGTGGAGCCTTGCCGTCTTCGACTCGCGCGGCAAGCTCATTTCCAACGATGCCGACCGGTATGAATTCACGGCCGACACGATTGCTCCCAACCCCAACGGGTCCTTCGTCGTCACCCTCGGACGCGATGCCCGTCCGGGCAACTGGCTGCCGACGGGCGGCGCGGGACGCCTTGTGCTCGTGCTGACGGTGCTCGATCCGGCGACAGGGCTTTCCAGCGAAGAGCGCGCCGAACGCAACAAACATCTGCCCATCATCAAGCGCGAGGGATGCTCATGAAGCTCTTGCAGCGCTTCGACTTCCGGCTGCTCGCGATTTTCCTGCTGGTTGCGGGAATTGTGCATATTGGCGCAACGTTCCTCACGGTCAACGATACGCGGGCCTCGGCTTACGCGCGTCTCGCCCACTCCTTGCCGCAGAACACGATGGTGATCACGGACCCGATCGCTCCCAATCACCAGCCGCTGCCATTCCTCGCTCCCGATGCGCGCTTTGCGTTCTGCCTTTTCGATACGACCGACACGCCCATACGCGTGCGGGCGCTGCTTCCTGATCTGGGCTGGACCATTGGCATCTACGCGCCCGATGGGCAGAATCTTTATTTCGCCGCCGCTTCCGCCGAGCGCGAGACAACCATCGATCTCTCGATTGTGCCCGCCGACGACCGGTTTCTTGGCCTTCCGCAGGCCGTTGCGCTCCCGGGCTCCACGCTGCCGCCGATCGATCATCAGAACTCGATTGCGGCTCAGAAGGGGCTTGTCGTCGTGCGTGCTCCCGACAAGGGCGAGCCCTATCGCGGCGATGAAAAAGCAGTCCTCGCCAAAGCGTCCTGCGGCTCGGGCAGCTGACGACTTAGCGCGTCTTCTTGCCGTCGATATCGATCCGGTCGCGGCGGTGGCGCGGTTTTTTCGGCTTCATGTCGGGCGGATCGTCCGCCTGCCGCTCATAGCGCACGCCCGGAAAAAACACGATCTCAGCCGATGGCTTTGAGCCGTAGGATGCGAGCACGGACGCCTGCGTTGGCTTCGGCGCCGCCTTGAATGCGATGATATTCGCCATGCGTGGTCCCCCGAAAGTGCAGGCACTTGCCCGCCACTTCATGCGGCACTCCCGCCTCTAGAGGCTCCCGCCACGATACTGGGACGCTGACTGACTATGTGGCGTGAATGCGCTGCGGCCGCCAGAATCATCGCAATCGATGAAGTAGTGTCCGGGAGTGCTTAACGGCAAGTAAAACGAAAATCGGGAGTCGGCGGTTCCGTTTCTAATCCATCAATTCGTCGCCGAGAAAATTTCGCCCCTCGCGATCTTCGATCTCGACCACCCAGATGTCGCTGTCGAACTCGGCCTCGCGTTTCAAAAGCGTTTCGGCGTCAGCTTCCGGCACAAAGCCCTGCTTGAAGCGGCTCACCCAGCGCCGGTCGATATCGGCATCATCGAGTCCTGCGGGCGCCGGCGAGAAAACCGCCGCCATCCGATCGGCGCGAATGATCTTGATGAAGATGGCGCCGGCATCGTCGTCGCCGTGACGCACGACGACGCCTGATGCGCCGTTGACCTGACAGCGGCGCAGATATGCTTTGACCCAGATTTCAGATTTGAGGCGCATCCGCGTCGTTATCTGCGAGCCAATCGCGAATTGCTAGTGCTTGGCTGCTTTGGCAATCGCTTCGCGCCGCGCCTTGGGTTCGCCCTGCAGACGAATGAGCCGGCTCATCAACGGGCCCGAGATGCGGCCGGAGATCTTCAGCTTCTGGTCGGTTTCAAACTCGCGGATGGCGCGTGCGAATTCGGGCGTCATGGCTGATCCCGGCACGCCCGTCTGATAGCCGAGTGCTGCGAGCTGCTGCTTGACGGTGCGCACGAGGCTTTCGCCATCGGCCGTCATCGTCTTGCCCGGACGCGCTGCCGCCGGCGTCATGGAGGACGAGCCCAGGATCAGCTGGCTCAGAAGCTGCTCGCTCGGCTGGCCCGTCAAGATCAGGCCGTTGTCGTACTCGTAGGCGAAGATCGAGGCGCGCGTGACCATTCCCAACACGCCGTCGGCCTGGCCCGGGTCGTAATTATTGTTGGCGAGTTCGCGTTGTATGCCCTTCGTGAGTTCCGCGCGGGTCGCATCATCGATCTGGCTGAGCGGCGCGGGCGGCAACACGCCCTCCTCTGCTGCCGTGGCTTCGGCTGCCGGGCCGGGCGACGCGGGTCCCAGCGTAATGCCCGGACCATCGACCCACGATGTCCGATCGGTGACGATGCCGCCGGTTTCGATGGCGCTGCCCGCGGTCCTGTTCTGGAACAGGAACATGTTCAACCCCACGCTCGTCGTGGCCAGCAGTGAAATCACCGCTGCGAGCTTTATATCCCTCTCGGTCATACTCTCGCCCGTTGCTCGGCTCCCCAAATGCGGACTATGGCGAGTCAGCCGTTAATCACTGCTTAACTGTCGGCTTACTGCCCCCTGGCGCGGTCCCAAAACTTCCGCGCAATTTATCTAAAACTTGAAACAAAAGAGCTTCGAATTGCGCTGCACAACGTAGCGTGACTTTGAAGCGGAGCTGTTATCCGTTGCTTGAGGGAAATGCCTCGCACCACTTCGTTTCCACGGCTGATCTTTGGATCTCGCCGCATGACCAAGGTTTGAACTATGGGTTTGTTGCGTATTGCTACGTTTGCCGCAGTGGCCGTCGCGCTGCTTCCGTCTGACCGCGAGCAGCAGCAGCGTCTCTATGAGCGTGCCGGGGCGACGGCCGAATGGGTCATCACCTTCTGCGACCGGAACGCCTACACGTGCACCAAGGGCTCCGAGTTGTGGTCGCAATTTCTCGCCAAGGCCGAGTTCGGTGCCAAGCTCGCCTATGATCTGATGCGCGAGCACGAAGGATCGAACCTCGCGACGTCCAGCCTGAAGGTGGAGGAGAGCAAAGGCAAAGTTGCGCCTGCGCTCCTCGAACGCGAGAGCGGCACTCTGACGCCGCTCGACAAAGAGCCTGACTGGCGCGGCAAACATCACGACAAAAACGGCATCTGATCGCACATTTGCGCGACTGGCGGCCCCACGGCCGCCTCCGCCCTTGCCCTTGGCCCGCCCTCGCACCTATGTGTGTGGTGTGGTTACTTCCATTTAACGGGCCTGAGGCTGGACCTTCACATGACGCTCGACGACATCCGCGCCGACTTCGAGCTCCTCGACGATTGGGAGGACCGCTATCGCTATGTGATTGAGCTCGGCCGCGCGCTTCCCCCCTTCCCGGAACAGCTTCGCACGGACGCCAACAAGGTTCGCGGCTGCGCGAGCCAGGTTTGGCTGGCAACGAAACGGGTCAGTTCGGCGAGCGCGCCCGGCCCTGGCGACAGACTCGAGATGCTGGGCATGAGCGATGCCCACATCGTGCAGGGTCTCATCGCGTTGCTGTTCATCGTCTACGAGGGCAAGTCGCTCGACGAAATCCTGAAGACGGATGCCGAAGGGATCTTTGCGAGCCTCGGTCTCAAAGAGCATCTGACGCCCCAGCGCTCGAACGGCCTCGCCTCCATGGTGAAGCGCATCCGCTCGGACGCCGCCGAGATGCTCACGGCGTAATCCTCACCGAATATTCTCAGACCTGACCGGCATCGATGTGCGGGCGATAATCGCTCGCGCCCCAATGCCTGACCCGCACCGGCCGCGCGTCATTGGCCTGCGCGGGTTGCGGCAGCATTCCGTAATGGCGGGCCAGCTGACGCAGCGCGATTTGCAGAATGATCTTGCCGGAGCGTTGCGGCCAGCCACACGCCTTCTCGCTCGCTTCCAGACCCTTCAGATGGCAGCACACGTCGATCAGGACGCCTGCGAGATCGGGACCGACCGCTGCGAGTGCCCGCTTCACGCGCTCGTGGGCGGCTATGACGGAGTCGCGGACGTCCGGCCCGATGTCGGGCGCGCCTCTGCTGCCGCCACCTCCGCTCAGCAGCAGCGACCAGTTGGCGGTGACGCGCGGCGTCATCTGCGCGAACCAGAAGTCGGCGCGCAGCTTTTCGCCGGCTTCGAATTCCTCCTCGCTCAGCATGGGGCGGCCGTCCTTGTCTTTACGCCGTGCCAGCCAGGCGAGCGGGCTTTCGGCGAGATTGCGCTGCGGCACGTTCCTATCCCCGACATCCACGCGCCGTGCAGTACGAGCTGGTCTTCCTGTCATTGCTGATCCCCGTATGCGTTACTGATTGCCGGTGTCGTTGGATGACGTTGGCTCGCCGGCCGGGCCCCGCTCGCGCATCACCAGCGTCGGCAGCGCCCAGCCCAAGACGTCGAGCGCGCGATCGAAGGATGGGTCGTCGCGGCGGTATTCGACTTTGAGGCAGGCGTGCGCGACCGTGGTGCGGTCGCGGCCGAACATCAGGCCCACATCCGTCAGCGTCATGCGGCAGCACACGTGCGCGAGATACATCGCCACCTGCCGGGCTTCCGCCACGTCTCTGACGCCGCGCTTGCCATGCCAGAGGCCTTCGGAGCCGATGCCGAACACATTCGAGATTGCGATGTCGATGGCGAGCCGCGCCCGGCAGTGGTGCATTCCTTCGCGCGCGGCGGAACGCTGGCCGCTGCGGCGGCGCATCTCTAATGGAGAGGCCTCACTCCGTGCCACGAGGCGAAGGTCTGGCTTGCAGCGCGGACGGACGGCGCCGGCTTCGCTAGCGGCATTCTCGGTCAAAGCTGACGACTGGCTCTGTGACATGCCGATGAAGGATACGGGCGCTCAAGACCCCGGGGATAAGTTTTTTTGAACGGGTGTCATTCACCCTAACGGCAGTGCGATTGCGCGAAAGATATCCCCGTCTCTCACGCGGGCCGCAGTCTCGGCGGCATGCAAAAACGCGTTTCGATACGAGACACCCGAGCGCCCACGAATGAGTGGCGCGGAACGGGTCGCAATTCAGGGGCCAGTTCTTCGCGCACTGGCCTGGACCTCTTACCGCTGTGGCCCCGCGAACTTGGCGATCGAACTTTGGAGGGCAGGAAAAAGCTCCTCGCCATCATCGAGCGGGAGCTTCGAAAGGAGCGGCGGCGCGGCATCGCAGGCCACGCGGCCTACGATCTGGTGCGGCACGCCAAGCTCGTTCGTTTGTTGAAAGAGGAACGGCAGTCGCTCACGGCGTTCGAGCTTTCCCTGTTCGGAAGGCATCGCTCGGCCGGACTGGCCGGAGGCCGCGTTAAGATCTGCTCACCTTCTCAGTGAAACGCGCGGCCGCGATCACTCTTTTTCGCGGCGGGTGCCAAGGCCCATTTTCTTCGCCAGCTGCGAGCGCGCGTTGGCGTAGTTCGGCGCGACCATCGGATAGTCCGGCGGCAGACCCCACTTCTCGCGATACTCTTCGGGCGACAGGTTGTAGTGCGTCCGCAAGTGGCGCTTCAGCGACTTGAACTTCTTGCCGTCTTCCAGGCAGATGATGAAATCCGGCATAACGGATTTCTTCACCGCGACCTTGGGCTTCGACTCCTCCCGCTCCACCGGCGCGGTGCGGCCCGCGGCGCGGCTCAGCGCGGCGTGGGTGTCAGCGATCAAGCCCGGCAGTTCGGTCGAGGAGATCGAGTTGTTGCTGACGTAGGCCGCGACAATCGTGGCCGTGATCGTCACGAGCTCGGGAGCAGCTGCCGTGTCCATCCGCCGGTCTTCCCCATCCTCTTGCGGGCGCGCGCCCGCCGCCGATCGCACATCCATATCTACATCCCGCCCTTGCATAGTCTGCCGACAAGGCTCGTCGCGGATCCCAAAACCTGCGTAATAGACAAGGAGATCAACTCGACTTCACTTGCGAAAGCTTTGACTACAAGGCGACTTCCTTGTCAATCTCGCCTCCTGTTTAGATTACGACATCGCTAATGCTTAGCGCTCCCTCTTCTTCATTTGGTCATTACTCGGTCATGGTGGCGCGTTGACGTCAGCGCCGTGGCGGCCGAGAACAGCCCAGAATTTGCTCCATCCAGGAAGGCTCCGCATCTGCATGTCCGGCCAAACGAAGACGTCTGCGATTGCAAAAGAAGCTGCGGATCGGCCGCAGCCGCCCGTGGCAGAGGCGCGTCCGGCGGCCGCGGTCTATCACGGCGAAGAAATCCGCGATGACTATGGCTGGCTGCGCGCTGAGAACTGGCAGGAGGTCATGCGCAAGCCCGACACGCTGGCTGCCAACATCCGCAGCCATCTCGAAGCCGAGAACGCCTACACGAAGGCAATGCTCGCCGGCACGGAAGAGCTGCAGGAAAAACTCTTTGCAGAGATGAAGGCCCGCCTCAAGGAAGACGACCGGCAAGTTCCGCAGCCGCACGGCCCCTTCGAATACTTCCCACGCTACGTCAAAGGCGGCCAGTATGCTCAGCTCTGCCGCATCCCGCTCGGCGGCTCGGTGGACGAGGCTGAGGTTCTTCTCGACGGCAACAAGGAGGCCGAAGGCAAAGCTTACTGGGACCTCGGCGCGACTGCACACTCGGGCGACCACAAGCTGCTCGCCTATGCGACGGACGACAAGGGCTCAGAGCTTTACACGGTGCGCATCCGCGATCTGGCGACCGGCACCGAGCTTGCCGACGAAATTCCCGATACGCACGGCGGTCTCGAATGGTCGAGCGACAACCGGACTCTGTTCTACATCAAAGTCGATGAACATCAGCGGCCGCTGTTCGTCTACAGCCACGTGCTCGGCACGCCGGTCTCGGAAGACAAGCTCGTCTATGCCGAGCCCGATAGCGGCTTCTTCGTCGGCCTGTCGTCGACGCAATCGCGTAAGTTCATCCTCATCGACATTCACGATCACGAGACGAGCGAAGTCCGTCTCATTGATGCGGACAACACCGAAGCGGGTCCCCGCCTCGTCGCGCCGCGCCGCGTCGGCCATCAGTACAGCGTCGAGCATCACGGCGACCGCCTCGTCATCGCGACGAACTCGCAAGGTGCGGAAGATTTCCGCGTCGTCACCGCGCCTGTCGAAAACCCTAGCGAGGAGAACTGGCGCGAAATCATTTCGCACAAGCCGGGCCGCCTCATCCTCGATGTCAGCATCTTCCAGAACTTCATGGCGCGGCTCGAGCGCGAAGAGAGCCTGCCGCGCATCGTCGTCACGCCGCTGAAACCTGAGGACGATGAATTCCTCGATTTCGCGGGCGAGCATTCGATCGCCTTCGACGAAGAGGCGTATGCGCTCGGCCTCAGCTCCGGCTACGAGTTCGACACGAGCCGCATCCGCTTCACCTATTCGTCGATGACGACGCCGGCGGAGACCTATGACTACGATATGGCGACGCGCGAGCGCATGCTGCGCAAGCGGCAGGAGATCCCGAGCGGGCATAATCCATCCGACTACGTCACGCGGCGGCTCTTTGCGCCCGCTCCCGATGGCGAACTCGTGCCCGTCACCCTGCTCTACAAAAAAACGACGCCGCTCAATGGTTCGGCGCCGCTCTTTCTCTACGGCTACGGCGCCTATGGCATCGCAATGCCGGCGTCGTTCTCGACCGGGCGATTGTCGCTCGTCGATCGCGGCTTCATCTTTGCGATCGCGCACGTTCGCGGCGGTAAGGACAAGGGCTATCGCTGGTACACCGACGGCCGGATGAAGAAGAAGAAAAACACCTTCACCGATTTCATCGCCGCGGGTGAGCATCTGATTACGGAAGGCTTCACGCAGCGCGGCCGCATCGTCGCCAACGGCGGCTCCGCGGGCGGAATGCTCATGGGCGCGATCGCCAACATGGCGCCCGATCTCTTCCTAGGCATCATCGCGGACGTGCCGTTCGTCGATGTGCTGAACACGATGCTCGACAAGGATTTGCCGTTGACGCCGCCCGAATGGCCCGAGTGGGGCAATCCTCTCGCGAGCAAAGAGGACTTCGACTACATCCGCAGCTATTCACCCTACGACAACGTCGAGGCGAAGAATTACCCGCACATCCTGGCGCTCGCCGGCCTCACCGATCCGCGCGTGACCTACTGGGAGCCGGCGAAGTGGATTGCCAAGGTCCGGAAGCTCAACACGAGCGATAACCTGGTGCTGCTCAAGACCAACATGGGCGCAGGTCACGGCGGCGCGTCCGGCCGCTTCGACGGCCTCAAGGACACCGCCTTCAACTACGCCTTCGCGATCACGGTGGCCGACGGGCAAAAAAGTTAGTTCCCTTTTTGTTCTGCCGTGTATAAACTCCGCATACCACTGGGAGAATTCGGCGAATCGGGGGAAATCTCTGCCATGGTTGGATATTCACTCGAGCTCTGCGCAGGAGCTGGCGGGCAGGCCTTGGGCCTAGAACGCGCGGGATTTGAACACGCGGGATTGGTGGAGATCGATCCTCATGCGTGCAACACCTTGCGTCTAAACAGGCCCAGCTGGACCATTCACGAAGAAGACCTCAATCACTTCGATGGACGGCTCTACAGGGGTGTCGATCTCTTGGCGGGCGGATTCCCATGCCCGCCTTTTTCCATCGCAGGCAAACAGCTCGGTCCTGATGATGAGCGCGATCTATTTCCCGCTGGTCTGCGGATAGTCGACGAGATTCGGCCCAGAGCCGTGATGATCGAAAACGTCCGGGGTATTCTGTCCCCTGCGTTTGAAAGCTATCGCGCCCATATCGACGAGCGCTTGTCAAAAATGGGTTACATAACACAATGGAAGCTCCTGAATGCTGCCGATTACGGAGTTTCCCAACTTCGGCCAAGAGTCATCATTGTAGCTCTAAAACGGCAGTACGCTTCAGAGTTTGAGTGGCCACGTCCTGAAGGAAGAGTTCCGACCGTTGGACGTTTACTGGCCGATCTCATGGGTTCTCGCGGGTGGAGCGGAGTCCAGGAGTGGCGCAAGAGAGCAAACGGCATCGCACCGACTGTCGTGGGCGGGTCTAAGAAACACGGCGGGCCTGATCTCGGACCTACTCGGGCCCGGAAGGCATGGGCATCACTCGGAGTGGATGGACTGGGCATCGCCGATCATCCCCCCGGCGAGGACTTCGTTGGTATGCCCAGACTCACTGTTCGTATGGTCGCCCGGGTACAAGGCTTTCCTGACACCTGGGGTTTTTGGGGTAAAAAGACAGCGTCTTATCGGCAGGTCGGCAACGCTTTTCCGCCACCTGTCGCATCTGCTGTAGCAACAGCAATATCGAAGGCTATCGCCAGTAAGCCAGCGGTAAGGAGGAGTTCGAAGTCGTGGCAACCCGCGATGATTTAATAGTGTAGCTTCACCGGGAATATGAATGCGCTCTGATGGATCGAGAATAACCGAAAGCCATCCCGATTATCGCATCCTGAGCCAAATTCGCCATGGTGTGATCTCCAGGCTTGCGGGCAGACAAGATCTTGGCGTGGCCCTTCCAGGCCTGATCAAAGACGCAGTTGATTTCGTGCTCGATCCTGTAAGAACAGGCCGAACGCAGCTCGCTGATCTCGATCGGGTCGAAAAAACTTTCATCGGGTTGAAGATCGAGCACTATCTTCGAGACCTGCTCGGCGCACCTCGCGGTCTTCGCCGCGATATGATGATCGACGGCATAGAAGTCGATATCAAGAACACGATAGGATCAACTTGGATGATCCCGCCCGAAACTTACCGGGCTGAGGAACCTTGCCTCTTGATCGCTACCGCAAAGTTCGATGGACGATGTTGGTTGGGATTGCTTGTCGCGCGAGACGCTTACCTCAATCGACCTAATCGCGACGGTAAGCGATCCGTAAGTGAAGAAGGTAGGCGCCACATTATGTGGCTCGTAAAGGGTGTGCCTTATCCCAAAAGCAGGTGGGAGGGGATCGATATGGTGCGCTTCAGAGAATTGCGCGGGTTGAACGGTGGTAATAAGCGGGCAGCACTATTCTTCCAAGAGAATCTTAATCGCGTTGTGCATCGCTCAGTTCTCCAAGCACTACTACACGACCAGTTGGATTATATGAGACGATTGCGCGGCGACGGCCGTTACAAGGGCGCGCGCGAGTTGTTGGCTGAACATGGTATCATGCTGTGGTGCGGCGCCTGGGCTGACGTTCGTGCCAAGGAAGGTTTCAGCAAACTTTCCGCAGATGAATGGATTGCCTTACCTGAACATTACTGACCCTGAACATTACTGATCTGGATGTCCGATAAGCTTTCGCGTTCGCGCCGCAGTGCTAACATGGCTGCCATCAAGTCGGCGCACACGCAGCCGGAGCTAATCGTTCGGCGACTAGTCCATCGATTGGGATACCGCTACCGCCTTCATTGCAAAGATTTACCTGGCAAGCCCGATCTTGTGTTCCGGCGCCGACGAAAGGTGATCTTTGTTCACGGCTGTTTTTGGCACCTGCACCCATCGTCAAAATGCCTTGACGCGCGCCGTCCTAAATCGAACCAGGCGTATTGGAACCCAAAGCTGCAACGCAATGTTGAGCGCGATCAGGACCACGCGGCGAATCTTGGAAGCATGGGCTGGAGCGTGCTCATTCTTTGGGATTGTGAAACACGGGAACTTGAGAAGATCACCGAGCGCATCAAGGAATTTCTGGGTCCAGTTTAGACTGCTGGCTGCTGGTCGTTGCGGAGGTATTTCTTCCGGAGCGACCGGGAGCGCATGCGCAGGCGCTTGAAGGATTTGTGTACGCGGCTCGTCTGCAGCGAGACCCTTCCGGCCCAGGCCAGGGCTTTGTCTCCGCGCTCCTCAGCCGCGGCGATCGCCTGGGCCGCGCAATAGAGCTGGTGCGGGCTCTGCCAATTGCAGGCGAAGAAGTGGTGCGGTGAGCGCACCTTGGGAAACGTCGGGAAATTCTCCAGAACGCCGAGCGACGCCAGCAGCATCATCGTCTTGCGGCAGCTCTTGCAATGGCCGCAATTTAGAAACGCATCCGGGTGCTCGTAGCAAATTCTCGCCACCGCCTGCAGAGGCTGCCAGTCCTTCATCGCCTGCAGTTTCTCGAAGCGGGAATAGGCCGCGCCATCGTGGATGATCTGCATGCGGTCCGTCGAGAGAAGGACATCGAGCAGAGGGTTCGACCCCCATTGCCTGAGCGTGACATAGTTCGCTGAGGACGGCACATAGAAGCGACTGACGCCCGCCGACAACGCGAGCCCAGTACCGATCAAGACGCTGCCGTGGGCCATCTCCCACTTTCCTTTGGACACGAAGGCGCGGACATTGCTCGTGAGCCTGATGAGTTCGACGCCCATTTCGGCCAGCAGCGGCTCGTATTGCGCGGCCGCGTCTTCAAAAATTTTCTCGTCCTGCAGCGGAATATCGAGCCCGTGAACGAACATTGCGTACTTCGTGCGGAAGCTTTCGGGGCGCTCCTTATTCAGGAATTGCGTGAAGAATGAATCGACGCCGCCCGAAAAGGCTGCCGCTGCCGGAAGGCCCGGTGTGACGGTCTCTGGCATCAGCTGAGCCGCCATCAGGCGAAAGTGTGTGAACTCCGCTGGCTTCCATAGGGTCATGAGTTTCCAGTACTCACCGAGCCCGAGGCTCAGACGGTCGGAGAATGGCCCTTCGACGTGCACGGCCTCGTTCCTGGCGGAGGCGAGCGCACTCAGCGCGACGACGAACGGCTCAAAGCTTTGCGTAAAGAGATGTTCGAAGCGCTGCGGGATCGTGAACCACAGCCTCTCGGGAACTTGCTGGCCGCCGTGATCCAGGCTGACGCGTGCACTCAATGTTACGAGACCGTCTTTTGCGGTCAATTCGGGAGAGTGAACACGCATGCTGCCTTTTTGCTCCACTGCCTGACTATGCCGATCGACGAACGCCGCCGTTGCCTCGGCTGCCATCAACCGTGCTCGTGGCTCGATATCCTCTCTTCGCGCGCAATGCCATGCAGATTGCAGCAACTGCCTGGGCAGATTGAATTTTTCGGTGGAATGAGATCGCTTCCCCAGTGCGCTGGCGGGCGCCCGGAGGGCCGAGGCGCCGGCCCTCCGGGCTTTCTTTCACGCAAAAAAGGGCCCGCGAACCGCGAGCCCTTTTCATGAGGGGACATTTGATGCGTCAGCGTTTACCGCCGGACTTTTCCGGCTTTGAAGATGTCGGAGCAGCCGCTGCGCTCATTGGGGCCTGCTGCGGCTTGGCAGCGGCGGCGACCTTCTTCGGCTTGCGGATTTCCTTGTTTGAATGCTGTTGGCCCTTGGCCATGGCAGACCTCTCACGTGTTAGAGGGCGCGTCGCAAGTTCAAATGCGGCGTGTGCTGCCATTATTTCCACACTGGCAACACTCGCGCCAGGAGGGATCTCGCGGCCCACCATCACAATTGGGCAAAACTCGAAAATGTGAATGGCCCGGGGCCCATAAAAAAAGCCCGCACGAGGCGGGCCTGAAGCTTAAAACTTGCAAGAAAATAGGCCCGCCGAAGCGGGCCTGACGTTTGGAAGCAGCGCTAGGCTGCGACCGTGCCAAAGAGAGGCGATTTCGTAGCCTCCTCGAGAACCGTGTCGGACTTGAGTGCGATACCGATGTAGCGCACCCGGCCGGCTACCTTTTCCTTCTTCACGCCAAGCTCGGCAAATTCACGTGCAAAGCTCGGAAGTGCTGCGGGCTCCTTGTTCTTAGATTCACACCATGAACAATAGTCCTCGTAGAGTTCAGTAGCCGTGAGGCTCGATCCGTCGCGGACCTCGATGTTCTCCTTGTAGAAGCGTTCGGTATTGGTCTCGGGGGCAAGACGCCGGACCGGCATCGTGCTGCGGGTTTCAGCAACCTTCGTCTCAGCCTGATGCACTTCTGCGGGCTGAGCTTCGATTGCTCGCGCCGGGGCAACGGGTGCTTCGAGAGGGATCTCGATCGACCGGTTGTCGTTGGCGCCTGAACGCGGCTTTTGAGTTTCAACGGCCACCGGTGTGAGCACCGGAACCGCCACCGCTGCCGCAGCGGTGCTTTCCTCCGTCCGCGCCATTCTCGGCGAGACGGGCATGGGCTGGCGATCATAGAGCCGCCATTGGCTGAAGGCTATGTACATGCCAAAGCCAGAGCCGATTTCCAGCAGCAGCGCGACGAAGATCGTCAACGCCATCTGCACGTCTTCCATCTTAACGCCCGGGAAGAACGTGTTCGCAAGCTCGGTCAGAACCTTCGCTTGCGGATCGGCTTCGGAGAGAGCAGGCGAACCTGCAGTTGCTTCGATCTTTGCTCTGAGCTCAGAGATACGGGCTTCGGCCACCTTGGCCGAGCTGGCGGAGGCGAGTTCAGACTCGAGACCCGTCAGCTGCTGGCAGAACGTCCGCTCGGTTTTCGAGCTCACCTTCTTACAGCCGTCGGACCACTGCCAAGCCTTCTGCATCTTCAGACCGTCGATCTGGCTCTGCACCGCGTCATAGGGACGATGCTGAGGGATCCAGCCAGCCTGCTCTTCCGCCCGCTTCAGTTCAGCTCTCAGATCCTGGTAGGACTGAGCCTCTTGAGCGCGCTGGCCGGCCGTATCGAACCGGTTCAGCGCCGCGTGGCCGAGCGCAGACGTCATGGAGTAGGCCGTCACGACCACCCAGACGAGCGCCGACGCAGATGCCTGCGACCACACCCTATTGCGAACTGCGGCAAAGAAATAAAATGGTACCAGTGCTTTCAAGCAGTCTGCGGCCGCGGAAGCTGCGCCGTAGATTTCACCGTCGAGCTCGGTTCTTCCGAGACTGAAGCCAAAACGCCAGTTCATAGCAGCTGATACGGCGAGCAATACGCCTGCTGCTAGAATGCCCAACACGCCTAAAACGTGTCTCATCGTGTGCCCTCTCCTGTGAGGGCCGGTTCCGTTACGCGAGACAACACCGGCCATTTCGTTGTGATCGGTGCGCCCGAGGGAGACGCCGATCAGGCTCCGGAACGCGGAACGGGCGTGGCTGACATGGTGTCTGTTTCGATCGGCTGTGAGCTCCGGTGTCATCCCCATGACACCGGCAGACGAGCGTCGCGGACACCCGCGCAACCAAGCAAGCCAAGAGCTATCACTCCCGGCGCCGCCTCAAAGTATCGCCACGATTTCGCCGCAAGAAATCGAAGGTTGATAACTTTTTCCCTCAAGGCCGGCGCGAGGGTGGAAAACTACGCGAATTAAACTCCCCTCGCCTTTAGGCCTAACTGAGTCGTGTTCGGGTGTGAATCCGAATTCGTTGGAGAATCAGATTTGTAGTATGGCGTGGTCCTTACGACGCGCCCCTTCGGCCGCTTTTGCTCACTCGTCCGTGGGCAGTTGAAAAACCCCAGTTATCCCGAGGTTTTGCACCGCTGACTGATGAGTTATGCACGGCGCAATTGTGTCCGATTTGAGTGTGTCCGCCGGGCACTTTCGCCCGAGTTCCCCCACATTTCAGGGCATCCACCGGCAAGCGGGATCTAAAAGCGCACCTTTGCCGTTTACCAAGTTGTAGCGGATGCTACATTCCAGACTGCATGCGTAAGCGCCTCACATCCTCCAGTGAGATGGACCAGAAGCGCCTTGAGTTCGTGGAGTATGCGCCATGCCGCGCTTGGGTGGAGTGCTGTTGCTGACGGCTGCGGCCGTAGCCGTGGCCTATGGCTATCTCTTCCCTGCCGCCGATCAAACCGCAGACGTCGACGAAGTCATCCGTATTTCCGCCGCGCCTGACCGCCCGCAGCCGGGCGTGGCAGGGATTGGCGCGATCTCGTCCAAGCCATCTGCGTTCCATGAGGTGATCTCTGAGGACGCGGCGCGATTGTCTGCGCCACCGTCGCCGAAGCCTGCCAGCTGGTCGCGTGTCGTACCCGCAGATCAGTCTATCGCCTCGCCTCTCAGATCTGCCGATCCTGCCGATCCCGAAACCCGTGCCGGGTTGGCCAGCGACCTGCAGCGTGAGCTGAGGCGGGTGGGCTGCTACGGCGGCGAAATCACCGGCACGTGGAACGCGGCGAGCCGGCGGGCGATGGCCGCCTTCATGGATCGAGCCAACGCCACACTGCCATTCGACCATCCCGACTACGTGCTGCTCGCACTCGTGCAGAGCCATCAGGACGTCGCCTGCTCGGCGGACTGCCCGGTGGGCCAAATCGCTGAGAACGGCCGCTGCGTGCCGCGCGCCGTCGTCGCTCAGACGCAGAAGAAGATGAGGCGGCTCGATGAGCGCCGATTGGCTGCTGCGCATGACGCCGGCACCGTCAAGTCCGCTGTGACGGCCGAACCTGAGAAGCTGCCATGGCTGCAGGACGAGAAGGTTGTCGAGGCTGCTCCGCCCGCCACCCGCGCCGAGGCTTCGCCTGTGCCGCTTCCCGGGCGCATGTCGGTCGGCGCGCCGATTGCCGAGCTGCCTGCTGAAGCGCCCGCCAACGCATCCTCCCAATGGAAGCCCCTAGTGATCGTTCCTGATGCGGCCCGTGCTGCGGATGCCGCCCCGTCTTCAACGGTTGTTGCGGGGCTTGGCCAAGACAGCGGTTGGGATGATCTCTCCACGGGAGCCAACGCCGTGCCGCTTCCGCTCGCGGAGCCCTATGGCAGCGCCGCGAAGCGCACCCCGCGGCGCGGTTATTCGGGCGAGCGGCCAAGACGGAAGTATGCCGCCCGTTCCGGCCGGCGCGGCGAACCCCGGCGCGGCACAGCGCGATATAACCTCATGCTTTCGCTCGGCGGCATCTATTGACCGGCTCATGCCCGCCGCGTGCCATCCCTGACCCAGCGCAGATATTCGGCACTTCCGCCTTCCACCGGAAGCACCAGAACCGCGGGCGTCTCGTAGGGATGGTTGGCGATGATGTAAGCCGTGGCGCGATCGGCGCCCTCGCGCGCGAGCTTGGCGATCAGAACGGCTTCTTCGGCGGTCTCCGTCTCGCCTTCCCAAACATAGACGGACGTCATCGAGGGCAGCACGTTGATGCAGCCGGCTATGCCCTCCTCGACCATGCCGCGCCCCAGTGCCAACGCCGTCTGCCGGTCGGGGCATGTCGCGTAAATCATCACCACATCGGTGGCTGGCGCAGTGACGCGCTCTCCGCTATCCCGCGTTGGGGGGTTGTCGTTTATCGACACTTGAGCGAGCTTCCCTGTCTTGCTTGCTGCGACCCCTCATGAATCGAAGGGCCTGAATGCCAAAAGAAAAGCAAAAATTCGAACGCATCGCTTTCGTCGCGAGCGAGGTTCCCGAAGCGATCGAAGCGCAAGCCTCCTTGATCAAGCGCTACGGAGAAACCGAACCGCACGAAGCCGATGCCATCGTCGCGCTCGGCGGCGACGGCTTCATGTTGCAGACGCTACACCGATTCATCAACGACAAGATTCCGATCTACGGCATGAACCGAGGCTCGGTCGGTTTCCTCATGAACGACTACCGGGAAGAGGACCTGATGGAGCGGCTCGCCGCCGCCGAGATCAGCCGCATCCATCCGCTGTCGATGATCGCGACGGACGCGGCCGGGAAGGCGCACAAGAGCTTAGCGATCAACGAGATCTCTCTCTTCCGCCAGCGCTACCAAGCCGCCAAGTTGCAGATCGCCATCGACGGCAAAGTGCGGCTCGAAGAGCTGATCTGCGATGGCGTGCTCGTTTCGACCCCTGCCGGCTCGACGGCCTATAACCTGTCGGCGCACGGCCCTATCCTGCCGATCAAATCGCAGCTTCTGGCCGTGACACCCATCAGCCCCTTTCGGCCAAGGCGCTGGCGCGGCGCCCTCGTTCCCAACCGGGTGCATATTACGATCACGGTTCTGGAAGAAGAGAAGCGGCCGGTCAGCGCTGTTGCCGATCACTTCGAGACCCGGCATGTGGTGAAGGTCGAGATCGAGCAGGCGCGCGCCATCGAACTCTTCATGATGTTCGATCGCGAACATGGGCTGGAGGAGCGCGTCCTCGCCGAGCAGTTCAGGTATTAAAAACCGACTGGCCCTCCTGCAGGTGCTCAGGAGCACGCGCGGAGGGCCATGATTTGGTCTTGTGCTGCGCTACGGACCGGACCTGGCGATGCTGATACCGCCCGGCCGCGAATCGCATTGTGCAACACGCATTGCCACAGCCTGCCTGCGCATGGTTAACAAAGCGTTAACGCCGCAGGAGTGGTTCGCGATCAGGCCGGCCAGCGGGTAACGAGCGCGTCGATGTTGGGGCGTTCGCGTTCTTCGGGCTTTTCCATCGGCGTGCCGATGTAGATGAAGCCCGCGATCTTCTCGTGCTCGGCGAGCCCCAGCCCTTCGCGCACGGTCGGGCTATAGGCGATCCATTCGCTGAGCCACGACGTGCCGAAGCCCAGCGCATTGGCCGCGAGGCACATGTTGAAGCAGAGCGCGCCAACGGAGAGCACCTGCTCCCACTCCGGGGCGCCCGGCCGGGCCTTCACAGACGACACGACGGCGACCACGGTCGGCGAGCGCAAGAAGCGGTTACGCTCAGTCTCGAGCCTAATCGGCGAGGGCTCCTGGCGGTCTTCCTTCTTGCAGGCTTCCACAAAGATTTCGCCGGCCGCCTTACGGGCGTCACCCTCGAAAACGATGAAGCGCCAAGGGGAAAGCTTTTTGTGGTCAGGAACGCGCGAACCCGTCGTGAGGATGCGGTTCAGCTCGTCCGCGTTCGGTCCGGGCTCTGCGAGCCGGTCCGGCTTCACCGAGCGTCTCGCCGCAAGAAATTCAAAAATCTCGGTATTCATGTCATGTTCCGTACTATTCGTGACGTCTCGCTATACGACGGTGCCGCCTGTTACAAGCGGGCCGTTCGTGGCAGATTCGTAAATCGAGCGGAAAACGGGCGTGGAGATAAGATGCGCGGGCATTTTATGAATTATGTCGCGGCCGTGATCGTAGCGGTTTTTCTGATGGGCGGCGTGCAGCCCGCCCTCAGCGGGGATGCGCCAACGGCCATGATCGTGCTCGACGGATCGGGTTCGATGTGGGCGCGCCTTCCGCCCGATAACCGAGCCAAAATCGACATCGTGCGCGAGAGACTTGGCGCTCTTCTGTCTCAACCGAATTCGACGCGGCTCGGCCTCGTCTCCTTCGGCCATCGCCGCCGCGGCGACTGCAACGATGTGGAATTGATCGCCCCTCCCGACAGTCCGCGGCAAGCCGTTCTCGATCCCATTGCCAAGCTCAATCCCCGTGGTCCCGGCCCCCTCACTGCCGCGCTCAAGGTCGCGATGGGCGCGATCGGCCAATCGCGTCCGGCACAGGTCGTATTCATTGGCGATGGCGCCGACAATTGCCAGCAGGACACCTGCGCCGTCGCCGGCAATCTCGCAAAGAGCTTTCCTGGCGTTGCCGTGCAGGTGATCGGCATTGGGGTTTCCGCCAAGGAGCGGCCGCGGATGGCGTGCATCGCGCAATCGACGGGCGGGCGTTTCTATGATGTCGTCAATCCCGAGGGGCTAGCGGCCGCAATCAACGAAGCAACGGAGCTTGCGATCTTGTCTCCCGGTGCTTCTGTCGCCGGTGGCATTGGACCCGACGGCAAACCCGTTGCGCCGCCGCCGCCGGAGGGAGCTACGCTCAGGGCATCGGCGTCGCTCGCCGAGACGGGCCCGCTCCTCACGGGACCGCTCATCAAGTGGCGCATTTCCAAAGTCGGCGATGCGGCTCCGCTGGCGAAAGCCGAAGGGCACGACATCACCGCCAAACTTCCCGCCGGCAGCTATGAGGTCACGGCCGAACTCGGAGCGCTGACGGCGCGCGAGGAGATCACGATCAAGGACGGCGATAAGCCGAGCATCATTTTGGCTTTCAACGCCGCGCATCTTCGCGCCAGGGTGAGCGCCAGCAAGGGCGGCGCCCGGTCTGAAACGGCTGTCTTGACCGTTTCACGCGGCGACAAGCCGGTGACGATCGCGAGCAACGGCGCGGTCGATCTTTACCTCCCGCCCGAGACCTACACGCTGACCGCCGCCGACGGAGCAGCGCGAACTTCGCAGACCCTGCAGCTCGCCGCCGGAGACGACAAGCCACTCGACATCTACCTCGGAACCGGCCGTGTCGATCTTTCAGCGGTGGCGGCGGATGGTGGTGAAGTCCAGGACGTGCTGTTTGCGGTGTCGGCCGACGATCCGGAAAGTCCGGACGGCCGCCGCGAGGTCGCGCGATCGCGCAGTCCGCAGGCGAGCTTCACGCTGCCGGAGGGCACGTATTACGTCAGCGCCCGCTCGCGCAGCGGCGACGTTCGAAAGCGCATCGCGGTTGGCGCAGGACAAACGGTCTCGGAAAAGCTCACTCTCGTTCTCGTGCCGCTCAAGGTGTCGGCGCTCGTGGCGGGCGCACCGGCGAAGGCGGGGCAGAACATCTTCTACCGCGTCGAGCGCATCGACGACGACCGGACCGGAATCGTTCGTGCCATGGGGCCGGAACTTTCTCTGGACCTGTCCCCTGGACGCTACCGCGTCACGGCTTCCCTCGCCGTCTCACATATATCGGCTACGAAGGAGTTCGACGTCGTTGCCGGGAAGCCGGCCAACGCCGTCATCGATATTGCGGCGGGCGAAGTGAACTTCGCACCACCTTCCGATGGGTCCGCTGTCGCGGGCGATTTGTTCTGGGAAGTTTCAGACGATAGCGGCATGCCGCGGTGGCGGGCGACTGGCATGCGGGCGACGGCACTGCTGGCACCCGGCCGCTACACGGTACGCTGCGAAGCGCGGGGCCGTCACCAGCAGACGTCCTTCGAAGTCCGCGCCGGCGAAAGCCAGAAAATCGAGATTGGACCGGGATGATCGACACGGCAGTGAGACATCGGCTTCGCGTTTTGGAGCGGCGTGCACGCGCCTTCGCTCGTTTGCGCGCTTCAGCGCTCGCCGTGCTGCTGCTCTCAGCCTTTGCAGCGACGGTTGCGCTTGCGCAGGACCGCAATGCCGTACCCGATGGCCCACCGGCGGGGCCCTGGGGACCGACGATCGAGAAGCGCAAGAACACCACGGTCGTTGAGCGGGGCAAGAACAAGGGGACGGGCGTCAAGGTCGTCGCGCTGCTCACGGGCGATGGTCAGCAGATCGACCAGGGCCTTGTGTGGCGCGTGTTCCAGACGAGCGGGCAGGCCCGGAAATCGAGGCTCTTGATGGAGTCGCACGAGGCGAGCCCGTTCCTCAAGCTGCAGCCCGGCGAATACACCGTCAACGCCGCATTCGGGCGAGCCAACCTCACGCGCAAGATCACGGTCAAGGCGGAGGACGGCCCGCCGTTCGAAGCGTTCGTTCTCAACGCCGGAGGTCTGCGGCTTTCGGCGCTCATCAACGGCAAGCCGGCGCCGCCCGGATTCGTGACTTATTCGATTTACGCGGACGATCGCGATCAGTTCGAGAACAGGACGGCCGTGATTACGGCTGCCAAGCCGAACCTGATCATCCGGCTGAACTCCGGCATCTATAGGATCGTCTCGCAATACGGTGACGCCAACGCGAAGATCGAAACGGACGTAACGGTTGAGGCCGGCAAGCTAACGGAGACGACCGTTACGCACACCGGCGGCAAGGCGACGTTCAAGCTTGTCACGCGATCGGGCGGCGAAGCGATGCCTGACACGCGCTGGACGATCCAGACGGACGAAGGCGAGATGGTCAAGGAAAGCGTCGGCGCGCTGCCCACGCACGTGCTCGCGCCGGGCAACTATGTCGTGAGGGCATCGTCGGGCGGGCACATTTTCCAGAAAGACTTCCAGATCAAGGACGGGGACCACGTCAGCGTCGAGGTGATGATGGCGGCCGCGCGCGACGAACGTAGCGAACGTTCCGCCCCCGGCGCGACCACGATCATGCCGACCGAGCCCGATCAGAACTGATCGCTGTCTCTTCAGAAGTCGGTCAGCACCCAATCTGTCGGGCAGCCGTTGTCGCGCATTCGCTTTTCAATGCTGTCGTGCCGGTCAGTGTCTCCGGCTTTGAGATATGCCGTTCGCGCCATTTGCCACTGTTCGCAGGCGGACGTCAGATCGCCGGCGCGTTGCGCGGCTTCTGCGAGCGCGACGCGGGCTGCTGCGTGGGCCGTTTCAGGGCCGTGCAGCGCGCCGTATCCGGCAGCTGAGCGCAGCGCCGCCATGCGCGCATCCGTGTTGCCCATGCGCTCATGACTTGCTGCCAGATCGTAATAGAGGCCCGAAAGCGCGGTCTTGTCGCCACGACCCAGCGCCAATTCGATTTTCCTGTTCAGCGTTTCTACATCTTCGATGGGCGGCTCGGGTTGCGGCGGCGCGACGTCCAGCCCCGCGGCCAGCGGCGATGGCGCGGGTGACGGCGTTGGCGATGGCGGCGCCGGCTGCTGCTTGCTCGAGGTCTCGCGCGGAAGCTTCGGCTTCCGCCGCAAAAAGAGTGCGAACAATGTGAGAAGAACCGCGACCGGGATCAGGAAAACGGCGGCGCTCAAGAGTGTTTCTATCGTTGCCCTATCGCCCATGACTAACCTTTGCCGCTCACGAGCCGCGCCGCAGTCTTGGCACCTCGAACCGTATCAGCGGAATGGCGGCGCGTACATCAGGCCGCCCTTGCTCCAGATATTGTTGGGGCCGCGCTCGAGCTTCAGCGGCGAGTTCTGGCCAAGCGTGCGCTCGAAGATCTCGCCGTAATTGCCGGTCTGCTTCACGATTTGATAGGCCCAGTCGCGGGAGAGGCCGAGCCGCGCTCCCAAATCAGCATCGAGGCCCAGAAAGCGGCGCGACTCGTGTGTGGGCGAGCCCTTGGAGGCTTCGACGTTAGCGCTGGAGATGTTCATCTCTTCGGCCGCGATCAGGGCCATCATCGTCCAGCGGACAACGGCAAACCAGTTTTCGTCGCCCATGCGCACCGCAGGGCCGTATGGCTCCTTGGTTATCATTTCCGGCAGGAGCATCTGCTCCGCTGCGTTCGGCAGCCGGCCTTTTTCATAAGCGAGCAACGACATGTCCCCCGTCAGGACCGTGCATCCGCCATTAGCGTACGTCTTGACGAGGTCGTCCCAGCGATCGGAGGTGACGAGCTGGTAGCGCATTTTGCGCGCCCCGAAGAAGTCGGAGATTGCCGCTTCATCGCTCGAACCCGACAGCACGCAGATCGAGGCGCCGGAAAGCTCCAGCACGCTTGCGATCGAATGATTGCGAGGGATGATGAAGCCCTGCCCATCATAATAGAGAACGCCAGCAAAATGCGCGCCAAGCTCAGTGTCGCGCGTGAGCGTCCAGGCCGTCGCGCCGAGCAACACGTCGACCTCGCCATCCTGGAGGGCCTTGAAGCGATCTCCGCGGTTTAGGCTCAGATATTTGACGGCGTCCCGGTTTCCGAGCACCGCCGCTGCCAGCGCCGAACAGAACTCGACGTCCAGTCCGCTCCATGTGCCACGCGAATTGACGTCGCTGAAGCCCGGTTCATTGTCGGCAACGCCGCATATGACCTTGCCGCGCGCGCGAACGGTATCGAGGGTGCTCGAGGCGCCGCTCGATGCGTCCCAAGACGTTGCTATATTTGAGGCGAGAAGCAAAAGCGCTGCCGCGCAAAACTTCCACACGCTGCTCATCTGCACATTTCCGGCCAATGCTTCAATGAAGTCACTTCATTTCCCTGGGCAGACGAAAGCAAGGCCTCCGGCGCGGGCGCCCCGAACTCGCGCGTCTGCCAGACATCCCGCGCCAGCGCGGAATGGTCAAGACCTTGACCGTGAAGCAAACTTGCGCCACCAGGACGCGACCCGCCCCCGGAGATGTTGATAATGGCGAAAAAAGACGAGAGTTCCGAGCGCAGCGAGCAGCCGGAAACCGAGGTTGTGCACCTTGGGCGCAGGCCGTTCGAGCAGCATGGATTCGTCAACACGCCGGTCTATCGCGGGTCGACGGTTCTCTATCCCACGCTCGATGCGATCAACAAGCGCAAGCAGCCCTTCACGTACGGCCGCCGCGCGACACCGACGACGCAGGCTCTCGAAGAGGCCATCGCGCACCTCGAAGGCGGCGCGCAGACAGTGCTGACATCCTCGGGCCTCGCGGCGATCTCAACCGCAATTCTGGCGTTTGCCGAAAGCGGCGATCACATTCTCATCCCCGACAACGTCTATCAGCCGGGCCGCATGTTCGCGGACAAGATGCTGCGCAAGCTCGGCGTCGAGACGACCTATTACGATCCGCTCATCGGCGCCGGCATCGCCGAACTCTTCCGGCCGAACACGAAGCTGGTGCTCGTCGAGGGCCCAGGATCGCAGACGTTCGAGATGCCGGATATTCCCGCGATCGCTGCGGCTGCGCGCGCAAAGAACATCTGGGTTCTCGCCGACAACACTTGGGCGACCCCGCTTTACTGCAAGCCGCTGTCGCTTGGCGCGGACGTTTCGATCGAGGCCGCGACCAAATATATCGTAGGACATGCCGACGCGATGATGGGCGCCGTCACCGGCAACGCGCGCGCGGCGAAGTATCTCGACCTCGCGAAGGAGACGCTCGGCACGTGCCCGGGCTCGGAAGAGACCTATCTCGCGCTGCGTGGCCTCAGGACCCTTGCGGTTCGTCTCGAACGGCATCAGCGCTCAGGCATTGCGGTTGCGGAGTGGCTCGCGAGCCGCCCGGAGGTCGACCGTGTCATGCATCCGGCTCTATCCAGCGATCCGGGTCATGCGCTCTGGAAGCGGGATTTCAACGGCGCGTGCGGGCTCTTCGGAGCCGTGTTGAAGCCAGTGCCGGAGAAAGCGCTCGCAGCGTTTCTCGACGGGCTGAAGCTCTTCGGCATGGGCTACTCTTGGGGCGGGTATGAAAGCCTCGTCATTCCGTTCGATCCGACGTCCTACCGGACCGCGACCCGCTGGCAGGGGCCGGGACCGGCGCTTCGCTTCCACATTGGTCTCGAGGCCGTCGAGGATCTGATCGAGGATCTCACGCAGGGTTTCGCGCGCCTCAAAGCGGCGAGCTGAGTTTTGCGTTCGCTGCGCGCACAATCAGAAGCCCAGCGAGCGGCGGACCATATCGCCGACCGTGCTGCCGCCCGAATAGGAGCGGCCGGATCGCGACAGGCCCATGCCTCCGCGCGACCGCCCCTCCTCCCCACGCCTCGCCGCATAACCGCGAGAGCCGCGGCCGGCATCATCGTCGTCGTCGCCGTCATCTCGACCTCTGCGGCTGCTCACGCGGTATTTTCTCGTGGGCGCGATATCGGCCGTCTCGGGAGTAATGCGCTCGCGCGTGTAATCGATATCTTTCCACTTCCCCGCAAGCGCCAGCGTGATGCGCTTCTGATGACCATAATGGTCATCGAAGAACTGCGGCGAGCCATCGTCGCCAATCCACACAGTAAAGTATCCGACGTGGACGGGAATCGGCTTATTTAAGCTAATCTGATTGTCCCTCGGGCCTTTGTTGACGAGGTGGGCAACGTTCGGCGTCTGATTTTTCTGATCGATATTGAAAACCAATTGCGCAAGCGTCTGCGGATTTCGCACTCGCATACAGCCGTGGCTGAACAGTCGAACCGAACTATTGAAAAGTGATCGCGACGGGGTGTCGTGGAGGTAGACCGAATGTTTATTCGGAAAAAGCATTTTGACGGAGCCGAGCGCATTGTCGTCCCCGGCTGGCTGATAAACCGTATATTCGCTGAGCTTGGCTCTTCCCCAATTGATGCGGCTGCTGTTGATGATGCGGCCGTTGCGCATGACCACGTAGCCCTGGCCCTCGAGAGAGCGGCCCGCGCGAAGCGTCGTCGCCTTAATGGAGTCGGGCAGGTTCCACCGCGGGCGTAGAACGATCTTCGTCATCTCCTTGGAGAAGATCGGCGTCTGCGTGCTTGCCTTTCCGACGATGACGCGTTCGTTGAACACGGGCTTATTGTTTTCCATCAGCACGATGGAAAACGATGGGACATTGACGAAGACGTGAGGATCTCCGAGCGAACGCGGCATCCAACGCCACTCCTCCATATTGGCGAGGACAGCTGAAATTTTTTCTGGCGACGCCTTGAGATCTTCACCCGAAAGCTTTGCGCGGGTCGAAGAGCCGACGATACCGTCGGGCCGGAGCGATTTCGACTCCTGGAATTTCTTGATGGCCCCGGCGAGCGCATCATCGAAAAGCTGTTCGGATCCCGGAGCTGAGGCAATGCCGAACCGCTGCTTCAAGATCGCAACGTCGGGGTTACGCACACCGACGAGAAGAAGCTCGCCGCGCCGCGGGATCTCAAAGCGCTTCAGCTCTGGAGGCGGCCCAGCGCGCATGCGCGCGAGCAGGGCCTTCAGCTTCAGGAACTGATCATGCGTGGGCTGAAAGGCGCGCAGCGCGTCTCCGGCGTCTGGCGCACCCGACACGCGCGTCAGAACAGTGACCGGGTCTGTGATGGCGGGGGTGCGGTCGAGGTAGGCGGATAGACGTTTATCCGGATCCGGAATCCGGCCCCCCTCGGCCTGGTAGGCGTAGCGGAGGACTGCGGCAGTGATTTCGAGATCGGCGGCAGCCGTCTCTTCGGGCGTCCAGCTGCCCGATGTTATCGGCTGCTTTGCCGCCTTGAGGTCAAAGCCCGAAGCGTCGAGGCCCCAATCCGCGGCTTGGGCAATTTCCTTGATGGCGAGTGATGCTGCGCGGGTGGGGCCCTGCTCGTCGACCCAAAGCGGACGGCATGCGCGGCCTTGGTAGAACTTCGAAATGGCTTCGCGATCCCGCTCCTCGATGCCGGGCGTATCCTTGGCTGCGAGCTTGGCGCAGATGGCCGCCGGCGTTCCCGTCAACTCCGGCGGCGGTGTCTCGGCAGCCGCCTCGGGAGCAGGAACAGCGGGAGCCGCCTCGGACGAGGTGCCGCTCGGCGCCACGCTTGGCGTTCCGTCTGGATTCTGGCCGTCCGGTGCCTGGCCATCCGGCGCCGTCTGGGCATCCGGCATCTGGGCCTGCGGCGGGGACGATGGATCAGGGTTAGACGGCGGCGCATCCTGAGCGCGCGGAAAGGACGGCACGGCCGCCGCGCCCACGAGTCCGACGCCAATGACAATCGCTGCGTATACGGAGCGGATGCCGGAACGGAGAGACAGGTTCATCGAGACTACACTCTACTCTCTTTCCACACTCCCTCGACCGCAGCCTAATGCAGTCTCGACTTCCCGCTAGAGTTCGTTTCGGAAATGCGGTCCAAAGTTAAACGTTGGTGTCGGATCAAAGTTGGAATCTCGACAGCCCATGATTTTGTTCCAGCGTCGGCTGGGAGCGAGTTGGCGATCCCGGCAGGGCTCGAACCTGCAACTTCGGAGTCGAATTCCGACGCTCTATCCATTGAGCCACGGGACCTCGGCGATGCGCTCCTCGCGGCGGCGAAAGGCCTCTCCACGATAGCTTCCATCCGAACGATAGCTTCCATCCGAATTTTGTGCGCCGCGTTGACGACACATTGAGAAGAGAGACTAGCTCAATGATCACGCGATTCAGGAAGTGATAAAATGCAACACTAAATGGAACCAGACGGGCCGAAAGGCCGTTAGCAGCGGGGAATCTGCAGACTTTCACGGGGAGACCAAATCGCAGTCATGGCTTTGATCGAGCAATTCTGCCAACGCCAAATTCGTTCCCTGCAATCCCGAGTTCCTGACTTCAAAGACTGGCAACATCGCGTGCGGGCTGAGATCCTGCATTACGTGAGCGGTTCTGAGCCAGAGCCGCAGCCGACAGCATCAGCGTTGATCCTGTTGTTGAAGGCGGTTGCGCATCGCAGCGCAGCGGTCTACCGGCAGCACGCGCCAATGCTTCGCGAGAAAGCGGCCCGGCTGCCATCAGTGGCGGCAAATCCTCTGCCGATGGCCCGCGATCTTATCGCCAAGTTGCGGCGCGAAGCACACTTGCAGCAAGAAATCTTCGCGCGCGTCACTCGTTTGAGCGCGTAGTACGGGCACGGACTGCGCGAAGCCGCGAATTGGTCCGTTCAGCTCCTTTTTTGATCGTCGATGCACCCCATCGCGCGTGCAGCGCGGCCGCTCAGCGCACGGAACCAACGGCGACGAGCGGCCGTTTGCGATGGGGAACGTCCACAAGAAAAGGAGATATGGATGAAAGTTCTTACAAGCGCAGTTGTAAGTTTCGGCCTGCTCGCCGCCAGCGCGGCAGGCGCGATGGCCCAGAGCCCGAACAGCGGCGAGCCGATGACGCCGGGTTCACGGCCCCAGACCTTGGCGCCGTCTCCGTCGACCGGCAGCAGCGCGGGTGACGCGGGTGTTTCGAGCCCGGCCGGCATCCCGGCAGATCCGACCACGAACGAGAACGTTCAGCCCGGCCCCTCCACCTCCACGCCCAACGATCCGGCCGCGGGCTCCAACCCAGGCGCCCGAGTCCCGACCTCGCCCCCGGGCACGGGAACCTCTAGCCCCTGAGACAACTAGCGACGACCATTTGAAAAAGGCGAAGGTTCCAAGAACCTTCGCCATTTTCATTTCAGGCCTCAGAATGCGCAGTCCTCATAGCGGCGCCACCAGTACCGGCTGCCGGTAGCAATCGCCCGGCTGTAGAGCCAATCGCAGTCGTAGCCGTACGAACCGCCGTAGTAATAGCCGGAGTAGTAGTAGGGGTATCCTCCCCAGCGGCGTCCACCGCGATGGTGATGATGCCCATGGCCGTGTCCGCGTCCCGCGTGGCGGACGCCGCCGTTAAAGCCTCCGCGGGGCCCGCGTGAACCAAAATTACCGCCTTGGAAGTGCCGGCCACCACCGCCACCAAAGCGAGGGCCACCACCGCCGCCTCCAAAGCGTGGACCGCCGCCACCGCCGCCGAAGCGGGCACCGCCACCGCCGTGACCACCGCCACCCCCGAAATGCGCGCCGCCGCCTCCATGACCGCCACCGCCTTGTCTTGCTTCGGCGATAGCGCCTCCCGTCGCCAGAAGCACGATCGCTCCCAGCGTCGTAATAATCCTTGTTTTCATTTTTTGACGCTCCTTGGTCTCTCTCACGGGGAACCGTAGATGGCACCCATTAGAAACAACAGGCAGCTAAATGCTGCAGTTCCGGCTAACGCTAATGAAGGCTTGCGGAGCACTCATTCTAAAACAGAAAGGTGCGGAGAGTGTGGTGCAGCAATCCAAAAAAAACCAGCTTGTGCGCCCGGCGCGCGTGCGGTGACGGGTTGCCTTGTCGTGCTGGCAGCGGCAGCAGACGAGTGCTAGGCCCGGCGGATCGGTAAACGTCCCCCGCTCTTACTCAATCTGCCAATAAAGCGTTTATTATATCAGTAGGTGACTTCGTGGCGGAGCCGCGCTCACCGCAGTTGGGGGATTAACAAAGAGGCGGAACAAGCGCACACTGTTTTTTTCAGGAACAGGAATTGCTCGCCATGTATGTTGCTCACAATGTTTTTGGGCCGGAAGATCTCGCGCTGGCTGAGAGTGTCTTAGACGAGGTCTGGGCCTCACTTCCCGACGGGGTAAGGTGCGGGCCTCACGGGTCCGATTGCCGGGAGTGGCTCGCCAAGCAAGTTCTGGCCTCGATCCACAGCGACGATCTCGACCCCGGTTATCTCAAAAGCCGCTTGCTCGAAGCCGATACGACGGGATGGGGGTGGGCCAGCGTTGAAGCGGAACAAAACTGTTTCCAGAGCCGTTTTTGATGTGAGACGCATGCACCAGCGTGCGTCAGGCGCCTTTAATCAGGTGCCCAGGCCGCTGGGGAGCTTCGCGCTCCCGGCGGCTTTGCTTTGACTAGGGGACGGAACGCATCGCATGGCACAGAAGAAGAAGCTCTCCGAGTATCGCGCCAAGCGGGATTTTACGAAGACGGCCGAGCCCAGCGGAGCTGCGGAGATCCGCCCGGCGAAGTATCTGCGGTTCGTCATACAGAAACACGATGCGACGCGCCTCCATTACGATCTGCGTCTCGAACTCGACGGCGTTTTCAAATCGTGGGCCGTGACCAAGGGGCCCTCCGTCGATCCCAAGGACAAACGTCTTGCAGTCGAAGTCGAAGATCATCCCCTCGATTACGGGGATTTCGAAGGCACCATTCCCAAAGGTCAGTACGGCGGCGGCACGGTGATGTTGTGGGACCGCGGCTTCTGGCAGCCGGTCGGAAACCTCAGTCCGGAAGAGCAGCTCCGTAAGGGCGAGCTGAAATTCATGCTCGTGGGCGACAAGCTCAAGGGCAGCTGGGTGCTCGTGAAGCTCAAGCATGACCGAACCGGGGGCAAGCGCACCAATTGGCTTTTGATCAAACATCGGGACGAAGGTGCCCATGCGGACGATGGCGACGCCATTCTCGAGAAGGATCGCTCGGTCGCTTCCAAACGTACGATGGCGCAGATTGCGGCGGGTCAAGGCAAAGGGCCTGAGCCATTCATCACGCGGCGCCGCGCAGCCGCAAAACCCGACGCCGTCTGGCAATCCAACAAAGCCGAAGGCTATGCGGACGACCCGGATCCTGCTCCAGCGGCCGCGCCAGCGAAGCCAATGAAACGCACGCTCGTGCACAAGGCTTCCAAGGCTGCGAAATCAAAACCCGCTGCGCAGAACGGTTCATCGGCTTCCGTGATGGGCATTCGCATCTCGCATCCCGATAAGGTGATGTGGCCCGCCGGTGAGCGCGCGGCCGTGACGAAGATCGATCTTGCGCATTATCTCGAAGACGTCGGCGACTGGATGGTGAAGCATGTCACGGGCCGCCCCTGCTCCGTCATTCGGGCGCCCGACGGCATCAACGGCGAGATGTTCTTCCAGCGCCACGCGATGAAGGGTATGTCGCCCGAGATCGACGTCGTGCGTGTTTCGGGCGATCGCGAACCCTACATCGAGGCCAACTCGGTCGAGGCATTAATCGGGCTTGGGCAGATCGGCTCGCTCGAGTTTCATCCCTGGAATTGCGCCGAGCGCGATCCCAATTCGGTCGGCCGCCTCATTTTCGATCTCGATCCGGCGCCGGACGTCGAATTCGACCGCGTGGTGAAGGCCGCAAACGAGCTGCGTGAACGGCTTGAGAAGCTTGGCCTGGTCGCCTTCTGCAAGACGACCGGCGGTAAGGGCCTTCACGTTGTCACGCCTATCAAGACATCGCGCGGTGAAACGATCGGCTGGGATGAGGGCAAGTCATTCGCCGGAGCCGTGTGCCAGCAAATGGCCACCGACAGCCCGAACGACTATCTTATAAAGATGACGAAGAAGCTGCGCACGGGCCGGATCTTCCTGGACTACTTCCGAAACGACCGCATGGCGACCGCCGTTGCCCCGCTGTCGCCGCGGGCACGGCCCAACGCCACCGTATCGATGCCGCTGACGTGGTCCCAGGTCAAAAAGGGGCTCGATCCCCAGCGCTTCACGGTGCACACGGTCCCTGCCCTTCTGAAGAAGACGAAGGCCTGGGAGGAATACGCTGCCTCCGAGCGGTCGCTGAAGAGCGCGATCAAGAAGCTGCTGGGTTCTTGAGCGTGCGGGCAAAAGCTCACATGGCGCGGAGCGCATCGAATGCCGCGGGCGCAGCCATGGCCGAAAAGCGCCGCTCAGCCACCAAGCCATTGAAAATTCCGGGTGCCGAAAAGGCGCCCATGCCGCCCTTTATCGAACCGTGTCTTGCGACGCTTGTTGCCAAGCCGCCCGTGAGCGACGATTGGGTGCATGAAATCAAGTTCGACGGCTACCGTATTCAGGCGCACATCAATAAGGGCGTGGTCCGTCTTCTCACGCGTAATGGTCTCGACTGGACCGAACGCTTCGGCAAGCTTCCGCAGTTTCTCTCGGCCTTTCACAAGGGCACGGCGATCATCGACGGGGAACTCGTCGTCGACGATGCGGAAGGTCATTCAAGCTTTTCGGCGCTGGCCGATGCGCTCAAAAGCGGGCACGCGGAGCGCTTCGTCCTCCATTGCTTCGATCTGCTCTATCTCGACGGAATGAGCCTCGTCGAAGCCCGGCTTGGCGATCGCAAGGCGGCTCTCGAAGCGATGTTTGCCGGCAAGCCCAAGGACGGCCCCATTCGCTACAGCTCGCATCTCGCAACGGATGGCGCGCGCATGCTGGCTGAAGCGTGCCGCCTCGGGCTTGAAGGCATCATATCAAAGCGCGTCGACCGGCCCTACCACTCCGGCCGTCACGATGACTGGCTGAAATCGAAATGCGTGCAGGTCGATGAGTTCGTCATCCTCGGCTACCTCAAAGGCAAGGCAGCGCCGAATGCCGTCGGTGCACTCGTCGTCGGCTATTACGATAAAAAGCAGCTCGTCTATGCCGGGCGCGTCGGGACTGGATTTACGAACAAGACCGCCAGCAGCTTGATGCGCACCTTGAAGCCGATGCGCATCGACACGCCAGCCCTTGCGTCTGGCCTGACAAATCTCCAGCGCCGCGATGTGACATGGGTGGAGCCCACGCTCGTTGCGCAAATCGAATATCGCGCGTGGACAGCCGATGGCCTGTTGCGGCACGCCGCGTTCAAGGGATTGCGCGAGGACAAACCCGCGAAAGACGTGCGTCGCCCCACCACGAAAGTCATCAGCGCCTGAAGGCGAATAGAGTTCAAAACGGCAGAAATAGCTGCTGTGCAAAATGTGGAATGATCATCATCCACATCCAAAGAGCAAAAATTGGGTGCATGAAGTTTCTCCTGAAATTGCCAAACGCAATCAGGCTACAAACGTGCAAGAGCATTGCTCGAACGGGTAGTGACGAAGCGCTTTGAAATACGAGCGCGCGTTATAAAATCTCGCGATGCAGCAAGACTAGCACGAGTCTCGCGGTGCGAACGCGGTTTTATCCGCGCGCCTTCGATTTTCGTTTTGTCGGCTTCGCGGCGCCGCGCTTCACAGGTTCGCGCTTTTGACGGGAGGCCGCTGTCTTCGTTTTGGTGGTTTCCGATTTCGACGGCGGTGACTTCTGCGTCGAACGGCGCAGCGCTTCCATGAAGTCGATCACCGTGCCACCCGACGGCGGCTCGTCGCCACCCGCGACTTCGGTCGAGAGGCCGCCTTCGACCTTCTCCTTCACGAGGCTGCGCAGCGCGTCAGCGTAGTGGTTTTTGAAGTCTGCCGGATTGAATTTCGTTGTGCGCTCTTCGATGAGCTGCTTCGCCATATCCACGAGTTCGGGCCGCAGCTTCTCATTGCCGATGCCTTCAAAGATCTCGTCGGCATCGCGGACTTCGCTGGCGTAGCGCAGCGTTTCGATCATCAGCCCGTCGCCGCTCGGCTTCATTGCGATGAGGTTTTCGCGGCCGCGGATCGTCAGCTGGCCGACGCCGTACTTCTTCGTTGCGCGCAGCGCATCGCGGATGATGCGATAGCCTTCCTCGGCGACATCACCGTCGGGAAGGACGTAGTAAGGGTTCGCGAAGTAGAGCGGATCGATGGAGCAGGCTTCCACGAATTCCGTCAGCTCGACAGTGTGCCGCGTCGTGAGCTTCAGCTTGTCCAGCTCGTCCGGTTCGAAGAGAACGTAGTTGCCATTGTCGAGCTCATAGCCTTGGACGATGTCCGACTGCGGCACGACCTTGCCGCTTTCGCCAGCTACCTTCTGATAACGAATGCGCTGCTTCGATTTCTTGTCGACCTGATGCAGCGCAATCTTGTCTTCCGACGCGGTCGCACTAACCAGCCGGATGGGAATGGTAACGAGCGCCAGGCGCAGGTGCCCTTTCCAGAAGGACCGCGCAGTTGCCATCGTCAAGCTCCTCGGGAACGCATTACTCGAATGTAGATTAGCACGAAGGATTTCGGACGCTAAGCGTTCGTGCGGCACGCGTCGCGACCTGCGAAAACGCACCGCCATAGGGGCGGGTTCCCGGGGGGCAACCGATTGGCCAAGCTTCGCTCCCAAGACCAGAAAGTTAACGGCGCGTTGCCAGGGCTTTGTTCAGCATGCGCCCCGTTTAGCGCTGGCTCGTCGTGTAGTTGGGATTGACCCACACCGGGACCTGCTCGGGCGGCAGGGGTGGCCGCCCGCGGATGGCGTCGGCAATCTTCTCGGCCATCATGATGGTGGGAACGTTCAGATTGCCGCTGACGACATCGGGCATGATCGAGGCATCGACGACGCGCAGGCCGTCCACGCCATGCACCCGCCCCTCCCCGTCGACGACTGACATCTCGTCCGTTCCCATGCGGCAGGAGCAGGATGGGTGGTAGGCGCTCTCGGCCTTGGCCCGGATGAACGCATCGATGGCGGCATCTCTCTGGTCTGCCGGCCCTGGCGCCAGCTCGGCCCCCCGATAGCGATCAAAAGCCTTCTGCGAGAATATCTCGCGCGTCAGCCGGATGCCGGCGCGCATCTCTTTGCGATCCTGCTCCGTCTGCATGTAGTTGAAGAGGACGCGCGGATACTGTCGCGGGTCCGCCGACTTCAGCTTGACGTAGCCGCGGCTCGTCGGCCGCATCGGGCCGATGTGCGCCTGAAAGCCATGTCCCTTCGCGGCGGATGAGCCGTCGTAGCTGATGGCCATCGGAAAGAAGTGATACTGCAGGTCGGGATGCAGCACGCCGGCCTCGCTGCGGATGAAGCCGCCCGATTCAAAATGGTTGGTGGCGCCGAGGCCCTTGCCCGTCAGGATCCACTCGATGCCGATTTTCAATTTCGCGAGCGGATTGTTGGCGCTGTAGATCGAAACCGGCTCTTTGCATTCGTACTGCACGTAGGCTTCGATGTGGTCCTGCAGGTTTTCGCCGACCCCCGGGAGGTGCTGTACGACGGGGAGCCCAAGCTTCTTCAATTCGTCAGCGTTGCCGATGCCCGACAGCATGAGGATTTGCGGCGAGTTGATCGCGCCGCCGCTGACGATCACCTCGCGCGCGGCGCGTGCCGATTGCAGGCGGCCACCACGCGCGTATTCGACGCCGATGGCACGCTTGCCTTCGAACAGGAGGCGCGTGACGAGCGACTTCGGTTTGAGATCCACCCCTCCCCGCTTTTGTGCGGGACGCAGGTAAGCCTGCGCCGCACTCCATCGCCGTCCCTTGTAGACGGTCATGTCCATGCGGCCTAGGCCTTCCTGCTGGTGGCCGTTCATGTCCTCGGTGACAGGGTAGCCGGCTTGGCGGCCCGCCTCGATGAAGGTGTCGTAGAGCGGATTGGTGCAGCGCGCCGTGGTGACGAGCAGCGGACCCGAGTTGCCCCGGTAGGCGTCACCGCCCTTCAGACGCGTTTCAGACTTCTTGAAATATGGAAGGCAGTGGAAGTAGCTCCAGCCTTGCAGCCCCTGCTGGCGCGCCCAGGCGTCATAATCAAACGCGTGCCCGCGAATGTAGATCATGCCGTTGATGGACGACGATCCGCCGACCACGCGGCCACGCGGACAGTACATCTTGCGGTTATCGAGAAACGGCTCTGGCTCGGACTCGTACCACCAGTTGTATTTCGTGCCGGCGAGCGGATAAGCGAACGCGGACGGCATATGGATGAAGATGCTGTAGTCCTGGGGCCCCGCTTCCAGGACTAGCACGCGGGTGTCCGCGTCTTCGGTCAGGCGATTGGCGAGCACGCATCCGGCGGACCCCGCGCCGACGATGATGTAGTCGTACTCCTGCGCAGTGCTCGTGCTCATCTGTGGACCGATCCCCCAATCCTCATCCGCAACGCTTGCACCATGATCACTCAGATTGCCTAGCAAAGCGGCGAGAGAAGCCCTTCACGCTGGGCGAGGATCATTCGCCACTCCAAGCTGGCGGTCGCGAACTCAAGCCCGTTCATCCTATGCCTTTGTCGCCTTTTTCCGGCTGTCCCAGATACGACACAAATGGCGTCCGCAACGACAGTGGAAGCGAACTCAACGGCTTCCACGAAATGGCCCCGGACTTGCACAATCTCAACTTGTCAAAATACGACTTGGTGATACTATTTCTGAGTACCGATCACGATCTCTCTAGCCTTGCGTTTCTGGCCTTCCCGTTCCCTATGGGAGCTTTTGCGGCGTGAACGAAGTTGCGACGAAGCTGAGTGGGATCCGCAGGATCGGTTTCCTGACGCTCGACGAGTACACGATGATCGCGGTTTCGAGCGCGATCGAAGTTCTTCGCATGGCCAACCGCTTGAGCGGCCAAACCCATTATTCCTGGACCATTCTGACGCTTGACGGAAAGCCGGTGCCGTCCAGCAACGGCATGTCGTATGCGGCCGCGACGACCTACGATGATGCCGGCGATCTCGACATGGTGCTCGTCTGCGGCGGCACCAACGTCGCGAACTTCGTCGGTGAAAAGGTCATTCATCTTCTGCGCCGCATCGCGCGGGACGGCGTCGTGCTCGGTGGGCTGTGCACGGGGACCTATGCGCTTGTGAAGTCGGGGCTCCTCGACGGCTATAAGTGCACCATTCATTGGGAAAACATGGCCGGCCTTCGCGAATTCCACGGGCGCGTGGAGTTTCAGGAAGAACTGTTCGTGATCGATCGCGACCGGGTGACGTGCACGGGCGGGATCGCGCCGATCGACATGATGCTGACCCTCGTGCGCAGCAGCTTCGGCAAGACGTTGGTTGCGGAAATCTCCAATCAATTCATTCTCGAGCGCGTGCGCGATGGCTATGACCGGCAGCATATTCCGCTCGCCGCTCGCTTGGGCTTCAGCCAGGGTGCGCTCGTCGAGATCGCCGCGTTGATGGAGGCGAACTTCGAAGAGCCGCTGACCGCGGTGGAGCTTGCGAACCTTGCCGGGCTGTCGTTGCGCCAGGTTCAGCGCATGTTTCGCGACACGCTCAATACGACGCCGACGAAATATTACCTGCAGCTTCGCCTGCGCCGCGCGCGGGAACTGCTTTTGCAATCGCAAATGTCGATCACGCAGATTTCAGTCTCCTGCGGTTTTCAATCGACGTGCCACTTCAGCAAGTCCTATCGCGCGCTTTACGGGCGGACGCCACGCAGCGAGCGCCAGCCTAGTGAGGCCGAGCCCGTGTTCACCGCATCGCCTTCGCTGCGGCGCGATACGAGCCGCGAAAGGCTGCCGTCAATCTAGCGTGAGCGGCCGAGGGGGGCTGGCATCGCGATGAGCCGCAAATTCGAAACAGCCTGGAAAGTGAAAGGAGTACGCGTGTCCGGCGCGTAAACGCAGATTAGCGTCGCAATTGAGAAATCGGCGGCTGACCGCCGTGATTAGCTGAAGGGGTTATCCGGCCGGGTAACACATCAACGGGACTGCCGGCACATCAGGATCATCGCGCATGCGAGCATCTCATCAGGCGGACTGTTGTCGCTCACACGAGGTACGGCCAACAACAGGAGTTGTCATGACACGCATCGCGATGGGGGTCGCCCTTGCCCTTTGTCTGGCTGCAACGACGGCCCACGCAGAAAGTGCGAGCTGCAAGAAGGTCCGCTTCGCCGATGTCGGCTGGACCGATATTCAAGTCACAACCGCGACCGCGCAGAACCTTCTCGAAGCGCTCGGCTATGAGCCGGAGATCAAGACGCTCTCGGTTCCTGTCACCTACGCATCCTTGAAGAATAAGGACATCGATGTGTTCCTCGGCAACTGGATGCCGAGCATGACGGCCGACATCAAGCCCTATACGGACGACAAGTCGGTCGAGACGATCGGCGTCAACTTGAGCGATGCGGGTTATGGCCTCGTCGTGCCGCAGTATGTTGCAGATGCGGGCGTGAAGAGCCTCACCGATCTCGGCGCGCATAAGGACAAATTCGGCGGCAAGATCTATGGCATCGAAGCGGGCAATGACGGCAACCGCATCATCAGCAGCATGATCGCGAAGCCCGAGAATAAGCTGGAAGGCTTCGAGCTTGTCGAGAGTTCGGAAGCGGGCATGCTGACCCAGGCCGAGAAGGCGATGAAGAAGAAAGACTGGATCGTGTTCCTCGGCTGGACGCCGCATCCGATCATGGGCGAAATGAAGATCGCTTATCTCGACGGCATGGGCGATTCCGGCTTCGGCGCGGCGACGGTCAGCACCAACGTTCGCGCCGGTTACACGCAAGAATGCCCGAACGTCGGCAAGTTCCTGAGCAACCTGAAATTCAATCTCGCCATGGAAGGCGCGATGATGGAGCCCGTTTTGAAGAGCGGCGCTGATCCCAAAGCGACGGCTCTCACGTGGCTCAAAGCCAATCCTGACGCCGCCAAACCGTGGCTTGAGGGCGTGACGACCTTCGATGGCGGCGATGCGACGGCTGCCGTCAACGCTGCCCTCGCGAAGTAGTTCGCCACAACGCTACTCCCAAGCGGACGGCCGCAACCGTGTGGCCGCCCGCTTCGGAAACGAGCATCACGCGAGGGAACGCGCCAGATGGATCCCCTATCGAAGCTGATAGCCGCCTGGAAAATTCCAGTGGGCCAGTTCGGCAAATCGGTCTTCGATTTCGTGACTGACTATTTTCAGTGGCTATTCGACGCCATCTCCAACGTGCTTGGAACGATCGTCGAGGGCACGTCGGCTCTACTCCTGCAGGTGCCGCCGATCGTTCTTGCGGTCGTTCTTGCGGGATGTGCCTATTGGCTGAGGCGCTCCAAGGCACTGGCCGTTGGCGTTCTGATAGGATTCCTTTTCATTCTCAATCAGGGCCTTTGGAAAGAGACGGTGCAGACGCTGGTTCTGGTGCTCGCGGCGACCGCACTTTCGATGTCGATCGGCGTTCCCCTCGGCATATGGGCGGCCCATAAGCCCCGCGTCTGGCGCGTGGCGCAGCCGCTGCTCGATCTGATGCAGACGATGCCGACGTTCGTCTATCTCATTCCCATTCTCATTCTCTTCGGTCTCGGCGCGGCGCCCGCTCTGATCGTGACCATCATCTTCGCCATGCCCGCGCCCGTGCGCATGACTTATCTCGGGCTCACGTCCATCCCGAAGCCGATGCTGGAGGCGGGCGAGAGTTTCGGCGCGACGAAGCGGCAACTGTTGTGGAAGGTGGAACTGCCGGCGGCGCTTCCCTCGATCATGGCGGGGCTCACGCAGTGCATCATGCTGTCGTTGTCGATGGTGGTCTTCGCGACGCTGATCGGCGCGCCGAGCCTTGGCAATCCCG
The DNA here is from genome assembly GCF_035687085.1 of Hyphomicrobium sp. Lineage (GTDB taxonomy): Bacteria > Pseudomonadota > Alphaproteobacteria > Rhizobiales > Hyphomicrobiaceae > Hyphomicrobium_B. The sequence goes on along the minus strand of NZ_DASRYS010000017.1, from coordinate 178,293 downwards.
TCAATAAGGCGCTCGCCAACCGCAACATTCCGCTCGGGATCGAAGCGGGCCTCGCCCTTGTCATTCTCGCCATCATTCTCGATCGCGCGCTGTCTGTGCAGGCGGGAGTTCGCAAATGACGGTCGCGGTCGATTTCCAGAACGTCGATATCGTTTTCGGCAAAGACATCGCTAAGACGCTGGCGCTCATCGATGCAGGCGCGACGCGGGCGCAGATTCTCGCCAAGACCGGCGCGGTTCTTGGTGCAGCGGGCGCCAATCTCACCGTCAACGAAGGCGAGATTTCCGTGCTCATGGGACTTTCCGGCTCGGGAAAATCGACGCTGCTCCGCGCGGTCAACGGCCTCAACAAGGTGTCGCGCGGCGCGGTGCTGGTGAAGGACGGCGACCGCATGGTCGACATCGCTTCGTGCGATGCGGCGACGCTCCGCCATATGCGCCAGAAACAGGTGGCCATGGTCTTCCAGCAGTTCGCCCTGCTGCCGTGGCGCACGGTTCGCGAGAACGTCGGGCTCGGGCTGGAACTCGCCGGCGTTCCACACGCAGAACTGAAAGAGCGCGTCGACCGGCAGCTCACGCTTGTCGGGCTCGACGCCTGGGCCGAAAAGCACGTGCATGAGCTATCCGGCGGCATGCAGCAGCGCGTCGGTCTTGCGCGCGCGTTCGCAACGGATGCGCCCATTCTCTTGATGGACGAGCCGTTCTCGGCGCTCGATCCGCTCATTCGGACGAAACTTCAAGACGAGCTTTTGCAGCTGCAGACGTCGATCAAGAAGACGATCATTTTCGTCAGCCATGATCTCGAAGAGGCGCTGAAGATCGGCAATCGCATCACGATCATGGAGGGCGGCCGCATTGTACAATCGGGCGCGCCGGAGGAGATCGTGCTGGAGCCCGCCAACGATTACGTGCGCGACTTCATCGCCAACGTCAATCCGCTGTCGGTTTTGACGGCGTGGAACGTGATGCGCGACATGCGCGATTTGGAGCGCGCGGAAGACGACTGGATCTGGCTCGACCGCCGCCGCACGACGCGATTCCAGATCGACGGCGCGGGTAAGGTTGCAGCAGCCGAATGCAACGGACGCCAAGCCGCGTGGGTGACGTGCGGGGAATGCGAGAAGCACGTTGGCGAAGATTCGTCACCCGTCTATTGGGCGCGCCCCGGCACCAGCCTCAAGACCGTCATTCTCGCCATGCACAAGTCCGGCACCGCGCCGGTCGCGCTCTTCGACGACGACGACCGTTTCGTCGGCGCGATCGGCATCCGCGACGTGCTGCAGGCGATCCTGCGGCGCAAGGATTGATCGCCGCTCGCGTTATTTCTCGATGACGACGTTCCCGAGCGGCTTGCTGCAGCATATCAGGATCATCCCGGCGTCGATCTCGCGCTGACGGATGCCACCGCCGTGTTTCATCTCAACGTCGCCTGAAAGCTTCTTGCTCTTGCAGGTTCCGCACACGCCCTTGCTGCACGAGAACGGAAGCCGCATTCCGGCGGTGCGCGCGGCGTCCAGAATGGACTGATCGGGTCGGCACTCGATCGTGCGGCTGGATTTCGTGAATTCGATCTTGAAAGCTTCTGCCGGGGCAGCGGCCGAAGCGGGCTCAGCGTGCGCTTCAGCTAACGACACGCTTTGACGTTCGAACGAGAAGCTCTCCTCGTGATAGTGCGCCGTGTCGAAGGCGGCTTCCTTGAGCATCCCACGGACGCACGCCATGTAGGCTTCCGGCCCACAGCAGAAGATTTCGCGGCTCTCGAGATCCGGTACGATGGCCTTCAGGAGCGGCAGCGTGAGGTAGCCCGTGGGAGCGGCCCAATCGCGGGCGTCGCCAGTCTTCTCGCACACGAATGCCGTGCGGAAGTTGCTTGCGCCGTGCGCCATCATCCCGAGTTCGTGACGGAAGATAATATCGCGGGGCGAACGTGCGCTGTGCACGAAGACGATGTCGTGATCTTCGCCCAGTTCGTAAAGCGTGCGCGCCATCGACATCAGCGGCGTCACGCCCGAGCCGCCGGACAGGAACAGGTACTTGGGTGCAGCGTGCAGCGTGCAGCTGAACTCACCGGCGGGGCCGAGCGCTTTGATCTTGGCGCCGGGCTTCATGTTGTCGTGCAGCCAGTGCGAAACTGTGCCGCCCGGGTGGCGCTTCACCGTGATCGACAGCGTGTCGGGGCGCGTCGGCGGCGAAGATATGGTGTAGCAGCGATTGACGACTTGGCCGCTGATCTCCAGCTCGAGGGTGATGAACTGTCCCGGCCTGAAGCGGAAAAGCCGCGGCGTCTCGGTTCGAAAGAGGAAGCTTTTGACGTCGTGCGTCTCTTCGCGCACGTGCACGCAGATCAGCGTATCGTCCTCGTCGGCGTTCCACTTGCCCGGCGTCACATCCCAAAGTGCCGGGCCCAGACGACTCATCCGTGTTGTATCACTCATGGCGCGTCAAGCACTCGCCGCGAATGAGCTGGCGTTCGCGGTTTCGTGCCCGGTCGCCGCGCGCAGCCGCTTGAAGTACCAGGACATGAATTTTTCCACCAACTCCTCCGTGTAGGGTGAGTAAGGGCCCGGCTCATAGGCGGCGCTCTGCGAGCCAATCTGCGTACGCTCGACGAGTGCGCCGTCCTGCTTGTTCGTTGCGTGCCAGACTTCGCTCAGTTCCTTGGGATCGTAGTCCTTGCCTTCGACGGCATCCTTATGCACGAGCCATTTCGTCCTCAGCAGCGTGCGCTCGGGATCGATTGGCAGGACGCTAAAGGTGACGATGTGGTCGCTCATGAAATGATGCCAGGAATTGGGCTGCGTCCAGAACGAGAGGCCGCCGAGATTTCGCTGCGTGAGATCGCCTAGCAGCTTCTGACAGGCGACCTTGCTGTTCATCGTCTGCGACTCACCGGCTTTATCGAGCGGCAGTCGCTCCGTACGATAGGCCGTGACGCGACTATCGAGAAATTCGCGCTCGACAGACGGCAGGCCGCAGGATTCCCATCTCGCGTGCTCGCGAACGATGAGATCACGAAAGGCCTGCACCTCCTCCGCGTTCTCGGGTGAGGGCTGATAGCCGAAGCCGAATTCGTAGAGTGAGACGGTGAGCTCCGGATGGTTCGCCTTGCAATGATAGCACTCACGATTGTTCTCCATCGTGAACTTCCAATTGCCGTTCTCGATGAGGTCTTCCTCGTAGGCGACTTTGCAGTCGCTGATGCGATGCGGGAGGATGTAGGGCTCCATCTCCTGGCGCATCTGCTCGAAGTCCGTGGGCGGCTCGTCGGCAAGGCAGATAAAGATGAGGCCCGCGATATTGCCGACGTGCACCATCTTCAACCCGAATTGGCTGCGATCGAACTCGTCGCCCATATGCTCGGTATGGATGAGCTTGCCCGTCAGATCGTATGTCCACTGATGATAGGGACAGACGACGTTGCCGACACTCCCCTTGTCGCCATCGCAAAGGCGTGCACCGCGATGGCGGCAGACGTTGTGAAAGGCGCGGATCGCCATGTCGTCGTCGCGCACGACAACGATCGAAGCACGCGCGAGCGGCACGGTGAAATAATCTCCGGGCTCGGGAATGTCCGGCTCGACACCGACGAAAATCCAGTGCCGCCCAAAGACGACGTCCATATCGAGATCGAAGATTTCCTTCGCCCGGTAGAAAGGCGCTTCAAGGCTGTAGCCTGGCCGGCGGCGTGCGATCATCGCTCGCAATTCGCTGGAAATTTGCATGTGACCACTCCCTTCGCGGCCGGCTAAAAATCGACGAGCCGATGTTCTCTCAGATAGTTCAGCACCACTTGTGCTTTATCGACGGTTGTCCCCTCAAAAGCGACAATGCCGCCTTTGGCCTCTGAGACGACGGCGGATTGCATTCGAGCGTGGGCTGATTTGCGATCTTGCGCCTTGAGCTTCACGGGAGGGCGTGGCGCTGGCTCGACCGTCCAGTTCTGGGGATCGGCAGGCGCCGCAGCATTCGCTTGCGGCAGTGCTGCGATTTTGCCCGAGAGCCGCCGGGCGTAGGCATATCTGAGTTCAACCGGTGCGCGTGGATGAACGCTCATTACGAGCGGCAACGGACACGCAATGCGGCGGCGCTGTCCCCTCGGCAGAAACTGGCGGACCTCGACTTCACTTTCTCTGGTCGTTACACGCACATCGAGCACGCCTGCGATGACCGGACGTGCGAGTGCGTGGGCCAGCACGTATGGCAGGAGCCCGCTTCCCGCACCCAGCTCGGTGTTGCTGCCCGTTAGAATGATATCTACGTGCTGCAAAGCCTCTGCGAGCGCGGGGATGATATTTCTATCCGCTTCGACGAGCAGAACCTCGATCGCTTTGGCGCCAAGCGCCAGATAGTCCTGCAGCGCGGCGTCTTCCGGCGAGCCTGCGTGCACGACGCGAAGTGCATCACCCGCAATCTGCCTGCCCACCGCCATTGCAATGGCATCGCCACGGCAGGCGCGCGGCGCGCCGCTGACGGGATGACGGCCAGATGAAATCAGAGCGGCGACGGTGAACGGTTTGCTCATCCTTCGGCCCCAGAAACTTCTGCCTGATTGCGCGCCTGCGAGATGCGCGTCATCAGCGCCTGCATGAGTTCCTCGGCATCGCCGATGACAGTCAGGTCCGCGCGCTTGACGATCGCCGCGCCGGGATCGCGATTGATGGCGATGACATGGCGGCAACTCTTGATGCCTTGCAGATGCTGAACCGCTCCGGAAATTCCGATTGCGAAGTAGGTCGTCGCGCTCACGGTTTTGCCGGAGGCGCCGATCTGCTTGTTGCGCGGGAACTTGCCTTCATCGACCGCCACGCGGCTTGCGCCCACGGCTGCGCCGAGCACGGCGGCGAGCGCGCCGATGGTTTCGACATTGCGGACGCCATTACCGGCGGCGACGATGATGTCTGCTTCTTCGAGTGCTAGTTCCGACGTCCCGGTCTGCTCGAGTCCCAGATCGCGGAACACCTCGCGGACATCCGGTACTTGCGGCGGCGGTACCTCCTCCCCGGCTCCAACGAACGGAAGCTCGGTGTCGACCCCTCCGGGCGCGAGAAGGACGAAGCGCGGAAGTGGCGCATCGGCCAGGGCGCTGCCGCCAGACCAGCGGATCGCTGCGTGGCGAGGAGTCAGCTCCACGACATTCGTCGCGGCATGAGGGCTTTCGTGTTTGGCGATCAGGCGGCGGCCAAGATCGCCGTCGCCCGACATGTTGTCGGGCATGAAAACATGGACGGGCTGGTAGGCATTCAGCAGTGCTGAGATAACGGCCTCTTCTCGGTGTGGCTGGAATTTCGCCGCGTCCAAGTCGGGAAGGACGATGACCTTATCGGCGCCCAATGCCGCCAAGTCCTCATGCACTTCGCCGAGGATGACGGCCACGACGCCTGTACCGGGCGTCGCAAGGATGGCCGCCGCGGCGATCGCGTCGCGCGCATGGTCGTCAAGCCGGCCGCGGTTCGAATGGGCGATGGCCATGTGCCAGCGTTTGGCGGGCTCTTGCGTACGAAGTGGCCTGGACTTTTCATTTGTGCGCGCGAATGCACCGATAGGCTGGCCGTTCTCTGCTTTTTCCCCGAGCACAATGCGGCGCAGCCCCGACGGCGAAAGGCGATAAGGGCGGCGCGGGTCGACGCGCTTCACCGTGCTCATGGCTGCGCTTCCAGAGATGACGCGACCAGTTCGGCAATGTCCAAGACTTCCGCGAGCGAGCCTGCGACGCCTTCGAGCATGGCGGTGCATTGCGGGCATGCGACGGCGATGACTTCGGCGCCGGCTTCGCGCGCGTCAGCCATGCGGATGTCGGGAATGCGCTGTTTGCCCGGAACATCCGTCAGCGGCGCACCGCCACCACCGCCGCAGCATCTGCCGCGCATGCCGGAGCGCTGCATTTCGCGTACGTTGATGCCGAGCCTGCGCAAGAGATTGCGCGGTGCTTCCGTCTCGCCATTGTAGCGCGCGAGATAGCAGGGGTCGTGGTACGTGAGCGGCCGCTTCTCGGATGTTGTTGTGAGTTGCAGTTTGCCTTGCGACACGAGTTGCGCCAGGAGCGCCGTGTGATGGATGACGGTGTAGTTGCCGCCGAATGCCGGATATTCATTGCGCAAGCTGTGCAGCACATGCGGATCGGCGGTCACGATGCGCTTGAAGTCGAGCGCCGCCAACCTGGCAATGTTCTGCTTGGCTAATGTCTGGAACGTCGCCTCGTCGCCGAGACGCCGCGCTGTGTCACCGGTGTCGCCTTCCCGATCACCGAGGATCGCGAAATCCGCGCGCGCGGCCTTCAGGGTTTTGACGAGCGCGCGCAGCGTTCGCTGATAGCGCATGTCGAATGCGCCCTCGCCTGCGAAGAGCAACAGATCGACGGGCTTGCCGGGCTCGGCGACCGGCACATCGAGATCGATGGCCCAGTTGTATCGCACAGCTTTTATATATCCGCCCTGCGTTTGCGTTTCGCGCAAGTTGGCGAGCACGTCTGGCGCGGTTCCCGGCACGTCGCCTTGTGTGAGGTTGAGGTTGCGGCGCATGCCGACGATGGCGTCCACGTGCTCGATCAGCATCGGGCATTCTTCGACGCACGCGCGGCACGTCGTGCAGGACCAGATGGTCTCCGCTTCAATCAGCCGGGGTACGATGGCGTCGCCCGGCGCGCCGCGATGCGAACCTGCTGGAATGCCGGGATAGGACCTTCCGGCGTATGCTGCATCGCTTCGGTGCGAGAATCCGGCGACGAGGTCCTGGATGAGCTTCTTCGGATTGAGGGGCTGGCCTGCGGCGAAGGCGGGACAGGATTGCTCGCACTTTCCGCATTCGACACACGCATCAAAACTCAACAGCTCGGTCCAGAGGAAGTCCGACGGCTTCTCCACGCCGTAGTCATGATTGCTCAATGCCAATGGCGCCAGCGCGGTCGACCGCTTACCTGCGAAGCGCTCGGATCTTGGATGGAAAGCCAGATGCAGCAACCCGGCGACCGCATGCTTCATCGGCGAGCCGGTGCCGATGCCAAGCGCAAGCTCTGCGGAACCGGCGAGAAGGAGAAGCAGCGCTATTGTTGCGATTGTGAGCGACACCGTTTGAGGCGGGCTCATCGACACGAGCGCGAGGCCGATGGCGAAGGCCGCGAGTGTATAGGGCAGCCGATTCCAAGCGCCGCCCGAGAGGCGTGCTGGCGGATTGCGCCGCCGGAGCCAAACGAAGAAGACACCCGTCAGCATGACGGCCGCGGCGCAGAGAATACCCCAATCCAGCAGGGGCAGATAAAGGCCAAAGCCGTAGTTGATCGCCACGAGCAGCAGCGCGGCGAAGGCGCCACCCGCGGTCGCGATATGCGTATTGGCGATATAGGGATCGCGGGCGACGACGTGATGCAGATCGACGAAGTAGCGTTTCGGCAGGCTCCAGAGCCCGGCCCATTCGATCGGCGCTTCCCTGCCCGCTCGCCATAGAGCCGCGCGCCGTGCGAGGCCTATCGCGAGTGTCGCGATCGAGACCCAAAACAGCGCTGTCACGGCTGCCGCGATCGACACGATCAAAAATCCTTACACAGCCGGAGCGAGTCGTAGATGGCGGCGTGAATGTTGTGCATCGACACGCAATCCCCGACGCGGAAGAGGAGAAAGCGTCCATCGCCCGTCGCCTCTTGCAGCGCCGGCTGCGGCTCGGCAGCAAAAAGCGATTTGAGATCCGTCTGGCCGCGATTGATCGAGCGCCCCTTCAGCGAGGTATAAAGCTCGGTGTTGGGCGCGATGCCGTTTTCGATGATGACCTGATCGACGACGCGCTCTTCTAATTCATCGGTATATTCATTGCGCAACACGGCGACCTTCTTGTTACCCTCAGCGTAGACGCGATCCAGCCAATGGTTCGGTGTCGGAATGATGCCTTGCGCATAAAGGCGGCGATAGAAAATCGGGAACGTCGTGCCGCCGACATCTTCGGAGACTTTCGTATCGGGCGTGACGATCTCGACGGTGCAGCCGCGGCTCGCCAGGAAATCCGCGGTGCCGAAGCCCGCGTGCGCGCTGATGCCGTCATAGACGAGAACGTTCTCGGCCGGCGCGACCTTCTCAGAGAGGATGTCCCAGGAACTGATGGAAAGTCCCTCGTTCGCGCCCCAGTTCGCGACTTGATCGGTGAAGCTGCGCCCCCCTGTTGCGAGCACGACGATGTCCGGCTCCTCGCTGAGCACGATATCGGGCGTCGCTTCGGTTTCCAGCCGGCGATCCACGCCCAAACGTTTTGTCTCAAGGTCAAACCAGCGAACGATGCCGGCCATCTGCTCGCGTTGCGGTGCCTTGGCCGCGAGATTGATTTGGCCGCCGACACCTGGGTTGCGCTCAAACAAAATGACATCGTGCCCCCGCGACCGCGATACGCGCGCGGCTTCGAGACCTGCGGGGCCTCCGCCGACGACAACGACACGCTTCTTTGCGCCTTTCGTCTTGGTGATGATGTGAGGCATCGTCGCTTCGCGCGAGGTCGCCGCATTCTGGATGCAGAGCGTATCGGAGCCCGAATACATACGATCGATGCAGTAGTTCGCGCCGACGCATTGGCGGATCTGATCTTCGCGGCCCTCGCGCACCTTGTTCATGATGTGCGGATCGGCGATGTGCGCGCGGGTCATGCCGACCATATCGACGAGCCCGTTCGCGAGGATGCGCTCGGCCTGCGAGATATCGCGGATGCCTTGCGCATGAAGTACCGGCACGCTGACGACGGACTTGATACCGCTTGCGAGATGCACGAACGGCTCGGGCGGCAATGCCATCGGCGGCATGCAGTTCGCGAGCGTGTTGTGCGTATCCGCGCCTGAGCCAATCACGCTGATGAAATCAAGCATGCCAGTCTCGGACATGCGCTGCGCTATGTCCTTCAGCACCTCGTGATCGAGACCGTCGTCGTGGAATTCGTCGGCGCACATGCGCAGCCCGACGCAGAAGTCGCGCCCGACCGATTCGCGCACGGCTTTCAGCACTTCAAGGCCGAAGCGCATGCGGTTCTCGAGGCTGCCGCCCCACTCGTCGGTGCGCATGTTGGTGCGCGGCGACCAGAACTGATCGATCAACTGCTGATGCGCGGCGGAGAGTTCGATACCGTCGAAGCCCGAGGCTTGCACCCGTTTGGCGGCCGCTGCGAAGTCGCCGATGATGCGATGGATCTCCTCGATCTCAATGGCCTTGGCGTTGCCGCGGTGCACGAACTCCCGCACGCCCGAGGGCGAGACGAGATGCGGCCAGGGATCGCCGGCATAGGCCGAGCGCCGGCCCATATGCGTCGCCTGGATCATGATCTTCATGCCGTGGCGATGGACCGTCTCGGCAAGCCGCGCCATCGGTTCGATCACGCGGTCTGTCGTGAGATTGACCGGACGCCACGCACCTTGCGGAACGTCGATCGAGACGGGGCTCGAGCCGCCGCAGATCGCCATGCCGAGGCCGCCCTTGGCCTTCTCTTCGTAATAGCGGATGTAGCGATCGCCCGGCATGCCGCCAGCGTCCGCATACGCTTCGGCGTGTGCTGTGGAGTAGATGCGATTGGGCAGCGTCAGCTGATTGAGCTTCAGGGGCGTGAAGATGTGCGGGTAGCGCATCGCCTGCTCCTCAGCCCAGTGCCAGGTTGATTGAGAGGGCGCCGGAGGCTGTCTCGCTGGCCTCACGGGTTTCGGCAATGCCCAATCCGTAAGGCGCGGCAGCGCGCGCGAGAAAGCGCCAGATGTAATCGGCGAAACTGCGCCTGACGATGAGCCGGAAGCCGTCGCCCTTACGGAACGCGTAGGCAGAGGATTTGCCAACGGTCGTGCCGACGACGCGGCCCGGCTGCAGGCTTGCGAAGTCATAGACGCTGACGTGCTGCAGGACATCGAGCGCATGCGCGCCTTTGAGGACGAGTTGCGTATAGCCGCCGGAATTATCGACGACTTGACTGCGGACCTCTTGCAGAGCGTTCCGCAAGCTCGCAAGCAGTGGGGATGTTTGGTCTCGCGAGGCGATGATCATCCATTCGTCGGGCGACAGCCACAGTACGGTCACGCCATGCGATGCGATGAAGGTGCAAGGCTCGACGGGAAGCGACAGCCCGAGCGCGGCCGATGCGGCGTTGACGAAAGCTTGGTCATTCGAATTTCCGCGCAGGCTGATGTAGCCCTGGTGCGGGAGCTCGTTCGCCCAGACGCCGCAACTGCCGTCGATCGGGCGCGCTTGGCCTTCCAGGTGATGCGCGCAGAGCGGCGAGCGCATGACGGGCTCAGACATTCTGCCGTTCTCCCTGCGCATCGACGAAGACGGGAGAGACGAGCTTGACCTTGTGCGCTTTGCCGCGAGCGTAGGCATAAAGACTGTTGCGGCCTTCTGTGCTTCGCCGCTTGATCCCATCGCGAACCACGGCGAGTGCGATCGAGCGGCCGAGTTCGGCGCTGTAGTAGCTCGACGTGACATGACCCAGCATTGGAACGGGCGGTGCGGCATCCGAACTCTCGATAATCTGCGCGCCTTCGGGGAGAACGGTATCGGGATCGTCCGTCAACAATCCGACGAGCTGCTTGCGGTTGGGCCCGGCCGTATCGCTCCGCGCCAGCGAACGCTTGCCGATGAAGCTGAACGGCTTCTTCATGCTGACGGCCCAGGCCATATCGAGATCGAACGGTGTCATCGAGCCATCCGTGTCCTGGCCGACAATAATGAAGCCTTTCTCCGCGCGCAGCACGTGCATCGTCTCGGTGCCGTAGGGCGTGATGCCGAATTCGCGGCCGGCGTCCATCAGCGCTTCCCAAACGTGATGGCCGTAGTTGGCATCTACGTTGATCTCGAAGGCGAGTTCGCCGGAAAAGCTGATGCGGAAGACGCGCGCAGGAACACCGGCAACCGCGCCTTCCCGCCAGTCCATGAACTTGAATGCAGAGGGCGAGAGGTCGATGTCAGTACACAGCTTCGCCAGCACGTCGCGGCTCTTGGGTCCGACGATGGCAGCCGTCGCCCAGTGATCGGTGACGGACGTCATGTAGACGTCGAGTTCGGGCCATTCGGTCTGATGCCATTTCTCGAGCCAGGTCAGCACGCGGGCGGCACCGCCGGTCGTCGTCGTCATGACGAAGTGATCGTCGGCGATGCAGGCGGTGACGCCGTCGTCCATCACCATGCCGTTCTCATCGAGCATCAGGCCGTAGCGGCACTTGCCTGGCGCGAGCTTCTTCCAGGCGTTGGCGTAGACGCGCTCCAGTAATTCGCGGACGTCCTTGCCGCGCAGATCGATCTTGCCCAGCGTCGAAGCATCCATGATGGCAACGCCGCGCCGCGCGGCCAGGCACTCCCGGCGCACGGCGGCGTGCATGTCCTCGCCTGCTTGCGGGAAATACCAGGGCCGCAGCCATTGGCCGACCGGCTCGAACTCCGCGCCGCGCGCAACGTGCGCTTCGTGCATCGGCGAATACCGCCGCGGCTCGAACGTGTCGTCCGCATGCGCGCCCGCAAGCGTGCCGAACGTGACCGGCGAATAGGCCGGCCGATACGTGGTCGTGCCGACTTCCGGGATGCTTTTGCCCAACGCATCGGCGGCGATGGCAAAGCCGTTGACGTTGGACAGCTTGCCCTGATCCGTACCTAATCCCAGCGCGGTGTAGCGTTTGATGTGCTCGATGGATCGATAGTTCTCGCGCACGGCGAGATGGATGTCGGCGGCGGACACGTCGTTCTGAAAATCGACGAAGGCCTTCTTGCCGCGCCCTTCGCGCTTGCCGTCGGGAATGCGGAAGACGCGGCGCGCCAGAATGGCTGGCGGCTCGCCGGTCTGCACATCCACTGCATCGATGGTCGCGGTCTTGCCGAATGATGACAACAGATCGCGCATTGTCTGCTGCGTCTGCTCGAGCGGCTCCTGCAAGCCGAATTCGCCCGTGACCGCGCCGACGCAATAAATGCCGGATTTTGCCCGCCCCGTTGCCGGCACGACGAACGCCAGCTTCGCTTCATTCCAATGCGGCCGGCCGCCGTCGTGGCAGTAGAGGTGCACGGTTGGCGAGAGGCCGCCGGAGCTGCCCAGCGCATCGCAATCGATGAAAGGGCCCATGCCGAGGGCGACATTGCGCTCGGCATCAAGCTTGACCAGCTGCGCGCCGCTCAGCGCGCGGCCACCTTTCGCGTAGGCGATGCCGTGGCCGGTTCGCAGATCGACTCCCGCCGCGCGGACGCGCTTTTCCCAAGTGGGATTGATGCGGGTGCGTACATCCGCCAACACGACTTCGCATCCAGCGCGGGCGAGATCGCAGGCGCCTTGATAGACGTGATCGTTGTTCGTCTGCAGCAGCACGCGTTTGCCCGCCGCCACGCCGTACCGATTGAGATACGTGGTGAGCGCCGACGCCGTCATGATGCCGGGGATGTCGTTGTTGCCGAACACCAGCGGGCGCTCGATGGCTCCCGTTGCAAGCACCACGTTATCTGCGCGAATGCGATGCAGTCTTTGGCGCGGCCGATTGGAAACACGTTCCGCGAGCGCCAGATGATCCTGAAGCTGTTCGACTGCCAAGATGAGGTTCATGTCGTGCAGCGCGAACGCGCTCGTGCGTGTCAGCACCTCGACATTTGGCAGGCTTTGCATTTCAGCAATCGTCGTTTGCAGCCAATCGTTCGCTTGACTTGCGCCGATCATGCTTTGCGGCGATGACAACAGCCAGCCGCCCGGTTCGTTCTGCTCGTCGAGCAGAACGGTTTTCAATCCCGCGCGTCCTGCCGCGAGCGCTGCGAGCAATCCGCTGGCGCCGCCGCCAACGACGAGAACCTGCACATGCCTGTGGCTGTGATCGTAGGTTTCGGGGTCGGCTTCGGCCGGCGCCCTGCCGTATCCCGCCGCTTGGCGGATGATATGCTCGAACTTCGGCCAGAGCTTCCTGTTCTGGAACGTCTTGTAATAGAAGCCCGCGGGCATGAAGCGCGCGAACAAGCCGCCAAAGCTCTTCAAATCGAATTCCAGCGTCGGATAGCCACTCGTCCGGCGCGCGATCAACCCATCGTAGAGTTCGACCTGAGTGGCCTTCAGGTTGGGGATCGTGTGCGCGCCAGCTTCGACTTGCATCAGCGCGTTCGGCTCTTCCGGCCCCGCGCTAACGATGCCGCGCGGACGGCCGTACTTGAAGCTGCGGGCGAGCATGCGCACACCGTTCGCCAGCAGCGCCGATGCCAGCGTGTCTCCCTCGAAGCCAGCATAGAGTTGGTCATCAAAGGAAAACGACAGCTGCTTATCGAAATTGATCCGCACGCCAGGACGCCGGATGCGGAAGCTGGTCACGGCGCGCAGCCCTCCGCGTCATAGGCCTTCCGGCCGTCGGCAAGCGTCCAGGTCCCGGCGATGGCGTTGGTCGCAGTGTTGCGCTTCACGACGAAGAACTTGCGGCAGCCCGTGTTGTGCGACCACACTTCCCAATGCCAGCCCTTGGGATTTTTGCGCATGAAGAGATAGTCGCCCCAGGCGTCGTCATCGATCGCTTCGGGCTCGGCTGGACGCGCGGTAAACGCTTCGCCGCCGTAGCCGAATTCCTCTTCTTCGCGTTTTTCCCGGCAATGGGGGCAGAACAACACAAACATCGCGCGATCCTGAACTAGTGAGCGACGCCAGCTGCGCCGTGCTCATCGATGAGATGTCCGGTTGCGAAGCGGCGCAAATCGAAAGCGCGATTGAGCGGATGCGGCTCATCATTCGCGATCGTATAGGCGAAGACATTGCCGGAGCCCGGCGTCGCCTTGAAGCCGCCCGTTCCCCAGCCGCAGTTGAAGTAGAGGCCCTTGACCTTGGTCTTACTGATGATCGGGCACGCGTCCGGCGTGGTATCGACGATGCCGCCCCATTGGCGGTTCATGCGCACGCGCGAGAACATCGGGAAGAGTTCGATGATGGCGGCAGCGGTGTGCTCGATGATGTGCGGGCTGCCCCGCTGCGTGTAGCTCGTGTAGTGGTCGATGCCCGCGCCGATAACGAGTTCGCCTTTGTCGGATTGGCTGACATAGCCGTGCACCGCATTCGACATGACGACCGTATCGAGAACCGGCTTCATGGATTCGGACACGAAGGCTTGCAGCGGGTGGCTTTCGATCGGCATGCGAATGCCGGCCATCTTAGCGAGAACGGACGAGTGACCGGCGGCAACGCAGCCGACGCGCTCTGATTTGATCGTGCCGCGCGTTGTCTCCAGTCCCACGATGCGGCCATTCGCGATGTCCATTCCCGTGACTTCGCAATTCTCGATGATGTCGACGCCCCAGGCGCTAGCCGCGCGCGCGAAGCCCCATGCCACGGCATCATGGCGCGCAACACCGCCGCGGGGCTGGAAGCTCGCGCCGAGTACCGGGTAGCGCGCCGTCTTCGCCGTGTTGAGAATGGGGATACGCTGCTTGACCTCCGCAGCGTCGAGCACGAGCGCATCGATACCGTTCAAGTTGTTCGCATTCACGCGGCGCTCGATATCGCGCATGTCCTGCAGGGTGTGGCCGAGATTGAAGACGCCGCGCTGGCTGAACATGACGTTGAAGTTCAGCTCTTGCGTCAAGCTCTCCCAAAGTTTCAGCGCGTGCTCATAAAGCAGGGCCGCTTCGTCCCAGAGATAATTGGAGCGCACGATCGTGGTGTTGCGCGCGGTGTTGCCGCCACCGAGATAGCCCTTCTCGAGGATCGCGATGTTGCGGACGCCGTGCTCCTTCGCGAGGTAGTAGGCGGTCGCGAGCCCGTGGCCGCCTGCGCCGACGATGACGACGTCGTACGACGGCTTCGGCTCGGCGCTGCGCCACGCCGGCTCCCAGCCTTCGTTGTGCCTGAGGCCTTTGGTGAAAAGCGACCAGGAAGAGTAGTCTTTCCTCATCAAAGCTCCCCACCTCGCATCCGCGGGCCACACAAGCGATATGCTGGCGCATTCCGTGTGTTAGGCCGGCTTCGGCTTGTCCGCGAAGCCGCAGAAGACGCAAACTTTTCCAATTGCGACACGATGGGACCAATGCGTCACCGGGCCAGCCGGCCGGCAGAGGACTGGACGATCAGATGACTGGTCAATCGCCCGGACTAAGCTTTGCGACTTGGCGATCAGTTCGCGTAGCGGGTTGATCGACACGTCGAACTTTCCAGCCAGTTCGGGTCGCAGAATGCCTTCGTGACAACTTCAAGCTCGGTCAAGATGCGCCACTTCTCTGCCCGGCCGGGATCTTCCACCACCTCCGGGATGCCGTTGTAAAGCGCCTCGCCGTAGGTAGGCGCGTTCGACCTTGGCAATGAAGTCGCCGCATCGACCGTCATGGGCAGTCCCCCCTCCCCTCATTGCGACAGCAAGCCGAGTTCAAGCTGCGACGTGGAGCGACTTGGCATCGAGGACGGCGCAACACGGGCGGTCAAAACGGTCCGGCGTGTCACGGCAATCTGAGTTGTTGGAGACGCCGCTGCCCGCGGCGGCTTGGGTTGATCTGGACGGCAGATCGCGATGCGCGCTTGCTCGACCGGAGGTCCCGGAATCTTATCAAATTATAATCAACAGCTAGTGAACGGCGTTAATTAGTGATCAGGTTACGCTATATCGGAACATATCTCGGGGGCTTGTCCGTGGGGGGCCGGATTTCCTGGGATCCAACAAGGGTTTATTTGGGGGAACCAAATTTTGCGACGTAGAAAACTAAAACTCACCGTCATGGCCGGCACGCTCGGCATCATGGCGTCGCCCGCCAGCGCGCAGACGACTACAGAGGCTTCCGATCAGTCCGAACTGCCTCATGTTGAGGTTGTTCAGCAAAAGAAAACTCAGCCTCCGACACCGAAGAAGAAGAAGCCTGCGCCAGCGCAGGCAGCGACGCAACCGCCACCCGCTACGACAGCAGCGGCGCCTGATGCGCCCATCCTCGAAAATTCGCCATATGGGGCTGTGGCAAGCGGCGGTGCCGCGGCACGTGCCGAGAGCGGAGCGATTTCGCCAATCAACGCCAAGGCGATGCTTCCGGAGAACCTGGCGGATTTCGCAGGCTCAGCCAGCCAAGTGACTGCTGCCGACATCGAAGAACAGCGGCCGCTGACAACCCATGAAGCCCTGGCCCGCGTGCCCGGCGTTGTAACCGTCACGGACGACGGCATGTCGCGCCATAGCGGCATCGGCGTTCGCGGCTCGCCTTTCCGCCGCTCGCGCAAGGTCCTCGTCATGGAGGACGGCGTGCCGATCAACTTCTCGACCTATCTCGACTCATCCACCCACTACACGCCGCCGCTCGAGCGTATCGACAGCATCGAGGTCATGCGCGGACCCATCGTCAATTACGGCCCGCTCAACAACCACGGCGTGATCAACTTCCGCAATCTCTCTCCGTTCGGCGCCAATGAGACCGTGATTAAGGGTGCAATCGGCACGACGGAAGGCAGCGATCGCGACATCAACAACTTCCGCCACACTCATACGCGGCAGAATCTCGGGAACGTCGGCGTCGTCGCCTCGTACTCCGGTGCTGACGCCGGCGGCTCGTGGAATGTCGAAGATCTCGGCTACAACGACTTCTACGGTGCGATCGGTTTCAGAGGCACGAACCAGGATCTGACGATCTCGGGCGGCTACTTCCGTCAGCGCGATACCTACGACGAGGACAACTTCGGCGGTTCCTACGCGGACTTCTTCAGGTTCGGTCACAACAAGACCAGGGGCGCAGCAGCAGGTGGCAACTACGAAGCCCCGTGCTGCCACGATCTCAGCAACTACAATGCTGATTTCTACCGCCTTCAGGTGGCGCACAACTACTACGTCGACAAGAACACGACCGCTTCGTCACGCTTCTTCCTGCACGATCACGAGCGCGCGCGCTTCTTCAACAGCGAAGATGCTCCGGGCGACACGCGGGACGACATTCTGATGGAAGGCCGTGACCGCCGATATCAGAACTATGGCGGCGACACGCGCGTCGAGTTCGCCAATCTGCCACTGTTCGGCGGCATGCGGCACGACGTGCAAGCCGGTATCCGCTACGAGCAGCAGTACTTCAACAACCAGAACCGCATCGGTTCGGTTGGCGAGGCCCTCAACTTCAACAATAGAGGCGAACGGGACGGCGATCCAACAAAGCTCGAAGCGCGTGCGTTTGCAGCCTTTGTTCAGTCAGCAATCCACGTAACGCCGACGTTCACGGTTACGCCCGGCGTCCGCCTGGAAAACTACGATATCAAGTTCAACGATCTCGACGAAGGCATCTCGGGAAGCAAAAGCTACGACCAGGTGCTGCCGATGCTCGGCTTCGCATGGGAAGCATTACCGCGGACAACGGTCTACGGCGGCTACCACCGTGGTCTGACCCCGCACATCATCCGCGACGCGAATGACGATCTCGAGTCCTTCCTCGCTCCTAAGGAAGAGATCGGCGACAACTTCGAACTCGGTGTTCGCTCGACGGCGATCCGCGGTTTGACCTTCGATGCCGCTTACTTCTACAACCGAATCTCGAATTACCAGTTCGGTGAAGCGTTCCAGGACGAGTTCGGGGACCGCGTGTTCACGGCGCTCGACAGGGTTGCGATCCAGGGCTTCGAACTCTACTCCAGGCTCGACAGCAAGGCGTTCACGGGCGGTCCGTGGAATGTGTTCGGTGAGGCTGCCTATACCTTCGCCGACGCAGAAATCAAAAAGGGCCTAGCGCCGGACGACGACGATAACCTGCAGAACGTCTCCGGAAACAGCGTACCGGAATCGATCCGGCACTTCGCCAACCTGACTGTCGGCGTAGAGCATCGCATCGGATGGGACGCTAGCCTGACCTGGACCTATCGCGGCGCCTTCCATACCGACGCGATGAACATGTCCTTTGAAGACGGAGGCGAGATCCCGGATGTGTGGCTGCTGTCGGCCCGCTCCAACCTCAAGGTTACCGACCAGCTCACGCTGTTCGTCTCCGGCCAGAACTTGACGGACGAGCTCTACATCACGGATCGCTCGGACGGCATCAAGCCGGGCCTCGGACGGACCATCATGGGCGGCTTCACTCTGAAGTTCGACGGCTGATCCTATAAGAACCCACCTCCTCTGATTTCGGGCTCAACGCTGGACCTCCAGCTTGGGCCCGAAGTTTTTGCGCCGGTTGCAACACGACTGCGGGCGTGACTGGTTCACAGGCAAAGCGCTGGTGAAGCACCTGGGCAGGCGCTGCCCTCTCAATGGCAACACGCACGCAGAAGCTCAGTCAGATTTTTTGAAGTTCGATTCAAGAAGTCGAAACCAATCTTGTCCGCATTTGCCGAGATTGCTGCTCTGACACATGCGCTCAGCTGCGCTTGCCGGCCCGACGCTCATCGCTGGCTCATGGCACTGACTTCGGTTTTCCGCGTTGTTTGCAGGCAGGGTTAGAAACTTGACCAAAGTCTGCTCGGCCGTCAGGGAAATAGGGCGCGCACAGTCAGCTCGCGGAGCTGACGATCACCTTTATTTCGGCACTCCCCATCTTATGTGATCAGGAACCCGCGCCAATGGCGGGAGCCATCGGCCGTGGGGCCGATCACCACATGCGGAGGCGGCAATGCAGCTAGCCAGGCTGTGGACTGTGTTCATGGCGTGTGTCGTAGCACTCGCCGTGCTGTGGTTGCTCAGCTTGGCGCCCGGTGCCTTCACGGGAGGGTTTTGGCTTACACGCAGGACGCTGGTGTACGGCTCGGGCGTACTAGCGATCGGCCTAATGTCCGTCGGAGTGATCCTGGCGGCCCGTCCCGTCTGGTTCGAGACTCCGCTCGGGGGGCTGGATAAGTTCTATCGCTTGCATAAGTGGCTGGGAATTGGGGCTTTCGCTTTCGCGATCGCTCATTGGCTCATCAGGATGGGGCCGTCCTGGATTACGAAGCTAAGCTTGTTCGAATTGCCTCCACGGCCAGCCCGCGGAGCCCCACCCGTTCAAGCCCCTCCAGGATTCGACGTCTTTCGCGATCTTCGTGAGCCTGCGGCGCATGTCGGAGAATGGACTTTCTACCTGCTGGCTATCCTCGTGCTGCTCGCATTGTGGAAACGCTTTCCTTACAAGTACTTTTTCAAGACGCACAAGCTCATGCCAGCTGTGTATCTCGTACTTGTGTTCCATACCTTCATTCTGATGGACCTTTCATACTGGACGAAGCCGATTGGTCCAGCGCTAGCGGTACTCTTGAGCGCCGGCTCTGTGGCGGCACTCGTTTCTCTTTCTCAGAAGATTGGCTATTTGCGCAAAGCCTCGGGGCGGGTCATGAACGTGCGCCTTTATGAAAATAACTTGCTGGAAGTCACGGTGAAGCTTGAAACAGCTTGGCGAGGGCATGAAGCTGGACAGTTTGCATTCGTGAACTTCGACGATCCGGAGGATGCGCATCCTTTCACTATTTCATCTCCTTGGCGCGATGACGGGCTTCTGACATTCACGATCAAGGGGCTTGGAGATTACACACGAACGTTGGCCAGCACTCTTTACGTGGGCCAGGGCGTCGTCGTCGAAGGACCTTACGGCCGCTTCAATTTCCCTGATGACCATCGCCGCCAAATCTGGATCGGCGGTGGCGTTGGCATCACACCCTTTATCGCGCGCTTGAAAGCTCTGGCGCAGCAGGGCAGCATCCGGCGGCAGGTCGACCTCTTTTATGCCACCTCCACGCAAGAAGAGGACTTCATCAAGTATCTCCGCGAACTTGCCGAGAAAGCCGGTGTCCGGTTTCATGTGCTCGTGGAATCCGCGCACGGCAGATTGACTTTGGATCGCCTCGAAGCTTTGGCGCCTTATTGGAAAGATGCGGACATCCTGTTCTGCGGTCCGCTCGAGTTCGGTCGCGCAATGCGCGATCCGATGGTAGCCCAGGGCTTGCCTCCCTCTCAGTTCCATCAGGAGCTGTTTGATATGAGGTGAATTGCTTTGACGCGATCAACCCTGTCTTCGCCACGTTCAGCGACAGTGGCTTTCTCTCGTTTGGAATATGCATTTCTGAATTTGATGATTAGTTCGCCGGTCACCCCGGCCTATAGGCAGCTTGCGCCAGAACTTACCCAACACTCCCGCGGCCTTCTGTACGCCTCTGATGTCCGGCCGCGACGACATCCGAGGAAACGCGCTTGCGAGACGAACACGATCAGAGAGACGCAGCTTCATCTTCTTCTCAAGTCCGCACCGTTCCTCAGGGGCTCAGAGATAAAAACAGGGCCTATCCATTTCTCGGGGTACTTCGTTCCTCTCACGACAGGCTTGTGGCCGGCGTCTGGGACGAGATCGTGCTCGACTATACAGTTGGCGAGAGCGGCATTGCCGACGGCGCCAGGCTCAAGATTGCCTTCAAATTCTACACGGACTGGGCCCTGTTTCAGACCAGCGACCCGACGGCCGCGAATTACGTCTCGGCGGAATATTCGGCAGGCTCACTCGTTCCAGGACAAGGCCCGGCGACTGTCCAGGCTCTGAAGGTCAGTTTTGACCAGAAGGGGCATGAGCGTCCGTTCCAAAAAGCGCTCTTGATCGACATCGTTGATGGATACCTCAATCCGGGAGACCGGATCACGATCCGCCTCGGCGACCGGCGCGGTGGCGGATCGGGAACGCGTGTGCAGACGTTCGAGGAGAAGGGCTTTGCATTCCGCGCGTTCGTCGATCCGCTCGGCACCTCAAAATTCGCTCCCGTGCCGGGTGACGTCAGAATCGATATTGTCTCAGGCCCGCCCGCGGCTCTCTCTATCGTGACACGCCGCCTTGCTGGAGCCGTAGAAATAGCTCCGGTTCGCATCCGTGCTTTCGATCGCTGGGGCAACGTTTGTCTCGGCTTGAATGAAGATCTCGAAGTCAGCTTGACCAATTCCGGTGGAGAAGCAGAGGAAACGCAAACGTATCAGTTTCCAAAAGCGGCGTGGGCTGTTGTCAAGTTCGACGTCGAGACTTCTGGCCGTGAGGGAGAACTCCAGATCACGGCGCGTATTCCAGCTCTTCCCAACATGACCGAGGCGCGCGCAACGCTGCGCATCGATCACACGCCCGCGACACCGCGCTTATGGTTCGCCGACCTTCACGTCCACTCTGAGGATACGGTCGGCATCAATAATACCGAATACAACCTGACTTATGGACGCGACGTCGCCGGGCTCGACGTGCTGGGCTACACCGCCAACGACTTCAACATCACGGAAAAGAATTGGAACGCCGCTGTCGATTTGATTCACTGCCTGCATACCGACGGCGAATTTGTTTGCTTTCCTGGCACTGAATGGTGCGGAAATTCCTGCGCGGGTGGCGACCACAACGTTATCTTCCTGCACGGCAACAAGCCTGAGTTTCCCTTCGACCGAGCCGGCAACTCAACGCGCTCGTTCGAAATGGTCGGGTGTTCTCACGATCTCCAACGCCGTCATTCACTCGGTAAAATCGTATGGCTTCGAGCACCCTGAGGAAGCGGCTTGGCGCAATGGCGCGACGGAGATTTTCTTCAACTCCGAAACGTATGGCGACGCCGATATTATCGAGATCGACGCCAGCGGATTGGAGGGCGCGTCGATCGCCATCGAAGGCACCATTGGCGAATACCAGAAGATCGGCGATCCGCGGGCGCACGCCGCATTTGTTCATCGCCCGACGTTCAAGTGGGATGTCACCGGGGCCGAGCTGTTCGAGAAGGGAGAGCTACGGCGGGATCTCGGCGGTGAGGGCCTGTTCCTGGCGCTCGAGCGCCTGACTGACGCGCCACTGCCGCTAGAGCTTTCAGGTGAGATCGAGGTGGAAGCGAGAAACGGCCCGCACGGCTTCCGGCCCGTTTACATCTCGGCGCGACAGATCGACGACGAGAAAGTCTGGACGTCGCCACTCTTCATCCGCTTCAAAGACTGAAGTTGGACCTTGGCCGCCAGCTGAAGGCAGCGGCCAACGTCCCGCCTTTACTGCGTGAGAACAGACGAGTCGATCGTTCCCTTGATCAAGCCGTATTTGGTTGCCGCCTCCAGTCGCTCAGCGATGAGTTTTTTGAACGCGTCGTCCACTTCGATCTTGATGTCCTCGCGCTTCGTCGCGGCGAAAAGCGGATTTTCGCCCGACAGCTTCTTCACGACGGACGGATCGAGCCGCTGCGATTCTGCGAACCATGTGGCTGCCTGATCGGGATTGGTGGCAATGAAGAGAACTGCATCCTTCAAGGCCTCGACGTAGTTCTTCACGGCTTCCGGATTGGCGGTAAGATACTCGGTGCGGACGATGGAGGTGAAGCGGAACGGCCACTTCTGAATTTCCCTGGCCCCGAGGCTCTCCACAAGGCGCAATGTCTGCGGCTGGCGGATGAGGGCCGCATCTACGAGCCCCTTCTCCAGAGCGGCTGGAAGTTCGTTCGGCTGCAGATTGACGAGCTGAAATTCGGATTTATCGTCGAGGCCGAGTTCTTTGATCGAGACGATCAAGTCGAGATGCGACTCCGAATTGAAGGAGAGGCCGATTTTGCGACCCTTGAGATCGGCGAGTGATTTTGCCGTGCTGTCCTTCGGCACCAGGATCGAATGGCTCGACTGACCTAGCGTGGCGACAAACTTGACGGAACCTGGAAGCTTGGCCGACAGATTGAATGGCGGAAGGAAGCTCGTGACAACGGCGTCGAGCTGCCCGGAGGCGAGCCCTTCCATCATCGGAGGACCGTACTGAAATCCGGTGAATTCGGCGGCGAGGTGATGTTTAGCGGCAATTCCGGCCTTGTCCAGCACCACCGGCACCTGGCCGTTCATGCCTGAAGGATAGCCGATACGGATCTTTGCGTTTTCGGCGAGCGCGGTTCCGTGGATCGCGACCGCGGCGATAAGGCCGGTAGCAAGCGTTCGCGCGACGCCGCGCAATGATAGTGGCATTCGAGAGTCCTTTCTAGCGAGGGTAATTCCACGGAACGATCACGCGTCGCTCGATGATGCTGAGGGTGCCGATCATCAGTGCACCAAGCAGGCCGATCACAGTCATGCCGACGAGGACGCGTGAGGTTTCGAGTGAGAGGCGGCTAACCTGGATCATGTAGCCGAGGCCGGATTGCGCCGCGATCAGCTCCGCCGTCACCACAGCCATCCAGGCTTGGCCGAGACCGATCCTCGACCCCGTGACAATCATCGGCAGCGCCGATGGCAGCATGACCTTGACGAGCAGCGCGCCGGGCCCTGCGCCGAGCGATCGGGCGGCATTGACGTGCTCCTGCTGCAGCGAGGTGCCGCCGGCAAAGGCGTTGAGGAAGATCGGGAAGAAGGCCGCTACCGAGGTGATGAAATAGCTTGGCGGATCACCAAGTCCCATCCAGAGGATCGCCAGAGGAATCCATGCGATGGGCGGTATCGGGCGAATGAGAGCGATGAGCGGCATCACGAGGCCGCGCAGGATGCGCGAATAGGCGAGGATGAGCGCGAGCGGTACGGCCACGCTTGCAGCCATCAGAAAGCCGGCGATGACCCGCACGAGGCTCGCTCGCACGTCGCCAGCCAGAGAGCCGTCTGAAATCAGTTCGCCATAGGTTTCGAACACCGAAAGCGGAGATGGGAGCAGAACGGCGTTGCCGAGCCTCGCAGAGGCCAGGGTCCAAATGATGAGAAAGATAGCGAGTCCGGCTGTGCCAAGCGCGAGCGCTGTTCCAACGGACCCAATCTTTGCAATGAGTTTGCGTGTCGGTGTCATAGGAACGATTTCCGCGCTTCAACGCGAATGATGTCTGCGATCTCGCGGCGGTGCTCGATGAACGCGGGCTCGTCCATGACCTCGGGAGATCGCGGCCGGTCGAATGGGATCTGGAACTCGCGGGCGATGCGGCCGGGAAGCGCCTGCATGACGACGACGCGATCCGCAAGGAAGATCGCCTCCTCTATGTCATGCGTCACGAACACGACAGTGGGACGCAACTTGTCCCAGATGGACAGAAGCTCTTCCTGCATCAGCGCGCGTGTTTGCGCGTCAAGCGCGCCAAACGGCTCGTCCATCAGCAGAACCGGAGGCCGTGTTGCCAGCGCGCGGGCAATGCCGACACGCTGCTGCATGCCACCCGACAGGCTCGACGGCCACGCGTTCGCGACATCGCTCAGTCCCACAGTGTCCAACAATTCACGGGCTATGCCGCGCGGATCTTGCAATCCAAGGCGTCGCGGGCCGAAGGCCACGTTCTCAAGAACCGTCATCCAGGGGAATAGCGAATGTTTTTGAAAGACGACGCCGCACTTGGCTGAAGGGCCAGTCAGTGGCTGCCCATCGAGAAAAGCTTTGCCGCTGGAGGGCGCCCGGAAGCCGGCGAAGACATTCAGAAGCGTAGATTTCCCGCAGCCGCTGGGTCCGAGCAAAGCGACGAACTCACCCGGTGCGATGGAGAGTGAAACATCATCGACTGCCGCCTGCTGCCGCCCGTCGAAGCTAACAGTGACTCCTTCAACGCGAAGACGAGGAGTGACGTCTTGGCTTTCGGTGGGGTCAGGCTGCTGACGGCCCTCGACCACGTGCAGCATCGGCGACGGCGGTGTCCCCGATGGAGCTGCGTGTGGTGCGGCTTGGAGTGAATGTCGATGCGCGCCCAAGCGTCACCCGAATTGGTCGTTAGTGAAGTTTATGTGTTCGAATGGATCACTACGTTTCACCGGCGAAAGTCGGAACGAAGAATTCCTTTGATGCTTAGCAGCCGCTCTGCATTTGGCAGCCGTTGCGGCTGCGATTTCCGCCGCAACGGCCGTGATGTTGGAAGCTTCCAGATCGCTTACGCTGGAATGAACGGTTTGCTGAGTTCAATCACGCGCTCGGCCGGACCATACCATCCCTGCGGCGCATGACTGTCGTCGTGCAAATAGCAGCGCACACGCACGAGCCGCGAACCGGCCGTGAAGGTGAAATGCCTGCTCATTGGCGGGCAGGTTACGAAGGAATGGTACTTCGACAGCTGTGCGCAATTGACGAAGTTCGTCCCCCACCGCTGCTCGATGTGGCTCCGCCCACTGACGATATCATCAGGATGAGTATGCGTGTGGCCGCCGAGCCAAACGTCGACCGAACCAGGATGCTCTGCCAAATAGCGCTCGAATTTTTGCGCCTTTGGCTCTTCGTCGACGAAATAGAGGTAGGACGCGCCTTCCGGAACGCCATCGACACCGTGATAGCGGCCGTGCCGGAAACGGCCGTCGGGATAACGTGAAACGCCTTCGAAGTCCCCAGATGCAACGGTCGTCTCGCGCAGCATGTGATGGTGACAGCTGATTACGATCTCGTCCTTAGCGGCTTCGACTTCTGTTTCCACCAGTCCCACGTCTCGCTCGTAACAGCACCCGCGGGCGAGCCGCCCCCGAATTCCTGCCGTCCAACCGGATAGGGCAGATCGTTGCGATCGCTCATCATCAGGAAATTGAGATTGCCGACCTTGAAGGAATAGCGCTCCCACGTGCCTTCAACGGGATAGGGCCGGCGGCTCGCATCGACACCGGACGTCTTCTGGCTCTCGCCGACCGGATCGATCCATTTGCGGAACCACCAATTATCGGGCTTGCCTTTGCTGGATGGGGCATCACCGGGTGAGGCGTCGTGGTTGCCCGCCACAGGGTAGACCTGCTCTCGGCGATGGTGCTTGAGCACCCCGATCTGCCGCACGACTTCTTTGCCCTGCTCGTCATCGGGAAGATCCCAAAGACCGGCATTGTCGCCGAGATCTAACGCGATATCCCATCGGAATGCAGGCCCGCCAAGATCGCCGCCGTCCTCCGACTGGCGCAATGCGTTGGCTAAGCTCTCCGGATATCCCGCGGGTGGGATGAAGCCCATGCCATTGCGGATAGCTGCGGACACCGCCCGATCGGTGGCCACATGTGCATCTGAAAATACCCAGAGGTGAAAGGTCTCATTCTCGTTGCCGCGATCGGCGGACTTGCTCGTCATGTAGATCTTCTCTGCGAACTATATTGGAAGGTCCGCATGTGAAGGCTCACTCCGAAGAGCGCAAATAAGACATTCTGCTTTTCTTTTTCGAAGTTTGTATTTGGCCGGGAGCGGCTAACCTAACCTCGGTTGAAGCTCTAGAGGACCGTTTCCCCGGATACTCTAAGATCGAAAGCACGGTTCACTATCTCGGCATCGAGGTTGAGGATGCGATGGAGTTAGGCTCGCTTAAGTCGCGCTCGTGGATGCATGGCGTTTTACACAGCGGTCGGACGGCATAAGTCCTTTTTAAAAACCGTGGTTCACTTACAAATCATACCCTGCAATCGACATCGTTTTTTCATCGTTAGATGAGCGTCGGGCGCATGCTAACCGCTGCTTTGGAAGGCTGAGATGCCGCCGCGTCTGAAGCGCAGATCCCAGTGCCAGTGCTCAGCCTCCATTCACAAACGCGCCGTGATGGCAGTACCGAGAGGCAACAATGAGCACTACCGATAACAACATCGCAACAAGACGGCAGTTTGTGAGCGGTGTCGCCGGCGCCGTGACGGCTGCAGCCACCGTCGCATCCGTTGCCGCTCCCGCGCGTGCCGACGACAAGAAGAAGCTCGGCGGCGTTCATGCCATTCCTGAACTGGCGACGCAGTGGCAGTCGTTGGATCTCGCGAAGATCCTCAAGTACCCTGCAGCATTCCTGTCGGTCAGCCAGAACAACAGCCTCTATCTGCCGACCGGTGCGCAGGCCGCAGAACGCCAGTGGGAACGCGGCAGCCTTCCTGCAACCGTGAAGGTTGCACAGGCGGCGCGCGCTGCCGGCAACTTCAAGACGTTCGCCTGGATCGGTTATGAAGTGTTCCGCGAGGCCTATCCGCAGAGCGAATTCGACGCGGCTCAGTACGCATCGTGGATCAAGGGCAAGGAAGATTGGTCGCCTGAGAAGAAGAAGGCCGACAACGATCTCGTCGCTGAGCTGCGCGCCCTCGTTCAGCCGGGCGATCTCGAGTTCAACGAGCAGGCGCTGCAGACCGCCTTCGTCGGCACGCGGCTGCCGCTCGATCTGGCTCGCAAGGGCATCAAGACAATCGTCATCACCGGCATCCATCTCGACTGGTGCATCGAGGGCAATGCACGCGCAGCTCGCGACAACGGCTACCTGCCGATCGTCATCGGCGACGCAACTGCCGCGCAGAAGCCCGAGCAGGAAGCTGCCGCGTTCGAACGCATCAACAGCTTCTTCGCGCCGGTGATCTCTTCGGACACCTTCGTGAAGCTCCTCAACGAGCCGACGCGCTCGTAATTACACGCGAAGGACGGGTCTGCGCCCGTCCCAGCCCGCCGAACGTGATTTTTCCCGCGGTGATCTACCACGCTCGGCTGACAGAATATTCGAAATTGCTTTGTGGGTTGTCATCTTGCCCGCGCCGTTCCCGCCGAAGATGCGCGGAGCAATGCTCCGCGCTATTTCGATCTGCTGAACTTTTAAATTAGAAGCCGATCATTCCGCCGAACACGATGGTCGACATGTCCTTCGTGTTCACGCCCGGCACGTCAACCTCATGCTCGCGATAGCGCAGCCAAACTGACAATGCTGCTGCATCTATTTCCTGCACAACGCCGAGGCCCCAGAAAGTTACTTCCGAACCGGCAACGACGCGAGCGATGTCGTCGTTTGTTGCAGCCGTACCGTTGTCGTTCACAACGAGCGCGCTGTCGGTCGAGCGCAGGAATTCGCCGAATGGGATGGTCTTGCCGAGCGGCGTCAGGCCGAGGCGAACACCGCTCTTGATATAGTACGTGTCGGTCGCCGGATTGTTCAGCGGGTTGACGTCCTGGTCGAGATGACCATACGCGCCGTGCGCAAACCAACCCGAGGGATTGTGCTGCAGATAGATGCTCGCCTGCATGTATTCGAGGTTTCCGCCGACGGGTGCGCCTTGCGCCGAATCCGACGTTTTCCGAATAGGTGACAACACCCTTCAGCGTCCAATCTCCGTGGTATTGATGTAACGCGCAGCAAGAGCCCAGTTATCGTCTTCGCCCCACGATGCGGTGCCGGAGAAGCCTCCGATCACAGGCGTGTCGTAGCGAACCACGTTGTGCGGCACGCCGTTGCAGTCGCCCGGGCCGCCGCCGTAGCCACGGCACGAGCCTGCGTTGCCCCAGGTGAGAGATTCGCCGGCTGCGAAATTGCCCCTCACGCTGAAGCCGGATACATCGTAGGCGACCCAGTAGGCAGCAGCCAACGTTCCTGAGCTATCGATCGCAACGACCGCGCTGTCATCAGCCGGAGAGGTTACGCCCAGGGCGACGCGGCCCAACTGCTCATTCTTGACGGACCAATGCGAATGCAGGACCTGCAGCGAGTTGAGCCCGCCTCCGCAGCGCCGCCGCTCGGCGTGTTCGCGTTCGTCGTGTAGACGTCGCTTCCGATCGCCTCTATGTGCAGCACGTAACCTGCGGACCAGTCCTTGTTGATCTGAGCCGTGCCCGTGAAGTTCACATTGCTTGCGAACGCGGTGCCGAGGCCTGTGAAGTAGGTGTTGGATTCTACGCCATCATCCCAATGGACGATCTGCTCGACGATCCAGCCTGAGACCACCAGGGAGACCTTACGGTTGCCCTTGCGCGCCGTCGTGCTTTCAAGCTCTGCGATGCGCTCTTCGAGATCGGAGCAGCAATTGCCGCCGAGATCTGCTCCTGCAACGGGCGCCATACCGGCCGCCGTAACTCCGAGTGTTACCGAGAGTGCTACTCCCGGTCCGTACCACTTCATTCCATTCCCCATGCGAAAGCCGGGCATTGCTCGGCCATGTCGAATTACACGCTCGGATTCCCGGCCCTTGTCTCAGCCTCCAGGGCTACGCCCCACTGAGGGACCAGAATTCCGTGTTCACCCGTGCTGCCTTCGGGGAGTCTCGCTAGGGAGTGAAATATTTGTTTGCGCTATAGATATTCGCGCAGGCGATGACACGATGCCGGAGGCCAAAGCAGAGCCCATGAGGGCGGCTTTTAAAGCGCCGTAAAGCCGATATGTAACCAATCGTCTCTGCTCGGGTCGGGCTTGGTGCCGCGAGGTTTTGCCATTTCGTCCTGCTCGCTCGCGGCCGAATCTGCGACACAGACGACATCCTTCGTCACCGTCGGCGCGCGACATCTCGATGAACCGGTACACATAGTCCTTGATGAATCGTCCGCGACGCACGGCGATTTGCGGGACAGGATCGAAGCGGGTCTTCAGCTTTACCCGATGCAGCCCGACATCCGCGTCCGGGTCGTAAGCCTTCGTCGCGATGATCCCGACGCCGAGGCCCAGCCCAACGTACGTTTTGATCACGTCGGATTCGATAGCCACCAGGGCGAAGCGTGGCGAGAGCTTCAGCTTCTCGAAAGCGGGTTCGATTTGCCTGCGGCCCGCGAGGCCCCTGTCTCAGTCACGAGCGGGTACTCGGCGACATCCGGATGCGTTGCCTTCTCGGGCTTGAGCAGCGGATGTCCGGCCGGCACGATGACATCATGGGCCCAGGAATAGAACGGGAATGTGAGGAGATCCGAAATGTCGGCAAGCCATATCGGTTGCAAATCAAAATGTCCGTCTGCCCACTCAGCTGCAGCGTCGGAATCTCGAAGGGATGGCCTGAAGCAGCATGAGCCCGACATCCGGGAACCCATACGGGAACTGCGAGATGAACTTCGGCAACTCGTACCGGCTCTGGGTATGCCTGGCGGCAATCGTCAGGATGCCTGACGTTCTTTTGGGAGGGCTGTCTGCGACCTGCCGAATGCTCTCCGCTTCAAGGAGCGGGCGGTCGATCATTGAGACCCAGCACGCCAGGCTCGGTCCACCCCAGCAGACGCTTCAGTCGTTGATTTAATTGGCGATCCCGGCAGGATTCGAACCTGCGACCCTCTGCTTAGAAGGCAGATGCTCTATCCAACTGAGCTACGGGATCGTTGCCGCAGTCTATACTCGTAATTACGGCTACTGTGAAAGGTCTCTCTTCAACGCAGGAGCGGCGGACCTGCGATCAGTCGTCCATCAGCGCCGTTTAGCGCACTTGGGCCTCTGTTCGGCCTTGCCCGCCGGGCTCAGGCCATCTGGTCTCTCGTACCGGCCGCCCTGCTCTTGGCAGAACGCCAAATGCGATAGATTTTCAGAAACCGGTAGCTTGCCTGGATCGACGCGTAGCGCAGGCCTCTGAGCCCACCCAAGCAGTGACGCCTCACGACATAATACTTGAAGAAATTCATCGGCAGCTCGATGAACAGGCGTGAGGTCAGCTCAAACTTAGAGTCCAGTCTGGAATTCTGGACCAAAAGCCAGGTCCGCTCGTCGAGCTTGCGCTTCATGTCGGCGAAGGAGCGCATCGAGTAATGAAAGACGGGCGCCTGGAAGCCGCCGGCCGGATGGCTGCCCGTCTCAACGGTGTCGTGAATCGGCGAAGCCCTAAACCTCGCAAAGCGCCGGTTGTATAGCCGAATGTACCAATGATCCCGCGCCAGCGGACGCGGCGCTGCATCGCCGGGATACACCATCTCAATCGCCATG
This sequence comes from Hyphomicrobium sp., assembly GCF_035687085.1. Taxonomy (GTDB): domain Bacteria; phylum Pseudomonadota; class Alphaproteobacteria; order Rhizobiales; family Hyphomicrobiaceae; genus Hyphomicrobium_B. Next base: position 147,916 of record NZ_DASRYS010000017.1, on the reverse strand, counting down.
CCGTAGGCGACGTACTCAGGTTCGCCTTTGGCAAACATCGCGATGATCTCGTTGGCGAGTTCAGGCGTGACGACTTCATCGGCGTCGAGATTCAACACCCAGTCGTTCCGGCACTGGTCTTCTCCGAAGCGCTTCTGGGGTCCGAAGCCGAGCCAAGGCTGGGTAATGACCCTGCAGCCTTCTGCAACCGCGATGCTGACGGTATCGTCGGAACTTTCGGAGTCGATGACGACGACCTCGTCCACCCATGGGCGAACAGAACGGATCGTGCGCGCGATACGGTCGCCCTCATTCTTCGAGACGATGAAGCATGATACCGGTACCTTAGGCATTCACCACCGCTCAAAAAAATACCACGACGTGAATCAAGGCCTACGCAGATTTGCTGCAGGACGCAACAGCCCCTCCACAGGTTTTCCCCTGAGCAAAACGTAGCAGTTTCGGCAGCGCCGCTGTGACAGGTTCGATGATGGAAACGGGCCATCGGGTTTGCTCCGACAGCCCGTCCAGACCTGTATGAACAACGACGCTAAGCGCGACGAACCAAGCGCGCGATAAACAGCAATATTATCGCTCCGATGGCTGCGGCAATGACCTCGCCGACGATGCCGCCACCCAAGCGAAGACCCAGAAAGGGAAACAACCAACCGGCGATGAACGCTCCGATGATACCGACGATGATATCTCCGACCAACCCGAAGCCACCACCACTCATTATAAGTCCGGCCAACCAGCCAGCGATGGCGCCGATGATCAACCAGACGATCAATGCTTGGGGATCCATTTTTATTTCTCCCTGTCAGCACGCTCACGAATCGTGAAACGTCTATGATCATCTGCGTCAAAACGTCCGCTGGCAAGTTGCTCCTCGTGCGGACGCAGCGGCAGCGCCGCTCGGCTCAGATGTGGTTCGGCACTTGCGGAACTGCGTGATTTTTCGCGTAAATTGAAATTTACGACGCGTGAATTGATGCTGCGGACTGTGGCTCGCGGGAGCCACCGGCCCACAGGATATTTGGGCGCTGAATCACTTCCAGGCTGGGCCCGTTTTCGCGAGCCATGAGGACATGTCTTCGAAGTTGGCAGGGCCGGAGAATGCGCTCGCCGTGCCGTCATCGGTGATCAGGTGCGTATAGGGCAGCTCACCCATCCATTCCGGGCTGACGGAGAACCTCAGCTTTTCCTCAAAGCCACTTCCCAGCGCAAAGCTCGGCACTGCGGCGAGCCCCGCCTTCTGTAGCGTCGGTCCGATTTGCTCGGGCCGTGCGCCGCGCTGATCCCAATTGATGAAAACGATTGTTGCCTCCGGGTGCGCCCGCGTGAAGGCGCCCCAATCCTTAAGCTCGCTCATGCAAATGCTGCAGGTCAGTCCCCAGAAGTGGACGATCAGTGGACGTCCTTTGTGCGCCTGGCGGATTTCATTCAAGGTCGAAACTTCAAAGGGGCGCGCGGCTTCCGCGCTAGCGGCTGAAGTGACTACCGGCGAAGCGATCACGATGAGCGCGAGGGTCAGGGAAGCAAGTCTCATGATTGCGGCTCCAGGGGCACGACGCGATAGCCTTCCTGCAATGTCTGCCACGAGAGATAGGCGCCCGCCGGGCTTGCGATCAGCAGCGGATGGTCGGACGCATCGTGTGTCATGGCGATGGAACGCGGCGCGCTCCAAGTCTTTCCCTGGTCCCGCGACGTCATGAGATCGACCGTCGTCATCGAGCCGTCGAAAGACTTGTAAGCGAGATAGACGAGGCCGTGCGCCGCAAGAACGTAGGGCCGAGAGGTTTGTGTGTTGGGACTGCCGAGCCGCATCGGCGAGGAGAACGTTTTCCCGCCGTCCTCGGAGTGGGCATAGTAGAGCCCTTTGAGCTTGCGGCCGATCGCGAACCAGGTTGCATGATAGACGCCATCGCGGCCGATCGCGAGGCTTGGACCATGATGCGGGCATGCGTCGATCTTGGCGTCGTCGTCGCTGAGGCGGTAGACGGATCCCGGCGTCTTGTCATCTTCGAAAGTGATCACGGCATGGTCGCGAATGCCGCCGTCGAAAATGTTGCGAAAGAGAATTGCCGGCCTCCCTGATCCAGCAAACGCAAGGGCAATGCGGCAGCATTCGCAGGTATTATCCTTTGCGATCGTTGCAGGCTGAAGCGTGCCGCCAGGCTTGTCATCCCAGGCGAAGGCGAGCGCGGCACCCGCATAGGGTTTGCCGGATTTCTTGGCCGACGCCGCGTTCCGTTTGTCGATCCAGGCGACGAATGCGCGGCCATCGGGATCGAGTGCCGCCGTCTCGAAGCGCTGGCTCGGCGAGGCGGACGTGATCGGCTGCGGGGCGCTGAAGGTTTTTCCGCCATCGCTGGAGCGGGCGATAAATGCGTGGCCATTGTACTTCTCGTCGCGCGATGCGTAGGTGACAATGACCCGCCCGCCCTGCCCGACTGCGATTTTCGGGCGGGCGTCAGGACCTTCGTCGAGCGGGAGTTCCGTCTTCGGCAGCGTGACTGGGTCGGAAAAGGTTTTGCCAAGGTCGGTTGAGCTAGCGACCGAGATGCGCCCGCCTGCATTCCACGTGACCCATAGCTTGCCGTCTGGATCGAAGGTTCCGGTGGCGATGCTGGCGCAGGCGAGCGCGGTCGTGTTGCAGGCGGCGGCAGCCGGTGCATGTTTCGTGTCGCCGTGCGCGAACGCGCTAGGCGTTGCGCTTATGAACGCGGCGACGAATGCAACGGCTGCTTGACGGTGTTTACGCATCACTCAGAACCTCACCTTCATGCCGCCGAAGTACGTACGCGGGGCGCCGGCATAAATCGAACCCGTGGCGTCCGCCAGGTTGCCGCTGAGGCGGTCGACGATGTTGTTTGCCGATGAGATGTACGTCTCATCGAACACGTTCTTGATTTCAAAGTACGTCATCAGCGACCGCACCGGACCGCTGTTGAACTCCTTCTGGTAGTGAAGATTGAGGTTCACCAGCTCGTATCCCGGCGCTTTCAGGAGATTGGCGTTCTCCATGAAGAAGCCATCGTGCCATTCGTACTCGACAAACGCGCCAACGCCCTTCAACGATCCGTGTGCGAAGTCGTAACTCAGACGCGTGGTGAATTCGTTCCGGGACACGCCCGGAATTTTGTTGCCATCGCGGCTCGTCGCAGCGCCCGCGCCTGCAATGACTTCCGCATAATCGGTATAGTACTGATCGTTGCGGATGTAGGACGCTGTCAGCCTCATGCCTTCGGCCAGCGTGACGTCAGCCGCGACTTCGACACCGCGGTGCTCGGAAGCGGGAGCGTTAAACGTGAACGATGATCTCGCGGGATCGAGCGGCGCCTGCGAGACGAGTTCGTTTCTGAAGAACTCGTAGAAGCCCGTCACGCTCAAGGTCACGCCGGGTGCGGGAGTCCAATCTCCGCCGATGTCGAAGCCGACGTTCGTTTGCGATTTGAGGTCGGTATTGTTGCCGGGCTCGCCTTGCGAATTCACGAACAGATTAGAGAACTGAGGCGTGCCATAACCGCTCGCCACGCGCGCACGCCATTGCCATTCGCGCGATGGCGTATAGAGCAGGCCCAGCTCGGGCGCGATGTTCGTCATATCGCGGTCAGCCGAGGTTATGGCAGCCGACGTCGGAGCGCCGCTCGTCGAGTATTTGTAGCTTCTCTGCAAGCCCTCGAGAGCAGTCCGTTCGACGGCGGCACCAGCAATGACCGCGACATCGTTGGCAATGCGCACTTCCTCGCGCGCCCGCACGCCGAAGTTCATCGTCGATCCTGTCGTCTCCGACTGGAGCAAGCCCAACCTCGAATTGCCGCCCGGCGCGACGTTGTAGGTTTTTGCGTCGACCGGCAGGTAGTTCCAATACAGGCCGATGTGCGAGAGCGATGGCAGACCGGCGAAGTGCGATCGCTTCGTCAGGCCCGTGCTGACGTTGTAGGAGAGATAATCGCCAATCGCGCTCGTCGCGCCGGTCGGCTGATTGATGTTGCGATCATCGATGACGAATTGCACTTGGCCTGTCGTGTCGGCGTCGAATGCGTGCTCCCAACGGAAGCCGCCGATGGTTCGGCGATCATCGCGGCCCGCTCCTGCCTCCTCAGCTGTCTGCTTGACGGCATCACTCGCATTGCCGGTTGCGGAGAAGTTGATCGTTGCGCAGCCGGCAGCCGCGGTGGCGGCCGTCGCGCAGCCTTTCTGGAACGGGTTCTGCTTGAACTGATTGAGCGACATCCGAAACGGCAGTTCCGTCTCGATCGTGTTGTTGATGAACTTGAAGGTGAATGTGTCCGACGCGGACGGCTTCCAAGTCATGAGCGCGTTCACGGTCTGCGTGTCGAACGCGCTGTAGCCGAAGTGGCCATCGCCGCGCACGTCACTTGTGAAGATCGATGCTTCCCAGTTCTCTCCGCGCTTGCCACCGATCGCGTAGTTGTTGAGATAGTTGAAACTGCCAACGTCGATGCCGTACTCGACCCCGTCGATCGCCCCTCCAGGGAACGTTCGGAAGTTGATGGCGCCGCCTGTCGCGTAGTTGCCGAAGAGCGCTGAGGATGGTCCGCGCCAGACATCGACACCCGCATAAGCGTGCGGGTCGATCAGATCGCTGCGCGAAAGACCGTCGGGCTGGGTCACGGGAAAGCCGTCATCGAGGACGACGATGTTGCGGATGCCGAAGCCGTTGCGCGCGTTCGAACCGCGTATCGAGATGCCCATGTCGCGCGGGCCATTGCCTTGCTTCAGGGAGACGCCCGGCACTTCGCGGAGGATGTCGCTCACGGAAAAGACTGGAGCGTCCTCGAAGCGCGTCATGTCCACGGCGGCGGCCGCCTGCGCCCCAGCTCCTGACGCGCCGGGCACACTGGCCACTGCGCCGGACGGCGTGCCGGGATTTCCAGCCGCCGGCATCAGAGCCGGAGGCGGGCCCGCGGGTGGCTGCGGCTGCGCGACGACGGCGGATGCAACCGTTGGAGCGGACGCTGGCTGTGCGACTTTGACTGGCTTTGGTGTCGCCTTTGCGGCTGCGGGTTTGGCAGCTGCAATCGTCTCGACCTTCTTCGGAACTGCTGGCGCTGGCACAGGGGCCGTCTGCTGCACGGTGACGTCGGGCAGCTTGATCTCGCCCGGTGCGGCGGCGTCGTCCGCGCGGATATGCGGACTTCCCGCAACGATGATCGCTGCGGCTGACGCCAGGACTGTAACTCGCCTTGGTCGAGGTCGAGGCGCCGCAAAGATGCGGCCCGCGAATAGTTGCATTGGCAAATTTCCTGCTGCTCTGAATTGGGAAGCATTGCGCAAGGCTCGCCTTGGGGGCGCCGGGCGCAATGCCGAGGGCTCAGGTCAGCAAGGATGGGGGACCGCGCGCGGATTGGGCTCCGGGCTTGGGCGTGGCGCGGAAGATCTCGGCCGTAATCGCGTATGTCAGCGCCGCGTAGCGGACAGTCTGCGCGAGAACCGGTGTTTCATCGTTGGCGGCAACAGCGCCGACGGGAGCGTAGGGGCAGGTGCTCTTGTCGGCCGCGGGCGCTTTGGCGGGTAGTGGCCGGCCTTCGTCATCGACGGTGAGGCTTTGCGGGCCGTGATTGGTACAAATGACGATCTCGACGGCGCCAGCGTGATCGGGCACGGCCGCGAGCATCAGGCCCATAGGCAAAAGGCTGCGCACCGCGAACGCAATGAGGATCAGAAAATTGGCGTAGCGGTGCATCAAAGGCTGTCCGTTGCCGGGCGCGTACTGCGAGCGTTAGCCTCGCAGCGCATTTATGCGTTGCCCGCCCGTATAAGGCAATGGATCTCCAGACGAAAGCCCGTGGAACCTCATACCCGCGGCGCAAAAATCACACGGGGGCCGCCGTGGTCAAGGGCGCTTCGATACCGCCGTGGAAGCGGCGGACGCCCAGCCATCCGAGCACGATGAACAGAACCATCACCACGGTTTGGGCAATGATGAATGCCGGATCGCCCATCGTCGGCGCCAGGGTGTGAAGGGCGGGCACTTTCAAAAAGAGCTGCACGACGAGGACGAAGACGTTGAAGTAGAGCGCGAGCGATGCAGTGACCACGTAGACCCAGCGCCAAGCACCCTTCAGGTGCGCGCCGTAGAGCGCGTAGATCGCGATTGCCAACGCGACGAGCGATGTCAGGCCGACGATGTGGGACGGCATGAGCTTGGAAAACGCAAACCCGAAGCCGGTGACGCTCGTCAGCACCGTCGTCGCCAGAAAGAGCGCGGTCGTACCCGGCAATGCGGCGTTGGCGATGAAGCCAAGGAAGACGATGGTCCCGGCCGCAATGGCGATAAGGCTCAGCGCAACGTGCACGAACGTGAAAGTGTCCATTCCCAATGGCATGCTACCTGCCCCATTCATCAGCCTACGTTTGATCTGGCCATTGATGGACCTCGGGGCGCGCAAGCGTCAATTGTTTTAAATGGTGAACATCATGCATCTTTCGGCTTAGGCCGTATGACCGTCTGATGCCGGGTGCCCAGGGCTGCTGCCTCAAATACCGGCAACGGCTCCGCTGCAGGCTTACGACTTGAGCAACTTGCGCACGCGCAGCAACGAAAGGTTTGCGAATTCGGGAAATTGCTCGAAGGCCGTCAAAGGGTTAATTGCCTTTCACTGCACTGGCACATAACTTGAGTGAGCCAGCGACATCGAACTCAACGTGCAGAGCGCCAGCCGTGAGCCAGGACGACATGCATGGCTACACGGTGGCCTATGAGCGAGAGGAACTGCAGTTTCCCGTTTATGTCGTCGCCTTCACCGGTGCCTGCCTCGCCACCGTGGGCCTCGCGCTCGATAATGTCTTCCTGATCGCGCTCGCACTTCTGGCGCTCGGATTTGCGTACTACAATTACCCATTGCTCGAGACGGGCAAGCAGCGGATTGGCTGCGGGCAATACGGCGTCTTTGCCGAGGGCCTCGGCATCATCTCGTGGAGGTCGATCAAGGCGATCGAACTGAAGCAGCTCGACGTGCGCGGGTCGATCGATCACGAGTTGCTCATAATGCTCGAAGATCCGCTCGAAAGGGCCTTGCTCGTCGATTGGCGCCGCCGGCCGTTTTACAGGTTCCTCATGCGCCTTCCGTGGTCGCTGAAGGGAAGCGTCATCCGGATCCCACTCGATGCCTTCGACCGGCCTCCCGAGGAGATCGCGCAGAGCTTCACGCGCATGATGGGTTTTTACAAGCGCTGACCACACCTGACTGCCGTCCCAGGGCAAGCGGGGGCTTATCCGGAAGCCGGCGAGGCGCTATGCTGAACCCAGGCCAACATTACGGCCTCGATATTCCGGGGAAGCACGAAAATTATGCGAGAAGAAGTCGTCCTCGTCGATCATGAGGACAAAGAGACAGGCGTTGCCGAAAAGCTCGAGGCCCACCGCCAGGGGGTGCTTCACCGCGCCTTTTCGGTGATGGTGTGGGACAGCAAGGGCCGGCTGCTGTTGCAGCGCCGGCAGGTCGATAAATATCACTCCGGCGGGCTTTGGACGAATTCATGCTGCGGGCACCCCCGGCCGGGAGAGGCTTCGCTCGCTGCCGCCGCACGACGGCTCAATGAAGAGATGCGGGTCGTCTGCCCGTTGGAAGAGATCGGCACCTTCACCTATCGGGCCGAACTCGACGCCGGCTTGACCGAGCACGAGTTCGTGCATGTCTTCCGCGGCCGCTACGACGGCGTGATCGCTCCCGATCCGCTCGAGTGCGACGGCTACAGCTGGGAAAGCCTGGACGTCATTCAGGGCCTCATCGCCACCGATCCCGACTGCTTCAGCGCCTGGTTCAAGAAGTACGTCGAAGCCGGCTGGCCGCTTACGCCGCCTGAATGAGATTCGCCGGAGCAGCGCATAAGCTGTTCACCCGAACTGCCCGACGTTTCATCAACCTGCCTAGAGAATCATCTGACTTCCGCATCTGAACCCGGCAATTGTTGCAGGGAAATTCATGTTCTGCGGCTTGGCACACTCCTTGCGATCATTACTCCTGCCTGATGAGAAAACAGCATAAACCCGCACAAGCTGTGGTCGGACGGCATGGAACCATCGGGACCAACATTGGGGGACCAGGAATGAATTCAAGACTTCGACCCTCGCTTGGAGCCGCGGCTCTCAGCGCCGTGACGCTACTTGCGACATCAGCAATCGCATTTGCCCAGGATGCCGCTCCTGCCGCCGCTGAGCCTGCGGCACCGGCATTCAACAATGGCGACATCGCATGGATGCTGACCTCATCCGTGCTCGTTCTCATGATGCTCGTTCCGGGCCTCGGACTTTTCTACGCCGGCATGGTGCGCAAGAAGAACGCTCTCGCCGTTCTCATGCAGTGCATGTTCGGCGCCGGCCTGCTGTCGATCCTCTGGGTCGTCGCCGGCTACTCGATCGCCTTCACCGAGGGCAGCCCGTTCTTCGGCGGCCTCTCCAAGATGATGCTCGCCGGCATCACGCCGGAAACGCCAGCGCCTGCCGCTTCGGGAATTCCCGAGTTCCTTTTCGTCATGTTCCAGATGACGTTCTTCATCATCACGCCGATCATTGCCCTTGGCGGACCGGCTGACCGCATGAAGTTCTCGGCATCGATGGTCTTCGTCGCGCTGTGGGCCCTCTTCGCCTACGCACCGATCGCCCACATGGTATGGGGTCCGGGTGGCTATCTCGGCGGAGAAGGCGTTCTCGACTTCGCCGGCGGCACGGTCGTTCACATCAACTCGGCAATCGCAGGCCTCGTCGCTGCCATCGTTCTGGGCAAGCGTACGGGCTACGGCACCGAGCAGATGGCTCCCTACAATCTCGCACTCACCATGATCGGCGCCTCGCTGCTGTGGTGCGGCTGGTTCGGCTTCAACGTCGGTTCGGCTCTCGGCGCCGGCGCAAGCACGGGCATCCTGATGCTCAACACGCAGCTAGCAACCGCTGCTGCGATCGTCTCGTGGACGCTCGTCGAGTGGATCGTCAAGGGCAAGCCGAGCCTTCTCGGTGCCGCCTCCGGCGCCATCGCTGGCCTCGTTGCGATCACGCCGGCTTGCGGCTTCGTCGCAGTCGACGGCGCACTGATCATCGGTCTTGCTGCAGGCGTCGTCTGCTACTGGGGCGTCACCGGTCTGAAGCGTGCGCTTGGCTATGACGACGCGCTGGACGTGTTCGGCGTTCACGGCATCGGCGGCATCCTGGGTGCCGTCCTCACGGGCGTCTTCGCTGTCTCGTCCGTCGGCGGTGAAGGCAAGTCCGGCTGGATCGAAGGTAACATCGGTCAGGTCTGGATTCAGATCGAGAGCATCGGCGTCACGATCGTCTGGTCGGCCGTCGTCAGCCTCATTGCCCTGATGCTGATCAAGTTCACGATCGGTCTGCGGGTCAGCGAAGCTGAAGAAGCCGAGGGCCTCGACCTCGTCCTCCACGGCGAGACCTTCCACGATTAATGGGCACGGCTGAGGTTGGCAGTGCTCCCTGACTTACCTCAGACGCGGGCGCCGGAACCCCAAGTTCCGGCGCCCATCTCTGAGACATTCATTACGACCTTTCATAATTATTGCTGATAGCCGCCGGCCTCCGGCGGAACCAAAAGTTGCGACTGCGCGTCGGTCCTTGACCGAACTTCTACCGACGCGCACCGCTTCCAAATGCCAAAAACCTCCACACGGGCTTCCGCCCGAAGCTTGCCACCAGACGAGCTCTTCCACGCCGAAGAGCCGGCGAGCCTCGAAGCGCTCAACGCGATTATCGCTCACTCCAAGCCCATGGTTCGCGGCGGCAAAAGAGCGGTGCTTGGCGAGGGTCCCATTGGGGCCGAGTTGGCGTTCGTTGGCGAGCAGCCGGGCGACCAGGAAGATCTACAAGGTCGGCCATTCGTCGGTCCAGCGGGCCGCCTTTTAGACAAGGCGCTGACTGAGGCCGGAATTCCCCGCGAAGACACCTACGTCACAAACGCCGTCAAGCACTTCAAGTACGAAGAACGCGGTAAGCGGCGCATCCATCAGAAGCCGACGATGGGCGAGATAAAGCATTATCGATGGTGGCTTCTCAGGGAACTCGACTTCGTTCACCCGCGTCTCGTCGTGGCCTTAGGCGGCACGGCGGCGGCTGCGCTGGCGGGCGCTCCAGTTGCCATTGGAAAATCACGTGGGAAATACCAGTTCGGCGATATTCCGGGCTACGTCACTGTGCATCCCTCGGCGATACTCCGCATGCGTGATCACGATGAACGCGAACATGCATTCAACGATTTCATCAAGGATCTGAAGACCGCACGGAAGTTGGCCCACTGATTTCTTGGCGGCGGGCGCCGCCGTAGCCCCGAGTTCAATGAGCCGTCCCGCAGGGCTCGATGAGATATGAGAAGGTGCCTTGACGATCGCGAAGGTTCTTATCGTGGAAGACGAAATGCTCATTCGGATGGGCATTGCTGCCGACTTCGAAGACGCTGGATATGATCCGGTGCAGACGGGCACGGCCTATGACGCTCTGCACATTCTCCGCACCGTCGAAGGCATCAAGGTCGTCTTTACGGATATCAACATGCCAGGCGACATGGACGGACTGACGCTCGCCCACTATGTCCGTCAGCACTGGCCGCACATGGTCATCATCATCAGCTCCGGCAAGCAATTGCCGACAATTGCGGCGTTACCTGCCGGCGCCCGCTTCCTCGCGAAACCGGTGACGCAAGCCGCAATGACGCTCTTGTGTCACGACATCAAGGAGCAGCTCGCCTGAGTGGCAGCTCGGCAATCGCCGGCCTCGCTTATGGAGCGCGTATTTCCATCACTGGCGTGCGGGATATTTTACCTTGGCCAGCGCTTCTGCTTCGTCGATCAACGCCTCGCCTAAGTCGAGCGCCTGATCGGCGGTGAGACCATAGGCCGGATCATCCTCGAACCGCAGCATGACGACGGGCTCATGGCGGCCATGACCCACCGCATAATTCTCGGGGATTTTTGTCAGGTCGCCGAAAGCATTTTGAGAGCGGAAATGATCGTCCAAGATCGATGAGAGCGTTGCTGCGACGGCGGCGCTGATGGAGATTGTCTGGCGCTCTCCCATTGCGTTGCAGAGCGAAATCTCCAACCGCTTATTTGCGCGGTCGAACTCGGAGCGCGTCAGCATCTCCGCACAAAACGTCTTGGACATGTCGTCTTCCCCAGCACTAGAATCGCGCGACCTCATACGCCATTCTAATCTGCCAAGGCAAAAAGAAAGGCCCAAAGATTGGGCCTTCCTCGTTTGAAGTGCTTATAACCTTATCAGAGCGCGATCAGAGCGAGCCCGACCAGGTGTCGATTTCCTTACGGGCCTGGTCCTTCGCGTAGCCGTAGCGCTCCTGAAGGATGCCTTCGAGCTGTTCGCGGTTGCCGTTCACACGAGCGATGTCGTCGTCGGTGAGCTGACCCCACTTTTCCTTCACCTTGCCGGTGAACTGCTTCCAGTTACCTTCAACGCGATCCCAATCCATGGAAGTCCTCCTCTGTTGTGGCCTGACAACGTGCATGCTGAAGGTTGGGTTCCGGAAAAGAAGGCTATTGCGCTTAATCGGAAGCCCCGACGTCACCGATGGAACAGGCGGAACGAACGCGGACCGCTGAGGTAATCAGTGGGTTCCTTCGAGTTCCTCGCGAACGAGGTTTTCCAAATGAAAATTTTAGTTATTTCAGCGGCGCTCATGACAGGTCTCGCCGGTCCCGCAGCTTTGGCGCAGAGCCCGCCACCGCCGGACGAAGCCCCGTATTATATGGATGAGGACAATGCTCAGCCGTATGAGGATGATGTCGAGGAGATTGCACAGTCACCCGATCCTTACGGTCTAGATATCAGCGGTGCCAGTGCCGGCGAGAGCGGGATTGACGATTACGACTATGACGATATGTCTCCCGGCGCACCGCTGCCGGAAGACTGAAGAAAAAAGCCCCGGTTCCCGCTTTCGCAGCGGGTCCCGAGGCCTTCCATGACCCCACGTCTAGGAGCCATGCGCCAGCACTTGCTGCCGGCAACCAGAGAACTCACGAATACCTTTCCGCCGAAGCGTGTTTGTGAAGACGGTACTCTCCAGATCTCTGAGCCTGCGTGCGAGACACGCAGCATGCAGGCATTACCCAACAGCTGCGCGATGGTTTCACGGCGGAAAATTACTTTATCGCCGAGCGTGCCTTTGTGATGATTTTCCAGAAGAAGCGGAACTAACGCAGTTCGTCGCGCGTCATAAGTTCATTGAGCCTCGGCCGGGGAGCCATCCCGAGGCAGCGCTCGAAGCAGCAAGCTCACTAGGAGCGTCGCCATGGCAGCTGATGGAAATCAATCAGGCCCCAAAGCTGCCGGATCTCGCCCGAGTTCATTGATCCACTGGCTCAGCGACCGCGTCAACTTCCGCCTATTTATACACACGCTCGCTGCGAAACGGACGGTATCGCGCGTCGTGGCAAAGGATGAAAAGCACGCGGCTACCATCAAAGCCAGCGAATATCTCGAGATCTGCCGCGAGAAGGCGCTCGATGCCTACACGGTCGAAGAAGCGATCTATTGGCACAACGAGATCATCACCGAGCTTTCCATTGAGCTTCACACTGTGCAGACGATGCGCTGGCCCGAAACAGTGAAGGCCAGCATGACCATCGCTCTCGAAGACCGGCTCAGTCAGCACGCCGCCGCTGTGACGCGGCTGGCCGGCATTCTCGAAAGAAACGAGAAGCTCATCTGGCAGCCGTGAGATTTGTCGTCGGCGCTTCGGCCGCTAACTTACCTTAGCTAGCGTTGCGCTGTCGCTTTGCGGCCTTGGCCAATCGCTTGCGCAAATTTTCACGTTTGCGCTGACGGATCACGATGCGCCGGCGGCGATTATCCGACATCGTTGGCATTCATCGTCCTCCAGCGGCCGTTCGGAGTCAGGTCCGAACGGCCAAGCTATCGTCAAGGGATCATGGGTCAGTAGCAAACCCAAACGAACTCGCCCCAGTAGTTCGACCAGCGCCAGCAAGGACCAATTCCATACGCGTACCACCGGCCGCGCCAGAATCTGCGGCCATGACCATGGCCTGGGCCACCGAAGCGAGGTCCGCGACCATCGAAGCGAGGTCCGCCCCGGCCTTCGAAGCGTCCTCCACCGCGGAAACGTTCTCCCCCGCCGCCACGGTCCCCGCGATAGCCACCGCCTCCGCCTCCACCGCGATAGCCGCGTTCGCCGCCACCGCGACCACCAAACTCCCGGCCACCGCCGCCTCCGCGGGGCCCGCCGCCACCCCCACCGCCGCGGCCGCCGCCTCCGTATCCTGATTCACCGCCTCCGGCTCCGCCACGGCCGCCTCCACCGCCGTAACTCGGGCCACCGCCTCCACCACCGCGGCCGCCGCCACCACCGTAGCCGGGGCCACCCCCTCCTCCGCCGCCGCTGTAGCCGGGACCACCGCCGCCGCCGCCAGGGCCGCCACCACCTCCACCGTAGCCAGCTCCCCCGCCTCCGCCTGGACCGCCTCCGCCGCCCGCAGCTGCGCCGGCGCCTCCCCCGCCATGACCACCGCCGCCTCCACCGCCGCCCGGTCCTCCCATGGCGCCGAGCGGCATGCACAGCGTAGCCATCAAGGCGAGCGGCAATGCTATGTGATGTGTCCTCATCCGCGTCTCTCCCTTTTTCATTGGTTCGAGAGAAGTTGTTCGCGCGGCCTAGCACACTCGTCCGTATGCGTTCTAATTACGCTGAGCAATGGTGAAGCAATCAAAAAGTTCGGTCCGCTTTGCGTTCTTGGTCAGAGAGTGCTGCGGCGTAAGCGAGACTTCAGCAAATTGCTTCGAGGCCGGACAGCGGCTGGTTACTCGGTGCGAGCGGAGCTCGGCAGCACAAAATGAAAGCACCCTGGCGGGGGGACCAGGGTGCTTGGGGCCGCGGCTAGAAGGAGCACACCGGGGGGAGGTGCTGCCGCGGATATAGGAAGTACTCACCCCGCCTTGACATGTTCCCTGCGACATGTGTGCGATTCGAAAATCCCGGGACGCGGGGTTGGAAGGATCCTGCTCACGAGCGGCTAAATGCGCGGCTTCAGAAAGTTGGAGCGTCAGTTGCGCTGCTGGTTGGATGAGTCTGGTTCAGCGTTCGTTTTCGGGCCCTTGTCAGGGTGCGTTTGATTTTGAGGCGCGCGTTGCGGTGTATCTGAAGGCTCGGTCCGTCCGGTCGTCCCGCCACCCATCGTGTCGGCGTCTCCGGTTTTTGACCCCGTTCCGCTCGAACCGCCCTGCTGCGTCTGCGGCTGGCCTGTCCGGTTGACGTCTTCTGCAAGAACGCCGGAACTCAGCGGCAAGGCTAAAAGTGCAACGGCGATAGCGGTGCTTTTCATCGTAGCCTCCGATCTTTTTACAAGCTGCCGCCGCGTTGCGCATCGCTCAGAGCGAGGCGGACTCCGTGACCGTCGCTGCCTTCTGGAAGAGGGGCAGCCGCAGCAATTTGCTGGTTTCAACCTCTGCCATTTTCTTCAAGCAGAGACGCTTCTCATCGAGGAACGTGGGGCCAAATTCTGGATTGTGAGAGACGATCGCGATTCCGTTATCGATGATGTCTGCAAGCTTGATGAGCTTCGCATCCCATGGCGCGCGAGACAGTCTCCATGCTGACTGGATGGCCCGCGATTTGGCGCTCCCCTTTTCAGAGTCCGTCAGCCAATAGACAAGCTCCGCAACGGTTTCGCCGAATCTATCGCTCAGCTCGTCGTAGGTCGTGTCGCTCTTTTCGATCGTGTCGTGAAGAAAAGCCGCCGAGAGAATTTCGTCGCTTCGATATCCGTGTTCATTGAGAACGCCGGCCACACCATCGAGATGCACGATGTAGGGGCGGCCATCGTGCTTGCGCACCTGCCCGCCGTGCTTTTCAACGGCGAAGTCTCTCGCCTCGTTGATCGTCGCGGATACCAGCATCGAAAGTCAGTCTCAGCTCAAAACCAAGGGTCGCTCAGCGCGACGCGCAAGTTAGACGCTCATCATGCGGATGCAGTTTCGGATGGGTGGCAATGTGCCATGGTCCGCTCGCGCGAGCCCGCCTTCACGGAAAAGCCGGAAGTGCGTCACCCAATCATTTCGGATGAAAGCTCAAGTCAAAACACTTCGGGCTTCCGATGTGCTGCAGTGCGGAATATCGAGGGCTCTCCGGCGCCTGCGTTATCCGGCGAATAGACGGGTGTTGAGCAACGCCGGCGGCGGTGACTTGAGAAAGCGCTCGATCATCGGCAGGTGCGGCTCGATCGAGGCCTTGCCGCTTGCGATCATTTCGTCAGCGCGATGAAAGTCCAGCACTCCGATGTCGGCCAGATCAGGCGTGACGAGCAGATCGGGAGGATCGCCCATGAGCCGAGCCCGAGCAATGCGGTCGTGGAAGATGCTGAACGAGTTCAGGATAACGGATGTAATGCCGGGGGCTCCGTCCTGTCGTTGACCGAAGATCTGGCGATGGAGGAGCTGCAGCGCGCCGCTGCCGTTCCAACGCGTGATCGGCGCCTCCTGCACGACAATGTCGCCGGTAATCTCCTCCTCAGCTTCATCTTCTTCGTCGCCGATAAAAATGCCTCCGCGCCCGAATTCGCTCGTCAAGTTGACGCCGACGACGACGCGGGCGCCGAGCGCCCGGCAGACGGAGACCGGCACGGGATTGACGAGGCAGCCATCAACGAGCCAGCGGCCGTTGAGGTGCACGGGCCTGACGATGCCGGGAATGGCGGAAGACGCGCGTACAGCATCGGTGACACAGCCGCGCCGCAGCCAGACTTCATGGCCATTGGCGAGGTCCGTCGCGATGGCTGCGAAACGCACCGGCAGTTTTTCGATGGACAATCCCCGCAGGTGATCGTCGAAACGATCAAAAAGGCGCTGTCCGGCGATCAGCCCGGATCCCGAGACGCTCAAATCCAAGAAGCTGAAGACCCGGCGGCGCGTCAGCTCGCGAGCGAAGCCTGCGAGGTCATCGAGGCGGCCCGACGCATAGTGGCCGCCGACGATCGCACCGATGGACGTGCCGACAACGATTTCCGGCTCAAGTCCCGCTTCCGCGAGCGCCTGGAGAATACCGATATGCGCCCAGCCTCGAGCGGCCCCTCCGCCCAACGCCAGGGCGAATTTCTGCTTTGGCATTTCCGGCACCTTTCCCCACGATGACCACGAGCAGACAACGCAGGAGAAAGGTATTTTGTTCGCTATGCCGGCTGGCCTAGACTTTGGTCAGCACTGAGCACAACCCGGGCCGCCGTCAGGCAGCGGCTGAACGCTCGCGGAAATCGGCGGCGTAAACCTCGTCAAGAACCCGCTGCAGCTGATGGCGCGCCTCGGCCAAGTGCTTGGCGCACTCCTCCCGATTGGCCCCCGCAAGATGGACTGGCGCGGCTTTCATTTCCTTCTCGAGGTCATATACCGCCTTCAGTACATCATAGACCTGATTGACGGCCTTCGTATTGCGCATGCTGGGATCTCCACTCGGCTCTACGGTGGTTAACAAGACCTAGCCAGAGAAGTTCCAGCCTAGCCTAGGCCGTTCAGTCGAGGCGGCCAGCTTCGCGCAGCTCTTGCAGAACTTGCCTCAGGTGAAAGCATTCGTCCTTGATCGTCTTCAGCGCCAAATGGGCCTCGAAGGACTTCCCTTCCGCCCGCGCGCTGTCCAGGCGCGAGGCTTCACCGCGGATAAGATTCAAGCCTTGAGCAATCCGGTCGGCCGCGCTGTGTTTGACGTCGTTTCTGATGTTCTCTCTTTGCTCGATGCCCATGACACACCCCGTTCTGTGTCCGGACTCATTCTCCGCAGATTGCGGCAAGTCGTTGGCAAGGCGCCTTCACGTGTCGTTACAGCCTTTGGCGAACTGACGCGGGCGAACGTTTTTGTGGCGAAGCTCGCGCCTCGCCCCGGCTAAGTCATTCATCTCTCGATCGGGACCTTAGCCGTCGATCCGCGCCGACCGACCTGCAAAACAGCTAGGCCAAAAGTGCGCAGGAACGATGATAGGACGCACACGTTGGCCAGTTGACATAGAGCAGAAACTGATAAGCGAGCGTATGCAGTGGCACGCGATATAGATGATTGGATGTTTCATTTTGAACGGCAGGTCGGACCGAGACTCAAGTCGCTGTTTGAGTTGAACATGGAAAAACTGCCGTCCTCATTGGCGACCCGCCTTCAAAGGCTGAAAAACACCGAAGCCCCTGGCGACGACTCCGCAAAACAGCCCGGTAAGCCGCGCTCCGGGAGTTAGCGGCACTCCCGGTTTCAATTTCTGATGAGATGTTCGATGAATTAGATGGCGAGCTCGGAATCCCGCTCGGCCCAATAGAGGTCCGCAAGACGGTCGAGGATAATATCGGGAAGCGGATTTTTCGCGACGTCCGAGTGCAAATAAGCATCGGCGCGGACAAATACGGGATCCGCCTTTTTGGGAGTTTGGGGTTCTACCGGTTGCAGGCTAGCTCCGCTTAGCGACGCTTGCCAAACGCGAGACATAGAGACCGACCAGATCCAGAGTGCCATTGCCGGGTGCAAGACGTCCTCCAAAGGAAGCTGAATTAAAACGCACGCGGCATGCTTGAGTTTCGCTCAAATGCCCGCGACATCATTCCGCTTTCGCTGGCGGCAGCTCCTCGGCATCCCGCGTATAGGCAGGTGGCACGTAAAAATTCAAAGTCTTCATGACGACATCGCCGGTATTGCGGATCTCATGCTTTTCGCCATGGCCGATCAAAATAAGAGAGCCGGGCACGAGGCGATGCGCGTGACCGTCGACGATCGCCTCGCCGCTTCCGCTTTCGACGTAAAGCCACTGGTCGGCGCCCTTATGAAAGTTGTTCTGCCCGCCTTCGCTTTCACCCGGCTCCACAACCATAGACGCCGCCTGCGAGCGTCCGTTACCTGCAAGGACGTGAAAGCCCTTCGCATATTTCACCGACGCGTGCTCCATCTCACCGATGCTCCTCAGCGCGCCTCGATCTCCCAATAGGTCGGTGCTCCGTAAGCTTCATGCAGACGGCCTTCCGAGTCGCGATTGCGCAACGAAAGTGGATCGAGATCGGGCGACGCCTGAAGCTGCGCTTCCGTGATGCCGGTGACATACCCTTCAAGTTCGCTATCCCAGCGAAGCGCCGTCCATGGAACGACGTATTGGCTTTTGCCAAGGCCAAGGAAGCCACCGAAGCTCAGGACGGCATAACGAACCTTGCCGGTGATCGTGTCGACGATCAGATCGTCAACGGCGCCGATTTCAGAGTGGGCTCCGTCGTAGACGGCGGTGCCGGCGACCTGGCTGGTTTCGAGAAATCTGTTTTCTGGTTGCATGTTCGCTCTGCTTCCGAATTCGAAGGTTCAAAACCAACGCAAGCTTGAAGACATTGTTCCGATTGGCGGACAGCATGCTTGCTAAGATGCATCGGCATTCAAAGGAGCCATTATTCGGCTACTTTGGTTGCACGCTCTGATCGCCGCCGGGCTCGCCGGGCGGAATGATCACGGGCATATCATCGCCGGTGTGGCCCGGCGCGGGCTGGTGAATTCCCGGATCCACGCCCTGTTGCGGCTTCAGCACGCCGTCGTTCCTGTTAAGCTTTTTGCTCAGCGACTCATCGGGCTTTGAGTTGCTTTCTCCTGCGCCTGCGGACGGCGGCTGACTCGAGGCTCCAGCATGCGATTGGTTGGTACCAGAGATCGCCACGGCGGCGGCACAGATCGCCCATACAAAAGCGTGTTTTGCGCGCATTATTCTGCCCTTCCGCATCGATAATTAACTTAGCTGACTGGGCAACGGCCCTCGCCCTTTTGGGGTTCCAGCCGCACCCATCGTGAGAAGTAAGTTCTTCGTGGTCTGAGGAACTGTTCGACCGGCAATTGGTAAAGCAAGCGCCACGGCACGCACTACCCCTCAGTGCGGCTGCCCCCAATGCCGTGGTGTAAGCGGAGCACCCCGGTTTGGCAGGGGATCGGGGTGCCTCCAGCTCCACGGCCGAAGCGGCAACTCAAGCGCGCTGCGCGGATCCAGTGCCCGACTGCGAGGCTGATTTTTTCATAAGCGAATTCAGCTGCCCAAAGAGCAAGGGGCCTTCGACCTGATCGTCTTGGTAACCCTCTTCACGCAGCTTGCGTTTGATATCGGCTACTGTCGTGCATCGACCCGATTGAGCAAGCTGAAATGCTCTTTCTAATTGCGAAACACGAACGTCCACGGCTCTACTCCTCAATTGTTCATCCGTTTCCTCAAAGGCCAGTTGCATCTTTCGTCCGCGCAGCTTGGCCTGCATTCCGTCGGCCGCGCCTGCAAGCCGCGAGCGCCAGCCACCCCGAAAATGGTTCCCGGCAGCTTTGAGTTCCGATGTATCTCCCCGAAATAGCCGCTGATCGCCTGTTCCGCGCCACCGAAAACGCGTTTTGCAGCCGCTAAGCCGTGCTCAGGACGGGACCTTAGCTTGCTCCCAGACGTTATCTCGATCGACCGGAATATTTCGAAGATCGAGGAGCCATTATGGGTAAACGCAAAGCGCAAATCGTCGAGCCAGAGTCGTTCGATCCGGACGCGCCCTCACCTGTATCCGGACCGCTGCCAGGCACACCCGAGGAGGCACCGTCCTACCCCGGCGACAACGATGATGCCGATGACGAAACAGAGAATGAGAACGAGGCCGTTCCTGACGAGGGAACTGAACCCGACTCTATCGCCGTGGATGTCGAGATAGAAAACCACGACGCCCGGCGCGACCGCCTCAGCGAGCAGATCGATGATACCGACGATGAAGAAGCGGATGACTCTCGGTGACGGGCAGATTTGCCGGACGGCTTAGCCGTCCGGCAGATCAATTGGCGCTCGCGCTAATGGACCGCGCGATGAGCGGGCGTGCCCTGTTCTGCAATCAGTGCTTTGACTGCGATGATCGCGTTCGACATCCGGCGCTTGACGGGGTAGCGCGCGGGCGGCTCGGAAGTGAAGACTGCCGGAATGTTTCGCGCCGCCAGGGCGCGGCAGAACGCGACGGTCTCCGGCGTTTGCGAATAAGGAAGAATGACTGCATCGATCGACTTTGCGTCGATCATCGTTTCGGCTGACGTCAGGTTGGCGACGACGTGCGTAATCGCGCCTGCGGCGATGAAGGACTGGCGCAATTCGAATGCTGCTTCGCCATTGGGATCGACAATAAGCACGGATATATTTTTGAGAGTCGTCATAGTGGGTACCTTGCGGCGCGATACGGTCGCGCTTTCCGCTTGGAGCTTGCCCACTGGCAAGCAGTCCCAGGATGACAGCAACGCACCGGGTGACGTGCTGACAATATGATACTTGGCCCGGTCAGCACAGCTATGCATTTGCGATGTGCACGAGCAAGTAGAAGTTCTCCAATTGAACGAACATTCGTCGCTGCATCGCACTTTGTACGTGCAGCGCACATGCATTTTCCGGGAACAATTGGTATCGCACACGCTCCAATTAACGCGAGAACCGTTGATGCATTCTCATTGCGGAACAGCTTCCATTCGCATCCGTTGACTCAGCGAACTCAACTTCAGAGGAGAATACGATCAATGAAGAAGATGTTCGTCGCTACTGCTGCTGTTCTGCTGAGCGCAGGCACAGTGTTTGCTGCGGGTTCGGGCGGCGGAGGCGGCTCTTCGGGTGGCGGCGCTGGCGGTGGCGCAGGTGGCGCCGGCACCGGTGCAGGCATTGGCTCCGGCACGACCGGCGGCGTTGGTTCGAGCACGGGCGCCGGTTCGACTGCGGGTCGCGGATCCAATTACAATCCTGGATCAACGACGCCGCTAACGCCGACACCACGGATCACAGGAGGCGGCGCTGCAACGCCGGGCGCGGGCTCTAACACCGGCTCATCAGGGACGAGCACAGGTACCGGCACCAGCACAGGCACGGGATCCAACATGGGCTCATCCGGTACGAGCACAGGCAGCAGCACGAGCACCGGAAGTGGAACGACGCCTGGCGCAGGCTCGAGCACGAGCGGCACGGGCTCCATGACGACCAGTCCCTCATCCGGCGCAACGACGACGCCGTAAGAAAACCGCCTTCAAAGATCTACTAAGTCAACGGCGCCGGCTCTCCGAGGGATCAACTCTCATGAGCCGGCGCCGCTTTTGTATTCGCATTTCTTCATCTGATTTCTCACCGCCCATCTTGAGAATTGGCTGCTCGAAGCATCGCGCAAGCCCCGCGATCTTTATGAGATTCTTATAAGTCTCCCGATCCGCACAGCTCGAATTCATACGCCGCGCGTGGCACGTATCCGCCGCTCGCCCTCTCCTCTGGGCGCGCTCTCAAAGGATCGGATCATCAGATGTATGACATCGTCTTTGTGGCAGGTGGATTAGCACTCGTCGCGCTCTCGATAGGCTACGCCTTCGCCTGCGACCGGTTGTGAGGGATCGCTCATGACATTCGATTATGCATTGGCAGGCGTCGTGACGGCCGGGCTCTTGATCTATCTCGTCTATGCGCTCGTGCGGCCTGAAGCTTTCTGAAAGGCATCTCAAATGACTCTCGTCGGTTGGGCGCAGATCGCCCTGTTCTGCGCAGTCGTCATTGCGCTCGTCAAACCGCTCGGCGGGTACATGACCAAAGTGTTTTCCGGAGAACGGACATTTCTTTCGCCGGTCATCGGGCCACTCGAGGCATCCCTTTATAAAATTTCAGGCGTGAACGAGCGATCCGAGCAGGATTGGCTAGCCTATACCATCTCTATGCTACTCTTTCATGTTGGCGGGTTCCTGATCCTTTATGCCTTGCTTCGAACGCAAGGCTGGTTGCCGTTCAATCCGCAGGGCATGACTGCGGTCGCACCCGATCTGTCGTTCAATACTGCCGTCAGCTTCATCACGAATACGAACTGGCAGAACTATGGCGGAGAAACGACGCTGTCGTATCTCACGCAGATGCTGGGCCTCACGCATCAGAACTTCCTGTCGGCCGCCACAGGTATCGTCATCGCCGTTGCGCTCATTCGCGGTTTTGCGCGTTCTTCGACGCGCAACATCGGCAATTTCTGGGTCGATATCACACGCTGCACCCTCTACGTTCTACTGCCGATCTGCATTCCCTTGACGCTCTTTCTCGTTTGGGACGGCATTCCGCAGACGCTTGGCGCTTACGTTGACGCAACGACGCTCGAAGGCGGCAAGCAGACGATCGCGGTGGGCCCGGTCGCGTCGCAGGTCGCGATCAAGATGCTCGGAACGAACGGCGGCGGCTTCTTCAATGCAAACGCCGCTCATCCGTTCGAAAATCCGACGGCATTCTGCAACTTCGTTCAGATGGTGGCGATCTTCGCCTTAGGCGCGGCTCTCACCAACGTCTTCGGCCGTATGGTCGGCAATCAAAAGCAAGGCTGGGCGATCCTGGCCGTGATGGGCATTCTCTTCATCGCAGGCGTCGCAGTCTGCTACTGGGCAGAAGCGGCGGGTGTTTCCGGCATCAATGCGCTTGGCCTCTCCGGCGGCAATATGGAAGGCAAGGAAGTTCGCTTCGGCATTGTGGCGTCTGCGCTCTTCGCGGTCATTACCACGGCAGCCTCGTGCGGCGCCGTCAACGCCATGCACGACAGCTTCACGGCTCTTGGCGGCATGATCCCGCTGATCAATATGCAGCTCGGCGAGATCATCGTGGGCGGTGTCGGCGCAGGCTTCTACGGCATGCTGATCTTCATCGTGATCGCCATTTTCGTCGCCGGTCTGATGGTTGGCCGCACACCAGAATACGTGGGCAAGAAAATCGAAGCCAGGGAAGTGAAGATGGCGATGCTCGCGATCCTCGTGCTTCCGCTCATGTACTTAGGCTTCACGGCAGTCGCTTCTGTGCTTCCCGCTGCGCTTGCATCAATTGCAAACCCCGGCCCGCACGGCTTCTCGGAAATGCTCTATCTCTTCACGTCGTCAACAGCGAACAATGGCTCGGCCTTCGGCGGCATTACCGGAAACACGCCGTTTTATAACGTCACCGGCGCCATTGCGATGTTCGTCGGCCGTTTCTTCATGATCATTCCGGCGCTCGCGATCGCCGGATCGATGGCCGAGAAGAAAACAGTGCCGCCCTCAGCGGGGACGCTTCCAACCACCGGCGGCCTCTTTGTCGGCATGGTCGTCGGCGTCGTCCTCATCGTCGGCGGCCTGACGTTCTTCCCTGCCCTCGCCCTCGGTCCCATCGTCGAGCAGATCTCGATGACCAGAAACATGCTCTTCTGATTTCCTCGGAGATACGCGAAATGGAAACACTCGTGCGCAAGAAGAGCTCGGCGGCAACGATGCTCGACCCTCAGATCGTCCTTCCAGCCATCGGTTCGGCATTCGTCAAGCTCGATCCCAGGACACTGATCAAGAACCCGATCATGTTCGTGCTCGAGGTCGTGTCGGTACTGACGACAATCATTTTCGTCCGCGATGTCATTCAGGGCGGCCAGCATCTAGGCTTCACGTTTCAGATCATCCTCTGGCTCTGGTTTACCGTGCTCTTTGCCAATTTCGCCGAGGCTATCGCCGAGGGGCGCGGCAAGGCGCAAGCTGATGCGCTCCGCCAGCAACGCACCGAAACGCAGGCCAAGCTGATGACGGGCGTGGGTAAGACCTTCAAGCTCGTGCCGGGTACGTCGCTTAGCGTCGGCGATGTCGTTCTCGTCGAAGCCGGCGATACAATCCCGTCAGACGGCGAGGTCATCGAGGGTATCGCGTCGGTCAATGAATCGGCGATCACCGGCGAGTCGGCGCCTGTCATTCGCGAATCCGGCGGCGATCGCTCCGCCGTGACGGGCGGCACACAGGTCCTATCCGATTGGATCGTCGTGCGCATCAGTGCGGCGCAAGGTTCGACATTTCTCGATCGCATGATCCGGCTGGTAGAGGGTGCCGAGCGGCAGAAGACGCCCAACGAAATCGCGCTCAATATTCTGCTCGCAGGATTGACGATCGTCTTCGTCTTCGCAACCGCGACCATCCCGAGTTACGCGGCCTATGCGGGCGGCACGATCTCGGTCGTTGTGCTCGTTGCACTTTTCGTCACCCTCATTCCGACGACGATCGGCGCTCTACTCTCAGCCATCGGCATCGCCGGCATGGACCGGCTCGTGCGCTTCAACGTGCTTGCGATGTCGGGCCGTGCGGTCGAAGCCGCGGGCGATGTCGATACGCTTCTTCTCGACAAGACCGGCACCATCACCCTCGGCAACCGCCAAGCCACCGAGTTTCTGCCGCTTCCTGGCGTCAGCGAAACCGAACTCGCCAATGCGGCTCAGCTTTCCTCATTGGCGGATGAGACGCCGGAGGGCCGCTCCATCGTCGTGCTCGCGAAGGAATTGTATGGGCTGCGCGGGCGTGAGATCGCAGACGTCAAGGCGCGCTTCATCCCCTTCACGGCGCAGAGCCGGATGAGCGGCGTGGAAACCGATGACTCGTCCATTCGCAAAGGCGCAGTTGATGCCGTTATCAAATACGTTTCCTCTATCGCTGCGGCGCCGTTGGCGATGGGATCAGCGGCGCAGGCCTTGCGCCCGGCGGTCAATGCGGAAACCGTGCGCGACCTTAAGCTCATAACGGACCGCATCTCCAAATTGGGCGGTACTCCGCTTGCCGTTGCCAAAAACGGCAGGTTGCTTGGAGCCGTTCATCTCAAAGACATCGTCAAGGGCGGCATTCGCGAACGCTTTGCGGAGCTGCGCCGCATGGGTATTCGCACCGTGATGATCACCGGCGACAATCCCATGACGGCTGCAGCGATCGCGGCGGAAGCCGGCGTCGATGATTTCCTCGCGCAGGCGACACCGGAGGATAAGCTGCGCCTCATCCGCGACGAACAGGCCAAGGGCAAGCTCGTTGCGATGTGCGGCGATGGCACCAATGACGCCCCTGCGCTCGCTCAAGCGGACGTCGGCGTTGCGATGAACACCGGCACGGTTGCTGCGCGCGAAGCCGGCAACATGGTCGATCTCGACAGCAATCCGACGAAGCTGATCGAGATCGTCGAAATCGGCAAACAGCTTCTGATGACGCGCGGCGCCTTGACGACGTTTTCCATCGCGAACGACGTCGCCAAATATTTCGCGATCATTCCGGCGATGTTCCTTGCCTTCTATCCGCAGCTGCAGGTTCTCAACATCATGGATCTCGGCAGCCCAGAAAGCGCAATTCTGTCGGCGATCATCTTCAACGCGCTCATTATTATCGCCCTCATTCCGCTGGCCCTGAAAGGCGTTACCTACCGGCCCATCGGCGCCGGCCCGCTGCTACGCAGAAATCTTCTGATCTACGGCCTCGGCGGCGTCTTGATCCCGTTCATCGGCATCAAGGCAATCGACATTGCCGTCAACGCTTTGCACCTCGTCTAAGGGGAACCCCGATGCTCAAACTCTTGCGTCCCGCACTCGTATTGCTCGTCTCGCTGACGGTTTTGACGGGCGTCATCTATCCTCTGGCGATGACGGGGCTTGCCGGCGCTCTCTTTCCCAAACAGGCGCAAGGAAGCTTGATTGTCCGCGGCGGGAAAGTCATCGGCTCGGAACTGATCGGGCAGAATTTCACAAGCGACCGATATTTCCACGGCCGCCCTTCGGCAACGACTGGCCCCGACCCTTCCGATCCGAGCAAGACGGTGCCGCAGCCCTATAACGCCGCGAACTCGATGGGCTCGAACCTCGGCCCGACAAACAAAGCGCTCATCGATCGCGTCAAGGGCGACGTCGAAAAGCTCAGGGGTGAGAATCCGTCGGCACCCGTGCCGCTCGATCTCGTGACGACGACCGCCAGCGGGCTCGACCCGGACATATCGCCGGAGGCCGCCTATTTCCAGGTGCCTCGCGTCGCCAAGGCCCGCAACTTGCCGGAAGCAGAAGTTAAGCAACTCGTCGATAGCCATATCGAAGCCCGTGTTTTTGGTTTAATCGGTGAACCGCATATCAACGTGCTCGCGCTCAACCTCGCTCTGGACCGCAGCGCGGCACACTGAACATGACACGGCGCCGTACCTGGGAAACCCAATGGCGGACGACACCCACGCTGAGCACAAGCGGCCGTCACCGGATGCTCTTCTCGAAATTTCGCGGCGAGAGGCACGGCGTAGCGGCCGCTTGAAGATTTTCCTCGGCGCCGCCCCCGGCGTCGGCAAGACCTATGAGATGCTGCGCACGGCTCGCGCCAAGATCAAGGAAGGCTTCGACGTCGTCGCGGGCGTCGTCGAGACGCACGGCCGGAAAGAGACGAAGGCTCTGCTTCGCGGCATTGAGGCGATCCCCCCACGCAAGGTCGAATATAAAGGGAAGCTTCTCGACGAACTCGATCTCGACGCGCTCCTCGCGCGGCGGCCGCAAATCGCGGTGGTCGATGAACTCGCACACACCAACGCGCCGTCGAGCCGGCACCCCAAGCGCTACCTCGATGTCGAGGAGCTTTTAGATCAGGGCATTGACGTCTACACGACGATCAACATCCAGCACATTGAAAGTCTCAACGAGGTCGTTGCGCAAATCACCGGCGTTCGCGTGCGTGAAACAGTCCCCGATTCAATTCTTGCCCGCGCCGACGATATCGAGCTTGTCGACATTACGCCTGAGGACCTCATCCAAAGGCTCAAGGAGGGCAAGGTCTATATTCCCGAGCAGGCACGCCTCGCGCTCGAGAATTTCTTTTCGCCCGTCAATTTGACGGCGCTGCGCGAATTGGCGTTGCGGCGGACGGCCGAACGCGTCGACGAACAGCTCGTCACGCAGCTGCGTGCGAAAGCGATGTCCGGCCCATGGGCGGCTTGCGAGCGCGTGCTCGTTTGCATCAGTGACGATCCGCGGTCTGCGGGCCTCGTGCGTTACGCTAAGCGCGCCGCCGATCGCTTGCATGCGCCATGGACGGCCTTGACGATCGAGACGCGCCGTAGCCTTCGCCTTTCCGACGAAGAGCGCAACCGCATCGCCGAAGCGTTGCGTCTCGCCGAACAGCTCGGTGCTGAGACGTTCACAATCCCCGGCGGCTCGCGTTCGATTGCCGACGACATCATGGCCTATGCGCGCGATCATAATGTCACGCAGATCATCGTCGGAAAATCCGAACGGCCGCGCTGGTTCGAAGTCCTCAACGGCTCAGTCGTGCACGATCTCGTCCGCCAGTCCGGCAGCATCAGCGTGCATGTCATCTCGGGCGAGCAGTTGCCTGCCGTTCGGGAGCCTGCGCCGCCGCCGGTGACGACAGCGCCAGCCGCACCGGCGAATGATTTCGTCGCTTACACGTTCGCCGTACTGGCCGTGGCTGTGGCGCTCGGCGCCGCCTGGGTGCTAAGCCCGTGGATCGGCGTCGAGAGTGTCGACCTCATCTTCCTCACAGGTATCATCGCGGTGGCGGTTCGCGCGGGGCTTTGGCCTTCGCTCTTTGCGAGCGTGCTCGGATCGCTGACCTATAATTTCTTCTTTCTGCCGCCCGTCTACACCTTCACGATCTCGGATCCGAAAAACGTCGCATCGTTCATTTCCTTCGCGGTCGTCGCAATCATCGTTTCGAACATCGCGGCCCGCATGCGCAGCCAGGCCGTCATTGCCGTCAACCGCGCCAGCACGACGGAATCGCTCTACGGGTTCAGCCGCAAGCTCGCAGGAACCGGAACGCTCGATGATGTGCTGTGGGCGACCGCATTCCAGATTGCTTCCATGTTGCAGGTGCGCGTTGTTCTGCTTCTTCCGGAGAATGGTTCGATCGCCGTGAAAGCTGGCTATCCGCCTGAGGATACGCTCGACGCTTCGGATCTCGCGGCGGCCACGTGGGCGTGGATGAACGATCGTCCGGCGGGACGGGGCGCCGACACCTTGCCCGGCTCGCAGCGCCTCTTCATGCCGCTGCACACAGACCGCGGCGTCGTCGGCGTGGTGGGGATCGACAGCGACAAGCCAGGCCCCTTGCTGACGCCCGATCAGCGGCGCTTGTTCGATGCTTTGATCAACCAGGGCGCGCTCGCCATCGAGCGGGTGCGGTTGGTGCAGGACATCGAGCAGACCAAACGCACGATGGAGACAGAGCGCCTTCGCGCTGCGCTGCTAACGTCCTTATCGCACGATTTGAAGACGCCACTTGCGGCTATTCTTGGTGCCGCAAGCACCATGCGCGACGTTTCAGACAAGCTCGACGATGAATCGCGTGCCGAGCTGCTGTCCACGGTCATCGACGAATCCGAACGCCTCAACCGCTTCATTGCGAACCTGTTGGATATGACCAAGCTAGAAGCCGGCGCTGTCGCGCCGAAGCCTGACGTGCACGATGTCAGCGAGATCGTCGACGCTTCACTGAAGAGAGCAAGAAAGATCCTTGCACTTCATCGCGTGCAATACAGTTCTGTTTCCGGCAACCCGCAGGTCAGCGCCGATCCGGTGCTGCTGGAGCAGGTCCTTTTCAATATTCTCGATAACGCGGCCAAATACGCTCCCGAAGGCACTCTCATACAGATCAGCGCGCGACAGGATCACGATCATCTGACATTGCAGATTGCCGATGAGGGACCGGGAATTCCATCCGCCGATCTCGAACACATTTTTGATAAGTTTTACCGCGCCCACAAGGGCGATCAGGTTCGTGCTGGAACAGGACTTGGACTTCCCATCGCGCGCGGCTTCGTTGAAATCATGGGCGGCACTTTAACGGCTGCCAACCGTAGCGACGGCCAAGGCGCTGTGTTTACGATTTCCTTGCCCGCCGGCTACGAGAGCGAAACGTTGGATCACGCCGCATGAGTGCCCCTCTCAATGTCCTTGTGATCGACGACGAGCCGCCTATTCGCAAACTGCTGCGCATGGGGCTGGCCACTCAGGGCTATCACGTGACTGATGCCCCTAACGGCAAGGCCGCGTTGGAGCTGATGTCAGCGAAGCCCGATCTCATCATCCTGGACCTCGGACTGCCCGACATGCACGGGCTCGATCTGCTGCGCGCTCTCAGGGCCAGGGACGACTCCGTTCCCATTGTGGTGCTTTCAAGCCGGGCGGATGAAGGCGCGAAGGTTCATGCTCTCGATCTCGGTGCGGACGACTATGTCACCAAGCCTTTCAGCATCAACGAGCTTCTCGCGCGTATCCGCGCAGCGCTGCGTCACCAATTGCAAAGTCAGGGCGAGCGTCCGATCTTCCGTAGTGGAGCGCTGAGCGTCGATCTCGTCCGGCGGATCGTCAAAATCGGCGACCGCGAAGTCAAGCTATCGCCCAAGGAATACGATCTGCTGCGGCTGTTCGTTCAACACGCTGGCAAGGTCCTTACCCATAACTTCCTGTTGCGCGAACTGTGGGAGCCTTCGGCAGATTCGCAGTACGTTCGGGTGTACGTTCGCCAATTGCGACAGAAAATCGAAGCGCATCCGGAAAGCCCGGAATACATTCAGACCGAAACCGGCGTGGGATACCGCCTGCGCAGCCCCGACGAAGTCGAGCAGGCGAAATGACCGTAAAAATTTCGAGTTTCCTTGTGCCGAATGACGTGCTTCTTGATTTCCGCGCGCGGGATAAAACAACATTGCTGCGTGAGCTCGCCACGCGCGCGTCGCTGTCCACCGGCTTGGCCGTCGATGTCATCGTTGCCGAACTCATGAAGCGCGAGCAACTCGGATCGACCGGCATGGGTGGCGGCGTTGCCATTCCACATGCTCGCTATGCCGGACTTAAGAAGCCCTTCGGACTTGTGGCACGTCTCAAGCCTGCAATCGATTTCGACGCGATCGACAATCTTCCGGTCGACCTCGTCTTCGTTCTGCTGGTGCCGTCTGCCGTTGAAGGCGATCACCTCAATCTGCTTGCGGCCGTGTCGCGACGGATGCGCAGCCGCGAGGTCACGCAGAAGCTTCGCTCACTGCAGGATCCCGAGATATTCTATCGCTTGCTCACGGCGGAGCCGGAGAAGCATTGATGCCGAATTCGGTTCGGCGCTAGGACATGATGGCTTCGATGAGGCGCGGCCCCTTGTGCGCCAGCGCCTTCTCCAATTCGCGCGTCAGTGACTGCGCATTATCAACCGCCACTGATGGCACGCCGAAGCCTTCGCCGATCCTGACCCAATCGAGATAGGGGCGATCGAGTCCCGTCATCGAACGCGCAACCGGGCCCGGCGCGTCGACGCCTGCCCGCGCAAATTCAACATTCAAGATGTTGTAGCTGCGATTGGAGCCGATTATCGTGACCACATCCAAGTTTTCGCGCGCCTGCGTCCACAGGGCCTGGACGGAATAAGCACCGCATCCATCGGATTCGAAGTTGATCACCTTACGGTCCGGGCACGCAACCGCTGCTCCGGTTGCAGCACCCGGGCCTTGGCCGATGGCGCCGCCGGTTAGCATCAGGTGGCTGAAGCGCGGCGCGCTTTGCGAAGCGTCGAAGTACGGCATGCCGACAGTCAGCGCCTCGTCCATGATGATGGCGTTTTCCGGCTGAAGGCGCGCGATGACGGCCGCAACGGATTGCGCGTCGAGGCCGCCGCTTGGCATCGCAGGAAGCGGCCTTCGCGGCTTCTGCGGGACATCGTTCGGCGCATTGAGCGCTGCGGCCAATGCTTCGAGAGCGCCGAGAACATCCTCGCCGGCACTTGCGAGACTCACGGTCTGCTCCTCCGTCGTCAAATAGCCGGGCAGACCCGGATAGCCGAAGAAGGCGACGGGACGGCGCGTGCCTGCGAGCACAACTCTTTCGTAGCGGCGCGTCAGCGCTTGGGCTTGATCGGGGAAGTAGGGAAGCCGCGTCGCCGCCGGCAAATAGCCACCGCGCTCCATGCGCGCGAAAAACGTGTCACAGAGGACATCGGCCCCGGTCGCAGCCGCAATACTCCCAGCGAGTTTCAGGCCGGCCTCCGACAGACCTTTGCCACCCAGGAGGACGGCAGACTTTCCTTCGCGCAAAGCTTTCGCCGACTGATCGACATTGGCAGCCGAATAGCTGCTCTTCGGAACGGGTCGCCGTGCGGGGATATCATCGCCAGCCTCTGCCATCTGCAGATCGTGCGGCACGATCAACGTCGCGATGCTGCCGCCGCTCAATCCTGTCGCATGGATCGCGTCGGCCAGATTGACCGCGATGCTCTTGGCGTCGGTGCTTCTCTTAGTGAAAGCGCTGACCGTATGGGCGAGCGCTTCGATGTTCGAATTGAGCGGCGGATCCGCTTCTATGTGCCATGACGCGTGCTCGCCGACGACGTTGAGGAGCGGCGTTCCAGCACGCCGGGCGTTGTGCAGGTTGGTCAGGCCGTTGGCGAGACCCGGCCCCAAATGAAGCAGGCACATTGCGGGTTTCGACAGCATGCGTGCGTAGCCATCCGAGGCGCCGGTCGCAACGTTCTCATGGAGACAGAGGATGCCGCGAATCCCCGGCACGGCGTCCAGCGCGAGCACCAAGGGCAGCTCCGTTGTCCCGGGATTGGCGAAACAGACTTCAATGCCCTCTCTCAGCGCCGTCGCGACGAGTGATTGCGCACCATTCATGCACTGGTTCCTTCTGCGGCGCACCGCTCTTCGAAGCGGCGCGCGCCAGCCCTGAGGCGAGACCTTCGCTTTAGAGGAGAAATCGCTGCTGGCAAGCACCAATGACACACGGGAGTTCGCATGCGTCTGGAGGCGTGTGTGGGGCTCCCAGTTTCATTACAATCGCAACGGTGCATTGTGCCCTCGGCTGCCGCATTGAGGGCTCATGTTCGCTTCTTGAACAAATGATCGCCAATAGTCTTTTTACCGGCGCAGCACGCGACGAGATCGTCTCCAAAAATCGATCTGCCGTCGCCAAACTCTATTGCGACGTTTGATTGTCCACCCGCGATCAGCCGGCAAGCTTCTTCCAAAGCTGCAGCCAGGTTCGGATGCTCGCTGCCTATCGGCGCCGGAACTGCACCAAACGTGACGAAATATGCCACAACTAGCCTCTGCTGCGTTGGATGAAACAACGCGAACCGCCAGCAATCACCTAGCCAACGATGCGCAGGCTGAAGCGTTCCAACTTCGCGGCGCATCAATGATCGGCGCGGTCCGAGCTTTGCACAATCGTTCGACTACGGCTTGACCGCTTTTGGAGGTTCGTATAGTTCAACGATATGGTTGAACGAGAAGGGAATACGCTCGATCGGGTCTTTCACGCGCTTGCCGATCCCTCGCGGCGCGCCATCCTCGGTCAGCTGGCGACGGGTGAGCGCTCAGTGAGCGAACTCGCTGAACCGTTGCCCATTTCTCTCGCGGCAGTCTCCAAGCACATTCAGGTTCTCGAGCAATCCGGCCTCATCCACCGCTCAGTGCAGTGGCGCACGCACGTCTGCAGCCTGAATGCGAAGCCGCTCGCAGAGGCGCAACGATGGCTGAGCTTCTACGAAATGTTTTGGAATGAGCGTTTCGATGCTTTAGAGGACCTGTTTCGCGCCAAGAAGAAACATAAAAAATGAATGCGCCGGCCAATCTCGTCGTCAAACGTATAATCTCGGGCTCGCCTGAAGAGGTCTTCGAGGCATGGACGCAGCCGCCATTGATGCGGCAGTGGCTTGCCCCGGGCGAGAACGAAGTTGTGGAAGCGCACACTGATGTGCGCGTCGGTGGCCGTTTCCAGATACGTTCGATTGCGCCGGACCGCACCCTTCACACGATAGACGGCCAATATCGCGAACTCGCCGCCGGAAGGCGCATCGTGATGACATGGAGCTATTCGGGCCCCGTCGAGCTTCTATGCCGGATGGAAACGCTGCTGGAGATCGATTTCGTATCGGCTCCAGGTGGGAGGACTGCGCTGACCTTGGTGCAAACGCAGATTGCCACACAGGATGCGCTCGAGGCCTATCGTGACGGTTGGCCCACCTGCTTCGAAAAGCTGGAGCGGTCGTTCGGAGCGATGAAAAACTCATAACAACAACGAAAATCATGGGGGAATGCCGAGATGTCTGCTGTCCGAGAATACCGCCGTGCCGCGCTCCCGCGGTGGGTCATGGTCTGGTTTGTCCTGGATGCCATTGTAGCTTTGGCGCCTCCGCTCTATTGGGCATTCGACGGCGTTAGAGAGCCCGTTCTCGGCCTCCCCGCAGCGGTCTTCTATTTCGTCAGCGTTTCGACTTTCATCACGGCGAGCATCGTCGCCGCCTATCTCGCCGAAGCTCGTGATGGGGAGACGGGCTGATGCTCATTACATTCGGCTGCATTGCGATCTTCTTCGTACTCATCGTCCTCATTCTGCAGTTCAGCGGGATCCGAGACCGCAACTTCACGGAATATGCTGTCGGCGGCCGGTCGTTCGGCGCCAACTATCAAGCGATGTCGTTCCTCAACACATGGTATCCCGGCGCCATGTTCACGGCGTTCGGCGGGATGGCGGTGAGCGCGGGCGTCATTTCCTTCTACGTGCTCTCCTACAGCCTGCTCACGGTCGTGTTGATGTATTTGATGGCCCGGCCGGTATGGGTGTGGGGCAAGACTTTCGACCTGCGCACGCAGCCTGACCTTCTGGCGCTTCGCTTCAAGTCGCGTCACATCAAGACCATCGCGGCCGTCATCGGGATTATCTCGGGCATTCCGTGGCTGGTGCTCGGCATGCAGGCGCTCGGAACGCTTTTCCAACACATGTCGCTTGGCGCTCTGACGTTTTCGGAGGCGGTGATCGCCGGCGTCGCCGTCATCGCGCTGCGCCAGATCTGGACTGTGCGCATGGGTATGCGCGGCGTCGTCATTTCCGACATGGCGCAGGGTATCGTCGCCTACATCGGCGGCAGCGCGATCCTCATTGGGCTCATCCTCTGGATGATCATGTCGCAAGGCATCACGTTTGCCTCGCTGGAGCCTGCCAAGTTCGCCATTCCGAGCATCGGCTCGACGGAGGGGCCGCTCTACGTCTTCAGCCTCATCTTGACCGGCGCGATCGGCGGCTGGTGCTGGCCATATATCTTCGTGCGGCTGTTCACGGCTGATGGCGTGCACAGCCTCAAGAAGTCCGCGGCCGTCGCCGTGCCGCTATCGTTGGTTTTCGGCGTGGCGCTGCTCGTTTTCGGGATGCTGGGCTCGCAGGTCAGCGGCGTCAGCGGAGCACCCAACGACGTCTGGTTCATCGTCAGCCGCGAAGCCGGCGGGCTTTGGTTGCTTGGCCTTGCTGGCGTCGTGGTGCTTGCGGCTTCAATGGGCCATACAGACGGCAACATCCAAGCCACGGGCGCGCAGATCGCCAACGACCTCGTCGGCAACTACAAGAAGCTCGATCAGGCGCAGCTCATCATCATCGCCAAGCTTGGCATGCTGGGGCTGACGATCCTGTCCTCCTGGCTTGCGTGCCTGGAACTGCCGGCGCTGTTCCAGCTGGCTGTGCTCGCCTATCAGGGCATCATTCAGCTCGCCGTGCCGCAATTCCTCGGCATCTTCTGGAAGCGCGGCAACAAATACGGCGCCATTGCCGGCATGGCGGCGGGCTTCGCGGTGGCGGTGGCGCTTGAGCTTGTTTATCCGGGATATCTGCCATGGGCCTATGGCCTGACCTCGGGAGCCGTTGCTCTCGCCGTAAACCTCGCAATCTACGTTGCGGCCGCCTACCTGCTGCCGCAGTCGCGCGAGGAGCGGCAGCGCGTCGAGGAGCTCTTTGCACTTGTTGAGCAGCGCTCTTCCGCTTCCGGCGGCGTCGTGCCGAAACCTGCGCCGGAGATGGTTTGAGAACTCACTGACGACTACCCGAGCGACGCAGCCAATCCTGCGTCGCAATGCCGGATGCAAGGATGATCGGCCAGCATATGCTGGCCGATCGCACGGCGCCCCCGACTGGATGGCCAAGCGACGGCCCGAAGTGCACGGTACTTAGGTCAATTCGTATGCGGCACGTTCGCGCTCGCTTAGCGAAGTCCTCCTATAAGCCCAAGGCATGATCTCCTCGCCGGAGGCCTCCATGCGGGTACCTGGTATTCTGGCTGTCGTGTTCTTGACCTTTACGGCCGGCATGCTCATCGCCGAAGAAGACCCGGTGATGAAGGAAGCCCAAACGACCTTCGCGCCGATTCCTCTCACGCCCCCTCCAGTGAAGGGCGTAACGCCCACTCCGGCGCTGGTGGAATTGGGTAAGGCGCTCTACTTCGATCCGCGGCTATCCCAGAGCCACAACATCAGCTGCAATACATGCCATCAGATCGGCCTCGGCGGCGTCGACATGCTGCCGACCTCAATTGGGCACAAGTGGCAACACGGCTCCCGTAATGCCCCGACAGTTTTGAACTCCATATTCAACATTGCGCAATTCTGGGATGGGCGCGCGGCGGATCTCGCGGCGCAGGCCGGCGGCCCGATCCAGAATCCGGTCGAGATGGGCATCAGCCACGAGCACGCCATAGAAACCCTGAAGCGCATCCCCGGTTATGAGGCGCTCTTCAAAGCTGCTTTTCCCACGGAAAAAGACCCCATCACGATCGGGAATGTCGAAGATGCGATTGCGGCATTCGAAGCGACGCTCATCACACCCAATGCGCCGTTCGACAAATTTCTCCGCGGCGACGCGAATGCTCTAACCCCCGAGCAGAAGGAGGGGCTGCAGCTGTTCATGAGCAAAGGCTGCTCGACTTGCCATTCGGGTATCAATGTCGGCGGGCAGATGTACGCTCCGTTCGGCGTGGTCGAGAAGCCGGGCGCCGACTTTCTGCCGCCGAGCGACAAGGGCCGCTTCGATGTCACGAAGACAGCAAGCGACGAGTACGTCTTCCGCGTGCCGCCTCTGCGGAATTCAGAGCTGACACCGCCCTACTTTCATACCGGAAAATCCTGGGATCTCCGGCAAGCCGTGGCGGTCATGGGAAACAGTCAGCTCGGCGACAAACTGACGGACGGCGAAGTCACGAAGATTACGTCGTTCTTGCGCTCTTTGACGGGCGATCAGCCGAAGGTCGCATATCCGATCCTGCCGCCAAGCGAGGCGCAGACACCGAGGCCTGAGCCGTGAGCGCGTTGCCGGGCCAGCACGCAATCCAGCTGGCTGGCGTTTTAGGACTTACACTGAGGCCCTAAGTATTTGCCGTCCACGGTTACGCCCATGTTGGGAATGCCGCCCTCGGGCGGATCGAACGTCATTTTCGACATGGCGCGATACCAAGTTGCGAAGTCGCCGGTGAGAACCGTGCTCGTCTTCTGCTTTCCCGTTTCGGTTTTGCATTCGACGTCGACATAAAGTTCTTCGCCGAGACGCAGGACTTTTGAGGTCGTGCAGTTTGGCTGGCCGACACCGGTCAAGATGCTGTCCGCCGCTGTGATGCACGTCTCGAAGGTCTTCATGCCGATGGTGTCGGCGACTGTCGTCAGCTGCCAGAGTCCCGGCCGGCGGACGGGCAACTCGTCGGCGCAAACCGAACTTGCCACCCCGCCGGCTATTATGGCAGCGCCAGCAAGCGCAAGCGGGATGGCGCGCCTAAGCCTTGGCATCATTGATTTCATGTCAGTTCGAAGAAACCTTTGGCGCTTCAATCGCGATATTTTCACCGACGACAAAGGTGCCGTCGAAGAGCCGCTTATCGGGCTCCGTCACCGGGGCGACGATGTTGCGTACGGGAAGCCCGGTCGTTTTATCGACGTAGACGCTCTGCTGGTTGGGAACCGTGACTGCGGAGACGCGCGGCCCCTTGGTCTTTCCGTCAGCGGGCAGAGGCGTTGGCAGCACACCCTCGTAAAGCGCGTATGTTTTGCCTTCGAATTCCTTGTCGCCCACGCACTTGTAGTCGGTCGCAGCCTTGGGAGCTTCAGCGACCGTCTCCTTGATCTGATTGGCGACCGTGTTTGCGAACGCTTCGGAAAGCGCCACCCAGCCCGAGCCCTGATTGGACCAGGCCTGCTTGCCGATTACGATCATCTCCATCGGCAAACCATCTTTGCCCAGCACCACCTTCTGATGCATGCGGTCCGGCAATACGTAATCGGCACTCATCTTGAGAGTGCCCTCGGAATTGGTGATCGTCGTTTCGAGCCGAAAAGACTTGGCCTCGCGCAACTTCGAAAATGCGGCGTCGACTTGCTCCTTGCAGCTTTTGTCAGCGAGGGCAGGAGCAGCCGATGCCAACATGAGTAGGCCGGTCAAAAACGAGCGCATGACACATCCGGTTTGATTGATCGAAAAGGCGGGCGAAGGAATCGCGCGAAAGCGAATGCCAAGTCACGGCAATTTCTACTACCAATACTTCCCGTCTTTCGGCGAAGAGGGTGTGCGATCTGCCATTCTGTGCCCCGACATCTCCGGCAGATAGTCGATGGCAATACGCATAAGCTCTGGAAGAGATTTAACGCCGAGCTTCGACTTGATCTGAGAACAGGTGTTCGCGATCGTCTTGTAGCTGACGTGCAGTTCCTCGGCGATGGCCGTGTATTGCTTGCCCTGGGCTATTAGTTCGAGCGTCTGAAGCTCGCGCAGCGTCATCGCGCTCAAAGGATTGGAGCGGCCCTTCGTTTCCATCACCGCGATCGCTGAGGCGATGGCGTGACTGAGGAACGGCTTGCCCTGGCGGACGGCCTGCAGGGCTTTGATGATGTCGACGGACGACGTGTCCTTCAGAATGTAGCCATTCGCGCCGAGACGCAGCGACTGGCTGGCGATCATAGGATCTTCGTGCATCGTCAGCACGAGGATGGGTGTGTGCTTGTCGTGCACGCGAAGGCGCCTGATGAACGTCAGCCCGACAAGCACCCCCTTCTTGATCGCAAGATCGATGATGATCACATCGGGCTTGTCATTTCTGTAAGCGCGGAAGCCTTCGATCAGATTTGAGGCGAGCGTAATATCTTCGATGCCCGCGTCCTCGAGCACCCGGCGGCAGCCCTGCAGCACGATTGGATGGTCATCGATTACGAGAATTTTTGTCATGCTGATGCCCTGTTGGCTTTACCCATGGCGTGTTTTTCGCCCTCACTGGGTAGAGCCGGAATTTTTATGGATAGTGTGGTTCCATTCGGCTCATGGCCCTCTACGACGAGACTGCCTCCTGCCGATAGTACGCGCTCGCGCATGGCCGATAACCCGAAGCCGGCCTGCACGCCAGGCTTCAAGCCTTTGCCGTCATCGCTGATGCGCAAGCTGATCAGGATCGGCTCCGCCAGCCTAGTGGTGTTGCTATGTGCCCGCTCCTCCTTGAGCTCGACGACGATATTCTCTGCTTGGCCGTGGCGCATGGCATTCGTCAGTGCCTCCTGGGTCGCGCGATAGACGATCAAGTCGATTTTATCGTTATAGGCGCGCTTAAAGGGTCCCACTGACGACCTGATGCGGACCTCCGGATGACGGCGCTGGAAATCGCGTATCAACTCCTCGATCAATGCCGTCAACGACACTTTGCCGATTGAAACCGGATGAAGACGCTTGAGCAGCGCCCGGTTCATCACCTTCATCCGGTCGGTGATATCGAGAATTTCCTCGGCCCGCTTGGCAATCTTCGCCGCGTCTTCGCCCTTCAATTTCTTTGCGAGGCTAACCACCGATTCCGCATTTGCCGTGATTCCGAAGAGGCACGGTCCTGCCTCGTCGTGCAATTCGCCAGCGATCTCTCGCCTCTCCTCTTCTTGCACGGATTGGATCTGCCGATAGAGCTCCCCGTTTTCGGCGCGGGCCTGATCAAGGGAAGCTGCAAGCGAGTTGAACTTTCGGGCTATGTCGGCAACTTCTCCAACACTTGGGATGCTGAGGCGCTGTGATCGCTCTCCGGCTTCAAGAGCGACCAGTCCGCGCGCGAGCGCGACCAACGGATCGAGAATCCAGCCGAGGACGAAATAGAATGCTCCAACAAGCAGGGTGATCGAGGCGATCGCGACGACCGCCAAAGCGGAGAGCTCTCGCCATTTCTCAGCGATCTCATCATCAGGATCGCCCATGAGAAGAAGTTTTCTCTCGCCATTGGGCACGTAGATGACGCGTGAGTGATCGCTGCCGCCTTCCGGCTTCATCAGTCTTTCGAACCAATCAGGCGTCTGGTCGAGCGAGTCTTCCTCGTCGTTTAAGGTCAGCTCCGGCTTCAACAGCCGGGCAGGACCGCCGGGTTCCTGCACATAAACCCGGGCGTGCCTCAGGTGCTGAACTTCGCGGGAGATCAGATAATCGAGCTCATCCAACTTGTCCTGTACGGCGGCGCGCCGGACCAGCTCACGGATATAGCCTTCGGCAAAATCCAGCGATGCGTCGATCTCGATGTTGACGGCTTTGCGCCCGTTGAAAGCGGCGACAGTTCCCGCGACGACTGACGCCATAAGGAGCAGAGCCGACATTGCCAGCAGGACCTGGATGCGAATAGACCGGCCGCGCCACACCGCGTCCGACACCCGGCCGGCTAGTTCGCTGAGCGAGGGCATGGTCTCAGCCCCCCTCCCCGTAACGCTTGGAGAGTTCGTCGAAGGCGCGCTCGCTGCTCATGCCCGCTTTTCGCATATTGTAATACTGGTGTGCCGCCGCTCCGAAGCTTTCCATGTGCCCTGGGGCGATGACGCGCGTCAGCTCGCCGATAAGTAAAACGGCATTTTCATCGCCGCCCTGCTCTTTCAGCATTTCCTCGAGCTGCACGGCGCGGTTGGCGATCATGCGCGGGGAATCCTTGAACGTCCTGGAGGCTTCGGCGAGCGAGGTGCGCACCTCATCTGTTCCCTCGGGGGCCGGTTTCACACCCGATTTTTCCTGACGCGCCATCAACCAATCTTCGGGTGCCGTTTCATCCTGCCTGGCGAGCCAACCGGTTTCCTCGGTCTTCGTGATGCCGGACCGCTTTTCGCCCCTTTCCTGACGCGGCTGCTCCTCGCTGCATGCCGACAGCAGTGCCGGAATGACGAGACATAGAATTTTCAGGAAGGATGATGGCGCGTTCACGATGCCGGTCTCTCAAACCAGATTGCGTTTGACGCGGCAACTTATGGCAGAGGCTGCCCGCCACTTCCAGGTCAACGTCAGTAGGGTTCTTTGCCGAATCTTCCCGGCTCAATTTGCCGCTCCATCTAAAGACCGGCCGTCCATAGGCCGGTAGGGTCCGCCACCGTGCCGCTTGCGAAACTGCCGGACAACCAGCGATCCGGACGCACGGTACGCGTCGAAGGGTGGACAAGGGGTTTCATCGCCCGTGATCCGCTCGAGCCTCAAGGGGGAAGCACCGGTACTCGGCCAACCTCGGTCAACCGGCGCTATCCAAGAAGAAAAAGCTGGCTTTGGAAACGCGAGGTTATATGGGCATGAAGAAAGTCATTGGCACTTCGATGCTGATGTCGGCGTCCTGCATGGCGATGGCAGTCGCACTGCAGATGGGCGTTGCATCCAGCGCTCAGGCAAATGAAAAGCTGATCGAGCTCTCAAAGAGCAAAGAAAACTGGATTATGCCGGGTCGTAACTACGACTCGAACAACTACAGCGAAGACGACCAGATCAACGTCGGAAACGTCAAGCAGCTGAAGCGTGCTTGGTCCTTCTCGACGGGCCAGCTTCACGGTCATGAAGGCACGCCCCTCGTCATTGACGGCGTGATGTACGTTCACACGTCCTTCCCCAACAAGACTTTCGCTCTCGACCTCAACGATCCGGGCCACATTCTCTGGCAGCACAGCCCGAAGCAGAATCCTGCTGCTCGCTCGGTCGCCTGCTGCGATCTCGTGAACCGCGGTCTCGCCTACTGGCCGGGTGACGGCAAGATCCCGCCGATGATCATCAAGACTCAGCTTGACGGTCACTTGGTGGCTCTGAACGCCAAGACCGGCGAAGAGTACTGGAAGGTCGAAAACGCCGACATCAAGGTTGGTCAGACCGAGACGCAGGCTCCCTACGTCGTCAAGGATCTCGCCATCGTCGGTTCGTCGGGTGCTGAGCTCGGCGTCAGAGGCTACACGACGGCCTACAACATCAAGACCGGCGAGATGGTCTGGCGCCGCTACGCCACGGGTCCCGACGCAGAAGTAGGCATCGGTGACGACTTCAACAAGGACAACCCGCACTACGGCCAGAAGGGCCTCGGCACGGCAACCTGGGAAGGCGACGCCTGGAAGATCGGCGGCGGCACCAACTGGGGCTGGTATGCTTACGATCCGGCTGTGAACCTCATCTACTACGGAACCGGCAACCCTGCGCCTTGGAACGAGACCATGCGTCCGGGCGACAACAAGTGGACCATGACGATCATGGCCCGCGACGCCGACACCGGCATGCTGAAGTTCGGCTACCAGAAGACGCCGCACGACGAGTGGGACTTCGCCGGCATCAACGTCATGATGCTCTCGCAGCAGAAGGACAAGGACGGCAAGGAGCGCAAGCTTCTGACCCATCCCGACCGCAACGGCATCGTCTACACGCTCGATCGTGAAAACGGCGACCTGATCTCGGCCAACAAGCTCGACGATACGGTCAACGTGTTCAAGACGGTCGACCTGAAGTCCGGTCTGCCCGTTCGCGATCCTGAGTTCAGCACGCGTATGGACCACAAGGCGACCGAAGTCTGCCCGTCGGCCATGGGCTATCACAACCAGGGCCACGACTCCTACGATCCTACGAAGCAGCTGTTCTTCATGGGCATCAACCACATCTGCATGGACTGGGAGCCCTTCATGCTTCCCTACCGCGCAGGTCAGTTCTTCGTCGGCGCGACGTTGTGGATGTATCCGGGTCCGAAGGGCGATCGTCAGAACGCTTTGGGTCTCGGCCAGATCAAGGCCTACAACGCCATCACCGGCGAGTATAAGTGGGAGCACATGGAGCGCTTCTCGGTTTGGGGCGGCACGCTCTCGACCGCTGGCAACCTGGTGTTCTACGGAACGCTCGATGGCTTCATCAAGGCGCGTAACTCCGACACGGGCGAACTGCTCTGGAAGCACAAGCTGCCTTCCGGCGTGATCGGTCACCCGATGACGTACCAGCACAAGGGCGTGCAGTACATCGCCATCATGTCGGGCGTTGGTGGCTGGCCGGGCGTTGGTCT
This sequence comes from Hyphomicrobium sp., assembly GCF_035687085.1. GTDB lineage: Bacteria > Pseudomonadota > Alphaproteobacteria > Rhizobiales > Hyphomicrobiaceae > Hyphomicrobium_B. The sequence goes on along the minus strand of NZ_DASRYS010000017.1, from coordinate 106,106 downwards.
GGTGTTCGACCTTCAGGATCCGACCGCGGGTCTCGGTGCTGTCGGCGCCTTCAAGAACCTGGCGAACTACACGCAGATGGGCGGCAGCGTCGAAGTGTTCTCGCTTGATGGCAAGAACCCCTACGACGACGTGACCGTCGGCGAGTTCACGAAGGGCTAACTCAAGCTCAGTTGCGGCATCGGATGAACAATCGGGTGCCGCAACTTGCGCTTTTGCTCTGATCGCAACGAACGAGAACATTCTGGGCTGCGCGGCGTCGTAGAGGTCCATCACCAAGTACGACCGCCGCCTCCCAAGATCTCCCCTGCAGTCAAATAGCTCAGAACGCCCGATCGCGTGAGTTGCGACGGCGCGTTGAAAGGTGACGGTCAGTATGACTTCCCGGCTACAGAACACTCTTCGCGCCAGCCGTCTTTTCACGACTGCAATTGGTGCCACTGCATTTGCCGTTTTCGTCGCCGGTCCTTCGCACGCCGATGAGGCGGCCGCGCCGGCCGCGGGCGATGCATCAACTCTGCGCGTCTGCGCGGCGGAGAAGGAGCTGCCCTACTCGGCAAGCGACAAATCTGGTTTCGAGAACAAGATCGCAGAAGCCCTTGCCGACGCAATGGGCCGGAAGCCCGTATTCGTCTGGTCGGAAAAGCCGGCGATCTACGCCGTGCGGGATCAATTGGATAAAAAGCTGTGCGACGTGGTCGTCGGAGTCGACACGGGCGACGAGCGTGTGCTGACCTCGCGCGCCTATTATCGCGCCCCTTACGTCTTCGTTCAGCGCAAAGACTCACCCCTGGATATCAAGACCTGGGACAGCCCCGATCTCGCCAAGGCCGCCCCGATCGGCTTCGTTCGCGGAAGCCCGGCAGAGGTCATGATCACGAAGCACGATCTCTATAACGACAGCATCAATTACGTCTCGTCTCTGACGAACTTCAAGGACAAGCGGAACAGCTACACGCGCATTCCGCCCGATCGGATGGTTGCTGAAGTTGCAGACAAAACAGCAGGCGCCGCCGCTGCGTTTGCGCCTGAAGTCGCCCGCTACGTCAAAGGCAATCCCGATCTGAAGATGACCGTCATTCCAGACGACAACGTCCGCTCGGACGGCGAGCCTGTGCCGCATCATTTCGATCAGTCGTTTGCCGTTCGCAAGGACGACAAGACACTGCTCAGCGCGATCGACGCAGCTTTGCCGAAGGCTAAAGAGAAGATCGAAGCAATCCTGAAGGAAGAAGGCATCCCCTACGTGGCGCCGGCGCCTCGGACATAATGGTTTCGGCGATGGTCGCCGGTCGTTCAAAGGAAGTAGAAGAGAAAGCACACATGAAATTCACGGTCATGGCAGCAGGACTCGCTGCCTGTGTAATGATGACGAGCGCAAACGTAGCTGTTGCACAAATGGACTTCAGGAACACAGTGACGGGTGAGGCGCTCGACATCCAGGGTGAGGCTCCCCAGGAGGGCCGCGACACACCTGCCGTGAAGAAGTTCTTGGAGACCGGCATCAATCCCTACACCGAGGTTAAGGGCTGCCTGCCGAAGGGTGAGCAGGTTTATCTCGAATCCTGCTCGGGCTGCCATGGCCATGTCGGCGAAGGCAAGGTCGGTCCGGGGCTCAACGACTCCTACTGGACCTACCCCGCCAACACGACCGACAAGGGCCTCTTCGAGACCATTTTCGGCGGTGCGCAAGGCATGATGGGCCCGCACGGCGGTCATCTGGAACTCGACGATCACTTGAAGCTCCTCGCATGGATCCGGCATTTCCAGGTTGATGACGTCAAGGAGGCCGAGTGGCTGACGGACGAACAGAAGAAGGCCTTCAAACCATTCAAAAGCGAAGAATGGGAGAAAACGGGCCGCGCTGCGGCGCAGAAGGAGCAATGCGCGATTTCCGGAAACTAGCGCAACGCCGGGCTCAGCTGTCTCGGGGTTCGCTGGTACGGGAACAATGGGTGGCGTGAAACCACCTCAAGACGAAAATGAAAAATGGAGGAAAGCCTATGAAGAAGATTGCACTCCCATTGATCGCCGGCACCGTCCTCGGCTTCGCAAGCCTTGGAATGATGGCTCCCGCTGCCCTCGCCTACGACGGCACCAAGTGCAAGGAGCCCGGAAACTGCTGGGAGCCGAAGCCTGGCTACCCCGCGAAGATCGCCGGCACGAAGTACGATCCCAAGCACGATCCTAAAGAGCTCGGCAAGCAGACTGCCTCGCTGAAGGCGATGGAAGAACGTAACAAGCAGCGTGCCGACAACTTCAAGAAAACCGGTAAGTGGGTCTACGACGTTTCCAAGATCCAATAGACCCAAGCCAAATGTACTCCTCGGATCTTGCTACGCTTGCAGGACTCGATTCCTCTCCGAGGTAACTGGGGTGCTGTTTCTACAGCACCCCTCTTTTTCTTATGAATTCATCCAGCCGGTGTTACCGCCGGACGGAACACGTCACGTTTGGGAACAAGAATAATGAAGAGCCCAACACTTGACCGGCGGCATTTGGACGACACGAGCGAGCCGCCTTTGGATCTGCAAACCTGGCGCAACTCTGCTCTGGATTTCGAGAAGGAAGTCGCAAAGGCGGTGGTCGGGCAAGACCGCGCCATCAGGCTGTTGACGATCGCGGTTTTCGCACGCGGCCACGTTCTGCTGGAAGGCGACGTGGGTGTCGGCAAGACGACCCTACTCAGAGCCGTGGCGCGCGCACTCGGCGGAGCTTACGAGCGCATCGAAGGCACGATCGATTTGATGCCTTCGGATATGATCTATTACACGTTTCTCAATGAAGAGGGTAAGCCGCGCGTCGAGCCCGGCCCGGCGCTGCGCCATGGGCGCGATCTATCCGTCTTCTTCTTCAATGAGATCAATCGCGCGCGCCCGCAGGTGCATTCGCTCTTATTGCGATTGATGGCCGAGCGCAGCATCACGGCCTTCAACAAGGAGCATGTGTTCCCTCACCTGCTCGTCTTTGCGGACCGAAACCGCATCGAGCGTGAAGAAACATTTGAATTGCCTGCAGCCGCGCGCGACCGCTTCCTGATGGAAGTTGCGATTGCGACGCCGCAAGATGAGAATTCCCGGCGCGAACTTCTCTTCGCGACGCGCTTCCACGACGTCGACGCGCTCATTGCCTCGCTTGCCGAAGGCGTCGTCGATTATCGCCGGCTCAATGCGCTCGCAAGAGCCATCCAGAACACGATTGTCGTCAGCCCGGCGCTCGAGCGCTACGCTCTCGATCTTTGGTCCGCCATCCGCGAGCCTGCGTCGGCCGGCGTTCAGATTGCAAACGTGGATGTCACGCGGCTGATCGCAGGTGGCGCCAGCCCGCGCGGCATGAGCTATCTCATCCGTGCTGCCCGCGTCAGCGCGTGGCTCTCAGGACGCGACATGGTCGTCCCTGAGGACATTCGCGATATTTTCCACCCGTGCATGGCGCACCGGATCTTTCTTTCGCCCGTCTACGAGTTGAGGCGCGATGACATCGTGCGGTCGCTCATTGCCGACGTCTTCGCCAAGGTTCCCGCCCCATGAACGATGAGGCGCGAGATCTCGCCTACAGAATCCCATGGCGCACCAGCGGCGTCCGCATGGGCGCGCACCGGAGCCACTTGACGGGAAGCGGCGGCCTCACGCGCGACATCGTTCCACTGGCCGCGTTTCCCGATCCGCGGCGCATCGCCGTTCGTGCGTCACTCAGCGATCCGTTCGAAAGGTTGCTTGTACGGCGCGCAGAGCAACCGAGCGCCATCGATCTGGCCGTGCTTGTCGACGTCTCCGCATCAATGGCGTTCGAAGGCCGATGCGATAAGATCGGCCTCGCGGCGGATCTGGCGGAGGCGCTGGCGATTTGTACGCAGCGCACAGGTGACACCTTCTCGCTTTATCCATTCGATCGAGAGGTTCGGCAGGACCTGCTTCTGCGCAAGACGTTATCCCGCGGCGCGCACGCGGAAGCCATCGAGCGTCTGCGGAACTTCACGCCCGAACGCCCTGGCACGGACGGGATCGGTGAAGCAGGTGCGGCGATCGCCGGTTCGAAAAAGCTCGTCTTCCTCATTTCCGATTTCTTGTGGCCGGAGGAAGCCGCCCGCGAGGCGGCGGAGGCCCTCGCCTTCCATGACGTCGTCCCCATCGAACTCCGCGACAGCCTCGAACTCGACGGCCTTCCGGATTGGGGTCTCCTCAATCTTCGTGATCTCGAAAGCGGGCGCCATCGGCTTGTCGCCATGAGGCCGAAGCTGAAGGCCCGCTGGCGCGAGCAGCGAAAGTCGCAGCGCGAGCGCGTTGCACTCGCGCTCGAGACGTCCTCTCGCGAGACATTCACCATCAGCGATAACATCGACTGGATGCGGCTCACGTCCTTTCTGCTACACGGAGCGGCCTGATGCGCGGCTGGCTCGCTATCGCCCTACTCCTTGTGAGCGCGGGGCCAAGTTCAGCGGCTATCGATGCCGTGAACATCTACGAGCCGCGGACGTTCGGCTACTTCCTCGGCGACACACTGGAGCGCCAGGTGGAAGTCATCACGAGTGGCGATACCGAGCTTTTCACGGCGGCGCTGCCCCGGCCCGGTCCTTTGACCTACTGGCTGGATCTCGTCGCGATTGAGCACAAGGAGCGCAAGGCCAACGGGCAGCGCATCTACGACATCACGCTCAAGTATCAAATTTTCTATTCGGCGCTCGAAGCCAAGAAGCTCGACATCCCGGCCATTCCGCTGAGATTCAGAAATCCGAACGGCTCCGTTGCGGATGCAGACTTGCCCAGCGAGCCCACCGATACGGAGGCTGGCCGCTACACCGCTTCCGTGCCGGCGCTTGGAGTGGTGATTTCTCCCCTTCGCGAAATTGTCGTGAGCGATCTGATGTCGGAAAAATCGAACGAGATATCCGACATCATGCGGCCGGACGCGCAGGCGAGAGAGATCAGCATGGCGCCGAAGGTGCGACTGCTCGCTGCTTCGGGAGCGGCGCTCGCGCTTTCGGGCCTCCTGTTGCTTTGGCATTACGCGGTGTGGCCATTCGCGCGGCGCGCACAGCGGCCGTTCACGCAGGCGGAGCGGCAGATCCGGAGACGGCAGCTCGTGGCGCAGGGTCAAGCGTCCTATGGCGAGTTGCTTCTCATTCTGCATCGCGCGTTCGACCAATCCGCCGGGCGGCGCGTGTTTGCGGCGGACGTTCCCGAATTCATCGCCACGCATGAGCGCTTTGCAGGTCTACTGCCCAAGCTTGCCTCGTTCTTCGAAAGCTCGCAGCTCTACTTCTTCTCGGACGACCGGCGCCTTGCGGAAGACCGCTTCCCATTGAGCGAACTCACCCGGCTCGCATCAGACCTTGCGCGCCAGGAGCGGGCAGCGGCATGATCTTCACCAATCCCATCGCGCTCCTTCTTCTGCCGCTTGCGCTTCTGCCGCTGGTGCTCGGTACTCAGCGGCAGGAAGCCTATCCTTCGCTCGCCGGCTTCGAACCTGATGGACTATCGCTCGCACTCGCCTGGGCGCTGCGCCTTGCCGGCATGGCTGCGATTTTGGGATTGATCCTCGGCATTGCCGGCATCGGCGTGCGCGAGCGGTCCGTTGAGCGGTTTGGGCAAGGCGCTCACATCGTGCTGCTGATCGATCGCTCAGCAAGCATGAACGACACGTTCGCTGGCCGGCAGCCGAGCGGCGAGGAAGAATCCAAGTCGTCTGCTGCCAAGAGACTGATCAAGGATTTCATTGTCGAGCGCGAGCACGACAGGTTCGGCGTTGCGGCTTTTTCCACGGCGCCGATGCACGTCGTGCCGATCACCGATCATAAAGACATCGTGCTGGAGGCGATCGACGCCATCGACCGGCCGGGCCTCGCCTTCACCGACGTGGGCCGGGGCCTCGGCATGGGACTCAGCATGATCCAGGAAGACGTGCTGCAGGGCTCGCGAGCCATCATCCTTGTTTCAGACGGCGTCGCGGTTATCGGGCGCAGAGTGCAGGAAGCGCTGCGAGCGGAATTCGCGCGCAGGCCCGTCAATCTCTACTTCCTCTATCTCAGGACGGAAGGCGCCAACAGCATGTTCGCGGAGCCGCCTCCCGGCACTGAGGATACGCCGCAAGCTCTGCCGGAGCGGCACCTCAACAAGTTCTTTCAGAGCCTCCGCATCCCCTATCGCGCCTATGAAGCTGAAAGTGCGGAGGCCATCAAAGGTGCCATCGCCGACATCGGCAAGCTCGAGCAGACCCCACTCGTCTATACGGAGCGCATCCCGCAGTACGACTTGTCCCGATGGGCTTATGCCGTAGCAGCGCTCGCTCTCGGTCTCCTGCTCGCGGGCAAGCTTTGCGAGCGTACGATCAAGCGTGCGGGGGTGATGCATGCAGCGTAGTTCAATCTCGACCCGGCGCCATTGGCGGCTCGGCCCGGCCATCTGGCTCTTGGCCACTGCGAGCATCGCTTGCTTCGGTTATGCGGCCTACGATCTCATCAGCGCGCGCGGCGCAAACAGCAACATCCGCCAGCTCGTCGACCGGAAGGATGTTCCGATCGACGTCAAGCGCGCGCACCCGCAGGAAATCTTGGCGCGCATCACCGAGTCCGTGCGGCGGGATCACATCGAGGATGCGCAAGCGATGCTCAGCCTCGCGGGCACGACGCTGCCGCCATCCGCTCGCGCGTCGGCGCTCTATAACATCGCCAACGCCAGAACGCGCATGGCGGCCGAGGCCGTCCGCAAAGGCCAGATCGACAGCGCAACCGCCATGATCAACCTGGCGAAGTCGGAATACCGTATGGCGCTGAAGCTCGAGCCGCAAAGCTGGGATACGCGGTACAATCTCGACGTCGCGATGCGCATCGTTCGAGATCTCCCGCAGGCGGAAACCGAGGAAACGACGTCTCCCGAAGCGGCCAAGAAGCTCTGGACCGACCTGCCTGGCATCCCCCGGGGCCTGCCATGACTCGCATGGGCGTCATCTTCGACCGGCGATTGCTGTTGCTGCTGGCGTCGCTGGCCGCAACCGTCGTGGCGATCGTCGGGATCCATATCGTTCGCAATCAGCGTATCGCCGACGTTGTGGCCATCGTCGATATCACCGGCAGCATGAACACGCGCGACATGGGCGCTCGGCGCGGTTCGCTCGACCGCCTGGAAGCGGTACGGCAGTCGCTCGTCGGCATGATGCAGGACATTCCTTGTCAGTCGCGCCTCGGGCTTGGCGTCTTTACCGAGCGTCGTTCGTTCCTGCTGCTCAATCCCGTCGAAGTCTGCAGCAACTATGACGCTCTGGAAGGCGCCATCTCGGGGCTCGACTGGCGCATGGCATGGCAGGGCGACAGCTATGTCGCGAAAGGCCTTTATTCTGCGATCGATATCGCGGCGAGTTTGAAATCCGATTTGATGTTCTTCACGGACGGTCATGAGGCGCCGCCGCTTCCGTTCACGGGCGTTCCCGAGTTCGAAGGCAAACCCGGCGCGGTGAAAGGGCTGATTGCCGGTGTCGGTGGCAGCGAAAAGACGCCGATCCCCAAGTACGACGACGATGGCCGCCAGATCGGCGTTTACAACCAAAGCGACGTGCCGCAGGAGAACCGCATCGGCGCCCCGCCGAAGGATGCTGAGGCCCGCGAAGGCTACAATCCACGAAACGCTCCGTGGGGTGCTATGCCGGCGACCGGAGAAGAGCAGCTGTCTTCAGTGAAGACGGCGCATTTGAAAGATCTGGCGTCGCGCACCGGTCTTTCTTACGCCGAGTTGCAAAACACGGGTTCGATCGCATCGCAGCTTTTGGCGGCATCAGAGCCGCGCGTCGTCCCAACCCGTACGGACATGTCCTGGATGCCCGCACTGCTGGCGCTTCTATCGCTTTTGGCGCTCTACGCGCTGCAGCTCTTCGAGCGCGCACCGATGAGGCGCGGCCCTCGCGTCTCCAGCACTCTTTAACTTTTACACTAGAAGGAGCCTTCCTGAATGCCGATTAAGTTTCGTTCTCTTCTTGCGCTCGCACTCATGTCGATGGGAGCGCAGGTTGCCTTGGCCCATGGGCCCACGCCACAGAAGGTCGAAGAGAAAATTGCGATTTCGGCTCCTCCGGCCGCCGTCTGGAAACTCATCAAGGATTTCGGAAGCATCGGCGACTGGCATCCCTTTGTTGCGAGCGTGAAGAGCGAGGGCGGCAATGAGAGCGGCGCATCGCGCACGCTGACGCTCAAGAGCGGCGGTGGCGATCTCGTCGAGGGCCTCGACGATTATCAAGATAAGGACATGTCCTACAGCTACCGGCTGTCGACGGAAAACCACGAGGCTTTCCCGGCGAGCTTCTATTCCGACAGCATCCAGGTTGTAGCGGCGGGTGACGGCAGCGAGGTCGTGTGGAGCTCGCGGTTCTACCGCGCGGACACGACGAACGAGCCGCCGGAAGACAAGAGCGATGCCGCAGCCGTGAAGGCGACGGAAGATTTCATCAAGGCCGGCCTTGAAGGCATCAAGGCAAAAGCCGAAGGCAAGAAATGAGAGCCCTCGCTGGCCTCATAACGCTGCTTGCGCTCTCTGCTGCCGTACCTGCGGGTACGGCAGTTGCGCGAGATGATGGCCAAGAGAAGGTCTACGTCCTCAGCCAAGACGACGGCGTCCTTTCCGTCATCGACACGAAGCTCGACGACATCGCCGGACAGATCAAGCTTCCAGGGAAGCCTGCGGCATTCACAATCAACGCCGCTTCGGGTGAAGCTTTCGCCACGCTTCCCGACAGCGGCGAGATTGCCGTTATCGATCTCAGAACTCTGAAGCTTACGCGCATGCTCAAGATCGGCGGCCAGCCGTTCGGCGTCGCTGCGCGTGCGGACGGCCGCTTGTTCGTCGGCGATTGGAGCGCGAACCGCGTCTCCGTCCTCGAGCCAACATCGGGTGATGTGGTCAAAACGATCGCGGTTGGACGATCGCCAGCTCATGTCGTCCTGACGCGAGATGGAACCCGCCTCTATGTCGCCGATCGCGAGGCAGACAGCGTTGCTGCGATCGATGCTGAACGTCTTGAGCTGACGAAAGAGATACCCGTCGGGCGTGCGCCGTTTGCGTTGGCCTTGAGCTCCGACGAGAAGCAGCTCGCCGTCGCCAACGCGCAGTCGGCGACGTTGTCGGTCGTCGACACCGCCAAGCTCGAAGTTTTATCGTCTGCCGAAACGCGCGCGATGCCGTACGGCGTTGCCGTCACCCCGGGCGATGCCGAGTTCCTCGTCTCGAACCAGCAGAGCGGCAGCATCTCGGTCATCGACGCGAAGACCCACGCCTCCCGCGCCGAAATCAAAGTCGGCCGCTACCCTGAGGGCGTTGCTGTCCTCAAGAACGGCGACAAGGCCTACGTTGCCAACTGGTTTTCAGGAAGCGTCTCCGTGCTGGATCTCAAGACCCGGACCGAGATCAAGCGCATCAAATGTCCAGAAGGGCCGCGGATGGTTCTCGCCAGCCCAGTGAAGCCCTGATCAAGTCAGCTCTTGTCAGAGCTCTTGGACGGATTTCGCCGGTTGCAATGACCCGAAGTACGTTCCAGTCCAGCGCTCGACCTTCTCGGGCAGGAACACAAAGCTCTGGACCTTGTAGACGATCCCGTCGCTGATAACGGTCTGATCGTTACCGGCGATCGCCTTGGCCGGAAGGAAGAATGCGCAGGTCTGCTTGCCTGCAGCCTTATTGACGATGTTCGCGGCAATCTCTCCGGTTTCGCCTGCAGCTGCATGCTGAAGAAAGGAGATCTGGTCCTTCTTTGCACCGCAAAAATATCCGGAGACCCGAACGGGATCGTCCGCACGTGCCGCCCCGAAGGCGCATGATATCGTTACTGCGAGGAGGCATGACGTGCGCCGAACGTTCGTCCACTGCATCGGGTATCTCCAAAGCATTGATTTATGACTGCGCGAAAACCGAACCCCGAACATGCCTCCCGGTTCTGACTTCTCATTTTTCCCTAGCCTGAAGGAAAACTCGGCAAACCTCAATTGCGTTGCAGCCACACGGCCGTTCGAAACCCGAAATGATCATGGGAAAACGCGCGCACTGACGGACAGGCGCGCGATCACGCGGTTAGGCCGCGTGGCTTGGGAAGAATTCCGCACCGAAATGGGAATGTGGTTCGCCGATCATCAGCGAGCCCCGGATGCAGTCTTTGCTAGGTGCTGGCCTTAGGCCATCCGAAGCCCGGCTCGCGCTTTGCCCTCGGTCGCACGGATATGACGAGCAGCGCCGCAACGATGCACATGGCTCCGGCGACATAGAGCGCGGGCAGGTAGGTGCCGAAGATCGTCCGCGTCGCTCCCGCGCCGAATGCTGCCGTTGCGGCACCCAGCTGGTGGCCTGCGAAAATCCAGCCGAAGATCAAGGTGGCGCGCTCAGTTCCGAAGCGTTCGACCGTTAGCTTGACGGTCGGCGGCACCGTCGCCACCCAATCAAGGCCGTAGAAAAGGCCGAAGATCGTCAAGCCAACCAGCGTGAACTCACTGAATGGCAGGAACAGCAGCGACAGCCCGCGCAGTCCGTAGAACCAGAACAGCAGCCAGCTGTTGTCATACCGGTCTGATAGCCAGCCCGCGAAGATCGTGCCGATGAAGTCCAAGACGCCGATCATGGCGAGCATGCCGGCCGCGCCGACTGGGGCGATGCCGAAATCCCCGCACAGCGAGATCCAATGCGTTTGGATCAGCCCGTTGGTGCTGAGGCCGCACACGAAGAAGGTCAGAAACAGCACCCAAAACATCGATGATCGCGATGCTTCGCGCAGCGCGATAACCGGCGATGACAAGACCGACGAAAGTCGGCCGCCACGAACAGGTGGCTCGGTGACTTTCTTTTCGCCGAACGGAGCCAAGCGGACGTCTGAGGGATAGTCGCGCATCAAGAGCAAGACGGCGAGGAGCGCCAGAAGCACAATCGCAACAACGAAAAGGAGAGCTGCGCGCCAACCCATGCCCTGAGTGAGATGGGCCAGGAGCGGCAAGAAGACGAGCTGACCCGTCGCGGTGCTCGCGGTCATCATGCCGACAACCAATCCGCGGCGCCGCGAGAACCAGCGGGTCGCAACTGTCGCGCCGAGAACGATCGCCGTCATACCTGTGCCGAGGCCAACCAGAATGCCCCAGAAGACGACGAGTTGCCATACCGACACCATCGCCAAGGATCCGAGCAGCCCCGCAGCGATCAGCGACAGCGCCGTGCAGACCACGTTCCGCACACCGAAACGGTTCATCAGCGCGGCGGCAAACGGGCCCATCAAACCGTACAGCACCAGGCGAATGGCGAGCGCGAATGAAATATCGGCGTTCTGCCAGCCGAAGTCGCGTTGAAGCGGCTCCAGCATCACGCCGGGCGATCCCATCGCTCCAGCGGTCGCCAGCATAGTCAGAAACGTCGTCGCGGCGACGACCCACCCGTAGTGGATGTTCCGCGAGTCCAGCCATGCAGCTAGGCGGGTGGAGAGCATCGCGACTCCTGACCGTTCAATTCTGGGGGTAATCGTAGTTACGATTGGGGCGTCTTTAGAGTGTCTGAAGGAGCGTCCTCAGCTGCTTGGCGCCAGCAGCGCCCAGCTTCTTCTCCACTAATCTCTGCGCTTGGGTCCACAGCGGTGCCCCCTCGTTAAGAATATGTCTTCCGCGAACTGTAAGCTCGACAACCGCCTCGCGCTGATCATCGCCATGAATCGTCTTCGCAACACCCATGCGCTCGAGGACTTTGATATTTCGGCCGACCGTCGAACGATCCAGCTCCACCAGCCGGCCGATCTTACTCAGCGAGACCGGCCCTTCCCTTTCAATCGTCCGGAGGAGGCTGAATTGCGCAACGTTGACCCCGACGGGCTTTAAGGCGTCGTCGTATACCGATGTCAGTTTTCGCTCAGCTTTACGAAGCGAGATGCAGTAGCACTTGGTGTCCATAATGCGGGTATATACCCGTATTAGCGTGCGAGTGCAAGGCGTGCGTGACGGCAGAACGCCATCATTGCTTTGGCTCTTGCGAATTCTTCAGCAGACCGAGCCGCATCTTTCACGAACCCAGCCCGCTGCAAAGTCAGGTCATTTTTTCGAGTAGCTTGGTGACTTCGCCAGGTCCAAATGCCCGCATTGTTTCAGTGCGGACATTCCCCAGCCTGCCAAGGTTCAGGCCGAGTTCGGCAGCCACGGCATCATCCGGTGCCTCCATGATCAGGACGATGTCGAAATGCCCGAGAGTCCAGTACACATCCTTGACCGTCACTCCCAGCTTCTTCGCCATTTCCTTGAATTCTTCCTTCCTTTTGGGAGAATCCTTTGCGTAGCGAATGCCATGATCCGTGAAGTTCCCAAATGCGATGTACGTTGCCATTGGAATCTCCTTTGCATCCTGCGTCGCGGCGGACCGGCAGCGTACCAACGAAGCTATGGGGCGGCGAAAGGCGCCATGATCGGCACGCGAGCGCCGGCTGTGCCGCGATCACATCGACACGGTGCATCTGGGTAGCTGCGAACAGGAGCGCCAATCACGTTCGCGTTTTCATCTACGCGGACTGGCGGGCTGCGTTACGAAATTCGGAAGGCTTGTGCCGCTCACGAAACCCGCATGAGCCTAACGCGACCCTATGGTTCGGTAGCGGGACGCTATTTGGAATGTGCAATGTTCCGGTGAGCGCGGCGCCAGCAGCTGGTCATCCACCGAAGCGCACGAATGCAATGCTCCTGCAATGCTCCGCGATATATCGCAGGCACGATCGCGAAAGTGATTTGAGAAATCACGTCGCGCGCTGGCGCTCCCTAGGGGAATCGAACCCCTCTTTTCAGAATGAAAATCTGACGTCCTAACCGATAGACGAAGGGAGCGGCCGTCGGCGACAAGGGTTCCCTATAATCGGCTTTCACCGCGTTTGGCAAGCCGAGTGCGCGATGATTTCCTGCGACAGGATAGGCACCTGACGCCGCAGGCCAATTTTACTGGGCACGAGGGTCGGCGGCGTCCTCGATTTGCAGTTCGATGCGCTCGCGGCCACCCCATGTGTCGAGCCGCAAATGGCCGGCGACATGGAGAGGCATCCCGCTCGCCGACATCAAAAGATCGCCCAGCGGCTGCCCGGCGGCCCGAAATGCGACACCGTCCAGGCGACAGCCGTCACCGCCTTCGAGAATGACGCGAATGTGCGATTCACCGATCAGCTTGCCGAACTTGACCCGGTGCGCCGGCAACGCGAAACGGGCTTCCGAGTTGCCCTGACCAAAGGGGCTCACGCGTTCGATCAGGTCCATCAGCTCGCGCGTCGCGCCGGAGGCGACGATCGTGGCGTCGATATCGAGATGGGCCGTGTCGCCTACGCCTTGAGCTGCTTGCCCAAGGTGCGTGAGCATGAACTGCTCGAGAGCCGCGAGGCCGTCTCTGGCGACGGTGAGGCCCGCGGCCATGGCGTGTCCGCCGCCCTTCGCCAGCAGGCCTGCGGTGACCGCTGCGCGAATGGCAGCGCCAAGATCAACGCCGGGAACAGACCGTAGCGAGCCGGTACCGAAGGCCGTTTCTTCCCATGCGATGACGCAGGCGGGCCGACGGAACCGTTCGACAAGGCGGCTTGCCACGAGACCGACGACACCCTTGTGCCACGTCTCCGAGGCAACGATGAGAAGCGCGCGCGTGGGATCGTCGCTGACCTGGCGATCGGCGAGCGCGAGCGCTTCCTCCAGCACCAGCGTTTCGATGTCCTTGCGTTCCTTGTTGAGGCGGTTGAGCAGCTCGGCGATGCGTTGGGCTTCGACGGGATCGGATGTCGAGAGCAGCGTCGCGCCGAGCGCCGCGTTGCCAATGCGGCCGCCAGCGTTGATGCGCGGCCCCAAGATGTAACCCAGATGATAGGGCGTCGGCGGCACCGTGAGGCCGGCTGCGTCGGCCAATGCGGTGAGACCCACGTTCTCCCGCGCGCGCATGACGGTGAGGCCCTTTTTCACGTAAGCGCGGTTGAGACCGACGAGCGGCACGACGTCGGCGACCGTCGCCAGCGCCACGAGATCGAGCAGAGCCAGCAGATCCGGTTCGCGCGTGGCCGCATAATATCCGCGCCGGCGCAGTTCGCGGGCTGTCGCGACGAGCACGAGGAACACGACGCCAGCCGCGCACAGCATCCCCTGCCCCGAGATGTCGTCCTGGCGGTTCGGATTGACGACGGCCTGGACCTCGGGCAACCGCTCGTCGGCCTGATGGTGGTCAATAATGACGACATCGGCGCCGAGCCTGCGCGCGACTGCGAGCGGCTCGTGGCTTGTCGTTCCGCAGTCAACGGTGACGATGAGCCGGGCGCCCTCGTTGACGAGCGTTTCGATGGCGGCGGCGTTCGGGCCGTAGCCTTCGAAAATGCGATCCGGGATGTAGATGCGCGCGGGCGTGTCATGATGTTCGAGGAAGCGCTTCATGAGCGCGGATGAGCACGCGCCATCGACGTCGTAGTCGCCGAAGATCGCGACGTTCTGTTTCGCCTGTATCGCATCGGAGAGGCGCGCTGCTGCCTTCTCCATATCGCGCAGCGAACTTGGGTCCGGCATCAGGGCTTTGAGTGTCGGATCGAGGAAGGTCGGAACATCATCGAGTTGGACGCCTCGAGCCGCGAGCACACGGCCCATCAGGTCGGGCAATCCGTGGCGCTGACTGATGGCCGTGCCGAGCGGCCTCAAGTGCGGGGGCAGGCGCTCGCGCCAAGCGTACCCGCGAGCGCTTTTCTCGACGCCGAGAAAGGCACGCTCCGCGCCGACATCCAGCTCAATGGTCGCGAGATTGGTGCGCAATCGACTACTCCGATTCATTGTGTGCGCACGGCGGCCCCACTGTCCGAGACCGCCGTGCGCATTTGAATTTTGAATCAGCTTGTAGGTCGATTCGGTCTATCCGGCGGCCGCGCTCGCGTTGTATCCACTGCAATACGAGCGCAGGGCCACCTGCCCGGCTTAGACGAAGCGCGTTCCGACGTTGCGGACCCTCGACTTGATGCGGCGGACGGTGCCCGTCTTGGCGCGCATCACGACCGTTTCGGTCTCGGCGTAGTCGCCGCTGATGCGGACGCCCTTCAGGAGCGAGCCGTCGGTCACGCCGGTCGCGGAGAAGACGACGTCGGCGGACGCCATGTCTTCGAGCTTGAACTTTCGATTGATGTCGGAAATGCCCATCTTCTCGGCGCGCTCGCGCTCTTCGTCCTTCATCGGGATGAGACGGCCCTGGATCTGGCCGCCGATGCAGCGCAGTGCTGCGGCTGCCAGCACGCCTTCCGGTGCACCGCCAGAGCCCATGTAGATATCGATGCCCGTTTCCTTCGGGTCCGTGGTCCAGATTACTCCGGCGATGTCACCGTCAGGAATGAGAGACACACCGGCACCGGCTTCGCGGACGGCGCGGATCAATTCGGCGTGGCGGGGGCGATCGAGGATGCAAGCCATGATCTCGTTGATCGGCACGCCCTTCGCCTTGGCGAGCGCGTTCAAGTTCTCAGCGGGCGATGCATCGAGATCGACGACGCCTTCTGGATATCCCGGGCCAACGGCGATCTTGTTCATGTACATGTCGGGCGCGTGGAGCAGACCGCCCTTCTCTGCGATTGCCAACACAGCAAGCGCGTTCGGCATCGACTTTGCGCAGATGGTCGTACCTTCAAGCGGATCGACCGCGATATCGACTTCGGGACCATCACCGGTGCCGACCTTCTCGCCGATGTAGAGCATCGGCGCTTCGTCCATCTCGCCTTCGCCGATGACGACCGTGCCTCTGATTTCGACGCGGCCAAGCTCACGGCGCATGGCATCGACGGCAGCCTTGTCGGCTGCTTTCTCGTTGCCGCGCCCACGCAGGTGCGCCGCGGCGATTGCTGCGGCTTCGGTGACGCGCGCGAGCTCGAGCACTAAAATCCGATCGAGACCCGGCCCGTGCGTACCGTTCGATTGCTCAGCTCTGCTCATGATGGTGTCCTTCCAAAGCGGGGGCCTAAGGGGAAAATCAAAGCTCTTCGATGCGGATCATCTGCGGGCGTTCCGTGACGTTGCCATCCTTCTCGATGGTTTCGAGCGCCCGGCGCATCGCTTCTTCGGTCGTTTCATGCGTGATGATGATGACCGGCTGATCGGCATTCTTCGGCGCGCGTGCGCCCGCGGATGGCGCGTGCAACGTCTGCGGACGATGCTGCACGATGCTTTCCAGCGAAATGTCCTGGTCGCCCATGCTCTTGGCGACGTGCGCCATGGCGCCGGGCTTATCGTAGAGCGCGAGCCTGACGTAGTACGAGCCGTAATGCTGATCGAGCTTGGCGCGGCGATGCGCCTTCAGCTGCGCAACAGGCGTTACGAACGGCGGCACGACGAGACCGCGCGCGATGTCGAGGATATCGCCGGCGACCGCTGATGCCGTCGGCTTGGCGCCGGCGCCTGGGCCCACGAGCAGGATGTTGCCGGAGAAATCGCCGTCGATCGCGACGGCGTTGGTCACGCCGGAGACTTCTGCGATTGCCGAGTCCTTGTTGATCAGGACGGGCGAGACACGCGCCTCGATGCCGCTTTCGGTCTCCATCGCAACGCCGAGCAGCTTGATGCGATAGCCGAGGCTATCGGCTGCCTCGATATCGGCTTGCGTGATCGACTGAATGCCTTCGACATGGATTTGCTCGAAGGCGACGCGCGTTCCGAAGGCAAGGCTCGTCAACAGCGCGAGCTTGTGCGCGGCATCGAAGCCGCCGATGTCGAACGTCGGATCGGCTTCGGCATAGCCCAGCGCTTGCGCTTCCTTCAGCACATCGTCGAACGTGCGCTTCTCGCTCTGCATCTGCGTCAGGATATAGTTGCAGGTGCCATTCAAGATGCCGTAGACGCGCTTGACGCGGTTGGCGCCGAGCGCTTCGCGCAGCGTCTTGATGACGGGAATACCGCCGGCGACGGCCGCCTCGAAGTTCAAGGCAACCCCGTTCTTCTCCGCGAGCCGCGCAAGCTCGATGCCGTGCTTGGCAAGGAGCGCCTTATTCGCCGTCACGACGTGTTTTTTGGCATTGAGTGCGGCTTCGACTGCATCTTTCGCCACGCCGTCTTCGCCGCCGATCAGCTCGACGAAGACCTGGTTCGACGGATCGCGTGCGAGTGCGACGGGATCGTGAAACCATTGAACGCCGTCAACGGCGATGCCGCGTCCCTTGGCGTGGTTACGCGCGGAGATCCCGGTGATGCGAATTTCGCGGCCGATGATGTTGGCGAGATGCGGACCATTGGCCTGAAGCAGTCCCAGCAGGCCACCGCCAACCGTGCCCAGTCCGGCTATACCAAGTGTGAGAGGTTCCATTGTGATGATTATCGGCTAGCGGATTTTCTAGGATTGGAAACGTTTTGCGAGGGCTCGGCGGATTCCGAGAAGAGCTTCTTGATCGACCGCGCAGCCTGGCGAATGCGCTGCTCGTTCTCGACGAGCGCGATGCGGATGAAGCCTTCGCCATATTCGCCGAAGCCGACACCGGGTGAAACGGCGACATCGGCCTTTTCGATGAGCATTTTCGAGAACTCAACCGAGCCCATGTCGCGATAACGCTCCGGTACCGGCGCCCAGGCAAACATGGTTGCAGGCGGCGGCGGAACGGGGAAGCCCGCCTTGCCGAAGCTTTCGACAAGGACGTCGCGACGGTTCTTGTACATCGCGCGAATTTCCTCGACGCACTCCTGCGGTCCGTTGAGCGCGGCAGCCGCTGCGACCTGGATCGGCGTGAACGCGCCGTAGTCGAGATACGATTTCACACGCGCCAGCGCGCCGATCAGGCGTTCGTTGCCGACCGCGAAGCCCATGCGCCACCCGGGCATGTTGTAGGTCTTCGACAGCGAGGTGAATTCGACGGCGATGTCTTTTGCGCCCGGCACCTGAAAGATCGAGGGCGGGGGCTCATTGTCGTAATAGAGCTCGGCATAGGCGATGTCGGACAGGATGATGATGTCGAGCTTCTTGGCGAGCGCGACCGCCTCTTTGTAGAAGTCGAGGCCGACCACCATGGCCGTCGGATTGGACGGGAACGACATCACGACCGCCAAGGGCTTGGGGATCGTATGCTTCACCGCATGCTCGATGGCGCGAAGGAAATCATCGCCGTTGCTCGCCGGCAGATGGCGCACAGACGCGCCGGCAATCAGGAAGCCGAAGGTGTGGATCGGATAGGTCGGGTTCGGCACCAGCACCACGTCGCCGGGCGCTGCAATCGCCTGCGCGATATTTGCAAAACCTTCCTTCGAGCCCAGCGTCGCCACGATCTCGGTTTCGGGGTCGAGCTTCACGCCGAACCGGCGGTCGTAATAGGCGGCCTGGGCCTTACGCAATCCAGGGATGCCCTTGGATGCCGAATAGCGATGCGTGCGCGGCTTGCTGATCGTTTCGACAAGCTTGTCGACGATATGCTTGGGCGTGGGCATATCCGGGTTGCCCATACCAAGATCAATGATGTCGGCACCGCGGGCGCGCGCCGCCGCCTTCAGGCGGTTCACTTCCGCAAAGACGTAGGGAGGCAGGCGCTTAATGCGGTGGAACTCTTCGTTCAAAGATCTTTACCCCTCGGCGCCGCAGCAAAACGGCCGTTCGTACCGGCTCCGCATGCCTCCAAAGTGCTGCTTTGGAGGCAAACGCGGACCGGGCACTGGTGGCTGTCAGGCCCGGCGTTGCCTCTTTACGCTCGCCCTGTACGCCGCGTCCAGTCTGCAGGGCGCCGCAACGCGCAATACCCGGAAATGGTCCCCTTTTGCCGTCCGCTTTTTGCAGCGCGGGAGTAAACATGACGCGGTCATGATGACGCCACGTGCGCTTACCTAGTGGTCGTTCCGGCTGGTCCGATTCGCCCTTGATTCAACCTTTGCCTTGACGGCAGAGTCAGGGACCACTCGGCACAACGGGCCCCAGCCGTGCGTCAACGGGAAGAACAGAAAGCTTCTAAAGTCGCCATGCCGCAAGACAGCCACGAGTTGCCGCCGTTCTTTTCTGCCTACTACATTTCGGACCCGGAGGCGTTTGCCTCGAACCTGCTCAAAGCCTTCGAACGGGGTAGCGCCGCTTTTGCTCAGCTTGCCGAGCGTCCAGACGCAAAGCTCGGGCCCTACACGCCGGCGAGCGAGTTTTCCGCGGCGACGGAGACGGTTTCGGCGCTGGTGAGGAAATGGCTATCCGACCCGGTCAAGCTTTCGGAGGCCCAGGCCGAGTTCGTCAGGCAATTCGCCGCGCTCTGGAACAACGTGTTCATCCGGATGATGGGCGCTCCTATACCCCCGCTCATCGCACCCGCCCCCGGCGACAACCGGTTCAAGGACCCGGACTGGGACAAGAACCCGTTCTTCGACTTCTGCAAGCAGGCCTATCTGCTCGCCTGCAAGTGGGCGGAGGACCAGTTGGCTGCGACGCCTGATCTTGCGCCCTATGAGCGCCATCGCGCCGAGTTCTATCTGCGGCAGCTGACGAGCGCCTATTCGCCGTCGAACTTTCCCGTAACCAATCCGGAAGTACTGCGGCAGACGATTGCGACCAACGCGCAGAACCTGCTCGATGGCGCGGATCTGTTGGCGGCGGACCTGGAACGGTCCGGCGATCTCATGAAGATTAGCCAGACGGACGCAAACGCCTTCGAACTCGGCCGCAACTTAGCTACGACGCCTGGCAAAGTCGTGTTCCAGAACGAGCTGCTGCAGCTCATTCAGTACACACCGACGACCGAGAAGGTGCGCACACGGCCTTTGATCATGGTGCCGCCGTGGATCAATAAATATTACATTCTCGATCTCACCTCGTCGAAGAGCCTCATCAAGTACGTCGTGGACCAGGGCTTCACGGTCTTCGTCGTGTCTTGGGTCAATCCGGACGAGCGGCTCGCTGAGAAGACCTTTGAAGACTACGTGCTCGAAGGCATTCTCGAAGCGGTCCGCGCCGTGCAGGAGGAAACCGGCGTCGAGAAGATCAACGCGCTCGGCTATTGCGTCGGCGGCACCGCGCTCGCCACCGGGTTAGCCTATCTCGCCCAGCGCGGCGAAGAGCCGTTTCAATGCTGCTCGCTGCTGACGACGCAGGTCGATTTCTCGCTGGCCGGCGATCTCTTGCTCTTCACCGACGACATGCAGCTGGCGAGCCTCGAGGTGCTCATGACCGAGCGCGGTTTTCTCGACGGTTCGCGCATGGCAAACGTGTTCAACATGATGCGGCCGCGCGACCTCATCTGGCCGTACGTCGTCAACAACTACCTGCTGGGCAAAAAGCCGTTTCCGTTCGATCTGTTGTACTGGAACCAGGATTCGACGCGGATGGCGGCGGCCAACCACAAATATTACCTGCGCGAATTCTACAACGAGAACCGGCTCGCAAAGGGCGAGATGACGATCGGCGGCATCAAGCTCGACCTCAAGAAGGTGACGCTGCCGATCTTCTCAGTGGCAACGCGCGAGGATCACATTGCGCCGGCGCCGTCTGTCTTCCGCGGGATCCAGATGTTCGGAGGGCCGGTCGAGTTCGTGCTCGCCGGATCGGGCCATATCGCGGGCGTCGTCAATCCGCCGGAGAAGGTCAAATATCAGTACTGGACCGGCGGCACGGCGATGACGAGCGTCGCGGAGTGGGAAGCATCCGCGACTGAGCATCCGGGCTCATGGTGGCCCTACTGGATCGATTGGTTGTCGCAGCAGTCGGGTGGCTGGGTTCCTGCCCGCGTTCCTGGGGCGAAGCTCGGCGCGATCGAGGACGCGCCTGGCTCCTACGTGAAAGCCCGCTAGCGGGACGGCTGGCCGGCTTCAGGCGAGTTCGAACTCGCCCTCGTAGTCGACCGGCCAGAGCACCGTGAACTCTTCGGAATCGAGATTGCGAAAAGCCACGGCGTTGATGTCCAGTTCGTCGGAGGCATCCTCAACGACCGGCTCGATCTTTTCCCAGACCTTGGCGGCGTTCTTGGCGAGCAGGATGAGATTGATGACGCCGTCGCCGGGCTCATGACCATCGACTTCGGCCGCGGTGGAGCTGCCCAGGACTTCAATCAGGCGATCCTCAAGCGCGATGACCCTCTCGAGAGTGTCGTCGTCGTCACCCTGAAATTGGAGGACAAGCTGATGGTTCATGATCCCTTCCCGGCCGTAATTCCAAACAGGGCAGAAGCCAGCTGCTTGCTAGATTGCCACTTTCTAGATGCTTCGTTGATCGTCATGGGCGGAAGCCCTCCCGCACTTTACGGGCCGCCAGATGTTGGCGAGAAGGCCTGACGGCTTCAACCCCATAACGAGGGTCGTGCCGCTTCATATCTGTCCTTGTGGCCAGACGTGAAGACCGGGCGAACTCTTTTGGACAATCTTTTGAGCGGTTGGAGCTTTAGGGGAACTTGGCCCTCCCCTCACACGGCCGCAGCAGGCCGATCGGGTTGCCGGATCACCGAAAAAGGTGCGGCATCGGCAGGCCTAAAGCACCGGCCCGCCACGGATGCCTCGATCAAGCGGTTCTAGGCCGCCGGCGCGCCGTGACGACGCTTGGCAAAGTCTCGGCCGGCAGCCTCTAAGAGGTTAAAGCTTTGCGAACTGCCCAGCAATTCCGCAGTGCCACTTCTGGATGACCCAGTTCGGATGCTCACCGGCCCACCGGGCCATTTCGATCTGGCCATTCGACATGCACTGCTGCGCGCTGACTCGATCGCCTTCGAAGGTCAGCGTGATATTCCTGCAACGCGTCGGCTGATCAACCATGCAAACGGCTAGGACAAGCTCAATCATAGGACCTCCAGGTGTCGGTCGGCTGACCACTCGTTAAAGCGGTCCGGTAAGCCCTGGGCGGTTTCCTCAAGTCTGCTTTTTGTTCATTCGCAGGGAGAATGGGCAAAGTATGAAGGAAATAATGCATTGCACAAGAACACGGCTGTCGCAGCCCCTGCCCAAATTGCAGTCATGGGAAATTTTCTCTCCGTGATGTAACCCATAGAACGCGGCTGACCTCCGAGTTGTACCGATTACGCCACACTTAGGCCTTGTCAGGATATGTACTGCCGGTAGATAAGCAGCGCGCCGGCAACATTGATTCGATTTTTGCTGAACCGACGCTCGCCGAACTTGTGCAAGGCGGGGTGTCGGAGCGATGTGACCGGGTGAGTCGCAGGGGCGAGCTTTGTAAGGCGGCAGATCGAAATATGATTACTCAAGGGGCTGAGGCAGCCCAAAACGCGGCATTCGATGACGTGCGTGCATCTACCCCGACGGTCGGTTGGTTCGTTCGGCGCTCGGCGCTCTGGATCAGCATTCTCACGGTAGCTGTCGTCTTCGCCTGCACGCTCTATGCGCTCGCGAGCCAAGTCGGCGCGGATGATACCCGGATGCCCCAGCCTGAGCAGCCGGCGCTCAAGGTTTGAGGCGTTTACAAATATCAGCCCACTGAGTTTTTAGCCTGGCGAGACCCTCGTGGTTTTGCCACAGGCATTTTGTTTGCGCCGCGGAACGATTTTTCCGCTGAACGACTTTCTCGGCTGGTCCGGTGGTCAGGAGGCGCAGGTGCTCGGAAGTCCTTTCAGGCAGCCCGCTCGTTTTGCTCTTAAAATACCAGGGGGTTTTGCTCGCCCCGGTTCATCGGTTTTTGAAACAACTGACGATTTCTGAAGCAATTGGATAAATTTGCCGACGGTTTCTGCTTGGTGCGGCGTTGTTATCTCCGATAGCTTGAATTTGGTCTGTCCATACTCCAATCATCATTGATCGGTTCGAGCCCGAGGGACGCGTCTGAATGACGGAGCAGCAAAAGAAGTTTCCAGAGTTCTACGTGACCGCTCCCCAGCCCTGCCCTTACCTAGCAGGCCGGCTTGAGCGTAAACTCTTCACGCATCTGACCCATGACAAGCCGCCGGAACTGGTCGACCGGCTTCTGACTACCGGATTTCGCCGTAGTCAAAATATCGCCTATGTGCCCTACTGCGAGGGCTGCCAAGCCTGCGTCTCCGTGCGTGTACTGGTCGACGAGTTCAAGCCCGATCGCTCCATGCGGCGCAGCTGGAATCGTAACTCCTCGCTCGTCGCGCAGCGTACGGCGGCCACGCCGACGATGGAGCAGTTTAAGCTCTTCCGCTCCTACATCGATGCGCGCCACAGCGATGGCGGCATGGCCGACATGACGATCCTCGACTATCGCATGATGGTTGAAGATACCGTCATCGAGACGTTTCTCACCGAGTACCGGCAGAAGCCAGCTGACGCGACCGACCTCGACTTCGACTCCTGGCCGCTCAAGGCCGTGGCGTTGTGCGACCGGCTGAGCGACGGTATTTCGATGGTCTACAGCTTCTATGATCCTGCAGATGCGGAGGCGGGCCTCGGCACGTACATGATCCTGGAGCACATCGCGTTCGCGCGGCGCATCGGACTTCCGCACGTCTATCTCGGCTACTGGATCGATGGCTCGCGGAAGATGGCCTACAAGACGCGCTTCAAACCGCAGGAGCGGTTGGGGCCCGACAGGTGGGAACGCGTTCCAGGGGCCGACGAGGGCTGACGCCGGACGTCCTTATTTCGCGAGTTCGGCATCGAGCTTCTCGAACATATAAAACCACTTGGCCGACTGTGTATCGACCAGCAGCTTCATGCGCTGGCGAAGCCCGACGAGCTGGTCGCAATTTGGGGAGGCCGCCGAGGCCCCCTCCTGGCCCATGGAGGCAATGGCCGCCAGCAATTCGCTGGCCGTCTTGTCGTAGACGTCCATCTTCTCGTCTTTTACGAACGGCCGGGCCTGCACGATGAACTCGTCGTTCGTCCAGTGGCGTTTGGCTTTCAGCTCACGCAGCTTTTCCTGAAAGATAGGACGGTTTTGAATGTTGAGGTCCCGCAGGCTGCCTGAGGCTGCCTCGACGACGGCCTCGAAGTCTTCCTTCGTGCATGACTGCGTCGCCTCGCCTGCCCGCACTTCCGGACACGACGAGGCGATTGCAAGACCTAATCCTGCGGCGATGACCGCCCGTGCTATGAACCCGCCCATGGCAGGCAGTCCTAGCTTCGCTCAAGCACCGCGACAAGCGCGGGCGATCAACATCGCAAACTAAAAGCGCGGCCCGAAGGAATTGGATCGTGGGAAACCCTTGGGCGCTACCCGCCCGGCTTGCGCACGCTCGCCCACCCACTCCTTCAGGTCGCTCCAGGACAAGGTAAATTCGCGGCCCGCGCTGTCGAGCCAGCTCAAGCCGGCCGACTTCTTGAAGACGCGGATGTCGGACAGCGCGCCATCCTTGAAGCGCTGGAGAATGACACCCTTACCGCGCGTCATCTCGTTGACCTCATCGAGCTTGAAGATCAGCAGCTTGCGGTTTTCGCCAATCGTGGCGACGTGATCACCCTCGACCGGAACGCAGACGCGCGCCTCCTCGGGCTCGGAAACGTTGAGAATCTGCTTGCCCTTGCGCGTTGCAGCGATGACCTCGGCCTCCGGCACCATGAAGCCATAGCCGCCGGTTGACGCGACGAGCAGCTTTCGCGACGGATCGTGGACGAACACTTCCGCGACATCGTGATTTTCTTCAAGATCGATCATGAGCCGCAACGGTTCGCCGTGGCCGCGGCCACCGGGAAGCGAACCCGTCTCGAGCGTGAAGAACCGGCCATTCGTCGCGAACAGGACGAGCTTGTCGGTCGTGAAGGCCTTGATCGCCCGTTTGAGTTCGTCGCCCTGTTTGAAGTCGAGCTTGGACAGGTCATCCTGGTGGCCCTTCAAGGCGCGGACCCAGCCCTTCTCCGACAGGATGACGGTGACCGGCTCCTTCTCAACGAGCGCTGCCGCGAGGTCGAGATCGACGGCCGGCGCATCCTCAAACGTGGAGCGGCGCTTACCAAGCGCAGTCTTCTTCGAATAGGTCTCGCGCGTCGACTTGACCTCTGAGGCCACGCGCTCCCACTGCAGCTCTTCCGATTTCAGAAGCTGCTTGAGGTCGCGGCGCTCCTTGGAGAGCTTGTCGTGCTCGGCGCGGATCTCGACTTCCTCGAGCTTCGACAGCGAACGCAGCCGCAGGTTCAGAATGGCTTCTGCCTGGACTTCGCTGAGGCCGAACTTCGAAATCAGCTTGGCCTTGGGATCATCCTCGCGACGGATGATCCGGATCACCTCATCGATGTTGAGGTAGGCGATCAGATAGCCGTCGAGAACTTCGAGGCGATGCTCGATCTTGCTCAACCGGTGGCGCGAACGGCGAACGAGAACTTCGATGCGGTGCTCAAGCCATTGCCAGAGCACATCCCGAAGATTGAGGACGTTCGGGATCTGGCCGGCCGAAAGCACGTTCATGTTGAGGCTGATGCGAACATCGAGTTCCGTCAGCCGGAACATGCTTTCCATCAGCAGAACAGGATCGACCGTACGGCTTTTCGGCTCGAGCACGAGGCGGATTTCTTCCGCGCTCTCGTCGCGAACATCGCCGAGAAGCGGCAGCTTCTTCTCGCTCATCAGATCGGCGATTTTCTCGACGAGCTTCGCCTTCTGAACGCCGTAGGGAACCTCGGTCACGACGATCTGATAGCCGCCGCGCGTGGTCTCTTCCTTGTGCCACCTGGCGCGGACGCGGAAACCACCGCGGCCGGTCTTATAGGCTTCGAGGATCTGCTCGCGCGGTTCGACGATGACGCCGCCGGTTGGGAAATCAGGCCCCGGAATCATCTCGACGAGTTTGTCGATCGTCGCGTTGGGATGCTTGATCAGGTGCAGAAGCGCCTGGCACAGCTCATCGGCGTTGTGGGGCGGAATGCTGGTCGCCATGCCGACCGCGATGCCGGTCGAGCCGTTCGCGAGCAGGTTTGGAAACGCCGCCGGCAGCACGACGGGTTCTTCGACGCGGCCGTCGTAGTTCGGGCGGAAGTCGACCGTCTCCTGGTCGATGCCTTCGAGGATGAAGGCCGCCGTCTCGGTCATGCGCGCTTCGGTGTAGCGCTCGGCCGCCGGGTTATCGCCGTCGATGTTGCCGAAGTTGCCCTGTCCATCGACGAGCGGATAGCGCACGGCGAAATCCTGCGCGAGACGCGCGAGCGCATCATAGATCGCGTGGTTGCCGTGGGGATGGTAATCACCCATGACCTCGCCAACGATCTTGGCGCACTTGATGAAGCCGCCTTCCGGATTGAGGCGCAGCTCGCGCATCGCATAGAGAATGCGGCGATGGACGGGCTTCAGACCGTCGCGCACGTCGGGGAGCGCGCGATGCATGATCGTCGACAGAGCATATGCCAGATAGCGCTCTTCGAGAGCGGTCCGGAGTTCGACGGGCTCGATCGGGCCCTCGCCCGGCAGAATCGGTTTTGTGGTCATGGCGCATCCCTACAGCGCCTCTGGGGTACCCTCAAGCCTGAGCGACCTTGCGTCCTATGAGGATCGTTCGGGCGCGCCATTTCCGCGCAATCTGGCTTGCCGCCCGATGCGCTCGGGCCACGCCTCCACAAAGAGGGTTCGCCGCAGGCCGGTCCCGGTAGCGTAGAGGCCCGCCCGAGGCTAGATCAGCAGTGCTTTCAAGCTCATCGGGATCTTTCCAGCTCATGGCAGCTCTCGTGCCCGACCTGCCGCAGGTCGAACAGCACATCGTCGAAATCACGAACAAGGCGCGGCAGGAACAGAAGCTCGCGCCCTTGAAGGTCAACGCCATACTGGCGCGGGCGGCACGGGCCTATGCTGAACGGGTTGCGCAGAGCGGCGTCTTTTCCCATACGGCGGATGGACGAACGCCTTCGCAACGGGCAGAAGGCGCCGGCTACAAGCATTGCGAGGTCGCCGAAAATCTCGCGATGGACGCGAGCGCACAGGGCTTCGACACGGGCGCACTTGCGCTTCAGGCCATCGCCGGCTGGATGAATTCTCCACCGCATCGCGCGAATATCCTGCGGGCTTCCGCCACCGAGGTCGGCGTTGGCGTTGCGCGCGCACCCGGACCGAAGCCGAAATACATTTCCGTCGAACTCTTCGGCCGCCCTGCGACGGAACGATACGCGTTCAAAGTGATCAACCAATCGAAGGACGCGATCAGCTATTCGTTCGGAGGCCAGAGCCGCGAGCTGAAACCGGGGATGTCGGCAGCTCTCACCTCATGCTCGCCCGGACAAATCGTCTTCTCCAAAGGTGGTGGATTCTTTTTAACCTCCACGGAAATCGCGCGGGTAAGCCCCGAAAACAACAAGGTTTATACGGTGAAATCGACGGCGGCCGGAAGCGCGACCGTCGAGGTTTCTGCCACTGCGCGCGCCCCTTAACCAACTGTGCGCTCTGGAACGTTCTCCGGCTTTTGGGCGTTTTCCGTCACTGTTACGAAACGGAATCGGAGACACCATGGAAGCACGCCAGCTCATGATCTACATCGGGTTGAGCGCTGTGGCCGTCGTCGCCGTCGTCGGCGGCGTCGCCGCGTATCAGCGTTCCCAGACCGAGGTGCTTGTGGATGCACCGGGCGTACGCGTCGAGAGGAACAAGGCCACAGGCGAGACCACTGTGGACGCGCCGTTTGCGCACGTTGAAAAGGACGGCCAAGGAACGCGTGTTGAAGCGCCGGGCGTCAGGGTCGATACGCCCTCGAACTAATCAGCTCAATTGCGCACCAAGAGAGCCGCCCACTCGCAGCTGCGGGCGGCTTTCTTTTTTGTTTTATCCGATCGTTCTCAGAATGCCGCCCTCAACGCGTAAAGCCGCGCCATTTGTCGCCGAGGCTTCGTTCGATGCTGCGTACACGACCATATTCGCCACCTCTTCCACGGTCGCGAAACGGCGGAGGAGCGATGCCGGCCGATGTGCTGCAACGAAGGATTCAGCCATCTCTTCCGTTGTCTTTCCTTCCGCTCTCGCCATAGCGTTCAGGAATTCCTCGACACCCTCCGATCGCGTCGGGCCCGGCAGCACCGAATTCACTGTGACGTTCGTTCCGGCCGTCAGCTGCGCGAGCCCTTGCGTCAGCGACAGCTGCGCCGTTTTGGTGAGGCCGTACTGGATCATCTCCACGGGAATGTTCACCCCCGATTCCGACGAGATGAAAATGACGCGCCCCCAGTTCCGCTCGAGCATGTCTGGCATGTACGCGCGCGAGAGGCGGATGCCCGACATGACGTTCGTCTCGAAGTACCGCGTCCAGTCGGCATCGGTGATTTCGAAAAACGGCATCGGCTCGAAGATACCGGCGTTATTGATCAGGATGTCGGCTGACGGCACCGCTTTGATGAGAGCCGCACAGCCTTCCGCTGTCGAGACGTCTGCGGCGACACCCGACACCGCTGCCGCTTTCACGCTGGCGTGGACGGCGGCCACGCCTTTATCGACGGTTTCTTGCTTGCGGCCGTTGATGACAACTTTCGAGCCCGCCTGCGCCAAGCCTTTTGCTATTGCCAATCCGATGCCTGCCGTTGAGCCGGTCACAACCGCTGTCTTGTTGGTGAGGTCTACTTTCATGAGATCAATCCTGATAGGCTTTGGTCTGGCTCAAACGAGTGCTTAAGCGCCTATCCTCAAGCGCCGGAGCATTGCAGCGACCAAACTCTTAGAGGCACGCAATGCCACTCGAAATCGAAAGAAAGTTTATCGTACGCAATGACGAATGGCGGCAATTAGAAATCGGTTCCGCGCCTATCGAGCAGGGTTATTTCGCCCGCACGCCCCACGTCAACGCGCGCGTCCGCATTTACGGCGAGAACGGCTACATCACGTTAAAGAGCGCGGGCGGAAAGGATACCCTGTCGCGCCATGAATACGAATACAAAATCCCGGCCGCTGACGCCGCGGAGATGATCCGGCAGTTCAGTATCGAGGCACCGATCCGAAAAGTTCGCTACGATGTCCCCTTCGCGGGCGACATCTGGACGGTGGATGTTTTCGAAGGGGCGAACGCCGGATTGGTCATGGCCGAGATCGAATTGGAAAGCTCCGATCAGGCGATTACGCTTCCGGACTGGGTTGGCGACGAAGTGACAAACGATCCGCGCTATGAGAATTCGAGCCTTGCCCGCGCGCCGTTCACGACATGGCCGAAGCCGCCTTCTGGCGGGTAAATCAAATAGCCGACGCGGCCTGCCGGTAGGCACTGGGTGAAGTTCCCGTCCACCTGCGGAACGCGCGAGTGAAATGCGCAGGGTCGGAATATCCAAGCTTCAGCGCAATGTCGGTGATGCTCGCCCCGCTGTCCCGGAGCAGCGATTTCGCGTGCCGGCTCAGTACCCCATCGACAAGATCGGCGAATGACGTTCCGCATTCGCTCAACCGGCGCTGCAGCGATCGCGACGTCGTGCCGAGCTTGGCGGCGACCCAATCGATACGCGGATATCCCTCCTGCAGGGCAAGTTCCGTTACGGCCGCCGTCGTCGCCAAAACATCCGACTGACGGGGAATTGGAGGTTCGCGGGTCTCGTCGATATGGCCAGGCATCAGTTGCGCTGTGTGCACGGTATGCGCGAGTAGCGAAGCCTGGAACTCGATGGCTGGGACCGCGTGCCCATGCGAGATCTCGCTCTGAAAGATATCTTCCAGGGGAGAGCGCGGCGAGCCCGAGGGAAGCGCCGTCATGACAAGATCGGGACGCCAATGCGGTCCGGCGTAGACGCGGACGATATCCATCGCGTAGCCGAGCGCCAGAAATTCGTTGTGATGGCGCCCTTCTGTTTCCGGTTCAATGAATTCGATCGACCAGCGTGCCCGCGATCCATGCAGGGATACCGTCAGCACGGTGGATGTCTGAAGCATCGCGTTCAATCCGGCGTGCGCGCGGGTCATTGCGTCACCCAGCGTCTCTGCCTTGCAGACCCAGGCGCCGAACGCGCTCAGCTCTTTGCTTTTTACGGCTTGGCCGAGGCGAGCCCCAAAATAAGGATCACCCGTATCGCGAGCCGCCCTTTCGAGCAGGCGAAATTGCTCACGCAGCGGCACGATCAATTCGGGCTGCTCCAGAATTGCATATGGGAGATCGCAATTTCGAAGAACGCGCTCGATCGAGCCGCCCCGGTCTTTCATGAACGCGCCGATGGGGCCGAGTGAGCTGGCCCGGGTAACTCCGGAAAGACGTGGTGCCATTTCTGCTGCCGCCAGGGTGGAGATTCACGCAAAGCTGGCGCAAAATGGCAAGCGGGAGCAAGGCCTTCAAGTCACGTTGGCGTTATACGGGCGCCCAGCACCGGTGCGTCCGCAGATAAAATTGCAGCCGGGAGTAACGATGACGATGAACATCCTGCACGCAACGCCCAAGATCTCCGTCCCCTTCCACGAGCACATCAAGTGGTACACGCTCGACGGGTTTCCGCACATTGCCTACCACATCTGCGCCGTCGATGAGGCCGCGCGGATCGTCGACATCCTGTTCAAGTTCGACGCCAATTCGCAGATCGTGCTGCATCGGCACAAAGCGGATTACATCACGCTGACGCTCAGCGGCGAGTTGCGCATTTACAATGCGAACGGAGAACTGAAGGAAATCCGTCCGACGGGCGCCTACGTTGTTGGCAAGGCCGACGGCGAGCCCCACCGTGAAGGCGGTGGCGATGAGGACGTGATTGCCTTCTTCAGCAATCGCAACGTCGGCGACGTCATCTACGAAATCCTCGACGATAATCTCAATCCCGTCGGGATGCTCGGCATGGAGGAGTTCAAGGCCCTCCACGCCGCGCAAAGCGCTTAATGCCAGCCGTTGTAGGGATCATAAAAATCATCATCCCCGACGTCCGGACGAACCGCGCCGCGTGGAATTGTCCGCGGCGCGGGCGTCGTCCTTTGCGTCGTCCTGGCTCGCTGCGCTGACTCTGATCCTGGCGTCTTGGCGCTGGAGGCAATCTTGTTCCCGAGCGAGCGCACGACAGTCACCTCGGTCCCGACGCGCACGAGAGACGCCAGATGCAGAACGTTCTCGTTCAGCATGCGGAAGCATCCTGACGATTCAGCCTTGCCGATGGATTTCGGATCGTCAGTGCCGTGGATCCGGTACAGCGTATTGCCGAGGTAAATGGCCTTCGCACCCAACGGGTTTTTGATGCCTCCCAGCATGCGCTGCGGCAGCTCGGGCCGTCTGCGGCGCATCTCGGCCGGCGGATACCAATCGGGCCAGTCGGCGATGCGTGAGACCTTCTCCTTGCCCGTCCACGTGAACCCCTGGCGGCCGACACCGATCGGATAGGCATAGGCCGACGTCGCGCTCAGCACGTAGTAGAGCTTGCGGGCGCTGGTATCGATGACGACCGAGCCCGGTGCATACGGGCCGCTGAAGGCGACTTGCGGAGGCGCGACGGGTTTGATGTAGGGCTTTGGCCCTCCGTTCCACGCGGGAGACTTGCTGAGACGAGCCTCCTCATCCGCAGACGGCGCAGCGTCCCAGGCACCGTAATCATCGCCGGCGTCAGGGCGCTGATAATAGTCCCCGCGAGGCGTGCTGACATACCCACGCGCGACGGGCCGGCCATCGCGCGGGTCTTCTCGTTCATATTCGCCGTAAGCAGGACCGCCGTTGTAGCGCGGATCGTATCTGCGCGGGTCGTCGTCGCGGTAGCGGCGCTGATTGCCGGCGCGCGGGCCCTCGAAGCTGTCGTCCTCACGTTCGAACCGAGGCCCAGCGTAGAGATCATCTTCCTCGTCGGGTAGGACTTCTACCGGCGCGCGTCTCGGGCCGTCCCATGGACTCCATTGCTGCGCGAATACATGGCTCGACGCGCCCGCGGTGGCCGACGCTGCGATGATGACAAAGAGAATGGCTTTCATGATCCCCGCATACCCGTCGCTTACTTGCACCGCCCAACACGAACGAAGCCGGTCCGGTTCCATGGTGGAGCTTCGCGCGGGAAATGGCCGAAGGCGTGGCAAACTAAAGGCAGCCCAGCAGGCGCGCGAATTCAACTCGCGTTACGAACTTTTTGGATTGACAGCGGGTTGATTGATTGGGCTGCAGGCTGCTGCGCAAAAGGAAGCGCATTCATGATCGCCATATTTGCAGCGTCATCGAGAGCTTCGCGCGAATACGTCCATCAGCTCGGCTAGCTTGCGGCGCTGATCGGCCGTGTCACCGCTCGCGATTGCATGTTCGACACAGTGGGCGACGTGATCCCGCAACACTTCTTCTTCAACGCGCCGGAGTGCTGCCCGAACCGCTGAGATCTGGGTCACCACGTCAATGCAGTAGCGCCCCTCCTCCACCATCTTCGACAGGCCGCGGACTTGGCCCTCGATACGACTCAGGCGCTTCAGGCAGGCGGCTTTCGATTGTTTTTCCATGCCTTGACGAGATACCCTATGGGGGTATTATCGTCAAGCACGCGAGTTCAGCAAGGAACGTCATCATGACCGCCGACGCGCCGAGATCAGGGCATGAGCCCGGCACTCCTGCCAACAGTTGCTGCGCGCACAATCATGCCGCCGATCAACACGGAGCGCCCGGCCTTGAAGGCACGGCGAAGGATCCGGTGTGCGGGATGACCGTCAAGATCGCCACGGCGAAGTATCAAGCGGATTACGAAAGCCAGACCTATTACTTCTGCAGCGCGGGTTGCCGGAAGCGGTTCATCGCCGATCCGCTCAAATATCTGAAGCCGGAAACCGCCAAGGCTGAGCCCGTCCCCGCAGGCACCATTTACACGTGCCCGATGCATCCGGAGATCCGGCAAGAGGGCCCCGGCTCCTGCCCGATCTGCGGCATGGCGCTCGAGCCGGAACTCATCACTGCCGAGGCCGAACCCAACCCCGAACTCGAAGATATGACGCGCCGGCTGTGGATCGGCGCGGCGCTCACCCTTCCCGTCTTCATCCTCGAGATGGGAAGCCATCTCTTTTCGTTGCATCACATCATCAGTCCCACGGCCTCCAACTGGCTACAGCTCGTGCTGGCGACACCCGTCGTGCTGTGGGCGGGCTATCCATTCTTCGAGCGCGCCTGGAAGTCGCTCGAGACGCGCAATCTCAACATGTTCACGCTGATCGCGCTCGGAACGGGCGTAGCGTGGCTCTACAGCGTCGTGGCGACGCTGTTTCCCGGCGCCTTTCCCGCATCGCTGCGCGGAGCCGACGGATCGGTGCCGGTATACTTCGAGGCTGCGGCGGTAATCACGGTGCTCGTTCTCGTGGGACAGGTGTTGGAGCTGCGGGCGCGCGAGCAGACGAGTGGCGCCATTCGCGCGCTTCTCAATCTCGCTCCCAAGACGGCGCGGCGTCTCAACGCCGACGGCTCGGACGAAGAGGTGGCGATCGAAACGATTGCCGTTGGCGAGAAACTGCGTGTGCGCCCCGGCGAGCGCATCGCCGTCGACGGCACGGTGACCGACGGCAAAAGCAACGTCGATGAATCTATGGTGATGGGCGAGCCCCTCCCCGTTTCGAAGTCTAACGGCGCGAAAGTGATCGGCGGCACGATCAACGGATCGGGCGCGCTCATCATGCGAGCCGATAAGGTCGGCCGGGACACGATGCTCGCGCGCATCGTGCAGATGGTGGCCGAAGCCCAGCGCAGCCGCGCCCCCATTCAGCGGCTCGCAGATCAAGTCGCCGGATGGTTCGTGCCGCTCGTCATTGCAATCGCGGTGCTCGCGTTCATCGCCTGGATGACGTTCGGCCCGGAGCCGCGGTTCTCGTACGCGCTCATCGCTGCCGTTTCCGTGCTCATCATCGCCTGCCCGTGCGCGCTCGGCCTTGCGACGCCGATGTCAATCATGGTGGGCGTCGGCCGTGGCGCGCATTCGGGCGTGCTGATCAAGAACGCCGAGGCGCTCGAACGCATGGAGAAGATCGATACGCTCGTCGTCGACA
Organism: Hyphomicrobium sp.; assembly: GCF_035687085.1. GTDB lineage: Bacteria > Pseudomonadota > Alphaproteobacteria > Rhizobiales > Hyphomicrobiaceae > Hyphomicrobium_B. The sequence continues at coordinate 72,431 of NZ_DASRYS010000017.1, read as the reverse complement.
AGACCGGAACGCTGACGGAGGGAAAGCCGACTGTGACGGCGATCCAGGCAGCGCCGTCCATATCAGAAGCCGATCTTCTCAGGCTCGCGGCCAGTCTCGAAGTCGCCAGCGAGCATCCGCTCGGCGCGGCCATTGTCGCGGCGGCGCGCGAACGCAATCTCGCGCTGTCCGGCGTTCGCGACTTCTCATCTCCGTCGGGCAAAGGCGTGTCTGGCGTCGTCGACAACCGCAGCGTCGTTATCGGCAATCGAACGATCTTCGAGGAGATGAGGATCGATACGACAGCTTTTGCTCAGGATGCCGAGAAGCTTCGCAGCGATGGCGCGACGGCGGTGTTTGTTGCCATCGACGGCCAAGCCGCCGGGATTATCGCAGTCGCCGATCCAATCAAGGCCACGACCGCGAATGCCGTGCGCACGCTTCAGAAGGACGGCGTCCATATTGTCATGCTGACGGGCGATAACGCGACGACCGCCAAGGCCGTTGCCGCCAAGCTCGGCATCGATGACGTCCAGGCCGATGTTCTGCCTGAAGACAAGGCCAGCTTTGTCTCTGATCTGCGGAACAAGGGGCGCGCCGTGGCGATGGCTGGCGACGGCGTCAACGATGCGCCAGCGCTTGCCGCCGCCGATGTCGGTATCGCAATGGGTACAGGAACGGATGTTGCGATCGAAAGCGCGGGCGTCACCCTCGTCAAAGGCGATCTCGAAGGTATCGCGCGGACGCGGAAACTTTCCGAAGCGACAATGTCGAATATCCGGCAGAACCTGTTCTTCGCGTTTATCTATAACGCGGCGGGCGTGCCGATTGCGGCGGGCATTCTGTACCCGGTTTTCGGACTGCTTCTCTCGCCCATCATTGCTGCGGCTGCGATGGCGCTATCGTCAGTCAGCGTGATTGCGAACGCGCTCCGCCTGCGGAACGCCAATATCAGTTAGGTGTGCAGTCAGCTTCAGTGATCCGACTCTTTGATTACCTCGAAGGACCGCACCTCGTAATCCGGCTGGAGCCTATTCAGGAGTTCGAGCGGCGGATTCTCAACTTCCGTCTGCGTCCAGCGCAGCTCGAATGTCAGCAGCGTCTTGCCAGGATCCTCATCCCGGCTCAGCGACCTGAATTGCGCGATGTAACCCGTACCGCTTAGATGCGCTGCCAGATCCGGAAAGGGAGGCTGGCTCAAATACGACGCGACGACGAGTTCGCCCCGATGATCGCGCGGAACGCGGACATCGATCCATCGGAGGACCAACAGCGTCAGAACGATCAGGGATGTGCCCGCCCCGCCGAGAAGCAATTGGCCGCCGCCGAAGCAGATGCCGATGACTGTCACCGCCCAGATCGTGGCCGCCGTCGTGATGCCAGAAACGATGTGACCACGCTTGAGGATAACGCCGCCGCCAATGAAGCCGATGCCGGTGAGAATGCCGAGTGGAAGGCGCATCACGTCCATGGTCGCGAACATGCCTTCGGTTTTGCCGGTGACGGCGAGCAAGATGTTCGCCTGACTGGTTGCGATACACGCTGCCAAGCCGACGAGGACGATCGTGCGCAGCCCAGCTCCGTGGCCCGCGGCCTCCCTGTTCACGCCGACAAGGATGCACGCCAGCAGCGTCAGAAGGAGACGCAGCGCCAAATCGAGCACGCTTGGATGCAAATACATGTCCATCGCTGAGGTTCTCCGTCTCTGAATGCGCCATGGCGCCAATGAGAAACCGTTAACTCCGTCTGGACGGCAAACGCCGCCCCGCTTGCCTAGCTCGCGGAGTGCATCCTACCATCGGGGCCGATCGGATCGTTGGGCGGGTATCCATGCAACGGCAGACCTTTCGCTTGGTAGCGTCATGACACGCCAGCGCCTGGTGCTCCTCGCATTGCTGATCTGGGCCCTCGCGATGGTCGTTCCCGATTTCGTGCGCGTGGTTCGTCCGCTCGGCTCATTTGGTTTTTATGCCGACAGCAACGGTTTGATTTACGACGTCTCCGGACCGTTCGGAAGCGAGTTGCAATCGCCTGCATGGAAGGCCGGCGTGCGCGCGGGTGATCGCCTCGATTTTTCGCGAATGCGCTGCATTCCTTACGATGCCTATGTCTGCGCGAGCACGATCGCAGCTGTCGGAGGGAATGAATATGTTTTGCCGGGGCGGCAGACGACAATCAGTCTTTTGCCGGGCGGAGCCCAGGACGCGCGAGACGTAACGATCGTCGCTGAACCGCGTCCGACGAATTGGTTTGCCCGCATCGTATTGATCCTAGATCAGATTGCGAGCGTCGCCGTCATACTCGCGGCCGGCTGGCTGGTGTGGACGCGGCCAAACCGCATGACATGGGGATTCTTCCTCTATGTAATCTGGTTCAATCCGGGCCAAGCCTACGAGTTCTATGCGCACTTGCAGCGCTGGCCTCTGCTGCTTTTGGCTCAGAATGCTCTCGGCAGCATTGCCCAGGCGGTGGGATACGCTGGCCTCCTGGTCTTCGTCATGCGGGCTCCGACCGGCGCGATACAACCGCCTTGGGACCGTTTGGAGCGCGCCTTGCCGCCGCTCACGGCGGTCGTTGCCGTTGTTCTGATGGCGGCTTACGGCAACGCGTTCGGCTTCCACACCGAATTGCTGACGCGCGCGACGATCCTCTTCGGAATTATCGTGAGCGCCGCCGCAGTCGCCATCCTGCTGAAGCGGCGCCGGTCGCTGAGGCCCAAGGACAATCAGCGTCTCAGATGGGTGATGTGGGGCGCGTTGATCGGTTTGCCGGCGTTCGTTATCGCCGACCTCAACGAATACACGACGCTGTTCCCTGAATGGAGCGGGTTCGTGATGCCCGAGGATGTTGCGGGGCTGTTCTATCTGGTGAACGGCATCCTGTGCCTGTTCGTCGTCGAAGCCATACGCCGCCAGCGCGTGGTCAGCGTAGCTATCCCTCTGAGGCGCGTCACGATCCTCGCGCTGCTGACCAGCCTGCCGGCCCTGCTTCTTCATCAGCAGGGAGAGCATCTGCACGAACTGCTCGAGCTTCCGGGATGGTCGTGGCTCATCATCGGTGCGCTGGTGCTATTCGCGATCGGCAGGCTGCACGAATGGTCGGTCGAACTGGCGGATAAATTCTTTAATCGCGGCCTCGACCGGGCCGAAGAGGAAATTGCGGAGCACATGTCGCGCGCGAGCACGACGCACGAGATCGACCGCCTCCTGTCCGACGGAGTAGCCCGAGTTTTGAAGCTGTCATCGGCTGCAACCTTCCGTGCGACGGAGAGCGGATTTCATCGCTTCGGGGTGAGCGCCGGCTGGGGTGAGGATGCCGCGCGGAATCTTGCGCTTGATGAGGCGACGATCAGCCGTCTGCTCAAGGGCGACGCGTGCACTCTCGATAAAGCGGCCGTCGCCAAAGGTGGTCTCCCGGCGGGGCTCGATCTGCCCCTCCTTGCCATTCCTGCGGCGAACCGGGTGCATGCGTATGCGGTGACGCTTTACGGCCCCCATGAGGCCGGCACTGCGATCGATGCTAACGAGCGGGAGACATTGGAGAAGCTTGGCCGGCATGCGGCCGACTCGTACGCCCGTGCCGAGAACGAGGCGCTGCGCGAGACCATTGCCAAACTCACCGCGGCGCCAGATCTGCGGCGCGGTATGGCCTGAGCGCAAAAAAGCCGCGGTCACGCAAAGCGTAACCGCGGCCTTATTCAGTTCAAAAAAGCGAAAAAGCCGCCGCGGCGGGCCATCGGCCCTACGGCGCAATAATCACTTAAGCGTTCTGGATGACGCTAACGGCGATCTTGCCAGAGCGACGATCGGTTTCGGTTTCGAAAGCGACCTTCTGGCCCTGGGAAAGGCCGCGCATGCCGGCGCGCTCAAGCGCGGTCGCGTGCACGAAGACATCATTGCCGCCCTGGTCAGGCGCGATGAAGCCGAAGCCCTTCTGATCGTTATAGAATTTCACGGTACCCGTGATCATAGAATGTTCCTTTTTAGGCTCTGATGTATGAGTGCAGCCCTAGCGTCCATGCGAGCGCACGGGCTGACCTCAGTAGTTCGATTTTGGAAAGACGTCTGTGCGCTTGGCTGCGCCAGAGGCGGAGTGCCTCGCAATATCCGGCCAAAGTTCGATAAAAGATCGATAGCACGCATGGAGCCAGATAGATACCGCTAGTTTTTCACCGCCGATCAACTTTTTACCTGGAACCTCGAAAAGCGTTCCGTGCCAGCGTCTTGCGAGCGCATTATAACGTTTAGGCGGGCACGAGAGTTTTTGGGCCAATGCCGCCTCTCCAGATACCCGTTCCGGCCCTGAAGTGGCCGACAAATGGCGCTTTTCGCACGATTCAGACAGACAACAGCCAAGCTGTGAGGATGCATGCAAGTCGGTTTTATCGGGCTGGGGCATATGGGCTCGGGCATCGCAGCCAACCTCATCAAGGCCGGACACGATGTCACCGTTTATAATCGGACCCGTTCCAAGGCCGAAGCGCTCGCGTCGCAGGGCGCAAAGATCGCCGAAACGCCAGGCGACGCCTGTGGGGGCGATGCCGTCTTCACCATGCTGGCGGACGACAACGCCGTCTCAGACACGGTTTACGGCGATGGCGGAATACTCGCCTCATTGAAAAAGGGAGCGGCCCATATCTCGTCGAGCACGATCAGCGTCGACCTTTCGAGGAGGCTCGCTCAGGACCACGGCAAAGCTGGTCAACGCTACGTTGCCGCCCCCGTGTTCGGCCGCCCGGATGCCGCTGCGGCCAAGAAGCTCTTCGTCGTTGCGGCAGGACAAAGCGAAGCCGTCAACAAGATCTCCCCGCTGCTTGATGCGATCGGGCAGCGAACATTCAAGATTTCCGACCAGGCGGAAGCCGCAAACGTCGTCAAGCTCAGCGGCAATTTCCTCATCGCGACCGTGATTGAATCGCTCGGCGAAGCGATGGCACTTGTGGGCAAAGCGGGCGTCGACAAGCACCAGTATCTCGAAGTTGTGACATCGACGCTTTTTGGCGCGCCCGTCTACAAGACCTATGGAACACTGATCGCCGGCGGCAAGTTCGAGCCTGCGGGTTTTGCTGCTCCGCTTGGCTTGAAAGATATCGGCCTGGCGCTCGAGGCAGGGCATGATCTGCGCGTGCCTCTGCCGCTCGCGAGCCTGCTGCGCGACCGCTTCTTGACGCTGCTCGCCAACGGCGGCGAAAACCAGGATTGGTCAGCCGTCGGATCACTTGCTGCGAAAGACGCCGGAGAAGCGTAAACGTAATTTTTTGAGACTATGCCTGCAGCCGGGAGGTTCCGATGGGACCGCTTGAGGTCCCCGGCTCATACGATTGTCCTAGTTCTTTTGCCTCCGGCGCATTGGAAGGCGTCTGCATAATATTCCGACGCTCTGATTTCTCTATGTTGCGATTGCCATGAGCAGAACGATCACAATTGCGAAAGCTGGGCTGCCGCCAGGGCCCCAAGGTACGCTGATCGGCGGTAATGCCTCTCAGATCGGAACTCGGCGCGTCGACTTTTTTCTCGATCTCGCGCAGACGTATGGGCCGATCGCAAGCTTTCGCGCCGGCCGCTGGCGCGTGTTCCTTGTCAGCGACCCGGAGCTGATCCAGCAGGTTCTTGTCACGGATGCGCGCCACTACATCAAACATTTCGGAGCGCGCGCCTTCAAGCCCATCCTTGGGAACGGGCTGGTGACGAGCGAGGGCGATTTCTGGCTCAGCCAGCGCCGCATGATGCAGCCATCGTTCCTCAAAGCGCAGGTGCTGTCTTACGCGCCGATCATGGGCGATCTCACGAACGCCATGCTTTCGAAATGGGCGCCCGGAAAGGCCGTGGATCTCGAGTTCGAATTCAGCGGCCTCACGAGCGCCATCGCTCTCAAGACGCTTTTCGGCCTTGACGACCACGGCGAGCGCGAAGCGGTCGATGAAAGCCTGCTGGAAGTTTTCGACTCTCTGACAGAGCGGCTCGACGCCATTTTCAAACTGCCACTGTGGATGCCGACACCCGCGAATTTGCGTATCAGCCGTGCGATTGCAAAAGTGAAAAAGCTCGTCGATGGCTTCATCGCGCAAAAGCGATCGCGGCCGCTTGCGAACGATCTGCTCTCGACATTGATCATGGCTCAGCGCGAGGACGGAACGCGCATGACCGATCAGCAGCTGCGCGATGAGGCCATGACGCTTTATCTCGCCGGCTATGAGACGACGGCGCTGACGCTGACGTGGAGTTGGTATTTGCTCTCGCAGCATCCGCAGGCCGAACAAAAGCTCGTTGAGGAGTGGGCTCGCGTCCTCGGCGGCAGAACTCCAAATGCGGATGAACTCACGGCCCTGCCCTACACCGCGGCCGTTATCAACGAGGCGATGCGACTTTATCCGCCAGTCTACGCCATCGGCCGGGAAGCGACGCGCGATCTGGAACTCGGCGGATACCGCGTCAAACGTGGGTACACGATCCTGATGAGCCAATGGGTCAGCCACCGCGATCCGAAATACTTTCCCGAGCCTGAGCGGTTTCTGCCGGAGCGCTGGCTCGATGGATTGGCGGCGCGGCTGCCAAAGTTCGCCTATTACCCGTTCGGCGGCGGACAGCGGCTTTGCATCGGCAGCCATTTTGCGACCATGGAGGCGGCCATTGCGCTCGCTACTGTCGGGCAGAAATACAAGTTCACGCTCTCCCCTGATGCCGAGATCGACATCAAGCCGCAAATCACGCTCCCGCCGAAATACGGCATGCCAGCCATTCTCGAACTTCGTTGATCGCGTCACGCAACTTTTGCAGCTAAGGCAGCGTCGATAGGCTGCGTGTCGCGTTCTCAACAATTCGGGTGTTCATCATGGGTGCAAAGGTCGTTGCAATAACGGGTGGTGCGCAGGGCATCGGCCGCGCCATCAGCTATGCGTTCGCCGAAGCGGGCTACGCCGTCTCACTGGCCGATCCCGTCGAGGACGCCGGCGAAGAAGCAGCCGCGCACATTCGCGAACTTGGCGTGTCGTGCCTTTACGAACGCGCGGACACTTCGCGGGAAGAGGACGTAACGCGCTGGATCGCGCGCACAACGAAAGAGCTCGGATGCCCGCACGTGCTCGTCAACAACGCAGGCATCATGGCCAATAAGCCATTCCTTGAGCTCTCGATGGACGACTTTGACCGCGTGCAGGCCGTCAACGTGCGCGGCACGGTTATGTGCTCGCAGGCTGTCGCGCGCGAGATGGTGAAGCAAAACATCGGCGGCGCGATCATCAATATCTCGTCGACCCGCGCCGTCATGTCTGAAGCCAATACGGAAGCCTATACCGCTTCCAAAGGCGCGATTTCAGCGCTGACGCACGGCATGGCGATCAGCCTCGGCTCTTACGGCATTCGGGTGAATTCGATCAGCCCCGGGTGGATCGAGACGAGCGACTGGCAATTCTCAGGGCGGGCGAAGGCTCCGCATCATTCGAAGGCCGACAACGCGCAACACCCTGTCGGGCGCGTCGGCGTGCCGGACGACATCGCGAAGGCGTGTCTGTTTTTGGCGGAAAGCGCCGACTTCATGACCGGACAAAACATCACGATCGATGGCGGTATGACGGTGAAGATGATCTACGTGTGATCGCCGTCCACTGCGTTGATACTTGCATAAACGAAAGCCCCGGCGCTTGCAGCACCAGGGCTTTGGCGGCTCCACTAGGGAGACGCATCCTCAGCTTATCGCCGAGGATATCAGATCCCGCGACCGCCCCGGCGCAGAACGCCTGCGAGCAGTCCGACGACGATGAAGACAACGGCGACCATCAGCAGAAGGTGGGCACCCGAGATCGCAGTGCCTGCGACGCCGCCGAAGCCGAGAGCGGCCGCCACGATCGCGACAATCAGAAAGACGATCGCGTAATAGATCAGATTACCACCCATGTGGTCCTCCATTTCGAATTTGTTCGGAGAAGCAACGCACGCCGGAGTCGTTGAGTTCCGCATTCGAAAAGCGGCTAAACACAGGTATCGCAGCCGCGAAATCCGCTGGATTTGTTACGCGCCGCGACGGACCTAATTTGTGACCTCTCTTTGAGAGAGGTGCTTCCTTCAATGTTTTCAGGTTCTTCCGTACACCGCACGAAACTTAGTTCAAGCGCTGAAACCAACGCGCGGCGAGCAGGTTTGCCTTGAGGTTGAAGCAGACAGGAAAGGAGATACCCATGAAGCTTATGACGACTGCCGCTCTTTTAGGCGCTGGCATGCTCGCACTTACTGCGACGACGGCATCTGCCGAAATCGTTTGCAATGATGATGGCGACTGCTGGCACGTCAAAGAGCGCCACAAATACCCGGCGGACGTGAAACTTCGCGTTTATCCCGACGACTGGAAATGGCGCGAGTCTGAGACGCACTACCGTTGGCGCGAACACCCTGGCCGCGGCTACTGGCGTAGCGGCGTTTGGATCGATTTCTAAGAATATCTGCTTACACACCGCCAAGCGCTCATATGAAAATGCCATCCTCGGGTTTCGAGGATGGCATTGTGATAATCAGCCTAGAGCGGAATGTTATCGTGCTTCTTCCAGGGATTTTCGAGCGTCTTGTTGCGCAGCATGTTGAGCGCGCGGCAGAGGCGCTTTCTCGTTGCTGACGGCGTGATGACCTCGTCGATGTAGCCACGCTCAGCGGCCACGAACGGATTGGCGAAGCGCTTTTTATACTCATCGATGCGCGTTTGGATCTTCACCGGATCCGACAGTTCGGAGCGATAGAGAATTTCGGCCGCGCCCTTCGCGCCCATAACGGCGATCTCGGCGGTCGGCCACGCATAGTTCACGTCGCCGCGAATGTGCTTCGAACTCATAACGTCGTAGGCGCCGCCATAGGCCTTGCGGGTGATGACCGTGACTTTCGGCACGGTCGCTTCGGCGTAGGCGAACAGCAATTTGGCGCCGTGCTTGATGAGGCCGCCGTATTCCTGCGCTGTTCCCGGAAGGAAGCCCGGTACGTCCACGAACGTGACGATCGGAATATCGAAGCAATCGCAGAAGCGAACGAAACGTGCCGCCTTGCGCGATGCGTCGCTGTCGAGGACGCCGGCCAGAACCATCGGCTGGTTAGCGACGATACCCACCGTCGAGCCTTCCATGCGCGCAAAGCCGGTGACGATGTTCTTGGCGAACGCTTCCTGGATTTCGAAGAAGTCGGCTTCGTCGACGACCTTGAGGATCAGTTCCTTGATGTCGTAGGGCTTGTTCGGATTGTCCGGAATGAGCGTATCGAGCGAGTGGTCGATGCGGTCGGGGCTATCCTGGCTCGGGATGGAGGGCACGCCCGCCTGGTTGCTCGAAGGCAGGAAATCCATCAGGCGGCGCATCTGAAGCAGGGCTTCGAGATCGTTCTCGTACGCCTTATCTGCGATCGACGACTTGGTGGTATGCACCTTGGCGCCGCCCAGTTCCTCAGCCGTAACGGTCTCGTTCGTGACCGTTTTCACGACGTCCGGACCGGTGACGAACATGTAGCTCGTATCCTTCACCATGAAGATGAAGTCCGTCATGGCCGGCGAATAGACGTCGCCGCCCGCGCACGGTCCCATGATCACGGAGATCTGCGGGATGACGCCCGATGCGAGCACGTTGCGCTGGAAGACTTCGCCGTAGCCGCCGAGAGCATCGACGCCCTCCTGAATGCGGGCGCCGCCAGCGTCGAAGACGCCAATGATCGGCGCACGGTTGCGCAGCGCCATGTCCTGGATCTTCATGATCTTCTTGGCGTGCGTCTCGGACAGCGAGCCGCCCATGACCGTGAAGTCCTTGGCGAACACATAGACCACGCGGCCGTTGATCGTGCCCCAGCCGGTGACCACACCATCGCCGGGGATCTTGACCTTCTCCATGCCGAAATCGGTGCAGCGGTGCTCGACGTACATGTCGAACTCTTCGAACGAGCCTTCGTCCATCAGAAGCTCGATACGCTCGCGTGCCGTCAGTTTACCTTTGGCGTGCTGAGCATCGATACGGGCGCGCCCGCCGCCGAGACGGGCGTTGTCGCGACGCTTCTCAAGCTCGTCGATGATGTCTTTCATGGAACCCCTTGCCTGGCTCGGAGAAATGTGCCGGAACGGCTCTCTAGCATGGCTCCCATGGAGCGCAAACGCTGAGTTGTCGCGACGTGCGCGATGCGCGCCGGCGGGCTGCGTTAACCCCAGATTGGGGCCTTTCAGGGGGCGTCCGCCACCTCTTTGCTGAGGTGCGCGGCGAGATTGGCCGTCTTGACCTCGACAAACCCGGCGCCGCGGATGGGTTCGATCATGACCGCATGGCCGTGTTCTGCGGCCCAGGGCAGTCTCGAGCCCACAAATGCAGCGATCGGATCTGTGATGATGAGCTTGCCAGAAAGCTTCTTCATGTGGGCTTCGGCATCGGAACGGCTGGAAAAAACGTGAAGGCGGTCAGCCGAGCGGGGCTTCTGCGTGCCTGGGGTCAACATAGGGCCACCGCTTCCACCGACGAGATAGACCTCGCCTTTAGCGCGAATAGCAGCAGCGTACGCGGGGATGGCTTCGGTTTTGAGGCGGATCAGCAGGTCACGCGGATCAATCTCAGCCTCGATGGGATCGGACACCCAATCTGTTCCGACGAGCCCCTTTGCGGTGGCAATACCCGGCAAAATGTCGGTGGCGAAGACTTCGAGCGAAATATCCTGGAGATCGGTGTTGCCCGCTAAGGCTTCCGCCCAGCGCTCGGCCTCAAGGGGACTTGACCAGAAGAGTTGCACAGTCCGCCCCGAGACCTTCTGTGAAGGTACGGAGGCGTTTTCTTCGTCGGCGAGCGTCAGCACGCGCCCTTCCGCGACGGCCCGGCGTACGAACCGGTCGCGTTGCGCGAGCTCTGGAATGCGAGGCGCATTGAGCATGGGGCGTCGACCCTCAACCGAATCACCCGCCAAGTTTTCTCGAAAGGCGAACTAAGAGCAAGCCTCGGCAGGCGTTCAGGGGGGCAGAAGGCGCACGAATGGCCTCACCGGCCCTCTCTTGATTTAGCCACCGCTAAGCCATAGGTTCCGCTTTCCTTAATCTGGAGTGGCTTGGACGCGATCCGTCGGCCGACAACATTGTGACCGAATTACTCATCGTCCTGGCCCTTATTCTTCTTAACGGCCTTTTTGCGCTTTCCGAACTCGCTATTGTCTCCGCTCGCCGGCCCCGTTTGAAATCGATGGCCACGGCCGGCCGCCCAGGCGCCGTCAGCGCCATGGCCCTCTCGGCCGATCCCGGGCGCTTCCTATCGGCCGTTCAGATCGGCATCACGCTTATCGGCATCATCAACGGCGCCTACTCGGGCGAAGCCTTTGGGGTTTACGCCGCGGCTCACCTGCAGAGCCTCGGGTTGAGCGAAACGGTAGCCAATCCACTGGGCTTCGGCACCGTGATCGCCGTTATCACGTACTTGTCCGTCATCGTCGGCGAGCTAGTGCCGAAGACGTTGGCCCTGCGTAACGCCGAGGGCATCGCATGCGCCGTCGCTCCGATCATGACGTGGTTCGCCAAAGCGGCAGGGCCGGTTGTCTGGCTGCTCGATACTTCGACGCGGTTCGCGTTTCGCCTTCTCGGTCTCTCGCCTGAGAGCGAAAACAAGGTCACGGATGAAGAGATCAAGACGCTCATCGCGGAAGCCGAAACCGCAGGCGTTCTCGAAAGCGGCGAAGGCGAACTCATTTCCGGGGTCATGCGTCTTGCGGACCGCGCCGTCGTCGGCCTCATGACACCGCGCACCGACGTCGACTGGATCGACGTCACAGCGTCGGAGGAGGCCATCAAGGAACGGCTGATATCGACTCCGCACTCGCGCCTACCCGCCGGCGAAGGATCGACCGACAAGATGATCGGCGTCGTCCAGACTCGCGAAATTCTAGCGGGGCTTTTGGCCGGCAAGCCTTTTGAGGTCGCCGCCTACGTGCGCAAGGCGCCGATGATCCCGGAGACGAGTGCCGCGCTCGACGTTCTGTCGGTCCTGCGCAATGCCGAAGTTCCGATGGCCCTCATCCACGGCGAATACGGCGATTTCGAAGGGCTGGTGACGCCGGCCGATATTCTCGAGGCGATTGCGGGGGTCTTCAAATCGGATGCCGGGGGCTTGGAGCCCTACGCGGTCGAACGCGACGATGGTTCTTGGTTGCTGTCTGGCGCGATGCCTGTCGACGAAATGGCCGACAAGATCGGCATCGCGCTGCCGGAGAACCGCTCCTATGAGACCGTCGCCGGGTTCGTGCTTGCCCAGTTGCAGCACATACCGAAGACGGGCGAACACATCGATATCAGCGGCTGGCGCTTCGAGGTGGTCGACCTCGACCGCAGGCGGATCGACAAGGTGCTGGCAACCCGCTCGACGGCGTTACGGCGAGTCGTCGCTTAGGCTGCCGGACCCAGCAGAGTAAGAAAGCGGTTGGCGGCGTCGAATTCGGTGCGGCGGCCGCGCCGTCTGGCATTAGCTTCCGCGTCCTCGCCCCAGACCGAGATCTGGTAATCCTCATCGACATGCGCGGCTTTCCACGCAGCATCGGGGCTCAGCCATTGGCGGAAGAGCGCCAGCGCGATGAGCGCGGATCCCGTCAGCGTCGTGATGACGTGAAGCGCTGAGAGGCTGAAGGCGTCGCGCGGCAAGGCATTCGCGAACAGGGCGAGAGCTTCCTCGGGCTGGGCGACATGCATGACACCCGGCACGACGCGAAATTGCGCATCGAGCGTTTCATTCGCCCAGGCGACAATGGGATCCCAATGCTCAGCTTGGCTTTCCACGAGTTGCTGCGGCGCCTCGGCGCGATAGCAAACGAGATCGCTCCCCGCAAAGGCCGTGATGTCGGCGGCGACGGCATCGATCGTATCCGCTACCGCGTCGATCGCCGTGTTGGCAAAGCGCGTGATCGGCATCTTGGAGGGATCGATCACGTCGACCTGCGCCTGCCACTCCTCGGCGATCGCCTCGGCCAGCGCATGGGTTGGAAGCGCAAGCGGGCGCTTCTTCGGTGTTTTGATTTGGCGTCCGTCGAGCAGGACCTGGAACGGCGCGCCGTCGCCTACGCTCACTTCCTTGTAGAAACGTTTTGGGAGCGGCTTCGCGAGGCTATCACTGATCTGGCTGCGGGGGCCGCCCGTTGGGCGGTCCGCTCCCGAAGCCGGACCTGCTTCACCATTGCCGTTTCCTGCCGTCATGCTTCACATCTTTCCATGCCCAGCGCGCGCTCGATTGCGTCTGGAAGATCTTCGAACCGTTCAATGATCAAATGCGCGCCGGCATCTTTCAGCGCTGCGACTTCGTGATAGCCCCAGGCCACACCTATCGCGGCGACGCCAGCTGCGCGTGCCATCTCCATGTCATAGGTCGTATCACCGATCATGACGGCCAGATCCGGCGTCGTATCGGTCTCGAGCATGGCGCGAAGGAGCATCGACGGATGCGGTTTTGACGGATGATCGTCCGCAGTCTGGATGGTTGCGAAGCTTTCGTGCCAGCCTTCGCGCTGGAACAGCCGGTCTACGCCGCGGCGCGATTTGCCGGTCGCGACACCAAGAAGATGATCGTCGCGGAGCGCGAGCTGGGCGATCGTCTCTTTCGCGTTCGGGAACAGTATCTCTGACTCTGCAGGATCGTGTTTCAACTCGCGAAAGGCGGATTTATAGATCTCGGCGAGTTCAGCGCGCGACGCCCGGTCAAGATCCGGTGCCAGCACTGAAATCGCTTCGGGCAACGACAGGCCGACGACGGAGAGCGTCGCCGCACGCGCCGGAGGCACCAGATTCATTGCTGAGAAGGCATGATCCATGGATAGGACGATGCCTGCCTGACTATCGACGATCGTGCCGTCGCAATCGAAAACAACGAGCTTCATGCGGGCTATCTAGCATGCGGGCCGGGCGATGCAAAACCGGCACCACGGAGGGTTCGATATGCCGGATTTGGCGATCATGCGGGTTATTGAACCGCTGCGGATTTTATCGATTTTGAGGCGTGTTCCGCGCCCTTGTCCTATTCGAACTTCTGCGGATCGAAGCCCAGCAGGTCCCAAGTCGCCTGCATGTGCTGCGGCAAGGGCGCCGTGACGTCGATCGTTCCGCCCTTGGGGTGCGGAATGACGAGCCGGCGCGCGTGCAGATGCAGCTTCTTGTCCATGTTCTCGGCCGGCATATTGATGTCGCCTTCGTACTTGTTGTCGCCGACGATCGGATGACCGATGAGATGCATATGCGCGCGCAGCTGATGCTGGCGGCCCGTCACGGGCTTCAATGACACCCAGGCGGCCTTCTGCGCGGCGCGGTCGATGACCGAATAGTGCGTCGTTGCATGCATGGCGACGTCCTGCTCGCCCGGGCGGGCCTTACGGACCTTGTCGCCATCGGGGCCTGACGCCTTCACCAGCGCCGCCTCGATCTTCCCCTGCGGGGGCTTCGGCACGCCCTTTACGAGCGCCCAATATGTCTTGGCTGCCGAACGCGTCTGGAACGTGCGCCCGAGCTTGGCCGCCATGTCGCGCGATTTGGCAACGAGCAGCACGCCCGTCGTGTCGCGGTCGAGGCGATGGACGAGGCGCGGGCGTTCGCCGCCGAAGCGGTCCGCCATGCCTTCCAGCATGCCGTCGATGTGCTTCTTCGTGCCTGTGCCGCCTTGCACCGCCAGTCCGAACGGCTTGTTGAGCACGAGCACATGCTCGTCCTCGAACAGGATCATTTTCTCGATGGCGTCGCGGTCGCCCTTGGAAACGCCGGGAGGCGCCTGCAGTCCAGGCTTCGTCTTCTTTGGCTGACGGACGATGGCGGGAACGCGGATCTCGGACTTGGCGCGCAAGCGGTCATTGGCCTGGGCACGTTTGGAATCGACGCGGATTTGCCCTGAGCGCAGAAGCTTCTGCAAATACGTGTAGCCGACTTCCGGGAAGTGGACGCGGAACCAGCGATCGAGACGCATATCGTCTTCGCTGTCGGAGACGCGGAGCGTTTCCACCTTGGCTGTTGATGCTGTTGTCATGCGAACACCCAGCGCGCCAGCGTCAGGCCGGCGAAGATCGCGAACAGGCTGAAGACCACAGACGCCGCTACATAGCTGAAGGCGGCTGCGGTGTTGCCTCGCTCAAAGAGCGTAGCGAACTCGAGCGAAAACGCGGAAAAGGTCGTGAAGCCGCCCAGGATGCCGGTGGCGAAGAAAGTGCGCAGTTCATTGGAGGCATTGAAACGCAGCGCAAGCGTTTCGATCAGTACGCCCATGAGGAAAGAGCCCAAAATGTTAATTGTCAGCGTCGCCCATGGGAATTCGATCAGACCCGCATGAGCGAAGACCCGATTAATCAAAAAACGGAAGCCGGTGCCAATAGCACCGCCCGCCGAAGCAATAAGCAGTAATCTCATGCGGAATCCCAATGCAGACAAGGGTCCGTATAGCCCCGTTAGCTTCAGGTAGGAAGAGCGGCATCCTCGACGGACTAGATGACAGCGTCGGAAAAATGGCCGATCAATGCGGTCAACGCCATCGCCAGCGCGCCCCAAAACGTGACCCGCAGGGTCGCCCACCAAACATCTGCCTTGCCAATGCGCGCGCCAATGGCGCCCAGCACCGCCAAGCAGACGAGAGACGCGGCGGTCACGACGAGCGTCACCCGGCTTTCTGGGGAGATAATGGCGGCTATCAGCGGCACGGCCGCGCCCACGGCAAATGACATGGCAGAAGCGATCGCGGCAACAATGGGCTGCGCAGTCGTCATTTCGGTAATGCCAAGCTCCTCTCGCGCGTGGGTGCCGAGCGCATCGTGGGCCGTCAGCTGCTTGGCCACTTCGCGGGCTAGGCCCGGCTCGACGCCGCGTTTGGTGTAGACGTCCGTCAACTCCTGCAGTTCGAATTCCGGCTGCTCGGCGAGTTCCCGGCGCTCGCGTGCCAGGTCGGCTTTTTCGGCGTCCGCCTGCGAGCTGACCGACACGTACTCTCCCGCGGCCATCGAGAGCGCCCCCGCGACGAGGCCGGCGATGCCTGCAATGAGAATGGATTTCTGCGACGCGTGCGAAGATGCGACACCCGCAATCAAGCTCGCGGTTGAGACGATGCCGTCGTTGGCGCCGAGCACGGCCGCACGCAGCCAACCCAATTTCTCGACGACATGGTCTTCGGTCCGAGGCATGACATGTTCAGCCTTATTCGTTCTCATGCGGGGGCCCCCTTTCGGGCGTGAGCGCCGCACCAACCGGGCAAATGACCGGCACCGGCGCTCTTGGCGAAATCGAGCGCTGTCTTCAGCGCCGTGTCGAAATCGTTTTTCGCTGTCTTGGCGTCGACCCGGCGGCGCAATGCGTCGGCCCAGAGGAACTCAGCGAACGGCATCGTGTCCTTGGCGTAGCCGCCCGCGAAGCGCAGCTCGCCCGCTAAGCTGCGGTACGGATCGTCTTCCAGATCAGCAATGCTTTTAGGCAAAGACGAGCGCGGCTGCCGGCGCCCGTCACTGTCAAACGGATGGATCCAGCCCCGATTGTCCATGAAGGTCCAGAACTCATCCTTGTCGAGCGCGCGTAAATCGGCGACCGGCGAGATCAGAACCTGATCGACGCCTTCATCGTGCAACGCGCGCGCAAGATGATGGTGATCGACGACGTAATAGCGATTTTTTGGTCCCCGGACGACGGGGATCATGTGACGTCCGAGGAACTGACCGGTTCTCGTCGGGGCAAGGCCGCGCCAGTCGGAGCGCTTTTGTTCCACTTCTCGCATGCCGACGGTCATCTGTGTCGGGCGGAGATCGGCGATTGCGACGGAATGAAGTGACGGCGACTGCGACGGCACCTGAGAATGGTGCTGTGTATCTGCCTCAGCCATTTTGACCCTCCCGAAAATGTACCGGAACCAAGGCCTAACGTATCGAACGGGCAGTGACGTGTTCTGAGAAATTGCGCGCTTTACGGAAAGTTATATGTCGCTCACGACGGCCTCTATAGCCTTTCAAAGCTAACGAAGCTTGAGAACTATCCTTCTAAGGGCAACGTGTCCTTCGATTATCTATTCCGTTCAGCGCGAAGTTTGGCCCAATAATCAAGACGCTTCCTGATTTCGCGTTCGAAGCCGCGCTCGGGTGGATCGTAGTACTGCGGGCGCTTGCGGAACTCGTCTGGAAAATAGTTTTGGCCGGAAAATGCGTCCGGCTGATCGTGGTCGTAGAGATAGTCCGAGCCGTAGCCCTCCTCCTCCATCAGCTTCGTCGGCGCATTGAGGATCGTCTTTGGCGGAGCCAGTGACCCGTGCTCTTTGGCGGCGCGCATCGCGGCTTTGAAGGCGACGTAGTTGGCGTTCGACTTCGGCGCGGTCGCGACGTAGATCACGGCTTCGGCCAGGGCCAACTCGCCTTCGGGACTGCCGAGAAAATCGAAAGCATCTTTCGCCGAGTTGCAGACGACGAGCGCTTGGGGATCTGCGAGGCCGATGTCCTCCACCGCCATGCGCACCAACCGCCGCGCAAGGAAGAGACGGTCTTCGCCGCCGTCGAGCATGCGGCAGAAGTAATAGAGCGCAGCATCGGGATCTGATCCGCGCACGGCCTTATGTAGCGCGGAGATCAGATTGTAGTGACCTTCACGCGACTTGTCGTAGAGCGGCGCGCGGCGCTGCACGAGTTTGACGAGCGCTTCGCGGTCGAGCGGCTTTGCCTTGGCCGGCACGGCCGCGAACACGTCTTCGACGAGATTGAGGATGGCGCGGCCGTCGCCGTCGGCCATGCCTTTGAGCGCGTCGCGGGCGTCATCGTTCAGGGGCAGCGGGCGGCCGACTTCCGCTTCGGCTCGCGAGAGGATCTTTTCCAGGTTCGCGTCATCGAGGCGGTTCAGTACCAGGACGCTGGCGCGCGAAAGAATAGCGGCGTTGAGCTCGAAGCTCGGGTTCTCGGTCGTCGCACCGACGAGCGTGATCGTGCCGTCTTCCATGTACGGCAGGAAGCTGTCTTGCTGGGACCGGTTGAAGCGATGGATCTCGTCGATGAAGAGCAGCGTGCCCTTGCCCTGTTCGCGCAGCATCTTGGCGCGCTCGAAGGCTTTGCGCAGGTCGGCGACGCCGGAGAAAATCGCGGAGAGCTGCTCGAACGCCAGCTTCGTTTCGTTGGCGAGAAGCCGGGCGATCGTCGTCTTGCCGGAGCCCGGCGGCCCCCAAAAGATGAGGCTCGGGACGCGGCCGCTGTTCAGCATGCGCGTCAGCGTGCCGTCCGGTCCGACGATGTGCTCCTGGCCGACGACCTCGGCGAGCGTTTTCGGGCGCAAACGGTCCGCAAGCGGGCGCGGTGCGCTTTTTTCCAGTCCGGCAGCTTCGAAGAGGTTCGTCATGGGGGACTTATATAAGCCTGACGGGCCCAATCCAAATGGCAAAGGCGCGCTTTGGCGCTTCTTCCCTCATCTTCCCAGCTCAGCCAGGACGAGGTCAGCCCGCCTCTCGACGCTGGCCTTGGGAAGCACGACCGGGCGGTAACCGAGCGATCGGTAAGCGACCAGAAGCCGGTCGTATTCGCCTGCTGCATCTTCGAAACCGAGTTGGCGCTCGGCGTCAGCCGCGAAGATTTCGGGCCAGGGCGGGGTGAGGAAGACCATCTCGTTATAGCGATGCTCTCGGCCCAGCCGCTCCAGCGCGGGCTCACCGGTTGCATGGGTCAAAGCCGCTGCGGCATCGACGAGACCGCGATCGAAGAAGACCCAGCCATTGGGAGCTCCCGCGGCAGCGCTGCGATCTTCCAAAGAAATCTCGATGGCGCGCCGCGCGAACGCTGCGAGATCCACCCACGGCAGCGCTTGGCCTCCGCTTTCGACCTCGGCCCTGATCACCCGCCTGCCCGGCTCTTCGACAATGGCGAAACCACGCCGCGCCAGTTCGGCGAGAAGCGTCGACTTACCCCCGCCTGAGCACCCCGACAGCACCACAAAACGTGCGCTCATCACATCCGCTCGTTAGGCCGTCAGGTTCGGCCTGCCGCGAACACTAGAAACGCACGGCGACGTTGACGGTTTTCGGGGGGCCGGAGCTTGCGCCGGAGAGGTCCGTCACCTGAACGTCGAAGCGGGCCTTCTGCGCGTCCGAGCCGTCGTGCGCGAAATAGACAGCACCCTTTTCGAGGTCTGCTTGCGAGAACGAGGCGACGGGACGCTTCGGGTCGCTCGCGAGCGCGACGTAGCCGCCGGCGGCGTTCGAGACCTGGAAGCTCAGATCCTCGGGCTTGTCGTCGGGATCGAGCGCGTTGAGGTCGGCCGTGGTGATGCGGACCGAACGGCCTTTTCCGACGGTCAGATCCAGGTCGCCACCGATTGCCGGGGGTATGTTGCGGACGTGGGCTGAAAGTTCGCCGCCCTCCTCCATCGACAGGCGGCCGTATTTGATCTTGCCGGCGGCTTGGCCCGTGCTCTTGATGTGGATCAATTGCTCCACGCGCACATCGCCTTGCAGGGTGCCGCGAATCTCAGCGGTGCTGGAATTGACGGTGCCGAACAGCTGGCCGCCCTCCTGAACCAGCACCTCGCCCGCCGCAACCTTGCCTTCGACGTAGCCCCAGACTTCAACCTTTTGGGCGTCCTTGACCTCGCCCTTCAGGACGGCCCCTTCGCCGATGATCAGCACACCACGATTATCGGACATCGGCGAACTCCGTTACGCAAACGCACCTGGATCGGCGGCGATGCCGCCTGGTCAGGACCCTCGGCCAGGAATTTGTCAGCTTATCGGCAGCTTCGCATCATCCCGCATCATCACGGTTAACGGGGAAGGCTGACGGATCAGCCGGGCACCTGGAGCTGGAGAACGCGCTCGCCCCGCCGGACCGAGATCTGCCAGAGCCGCTTGCGGGTCGCGAGCGCCGCTTCGGCCTCGGTGACATTGGCGATGCGATCCTTGCCGATGGCGGCGATCACGTCGCCCGGCTGGAAGCCGAAGGCTTGGGCAGTCGATCCATCCCGCACGGACAGGACGACGACCCCATCGGTCTGATCCAGGCCCATTTCGTCGGCGACGGACGGCAGGATGTTGGAAATCCGCGCGCCATCGAGCGGATGATTACCCGACAGGTTCTTCGCATCGTCCTTGCCGGGCTTTGGCGCGCCGACGAGAGGCAGATTGACGTCGACCGGGCGATTGCTGCGGAGAACCGTCAGCCGCGCCGTCTGGCCGATGCCTTTCGTCGTCAGGCGATAATAGACAGCACGCGCATCGATCACCTCGACGCCGTCAACCTGAGTGATCACATCGCCCGCCTGCAGGCCCGCGGCGGCTGCCGGTCCCTTGTCGTAAAGGCGCGTGACGACGGCGCCGGACACGCGATTGAGGCCCAGTCCCTCGGCTATGTCGTGCGACATGGCTTCGAGCTTGGCGCCAATCCAGGGCTTTTCCACCTTCCGGCCGTTGGCGGCGCTTTCGGCGTAGATGCGGACCAAGTTCGATGGGATCGCAAAGCCGATGCCGACGGAACCGCCGGACTGCGAATAGATCATCGTGTTGATGCCAACGAGGCGGCCGCCCATGTCGACCAGCGCGCCGCCCGAGTTGCCGGGATTGATCGCGGCGTCGGTCTGGATGAAGACTTGGCTGTCGGACTGTCCGATCTCTGAACGTGACAACGCCGAGACGATGCCGCTCGTCACCGTCTGGCCGACGCCGAACGGGTTGCCGATGGCGAGCACCAGATCGCCGACTTCAAGGCTGTCAGAATCGTCGAAGCGCAAATACGGGAAACTTTTCTCGCTGCCGCCGTCGATCTTCAGCACGGCGATGTCGGCCTTCTCGTCCTGCGCGATGACCTTGGCGTCGAATTCGCGCTTATCGGAAAGTGCGACGCGAATAGCCGTATCGCCGCCGCCTTTGATCACGTGGGTGTTCGTGACGATCAAGCCGTCGGGGCTGACGATGACGCCGGAGCCCAGCGAACTCATCACCCGTTCCGATGGGCGGCCGAGCGCGCGCCCGAAGAACTGACGGAAGAACGGATCGTTGGCGAACGGCGAGTCGAAAGTCTGCACGCGCGAGCGGACGTAGACGTTGACGACGGCGGGCGCGGCCTTCTTCACGATAGGCGCGAAGGAATACTGAGCGGCCTCGCGCGAAGGCGGCGGCACTTTCTCCTGCGCGAAGGAGACCTCCGCCGGACTGAAGAACTTCGGCGCAACGCTGATGCCGGCAGCTACGGCAGCACAAACGAGGACGAAATTTTTCATTTTCATCGGTGAATTCTTCCAGGTGGGCAGGTGGGGCCGGTTGCGTCCGTTCGAATAGCGATCGGGCACAGTGAAGTCGAATCGGACGGAAGAAATATGTTCTGCGCGGCGGCTAGATCAACCTAAGCTCTCGTAATGAACGCGTGGCGGCAGTCGCGGCCTCATCGGCAGAGCGCGGCTCGAGGCCCAAATCCTTTTTTGCTCTTACATTCGTGTAATCTTTGCGCTCGCCAAGCTCGGGCAAAATGGTCAGCATTTTCTTGTCGAAGAGTGCCATGGCTCTCACGGCGAAATCCGGAAGCTCGAACTTTGGCACCTTTGCGCGTAGGTCGGGGAGCTCGCGCACCACGATCTGGCCGAGAGCATAAAGGCTCATTTGACCTTCTCCGATGAGGTAGCGGTTGCCTGCCGCCTGTGGCCTCAGCGCGGCTTCGACGTGAGCAGCGGCGACGTCGCGAACATCGGCGACGGGAAAGCTGATTTTCGGAACCGCCGGATAGGTGCCACGCGCCATGATGCGATAGAGTTCGTGCGACGTCGAAAGATCGCCGTCGAGCGCGGGGCCCTGGACGAAGCTCGGATTGATAACCGCGAGCTGAGGTGCGCCGGGCGTCGACTCGGTGAAGTCCCACGCCGCTCTTTCCGCGATCGTCTTCGATCTGATGTAGGGCGTGAGATCGCGGCGCGTCTCGTCAGTCACGTCGTCTTCCGAGTAGATGTGCCCCTTGGGAACGCCGCTCGGATAGAAGATCGCAACCGTGGACGACGTCAGCACGACGCGGGCCACAGCGCCGGCCGTCGCAGCGCGGAGCACGCGCAGGGTTCCGTCTCGTGCCGGAGCGATCACCTCTTCCGGATCATCGGGCTGGCTGACGGGGAACGGCGAAGCCGTGTGGACGACGATCTCGCTGCCAGCGACGGCTTCCTTCCAGCCATCGTCCCTTCCGAGATCCGCGACGACGAACGAGACTTTTCCGGCATCGCAGCCGAGCTTGGCGACAGCGCGCCGGACGGCCTCAGCCTTCTCCATGCTGCGCACCGTTCCGCGAACGGCAAAGCCACGGCGCAGGAATTCGGCAATCGTGTATTTCGCAATGAGCCCGGATGCTCCGGTGACGACGACCGGTGGATTTGACGCCATTTCGTTAGGCCCCTTCCCTGCCGCCGAGGCGCCCCGTGCGCTCCGGTCACCTGAAGTGTCCGTGGAACGCCCGCATCTGGCAATATGCGCAGCCACAGATAGCGGCTCTGGGCGAGACTGAGGCAGGGTTCAGGATGCCGTCATACGGTTGTAACAACCGCCGATTTAGTCTGCCTGCGGCTGAAGAGGACCTAATCCGCGCGCTTCGCCTGCAGCACAATTCCCGCGCCTGCTCCCCGATGCGCGTCATGGCCCTCAAAGCAAAAACCCCGGTGCCTTTCAGCGCCGGGGTTTTCGATTTCGATGATGCCAGCGCGATCGCGCGGCGAATGGGATTAGGCCGAAGCTTCCTGCTGTGCAGCGAGATTTGCTTCGTGGCGGGCCTTGTCCTCGGCGCCCTTCACGCTCTCGTCGCGATCGACGAGTTCGATGACGGCGCGCGGCGAGTTATCGCCATAACGGAAGCCGGCCTTCAGAACGCGCGTGTAGCCGCCGTTGCGGTCCTTGTAACGCGGTCCGAGAACGTCGAAGAGCTTCTTGACCATGTCTTCGTCGCGGAGGCGGGCAATCGCCAAACGGCGCGAGTTCAGGTCGCCGCGCTTTGCGAGCGTGATGTACTTGTCGACGACGCGCTTCAGGTCCTTCGCCTTCGGCAGAGTCGTGACGATCTGCTCGTGCTTGATGAGAGCAGCGGCCATGTTCGAGAACATTGCCTGACGGTGACCGACGTGACGGCCAAAGCGGCGGCCAAGCTTCTTATGACGCATAGTGTCTTCATCCTTACATTGTTGGCCCGCGGCGGATGCTAAGGGCTTTGATTGACCGTTGGCTTTGCCATCCGGCCGGCGCGGGAGTTTCTATGGCCTCACCTTCGCCGTCGTATCCCGGTGCTGTTGAGCTATCCGGATTATTGCAGCCGGCCCGCGCGAGCAGGCCGGCTGGAATTCTTAGTACTGGTCTTCGAAGCGCTTCGCCAGCTCGTCGATGTTGTCCGGCGGCCAGTTGGGCACTTCCATGCCGAGGTGAAGACCCATCGTCGCCAGAACTTCCTTGATCTCGTTCAGCGACTTACGGCCGAAGTTCGGCGTGCGAAGCATCTCGGCTTCGGTCTTCTGAATGAGGTCGCCGATGTAGACGATGTTATCGTTCTTGAGGCAGTTCGCAGAACGGACCGACAGCTCGAGCTCGTCGACCTTCTTGAGGAGCGCGGCGTTGAACGCGAGCTCCGGATGACGCTGCTCTTCCTGGGCCTTCTTGGGCTCTTCGAAGTTGATGAAGACGGCGAGCTGGTCCTGGAGAATACGAGCCGCGAGAGCGACCGCATCTTCCGGGCGGATCGAGCCGTCGGTTTCGACAACCATCGTCAGCTTGTCGTAGTCGAGGATCTGGCCTTCGCGCGTATTCTCGACCTTGTAGGAGACCTTCTTCACCGGCGAATAGAGGCTGTCGACCGGGATCAGGCCGATCGGCGCATCCTCAGGACGGTTGCGGTCGGAAGGAACGTAGCCCTTGCCGATGTCGGCCGTGAACTCCATGCGGATCGCTGCACCCTGGTCGAGGTGGCAGATCACGTGGTCGGGGTTCAGAACTTCGACTTCGGAGGAAGCTTCGATGTCGCCAGCGGTGACGGGGCCGGCGCCTTCCTTCTTCAACACCATGCGCTTCACGCCTTCCGAGTGGATGCGCAGCGCGATTTCCTTGATGTTGAGGATGATGTTCGTCACGTCCTCGCGGACGCCCGGAACGGACGAAAACTCATGCAGAACGCCGTCGATCTGCACGGTCTTGATGGCGGCGCCCTGAAGCGAGGACAGAAGCACGCGGCGCAGGGCGTTGCCGAGCGTCATGCCAAAGCCGCGCTCAAGGGGTTCTGCAACAACGGTCGCGATACGCGAGCGGTCGCGGCCGGACTGAATTTCAAGCTTCGACGGCTTGATCAGGTCTTGCCAGTTCTTCTGGAGGACGTTCACGAGAAACCTCGTCTAGTTTTGCGCGGACGGGGGAGCGGGCCGCGTAATCTCTTGGCCGTAATCAACACATGGAGGCGCGCCGAGCGGTCCCGGCGCGCGAAAAATTTCGTTTAAACGCGGCGGCGCTTGCGCGGGCGGCAGCCGTTGTGCGGGATCGGCGTCACGTCGCGGATCGAGGTGATCTGGAAGCCGACAGCCTGGAGAGCGCGGAGAGCCGATTCACGGCCCGAACCCGGACCGCAGACTTCAACCTCGAGCACCTTCATGCCGTGCTCCTGAGCCTTGCGGCCGGCATCTTCAGCTGCCATCTGAGCGGCGTACGGCGTCGACTTGCGCGAGCCCTTGAAGCCCTTGGTGCCCGAAGACGACCAGGCGATCGCGTTGCCCTGGGCATCCGTGATCGTGATCATCGTGTTGTTGAACGACGCGTTGACGTGCGCGACGCCCGACGTGATGTTCTTCTTCTCGCGCTTCTTAACTTTACCGCGCGCTGCCGCTGCTTCCTTGGCCATTACCGTCGTTGCTCCATGCCTCGTTCAAGCGGAGGCGTAAAATCGTTGAGCACGCCACATGACATGGCGTGCATGAACCCTTGCGTGACGAACTACTTCGTCGCCTTCTTCTTACCTGCGATCGGAACCGCCTTGCCCTTGCGGGTGCGGGCGTTCGTGTGCGTGCGCTGACCGCGGACGGGCAGACCCTTGCGGTGGCGCAGACCGCGGTAGCAACCGAGGTCCATCAGACGCTTGATGTTGGTCTGAACTTCGCGGCGCAGGTCGCCCTCGACCGTGTAGTCGCGGTCGATCGTTTCACGGATCTGCAAGACTTCGGCATCCGTCAGCTGATTGACGCGACGCTCGGCGGGGATGCTGCACTTCTCGCAGATCTCCTTCGAGAACTTGGGCCCGATGCCGTGGATATAGCGAAGCGCGATCTCGACGCGCTTACCTGTTGGAATGTTGACGCCTGCGATGCGGGCCACTTCAGTCTCCTGCCTTTAAATCTCGAACCGAATTAGGATGCTGTCTCGTTGATTCTCAAGTGCAAATAGGCGCAACGACCGCAGTACCGGGGTTACGTGCCCTGGTCCGGATCAAGTTGAGCCCTAAAGAAAGTTTGCCTTTCTACCCCGGGTCACCCCTGCCGTCAATCCATGCTTCCATGTGTCACGCATGCTGGAATTGATCCAGAAGCTCGCCGATCCGGCGATTGACCTCGGGAATGGGCTGCATGCCGTCAACGGTTTTCAGCAACTTGTGGGCGTAGTAGTAGCCGATCAACGGCGCCGTCTCGCGGTAGTAGGCGATCAGGCGCGTCTTCAGGGCTTCGGCGTTGTCGTCGGCGCGTACCGTGCCGCCGGCAGCCAGGGTCTCGCGGGCGCGGCACTCAATCCGCTCCACGAGCTTGGTGTCGTCGACCTTCAGCTCGATCACGCAATCGAGATGGCGGCCCTTCGACTTCAGTAGTTCGTCCAGCGCGTCAGCCTGGGGCAGCGTCCGGGGAAATCCGTCGAGGATGAACCCTTTGGCGCAGTCCGGCTCGGAGATGCGGTCGGCGATGATGCCGATGACGACCTCGTCGCTGACGAGGCTGCCCGCTTCCATGATCTTCTTGGCCTTGAGGCCGACCGGCGTACCAGCCTTGACCGCGGCCCGCAGCATATCTCCGGTCGAGAGCTGCGGAATTCCAAGACGCTCGGCAATCAGCTGAGACTGCGTGCCCTTACCCGCCCCCGGCGGCCCAAGCAGTATCAGGATCATCGCCGTGCCCCGCGCAGTTTGGCCTTCTTGATCAAGCCCTCATACTGCTGAGCGATGAGGTGGCTTTGGACCTGGGCAACGGTATCCATCGTGACGCTGACGGCGATGAGGAGCGAGGTACCGCCGAAGTAGAGCGGAATGCCGGCATACGACGTCAGGATCTCAGGAAGTACGCAGACTGCGGCCAGATAAATTGCACCGACGACAGTGATGCGGGTCAGGACGTAGTCGATGTACTGGGCCGTCTTCTCGCCGGGGCGGATACCGGGCAGGAAGCCGCCGTACTTGCGGAGGTTGTCAGCCGTTTCCTTCGGGTTGATCACGACCGCCGTGTAGAAGAACGCGAAGAACAGGATCAGCAGCGCATAGACGAGCATGTGCAGCGGCTGGCCCGATCCGAGCGCGGCGACGGCATTGTTCAGCCACTCGGGTCCCTGCCCCGCAGAGAACTGCGCAGCCGTGATCGGCAGAAGCAGGAGCGAAGAGGCAAAGATCGGCGGAATGACACCCGAAGAGTTGAGCTTCAGCGGCAGATGCGAGGCTTCGCCCTGGAACATCTTGTTGCCGACCTGGCGCTTTGGATACTGCACGAGCAGACGGCGTTGCGCGCGTTCGAAGAACACGATGGCAGCGACGACGGCCAGAGCCAGAGCCAGGAAGAAAATCAGAATGCCGGGCGAGATCGAGCCGGTACGCGACAGCTCAAAGAGTTGTAGGAGCGCGCCGGGGAGGCCTGCGACGATGCCGGCGAAGATGATCAGAGACGTGCCGTTGCCGACGCCGCGCTGCGTGATCTGCTCACCGAGCCACATCAGGAAGACCGTACCGCCAACGAGCGTGATGACCGTCGTCAGGCGGAAGAACATGCCGGGTTCCAGAACGACCGCGCCAGCCGCATTCCGCGAGCCTTCGAGACCAACGGCAATGCCGTAGGCCTGCAGCGCTGCGAGAACGACCGTCAGGTAGCGGGTGTACTGGTTGATCTGCTTGCGGCCCGCCTCGCCTTCCTTCTTCAGTGCCTCGAGCTTCGGCGAAATCGAACTCATCAACTGCATGATGATCGACGCCGAAATGTAAGGCATGATGTTGAGGGCAAAGATCGCGAGACGCTCGAGGGCGCCGCCCGAGAACATGTTGAACATGCCCAGGATGCCGCCGGCCTGCGATTTGAACGTTTCAGCGAAGGCAGCGGGATTGATGCCTGGCAGCGGAATGAACGTACCCAGGCGGAAAACGATCAGTGCGCCAAGCGTGAACCACAGGCGCCGCTTCAAATCCTCCGCCTTCGCGAAGGCGCTGAAGTTCAGATTGGAAGCAAGCTGCTCGGCAGCGGAAACCATTGGTCTCTTCTCCTAACCGTTGCGATGACGCCAAGGGCGCTGTCGCAACTTGGGCCCGGATAGCGCCGTTTCCAGCGCCCTCCAGCCTCGAACGCGATCAGGCGGGTTTCCCCGCCTCATTGCACGCTCGTATTTTATTCTTCCGACTTGCCAGCGCCGGGCTTCTTGCCCTTGGCAGCTTTCTTGGCGGCCGACTTAGCCCGCTTCTCTTCGTCTGCGGCGAGGATCTTGCGCTCAATCACGCTGACGGTGCCGCCAGCCTTCTCAATCGCTTCCTTAGCCTTCGCAGAGGCATGGTTGACCGTGATCGAGACCTTGGCCTTGATCTCGCCGTCAGCGAGAAGACGAAGACCGTCCTTCGCACGGCGTACGATACCAGCTTCGATCAGAGATGCCAGATCAACCGGCTTGGAGCCGTCGAGACGCTTGTCGTCGATCGCCTGCTGCAGCGTTCCGACGTTGATCTCGTTGAAGTGCTCCGGACGCCACTTGTTGAAGCCACGCTTCGGTAGACGGCGATGCAAGGGCATCTGACCGCCTTCGAAGCCGCCGATGGCGACGCCGGTACGGGCCGTCTGGCCCTTGCCACCGCGGCCACCCATCTTGCCCAGGCCCGAGCCGATACCGCGACCGATGCGGACGCGCGTCTTCTTGGCGCCGGGGTTGTCCTTAATGCCGTTAAGCCGCATTGGCGTTATTTCCCTTCTTCGACCTGAACGAGATGCTGAACTTTCTTCAGCATACCGCGGATGGCCGGCGTGTCTTCAACCTTGGAGATGCGACCGATCTTGTTCAGCCCGAGGCCGATCAACGTTTCGGTCTGCCGCTCGGGGCGCCGGTTGGCACTCCGCACCTGCTTGAGCGTGATCGTTTTATTCGTCGCCATGTCGTAACCTCAGGTCCCTTTGTGAAGCGCCAGAAATATCGGCGCTTCCGTTATTTCTTCAGACGTCCGCACCAGCTTCGGCCGCGGCCGAGCCGTCGCGACGACGCGACACGATGTCGGAAACCTTCTTATTGCGGCGAGCTGCGACGCCGCGCGGATTTTCCTGCGCCTTGAGCGCATCGAACGTCGCGCGGACGACGTTGTAGGGGTTCGTCGAGCCCATCGACTTGGCGACGATGTCATGCACGCCGACCATCTCGAAAACGGCGCGCATTGCACCGCCTGCGATGATGCCGGTACCGGCCGGAGCCGAGCGCAGGATCACCTTGCCGGCGCCGTGACGGCCGACGCTGTCGTGATGAAGCGTACGAGCGTCGCGAAGCGGCACGCGAAGAAGGTTGCGCTTTGCGCCTTCGGTCGCCTTGCGGATCGCCTCAGGAACTTCACGAGCCTTACCGTGGCCGAAGCCGACGCGGCCCTTCAGGTCGCCGACGACGACGAGCGCAGCAAAGCCGAAGCGCTTACCGCCCTTGACGACCTTGGCGACGCGATTGATGTGAACGAGCTTATCGGTAAACTCGCTGTCGCGCTCCTCGCGATCTCTGCCACGGTCTCTCTGGGGTCCACGTGCCACGTTTCGGTTCCTCTCGGGTATCTCTTAAAACTTCAGACCGCCGTCGCGGGCGGCATCGGCGAGCGCCTTGACGCGCCCATGAAACAGAAAGCCGCCGCGGTCGAACACGACCTCGGTGACGCCGGCTTTGACGGCGCGCTCGGCGACGAGCTTGCCGATGGCAGCAGCAGCTGCCTTGTCGGCGCCCGTCTTCAACGAGCCCTTGAGGTCCTTCTCAAGCGTCGAAGCCGAAGCGAGCGTTACGCCCTTCACGTCGTCGATCACCTGCGCGTAGATGTTCTGCGACGAGCGGTGAATGGAAAGCCGGGGACGACCGTTTGCGGCGGCCCGGATGCTCCGACGAACGCGCGCCTTGCGGTTCGTAAATTTCTGATTGCTGTTGGCCATCGGTTGCCGGTCCTACTTCTTCTTGCCTTCCTTGCGGAGGATGTATTCGCCCTTATAGCGCACGCCCTTGCCCTGGTAGGGCTCTGGCTTGCGAGAAGCGCGGATGACGGATGCCACGTGGCCGACCGCTTGCTTGTCGATGCCGGAGACCGACACCAATTCGCTCTTAGCGCCGCCGACCTTGACGTCCACACCGGCCGGAATCTTCAGCACGACGTCGTGGCTGTAGCCGACGGAAAGCGTCAGCGTGTCTTTGCCCTTCATCGTGGCCTTGAAGCCGACGCCGTGGATCTCGAGATCCTGCGTGTAACCATCAGTCACGCCCTTGATGAGGTTCGCGATCTGAGTCCGCGACATGCCCCACTTGGAACGTGCAAGCTTCGTGTCTTCGAGAAGGCTGACGTCGATGCCTTCGTCCGTCCGCTGGACCTTCAATGCGTCGGGAACCGTAAAGGCGAGCTCGCCCTTGGGACCCTTCATCTTGACGGTCTGACCGGCGATCGTCGCCGTCACGTTCGACGGGACGGGAACGGGTTTCTTACCGATGCGCGACATGGCTTCTTCAAACCTTGTTTCGCCGAGGCCTGGGCCTCAGCCTTAGAATATGTTGCAGATGACTTCGCCGCCGACGTTGGCTTCGCGCGCCTTCGAGTCCGACATGACGCCCTTGGGCGTAGACAGGATAGCAACGCCGAGGCCGTTGGCCACGATCGGAATTCCCTTTGCCGCCGAATAGACGCGACGGCCAGGCTTCGAGATGCGCTCGATCTCACGGATGGCCGGCTGACCATTGTAATACTTGAGCTCGATCTCGAACTGAGGCAGTTCGCCCTTCAATTCGACGCGGCTGTAGCCGCGGATATAGCCTTCCTCGGCGAGCACGTCGAGGACGCGGGCGCGGAGGTTAGAAGCGGGGGTGGCGACCTTCGGCCGGCGACGCATCTGAGCGTTCCGGATACGGGTCAGCATATCGCCCAACGGATCATTAACGGACATTGATGCTTCCTCTTACCAGCTCGCCTTGACCATGCCGGGGATACGGCCCTGGCTCGCCAGCTCGCGGAGCTGGTTGCGGCACATCCGGAGCTTCCGGTAGTTGCCGCGCGGACGGCCGGTGATCTCGCAACGGTTGCGGATGCGGACCTTAGAGCCGTTACGGGGCATCTCGGCAAGCTTCAAGCGAGCCGCGAAACGCTCTTCCGGCGTCTTCGTCCGGTCCTTAGCGAGCAGCTTCAGGCGCTTGCGCTTGGGCGCCTGCTCTGCCGTCATCTTGCGCCGGCGGTTATTTTTTTCAATCGAACTGGTCTTAGCCATTTCATCTCCTCCAAAGGCCTTTCGGCTTCTGCCGAGGTCCTCTAGCTGCGGAACGGGAAGTTGAAGCCCTTGAGCAATTCACGAGCTTCTTCATCAGTTTTGGCCGACGTGCAAACGATCACGTCGAGGCCCAACACGTTGTCGACCTTGTCGTAGTCGATCTCGGGGAACACGAGGTGCTCTTTCAGGCCCGTGGCATAGTTGCCGCGGCCATCGAAGCTCTTCGCGTTGAGACCGCGGAAGTCCTTTACGCGCGGCAGCGCGATGGTGACGAACCGGTCGAGGAATTCGTACATGCGGTCGCCACGGAGGGTCACCTTGGCCCCGATCGCCATACCTTCGCGCAGCTTGTACGTTGCGAGGGCCTTGCGGGCGCGCGTGATGACCGGCTTCTGGCCGGCGATCAGAGCGAGATCAGCTGCAGCGACTTCAACTTTCTTGCGATCGTTGACAGCTTCGCCGACGCCCATGTTGATCACGATCTTCTCGAGACGCGGGATCTGCATGACGTTCGAGTAGCCGAACTTCTCCTTGAGAGCGCCGCGAACGACCTTCTCGTAGTGCGACTTGAGGCGCGGCTTGTAATCGGCCGGACGCGGAGCTGCGGGCTCGCGCGGCTCAGACGGAGCTGCTGCCTTCTTGTCGGCGCGTGCCTTCTTGGCTTCGCCAGCACCTTGCGGCGAGCCGCCCTGAGGCTTGGCGCCCTTTGTGGTATTCTTTGCCATGGCCTAGTTCTTCTCCGGGATCTGCTCGCCCGAGCGCTTTGCGATGCGGACCTTCTTGCCGTCTTCAAGGATCTTGAAGCCGACGCGAGACGGCTTGCCGTCCTTGGGGTCCTCGATCGCGAGGTTCGAGAGGTCGATCGGACCTTCCTTGGAAATGATGCCGCCTTCCTGCGACGCCGACTGGCGCTGGTGACGGCGCACCATGTTGACGCCGCGAACGAGAGCGCGGTGTTCCTTCGGACGGATTTCGATCACTTCGCCCCGCTTGCCCTTGTCACGGCCGGCGAGAACGAAGACCTTGTCGCCCTTCTTGATTTTAAATGCCGACATCAGAGAACCTCCGGCGCGAGCGATACGATCTTCATGTGGTTCTTGGCGCGCAGTTCGCGCGTCACGGGTCCGAAAATACGCGTGCCGACCGGTTCGCCGTTGGCGTTGATCAACACCGCAGCGTTACGATCGAAGCGGATCAGCGAGCCATCGGCCCGGCGGATACCCTTCGCGACGCGGACGATGACCGCCTTCATCACCTGACCCTTCTTGACGCGCCCCTTCGGGATCGCCTCCTTCACGGAGACGACGATGGTGTCACCCACTGTCGCGTACTTGCGCTTCGAGCCGCCCAGCACCTTGATGCACTGAACGCGGCGCGCGCCCGAGTTGTCGGCGACGTCGAGATTGCTCTCCATCTGGATCATCGCGTCGTTCCTTCTTTCACGGCCTCAAGAGTCGTGCTCACGAGGCCCATCTCTACATTTGCCCATCTGGCTCGCGGGGTCTTGAGATAACTCCCAACTCTCCGACGGCTCGAAAGGCGGCTCCCGGCGTTCGATCGCGTTTCGCGAATCGAGGCTTATAACCTCAAGACGCTATTGCAATCCAACGTTTGTTCTTGGAAATCGGACTGGTCTCTTCAATCGAGACCTGATCGCCAACCTTGAACGAATTCTGTTCGTCGTGCGCATGGTACTTCTTCGTACGGCGCACGGTCTTCTTCAGCAGCGGATGGGTGTAGCGACGCTCGACCTGAACGACAATGGTTTTATCGTTCTTGTCGGATACCACGACACCCTGCAGCACGCGCTTCGGCATAATCTCGTTCTCCCTTACGCGCCTTTTTTGACGCTGCCACCGCGCCGGGCAACGGCTGCGGTCTTGATGCGCGCGATATCTCGACGGACGAGCCGGATGCGCGCCGTGTTTTCAAGTTGGCCCGAGGCCCGCTGAAAGCGCAGGTTGAACTGCTCTTTCTTGAGCTTCACCAGCTGGTCGTCGAGCTGATCGAGCGACATGCCCTTTAAATCTTCGGCCATGACTATCACCTCGCCTATTCGATCCGCGTAACGACGCGGCATTTGATGGGCAGCTTGGCGGCGCCGAGAATGAGCGCTTCCTTCGCCACCTGCTGATTGAGACCGCCGAGCTCGAAAATGATGCGGCCCGGCTTGACGCGTGCCACCCAAAGCTCGGGCGAACCCTTACCGGAGCCCATGCGGACTTCGGCCGGCTTCTTCGACACCGGCACGTCCGGGAAGATGCGCAGCCACATGCGGCCTGCACGCTTCGTGTGACGAGCGATGGCGCGACGCGCGGCTTCGATCTGGCGCGCCGACAGGCGCTCCGGCTCCATGGCCTTCAGGCCCACTTCGCCGTAAGCGAGCGTGGTGCCCGACTTGGCGACGCCGTGGATCCGGCCCTTAAACTGTTTGCGGAACTTCGTCCGTTTCGGTTGCAGCATGATGAGTTGCCTCTAGGATCCTTACGCTTCTGGCGTCGATGAGCCGGCGTCCGAGGCCGCAGGCGCGTTGCCGCCGCCACCGCCACGTCCACCACGG
Source organism: Hyphomicrobium sp. (assembly GCF_035687085.1). Taxonomy (GTDB): domain Bacteria; phylum Pseudomonadota; class Alphaproteobacteria; order Rhizobiales; family Hyphomicrobiaceae; genus Hyphomicrobium_B. Next base: position 39,298 of record NZ_DASRYS010000017.1, on the reverse strand, counting down.
CCGCCACGTCCCGGACGGCGATCACGGCGATCGCCACGGTCATCGTCACGACGCGGGCGCGGTGCGCCGCTTTCCTGCATTTCCGTGAGCTTCCGGTCGGAAGCCATCGGATCGTGCTCGATGATCTCGCCCTTGAAGACCCAAACCTTGATGCCGATGATGCCGTACGCCGTACGTGCAACGCCGTAGCCGAAGTCGATGTCGGCGCGGAGCGTGTGCAGCGGCACGCGGCCTTCGCGATACCATTCCGTACGGGCGATCTCAGCGCCGCCGAGACGGCCTGCAACGTTGATACGGATGCCGACTGCGCCGAGGCGGAGAGCCGACTGAACCGCCCGCTTCATGGCGCGGCGGAACGCAACGCGGCGCTCGAGCTGCTGGGCGATGCCTTCGGCGATCAGCGTGGCGTCGATCTCGGGCTTGCGGATCTCGAGGATGTTCAGGTGAACTTCCGAGCTCGTCAGCTTTGCGAGATCAGCGCGCAGGCGCTCGATCTTCTCACCCTTCTTACCGATCAGGATGCCCGGGCGGGCGGTCATGACGGTGACGCGGCACTTCTTGTGCGGGCGCTCGATGACAACCTTCGAGATGCCGGCTTCGCGCTGCTCTTTCATGATGTGAGCGCGGATCGCACGATCCTCGTGGAGCAGCTTGCCGTATTCGCCGCGAGCAGCGAACCAGCGGCTGTCCCAGGTCCGGTTGATACCGAGACGGAGGCCGACGGGATTGACTTTTTGACCCATATTACTTGGCCTCCTTGGCCGCCGCGGCGGACTTCGTGGCGGACTTCTTACCGGCTTTCTTCTTCTCGGCCTTGTCCTCTTCGACCTGACGGACGATGACGGTCAACTGCGAGAAAGGCTTCAGGATCGAAGCGCCGCGGCCGCGGCCGCGAGCGTGGAAGCGCTTCATCACCATGTTCTTGCCGACAAACGCCTCGGCAACGATCAGATCGTTGACGTCGAGCGAATGGTTGTTCTCGGCGTTCGCGACAGCGCTCATCACGCACTTGCGGACATCGCCGGCGATGCGCTTCTCGCTGAACTCGAGCACGGCCAAAGCCTGGTCGACCTTCTTGCCACGGATCAGGCCCGCGACGAGATTGAGCTTCTGCGGTGAAACGCGCAGCGATTTGAGGACTGCTTGGGCCTCGGTGTCGGGGAGGCGCCGCTCGTGGCTAGGCTTGCCCATTATCTCTTCACCGCTTTCTTGTCGCCGCCGTGCCCGTGGAAAATACGGGTCGGTGCGAATTCACCGAACTTGTGGCCAATCATGTCTTCCGTCACGTTGACGGGGATATGCTTCTGGCCGTTGTGCACGCCGAAGGTCAGTCCGACGAACTGGGGCAGGATCGTGGAGCGACGGCTCCAGATCTTGATTACTTCATTGCGCCCCGATGCGCGCGACTTGTCCGCCTTCTTAAGGAGGTAGCCGTCAACGAACGGACCTTTCCAGACTGAACGTGTCAAAGTCGATCTCCTTCAGTTCGCCGCTACTTCTTCGCCTTTTGGCGCGAGCGCACGATGTATTTCGTCGTCGTCTTGTTCTTGCGAGTCTTGAAGCCCTTGGTCGGCTTGCCCCAAGGCGTCGCCCAGTGCTTACCGCCCTTCGTACGACCACCGTTCGGGTGATCGACCGGGTTCATCGCGATCGAGCGAACCGTCGGACGGCGACCCTTCCAGCGGGTACGGCCGGCCTTGCCAGTCACGGTGTTCATGTGATCGGGGTTCGAAACCGCGCCCACAGTCGCCATGCATTCGGCGCTGACCTTGCGCGTCTCGCCCGAGTTCAGGCGCAACACGGCATAACCGGAGTCGCGGCCAACGAGCTGAACAAACGAACCTGCCGAACGTGCGACCTGTCCGCCCTTGCCCGGCTTCATTTCGACGTTGTGCACGATCGTGCCGATCGGCATCGCCGACAGCGGCATGGCATTGCCAGGTTTCACGTCGACCTTGGGTCCGGAGACGACGCTGTCGCCAACGGCCAAGCGCTGCGGCGCCAGGATGTAGGACTGCGTGCCGTCTTCGTACTTGATGAGAGCGATGAACGCGGTCCGGTTCGGATCGTACTCAAGGCGCTCAACGCTTGCGGGCGAATCGAACTTCCGGCGGCGGAAGTCGATCCGGCGATACGACTGCTTCGCGCCGCCGCCGATGTGGCGTGACGTGATGCGGCCATCGTTGTTGCGACCGCCGGTCTTCGTCTTGCCCTCGACGAGCGTCTTGAGCGGACCGCCCTTCCAGAGCATCGAACGATCGACCTGGATCAGGTGGCGGCGTCCGGGCGAAGTCGGGTTGTATGTCTTAAGCGCCATGATGCGTTATCCTCAGAGCCCAGTCGTCACGTCGATGGAATGGCCTTCCTCGAGCGTCACGATGGCCCTCTTCGTATCGCTCAACAGCGCCTTGACGCCCTTGAACGTTCTCTGCTTGCCCTTACGGACGATCGTATTGACCGCCTTCACCTTGACCTTGAACAAGCCCTCGATAGCGGACTTGATCTCGGGCTTCGTCGCGTCGCGCTTGACCTTGAAGATCACCTGGTTCGCCTCGGAGGCGAACGTCGCCTTCTCGGTGATGACCGGCGCGACGATGACGTCGTATGCGGAACGTTTGCTCGTCATTTGAAGCGCGCCTCCAGCGCTGCGACGGCAGCCCGTGTCAGAACCAGCTTCTTACGACGGAGGATGTCGTAGACGTTGATGCCCTGAACCGGGAGAACGTCGATGTTCGGAATGTTGCGAGCGGCGCGTGCGAATGCCGGCTCGAGCTCGGCGCCATCGATGATGAGGGCGTTGGAGAGCGAGAGCTTAGCGAACTGAGCCTTAAGCGCAGCTGTCTTCCCTTCGGCAGACGTCGCCTTGTCGATCACGACGATCTCGCCGGCCTTGGCCTTCGAGGACAGAGCGTGACGCAGAGCGAGCGCGCGAACCTTCTTGGGCAGGTCGATCGCATGCGAACGGGGCTTGGGGCCAAACGCCTTGCCGCCGCCGCGGAACTGCGGAGCCGACTTGTCGCCGTGACGGGCGCCGCCCGTGCCCTTCTGCTTGTACATCTTCTTACCCGTAACCGCGACTTCCGAGCGGTCCTGGGCATGATGCGTACCGGCCATGCGCTTCAGGGTCTGATAGCGCACCATACGGTGAATAAGATCCTTGCGGACCTCGAGCCCGAAGATATCGTCGACAAGCTCAATATCGCCGGCGCTGCCGGACTCGAGGCTGGTGACTTCGGCTTTCATCACGCGCCTTCCTTCTTAGCTTCGCCACGCGGCTTGAATGCGCCGGGTTTCGGAGCATCAGCGTGCGCGGCCTTCTTGACGGCGTCGCGAACAACAACCCAACCGCCCTTGGAACCTGGAACAGCGCCGCGAACCATCACGAGACCGCGTTCCTTATCGATCTTGGCAACGACGAGATTCTGCGTCGTGACGCGCTCGTCGCCCAGGTGTCCGGCCATTTTCTTGCCCTTGAACACCTTGCCCGGATCCTGACGCTGACCCGTCGAACCGTGGGCGCGGTGCGTGACCGAAACGCCGTGGGTTGCGCGCAGACCGCCGAAGTTCCAGCGCTTCATGGCGCCCTGGAAGCCCTTACCCTGCGTGGTGCCCGTCACGTCGACGAACTGGCCGGGGACGAAGTGGTCTGCGGTGATCTCCGCGCCAACATCGATGAGGTTCTCAGGGCTGACACGAAACTCAGCCAGCTTCCGCTTCGGCTCGACTTCAGCCTTCGCGAAAGTGCCACGTTCGGACTTCGTGAGACGCGAGGGCTTCCTCGTGCCGCCACCGACCTGGATCGCGGTATATCCGTTCTTCTCCTCGGTGCGGTGCGCGAGAACCTGCAGGTTCTCGAGACGCAGCACCGTTACGGGAACATGTTCGCCCGCGTCGGTGAAGATCCGGGTCATACCGATCTTCTGTGCTATTACTCCGGAACGCATCTGCATTCCTTCCTATCGTTGGGGCCATTCGCGTTACCGCCAGAGGGCCCGTAAGTTCTGGTTTTAGAGTTTGATCTCGACGTCGACGCCGGCTGCGAGATCGAGCTTCATCAGGGCATCGACCGTCTGAGGCGTGGGATCGACAATGTCGAGCAAACGCTTGTGGGTCCGCATCTCGAACTGCTCGCGGCTCTTCTTGTCGATGTGCGGCGAACGGTTCACCGTGAAGCGCTCGATGCGCGTCGGCAGCGGGATGGGACCGCGAACCTCAGCACCGGTACGCTTCGCCGTATTCACGATCTCGCGGGTCGACGCATCGAGTATTCGATGGTCGAAGGCTTTGAGCCGGATGCGGATGTTTTGGCCGTGCATGGCGTTTTGCTTTCACTTCTCGCAGAAAAAGATTTGGGGAAGCTTCCTGAGGGACGCTTCCCCTGAAATGCCTGCTACTCGATGATCTTCGTTACCACGCCAGCGCCGACCGTACGGCCGCCTTCACGGATGGCGAAGCGAACCTTCTCTTCCATCGCGATCGGCGAGACGAGCTCGACGGTGACCGAAACGTTGTCGCCCGGCATAACCATTTCCGTACCTTCGGCGAGCTTAACGGTGCCCGTGACGTCGGTCGTGCGGAAGTAGAACTGCGGACGATAGTTCGTGAAGAACGGCGTGTGACGGCCACCCTCTTCCTTGTTCAGGATGTAGGCTTCGGCAGCGAACTTCTTGTGCGGCTTAACGGAGCCCGGCTTGCAGAGAACCTGGCCACGCTCGACCGATTCCTTGTCGATGCCGCGCAGGAGGCAGCCGACGTTGTCGCCAGCTTCACCCGAGTCGAGCAGCTTGCGGAACATTTCGACGCCGGTCACGACCGACTTCTGCGTGTCGCGGAGACCAACGATCTCGACTTCTTCGCCGACCTTGATCACGCCGCGCTCGATACGGCCGGTGACGACCGTGCCGCGGCCCGAGATCGAGAACACGTCTTCGATCGGCATCAAGAAGGGCTGATCCTTCGGACGCTCAGGGATCGGGATGAACGTGTCCATCGCCTCGTAGAGCTTGATGATGGCTTCGTCAGCCAGCGGGCCCTTCTCACCGTTGAGCGCCTTGACGGCTGCGCCACGGATGACGGGGGTGTCGTCGCCGGGAAAGTTGTACTTCGAGAGAAGTTCACGGACTTCCATTTCGACGAGGTCGAGGAGTTCTTCGTCTTCGACGATGTCGCACTTGTTCAAGAAGACGACGATCTTCGGCACGCCGACCTGGCGAGCGAGCAGGATGTGCTCACGCGTCTGGGGCATCGGGCCGTCAACAGCCGACACGACGAGGATCGCGCCGTCCATCTGAGCCGCGCCGGTGATCATGTTCTTGACGTAGTCGGCGTGGCCGGGGCAGTCGACGTGAGCGTAGTGACGGTTCGGCGTCGCGTATTCGACGTGCGAGGTTGCGATCGTCAGAATCTTCGTCGGGTCGCGGCGGCCCTGGCTTTCGGAAGCCTTGGCGACTTCGTCGTAAGCAATCGAGGTCGACGTCCAGCCGCGGTCAGCTGAAACCTTCGTCAAAGCTGCAGTCAGCGTGGTCTTGCCGTGGTCGACGTGTCCGATCGTACCGACGTTGCAATGCGGCTTTGTCCGCTCGAATTTTGCCTTCGCCATCGTTGGCTCTCCTTAGTCCTACTATCAGGTCCCATGATCATACGATCAGGGCATTCAGGCTTCGTTGTCTTCGAGCTCGATGGCGGGATATCCACGCCGGCCAAGCCCAACTTCTTATCAGGCGTACTTGGCCTTGACCTCGTCCGCCACGTTGCGCGGTACGTCCGCATAGTGCGCGAACTGCATCGTGTACTGAGCGCGACCAGTCGACATCGAGCGCAGCGTGTTGATGTAGCCGAACATGTTTGCGAGCGGCACGTAGGCACGAATGACGACGGCGTTGCCACGCATTTCCTGGCTGCGGATCTGACCACGCCGGGAGTTGATGTCGCCAATGACGCCGCCGACGAAGTCCTGCGGCGAGACGACTTCAACGTCCATGATCGGCTCGAGCAGCTTCACGCCAGCCTTCTCGCAACCTTCCTTCATAGCCGCGCGGGTGGCGATTTCGAAGGCGATGGCAGACGAGTCAACTTCGTGGAAGGCGCCGTCATAAAGGTTGACCTTCATGTCGACCATCGGGAAGCCGATGAGCATGCCGCTATCCCAAACCGAGTTGACGCCCTTTTCGACGCCCGGGATGTATTCCTTCGGCACCGAGCCGCCGACGATCGTCGTCGTGAACTCGTTGCCCTTACCCGTCTCGTTGGGCTCAAGCTTCAGCTTAACGCGAGCAAATTGACCCGTACCGCCCGTCTGCTTCTTGTGCGTGTAATCGACATCGGCAGCGCGTGCGAGTGTCTCACGGTAGGCAACCTGCGGAGCGCCCGTGTTGGCTTCGACGCCGTAGGTGCGCTTCAGGATGTCGACCTTAATGTCGAGATGGAGCTCGCCCATGCCCTTCAGGATCGTCTCGCCCGATTCCGGATCGACTGAAACGCGGAACGAAGGATCTTCGAGCGCGAGCGTGTGCAGCGCGATCGCCATCTTTTCCTGGTCGGCCTTCGTCTTCGGCTCGACCTTCATTTCGATGACGGGGTTCGGGAACTCCATCTTCTCGAGAATGACAGGCTTCGACGGATCGCAGAGCGTTTCGCCCGTGCGCGTATCCTTCAGGCCCTGCAGAGCGACGATGTCGCCAGCAAAGGCTTCCTTGATTTCTTCGCGGTCAGCAGCATGCATCAGATACATGCGGCCGGCGCGCTCTTTCTTGTCGCGCGTCGTGTTCGCAAGCGCCATGCCCTGCTCGAGCTTGCCCGAGTAGATGCGGCAGAACGTGATCGAGCCTACGTGCTCGAAGCTCATGATCTTGAAGGCGATCATCGACAGCGGCTCGCTGTCGGACGGCTTGCGCAGAACTTCAGCTTCCGTCTTCGGATCGATGCCGGCGTAGGCTTCACGATCAACAGGCGACGGCAGGAAGTCGACAACAGCGTCGAGCAACGGCTGCACGCCCTTGTTCTTGAACGCCGAGCCGCACATCATCGGATAAAATGCGCGGGTCACGGTCGCCTTACGGATGAGCTTGCGCAGCGTGTCCTCGTCCGGCTCCTTGCCTTCGAGGTAGGCTTCCATGGCCGCGTCGTCCATTTCGACGGCGGCTTCGATCATAGCAGCGCGATATTCGGCAGCCTTGTCGGCGAGCTCGGCCGGAATCGGGCCTTCCTTCATCACGGCGTCTTTGCCGTCGCCGTCCCACGTGATCGCGACCATGCGGATGAGGTCTACGACGCCACGGAAGTCGGCTTCCGCGCCAATCGGGATCTGCAGCGGAACAGCGCGCGCACCAAGCTTATCCTTGATGTCGGCAAGGCACATGTAGAAGTCGGCGCCGGTCTTATCCATCTTGTTGGAGAAGATGATGCGCGGAACGTTGTACTTGTCGCCCTGACGCCAGACGGTTTCCGTCTGCGGCTCGACGCCCTGGTTGGAGTCGAGAACGCAAACAGCGCCGTCGAGCACGCGCAGCGAACGCTCGACTTCGATCGTGAAGTCGACGTGGCCTGGGGTGTCGATGATGTTCAGGCGGCGCTTTCTGCCGTCGCGGCCCGGCCAGAAGCAGGTCGTCGCGGCGGACGTAATCGTGATGCCGCGCTCAGCTTCCTGATCCATGAAGTCCATGGTCGCGGCGCCGTCGTGGACTTCGCCGATCTTGTAGGACTTACCGGTAAAATAGAGGACGCGCTCAGTCGTCGTCGTCTTCCCGGCATCAATGTGGGCCATGATGCCGAAATTGCGGTAGTCCTCGATTGGGTATTGCCGGGCCATAGCTGCCTCGAAATCCTTGTAAAAAAACTAGCGCGCCAGCCTACCAGCGGTAGTGCGAGAAGGCGCGGTTGGCTTCCGCCATCTTATGCGTGTCTTCACGCTTCTTGACGGCCGTGCCGCGATTATTGGCGGCGTCGAGCAATTCGCCCGAGAGCTTGTCAATCAGCGTCGATTCATTGCGCGCGCGAGCGGCCGAGATCAACCAGCGAATGGCGAGTGCCTGACGGCGCTCGTTACGAACTTCGACGGGCACCTGGTAGGTGGCGCCGCCGACGCGACGCGAGCGAACCTCTACCGACGGCATCACGTTATCGAGTGCCTGACGGAAGAGATCGATCGGGTTTGCCTTGCCCCGCTGCTCCATCTTCTCGAACGCACCATAGACCATGCGCTCAGCGACCGACTTCTTACCATGCTCCATCACCGCGTTCATGAACTTGGTGACCACGACATCGTTGAACTTCGGATCGGGGATCACTTCCCGCTTTTGCGCCGCGTGACGACGAGACATCCTGACTGATCCTTCGCTTCGAATTCTTCTTAAATCTTACGGGCCGGACGAACCGGCCCACCTGAGACCACTTATTACTTCGGACGCTTCGCGCCGTACTTCGAGCGGCGCTGACGGCGAGCCGAGACGCCCTGCGTATCGAGCACACCACGGATGATGTGGTAGCGAACGCCCGGCAAGTCCTTGACGCGGCCGCCACGGATCAGGACCACGGAGTGTTCCTGAAGGTTGTGACCCTCGCCCGGGATGTAGCCGATAACTTCGTAACCGTTGGTCAGCCGGATCTTGGCGACCTTACGCAAAGCGGAGTTCGGCTTCTTCGGCGTCGTCGTGTAGACGCGCGTGCAGACGCCACGCTTCTGCGGGCAAGCTTCCATGTGGCGCGATTTCTCGCGGTAGACTGGCTTTACCCGGGGCTTCCGGATCAACTGCTGTATCGTCGGCATTCGCCCAATCCTGACTTCGGGACGCACTCCGATGCGGAATGCGCCAAACAAACCTGCCAGGTGCGCGAAGTCCGCCCCTAGCAAGGAAAAAACCAGAGGATCATGCCGCCTTGGAGGTGGCAGATCTTGGCCCGTCGATGTGCTCTGCTTTATTACGGGAGCGTTTAGGTCCAAAATAGGCGCTGAAAGCGCCGGTGACCTACCACCAACCCGTGAGAGTGGGCGGAGCTATATACACACCCGCCATATTGGTCAACAGGCACTCGAAGACGTTGCGAAATTATTTTCGCGGAATCCGGTGCTGTGGGGCAAAGTTGAGCTGCGACCCGTTGTCGGTTCGCAGACTTAGCGCGTTTTCCGGCCGCAGAAATCCGGCCGATGGGCAATTTCCCCAAGAATCAGAAAGCGGCGTTCTTCGCAATCTAAAAAAGCGAAACGGCCGCTTCATGGCGAAGCGGCCGTTTCGATAGGTCTCAGCCATTCGGAAGGCGCGGAGGATTACTCCGCAGCCTCCTCCGTCGGGCGCCGGCGGCGGCGTGCAGCCGGCCCACCAGCAGCGTCAGGGGACGGCAGGTTGGTCGCCTTGGCCTTCTCCTTGGCAATCAGATCATCACGCTGCACCGCAACCTTGCGGAGCTGGCGCAGCATGCCACCCGTACCCGCCGGAATGAGGCGGCCGACGATGACGTTCTCCTTGAGACCCTCGAGCGTATCCGACTTGCCGTTGACGGCCGCGTCGGTGAGCACGCGCGTGGTTTCCTGGAAGGACGCCGCCGAGATGAACGAGCGCGTCTGCAGCGATGCCTTGGTGATGCCAAGCAGAACCGGGGTCGCGACTGCCGCACGCTTGCCGGCCTTCTGAGCCGCAGCGTTGACCTCGTCGAACTCGATACGATCGAGCTGCTCGCCCTTGATGAGCTCGGTCTCGCCCGCATCGGTCACTTCGACCTTCTGCAGCATTTGACGAACGATCACTTCGATATGCTTGTCGTTGATCGTCACGCCCTGCAGCCGGTAGACGTCCTGGATCTCGTTGATCAAGAAGTTGGCGAGTTCCTCGACGCCCTTGATGGCCAAGATGTCGTGCGGCGCCGGATTGCCGTCGTACACGAAGTCGCCACGCTCGACGCGATCGCCCGACTGGACCGCGAGGCTCTTGCCACGCGGGATCAGGTATTCGACCGCCTCTTGCGTCTCGTCATCAGGCTTGATCGTGATGCGCTGCTTGTTCTTGTAATCCTTGCCGAACTCGACGGTGCCAGAGATTTCCGCGAGGATCGCGTGATCCTTCGGACGCCGGGCCTCGAAGAGTTCCGCAACGCGCGGCAGACCACCGGTGATGTCGCCCGACTTCGCCGACGCCGTCGGAATACGAGCAAGAACGTCGCCCGCCTTCACTTCCGCGCCGCGATCGACCGAGAGGACAGCCTCGACCGAGAGCAGGTAGCGGGCGTCGCCGCCACGCGCGACCTTGATCGGCTTGCCTTTCGAGTCCTTGATCACAATGGCAGGCTTCAGCTCGTTGCCGCGCGGCGACGTACGCCAATCGACGATAACGCGGTTCGACGTGCCCTTCATCTCGTCCGTCTGTTCGCGGACCGATGCACCTTCGATCAAGTCTTCGAAATCGACTGTACCGTTGGCTTCCGAAAGGATCGGACGGGTATAGGGATCCCACGATGCGATCTTAGTGCCGCGCTTCACGGTATCGCCTTCGTCGACGAACATCCGCGAACCGTAGCTGATCTTATGCGTCGCGAGTTCCTTGCCCGACTGATCGACGATGACGACGGACATGATCCGGGTCATCGCAACGTTCTGGCCCTTCGAGTCCTTCGCGATGGCGCGGTTCTTAAGCTTCACCGTACCGTTGAAGTTCGACTCGATGAACGAGCTATCGACGAGGTTGGCCGTGCCGCCGATGTGGAACGTACGCATCGTCAGCTGGGTGCCCGGCTCACCGATCGACTGCGCGGCGATGACGCCGACAGCTTCACCGATGTTGACCGGCGTACCGCGAGCAAGGTCGCGGCCGTAGCACTTCGCGCACACGCCGTTGACCGTTTCGCAGGTCAGCACCGAGCGGATACGAACTTCCTGCAGTTCGGACTTGCCGATGGCTTCGGCCTGCTTCTCCTCGATCAGCTCGCCGTTCGGAACGATGACTTCGCCCGTGACCGGATGCTTGATGTCTTCCTGAGCCGTACGGCCAAGCACACGTGCCGCAAGCGACACGATGACCTGACCGGCGTCGACGACAGCCTGCACGTTGATGCCGGCGTCGGTTCCGCAATCGATCTCGGAGATGATGGCGTCCTGCGCGACGTCGACGAGACGGCGCGTGAGGTAGCCCGAGTTCGCCGTCTTCAAAGCGGTGTCGGCCAGACCCTTACGGGCGCCGTGCGTCGAGTTGAAGTACTCGAGAACGGACAAGCCTTCCTTGAAGTTCGAGATGATCGGCGTCTCGATGATTTCGCCCGAAGGCTTCGTCATGAGGCCGCGCATACCGGCGAGCTGCTTCATCTGCGCCGGCGAACCGCGCGCACCCGAGTGGCTCATCATGTAGACCGAGTTGATCGGCTTATCGCGGCCCGTCGCCTCGTCCTTATGGACCGACGAAATGCGGTCCATCATTTCCTTGGCGATCAAGTCCGTGCAGCGCGACCAGGCGTCGACGACCTTGTTGTACTTCTCGAGCTGCGTGATCAGACCGTCCTGATACTGCTGCTCGAAATCGCGGACTTCGACGTTGGTCTTCTCGACGATCTTTTCCTTCGTCTCGGGTATCAACATGTCGTCCTTGCCGAACGAGATGCCGGCCTTGAACGCGTGATGGAAGCCGAGCGCCATGATGCGGTCGCAGAAGATCACCGTCTCCTTCTGACCGCAGTTACGGTAGACCGCGTCGATCATCCCCGAGATGTTCTTCTTCGTCAGAAGCTGGTTGACGAGATCGAACTTCACGTTGCCCGACTTCGGCAGATGCTCAGCGAGGAGCATGCGGCCCGGCGTCGTCTCGTGGATTTCCACGATCGTCTCGCCATCCGGCGTCTTCGTCGTGAAACGGCCCTTCACCTTGGCGTGCAGCGTGACGGCCTTCGACTCGAGGGCGTGCTGCACCTCGTTGATCGAGCCCAGCAGCATGCCTTCGCCCGGCTCGTGGTCGCGCATCATCGACAGGTAGTAGAGACCCAACACGATGTCCTGCGACGGCACGATGATCGGCTGGCCGTTCGCGGGATGCAGAATGTTGTTCGTCGACATCATCAGGACGCGCGCTTCCAGCTGCGCTTCAAGCGACAGCGGAACGTGCACGGCCATCTGGTCGCCGTCGAAGTCGGCGTTGAAGGCGGCGCAGACCAGCGGGTGAAGCTGGATAGCCTTACCCTCGATGAGTTGTGGCTCGAACGCCTGAATGCCCAGGCGGTGAAGCGTCGGCGCGCGGTTCAGCATCACCGGATGCTCGCGAATGACCTCGTCGAGAACGTCCCAAACCTCGGGCTTCTCTTTTTCGACGAGCTTCTTCGCCTGCTTGACGGTTGCTGCCTGACCGAGCGTCTGGAGACGCGCGTAGATGAACGGCTTGAACAGCTCGAGCGCCATCTTCTTCGGCAGGCCGCACTGATGCAGCTTCAGCTCGGGACCGACGACGATGACCGAACGTCCGGAGTAGTCGACGCGCTTACCGAGCAAGTTCTGCCGGAAGCGGCCCTGCTTGCCCTTCAGCATGTCGGCGAGCGACTTCAGCGGACGCTTGTTGGCGCCGGTGATGACGCGGCCACGGCGGCCGTTGTCGAACAGCGCGTCGACGGCTTCCTGCAGCATCCGCTTTTCGTTGCGGATGATGATGTCGGGCGCGCGCAGCTCCATCAGCCGCTTCAGGCGGTTGTTACGGTTGATGACGCGGCGATAGAGGTCGTTCAGGTCGGACGTCGCGAAGCGGCCGCCATCGAGCGGAACGAGCGGACGCAGTTCCGGCGGGATGACCGGAACCTGCGTCAGGATCATCCACTCCGGACGGTTGCCGCTTTCCATGAAGGCTTCGATGACCTTAAGGCGCTTGCCGAGCTTCTTGGGCTTCAGTTCAGTCGTGGCTTCGGCGATCTCCTGGCGGAGCTGGACTGCGATCTTCTGCAGGTCCATCGCGGACAGAAGCTCGCGGATCGCCTCCGCGCCTATGCCGGCGGTGAAGGTGTCAGCGCCGTACTCGTCGATCGCCTGGTTGTACTGCTCTTCCGTCAACAGCTGACGCTCAGCAAACGGCGTCGTGCCCGGCTCGATGACGATGTAGTTCTCGAAATAGAGAACGCGCTCGAGATCCTTGAGCGCCATGTCCATCAAGAGGCCGATGCGCGAGGGCAGCGACTTCAGGAACCAGATGTGCGCGACGGGAGCGGCGAGCTCGATGTGGCCCATGCGCTCGCGCCGAACCTTTGCGAGCGTCACCTCGACGCCGCACTTTTCGCAGATCAGCCCCTTGTACTTCATGCGCTTGTACTTGCCGCACAAGCATTCGTAATCCTTGATCGGTCCAAAGATGCGGGCGCAGAACAGACCGTCGCGCTCCGGCTTGAACGTACGATAGTTGATCGTTTCGGGCTTTTTGATCTCACCATAGGACCAGGACAGGATGTCCTCGGGGGAAGCGATCGAGATCCGGATCTGGTCGAAGACCGGCACCGGAGCCTGCGACTTAAAAATGTTGGTGATTTCGTTCATCGGCTGTCTCCTCGGGGGCTCGGCGGGGGTAGCCCAGCCCGTGGAATCTAGTGGTCGTGTCGTGAAGGCCTCCGCCCGGGCGCGAGCGGAGGCCGTCTGCGTTGTTGGTTATTCGGCCGCTGGCGGCAGTTGCGCCTGAGGTGCTTCCTCTTCCGGCTCGGCTTCGGCTTCGATGATCGGCGGCGCCTCGCTGTTGACGAGTTCGACGTTGAGGCCGAGGGCGCGCATTTCCTTCACGAGCACGTTGAAGCTTTCCGGAACGCCGGCTTCGAATGCGTCGTCACCCCTGACGATCGCCTCGTAGACCTTGGTGCGGCCCGCGACGTCGTCCGACTTGATGGTGAGCATTTCCTGCAGCGTGTAGGCGGCACCGTAAGCTTCCAGGGCCCAGACCTCCATTTCGCCGAAGCGCTGACCGCCGAACTGCGCCTTGCCGCCCAGCGGCTGCTGGGTGACGAGCGAGTAAGGCCCAATCGAACGGGCGTGGATCTTGTCGTCGACAAGGTGGTGCAGCTTCAGAACGTACTTGTAGCCGACCGTGACCTTGCGGTCGAAGGGCTCGCCCGTGCGTCCGTCGAACAGCGTCGACTGGCCGGACGTATCGAAGCCCGCGAGCTGCAACATCTCGACGATGTCCTTTTCGCGCGCGCCGTCGAACACCGGCGTGGCGATCGGAACGCCCGTCTTGAGGTTTTCCGCGAGGCCGACGAGTTCTTCGTCCTTCATCGCCGGCGGGATCTCGTCCTGACCGTAGACGCGGGTCATCTGATCGCGCAACGCCTTCGCCTGCCCACTCTCGTGGAACTGATGGATGGCGTCGTCGATCATGCGGCCGAGACCGCGGCACGCCCAGCCAAGATGCGTCTCGAGAATCTGTCCGACGTTCATACGGCTCGGCACGCCGAGCGGGTTCAGAACGACGTCGACCGGCGTGCCGTCCTCGAGGAACGGCATGTCTTCCGACGGGACGATCATCGACACGACACCCTTGTTGCCGTGACGGCCGGCCATCTTATCGCCCGGCTGGATCTTGCGCTTCACTGCGACGAAGACCTTGACCATCTTCATCACGCCCGGAGGCAGCTCGTCACCGCGCTGGAGCTTGTCGACCTTGTCCGCGAAGCGGAGGCCCAAGCCCTTCTTGGCGTCTTCGTACTGCTTCTGGATGGCTTCGACTTCGGCCTGCGCCTTCTCGTTGGCCAGACCGATTTCCCACCACTGGCTGCGCGGAATGTCGTCGAGGATCGCGGTGTCGATCACCGTGCCCTTGCGCGCATTCTTCGGACCCTTGGCGACTTCCTTGCCCATCAGCGCGTCTTTGAGACGTGCGTAGACGTTGCGGTCGAGGATCTGCAATTCGTCGTCGCGGTCCTTTGCGAGACGCTCGATCTCCTCGCGCTCGATCGCCATCGCACGCTCGTCTTTCTCGACGCCGTGACGATTGAAGACGCGGACTTCGACGATCGTTCCGGCAACGCCCGGCGGCAGACGGAGCGAGGTATCGCGCACGTCGGACGCCTTCTCGCCGAAGATGGCGCGAAGCAGCTTCTCTTCCGGCGTCATCGGGCTTTCGCCCTTCGGCGTGATCTTGCCGACGAGGATGTCGCCCGGATGAACTTCAGCGCCGATGTAGACGATGCCGGCTTCGTCGAGGTTCTTCAGCGCTTCTTCCGAAACGTTCGGGATATCGCGCGTGATTTCCTCGGGCCCGAGCTTCGTATCTCGCGCCATGACCTCGAATTCCTCGATGTGGATCGAGGTGAACACGTCCTCAGAGACGACGCGTTCGTTCATCAGGATCGAGTCTTCGAAGTTGTAGCCCATCCACGGCATGAACGCGACGAGCACGTTCTTGCCGAGCGCCAGTTCGCCGAGCTCCGTCGACGGACCGTCAGCGATGATGTCACCTGCTTTCACGTAGTCGCCGACGTTGATCAGCGGACGCTGGTTGATACAGGTGTTCTGGTTCGAACGCTGGAACTTGCGCAGACGATAGATGTCGACGCCCGGCTTCGAGGGATCCTGCTCTTCGGTTGCACGGATAACGATACGGGTTGCATCGACCTGGTCGACGATGCCCGTACGGCGCGCCGCGATGGCGGCGCCCGAGTCCTGCGCCACACGCTCTTCCATGCCGGTTCCGACCAGCGGCGCTTCCGCCTTGATCAGAGGAACGGCCTGACGCTGCATGTTCGAGCCCATCAGCGCGCGGTTGGCGTCGTCGTTCTCGAGGAACGGAATGAGCGCGGCCGCGACGGAGACGAGCTGCTTCGGCGACACGTCGATGTAGTCGACCTTGTCCGTCGGTACGAGCATGACGTCGCCGTTGTGGCGAACGGTGACGAGATCTTCCGTCAGCTTGCCCTTGGAATCGATGGCGGCGTTTGCCTGCGCCACGTGGTGACGCATCTCTTCCATAGCCGAGAGATAGGCGACCTCGTCCGTCACACGGCCGTTGACGACCTTGCGATACGGGCTCTCGATGAAGCCGTACTTGTTCACGCGCGCGAAGGTCGCGAGCGAGTTGATCAGACCGATGTTCGGGCCTTCCGGCGTCTCAATCGGGCAGATACGGCCGTAGTGCGTCGGATGCACGTCGCGAACTTCGAAGCCCGCGCGCTCACGCGTGAGGCCGCCCGGTCCAAGTGCCGAAAGACGGCGCTTGTGGGTGATCTCGGACAGCGGGTTCGTCTGGTCCATGAACTGCGAGAGCTGCGAGGATCCGAAGAACTCGCGCACTGCAGCGGCTGCCGGCTTGGCGTTGATAAGGTCCTGCGGCATCACCGTGTCGATATCGACCGACGACATACGCTCCTTGATCGCGCGCTCCATGCGCAGCAGGCCGACGCGATACTGGTTCTCCATCAGCTCGCCGACGGAGCGAACGCGGCGGTTGCCGAGATGGTCGATGTCGTCGATCTCGCCCTTGCCGTCACGCAGATCGACAAGCGTCTTCACGACCGCGAGGATGTCTTCCTTGCGGAGCACGCGCATCGTGTCGGGCGCGTCGAGCTCGAGGCGCATGTTCATCTTCACGCGGCCGACGGCCGAGAGGTCGAAGCGCTCGGGATCGAAGAACAGGCCGTGGAACAGCGCGGTCGCCGCTTCGATTGTCGGCGGCTCGCCCGGGCGCATGACCCGGTAGATGTCCATCAGCGCTTCCTGCTGATTGGCGTTCTTGTCGATGTTGAGCGTGTTGCGGATGAACGCGCCGGTGTTGACGTAGTCGATGTCGAGGATGTGGAATTCCTTGACCTTCTGCTCCTTGAGCTCGGCCAGCAGGTTCTCATCCAGCTCGTCACCGGCTTCGGCGAAGATCTTGCCCGTCTCGAGATCGACGATGTCTTCGGCGATGAAGCGGCCAGCGAGATCTTCAGCGGAGATCAGGATTTCCTTGACGCCGCTCTCGGCAATCTCGCGTGCGCGCCGCGCCGTGATCTTCTCACCAGCGTGCGCAATGACTTCACCGGTCTTGGCGTCGGCAATGTCGGACTGCGGAGTTACGCCGCGGAATTTCTCCGAAATGAACGGCATCTTCCAGCCGCGCTTCGATTCCTTGATCGGGATGTGCTTGTAGAAGTGCGCTAAGATCTCCTCGTCATCGAGGCCGAGCGCATACAGCATCGTCGTCACCGGCAGCTTGCGGCGACGGTCGATGCGCACATAGACGTTGTCCTTCGCGTCGAACTCGAAATCGAGCCACGAGCCGCGATAGGGAATGATGCGAGCCGCGAACAACAGCTTGCCGGACGAGTGCGTCTTGCCGCGATCGTGGTCGAAGAAGACGCCCGGGGAGCGGTGCATCTGCGAGACGATGACGCGCTCGGTGCCGTTGATGATGAAGGTGCCGTTCAAGGTCATGAGCGGCATGTCGCCCATGTAGACGTCCTGCTCCTTGACGTCCTTGATCGACTTGGAACCCGTCTCTTCGTTCACGTCGAACACGATCAGACGCAGCTTGACTTTGAGCGGCGCCGCGTATGTCATATCGCGCTGCATGCACTCGTCGGTGTCAAACTTCGGCGGTTCGAATTCGTAGCTGACGAATTCCAGCGTGGCCTTGCCGGCAAAGTCCGAGATCGGGAACACGCCGCGGAAAACGGACTGGAGTCCGAAGTCGTCCGACCGTCCGCCCGGCGGCTCTTTGACCATCAGGAAGTCATCATAAGAAGCCTTCTGAACCTCAATGAGGTTCGGCATCTTCGCGACTTCACCGAGAGAACCAAATTGCTTGCGGAGGCGTTTGCGGCTGGTGAGGGTTTGAGCCATATCGGTCCCTTCGTGCTCTCGTTTGCGGGGCAGACCCGCGATCCAAATGCGACGCGCTCAGGGTCCCTGGAAAACCGGGACCTCTTGAAACGGTTCACCGGAAGGTCCGTTTTGAGGCTCGCGTGAACCCCAGACCCTCCGGAAAACCGTTTTGTTTGCGCATTGAAGCTCCACGTCTGGAGCCGGCTACAATGCGCGGAATTTTCGTGTCGCCCTGCCTCTGGGCGGGAAGCATGCATCGGCACCGGCGGGGTTGAACCCAGCCGGTGCCGATACTCGATTACTTCACTTCGACGACTGCGCCCTGATCCTCAAGCTGCTTCTTGAGCTTCTGGGCTTCGTCCTTCGAAACGCCTTCCTTCACGGTCTTGCCACCGGCCTCGACGAGGTCCTTGGCTTCCTTCAGGCCGAGACCCGTGATGGCGCGAACTTCCTTGATGACGTTGATCTTCTTGTCGCCGCCAGACTTCAGGATGACGGTGAACTCCGTCTGCTCTTCGGCCGGTGCAGCGGCAGCGCCGGCTGCAGGTGCGGCAACTGCGACAGCTGCTGCTGCCGACACGCCCCACTTCTCTTCCAGAGCCTTGGCAAGCTCAGCGGCTTCGAGCACGGTCAGGCTCGAAAGGTCATCAACAATTTTCTCGATCTTAGACATATATAGGGTCCTTACGGTTTGAACCTAGAGGTTGAATTGCAGCACCCGCCTTTCGGGCCGTGCCGCATGTGGTTTTCGAGGGCTCAAAGAGCCCACAACGGGGCGTTGGCTTAAGCAGCAGCCTCTTCCTTCGACGCCTTCGCCTGGATGACGCGTGCGAGCTTGGCACCGGGCTCCTTGACGGTCCGGGCGATCTTCGTCGCCGGAGCATTCAAGAGACCGATGATCTTCGCGCGCAGTTCATCAAGCGACGGCAGATCGGCAAGAGCCTGTACGCCTTTCGCGTCAAGGATGGTTTTGCCCATCGCGCCGCCGAGGATGACGAGCTTGTCGTTCCCCTTGGCATAGGCGACGGTTGCCTTGGCCGCAGCGATCGGATCCGTCGAGAAGGCCAGAACGGTCGGGCCCTTCAAAAGATCTGAAAGCTTTTCGGCGTCGGTATCCTTGAGCGCGAGCTGCGCCAGCTTGTTCTTGGCCACCTTCACAGAACCGCCGGCTTCTTTAACGCGCCTGCGGAGTTCTGCGGATTGAGCGGCCACCATGCCGGTGTTGTGGGCGACGACGACCACACCTGTGCTTTTCAGCTCGGCGTGGAGGTAGTCTATGAGCTCACGTTTCGCGGCTCTATCCACGTCTCGTCTCCTTGCTGCGGAGCCCCATTGACGAAGCCCCGCGGGTTGCACCTTTGCCGCCGTCTCCGTTCAGGATCGGGCAACTCTTGGTCTGTCCTCGTTCCCGTGGACCGCGTGTGATAAGCGGCACGGTGCTGACCCAGAAGGTTCAAACCGAACCCGAGGCTCTCGCCCCAAATTCGATCCACTTCTGTCTCATGCAGGCCCTCTCCGAAGAGAGACTTAGACGTTCCGGCGAACCGGGCCGCACCCACAATCTCGGACAGTGCCGAACCGAAGCGCGAAGCCCCGGTTCGGGGTTTTCCGGGTTGCCCCGGAATTCTTCAAAACTTAGACGACAGGTCCCGTTGCGACGGTCGCCGTATCGAGCTTCAGGCCCGGCCCCATGGTCGAGGACAGCGAAGCCTTCTTCAGGTACGTGCCCTTCGAGCCCGCCGGCCTGGCCTTGATGACCGCGTCGACGAATGCCTTGATGTTCTGGACCAGAGCTTCCTCGGTGAAGCTCGCCTTGCCGACGCCGGCGTGGACGATGCCCGCCTTCTCGACACGGAACTCGACCGAGCCGCCCTTCGCGCCCTTGACGGCGCCCGTGACGTCCATCGTCACCGTGCCGACGCGCGGGTTCGGCATCAGGCCGCGAGGACCCAGAACCTTACCTAGGCGGCCGACGAGGCCCATCATGTCCGGCGTCGCGATGCAACGCTCGAAGTTGATCTGGCCCTTCGAGACGATTTCGACGAGGTCTTCGGCCCCGACGATGTCGGCACCGGCAGCCTTGGCTTCTTCAGCCTTAGCGCCGCGAGCGAACACGGCAACGCGTGCCGTGCGGCCCGAGCCGTTCGGCAAGTTGCAGACGCCGCGAACCATCTGGTCGGCGTGCTTGGGGTCAACGCCGAGGTTGAGAGCAACCTCGATCGTCTCATCGAACTTCGCCTTGGCGCGTTCCTTGATGATCTTCACGGCTTCGTCGATGCCGTAGGCCTTACCGGCCGGAAGACCCTGCTTGACGGCGGCCATGCGCTTGCCGCCGGCTTCGCGCGTTTCCTTGATCTTTTCTGCGCTGATCTGAGCTTTTGCCATTGGACTACTCCACCACCTTGAGACCCATCGAACGCGCGCTACCCGCAAGCGTGCGGGCGGCGGCCTCGAGGTCGTCGGTGTTCATGTCCTTGAGCTTGCCCTTGGCAATCTCGCGCAGCTGATCGATCGTCACCTGACCGGCAACGATACGGCCCGGCTCCTTGGAGCCCTGACCGCCCTTGCCCGTCGGACGCAGACCAGCAGCCTTCTTGATCAGATACGTCGCCGGAGGCTGGCGCATCTCGAACGTGAAGGAGCGGTCGGAGTAGACCGTGATCTTCACCGGAATGGGCGTGCCCTGCTCGAGGTCCTTCGTTTTCGCGTTGAAGGACTTGCAGAATTCCATGATGTTGACGCCGCGCTGACCAAGCGCGGGACCGATCGGAGGCGACGGATTGGCCGCCCCAGCCGGCACTTGAAGATTGATGAAGCCGTCTATTTTCTTCGCCATAGTTCCCCTTCAGCGTTAGAGCCCATGCCGGATGGCCGGGCTCAGGGTTAGCGGTCCAACGGACTGGCCTCCTCTTCGGACGGCCCGCCCTCCCGCACATCGCCGCTTCGGAATTTCTCATCCCGATGCGGTCTCCGGCGGCTTTGCGCCAGAACTTGCTTATGCCTGCATCGCCAAACTGGCGACGTTAACCAGGCACCTTCTCAACCTGCGTAAACTCGAGCTCGACCGGCGTCGGGCGCCCGAAAATCGAAACCGCGACCTTGACGCGCGAACGCTCTTCGTCGACCTCTTCGACGATGCCGGTGAACGAGGCGAACGGGCCGTCGGCCACCTTGACGTTCTCGCCAATCTCGAAGGTGATCGTCGGCTTCGGCCGCTCGACGCCTTCCTTGACCTGGTTCAGAATCCGCATCGCCTCGGCTTCCGGGATCGGCATCGGCTTGTTGTCGGCGCCGAGGAATCCCGTGACCTTGGGCGTGTTCTTGATCATGACGAACGCGGCGTCGGTCATCTTCATTTTGACGAGCACATAGCCCGGCAGAAATTTGCGCTCGGTCGGGATTTTCCGGCCACGCTTGATTTCAACGACCTCTTCAGTCGGGACGACGATCTCTTCGAACAGACCCTCTAGCCCGCCCGCCTTGGCGCGCTCGCGGATAGCGTCAGCGACCTTGCGTTCGAAGTTCGTGTATGCGTGCACGATGTACCAGCGCGTACCGGCAACCGATGCTTTATCTTCGCGTTCTTGCGCGACAACCATTCTTAAAGGCCCTCTGGCGCGTCACTAAAACCGTTGATGCGAGCCGATCTTCAGGTGCCCACCCCTAATACGAAACGGACGATATGGCTCAACGCCTGATCAACGAGCAAAAAGAAAACAGAGGCGAGCGCGACCATGATGAGCACCATCAAAGTCGTGATCCACACCTCTTTCCGGGTCGGCCAGGTCACCTTGGCGACTTCCTGCCGAACTTCCTTCATAAAGGTTATGGGATTCAACTTCGCCATCTAAACTGCTTTCCGTGCGCATAAGCGACAACATGCCGCACCGGCCGTCGGTAGTTCTACCGGGCCGGTCGGCAAATCAAACCTCGTGAGGCTGGCAGGGGCGGAGGGTCTCGAACCCCCGACCTTCGGTTTTGGAGACCGACGCTCTACCAATTGAGCTACACCCCTAAACGCGATGTGGGTAAGAACCCGACATCGAGCAGCCTCTTTCGGGGCGTGCACCCTTAACTGAAGTTTGAGGCCTTGTCAGCCCCGCTCGTGCCTTTTTTTACCGAACCGGCACGGTTTGCACCGAAAGCGCCGAAAATTTCTTGATTCCGGCCGGTTGGGGGCCCGCCCGGAGGGGCGTCAGGGGCCAGGATTCGTCCAGGGGCCGGGCGACGCCGATGCGAGACCGTTCTCCTCGATCGGCTCAATGACCACCGCAGACCCATAGGCCAGAACCTCGGTCACGGCTGCCGCGATCTCGTTGGCATCGTAGCGCATCGCGACCACGGCGTTGGCCCCCATGCTTTGCGCGTGCTCGACGAGAAGATCGAAGGCTTCCTGCCGGGTGTGCTCGGCGAGCCGGGTGTAGACCGAGATATTGCCGCCGAAGAAAATCTGGATTGCGGCGCCGATATTGCCGATGACGCTGCGCGAGCGGACCGTCAGGCCGCGCACGAGACCGAGATGGCGAACGATACGATACCCTGGAATGTCGTTCGTTGTGACGACGAGCATGGCAGTCCCCTTTCATCCGTCCGGCACGGCCGAACGCCACTGATTCTCCCGCAACGCTAGCGCGAGATCCGGTCCGTTACGACGGCCGGTCGCTAAATCTTTCAGCAAAGCGGCGGGAGCTCGAAGAGAGGGGTGCGCGGCTCGCTCAGGCACTCGCCTGCAGGGCGGATGAGCAGATTTGCTGGCAGCGGCTGATAATGGCGTCGACCTCGCCCACCGGAACGGGCGGACTGAAATAGAAGCCTTGGGCCTCTTCGCAGCCGGCTTTGGCGACCATCGCGAGCTGTTCGGCCGTTTCGATACCTTCGGCGACCGTCCCCATACGCAGCCTTTTGGCGAGTTCGGCGATGGATTGCACGATCGCGGCCGCGTCGCGCTCATTGCGCGTGCCGAAGTCGCGCACGAACGAGCGATCGATCTTGAGCTTGTCGAAGGGGAAGCTGCGCAGATAGCTCAGCGAGCCGTAGGCGGTGCCGAAGTCATCGAGCAGGATTTTCACGCCGAGGGCGCGTAGCCGGTGGAGCAGATCGTGTGTTTTGGGATGATCCCGCAGTAAAACGGATTCCGTGATCTCGAGTTCGAGCCGGCCAAAAGGTAAGCCAGACTGCGCAATTGCGCCGGCCACCGCGCCATACAGGTCGCCCCGCTCAAACTGCACCGAAGAGAGATTGACCGTCACCTTGATATCGGATGGCCATTGCGCTGCGTCCTTGCACGCCCGCTCGAGCGCCCACCTGCCGATCTCGACGATCCAGCCACTTTCTTCGGCGAAGGGGATGAAATCGCCGGGCGGAACCAAGCCGCGTTCGGGATGGCGCCAGCGTATCAGCGCCTCAAAGCTGCAGACGCGATGCAAAGCGATATCGACGATGGGCTGATAGTGAAGCTCGAACTGCTTCTTCTTCACCGCGACGCGCATATCGGCCTCGAGGTTCGTTGCCCGTCCGCTCGCGTAGTCGCGCTGCGGGTCGAAGATCTCGTAGCCGCCGCGCCCGGAGGTCTTGGCGCGGTGGAGCGCAAAATCGGCGTTCTTCAGAATTTCATCGGCGTTCGTGCCGTGCTCGGGGGCGCAGGCTATGCTCAAGCTGCCGGTTACATAGACCTTGCGTCCGAGCACCCGCTGTTCGGCTGCGATGGCTGCGAGTACCCGCTGGGCCCAACGCTCCACCTGCTCTTGCTCGTTCACGCCGAACCTTATCAGCGCGAACTCGTCACCACCGACGCGGGCCAGGACATCAGATTTTCTCAGAACTTTGGATAAACGCTTCGCCACGCTCTTCAGCAAGGCATCGCCGACCGGCTGGCCGAAGGTATCGTTCACGCTCCTGAAGTCATCGAGATCGACCAATAGGACGGAGAGCTTCGCGCCGCCTGCAAGAGCACTTTGAAGCTCATCGCGGAAATAGGCACGATTATAGAGTTCGGTCAGCTGATCATGGCGTTCGAGCCAAGCGACTTCCTGCTCCGCCTGCCGCCCCTCGGTAATATCTTCCTGAATGTCGACCCATCCGCCGTCCGGTAGAGGCTGGGTGGTGAGAAGGATGATCCGGCCGTTCTTCAGATATCGCGTTTCGGAGAAAGCTTTCCCCTCAGCCAGCGCGCCGAGATGTTCGTTCACCCATGTTTGCTGGAGGTCCAGATCGCCTTTCTCGTCGAGCCCTCCTTCCACCGACGCATGGTAGGCGACGAGGTCGGCAAACGGGGTTCCGGGTCTCGTCAACGTGTCGGGGAGATCGAAGATCTGCCGGCAGAGATTATTGCAGAACACAAGCCGCCGCTCCTTGTCGAACATGGCAAGGCCGTGAACCGTGCTGTGGAGTGCTCGCTCGAAAAGAGCTCTTGGCGGGGCAATTTGCTTCTTTCCAGAGCTGTAAGTTCTGGGTGCATTAGGCTTCGTAGAACGTCCGCCGGGCTTCATTGTCGTCTTTCAGGGAAATCGCGTCGCCGCATCAATCCGTACACAAATGGAATGAAAATTTTGCGCATGTTCTGTTTGCGTGGCGCGAGCGGCTACTGGCTAGTTTGCCAGTCACATGGCGGCCTAATGCTTATGCTCGGGCTCAAGGATTTGAAGGCCGCCGGATGCTCATCACCGGCAATAGGTCCGCTCGAATGAACTTGATTGCGAACTCGATGGCCGTTAACTCACGGCGATCCCTTCTGCTCCGGTCAACCCAATCAAAACCGCGTGTCCCATCACGCCAGCATTCGTGCGAGACAGAACTTGCGACACTCTCCGTCCGGCCAAGCCTCCAACGTTCCCTCGATCCTGACGAACGGCGGGCCGCTCCTCTCCCGTTACGACGTGATTTTTTGCGATGTCTGGGGCGTCGTCCACGACGGGCACACAGCGTTCGAAGGAGCTTGTGAGGCGCTCGAGAAATTTCGCGCGCGCGGCGGCACGGTGATCCTCGTCACCAATGCGCCGGTTCCCAAGCAGCGCGTCGCCGATATGCTCGCTGCGCGTCATGTCCCGCAAAGCGCCTGGGACGACATCGTATCTTCCGGCGATCTTGCTCTTCAGCACGTGGCGGCGCGCGGTTTCCAGGCCATCCACTCAATCGGTCCGCAGGATCGCGATCAGGCGTTCTTCTCCGCGCTTGCCGCCCGCAGCGTTCCGCTGGACGAGGCGGAGGCAATCGTCTGCACTGGCCTCAATGACGACCGGCACGAGAAGCCGGACCACTACCGGCCGCTGCTCGAGAGGGCTCTGGAAAGGCGCGTGCCGTTCGTGTGCGCTAATCCCGATCTCGTCGTAGACGTCGGCGGAACGCTTCTGTATTGCGCGGGCGCCATCGCGGATCTCTACCTCCACATGGGGGGCCCGGTTTTCTGGGCGGGCAAACCTCACCTCAATACTTATGAGACCGCGCACCAGAAGGCCGAGGCGCTGCGGAACGCCAACGTCGAGCGCAGCAAGGTGCTCGTGATTGGCGACGCGCTGAGAACGGACCTCAAAGGGGCCCAAAACTACGGCTGCGACGCGCTATTTATCGCGTCCGGCATTCACCGGCACGAGACCGTGGATGGCATAGACCTGTCGGCGGCGAAGCTGTCCGATTTGTTCAAACCCGGTTCGCCGCCGGCTGTTGGCGCAATGCTGGAGCTTATGTGGTAGCGCTCCTTGCGTTCTAGTCGGCCTTCGGAGCTGTGTTTTCCTTTTGAGCCGTGTCCGCCTGCGGTGCTGCTTCGGGCTTCGCTTCGGTCTTGGTCAAGGGCAACGGCGGCGGCGGCTCGCTTTTCGGGCGCTTGGGCGTTGGACCGTCAGAGAAGCTGTTGAACACGACGTCGGGCGAGGTCGTGTTGTGCTGCGACGGCACGAGCCTGCCGATCCAGATGTCGGAGGCGCGGGCATGGTCGAACTTCATGATGCTGTCTTCGCGCCAGCCTTTGGCGCCGTGCTCGCGGACGGCGATGCGCGCTGCGTCGTTGTTGAACTCGGTGATGTACATCGACCGCAGCATCGCGAACGGGCCGCCAGCTATTCCCTGATCGAAGACGACGTCGAGTGCCTGCTTGTTGGCGTCCACGCTCACCATGCGCACCGAAGCCTCGCCGCCTTTCTCGAAGGCCAGACGGAACGTGCGGGTTTCGGGCTCGAAGACAACTTCCTTGATTTTGGCGATCGGACGGCCGTCATTCTCGATCGGACCGACGATGAAAGAAGAGCCGTAGGCGGTATTGCGCATGTTCGACGGCGTCAATGGACGCGCGCGCCAGTAGCCGTCCTGAGGGTAGAGAACGAGAACTTCTTCGGCGCCATCTTCGCGTTTCACCCAAACCTGAAGCAGGTGAAGGCCCTTCTCGACACGGTCCCCGACCCGCACCGTCGCCGTCGCGGGGCGCCAGAACGAAGGATAGGTAAAGCCGACGATCCACAGCTTGTTGTCTTCGTAGAGCGTCACGTTCTTGGGCGGCGTCGGCGGGGCGTAGCTCGGATCGGATGCCATATCGCAGGCCGTCCAGTCCGCTTCGACGTTCGCGCGCATGCTCGCCGAGAGATAGACAGGGTGCGCGGCCTCGATGCGGAATGCGCGGACGGCCTTGTTGGAGAGCGAGATGGCAACATTGTCCTTCTCGGCGCAGAGAACCGGCTCGCTTTCGTTCATGACATCGACGGCGAGACCATCCAACGACGCAGCATGTGCTGGCACAATCGCGGACCCCAGCAGCAACAGCGCAGCGGCCATTAGACGAACGTTCAAGGGCATTCGGTACTCCAATTCGATTGGTCGGATATGCGGGTCTAGCGCGGGCCGGTCACAGCGTAAATGTCGCCAGAGTTCGCATCATGCGGCAGCTGGCTCAGGTATCCCGCCATTTCTTTGTCAGGCAGCCAGTGGTCGAAGGCCAATGTCTGTGCTTCTCCCAGCGCGAAGTTGAAGCGATATGGACCTAGCGAGGAGAGGTGGTCGAAACACGCCATGGCAACGTCGCGTGCGATTGTGGTCCACTCGAAGGAAAGCGCCTTCAAGGGTGCGGAAAGACCGCGCAGCACCTCGTCTTCGAAGCCTTCCACGTCGATTTTGACGAACGCCGGCACACCATAACGCGCGATCAATCCATCGAGCGTAACGACCTCGATTTCAATCTGCTCGTTCCAGGCCTGGCCTTCCCAGCCTTTGGCGTCTTCTGCCTGCCGAACGAAGTCTTGCGAGAGGGTGGAAACGGTCGGGTTCGCTGTGTTGACGAAAAGCCGGCATGTTCCGGCTTCCGCGCCCACGGCCCGGTCGAGGATCTCGACCAGAGCATCGCGGCCATGGATGTGGTTGAGCGCAGAGAAGAGCAGGGGCTGGGGTTCAATCGCGACCACGCGTGCGCCGAGGCGGCGGAACGACGATACCCGGTCGCCGACATGCGCGCCGACGTCAAAAACGAGATCACCCGGCTCGATGAAATGACGGTAAAGCGCGTCCATGGCTGCGCGCGGGGCGGCAGGTCCGTGATAGAGGCGCAGTGACCGGAAAACACCTTGCAACGCCGGGGACACCATCCCATTAGTTCCTTGCCTGCATGGCCCGGATTTCAGCCGGCGGCGCGAAGTCCTCCGGAATTCCTGCAATGCCATGGCGGCGGAAGAAGCGGCCGACGGCGGGGCTTGCAGTGAAAACCACGAAGGGGATTGCCAGCACGTAGCCTGCGGTTAACGGCAGGCTCCAAAGTGCTGCTGCGGGTGAAACGAGCGCAATCGCAACGTAGAGCCATAGGCCAAAGAGGAATTGCGGCCAAAGCCACCGCACTGCGTCGCTCCATGCTACGCCCTCGCCGTCGCGGCGCTGGCCGTTCCACACGACGCCTTTGCCAAAAAGGAGGCCGAGCATGAAGATCGAGGTGCGGATCGTCACCACCGCACCCAGGATGAGCGAGAACACGATTTCGATGATCGCGCTCGATGCAAACCTCAGCCCGCCCCCAAAGCGGCTGACTTCACCTGGCGTCAGAACGGCGTCAATGATGCCGGCGAGCTTGGGGGCGAGATGCATGAGGAGAAGGGCTCCATACATGATCTCGACGGCGTGCCAGGGGAAATCGGTCTCGGCTTGCGCTTGCCACATCGCCAGGGGAAGTAGTGCCGCGAGCAGGGTCCAGGCGGGGGCGCCGATGAACATCAGGACCGACCAGAACAACTGAAACCGGCTGACCGGTTCGATGCCTCGCATCCCCAGCAATTGCAGGTACTGCATGTTGCCCTGACACCAGCGCGCGTCACGGCGCATGAACTCGAGCGCATCGGGAGGATTGTCTTCGTAGGAGCCCGTCTCGACGGGCAGCACGCGAACCTCGAAACCCGCTTTGCGCATGAGAACGGCTTCGACTTGATCATGCGATAGAATGGGGCCGGTTTTGCTCAACCCGTCGACAGCGCAATGCCGCAGATACGGTTCGATACGCACGAGCGCGTTGTGCCCCCAGAACGGGCCGCAATCGCCCACCCACCATGCCTGGCCCATCGTGTACGTTCGCATGCCGAGGCGCATGCCGAACTGGAACATGCGCGCGAACGCCGAAGAAGACGGCGTTCCGACAACGAGGCTTTGCAGAATTCCGATCCTAGGATTCTTTTCCATGATGCGTACGAGCGCGACGATCGCCTTGCCCGTCATCAGGCTATCGGCGTCGAGCGGCAGCATGAATTCGTAATCGGCGCCCCAGCGCCGGGCGAACTCCCGGATGTTGCCGGCCTTGAAGCCGGAGTTGTCTTTCCGGCGCCGGTAAATGATGCGACCGGAATCGGTATCGGACTGCTGCCAGGCGGCAATCTCCTCCTCTTCCTTCAGGAGAAGGTCCGGCTGTTCGCTGTCACTCAAGACGAAGTACGTGAAGTGCTTGCCCTGGCCCGTCTGGTCGAGACTTGCTTTCACCGTCTTCAGCCGAGCCAAGGCGCGCGCGGGGTCTTCATTGCGCAACGTCATCAGGACCGCCGTTTTGGCAGACAGGGGCGACGTGTCGCCCGCGGCGGCGTGGAAGACTTTCTCGGCCTGAGCCTTCCCCTTCTTCCCATGAAGCTGCCAAAGGCCAATGACAGCATTCCAGAAGCCCAGAACCGGCCATGGTGCGCCCAGCGCTAAACACAGCGTCATGCAGGTGCTCAGAAGTGTCCACCCGCCTGTCGAGAAGATCGACACGGCGACGGCTACGATAAGAGCCCATGTCGCAACATTGAGAAACAGGACAAGGCGGCGCCGCTTCGTCAGCCGGGCTATTGCGTCCACGCCTTCCGGAGTCGTAAGGCTTTTAGCCTCGACGACGATCATTCTTTTGAGGTCCGAGACCCGCTCGTGCTCGGCACCAATCGTCATTACGGACCCGTCCTTCACAATGAGTGACCCGCAGAGCAGATTCGACCCAAGTCCCCAACCCTTAAGGCGCAGCCAGGGCCAGATCGTGGTTGCTCGGGGCCTCTGGTACGTCCAGCCTGGCGTCGCGGAAGTGAGGCCTGAACGCCTCTCCCCGCCATCCCCCGGGGAAGCACGCATCGCCGCGGAGTATTCTGCGATCAGCCGCGGCACAGAACGCATGGTTGCGCTCGGCCAGATCCCCCAAAGCGAATGGCCGCGCATGCGAGCGCCGTTGCAAGCTGGAGATTTCTCCTTCCCCGTCAAATACGGCTATTCCGCGACTGGGCGCGTGACCGCCGGGTCCGATCAATACATCGGTAAGCGCGTATTCGTGTTGCATCCGCATCAGGATTATTTTCACGCGCCTGAACCGCTGCTGACAATTCTGCCGGACAACGTGCCCTCGCGGCGCGCGGTCCTTGCGGCAAACATGGAAACAGCGCTCAACGCCCATTGGGATGCGGGCACGACGCTGGGAGATCGTGTTCTCATCGTGGGCGCGGGCATCGTGGGTTTGCTTGTCGCCCATCTGGCGCTCCGGATCGCGGGCACCGACGTCACCGTCACGGACATCAACCCGGCGCGGGCGAAGTACGCGGAGATGCTCGGCGTCCAATTCGTGTCGCCGGCAAATGTTCCGGCCGACAACCGCATCGTCTTTCATGCGAGCGCGACCAGCGCGGGGCTTGAGACGGCGATCAACGCGTGCGCATTCGAAGCAAGCGTCGTCGAAATGAGCTGGTATGGCGTTAACCCGGTGACGGTAAATCTCGGCGGGGCGTTCCATAGCCGGCGCCTCAAGATTATCTCTTCCCAGGTTGGGCACGTGGCTCCCAGTCATCGTCACCAGCTCAAGCACAAGGATCGCATGGAGCGCGCGATTGCCATGCTCGACGACGAGCGTCTAGATGGTCTTGTGGCCGATGCCGTCGACTTCGCCGATCTGCCGTCCAAACTACCGCAGATCTGGGCATCGCCCGATCTGCCGCCCATCGTTCGCTATTAATCCATAGGTTGAATCCCCCATGTACTCCGTCGAAGTTCGCGACCGCATCATGATTGCCCATTCGCTGCCCGATCCGTTCTTCGGGCCGGCGCAAAACATGCACGGCGCCACCTTCGTCGTCGACGTCGCCTTCTTCCGCGAAAAGCTGACCGAGCAGAATGTCGTCGTCGATATCGGGGCGGCACTGAGCGTGCTTAGCGCCACGCTGAAGCCCCTCGCCTACCAAAACCTCGACGTTCTGCCGCAATTCAAGGGCACGCTCACGACGACGGAATTTCTCTGCAAGTATGTCTTCGATGCCATTGCCGAGGCGGCAACGTCGGGTGCGCTTGGAGAGGACGGAAAGACGCTTGCGAAGATCCGCGTGACCCTGTCGGAGACCGATCTCGCGCGCGCCAGCTTCGAGGGGCCCATCGGTGGCTGAAGCAGCCTTCGCAATTCCCGGAGATTTGAAAGCGACGACCGGCGGCTATGCCTATGACCGGCGTGTCATCGAGCTGTTGCCCGCATTCGGCGTGCCCGTGTCCGTTCTTCCCTTGCCCGGCTCGTTTCCAAATCCGGACATGAAAGACGTGGAGGAAACGCGGCGCGTGCTCGAGAAACGGGATGCGAATTCCGTGCTTCTCGTCGATGGTCTGGCCTTTGGCGCGTTTCCTGACGCGCTGCTCGGCGCGCTTCGCGGACGCGTCATCGGCCTCGTCCATCATCCGCTTTTTCTGGAAACGGGACTGCCGCATGCACGTAAGGTGGAGCTGAAAGTCAGCGAAGAGCATGCCCTGGCGCGTGCCAACCACGTCATCGTCACGAGCCGCGCTACCAAGCGCATCCTGACGGAGCACTTGGCCGTCCCCGCTGACAAGATCACCATCGCAGAACCCGGAACCGATCCGGCGCAACGGGCGACGGGCACGGGGGCCCCCTTGCAGATCCTTGCCGTCGGTGCCGTGCTGCCGCGCAAAGGGTACGATCTGCTCGTCGAGGCGCTGGCGCCGCTCAAAGATCTCGATTGGCGGTTGACGATCGCCGGGGCGCTCGACCGTCATCCGCAAGCCGTCGATGCCGTTCGTGCTGCGATTGCGCGGCATGGGCTGGAGGACCGCGTCACACTTGCAGGCAAGGTCGTGCCGGCGACGCTCGATCGATTTTACGATTGCGCGGATCTCTTCGTCTCCGCATCCCTCTTTGAAGGATACGGAATGGTTCTCGCCGAAGCGATGGCGCGCGGCTTGCCGATCGTGCTCGCGGCCGGTGGCGCGGCCGCCGACACGGCAGGGGAATCTGCGGCACTGCACGTCGAAGCAGGCAACGTCGCCGAACTCACGTCGGCACTGCAGAAGGCGTTGACCGACAAGAAGCTGCGTGACCGGCTCGCGGATGCCGCCTGGGAAGCGGGCCGGACATTGCCGACGTGGCACGAGACGGCGCGGCGCATCGCTGCCGTCATTTTAGGACTGCGGCCGTGAGCGATTTTTCCCCGGAATGGCTCGACCTGCGCGAGAGTGCAGATGCGCGCGCGCGCAACCACGACATCGCCAGTGCGGTCGCTGCCCGGTTCGCGCTGAGATCCGAACTGAGCGTGCTCGATCTCGGTGCGGGTACCGGCGCCAACCTCCGGGCCACGTCCCCTCTCCTGCCCCAGCGGCAGTTTTGGACACTCGCCGATCGCGACCCAACGCTGTTGGAAGCCGGCAAGGCAAAGCTCATCCAGTGGGCCGATCGCCATGAGGCCGATGGCGAAGTGCTTGTTCTCATCAAGGGCAATCAGCGCATCACTGTCCGCTTTCGCGTTGCCGATCTCGCACGCGAAACGCAGGCGCTTCTCGATGAGAAGCCGCAGCTTGTGACGGCATCGGCTTTCTTCGACCTGACGTCGGAAGATTACATCCGGATGCTGGCGAAAGCCGTGACCGAGGCTAAAGCTGCGTTCTACGCCACGCTCACTTACAACGGCCTGCAGAAGTGGACGCCGCACCGTCCGGCCGACAACCAGATCACCGCGGCTTTTCACCGTCACCAGATGCGCGACAAAGGTTTTGGTCCCGCGGCTGGACCACTTGCGGCATCCGAACTCATCGATCAGTTCCGCATCAACGGCAACGTGGTTCTGGACGGCGAGAGCCCATGGCGGCTCGAGCGTGGCGACCGCATGCTGATCCACGAGTTGATCCGTGGCCACGCGGTGGCCGTGTCAGAAATCGGCGGCGTTGACGAGAAGGTCATCGTCAACTGGGTGAACGTCTCACGGACAGGCGCCTTCGTCGGGCATACGGACGTCTTCGCAGTGCCGTCGTAAAGACACGGCACTCTTTACGTCATACCGACCGTTTGGGGATCATCCGCTCGACGACCCGATCCTTACGCACAAACCGGTGATAGAAAGCCGCCGCGATATGGATGAGCGCGAACACGAGGAGCAGAATTGCTCCCGTCTCGTGCCATTCGAAGATTTCCTTCGCCCTGTCTTCGTTCTTGACCGTGATGGCGGGCAAGTGAATGCCGAAGACCTCGAGATAGTCGCCGTAGGAAATCGCCGTGTAGCCCAGAACCGGAACGGCGATCAGCAAGACGTAGAGCGTCCAGTGCACGAAATGGCTGGCACCGGTCAGCGCCGGTGGCACGGAGGGATCGGGGCGCGGCACGCCCTGCCTGAAGCGGTAGAGCAGCCGCAGGATGACGAACAGCAAAATCGTCAGTCCAATGATTTTATGCGAGCTGTAGAGATTTCCGGTCACCGCGTCCCAGACGCCTTTGACCGGCTCGCCCTTTTCGTTGACTCCCGGCATCTCGTTACCGCGATAGGTCATGTACAGACCAAGCGGCAACTGGATGATGACGAGCAACGCGATCCACCAGTGCAGACCGCGGGCTATGGGCTTGTACGCCTGGACGTCGTACTGGGCATGCTGATCCATGGACTAGCCTCGCCGCTGATGCCTCAGATCACAATCGATCAGCACATCGCCGCCGTCAAGAACGTGCACGGAAGTTTGAGGCCGGATCGCCTCACTGACACTGCCGATCGGGTTCAGCAACAGACCGGGAATGCCAGAGCCCAATATCAGGGGGGCAAGAAGGATGTGCAGTCTGTCGACGAGCCCGGCGTTCATGAAGTGCGAGATCGTGGTGCCTCCGCCCTCTACCAGGATCTTCTTCAAGCCGCGCTTGAAGAGCGCTTCCAGTATACTGGCTGGTTCAATTCGTGGGGCGCATGTTTCAAGCGGGATGCCTTCGGCACCTTTGGGCATAGGCTCTTGCCGGCTCGTCAGGACGAGGCAATCGCTGGTGCCTGTCGCGAGGCAGCGCGCCGAGGCAGGAAGCCGGCCGTTTGGATCGACGATGACGCGGACGGGCTGCGGTCCATCAACGCGGCGAACGGTCAGCTGCGGATCGTCAGCAAGGATCGTTCCTATTCCGACAAGGACAGCATCGACGTTGGCCCGCAGCCTGTGCAGATGATCGAGGGCGGCCGCGCCATTGATGCCGGCTGAGTCCCCGCTAACGGTTGCTATTCGGCCGTCTAACGATTGGCCGAGCTGAGCGACGACATACGGCCGATCGGAGGGCGCCGCAATGATGGGATCGAAAATCGATCGCAAGGACGATTCATTACCAATTTTGCTAGATGTCATTAGAGCCCGGAATGATATAAGCCGCCCGAATGACCGGGCCGCCGATTGATGGAACCTGGGGCCGTTTCGGGATTCGCTTTACGTTTACAGGCATCCGGTTTCTCAACCTTTCATAGCATCCGAACATGAACACGAAGCCGCTCGGCCTCATTGAAATCTACAGGCGCGCGCTCGCTCTTCTTGCTCCCGAGAAGTATCTCGCCATGGCCCTCGCGGCAGCCGGCGTGGTGATTGCGGTTACGCAACTTGCGGAGCCTATTTTATTCGGACGCGTTGTGGACGCGCTGAGCAAAGGCGAGAGCGCATTCTTCTACATCGGGCTATGGGCACTTCTTGGGCTCTTCGGAATATTCGCAGGTGTCATTGTCGGCATAAACGCCGACCGTCTGGCGCATCGCCAGAAGCTCGCGCATCTGGCCAGCATCTTCGAGAAAACGATTGCACTGCCACAAAGTTCACACGCCTCGCGTGGGTCGGGCGCAACCATCCGGACGATCCTGTCGGGAACGAGCGCGCTGTTCTGGCTTTGGCTCGGCGTGATGCGCGAGCAGCTAGCCGTCGTCTTCGGCATCATTCTGCTGGTGCCAACGGCGTTCGCGATGGACGCCAGGATGGCCGCCATTCTGCTGACGCTGGCTGCCGCCTACACCCTGATGCACGTCATCGTGGTGCGGCGCACGGCCGTCGGGCAAGCGGCTGTTGAAGCGCACGAGAGCGCGCTTTCGAGCCGCGTCGTCGATGTCATCGGCAACGTGACGGTCGTGCAAAGCTATGCGCGGCTCAAGGCCGAAGCGGATGCTCTTCGCGGACTGGCCAACGACTTGCTTACCGCCCAATATCCCGTGCTGACGTGGTGGGGCGTTCTCACCGTGTTGCAGCGTTCGGCGGCAACGCTCACGATGGTCATCATATTCATGGCAGGCGCGGTGCTCGCCGGGCGGGGCGAACTGACCGTCGGCCAGATCGTCAGCTTCGTGGCGTTCGCGGCTCTTTTGATTTCGAAACTCGATGCGCTTTCCGGGTTTGCCGTGCGGATCGACCAGCAAGCGCCGACGATTACTGCACTGTTCAAGCTCATGGACGAGGCCGGAGCGCCGGCCGATGCGCCGGGCGCCAAGCCGCTTCGCACGGTCGAGGGCGCCGTTACTTTCGATGACGTAACATTCCGTTACGAAGGCGGATTGCAGGGCATTAGCGATGTCTCCTTCTCCGCCCGGGCTGGCGAGACAACGGCGCTGGTCGGGCCCACCGGGTCGGGCAAGTCAACAACGATCGGCTTGCTGCAAAGGTTCTTGAAGCCAAAGTCTGGACGCATCCTGATCGACGGCCAGGATATTTCCGGCGTCACGCTGCAGTCGCTCAGAAATTCGATTGCGGTCGTGTTCCAAGATGCGGGCCTCTTCAACCGGTCGATCGGTGAGAACATTCGCATCGGCAAACCGGATGCGACGGACGCCGAGGTGGAGCACGCCAGCCGGCTGGCGGAGGCGCACGATTTCATCATGCGCAAGCCCGGCGGCTATGACTTCGTGATCGGCGAACGCGGCGCGGCCTTGTCGGGCGGCGAGCGTCAGCGCATCGCAATTGCGCGCGCAATTTTGAAGGATGCGCCGATCCTCATCCTCGATGAAGCAACAAGCGCGCTCGATTCAGAGACGGAGGCCAAGATCAAGCGGGCGCTCGATACGCTGCGTGCCGGGCGCACGACGTTCGTCATCGCGCACCGGCTATCGACGGTTGCTGACGCCGATCAGATCTTCGTGCTCGAGCAGGGAAGGATCGTCGAGAGCGGCCAGTTTGCCGAACTCGCAGAGGGCGGCGGACTTTTCTCGCGTCTGGTCGCGGAAGGCGGCTTCACGGTTCCGAAAACGACGGAGAAGCCACGGGAGCCCGCAGTCTAGAGTTTGTGCGCCATGCGTGCGCGCTTGGTCGCCAGATAGCGCTCGTTGAACTTGTTCGGGACGATGACGATGGGCAAACGCTCGACGACGCGGATCCCCAGAGCCTTGAGCGCCAGCTCCTTCGCCGGATTGTTCGACAGGAGCTTGATCTCAGTCATGCCGAGATCATTCAACACGCGCGCGGTCAGCGCGTAATCGCGGCTGTCGATGGGTGCGCCGACCTCGATGTTGGCTTCGACCGTATCGAGGCCCTGATCCTGCAGCGCGTAGGCCTGGATCTTCTTGAAGAGGCCGATGCCACGGCCTTCGTGATGGGGCACATAAACGATCGCGCCGTAGGCTGAATCGGTGACGATCTGCAGAGCTTCCTGAAGTTGCTGATAGCAATCGCAACGCAGTGAATGGAAAATGTCCCCCGTCACGCAGCCGGAATGAACGCGCACGACAGGCGTGGGCAAGGAACCGTTGATCTTCGCAGGATCGCGGTGGACGAGAGCCAGGATCTGTTCGTGTTCGGTGGCGCCGCGATACGCATGGGCTTCGAGCGTCAGCTCCCGCCCTTTAAATTCTATCGGAAGAATGGTTTCCACCGACCAGTCAGCTGGCAGTTTCACAGACGTCAAGGTACCCGACTTCATTGTTACCGTGGCTCCCGGGAGCTCGAAAAGGCATATGCCTCATTTGCCGTGAGAAGGCAAAGTCTCGTACCCTTTACATCTTTCCGTGGCGCCAGCTTGTTCCTGCGGGAACAGCCAGACCGAACATTATTGCCGATAGCGTTACTTGGGCGTACTTGCCGAAAGATTTAGATGGTCAGGATGACGCGGACGCGGTTAACGAGCGGCTGCGCTTGGCCTGCAGAGATTTTCAGCTTCGCATCAGTCTGGCGATTTCGATTTTGGGGCAGCGGTCCATGACGACGGTGAAGCCGGCGGCGCGGGCGGTCGCGGCGGCCTCCTCGTTGATCACGCCGAGTTGCATCCAAATAATGCTAGCGCCCGTCTTTTCCTTAGCCGCTATGGCCTCTTCGACGATCTCGGGGAGCGCATCGGAGGTGCGGAAGACGTCGACAACATCGATCGGTGCAGGCACGTCGGCGAGCGCCGCATAGACCGGTTCGTCGTGAATGGATTGACCTGCAATGCCGGGGTTGACGGGCCGGACCGCATATCCCTCGTCCATGAGGAAGCGCGAGACATAATTGCTTGGGCGTTCTGGTTTCGGCGACGCGCCGATGACGGCGAAGGTTTTCACTCGCTTCAGTATATCACGAATGTCGTGGTCGCTCAGTCCGTCGATGCTCATGCTACGGCCTCGGGAAGCGTTATGCGGCCACTCGCGTCGAGCGGCATGAAGGGATTGTAGGCGATTTCCCAAAGGTGACCGTCGGGATCGGCGAAGTAACCGGAATAGCCTCCCCAGAAGGCTTTCTGACCCGGCTTGATAAGTTTTCCGCCCGCCGAGACGGCTTCGCTCAGGACCTGATCGACCTCTGCTTGCGAGTTCACGTTGTGCGCCAGTGAAACGCCGGAGAAGCCGGACTCGCGTGGTTCAACGCCAGCATCTTTCGCCAGGGCTTCGCGTCCGAAGAGCGAGAGCACGATCCCGCCGAGGTCGAAGAAGGCAACCTCGTCTTGGCTTGCGCTCGATGCGCGAAAGCCCAGCGCCTCGTAGAATGCGCGAGACCTCGCGACGTTCTTGACACCGAGCGTGACGAGCGAGAGCCGCTGCTGCACTTCACTTGTCCTTCCATTCGGGCTTGCGCTTCTCGATGAACGCACAGATGCCCTCGTTGGCATCGGCGGCCATCATATTTTTCACCATCACCTCGCTGGCATAAGCGTAGGCCTCTTCGAGCGGCATCTCGGCTTGCCGGTAGAAGGCCTGCTTGCCAATCGCGACAGTTGATTTGGATTTGGCGGCGATGGTGCGCGCCATGCCGAGCGCTTCAGCCATGACATCGCCCCGCGAAACCACGCGATTGACGAGACCGTAGGCCAGCGCATCGGCCGCCGAAATTGGCTCTCCCAGCAGCAACATTTCCATCGCTTGCTTGCGCGCCACGTTCCGAGACAGCGCGACCATCGGCGTTGAGCAGAAAAGCCCGATGTTCACGCCCGGCGTTGCGAAATCCGCGGTGTCCGCTGCGACGGCCAAGTCGCACGTCGCCACCAGTTGGCAGCCTGCCGCCGTCGCGCGGCCCTCCACGGCCGCGATGACCGGCTTCGGACAGGCGACGATGGCGCGCATCATGGCCGAGCACGCCGTCATCGTTTCGCGGAAGAAGGCTTCGCCGCCGTCGGCATCGGCGCGGTGCGCCGTCAATTCCTTCAGGTCGTGACCCGACGAGAAGACATTGCCGGCGGCACCTAGGACGATGGCGCCGACGTTCTTTTCCTGTCCAAGCCGCTCGATCTCCTCGTGCAGCTGCTTGAGTAGATCACGCGACAGCGCATTGCGCGCCTCCGGCCGGTTCAACGTCAGGCGAACAACGCCCGCCTCGACCGGCTCACTCAGGAGCGATTGCTGTGTCAGAGGCGAAAGATCCTGCATTGAAGAACCTGCCACTCCCCGGCGCCCGCTCAGTTGCGAGGCTTGCGCGTTCTACTGGAGCGCCTTCTCGATCTCCGCGCGGTGCGCCTTCACCAGTTCAACGTTCTCTTTATACTGGAGCTTCGGCGTCGTGCTGATTGCCTCGTTCAGCTCGTCGAGAAGCTGCTTCTTATCCGCTTCCGGAATGCTCGCGTCCTTCTGAACGTCGTCGCGCTCCTTCTTTAGCGCATCGACGGGGTCGACGAAATTGCCTGTCGTGGCGTCGAGGCCGGCCATGACGATCGAGATGTTGGCCGCCACGTCGTCGAGTTCAGCGAAGTTCTTGAAGCCGTGCTTGGTGGCGATGCCTTCGAGTTCGGTCTGAAGAGCCGGATCGGGCTTGTCGCCGGCTGCCTGAATTTTCGATGCGATGGACGCCAGATCGTTCTGGGCGGCTATGAAGCGCGTGACCTGGTCGTCGGTCAGCTTGATCTGCTTCACGTCGTCGGCGCCAGTCGCGTCCGGTGCGCCTTGCTCGGCTGGCGTCCCTGGTGGTGCGGCTGCTTCCTGTGCCGAAGCCATCGCGATCATCGCGCAGAGCCCAAGTCCGCCGATAAGAACGCGCGCCGCCGTCCGCGCCAAAGAGACCGCCATCATCTTGCTCCGGTTTTACGCTCGCTGCCCGCGAGCGTGAGTTAACGTTCGAACCTGATACGCCGACTAAGACGACAATAAGAAGAGAAAGACCCCGGCTGTTCCGAATTTCGGGCGGATGCCCTCAGGAAGCCCCTCACTGCTCGATCTATCGCATGCTCGATTTATCGCCAATGAACAAGCGTGGGGGTCGAGGAAGGCTACCTTTCCGGCGGTAACAAAATACCACATTGCGGTATTATTTTACCGTTTAAAGTA
Organism: Hyphomicrobium sp.; assembly: GCF_035687085.1. Lineage (GTDB taxonomy): Bacteria > Pseudomonadota > Alphaproteobacteria > Rhizobiales > Hyphomicrobiaceae > Hyphomicrobium_B. Next base: position 175 of record NZ_DASRYS010000017.1, on the reverse strand, counting down.
AGCTATTGATATTGCTAGGCCTTTCTCCTGCCAGTAAATTCTCCTTGCAACGCTGCGGTGATTTCGAGTATGCACGCGGCTTCTCGGAATGCAGCGCGCAGTGGACGATTGAAGCGTGCGCAGCCATCCGCCAAGGAGCTTCAACATAATGTCTACCTATGTCGCCAAGCCGGCC
>NZ_DASRYS010000016.1:0-2416 GCF_035687085.1 Hyphomicrobium sp. | reverse complement strand
GAAGAGGCAGGCGCCATCATTCGCGTCAACGGCGCCTACCGGCACGGGTTTCTATTGGCTCCGGTGATGGCGCAGGCCCTTGCCGCGTACGTCTCAGACGGCCGGCGTGAGGGGCCGCTGTTCGACGCCGTCTGACGGCTGTGATCTCGCAGAGAGCGTCTGCTTTGCAAGCTCGAGCGCTGCGACGTAGTCGGGCTTGCCGGAGCCGAGCAGCGGGATTTTGCCGACAACAAGAATGTCTGCTGGCGTCATGAGTTCGCTCACGCCCTTTCTGCGCACGAACTGCGCGAAGGCTTCGCGCGTGATGCTCGCGTCCGTCGACAGAAGCGCAAGGCGTTCGCCTTTTCGCTGATCCGGCAGGGCGACGACGACGGTTATCTGCTGGGGCCAGAGTTCGGCGGCGAGCGCTTCGACGGCCGACAAGGAAATCATCTCTCCGCCGATCTTGGCGAAGCGCTTGGCGCGGCCCTTGATCGTAATGAAGCCCTGCGCGTCGATCTCGACGATGTCGCCGGTGTCGTGCCAGCCGTCGTGGGGCGGCTCGAGAACGCCCGGATTTTCGGCGCGGTAGTAGCCGAGCATCACGTTCGGGCCGCGCACGTAGAGGCGGCCGCCGGTTTCGATGCCGGGGACAGGGTCGAGGCGGGCTTCCATCAGCGGTGACAGGCGGCCGACAGTGCCGGCCTTGTTGGCGAGCGGCGTGTTGATTGCGAGCACGGGCGCGGTTTCCGTCACGCCGTAGCCTTCGAGAATGCGCACGCCGAAACGATCCATGTAGAGCTGGCGCGTGCGCTCCTTCACGGCCTCGGCCCCTGCGAGCACGAGGCGCACGCGCGCGAAGTCGTAAGGATGGGCGACGCGCGCATAGCCTGCGAGGAACGTATCCGTGCCGAACATGATCGTGGCGTTCGACTGATAAACGAGTTCCGGAATGATGCGGTAATGCAGCGGCGTCGGATAGAGATAGACGGGTACGCCCGCAATAAGGGGCATCAATAGGCCCGCCGTCAGGCCGAACGAATGGAAGACGGGCAGTGCATTGAAGACCTTGTCCGTGCCGTTGCAGGCGACGCGCGTGAGGCTCTGGGCGCAGTTGGCCAGAATGTTCCGGTGCGAGAGCACGACGCCTTTCGGCGTTCCTTCCGAGCCCGATGTGAAGAGGATGGCGGCGGGCGCGTTGAAATCGGTTTGGATTTGCGGACGTCCGCCCTGCGTGAGGCCTTTGACCTTGTCGGCAAAGGTAATCGTCGCGCGAATGTCCTCCAAATAGATGACGCGCGCGACCGGCTCGATCGCCTGGATGAGCGGTTCGAGATGGCCCTTCTCGACGAAGGCGCGGGAGGTGAGCACGACGGAGATATTTGCCGTCTTGCAGGCGGAGACGACGTTCGAGGGGCCGGCGGAGAAGTTCAGCATCGCGGGAACGCGGCCGATCGTTTGCAGGGCGAAGAACGTCACCGCGACGCCGGCGGAATTCGGCAGCAGCACGCCGACGGCAGAAGAGGGAGGCGGCAGCATCGGCGCGAGCTTGGCGCCGAGGACTTGGGCACCGATGATCAGCTTCTTGTAGGAAAGCTTGGAGCCGAGCGGATCCTCGATTGCCGCCTTGCCGGTATCGCGCGTCTCGCGGGCTAGAACGAGCGCTTCGAATAGCGTCTGGTCGATGGGGGTCGTCAGCACGGCGCTATCGGTCATGATGTCTTGCAGTGCCGCGCCTGCCGCCTGCCGCCGGGCCTTGCCGCGCAGCGCGGGATCGATCTTCAACCGGACGGGCGGGAGAATGGTCACGGTGGTTTGTGGAAACCAGACCTTCTTTGTTTGCGCTTTGCTGAGGTAGCCGAAGTGCGAGCGCTCCAGGCCATCGATGCGAACTGGAATGATGGGCGCGTCCGCCTTGTCGGCGATCATCGCGGTCCCGTCATAGACTTTCATAAGCCCGCCGGTGACGGTGAGACGCCCTTCGGGAAAAATCACGAGCGAGGTTCCGTCTTTGACGGCCTGGATCAGGTGACGCATGCCGAGCGGACGCGTCGGATCGATGGTGTAGAACTGTGCGAGCTTCAGGAACGGCTTCGCCCACCACGTCTGGGCAATCCCGGTATCGACCGCGTAGGCGCTGTGTGAGGGCAGAAGGCCGTTCAGCAATCCGGCGTCGAGCAGGCTGACGTGGTTCGGCGCGATGATGGCGCGCTCGCCCGGCTTGGGCAGGTTTTCGAGACCGCGAACTTCCAGTCCGAAGCACGTTTTGAACAGGAAGACGACGACGTCCTTGATACCCTCGGCGCCCCAGGCTCTCAGTACGAGGGCGACGACGATGAGGTTCGCGACCCCGAGGCCGGCAAAGAGGATCGAGACCGGGACCTTTTCGAATTGCAGGGCCGCGACCGCGATGCCGACCAGCGTCATGAAGGCGGCG
>NZ_DASRYS010000015.1:0-3912 GCF_035687085.1 Hyphomicrobium sp. | reverse complement strand
GAAATTGATGTTGATGAGCGACTTCGGCGCCCATTTCTCGTCCAGCAGCTTTCTGATCAAGGACGGCGCGTGCGCGAGCGGCGTCTCCCAGATCGCACGGCGGGCGCCCTCTTCGAAGCCCATCATCAGCGATAGCGCGATGGAAGGAATGCCCAGGATCGCGCCTTCCATGGCTGCTGCCACCGTTCCCGAATAGGTGACATCCTCAGCGAGGTTCGAGCCGTGATTGACGCCTGAGAGAATAAGATCCGGCGGCTGACCCTTCATGATATGGCGCACGGCCATGATCACACAGTCCGTCGGCGTGCCGGCGATGGCGTGCGTGCGCTCATCGATCGTGCGGAGGCGAAGGGGCGAGTGCAGCGTCATCGAGTGCGCGGTGCCCGACTGGTTCGTCTCCGGCGCGATCGTCCAGACATCAGGCGAAATGCCGAGCGCAATCGCCTTCAGGATTTCCAATCCCCGCGCATTGATGCCGTCGTCGTTGGTGATCAGAATTCTCATGAAGGTGGTCAGGCTTTCTGGATTTGCGTGAGGCCGCCCATGTAAGGGCGAAGGACTTCGGGCACGACGACGCTGCCGTCGGCTTGCTGATAGTTTTCGAGGACGGCAACCAGCGTGCGGCCGACAGCGAGGCCGGAGCCGTTCAGCGTGTGGACGTAAACGGGCTTGCCACCATCTTTCGGGCGATAGCGCGCATCCATCCGGCGGGCCTGGAAATCACCGCACACCGAGCACGAAGAGATCTCTCGATACGTGTTCTGTCCCGGCAGCCAGACTTCGATGTCGTAGGTCTTCTGCGAGGCAAAGCCCATGTCGCCCGTGCACAGGAGCATCGTGCGGAACGGAAGGCCGAGACGCTTCAAGACTTCTTCGGCGCATGACGTCATCCGCTCGTGCTCTTCAAGCGCCTTGTCGGGCGTGACGACGGAGACGAGTTCGACCTTCGAGAACTGATGCTGGCGGATCATGCCGCGCGTGTCGCGTCCGGCGGCGCCCGCTTCAGAGCGGAAGCACGGCGTCCACGCCGTCATGCGCTTGGGCAGCTGCGCTTCATTGAGGATCTGCTCGCGCACGAGGTTCGTCAGCGAGATCTCGGCGGTCGGAATGAGCCAATAGTCGTTCGTCGTCTTGAAAAGGTCTTCAGCAAACTTCGGAAGGTTGCCGGTGCCGTAGGCTGCCTGATCCTTGACGAGTAGCGGCGGGTTGACTTCGGTGTAGCCGAACTCGCTCGTGTGAAGATCGAGCATGAAGCTGCCGATGGCGCGTTCGAGGCGCGCGATGGCGCCCTTCGTGACGACAAAGCGCGCGCCGGAGATTTTCTGCGCGGCCTCAAAATCCATGAGGCCCAGCGCCTCGCCGATCTCGAAGTGCTGTTTCGGGGCGAAGTCGAACGCCTTCGGCGTGCCGACCTTGCGAACTTCGACGTTGCCCGTTTCGTCCGTCCCGAACGGCACGTCCTCGCGCGGCGTGTTGGGAATGACGGAGAGCGCATCGCGGATCTCCGCATCGAGCTGGCGCTCGTCTTCCTCGCCCTTGGCAATCGCCTGTTTGAGTTCGGCGACTTCGGTCATCAGGCGCGATGCGGTCGCTTCGTCCTTAGCGGCCTTCGCCTTCCCGATCTCCTTGGACGCCGCGTTCCGCTGCGATTGGGCTTCCTGGAGCGAGGTCAGCAGCGCCCGGCGCTTCTCATCCAGCGCGATCAGGTGAGCTGCCTGCGGCTCGAGCCCACGCCGCCGCAAACCCTCATCAAAAGTTTCGGCGTTGTCTCTGATCCATTTGATATCGAACACGGGGTGGCCTCTTCGCGAGCAGGTGCTTGAGGCCGTCCTATACGATGCGTTTGGTGCGGTCCAGAGCCCGCCCGAAATCGGGGATAACGCCGATGCTGCCGGCGTCATCCCCTTTAGGACGTTAGTGGCAGTCCCAGATGCCGTGCGGGGTGTAATTGCCCGACTGGCAGGCCGCCACCAGTCCGGCGTCGTCAATTGGATAGGCGCTCGCCATGGAGCTTGCCGTGGCCGAGAGCGCGGCTGCGGCGACAAGAACTTTTAAGAATGCACTCATCAAAAAACTCCTCGTTGTACGTGAGAAGATGTACGTCACAAATGTCGAGCTTCGCCGCCGACGCGATGCTCGCGGGTAGAGCTATCTTTGATATCGGGGTGCGTTCCTGCGGCATTTGCGAAAGCCGCGCATTTCCGTCAGCATAGAGATGAATAGCAGCTATGCCGCGACTCGTTCTCCACACTACGCGGCTTCGTCAGCTAGCAGACGAATGACAGCTATGCCTGCTGCTCGGTCTTTTCTTTCGCCTGCCGGTTCTCGACGAAGCGGACGGCCAGGATTGAGATTTCGTAAAGGCCGATCGTTGGCAGCGCCATGATGCACATACTCAATGCGTCGGGCGGCGTCAGAATGGCGGCGGCAGCGAAGATGCCGACGATGGCGTAACGCCGTCCTTTCGCGAGGGTGTCTGACGTGATCATGCCCGTTCGCGCGAGCAGCGTCAGGACGACAGGCAGCTGGAAGACGATGCCGAAACCAAAGATCAGCGTCATGATGAGTGAGAGATACTCGGAGACCTTCGGCAAGAGCTCGATCGAGGGCACGCCCTCGCCCGACATTTGCGTCAGGCCAATCGAGAAGCGGATCAGCACGGGCATGGCGATGAAGTAGACCATCATCGCGCCTATGACGAAGAGCACGGGCGTCGCGATCAGATACGGCAGGAACGCACGGCGTTCATTCTTGTAGAGGCCGGGCGCAACGAACTTGTAAATCTGCGTAGCGGCGACCGGGAACGACAGGAACGCTGCGCCGAACATGGCGAGCTTCACCTGCGTCATGATTTGTTCGAGGAAGTGCGTGGCGATGAGCTTCACGTGGTCGCTTCCCGACGCCCACATGTAGGGCCAGACGAGCACGTTATAGATGTGGCCTGCAACGGAGAAGCAGAGGAAGAACATGATGACGAAGGCGCCGAGTGCCCAGATCAGCCTCTGCCTTAGCTCGATCAGATGATCGAGCAAGGGCGCTTTGCTGGCGTCGATCTCCTCCTGGCCTTCGCGCAGGGGCTCGGCGCCCGGGCCTGTCGCCGACGGCGGTAACCGCTCCTGCATGGCGCTAGGACTCCGTACGCTCTGCGGGGGAAGGCGCTTTTTCGGGCAGCGCTATCACTTCCGGTTTGTCTGGTAGCGCTTTGGGCTCAGCCGCCGGCGGCAAGGCTGCGGCCGGCGTTGCGGCGGATGTCAACAGCGGCGTCTCGGCTGGTGGGGGCAAGGCTGGTTCTGGGGGCGATGCTGGCAACACCGGGGCGGCCGGTGCTGCCGTGACAGCGGGTTGAGCGGCGGGGCTCGCGGCTGCCGTCGCGTCGCTGATCGAACCCTTCGCCTTCATGACTTCCGAGTTGATCGCGTTCTGCATCTGCTCGACTTCCTTGCGCATCGAGTCGAGCTCGGCTTCGCGCATGGCGGCATCGAACTGGCCTTTGAACTCGTTGGCATGGCGGCGCACGATCCCGGCGTACCGGCCGAGCGTGCGCATGAAGACAGGCAGCTCCTTCGGGCCGACGAAAACAAGCGTCACGATCCCGAGGATCAGAAGCTCGCTCCAGCTGATATCAAACATCGAGCAACCTTGTCGGGATCAGCCGCGAACTCACGAGTGTGAAGGGATCATCCGACCTTTGTGCGGTCCGGATTGACAGCGTCGTTCTCGATCGTACGGGGCGCGGGCTTGACCACGGGCTCTTCGTCCTCGCTCATGCCCTTCTTGAAGCTCTTGATGCCTTTGGCGACGTCTCCCATCAACTCCGAAATTTTGCCGCGGCCGAACAGCAGCAGCGCGATGACGAGCAGGAGGAGAATATGTTGCGCACTCAAACCCATTGAAAAACCTCTCGGCGGCAGC
>NZ_DASRYS010000014.1:0-211668 GCF_035687085.1 Hyphomicrobium sp. | reverse complement strand
TGAATTCTACCGCGCATCGCGGCCGGCTCCCGGAACGGGAGTCGTGATGCGCAATCAAAGAAGTCAATCACCTCTATCGATCCAATTCCAAAACGCGCCGCTGTGCCTTGTGCCAGCGGCGCGTTTTTGCGTTTGGTCCCTCCGCTGAAACCATCTTTGGCGAGCTGACGCCGCCAAGCAGCTGACTTCGATCGCCAGCAGAAGCGGATGCGGTTCAATTGTGCGAACTTGCACGTCGGCCAAGCGTTAGCTGTGCGCGACGCTCGCAGAAACCGCATCAAAAGAAAATGCCCCCGCCCTCCGGCATGTCGCCGGGAGGGCAGGGGCGGTCGTGTCTTTAGATCTTACTGTTGCGCTGCTTGCCGGCGCGAGAACGAGACGGCGTAAGCCTGTGAGCGCATCGGGAAAATGGTGTCGTTCTCCGGTCCTTCGATGCCGTCGACGACGTTCGTCGGATCGAAGATGCCATCATCGCAAGTCTTCGCGTCTTCGAAGTCCGTAATGGAGATCGTGCCGAGGTTGACCGCCTTGCGCTTCTCTTCCGGCCACAGCGCGGTCGGATCATCGACGGGATCACCCGGCTCGCCCAGGATCGCGATCAGCCTGAACTGAGCGGGACCTTTGGCCAGCCGATCCTTGAGTTCGGGACGGTAGAAGTCTGCATCCTTCGTCTTCGCTTCCTCGTCCGAGATTCCAGCTTCCCCGCCAACCGGCAGCGCCTTGTACTTGATGACCTGCTTCTTGCCGTCCGCGTTCGTGAACGTGAAGGCGTGAACGCCCCAGTAGTTCACGGTGGCGTAGCTCGCCGGCACGGGCCTCGCGTTGAGCCATTGCGCCGCCCGCGTCGAGTTCGGGTTTTCCTTGAAATAGGCCGCGATCTTATCCTTGTCCTTCGAAGCGACCGCAGTCAGCAGCTTCAAGAATTGATCGGGATCTTTGGCCGCGAAAACGGGCGCTGAAATGAGCAGCAGGTCCGTGGTGTTGCCTTGGCCCAGATCGAAATGCATCGCAATGCCGCGCACATTGTCTTTCTGCGCATTGGGTGCATCCGGATTGCCGCCGCCCATCGAGAAGCGCCCGATGACGCCGACGGGGGTTTTGGAAACGAAATGCGGTGCCTTGGTCAGCATTGCCGCTTCGGGTGCGGCGACGAAATTGCCTTTGACGCAGATTCCGTGGGTGTGCGCGGCGCGCACCCCGTCATGTTTGCCGAAAACAGCATTCAGCGCGTTGACGAGTGTTTCCGCATCAGCCTCCTCGGCACGGGCGTGGGAGAGAGGGACACTGATCGCGGCTGCGGCGAACAGCGCAGCCATGAACCGGTTGGAAAACATCGGAGACACTCCATTGCGAGGTTTGCAGTACGAACCGGCATACGGAGAGAGACCGGACATCGTTACCGGCCCTCCTTAAAGAAATGCGCTGCATATTGCGTGACAATACAACTGCCTCGCAACTGAGATTTTCACGTCGAAGCACATGAAATTCTCATCAGGCGGATCTTTTGCGCTTCAGCCGCGCATAAAGAAACCGCCGAGGCGTAAGCCCCGGCGGTTCTTGCCTTCCAAATGATCGCTCTGACGGTTTACGCCACGACGATGATGTCGACGACCTCGAGCGTATCTGGATCGACGATCGCGACGTGGTCTTCGTCGATCATGAAATATTCATAGTCGCGATACTCCGGCACGATGGCGATGATCGGCTCCGGAACGGCATAGATGTGTACGGAGCGCGGGATCTTGACGCCGACGTTGACGGTAACGCCGATGTCGCGCGCGGGTGCTACGCGGTGGCTTGCGAAGGCAGCGCGTACGCGCGTCTTCTGCTCAGGGCTCACGCTGGTGATTGAGCCGCGCGGGCCGCTGGACTTGCCTTCCGCGCCTGCGCTCGCGCCGGTCGACGCTTTGTCATTGTGGTTGTGGTCGCCGCGGTCGCTGCGGTCAGCACGATCGGAAGACTTGCTCTTGGAGCCGCGGTCTTCGTCATTGGCGTGACGGTTCTTGCCCTGCGAGTCGCGATCGCCCGCCTGCTTGTCTTTGTTCTTCGACGAGCGCTCGTCATTGCCGGCGCGCTGCTTGGAGGAATCGCGCGAGCCCTCGTCAGATGCCGAGCTTCCGCGAGATGAATCCGGGGCCCGATCGGCCTTGGGGCCGCCAGGGGTGCCGCTGTCGCTCGCCGAGCCTGGAGAGCGGTCCATCGCACCGCCGGCTGCCGGTGAGCCGCTGCCGCTCTCACCCGATGAGCCGCCACCTCTTTCCATTGCGCTGCCCGCGCCCGACGAAGCACCCGAGGACGAAGATCCGCCCGGCATCGACGAGCCGCCGCCGCCCGAACGCTCCATCGCCGCGCCGCCGCCGCCACCGCCGGCGCCCATGCTACCGCCACCTGCGCCGCCCGGCGATTGAGCCAATGCAAACGTCGATCCCGCAGCGAGTGCGAGAGCAGCAATCGAATACTTCAACATTGTTGGGTGTCTCCTGTCTTGGTTTCACGCTTGTGGTTGACCGCGACTGCCCCGCGATTGGGTGGTCAACGTGTTAATCGGCGTGCTGTTCCGGCAAGAGATCGGCTGCGACGTCCCGCATGGGCATCGTTGAAGCGCGGCGGCTTCCGCACGCGAATACTGCGCTGCACAAAGAAGAAGTAGTGAAAACGGAGTTCAAATATTGGGCCGTGGTGCGAACTCTTCTTGTGGCGAAAGAGTTCTCATCATACGATTCCGAGAAATCGAGGTAATCAACGGTGACTGCAATGACAGACACTGCAACTGCTACCCGGCCCACGGAAACGCCTTCTCCAACCCGCGATCTGACCAAAGCTGAAGTCGATCGCTTCCTCTCCGGCAAACACATTACGGCATGCCCCGTCTGCGGACGATTTCGCTCAAATTGCGATGTCGATGTCCATATGCTGACGTGCGAGCGCAAATCCTCGTCGAGCACCGCGCCGGTCAACGTGCTGATGATCGTCTGCCAGAATTGTGGCTCGATACAATTCCATGACCGAACCATCATCGCCCAGTGGCTGGACTGCCAGCACAAGGTCTGGGTGAAGTAGCACAGCCGCTTTGAGGGCAGTGGGCAGGCACGTACCGCGGCGCGTGCCTCAGGTCGTCCGTGAACGCCTATTCCATGGACAGAATGAAGTTGCGCACGACGGGATAGATCTCCGTCTCCCACCGCCGGCCGTTGAACGTGCCGTAATGGCCAACGTTCGCCTGCAGGTGATGCCGCTTCAAATGCGGGCGAAGCGAGCTGCATAGATCGTGCGCGGCCGCTGTCTGGCCGAGCGCGCAGATGTCATCCCGCCCGCCTTCAACAGTCAGCAGCGCCGTCTTCAGAATTTTGCCGGGATCGACCTTGCGGCCGTGATAGGTGAAGTCTCCGGTTGCGAGATCGGCGCGCTGAAAAATCCGGTCGATCGTCTCGAGATAAAATTCCTCTGTGAGATCGAGCACGGCGAAGTATTCGTCATAGAACGTCTTGATCTTCTCGGCTTCCTCGAACTCGCCCTTGATCAGATGCTCGTAAAGCTTCTGGTGCTGCGAGCGATGCCGCTCGGCGTTCATGGCAACGAAGCTGAAGAGCTGAACGAAGCCGGGGTAGACGCGGCGGCCGGCGCCCTTGTAGCGGCCTGGCACGCGCGCAGTGACATTCGACTTGAACCACGACAGCGATTTTTCCATCGCGAGCTTGTTGACCGCCGTCGGGCTTTCGCGCGTGTCGATGGGGCCCGCCATGAGCGTCATGGAGCGCGGCGTTGCCGGATGCTTGTCTTCCGACATGATCGAGACGGCGGCGAGTGCTTGCACGCACGGCTGACAAACGGCGAGAAGATGCGCGCCGGGGCCAGTCGCTTCCAGAAACCGGATGATGTAATCGATGTGCTCGTCGACACCGAAGCGGCCGGCTTCGAGCGGCACGTCGCGCGCGTTCGCCCAATCGGTGATGTAGACGTCATGATCGCGCAGAAGCGTTGCGCAGGTTTTAGCGAGCAACGTCGCGAAATGCCCTGACAGCGGAGCGATGACGAGCACCTTCGGCTGCGGAGTATCGACGTCCTTAGCGAAATGCAGAAGCTGCCCGAATGGGAGATCGAGCGTGATTTCTTCCACGACGGGAACGTCGCGGTTTCCAACGCGAACGGAAGAAATGCCGAAGTCGGGCCGCGTATGCGTAAGCTGGAAGCGCGAGATCATCTCGAATCCAGCCGTCAGATGCTGCCTTACAGTATCGACGGTCGGCGAAACCCGGTGCTCCATGGCGGCCTTGGAATGCCGGGCCACCTCGCGAAACGGCGCCCAAAGATCGTCCTGGAACTGATAGGCCTGATAAAGCATCCGCGCTTGATCCCCCGCGCATCACGCAAAAAAACGATGCGACGTAAAAACTTAGTGCATAATCTTTTGCGCTGCGAGAGGATTGTGGCCGCAGGGTTGAGAGCGCAATTGGAGTAGCGTCACCGATGTCGAAAGCAACGTTGGCGATCTCGTCGAAGAATTACTCTGCCTGGTCGCTCCGCGGCTGGCTGCTTTGCCGCATGGCCGGGCTCGACTTCGATGAGGAGGCCGTTGCGACCGACGATGAGGAAGCCCGCCAGGAGCTGCTGCTCGTCTCGCCGTCGGTCCGCGTGCCACGCCTGACCCACGGCAACGTCACGGTCTGGGATACTTTGGCGATTGCCGAATACCTCGCCGAAATCGCACCCGGAGCGGGGCTGCTTCCCGCCGATCAGGTCGCGCGCGCACACTGCCGGGCCGTCTCGGGAGAGATCCATTCGGGCTTCTACAACCTGCGCTCGGCCCTGCCGATGAATCTCAAGGCGCGGCACGAGTCCTTCAAAATCTTCTCGGGTGCCCGCCCCGACGTCGAGCGCATCAAGACCATCTGGACGGAATGCCTGGAGAAGTACGGCGGCCCTTATCTGTTTGGAGCCCGGCCAACGGTGGCGGATGCCATGTACGCGCCCGTTTGCACGCGCTTCCGCACGTATGCTGTCCCGCTCGAGCCGGCGCTGCAGGCCTACTGCGAAACCATCTTCCATTGGCCGCTGATGCAGGAATGGACGCAAGGCGCACTCATCGAGCCAGACGAGATCGTCGAGCTGGAAGTCGAATTCTAAAAAACCCGTTGCAACCAGCGTTGCGTCAGGATCACGTTTCACAGCTTTCGCGTGTACAGGGGTTCACATTCACACCCTGGTACACGCATAGTGAACGGCGTTCGTCCGGGGGGGGGAACATCGAGCTGCAGGGGGGAATTCCGGAAATGTCGTCCTTTACGGCGCGCTGTGTGAGCGCGCGTGTCTGATCTCGGGTCGAAGCCGGGTCTCGCCTACAGGCGCGATCTGGATGGGCTGAGGGGCGTCGCCGTAGGAGCGGTCGTCGCCTATCACTTGGGCCTGCCGCTCGCGCCGGGCGGGTTCGTGGGCGTCGATGTCTTCTTCGTGCTCTCCGGCTTTCTCATCACCGGCATCATCGCCGCGGAACTGCGGGCGGGCGCCTTCAGCATCATGAGCTTTTACGACCGGCGCATCCGCCGGATCGTGCCCGCACTCGTGTTTGTCTGCGCCTGCACCACGGCCGCCGCGCTCGCCTTTCTCATGCCGGGCGAACTCAAACATTTCGCTTGGAGCCTGCTGGCGACGGCGCTGTCCGTCAGCAATATCTGGTGCCTCACCCATTCCGGCTATTTCGATCCCTCAGCCGAGGTCCAGCCGCTGTTCCACACCTGGAGCCTCGGCGTCGAAGAGCAGTTCTACGTCATCTTCCCGCTCATCTTGATGGCTGCATTCAAGTGGTCGCGAGGCCGGCTTGAAGCGATCATCTGGATTCTACTGGCGGGCTCGTTGGCCTTGAGCGTGGTCCGTCTCGCCGGCCATCCGCAAAGCACGTTCTTCCTGCTGCCGACGCGCGCCTGGGAATTGCTGACCGGAAGCGTCATTGCGCTCGGCCTCGTGCCGACGCCCAACTCCCGCCCGCTGCGCGACGCGGCGTGTGCCTTGGGACTGTTCGCCATCGCGATCGCCGTATTCGGCTACACGTCGAAAACACCATTTCCTGGATTGGCCGCGCTGCTGCCGTGCATTGGCGCCGCGCTCGTCATCTGGGCGGGGCAGGGCGAAAATACGCCGGCGCGGCTGCTGACGGTGGGCCCGATGGTTTTCCTCGGGCTCATCTCCTACAGCCTCTATCTCTGGCATTGGCCGCTCATCGTCTTCGCCAACCTCTTGAACGTCGAGACATTGAGCGCGCCTCAGAAGATCGCCGTCGCAATAGCCTCCATCGTCTTGGCTACGCTGACATGGCGCTTCATCGAGCAGCCATTCAGGCGGCGAGGGGCAGGTGGGTTCACGCGGCCCGTCATCCTTTGGAGCGGCGGCCTCAGTCTCGGCGCGCTCGCTGGCATCGCGCTTCTATTCATGTCTCTGCAAGGCGTCCCCGGCCGTTTCGCTCCGCAGGTGCTGGAGATCGCTGCGGCAGAAGGAGACTCGAGCTCATGGCGGAAGAAATGCCATTTCGACGGCACGGCAGCGGGCAAGTACGGGAATTCATGCGTTTTCGGCGCGCCCGTGCCACCCAAGATCATTGTCTACGGCGACAGCCACGGCGCAGAGCTGAGCGTGGCCTTGGGAGCGCTGGCAGAAACGCGCAACGAAAGCGTTCGCCAGATTACCGCCTCGGGATGTCCGCCTGCCGCCGGCTTCTCCTATCTTCGACGTGGAGGATGCGCGAAATACAATGAGGCGATGCTTGCAAAGCTCGTTTCGATCGCGCCGGCCACGATCGTGATCGCCGCCAATTCGAGCGCTTGGGCAACAGAAGCGTCAGAGCGGTACTGGCAAGGGCTTAGGACATCACTCGCGGCATTGAGTGCTGCAGGACACCGGTTGATCGTCTTGAGTCAAATCCCACATCTGCCGAACCAGATGCCGGCGCCCGCCAGCGTCGCGCGCTGGACGATTCAAGGTAATCATCCGGCGGACTTTGCTTTCGCGCCGGATGAAGAGCTGAGCGAGGTGAATGCGAATTTGCGGACAATAGCGTCCGAAGTGAACGCGACCTACGTGCCGGTCGGCCCCACACTCTGCAAAGACGGGAAGTGCCACGCCTATCTCGACGATGCCGTTCTCTATTTTGACGACAACCACCTCTCGATGCACGGCGCCCGCATGGTCGCGGAGAAACTGCTGGTGCCGCTGCTATGGCCAGAAGGGGAGCCGGTCATGGCAGGTGCGGGGCTCTCGCATTAGGCAGCGCCGCCTCACATCTTTTCTTTGATGCCCGCTCTCAGCAGCCACCAGTTTGCCGGATAGCTGGTCATGAAGCCCGCAATCATCGCCAGCTGCATTGCGAACCAGAATACGGGGCTGTCGGCGGTGGCATGATGGCCGTACGCTTGAGAGAAGATGCGTTGGGCGATGTACATGGCTCCGTACATGCCGATCTGCCAGCAGATGAGCGATAGGCTATCGGCCTTGAGCGCGGCGCGGATGCCTTCGCCAGGCGAGAGATTGCGCATCGGCACGATCGCGAAATACTGAAAGATGATGCCGAAGCCGAAGGCGAAGAGAAAGTCGAGGATCCACACGGCGTAGATCTTCTCGGCAAAGAGCCAGTGCCATCCGAAAACGATCGCGATCGCCGGAAAGAAGAACGCGAGCAATTCGGCCGCGATGTCGCCCAGCGTGCAGCCGGCGCCGCAATGGAGCGTTCCTTTGCCGACCATCACGGGGAAGGGTGTCTGGGATTTGCCGGACATATGCATCTTCATGTCCATATCCATCCCCATGCCCGTGTCCCGGGCTCGGGGAGCGGCGTGCGGAGCCATCGCCCGGCCATAGCGGAAGTACGCCCAGACGACGAGGACCGTGCCGAAGAGCGCCGTTATGGGCCAAACCACATTCATGATGGCCATGTGCTGCGGGTGGCGCACGACGTCTCGTAAGATCACCACAGAGCAAGCGAAGCCTAAAAGCAGCGTGCACCAGGATAGAACAACGAGCCATTCCGGAAAATTCGGGGAAGACGGCATCGCGAGCGGTCCCCTGCAAAGGGCAATCCTCGTGAAAGCGCCGTCTACTGAGGAAGTTCCCCAGGCCCGGAAATCCGGCCGTTAGGCCTCTTTCGCCATCTCGCGCAGCTTGAACTTCTGGATTTTGCCGGTCGATGTCTTCGGCACTTCCGCAAAGACGATGTGCCGGGGCACCTTGTAGCGCGCGAGACCAGCGCGGCACCATTCGATGATCTCATCCGCTGTGGCCGAGCTTCCCGGACGCAGCTCGATGAAGGCGCACGGCGTCTCGCCCCACTTCTCGTCAGGCTTCGCCACGACGGCACAGAAGGCAACGGAGGGATGCTTGTAGAGCACTTCCTCCACCTCGATGGACGAGATGTTCTCGCCGCCCGAGATGATGATGTCTTTCGAGCGGTCCTTCAGCTGAATGTAACCGTCGGGATGAAGCACGCCGAGATCGCCCGAATGGAACCAGCCGCCCGCGAAGGCTTCGTCCGTCGCCTTCGGGTTCTTGAGGTAGCCCTTCATCACGATGTTGCCGCGGAACATGACTTCGCCGAGCGTCTCGCCGTCGGCGGGCACTTCCTTCATCGTCTCCGCATCGCGCACGCTCAGGCCTTCCAGCGCAACGTAGCGAATGCCCTGGCGGATACGCTTGGCGCCCCGCTCCAGCGGCGGCAGGTCGTCCCACGACTCGTCCCACTCGTTGATCGTCGCGGGACCGTAGGTCTCGGTGAGACCGTAAAGATGCGTCAGCTGGAAACCGGCATCCGCCATCGCGGCCATCACCGACGCGGGAGGAGGGGCGGCGGCATGATTGAAGGCGACAACTTGCTCGATCTTCAGCTTCTCATCGTCCGTCGCGTTGAGAAGTGTGGACATGACGATGGGCGCGCCGGACAAGTGCGAGACCTTATGCTCGACGATTGATTCATACATCGCCTTGGCGCGCACCCAGCGAAGGCACACGTGCGTGCCTTGCATCATGGTGATGGTCCACGGGAAGCACCAGCCGTTGCAGTGGAACATCGGCAGCGTCCACAGGTACACGGGCGAGCGCGTCATGCCGGTGGAAATGGTGTTCGCGTAGCACATCAGCGCCGCGCCGCGGTGATGATAGACGACGCCTTTGGGATTGCCCGTCGTCCCCGACGTGTAATTGAGCGAGATCGCTTCCCACTCGTCTTCCGGCCACCGCCACTCGAACTCCGGATCGCCGGTAGCAACGAATGCTTCGTAGTCGTCCGTCGACAGCGCTTCGCCCGTCTGCGGAAATTCGGGATCGTCATAGTCGATGACGATCGGCTTCACCGTCGCGAGTTCAAGCGCGGCCTTGATGACCGGCGAGAATTCCCGGTCGGTAATGAGAAGCTTGGTGCCGGCGTGGTCGAGCTGGAAGGCGATGATCGCCGGATCGAGCCGGGTATTGATCGTGTGCAGAACGGCGCCGGTCATCGGCACGCCGAAATGCGCTTCGAGCATCGGCGGCGTATTGGCGAGCATCACCGAAACCGTATCGCCGACGCCAATGCCGCGCTGGGAGAGAGCGGAGGCAAGCTGACGGCAGCGCGCGTAGAATTCCGCATACGTCAGGCGCGCATTGCCATGAATGATGGCCGTGCGGTTCGGAGCCGCGATCGCCGAGCGCGACAGGAACGACAGCGGCGTTAGCGGCTGAAAGTTCGCCGGATTCTTATCCAGATGCTGCTCAAATGGGTTCGACACGCTTCCGGCCCCCGGTTTTCTGAAATTTTTTGATCCCAAGCTCTCGAATGGAGAATGTGCTCGGAATGTGATGACGCTAGCGAAACCGCAAACAGCCGACAATGCCGGATTTATGACCGCAAGGCGTCTCAGCGGTCAAATGCGACCATGAGGCCGGCGCGGCCCCTTCGCGAAATGAACGTGCGCTCGGAGAGAACATCACTGCCCGGAGCTAGGGCAAAATCAAAATGACCTGAAAAATAGCGGGCTCCCGGTTGAGGCGAGCCACATCGGCCGGACGGTGCCGGCCGATGTCTTAACCAGCTTACGCGTCGTTTTCGTCGTCTTCGTTCTTGGTGGGCGACGTGAGACCCTTGAGCTTGGCGAGGACGCGGGCCTGCTCCTGCTCGGGTGTCTCTTCGGCGGCTTCTTCCGGACCCTTCGGCGCCAGGATCTCAGCGCGCGCCGGTGCGGCGCCGGTCGTCTCGGCTGCAGGGAGGAGCGTGCCTGCCTTCTCCTCGTCGCCGGCGTCCTTGGTCTTGTCCGTACGGCGAGCGGCCTTCTTCACTTCCGCGTCGAGGTCGATCTGCGAGCACAGGCCGAGCGTGACCGGATCCTGCGGCGTCAGCTGCGCCGAGTTCCAGTGCGTCCGGTCGCGGATCTGCGCGATGGTCGGCTTCGTCGTGCCGACGAGGCGCATGATCTGGCTGTCCTTCAGCTCCGGGTGGTTGCGGAGAATCCAGAGCACGGCGTTCGGCCGGTCGTGGCGGCGCGAGACGGGGGTATAGCGAGGACCCTTGCGCGTCTGCGGCAGCGGCGGCAGCTGCACCTTGCTTTCGGCAAGACGCAGTTTGTGCTTACCGTCCTTCTCGCCGCGGGCAATTTCCTCGCGCGTCAGCTGGCCGTTGGTGACCGGGTCCATTCCCTTGATGCCCTGTGCCACCTCGCCATCGGCGATACCCTTGACCTCGAGCGGATGCAGACCGCAGAACTCGGCAATCTGGTCGAATGAGAGCGCCGTGTTTTCCACCAGCCAAACGGCAGTGGCTTTCGGCATCAGGGGGCGGCGATCGCTCATGGGTGTCCTCTTTCGGTCTTTCGCAAGAGGATCGCGAAAGGCCATCTAAAACGGTAAATTAAGGGAATTCCCTTTTATAACGCCTCGCGAGGCCCTGATGCAAGCTCTCAAACCCGCCCTGGTTGCAACAAGGCCGCAGCCATATCTAGGCGACACCCGTTGCGGCCTGCGTTTGTGACGGGTTACTGTCCCGAAAAAAGGCCGGTTCTTAGCCGGCCGACCTAACGTGCAGGGATGTTTGAATGCTCGCAACCGCCGGCCGTACAAAGTATTTCGAGGACTTAGAGGTCGGGCAGGAAGCCTCGATGTCGCGAATTGTGGGCGAGGCAGACATCGTCGCCTACGCTGCGCTGTCGGGCGACTACAACCCTGTTCACCTTGACGCCGAATACGCCGCCAAGACGATTTTCAAGGAGCGGATTGCCCACGGCATCCTCTCGGCCGGCTATATCTCGGCCATCTTCGGGATGAAGCTTCCCGGCCCCGGTGCCATCTACGTCTCGCAGTCGCTGTTCTTCAAAGGCCCTGTGAAGATCGACGACCGGGTGGAAACGCTCGTCAAGCTCGTCGAGCTCATCCCCGACAAGAAGCGCGCCCGGTTCGAGTGCCTGTGCACTGTGGGCGGCAAGCCCGTGCTGACGGGCGAAGCGGTGTTGATGGTCCCCTCCCGTCCGCGCTAAAGCGCCGGGAGACCATCCGCAGTTCTCGAGAGGACCGGGGCGAGCCCGCGCCAAACATGCACGTCGTTCATGGCCACAAGCATGTTCTGCCGGACTATCGGGGCTCCGCCATCGCGATCGGAAACTTCGACGGCGTGCATCGCGGCCATCGCGCGCTGATCGCGGAGGCCGAGGGGCGCGCGCGGGAGACCAACGTCCAATCCGCGGTTCTGCTGTTCGAGCCGCATCCGCGCGAATTTTTCCAGCCTGACGAGACGCACTTCCGCCTGACGCCGCTGAAGCGAAAGATCGCGCTCATCGAGAAGCTGGGCATCGACATCGCTTTCGTCGAGCCCTTCAACGCCGAGCTGGCCGCGCTGACGGCCGAGCAATTCATCGAGCGCGTGCTCGTCGCCGGGCTTGGCGTTAGCCACGTCGTCATCGGCTATGATTTCTATTTCGGCCACAAGCGCGGCGGCAATCCGGAGCTGATGGTCCGCGCGGGAGAAGAACTGGGTTTTGGAGTGACTGTCATGCCGCCGATCGCAGAAGCGGGCGAGCCGTTCTCGTCGTCTGGAATAAGGCTTCACCTCGCCCAGGGCGACGTGAAGGGCGCGGCCCACATGCTGGGGGCGCATTGGCGCGTCTCGGGCAAGGTCGTGGGCGGCGCCAAGCGCGGCACGGGCATGGGCTATCCGACGGCCAACCTGCCGATGCCGAAAGGTACGACCCTGGGTCATGGCATTTACGCAGTGCGAGCCTATGTCGACGGCATTCCGCATGACGCCGCAGCCTACCTCGGCACCCGGCCGACGTTCGATGACGGCATGCCTGTCCTTGAAGTCTTCCTGTTCGACTTCAACGGCGATCTCTACGGCCGCGAGATGGAGGTGGAGTTCATCGACTTCATTCGTGGCGACCGCAAGTTCCACTCCGTCGAGGAACTCGTCGCCCAGATGGACGAAGATATCGCCAAGGTGCGAACGGTGCTGGCTAAGTAGGATTTCCCTCTCCCCACGCCAATGCACTCGGCGTGGGGAGAGGGTTGGGGTGAGGGGCCGCTAAGGCCGGAAACTGCGGCCGCCCCTCACCCTAGCCCTCTCCCCGTTGGAACGGGGAGAGGGGAGGATCCGCGCCACCTTTGCTATCGCGGGGTCCAGTTGCTAGAACCCGCGCTGATTTCCTTTGGAATTGAAAGTTTAACCGATGTCGAAAGACAAAAAGTCTGCTGGTCAAGCTGGCGCCGCAACTGAGGCTCAGGCTGCCGAGGGCGGACGCGACTGGAGCAAGACGCTGTACCTGCCGCAGACCGAATTTCCCATGCGCGCCGGTTTGCCTGAGCTCGAGCCTAAGCTCCTGAAGCGCTGGGACGAGATCGGCCTCTACGAAAAGCTGCGCACGCAGTCGAAAGGGCGCGTGAAGTTCACGCTGCACGACGGCCCGCCATATGCGAACGGCAACATCCACATCGGCCACGCGCTGAACAAGATCCTGAAGGACCTCGTCGTCAAATCGCAGCAGATGCTCGGCCACGATTCCAACTACGTGCCGGGCTGGGACTGCCACGGCCTGCCGATCGAATGGAAGATCGAGGAGCAGTATCGCGCCAAGGGCCGCGAGAAGCCGAACTTCTCCGATCCGGCCGCGATCAACGCCTTCCGCGACGAATGCCGCAAGTTCGCCGCGCACTGGCTCGACATCCAGCGCAACGAGTTCAAGCGCCTCGGCGTCATCGGTGATTGGGAACGTCCCTATTCGACGATGGACTATCGCGCCGAGAGCATCATCGCGCGCGAGCTGATGAAGTTTGCCGCGACCGGCCAGCTCTATCGCGGCTCCAAGCCCGTGATGTGGTCCGTCGTCGAGAAGACGGCGCTCGCCGAGGCCGAGGTCGAGTACCAGGACTATCAGTCGGACATGATCTGGGTGAAGTTCCCGGTGAAGCCCGTCATCGAGAACGAGGAATACGCAGCAGCCGAAACGCCGCCCGAAATTCATCCCGAGGCAACGCCCGAAAATCTGCTCGGCGCGTCGATTGTCATCTGGACGACCACACCGTGGACGATCCCCGGCAACCGCGCGATCAGCTTCTCGTCGCGTATTTCGTACGGCCTTTACGAAGTCACCGCTGCGCCCGAGAACAACTGGGCGAAGGTCGGCGACCGCTATATCCTGGCCGACAAGCTCGCGGCCGACGTGATGAAGGCGGCGAAGGTCGAAGCCTTCGAGCGGCGCTGGGGCGTCAGCGCCTACGAACTCGAGCATCTCGTCTGCGAGCATCCGCTGCGCGATTTGGGTTATGGCTTCGACGTGCCGCTGCTCGACGGCGATCATGTGACGGATGACGCCGGTACGGGCTTCGTACATACCGCGCCCGGCCACGGCGCCGACGACTACATCATCTGGACGAAGAACCAGAAAGCGCTGCGCGATCGCGACATCGACACCACCGTGCCATTCACGGTCGATGCCGACGGCGTGCTGACGAAGGCCGCGCCGGGCTTCGAAGGCAAGCGCGTGCTGAAGGACAACGGCGACAAGGGCGACGCCAACGACGCCGTCATCAAGGCGCTGGCGGAAGCGGGCAACATCATCGCGCGCGGGCGACTGAAGCATCAGTATCCGCACTCGTGGCGTTCCAAGAAGCCGGTCATCTTCCGCAACACGCCGCAGTGGTTCATTGCGATGGATAAGCCGCTCAATATCTCCGAGGCGGGGGCAACCAATTCACCGACGCTGCGCCAGCTCTCGCTCGAAGAGATCAAGCGCGTCGCTTGGATTCCGGCCGCAGGCGAGAACCGCATCACCGGCATGATCGAGAACCGGCCCGACTGGGTCGTGTCGCGCCAGCGCGCCTGGGGTGTGCCGATCACGGTCTTCCGCAACACGGAGACCGACGAGGTCATTCCGGGTCCGGGGTTCGAGAAGTCGGACGAGCTGATCGCGCGCATCGAAAAGGCGTTCGCGGAAAAAGGCGCCGACGTCTGGTTCGAGGAAGGTGCGAAAGAGCGTTTCCTGAAAGGCTTCATCCCCACGAAAGAGAAAGCCAAGTGGGAGCAGGTCAAGGACGTGCTCGACGTGTGGTTCGATTCAGGATCGACGCACGCCTTCACGCTCGAAGATCCGACCGCGTTTCCGGGCTTCAAGGGCCTGAAGCGCAAGCGCGACGGCGGCCAGGACAAGGTGATGTACCTGGAGGGCTCCGATCAGCATCGCGGCTGGTTCCACTCCTCGCTGCTCGAAAGCTGCGGCACGCGCGGAGAAGCGCCCTACGACATCGTGCTGACCCACGGCTTCGTCCTCGACGAGAAGGGGCAGAAGATGTCGAAGTCGCAAGGCAACGTCGTCGCGCCGCAAGACGTGATGGCGAAGTCCGGCGCCGACATTTTGCGGCTCTGGGTGGCGGCGTCCGACTATTCCGACGACCTGCGCATCGGCGGCGAAATCCTGAAGACCTTCTCTGAGACGTATCGCAAGCTCAGAAACACGCTGCGCTGGATGCTGGGCGCGCTCGCGCACTTCACGCCGGATGATGGCGTGAGCCTGAAGGACATGCAGCCCTTCGAACTCGAACGGCTGATGCTGCATCGCTTGGCCGAACTCGATCACGATATCCGCAAGGCTTACGAGCATTACGACTATCGCAAGATCGTCGGCCTTTTGGCGCAGTTCATGAACACCGAGCTGTCGGCGTTCTATTTCGACATCCGCAAGGACACGCTCTACTGCGAAGCGCCCTCCAGCATGAAGCGGAAGGCGGCGCTGACCGTCATCGACAAGCTGTGCGATGCGCTGATCCGCTGGCTGGCGCCGATCCTCTCGTTCACGGCGGAAGAAGCCTGGCTGCTCTACCGCCCGGATGAAGCCGAAAGCGTGCATCTCTTGCCGTTCGCGAAAATTCCGCGCGAGTGGCGCGATGATAATCTCGCAGCGAAGTGGGACCGCGTGAAAGAAGTCAGAAGCGTCGTCACCGGCGCGCTGGAAATCGCGCGCGCGGAAAAGAAGATCGGCTCGTCGCTCGAAGCGGCACCCGAGGTCTTCATCACCGATCCGGACTTGATGGCGGGCATCGCCGGCGTCGACATGGCCGAAGTCTCGATCACGTCGGGCATTTCGATCTCCGACCGGCCGGTGCCGGAAGGCGCCTTCACCCTCCCGAACGAGCCGGGCGTCGGCGTCATCGTCAAACGCGCGGAAGGCAAGAAGTGCGCGCGGTCTTGGCGGATCACCAACGACGTCGGCTCCGATCCCGATTATCCCGATCTCTCGGCGCGCGACGCGGCGGCGATGCGCGAAATCGATGCCGCGGTGACGGCATGAGCGAGGTGGTGCAGTCCCGCAGCCTCGTCTGGAGCAGATGGGCGCCGGTGGCGCTCGCCGTGCTGCTCGCGACGCTCGTCTTCGATCAGGCGCACAAGTTCTGGATGCTGGAAGTCTATGGCATCGAGGGCAAGGGCCGCGTCGAAGTCACGCCGTTCCTCGATCTGGTCTTCGTGAAGAACATCGGCGTCAGCTATTCGCTGTTCAATCAGGAGAGCGCCACCGGGCAATATGCGCTCGCAGCCTTCGCCGTGGTGGCAAGCGCGGCCTTGTGGGTTTGGCTGAACTGGAGCCGGGGAAGCCGCCTGATGGCGATAAGTCTCGGCTTGATCATCGGCGGCGCGATCGGCAACGGCATTGACCGGCTCCGCATCGGCGGCGTCGCCGACTTCTTCTCGCTGCACGCCTACGGGTTTTACTGGTATGTCTTTAATATCGCCGATGTAGCTATCGTTGCTGGCGTCATTGGCCTGTTGTATGAGTCCTGGAGGGGCGAGTCGCATTAGCGCCGTAAAGTGGGCTTATCCGGACTCGGGGGCGTGTCGAGCAAAGACACGGGCAAATGGCATGTCATTGAATTCGCGTCAAAAAATCGCAACTTCGATCGCACTCTCGCTGTTCCTCGCGGGCTGCGGCGGTTTTGACGGCGTCCAGCTCAACGGCAAAGTCTTCGACGTCATGGGCCTGAACGGCGGCGCGCCGCAGGGCGACCCCAAGCTGGCCGCCCGCCAGCCGCTCGTCGTGCCGCCCGGCCTTGAATCGCTGCCGCCTCCCGGCAGCGGCAAAGCGGAAGCGCCGACGCTCGCTGAAATTCAAGACCCCGATAAGAAGCTGAAAGTCTCGCAGGCCGATCTCGAACGGCAGCAGGCTGAATACTGCAAGAAGAACTACGAAGAGCCCAAGATGCGCGGCGATGCGACCGCCGACTCCGCGTCAGGACCGCTCGGCTCTTGCCACGGCTCGATCTTGACCGCGGTTAAGAAGTGGACGACGGGTTCGACCAACTCGGACGAAGACAGCGACCAATAGCGCCAGCCGTTGCCCCTTGCCTGCCTCATAATCAATGTTTTTGTGCTGCATAAAAATGCGGATTGAGCCGAAGGTTTGCGGCTCAGATGAACGTGTTGTCATTTGACTTTAATCACCCGAGCGCCGCTCATTAGCGGAAAATTTTTCGCACTGCCGTTTTCCCCTCTAGGCACAAAGTAATCCCCGCTCATCTCTTTCGGTTTAGGATGGGAAACGTGTCAGGCAGCGCTTCAACGCTTACGGTTCGAAGGATCGTCCTAATGCGTCTTGCGACGTGCTACCGGTTTAATCTCTTAACCTTCTTGGCCATGCTCATGCTCGCAGTATCTCCACAAGCTTACGCCTCCGACGGTACGACCCGCGCCACCGAGTTCAAGCTCGGCAATGGCATGGAAGTGGTCGTCATCCCGGACCATCGCTCGCCGGTCGTGACACACATGGTCTGGTACAGGGTTGGCGCTGCCGATGAAGATCGCGGCACGTCGGGCATCGCCCACTTCCTCGAACACCTGATGTTCAAATCGACCGACAAGATCCCCGTCGGCGAGTTCTCCAAGATCGTCGGCCGCCTGGGCGGCCAGGACAACGCCTTCACCGGCAACGACGCGACGGCCTACTTCCAGCGTGTTTCCAAGGATCGCCTTGGCAAGATGATGGAAATGGAAGCCGACCGCATGGTCCATCTCCGTCTCGACGAGAAGGAAGTGCTGACCGAGCGCGACGTCATCCTCGAGGAGCGTCGCTCGCGCATCGAAAACAATCCGTCCGCCCTGCTCGACGAGCAGATGAACGCGTCGCTCTACCTGAACCATCCCTATGGCAAGCCGGTCATCGGCTGGTACCACGAGATGGCGAAGCTCTCGCGCAAGGACGCGCTTGATTTCTACAAGCGCTATTACGCCCCCAACAACGCCATCCTCGTCGTCTCGGGCGACGTAACGGCCGATGAGGTGCGCCGCCTCGCCGAAGAGACATACGGCAAGATCCCGGCAAACCCGGACGTGCCGGCAACGCGCAACCGGCCGACCGATCCGCCGCAGATCGTGCCGCGCCGCCTGACGCTCAAAGATCCGCGCGCCGGCAACTATTCGTTCCAGCGCTACTATCAGGCGCCGAGCTACGTGACGGCCAAGCCCGGCGAAGCCGAAGCGCTCGACATCCTGATGAAGATCGCAGGCTCCGGCTCGACGAGCCGCCTCTACAAGAAGCTTGTCGTTGAATCGAAGCTCGCCTCCAGCGCTGGCGGCGATTACTCGGGCTACGGCCTCGATGGCGGAACGATCTCGCTCTATGGCGTCGCCGCCGACGGCGTGCCGCTGGAGAAGGTCGAAGCTGCCGCCGACGCGGTTCTGGCCGACATCGCCAAGAACGGTGTCACCGAAGCTGAGTTGACGCGCGCGAAGAACAGCTATCTCGCCGATTACGTCTACGACAGCGACAACCAGGCGACGCTCGCGCGCCGCTACGGCTGGAACCTCGCGGTCGGCCGCACCGTCGCCGACGTCGAAGCCTGGCCCGCCAACATCTCGAAGGTAACGACCGGCGACGTGAAGAAAGTCGCCGCCCAGTATCTCGACCTGAAAGATTCCGTTACCGGCTATCTCATTCCTGATCAGTCCGGTGTCGCGCAAGCCCAAGAAGCCCCCGCCCAATCGGCCGGCGAGTTGAGGTGACATTGATGATAGGTTTTACTCGAGCGGCTGCTGGGCTCATTCGCAAAGCAGTCCGTCCAAGCTTGGGCTTGGCGCTTCCGGCGCTGGCTCTGTTGTTCACTGCATCCTTCAGTCACCAAGCAGCCGCGATGAATATTCAAAAAATCAAAACACCCGGCGGAATTGAAGCTTGGCTCGTCGAAGAGCACAGCGTGCCGCTGATTTCGCTGCGCTACGCCTTCGATGGCGGCAACAGCCAGGATCCCGCCGGCAAGGAAGGTCTCGCGAACTTCCTCACCGCCATGATGGACGAGGGCGCAGGCGACCTCACCTCAGGCGAATATCAGGAACGCATGGAAGATATCTCCATGCGCATGAGCTACGACGACAGCAAGGATTCGCTCTACGGATCCTTCGAAACGCTGTCGGCGAACCGCGACAAGGCCGTCGAACTCTTGAAGCCGTCGGTGCAGAAGCCGCGCTTCGATAATGAGGCCGTGGAGCGCATTCGCCAGCAGCTCATCGCCAACCTGCAGTACGCGGATAAGGATCCTGAAAAAGTCGCCATGCGCGAATGGTACGCGCAGGCTTTCGCCGGTCATCCCTATGCGCGTCCCTCGAACGGCACCATCGACACGGTCTCCAAGATCACGCGCGAGGATCTCGCCGACTATCACAAGCGCACGTTCGCGCGCGATAACCTCAAGGTCGTCGCGGTCGGTGACATCACGCCCGAAGAATTGGGCAAGCTGATCGACGATGTCTTCGGTGCGCTGCCGGAGAAGGCCAAGCTCTTCCCCGTCGCGCAGACGGAACCCACCAAAGGCGGAAGCCAGAAGATCGTCGAGATGGGCGTGCCGCAGTCGGTCGCCGTGTTCGGCCTCGGCGCCATGCCGCGCAAGGACCCCGACTTCATCGCGGCGTTCGTCGTGAACCACATCCTCGGCGGCGGCGGCTTCTCCGCGAAGCTGATGGAAGAGGTGCGCGAGAAGCGCGGCCTTGCCTATTCCGTCTACACGTATCTCCAGCCCTACCAGCAAGCCTCGATCCTGGTCGGCAGCGTGGCGACGAAGAACGCGGCAATGGGCGAAAGCCTCAGCATCATCCGCAACGAGCTGAAGAAGATTGCCGAGAATGGTCCGTCCAAGGAAGATCTCGACGCAGCGAAGTCCTATCTCACGGGCTCCTACGCGCTGCGCTTCGACACGAACTCCAAGATTGCCTCGCAGCTGTTGGGCTTGATGCAGGAAGGCTTCGGGCCGGACTACGTCGAGAACCGTAATAAGCTCATCGACGCCGTAACGGTGGAAGATGCCAAGCGCGTCGCCGCACGGCTGCTGAAGCCGGACGATCTCGTCGTCACCATCGTCGGCAAGCCGACGGGGCTGAAGTCGGCTTCCCCCGCGGCGCTACAACCCGCACTCGCCGCGCCCGATCGCGGTTAAGCTCATCGCTCCAGAAGCGGCCAAGGGCGTGATGCGCACTTGGCCGCACATCTGAAATCGGGTACGCCCGGAACAGATTTGGACGAGGAGCGTTAGGCGGCGATGCAAGATGGGCACCGGCACGACGAAACGACATTTCAACAGAGCATCGATGGATGTCTTGAAGGCGCGATAGGCGAACACGGCCTCGCGCCTTCGAAGCATTCCGAATGGCTCGATCGCATCGCTCCGCACGTTGAAGCGCTGAAAGACGATTACCGCACGGGCAAACTCCCGCTGCTGCGGATCGCCGAAGAAGAGCGCGACATCGCTGAAGCGCAAGCGGCATACGCAAAGCTCAGCGAAGGCGCGAAGACGATCGTGTTCTTCGGCACGGGTGGCTCGAGCCTCGGCGGCGAACTCTACGCCCAGCTCGCAGGCTGGAACATCGCGGGCGTCGCCCCGCCCGGCCAACGCACCAGACCGCGCACAAGATTTTATGCCAACCTCGACGGCGCCACGCTGCAAAGCGTGCTGCAGTCACTCGACCTCGCAACGACGCGCTTCGTCGTGACATCGAAGTCGGGCGGCACCGCCGAGACGCTGTCACAAGCCATTGCATCGCTTACCGCCGTCAAGGATGCAGGCCTCGAAGCCGAGATCCCGAAACTTTTCCTCGGTATCACCGAGCCCGATAAGCCCGGCAAGACGAACGGCCTGAGAACGCTGTTCTCGAAATTCGGCATTCCGCTGCTCGAGCATCACACCGGCATCGGCGGGCGCTTCTCGTGCCTGACGAATGTCGGCCTGATGCCGGCGATTGCGCGTGGGCTCGACCCGCGCGCCATCCGCGCCGGCGCCAAGTCGGTCGTCGACGCGCTCATGCATTCCGGCAAGCCGCAGGATTTCGCGCCCGCCATTGGCGCGGCGACCGCCGTCGCGCTCTCGAAAGAGAAGGGCATCAAGACGCTCGTCATGATGCCCTACAACGACCGTCTCGGGCGCCTCTCCGCGTGGTTCGTACAACTCTGGGCCGAGAGCTTGGGCAAGAACGGCGAGGGCACGACGCCGATGGGCGCGTTGGGTCCGCTCGATCAGCACAGCCAGCTGCAGCTCTTCATGGAAGGCCCGCACGAGCATTATCTGACGATCGTTCGGGTCGCGAGCGAGGGCGTTGGTCCGCGAATCGATCCCGAACTCGCAGCCATTGCGGACGCCGATATGCTCGGCGGCCACACCGTCGGCGATATCGTCTCCGCGCAGTCGCACGCGATGCCCGAGGCGCTGGCCCAGGCCGGCCGCCCGGTGCGAACAATCGACATTGCAAAACTCGACGAAAAGACCATCGGCGCGATCGTGATGCACTTTATGATCGAAACGATTCTCGCAGGCCGTCTGCTGGGCGTCGATCCGTTCGATCAGCCCGGCGTCGAACTTGCGAAAATCCTGACGAAGGAGCGCCTCGCGAAAGGCGCGTGAGAAGCGCTTTCGATGGGAGACGTTCGCGGTGGCGATCCGGCAGCTTTCGCCAGAGACGGTCAACCGCATCGCGGCCGGTGAGGTCGTCGAACGCCCGGCGAGCGTCGTCAAGGAACTCGTCGAAAACGCGATAGACGCCGGCGCGAGCCAAATCGAGATCGTCATCTCAGGTGGCGGTCTCTCGCTCATCCGCGTAACGGACGACGGCGCCGGCATGTCGCCCGACGATTTGCTTCTCTGCGTCGAGCGTCACGCGACGTCCAAACTCGACGAAGAAGATCTCTTCGACATTCGCTGCTTAGGCTTCCGCGGCGAAGCGCTGCCGTCCATCGGTTCGATCGCGCGGCTTGAGATCCGCTCGCGTCAGGCTGATTCAAAGCAGGGCGCGGTCATCGTCGTCACTCGTGGAGCGAAAGCGCCGCTTGCGCCCGCGGCCGTCAATCGCGGCACAGTCGTCGAAGTGCGCGATCTCTTTTCCGCAACGCCCGCGCGTCTCAAGTTTCTGAAATCCGAGCGCGCCGAGGCCATGGCGGTGACCGACGTCGTCCGCCGCATTGCGATGGCGCATCCCGATATCGGCTTCACCCTGCAGACCGGCGAGAAGAAGCCCGCGATGTTCGCGCGCGGGGACCGCTCGTCGGCCGCGTGGCTCGCGCGCATCGGCGCCATCATGGGCCGCGAGTTCATGGACGATGCACTGGAAGTCTCGGGCGCCGGCAACGGAGCCTCAGCGCCGATGCGCGTCTTCGGCTTCGCCGGCCTGCCGACGCTGCACCGGCAGGACAGCACGCAGCAGTTCCTCTTCGTCAACGGCCGCCCGGTGCGGGACAAGCTCTTGATTGGCGCGGTGCGCGCGGCCTACGGCGATCTCATTCCGCGCGGCCGCTCGCCGTTGCTGTCGCTGTTTCTCGACGTGGCGCCCTGCGACGTGGACGTGAACGTGCATCCGGCAAAGGCCGAGGTGCGCTTTCGCGATCCCGGCCGCGTGCGCGCGTTGATGGTGCGGGCGCTCTCCGACGCGCTGGCGAGCGCCGGTCATCGCGCGTCGGCCCAGGGCGGCGTGTTGACGGTCGAAAGCTTCGCCGCGGGCGTCTTGCCGAATGCCGCCCCGCAGACGTCCTACGCACCGCCGCCGTCAGCACCGTCAGGCGCTCAAGGCTATCAGTGGATGGCGCCGAGCCGCGCCACGGGCCTCGCGGAAGCCGAGCAGACGCCGTTCGCCGTTCTGCAAACGCCGAGCGCCGATGCGCGCACATCCGCTGAGCCGGTTGTGGCCGAGACGCTCGACCGTCCGCTCGGCGCGGTGCGCGCTCAGGTGCACGAGAACTACATCGTGGCGCAAACGCGCGACGGCCTCGTCATCGTCGACCAGCACGCCGCGCACGAACGCCTCGTCTACGAGAAGCTCAAAGCTTCGCTCGCAAGCGGCGGCGTGGCAAGGCAAGGGCTTCTTATCCCCGCAATCATCGAACTCGATGACGACGATGCCGATGCGCTCGTCGCCCGTAGTGACGAGCTGGCGGAGCTTGGGCTCGTGATCGAAAGCTTCGGTGGTGGCGCGGTCGCGGTGCGCGAAGTACCCGCGCTGCTGGGCGAAACCGACGTCGAAGGCCTCGTGAAGGATCTCGCCGCCGAGCTTCGCAGCGACGGCACGGCCCGCGCTTTGAAGGACCGGCTCGACAGCGTCGCCTCCCGCATGGCCTGCCACGGCAGCGTCCGCTCCGGACGCCGTCTGACGGTCGAAGAAATGAACGCGCTGCTTCGCCAGATGGAAGCGACGCCCTATTCCGGCCAGTGCAACCACGGCCGCCCCACCTACGTCGCCCTCAAACTCACCGACATCGAACGCCTCTTCGGGCGGCGGTAAGTCGCTGGCGGCCGTTCGCGGAATACGGGTTGCCAGCGGAGTTATGCGCTCGGATTCCCCTCCCCTTGACGGGGAGGCGTTAGGGGTGGGGTGACCGCAGCGCGCGCAATCGCCAATGGCGGCTCGGGCGACGAGCCAACTCTCCCAATCACGTCATCCCCGCAGGAGGGGATCTGTCCAAGGGCCCGTTCATCGCATGTATCCGGCCTGGACGGATCCCGGCCTTCGCCGGGATGACGGAATGGATCAGGCCGCGCAACGGTACCGCCTGCTCGGAACGAGCCCGAGGATGACATGCTGATGGGCCAAAACGAAAACGGCCGCCTTGAGAGGCGGCCGCAATCATATTCCAATGGCACCCGAAATCAGTCGGAGCCGCCTTCGGCCTTGTCGCCGCTGGCCGCGTTGAGCTGGCCGTAGAGCGCGACACCGATGGTGTTCAAAAGCTCAAGCTGCGTCTCGAGGAAGTCGATGTGGCTTTCTTCGTCCTTCAGCAGGTCGTCGAACAGCATCATCGACACGTAGTCGCCGAGGTTGAAGCAGATCTCGCGGGACGCCTTGTAATACTCGCGCGCCACGTGCTCGCCCTTGAGATCGCATTCGAGAACTTCCTTGATGTTCTCGCCGATCATCAGCGGTGCGACATACTGAAGGTTCGGGTGGCCTTCGAGGAAAATGATGCGATCGATCAGGCGATCCGCGTGATGCATTTCCTCGATCGATTCCTCGCGCTCCTTCTTGGCGAGCTTCTTGAAGCCCCAGTTATCGAGCAGCCGGTAGTGCAACCAGTATTGGTTTACGGCACCCAGTTCGAGCTTAAGTGCCTCGTTCAAACGGGTGATGATTTCGTCGTTGCCCTTCATGCGCCGCTCCAAATAACTGCATTTGATGCTCCTGGTCTCGAAGTCCAGAAACATTCTAAAGTAGACAACTAGCGGATTAGCGCAGGCTTAACCAGAGGCTTTCCGCCAATATGGCGGGCCGAAAACGTATAAAGTTTTCCGAAGGTTCCTAAGCGCAGGCGCGCTGGGGCCGGCGAACGCGGCGCTTGGCGATCTCGGCGTCGATGCGCTGCTGCCGCTGTTTACGGCGTTCTTCGATGCGGATGAGCTTGGCGCGGGCTTCGGCGAGGACGTAGGGGCAAACCTGCGTGGTCTTGGCCAGACGGTCCATGGCGCCGTAGATGGCAGCGACCGTCAGCGGCGCGCACGTGCAGCAGTTCATCTTTTTGTTGAGATGCCGGAACACGACGCCGGGGGTCGGCAGAATGCCGGGTCCAGTGCTCATGATTTCAGAGACGGCGACATCGATGTCGCGATCAGATATTACGGCGCACGAGCAAACGATCAATTTCCGGCTCCAATCAAACGGGGTTCAAGGCCCCGGCATCGGATACCCAGTGTAGGGTAACAACGAGTGATACTTGGTCGAAAAAGTATACTTTCGTCAAGCTCCCTTGTGGCTCCTTGTAGATAGGACGTCAAGCCGGAAAAATCAAAAAATCTAAGCAAATAGAGCGATTCTAATGTTGGTCAGTGTGCGGTGGGGCACGCAAGGACACTGTGGAAAATGCGCAATTCGGTGCCTCCCCGGCAGTAATCTGAGTTTGCTTCGCGACGCTGGATGGCAGACCCTTGGCGGGTGCATGGATTGGGCCGCGGGGAGCCAATGCAAATGCCGGTGTTCGGGGCAGGAAAACCTCGTGCGGCGCGGGACGAGGCGAACGGCATTGCCACCATTGCCGTCCTTTTTTTCATTTTCGGCTTCGTCGCCTGGCTCAACGGTCCGCTGATCAGCTTCGTCAAGCTCGCCTTCGACCTCGACGACGTGAATGCCTTCCTCGTGCCGATGGCGTTCTATCTCTCCTATTTTTTCCTCGCACTGCCGTCGTCCGCCATTCTGCGCCGAACGGGCATGAAGCGCGGCATGGCGCTGGGCCTCTTCGTGATGGCCGTGGGCTCGGTGCTGTTCGGCGAATTCACGACCATGCGCTGGTATCCAGGCACGCTCACTGGCCTCTTCATCATGGGAGCCGGGCTCGCGCTGCTGCAGACGGCGTCGAACCCGTACGTCTGCATTTTGGGACCGCATGAGAGCGCCGCGCGCCGCATCGCGGTCATGGGCATCTGTCACAAGTTCGCGGGCGTCGTCGCGCCGTTCGTTTTCGCAGCACTCGTGCTGAAGGGCATCGACAGCTTCGACGCCGATGTCGCGAATGCGGCGAGCCCACAAGTGCGCGAAGCCTTGCTCGATGCCTTCGCCGCGCGCGTGCATGCGCCTTACATGGTCATGGCGGCGCTGCTGGCTTTGCTGGGCGTTTGGATCGCGCGTTCGAGGTTGCCTGATCTCAAAGCTGTGCCAGCCCATGCGGAGGACGCTGCGAGCGCTTCCGGTGCATCCAGCATTTTCGATTTTCCCCACCTATGGCTGGGCGTGCTGTGCCTCTTCCTCTACGTCGGAGTCGAGGTGCTCGCGGGCGATGCTATCGGCCTTTACGGAACGGGCTTCGGCCTCTCGCTGGAAGCGACGCGGCTATTCACGTCCTACACGCTGTTTGCGATGCTGCTGGGCTATGTCGCCGGCCTGTTCTTCGTGCCGCGATTCTTCTCGCAGCAAACTTATCTCGCGCTGTCGGCGGCATTAGGCATCATGCTGACGATTGGCGCCTATGCGACGACGGGATACGCATCGATCGCCTTCATCGCCGCGCTGGGGTTCGCCAACGCCATGATGTGGCCGGCGATCTTCCCGCTCGCGATCCGGGGCTTAGGCAGTCATACGGAGACAGGATCGGCGCTGCTGATCATGGCGATCTCCGGCGGCGCGCTGATGCCCTACGCCTTCGGCCTGCTGAAGGAACATATGGATTTCCAGCTCGCCTATCTGCTGCTGGCGATCCCGAGCTATCTCTACATCCTCTATTTCGGCGTGAGCGGCTGGCGGCAGCGCGCGGCGAAGGCGAGCCTCGTCCGCGCTCAATAGTTCTATGCGTCGAACCGCAGGAAGGTGATCTCGGTATCCCCGTAGGTGCGCGTGTCGAGCACGGTGAAGCCTGCAGGGAACGCCAGCGGCGTGCCCGCGCGCTCTTCCAGAAGGCAGATGGCGCCGGGTTTCAGCCACTTGCCTTGCGCGAGGCCTTCGAGCGCTTTCTCGCCGAGGCCCTTAGCGTAGGGCGGATCGAGAAACGCCAGATCATAGGGCTCCATGTTTCCGGCGGGGCCAAGATCCGTCGCGTCGCGGCGGAAGATGCGCGTTTCGCCCATAAGCCCCATATTTTCGACGTTCGTGCGAATGAGCGCGCGAGCCTCTGGAGCTTCTTCGACGAAGAGACAGTAGGCAGCGCCGCGCGACACGGCTTCGATGCCGAGCGCGCCCGTGCCGGCGAAGAGATCGATCACCCGCGCACCCACGAGCAAGAAGCCCTCGATGCCGTGCGCCAGAATATTGAAAACGCTCTCCCGCACGCGGTCAGAAGTGGGGCGAATTTTCATGTCGGCCGGCGCTTCCAGAGCGCGGCCGCGAAACCGTCCGGCAACGACCCTCATTCTTCGTCCGCCTCGCCCTGAGCCTTACCTCGCGCGTGCCGCGCCTTGCGGTCGGCCTGGCTTTCGGAAAAGCCGAGCGCTTCGGAGGCGCGGGGCCCGAGCTGCGCCACAAGAATTTTCCGCCGCACCGCTTCCACCGCGCCGGGCGCGAGATCGAGAAGCTGGAACGGCCCGAACGACACGCGAATGAGGCGGTTCACCGTCAGGCCGAGGTGCGAGAGCACTTTTCGCACTTCGCGGTTCTTGCCTTCGCGGATCGTGATTGAAAGCCAGGTGTTGGCGCCCTGCACGCTGTCGACGGCAGCCTCGATCGGCCCGTAAACAACGCCCTCGACCGTGATGCCGTCTTTGAGCTTTGCCAGATCGTCCGGCGACACGCGGCCCTTTGCGCGGACACGGTACCGGCGAGCCCAGCCGTTGGCGGGCAGTTCCAGATGCCGGGCGAGCGCGCCGTCATTGGTCAGCAGCAGCAACCCTTCGGTATTGTAGTCGAGACGGCCGACCGAGACCACGCGCGGCATCTCGGGCGGCATCTTCTCGAACACCGTCGGGCGGCCTTCCGGATCGGAATGCGTAGTGACGATGCCTTTCGGCTTATGATAACGCCAGAGCTGCGGCGGCTCGGCGGTCGGCAGCGGCTTGCCGTCCACGAACACCCGATCGGCAGGGCCGACTTCCACGGCAGGCGTTTTAAGCAGCTTGCCGTTGACGCTGACGCGGCCATCGGCGATCCAGCGCTCGGCCTCCCGGCGGGAGCACAGCCCCGCGCGCGCCATGGCTTTGGCGATGCGCATCGGCCCGTCCCGTTTCTCCGGCGCGGGTGCCGCAGCCGGAGAGGGCTTGCGAGCCGGTGCGGGAGTGCGGGCGCGAGTGCCTGCGCGAGCGGCAGGTTCGGCGACTTTGGTTCTTGGTGGTCTGGCCATCGGTAACACTGAGCTTTCGGGAGCGAAGCGAGCTTATGACATCGAAGGACGCCGTAAGCCATATGTCCCTTGCGCTCGAGGAGGCGAAAGCGGCCGCAGATCGCGGCGAGGTGCCGGTCGGCGCCGTCATCCTCGCAGCCGATGGCAGGATCCTGGCGGCGGCCGGAAATCGGACGCGCGAGCTCAACGATCCAACCGCCCACGCCGAGATTCTGGCCATCCGGGCGGCCTGCCGAGAGCTGAAGGACGAGCGCCTCGTCGGCTGCAGCCTCTATGTCACGCTGGAGCCGTGCCCCATGTGCGCCACCGCGATCTCGTTCGCGCGGGTGAAGCGCCTTTACTATGCCGCCAGCGACCCCAAGGGCGGCGGCATCGAGCAGGGTCCCCGCATCTTCAGCCAACCCACATGCCACCACACCCCCGAAATCTACCCCGGCATCGGCGACCTCGAAGCCAGCGCCCTACTCAAAGGCTTCTTCGAACAACGGCGCTCGTAATCAGCCCCTGCGTCATCCTCGAACGGATGAGCCCGCGAGGCCGTTCGGGGATCCAGCGTCAGAAGTGCTGAAGGCTCAATATTGCGTCTTCGACAAGTCTCGCGCTGGATCCCCGGCCTTCGGCGCGGCCGTGCCGCGCTCGGCCGAGGATGACGAAATAAAACTACTTCCGCGGGCGGGGGAGAAGGCGGCGTTTCGGGCGCTTGGGCGGCGGGCGCATGCGTTCGAAAACATCCGCCTCATCGACCACCGGCAGCGTCTCGACCGAGAGCACGCGTGCCAACTGCTGCTTCAAACGTTCCTTCGCAGGCTGGGCGGCGGCGAGAATGTCGTCGTACTTCAAGAAATCGAGCACCTGGAAATTGCTCGTCCCGGCGTTGATGAAAATGTCCGGCTGCTTGGCTTTGAGCTTCTCGCGGACGATGGTGCGTTCGAACAGAAACGCGCTCGAAAACAGCGCGGCGAAAGCGGTGGGTGCAACACGCTTCGAATGCGGAACGGGCGCGCCGGATACGTCGATGGCAACGACGATATCGGTTTCGGGAAGCAGCAGATCGAACGGCAACGGGTTCGTCAAACCGCCGTCGATCAGCACCCGGCCGTCAAGTACGACGGGCTGAAACACAACAGGCAGCGCCATGCTGGACGCAACGGCCGTTCGGAGCGAGCCGTCAGTGAAGATCCGCGGGTCCTGATCGTAGAAATCGGACGCGACGATCTTCAGCGGAATTTTGCATTCCGCGAAAGTGGTCTTCACCTCTTTCGGCAGAATGACTTCGAGTACGACGAACGGATCGAGAATGGCGTTCCGCGCACCCACCGCGCTGAGCAGCCGCTGAAACGGCTGCTGTGTCTTCGAGAAGAGATCGCGGATGAGACCGAAGCGCTGCGAAAGGATGAAGCGCGTGTGTTCGCGCAGATCGCGGCCCGACATGCCTGAGGCATACGCCGCGCCATAAACCGCGCCGATGGACGTGCCGGCGATGACGTCGGGCTTGATGCCGAGTTCGTCGAAAGCCTCGATCATGGCGACGTGAGCGAGCCCACGCGCACCGCCACCGCCGAGCGCGAGCCCGATCGTGGGCCGCCGGACGGGCAGGCTGCCATTCCCGTTCGGCTGTGATGCGTGAGGCTTTGGAACAGTCATGCTATGCCACTATCCCATTGTCCGCCGCCCCTTGGAAGCAGCTCAGCGCGCCTGCGTCTCGTCCCGTTGCAACGCGCGCCAGCCGATGTCCTTGCGATAAAAGCCGCCCGGCCAATCGATTTTGGCAATTGCCGCATAAGCGGCATCGCGCGCCTCCGCAATGGTCCGCCCGCGCCCGGTCACGTTTAGCACCCGGCCGCCATCGGCAATAAGACGGTTCTCCTCGCGGCGCGTTCCGGCATGGAAGATTTCGACGTTGGGAACCGCGCGGGCGAGGTCCAGGCCCTTGATCTCAGTCCCCTTTTGCGGCGTGCCGGGATAGCCGTTGGCAGCCATGACGACGGTCAATGCAGCGTCATCGCTCCAGCGCAGATCGAAGTTCGACAGCACGCCATCGGCAGTCGCCAGAAGCGCGGCGAGCAAGTCCGATTTGAGGCGCATCATCAAAACTTGTGTTTCGGGGTCGCCGAAACGCACGTTGTATTCGATGAGCTTGGGGCCCGTTTCCGTGATCATCAAACCGGCGAAAAGGACGCCCTTGAAAGGCGTGCCGCGTGCCGCCATTTCCTTCACGGTCGGCTCGATGATCTCGCGCATCACGCGCTCGCCCATTTCAGGCGTCACGATGGGAGCGGGCGAATAGGCGCCCATGCCGCCGGTGTTGGGCCCGGTATCGCCATCGCCGACGCGCTTGTGATCCTGCGCGGCGGCAAGCGGTAGCGCGGTGGTGCCGTCGCACAGAGCAAAGAAGCTGGCTTCCTCGCCGTGCAGAAATTCTTCGATGACGACTTCGGCTCCGGCCGCGCCGAAAGTGCCGGAGAAGCAGGCCTCGACAGCGGCTTCGGCTTCCTCGCGCGAGCCCGCGATGATGACGCCTTTGCCGGCGGCCAAGCCGTCCGCCTTGACGACGATGGGAAAGCTCTTGTCCGCGAGATAGGCTCGTGCAGCTTGGGCATCCGAGAAGCGGCCATAGGCGGCGGTCGGGATGCCGGCAACGCGGCAAAGGTCTTTGGTAAAGCCCTTCGAGCCTTCAAGCTGCGCGGCAGCCTTCGTCGGTCCGAAATAGCGAATGCCGGCTTCGCCGAGCGCATCGCCAAGGCCCGCAACGAGCGGCGCTTCGGGGCCGATCATGACGAGGTCGATGCGCTCGTCGCGGCAGAACTCAATCACGCGCGCTTGGTCGGCGGGATCGATCGCGATACATTGCGCTACCTCCGCGATACCCGCATTGCCGGGTGCGCAGAAGAGTTTGGTCAGAAGAGGACTCGCGCTCAGGGCCCACGCAAGCGCATGCTCGCGGCCGCCGGAGCCGAGAAGAAGGACGTTCATCAGGTCGCCTGTTGCAATCCGGGTCTCGGTGTTGCATCGGGTGTAGCATTGAACGTGAAACAAGCAAGACCGCGAAACAGAACGGTAAGCTATTGAATTCCATTTCCAACACGAGCGAAGCGCGCCCTGGCGCCAACGCCCCGGAATTCTCGGTGTCCGAGCTTTCGGGCGCCATCAAGCGCGCCCTGGAAGAGGGCTTCGGTTATGTGCGCCTCAGGGGCGAGATTTCGGGCTACCGCGGGCCGCACGCCTCTGGCCACTGCTATTTCGCGCTGAAGGACGATAAGGCCAAGATCGAGGCCGTGATCTGGAAGGGCGCCTTCGGACGCCTGCGCTTCAAGCCCGAAGAGGGCATGGAAGTAATCGCCCAGGGCAAGATCACGACGTTCCCCGGCTCTTCGAAATATCAAATCGTCATCGAGGCGCTGGAGCCCGCGGGCGCGGGCGCGCTGATGGCGCTGCTCGAAGCAAAGAAGCGCCAGTTCGCCGCCGAAGGCCTTTTCGATGAAGCGCGCAAGAAACCGCGCCCATTCCTGCCGAGGGTGGTGGGCATCGTCACCTCGCCGACGGGAGCCGTCATTCGTGACATGCTGCACGGCTTCAACGAACGCTACCCCGCCTGCGTTCTCGTTTGGCCGGTGCGCGTGCAAGGCGAAGGCAGTGCCGCTGAAGTGGCCGCCGCCATCCGCGGTTTCAACGCGCTCGAAGTGGGCGGCAAAATTCCCCGCCCCGACGTGCTGATCGTCGCGCGCGGCGGCGGCAGCCTCGAAGACCTCTGGAGCTTCAACGAGGAGATCGTGGTACGCGCGGCAGCCGAGAGCCGCATTCCGCTCATCTCCGCCGTTGGCCACGAAACCGACTGGACGCTCATCGATCTCGTCGCGGACGCTCGCGCACCGACGCCGACGAAAGCCGCCGAATGGGTCGTTCCGAAATATTCCGAGCTGATCGACACGCTCGAAAAGCTGATGCTACGCAAGCGCACCGCGGTTCGCCGCTCGCTGGCCGCCGCACAGACGCACCTGAAAGCCTCCGCACGCGGTCTGCCGAAGCTTCAGGACCTCGTCGCCCTGCCGCGGCAGCGGTTCGACGAGGCCGACCGCCGGCTGTCGCGCGCGCTGCTCGCCAATACGCGTGCTCATGCAACGCGCCTCGCTCGCGTCAGCGGACGCCTGTCACCTGCGCCGATACTTCAAAAGCATTCCAGATGCGGCGAGCGGCTCGAAGCTCTCGAACGCCGCGCAGGCCGGGCCTTGCTCAACCGCGTGGCCGTCAGCCGCCGCGTGCTCGAAGGCAAGGCAGCATTGCTCAAGTCATTGGGCTATCACAGCATCCTGTCGCGCGGCTTTGCGCTCGTGAGGAACGAGGCCGGGCAGACGATCCGCCAGTCGACAGCCGTCGTCGCGGGCTCGCTGTTGAACGTGGAGTTCTCCGACGGCAGCATTGCGGCGAGAGCCGAAGGCCCGGTAAAACCCGATCTCCCAAAATCCGACAAAAGCTCGGGTAAAACGCCGCGCCAAAAATCCGGCGGCGGCGGGGGACAGGGCTCACTTTTTTGATAGGCTTGAGGTAAATTCGGAAATTGGCGTGCGGCCGGAAACGCGGCGTTCATATTGTTCGACGACGGATAAATGTCCGGCAGCAAACGAATGGTACGGCTTGGAAGCTGATGAATAGAATTGAGAAATTTTTCGGCCTTCGCAACGAAGCAAAGATCCGGTACCTGGACGGCGAGTTCGAAGTGATCTCGCCGGGCGATTTCGTGCGCTGCGCCGTGACCGGTCAGCCCATCGCGCTTCCCGATCTTCGCTACTGGAGCGTCGACGCCCAGGAAGCGTATGCCTCGCCGGAAATCTCGGTGAAGCGGTATCTCGAGCTTCACGCCAAGGGCGGCTCTAAACCCGCAGCAGGCTGAACAAGCCTTCTCTCGTCAGCGGGCGATGGCGCTCCTGACGAGCTGGCGCAAGACGCCAAGATCATTCTCTTCGATCGTCGTCCGCATGGCGAGCGCCTGCGCCCGGTCTCGCAGCGCGCCGGGCGCGCCAGTGGCTCCGGCAAGCCGCGCGAGATCCTTCTCCGTCGTGACGAGAAGAGCGCCCGTGCGCTCCGCATCATCCAGAAGCCCACGCGCTTCCGCCTCGGTAAACATGTGGTGATCGGCAAATGTCTTTTGCGCAGTAACAAGCGCGCCGATCGCCCGAAGCGTGGAGAAGAACCGTTCCGGATTGGCGATCCCGGCGAACGCGATCACCTTGCGGTTCCGCAACTGCATCGCATTGCCATTGGCGCGGATCCCGGCGGATATGATGGGCGCCCCGGATATTGCTTTGAGACTTTCCAGCAGCGACGGATCGGTAGCACCTTGTCCCGTGAGCACGATCAGCTGCGCGAGCTTACCTTGCACCTCGAGCGGCGCACGCAACGGGCCGGCGGGGATGACACGGCCGTTGCCGAAGCCCCGGCTGCGATCGACGATGGCAATGCTGAGATCCTTCGCCAGTCCCGGATTTTGCAAGCCGTCGTCCATGATGATGACGGCCTTGTCGGAGGCCATTGCCTCGATCGCTTTCGCTCCCAAGCCACGGTCGCGCGAGACGATCGTAGGCGCCGCGCGCGCAAGCAGCAGCGGCTCATCGCCAACATCGGCGGCCGAGTGCCGCGCCGGGGCGACACGGACGGGACCCGCGAGCTTGCCGCCGTAGCCGCGCGAGAGAAACCAGGGCTCGCGATCTTCTTCCGCGACGAGCTGCGCGAGGAGCAGCGCCAGCGGCGTTTTCCCTGAGCCGCCTGCCGTGAAGTTGCCCGCGCAAATGACCGGCAAGGACGATCGATAGGGCTTGGCGTTCAGGATGCGCCGTGCTGCGACCCGGCCCACGAGCGCGGCAACCGGCGAAAGAAGCAACGCCTGCCATCCGCCATCCCGGCCATACCACCAACGCGGTTCGGAGGCGGGCACGCGCTACGCTCGCTGCTTTTCAAGGAGCGGCTGAATGGCGCCGAGCGTTTTTGCCAGCGCGCCGCTCATGGACTGGAGTGCCGCATCCGCTCCCTCCCGCATGCGCTGCGCCGCAGCCTGGTCCGCCAGCAGCAGCGACACCTGACGGGCAATATCGTCGGATGATCTGACGACCGCGGCCCCGCCTTCGCGGAAAAGGGCAGCATACGCATCACGGAAATTGTGCGTGAACGGACCTGTCAACACGCATGAGCCGAGACGCACGGCTTCAATGGGATTTTGCCCGCCCCGCTCGACGAGCGAACCGCCGACAAGCGAGACCGGCGCCAGCGAATAGAACGTTCCAAGCTCGCCGATCGTGTCGGCGACATAGATCTCTGTATCGCTCTCAGGCGTCGAGGAGCGACTGCGCAATTGCGTTCTGAGCCCAAGCCCGCCAAGCGATGCGGCAAGCCCGCCGCCGCGTTCGGGATGACGCGGTACGATGATCGTCAGCAGCCCTTCGATATCGCGGCGCATGAGCGAATGCGCAGCGGCGATCATCGTGTCTTCGCCGGGATGCGTGCTGGCAGCGAGAAAGAGCGGGCGCTGGCCGACGGCATTGCGCAGAGCGGTGACAGCTTCGGCGTTCACCGGCGGCGGCGGTGAATCGATTTTCAAATTGCCCGCCGTGATGACGTTGGGTGCGCCGAGACGCTTCATCGCGCGCGTGATCTGCTGGTTCTGCGACAGCACGGCGGCAAAGCGCGAGAACAGCGGCCGGCCGACAGCTGCATACTTCCGCCAGCGGCTGATACTGCGTGGCGACATGCGCGCGTTGACGAGCACGAGCGGAATGCCCCGTTCGGCCGTGGCGAGCACGAGATTGGGCCAGATGTCGGATTCTGTGAAGATCGAGATCGACGGCTTCCAATGGTCGAGGAACCGGCTGACGTAATGCGGCACATCGAGCGGCACATACTGATGCAGCGCCCGCGGCGGCAAGCGGCGGCTCGCGATTTCAGCCGACGTCTTCGTGCCCGTGGTCAGCAGGATGTGAATGTGCGGATTGGCGGCAAGCAGGCTGTCGATGAGCGGCAGGATCGCGTTCGTCTCGCCGACGCTCGCCGCATGAATCCAAACGACTTGTCCCTCGGGTCGCGGCTGACCGGCAAAGCCTAGGCGCTCGCCGCGGCGGCTCGCGTCTTCCTTGCCCTGCTGGCCGCGCATGTTGAGAAGCAACGGCACCGCGGGCCTGAGCGCTGCCGTACCGGCGCGATAGGCTTTGAGAACGAGGCCCGGCGGCGGCGCGGAGTTGGCGGCAAGAACATCGAGCGGCGTCGCGCGCTTGATGTCGGCGCCCGCGAGATCATAAGCGCGCAGCGTTGCGGCATTGAGCGCGGTCTCGAGTTCGACGCGCTTCTGCTCGATCATGGCGGCGTCCGCCGTGCTCGGAACTTCAATCGGATCGCCGATGACGGCGGCAAGCTTGGAGTAGGGCAGGTTGATCGTCAGCCGGCTCCACGTATCGAACGAAGCAAAGCGCTTCGTCGCAAGCGCGACGGGAACGATGGGGCGGCCGGACATGCGCGCTATGGTGACGATGCCGGCACCCGCAACGCGCGCTGGTCCAGGCGGAACGTCGGCCGTCATCACCAGCGAGTCGCCTTCAGCGAGCGCCTGCAACGACATCCGCAGAGCGGCAGCGCCGCCGCGGTCGCGCTTGCGCCAACCGGCACCCGCGCCGCGAATGAGGCGAACATCGATAGCGTTCAGCGTTTCGCTGATGAGTTCGGCATCGCCGTGCTTGGCGACCATAGCGGAGATCTTCGTATTCTCCGGCCGCAGTGTTGCCACCATCATGAATTGACCATGCCAGCAGGCAACGATGCATGGATGTGCGGCGGCCAGCCGCTCCATGAGATCGGGCGGCTCGTGAATAATCTTGGATGACTTGGCGACGTGGCGAATGAGGCGTGCGAGCGTCTGGCCGCCAAGTCGCACAAGGGTCTTCTTCATCTCTGCCATGCGGCAATGGCTGCCTTATCGTTGGTATGCGAGAATGTGCAAGATGAAGCGAGGATCTGATCAAGCCCCTTGCGGCACGTAGCTATAGCGAATAACTAGCAAGTTCAATCACGATAGACCGCGGCTTCTTGTGAAAAACGAACAGGATCAGAGGCGGGCGCTGCCGGCAAGGCGGCCCGCGAATCGGGAGCATCGAGACAACTCCTGATGGCAAGCCCTCTCAAAGAAGCAAAGCGTGGATTGCGCCGCACGAGCGGTGCATTTTTGCACAATGCTGTGCATGCGCCGCCATCCTGGCTCGGCCCACGCTTCGCGCCGGCGCTCTGTTATCTGGAGATGCTGCTGATCGATTACGGCATCGTGCGGATGGTCTATAACAATCGGCATCGTGTCGGCACGGACGCTTGGCGTTCGGCGCAGCCCGCGCCCCATCACATCGCCTGGGCCGCAAAGCGCGGCGTAAAGACGGTTATCAACCTGCGCGGCGAGCAGTCTTACGGTACGCGCTGGCTCGAACAGCAGGCCTGTGCGCGCCACGGCCTGAAGCTTCTCGACCTGACACTGCGCTCGCGTGCGGCGCCAACGCGCGCCGAATTCCGGGCGATTCGGGACGTGTTGGAAAAGGTCGAATACCCGATCCTCGTTCACTGCAAGTCGGGCGCCGACCGCGCCGGCTTGATGAGCGTAATGATCAGCCATCTTCGCGGTGGGCTGCCCATTCGAAAAGCTCTAAACCAGCTGTCCCTCCGCTACGGACACGTTCGCAGCGCCGATACAGGCGTGCTCGACGCTGTCTTCCATCGCTATCTCGAGGACGAAGCGAAGACCGGCATTGCATTCTGGGACTGGGTCGAGTCAGTTTACGATGCGCGCGAAGTGAGCAAAACCTTCAAAGCCCGCGGCTGGGCGAACCGTCTCGTCA
Source organism: Hyphomicrobium sp. (assembly GCF_035687085.1). Taxonomy (GTDB): domain Bacteria; phylum Pseudomonadota; class Alphaproteobacteria; order Rhizobiales; family Hyphomicrobiaceae; genus Hyphomicrobium_B. The sequence goes on along the minus strand of NZ_DASRYS010000014.1, from coordinate 175,112 downwards.
ACACCATCCTGAAGCGCGAATAGCGTGACCAGCCAGCCGCCCGGCGTGACGGACGGTCGTCACTCGGCGATCATCGCCTGTGGCCCATGCGCCGACCGGGCAAGCCGTGCATAAGCGCCGTTGCGGGCAAGAAGCTCGGCATGCGTTCCCCGCTCCACGATCTGCCCGTCATCCATCACGCAAATCATATCGGCGTTCTGGATGGTCGAAAGCCTGTGCGCGATGACGAGCGTCGTGCGTGTGCGCGTGAACTTCGCCAGCGCCTCCTGAACGAGCTGCTCGCTCTCGTTGTCGAGTGCGCTCGTCGCCTCGTCGAGCAACAGAATCGGCGCGTCTTTGAGAATGGCCCGCGCCAGTGCCACGCGCTGCCGTTGCCCGCCCGACAATCGGCTGCCGCGGTCGCCGATCATCGTCTGATAACCGTCGGGCATCGCCATGATGAAGTCATGCGCCGCGGCGGCTTTCGCGGCCTCCGCGATGTCCTCGGCGCTGGCGCCGAGGCGGCCGAGCGCAATGTTTGCTGCAATCGTATCGTCGAACAGCGTGATGTCCTGGCTGACGATGGCGATGTGCGCGCGCAGCGAGGCGAGCGTGACATCCCTCACATCCTGGCCATCGATGAGGATCTGTCCCTCGGTCACATCGAAGAGGCGAGGCACGAGGTTGATGATGGTCGATTTGCCGGCGCCTGAGCGGCCAACCAGCGCCACCGTCCATCCGCCGGGCACGTCGAGGTTCACCTCGCGCACGGCACGGACGTCGGAGCCCGCGTCGTAGGCAAAGCCGACGTCGCGGAATAGGATCCGCCCCTCTGAAACGGTGAGGCGTTTGGCGCCCGGCTTGTCGGCGATCTTCGGCTTTTCGTCGATAAGGCCATAGAAGCTTTCCGCGGCCGCCAAGCCCTCTTGCAGCCGGCCGGCAAGATTGCCGAGCGCGCGAATGGGCTGCGCCGCCATCAGCAAAGCCGTGACGAAGCCCATGAAGTCGCCAACCGTCGAGATGCCGTTGGAAATGCGTAAGTAGGCGAACGCGACGACGCCCGCGATGGCCAAGCCACCGAGCACCTCGAGGATCGGATCCATCCGCGCCCGCGTTTTGACGGACTTCATCTTCAGAGAATAGATCTGCTCGAAGCTCGCATCCAAGCGGTCGGCAGCGTAGCCTTCGAGCTGGAACGATTTGATGAGCCGCGCGCCCGCGAGCTTCTCCGAAAGCAGCGAAGTCATGTCGCCGAGGCCGCTCTGCGTCTGCTTAGCGACGCGGCGGAGCCGCTGGCTGATAGCGGCGACCGGGAGCGCGGCGAGCGGGTAGACGCTGAGCACGACGAGCGTCATCGCCCAGTCGAGATAGAGCATCGCGGCGACGAGCGCGATGACCGAAAAGGTATCGCGGAATATCGAGTTCAGCGCCGAACTCATCGCGTTCTGAATAAAACTGATGTCGTTCGTCAGCCGCGACATGAGCCGCCCCGGCGTCTCGCGCGAGAGCCGCGCGAAATCGGCGCTGATGAGATGCCGGAAGGCGAGCTTCTGCATGTCCGACGTGATGCGGAAAATGAAGCGGTTCGTCGCCACCGATTGCAGGAAGAGCAGGCAAGCGCGCGCCATCGTGATGCCGACGATGGCCGCAAGCACGAACGGCAGGGCGCCGGTCTGGCCGCCCATCAGCATGTCGAACGATTTTTTGATGATGCCCGGATAACCGCCGGTCACCGCCGCAAGGCACGCCGTGAGAAAGAGCGTCCAGGCGAGCTGGCCGCGCCGCGGCCATACCCAGTCGCGCACGAACCGGGCGAGCAGCTGCCGTGAAGCTGCGTCGAGACGAAGGCGGGGCCGCTGCTTCTTCTCGGGTTTGAGCAGATTTGCCGTCACGTGGCGGAGGCGGCCGGCTCGGCGGGCTTCAGGCCGTTGGGCTCCAGGAGCCGGTGCAGATGCACGATGAAATACCGCATCATGGCGTTATCGACGGAGCGCTGGGCCGCGTTCTTCCAGGCCGCATAAGCCGACTGGTAGTCCGGAAAGATACCGACAATGTCGAGGCCTTCGATATCGCGAAATTCATGGCCCTCGAGCGTTTCGAGTTCGCCCCCGAAAACGAGATGCAGGAGCTGCGGCTTGGACTGGGAAGATGAGGTCTTGGACATGGACGACAGTTCGTCTCCTGAAGAAGGCTCCGGGCGTATTTCCAGAAACCGCCTCGTCTGGCGGCCGTCAACGGCGCAAAGCGTCCGCGAGGGCAGGGGAATGTGGTTCCAGTGAGCGTAAGCTTTTGTTTAGGCTATTTCTTAAGCCGACCGGAAGAAAATTGTGAGATCATCCCAGACAAAGCCGTTGAAACGGCACGAAAGTTCAACAGTGAGACCGAACAACGCGGCGCGGGTCATCCCGGGCCGCGTTTTTCGTATCGGCGCGCGACCCTTAGCTGAGGCCGGCAAACCACGACAGCGCCATGTCCGCGACAAGCCCGGCGAAAACCGCAAGGCCGACGTCGCGGTTCGACCTGAAGCGCCAGAGGCAATTGGATGGGTTGTTGATGTCGAGCGTCGACACCTGCCAGGACATCTGGAGGAACACGAGAACGACGGCCAGGAAGTAGACGAGGTGCGCGCCGGCGAAAGCGCCCGCCACGAGCCAAAGAATCCCCGCCAGCCCGTACATCACCCCGACGAACGGAACGGTATCTTCGCCCAACTGTAGCGCAGTCGAGCCGAGGCCGAGAAGCGCGTCATCCTCTTTGTCTTGATGCGCGTAGATCGTGTCGTAACCGACGGTCCAGAACACGCAGCCCGCGTAAAGCGCGAGCGCGGGCAGCCCGATCGATCCCTTGATTGCGGCCCAGCCGACGAGAGCGCCCCAATTGAAAGCAAGGCCGAGCACGAGCTGTGGATAGGAGGTGAAGCGCTTGGCGAAGGGGTAGATGGCGACGATCAGCAGCGATGCGATGGCAAGCCAGATCGTGAAGTTATTGAAAGCCACAAGTACGGCGAGCCCGACCAAGGACATGAGCCCGGCGAATACGAGTGCGGCGCCAGGAGAAACTTGTCCGGACGGCAACGGCCGGTTGCGCGTTCGCTCGACACGGCCATCAATGTCGGCATCCACGAAATCGTTATAGGCGCATCCGGCGGCGCGCATCGCGATGGCGCCAATGGCGAAGAGAACGAGGTACCAGAGGTTGGGCAGGTGATCGCTGGAATTGAGCTGTGCCAGCGTCATCGACCACCAGCAGGGAATGAGCAGAAGCCAAGTTCCGATAGGCCGGTCGAGACGCGCAAGCCGAAGGTAGGGTTGCCAGGAGGACGGGGCCCACCGGTCGACCCAGTTCGACGGCGTCGCATCCGCAACACGCAAGTTGGGCTTGGGCGAAATCTCGGCACCCGTAGTCAAGTGATGTTACTCCCGCGACTTTGATGAAGACCTATCCGGCCCGTCGCGCCGGCGCAATACCGGGGGACGGGGCGCGAGATGTTGGGCAGGGATGTTTGCCAGAGGTTTGACTAAGAGCAAGGCTTCGATAAGACCGCACCATGGCTATCCGTGACCTGACCTCAGAGCGACTGTTTCTCGACGGCGATCTTGCCGCCGCCAAGCTCGTGGAGCTGGAGGCGCCACAAGCCCACTATCTGACGGGCGTGCTGCGTCTGAAGCCCGGCGCACAGCTGCTCGTGTTCAACGGCCGCGACGGCGAATGGCTCGCAACGCTGACCGAGACGAAAAAGCGCGGGGCGACGCTCACCATCGGGCATCAGACCCGGGCTCAGGAGGCAAGCCCGGACCTCGATTATCTGTTCGCGCCGCTCAAACGCTCGCGGCTCGACTACATGGTTCAAAAGGCGACTGAGATGGGCGTTGCGCGCCTGAGGCCCGTGATCACGGAAAGAACGATCGCCGAAAGAGTTAATACCGAACGGATGCGCGCCAACGTCATCGAGGCGGCCGAGCAGTGCGGCATCTTGCATATCCCGGCGGTCGAAGCCCCCGTGAAGCTCGACGATGTTCTCGACGGTTGGGATGAAACCCGGAGTCTGATCTACTGCGATGAGCATGACGAGGGGTTGGGCCCCATCGAGACTCTCGCGAAGCTGACCTCCGGTCCGCTGGCGGTGCTGATAGGACCCGAAGGCGGCTTTTCCGATCGCGAACGCAAGCGGCTCGTCGGCAAGCCCTATGTGGTTCCCCTATCGCTTGGTCCGCGAATCATGCGCGCCGACACCGCAGCCGTCGCCTCGCTCGCGATTGTCCAGGCCGTATTGGGTGATTGGCGCCGCCGTTAGCCGCTTTCGAGCAGACGCTTGCCGTTCCGGCCGGTCATCGCCATAAGGCTCAGGCCGCGGGCGTGCTCCGCGCCGGGATCACCAAGGCTAGGCCACTCCGGAATGTCCACACGGGAACAAAGCGCAGCGAGCAACACGATCGAGAGCCGTGAGGATCTCGTGCGTTGGATTGCTGCCGGCGAGAAGCCGAAAGCTGACTGGCGCATCGGCACTGAGCACGAGAAGTTCGTATTCCGCACAGTGACACTGGACCCGGTGCCCTACGGCGGCAACGATGGCATTCGTGCGCTGATGGAAGAGTTGATCCGCCGCTATGGCTGGGTCGCAATCAAAGAGGGCGAAAACGTCATCGCCTTGAAGCGTCCCGACGGCGAGAAGGGCGGCACGATCAGCCTCGAGCCAGGTGGCCAGTTCGAACTCTCGGGCGCCCCGCTCGAAACGCTCCATGAAACTGCAGCGGAAACCGACGAGCACCTGCGCGAGGTGATCGACGTCGGCGAAGACCTGGCAATCGGATTTCTAGGCGTGGGCTTTTCGCCGAAGTGGCGTCTCGACCAGATCCCGCACATGCCGAAGAAGCGCTATCAGGTGATGACGCGCTATATGCCGACGGTGGGCAGCCGCGGCCTCGACATGATGTACCGGACCGCAACCGTCCAGGTGAACCTCGATTTCTCCTCCGAAGCCGACATGGTGAAGAAGCTGCGGGTGTCGCTCGCGCTGCAGCCGATAGCGACCGCGCTCTTCGCCTCATCGCCCTTCACGGAAGGCCGGCCCAACGGCTTCCAGTCGATTCGCAGCGAGGTGTGGCTCGACACCGATAAGCGCCGCACGGGCATGCTGCCGTTCGCGTTTGAAGACGGCATGGGCTACGAGCGTTACGTCGATTACGCGCTCGATGTGCCGATGTACTTCGTCTACCGCGACGGCAATTACATCGACGTCGCCGGCGCATCGTTTCGCGACTTCATGGCCGGGCGCCTGCCGGGCTTCGAGGGCGAACTGCCGACCGTGGACGATTGGTCCGACCACCTCACCACGCTCTTTCCGGAAGTCCGCCTCAAGCGGTTCCTCGAAATGCGCGGCGCCGATGGCGGGCGCTGGGGAACGATTACGGCCCTGTCGGCTTTCTGGGCTGGGATCCTCTACGATGAAGCCGCACTGGATCAGGCCTGGAACCTTGTCCGTGATTGGACCGAGGAAGAACGGCAGACATTGCGGGCGGATGTCCCCAAGACGGCGCTCGCGACGGTGTTCCGGAACACCACGGTGGCTAACATCGCCCGCCAAGCGTTGCGCATATCGCGGACGGGTCTCAAGAATCGCGCTCGCATCAACGCCAAGAACCAGGACGAGACGGTATATCTGACCCCGCTGGAGAAGATCGCCGGCAACGGTCAGACGGTCTCGGATGAATTGCTCCGGCGTTATTCCGGGGAGTGGCACGGGAACATTGATCGTATTTTTGAAGAATTCGCTTTCTGAAGCGGCCATCGGGCGGCAATACTTGCACCCTGCGGTTCAGGCCATGTTCATGGGCCCGGCACTAGCGTCCGCCGCTTGCCTAGGCTCAGCCGCCCAGTATGGCCCGGGGATGAGGAGGAGGCGGTACGTGTTTCAGGCTGCACGGCAGTCCATGAAATGGATCGGGAGAGCCGCACTGGCTGTCCTGGCGATCGGGGGTTTTGCTGCCCGCGACGCCAATGCCGACCCGTGCGCCGCTGCCTGCCGCTCCCAGCACAATTCCTGCCGTATGTCGGCCAAGCTGCTTTTTGCATCGCACTGCGACGCTCAGTTGCAGTCGTGCATCACCCAATGCTTTGCTGGCGCTCGCGGTAGCCGCAGCCGTGAGGGCCGCCCAGACGTACGCGAGCGCGAGCTGCGAAGCCCGGGCGAACCGCGCGAAATGCGAGGCCCACCCCGCGAGCGGCCTTGATGCGCTGTCTCGCCTCTCCAGCTCCCATGTGCGGCTGACGCCCATATTGCCGGTCAAACGCGCACGTGCGAGGATGATTAACGCCGGTGGCGGCGTGTCGTATCTGCCGTGGGCGATCAATTCGGCAGCCTCTTTTGAGTGCAGGCGTGCGCCCTGAACACGAAACAGCTGACATGACAAAATTGGAGACTGAGGACGATGCCGCATATCGAGCTGCCTGAGCCCGATGTTGGCGTCTTGCGGCGGCTGCCCATTCTGATCGAGGGCTTGAAAAGCCGGGTCGGACAAGACCTCCTGATCGTCGACGAGGAAGGCCGCCGCGCCTACGAGACGGACGCGTTCACGGCCTATCGCCGCGTGCCGATGCTCGTCGTGCTGCCGCGCACGACCGAGGAAGTCTCCAAGATCTTGAAGTACTGCCACGAGAACGGCGTGAAGGTCATTCCGCGCGGCGCAGGAACGTCCCTGTGCGGTGGTTCGCTGCCGACCGAAGACGCCATCGTGCTCTGCATTTCCAAGATGAACCGCGTCATCGAGATCGACTACACCAATCGCCTGGCGCGCCTCGAAGCCGGCATCACGAATCTTCAGATCACGGCGCAGGTTGCCGCCGAAGGCTTCTTCTACGCGCCTGATCCCTCATCGCAGCTCGCCTGCACGCTGGCAGGCAACCTCGCAATGAACTCGGGCGGCGCGCATTGCCTGAAATACGGAGTGACCACGCACAACATTCTCGGTGTGAAGATGGTGCTGATCGACGGTACCGTCGTCGAGATCGGCGGCTCGGCGCTGGAGCGCAACGGCTATGATCTCTTGAGCCTCGTGATCGGGTCCGAAGGCCAGCTCGGCGTCATCACGGAAGCCACCGTGAAGCTCGTGCCCGCGCCCGAAGGCGCACGCCCGATGATGATCGGCTTTCGCTCGCCGGAAGCGGCCGGCAGCTGCGTCTCCGCGATCATTGCAGCGGGCATCATCCCCGTTGCGATCGAATACATGGACCACGCGGCCATCGAAGTTTGCGAAGCCTTCGCCGGCGCCGGTTATCCGCTCGACGTGGAAGCTCTGCTCATCGTCGAGGTCGAAGGCTCGGAATCCGAAATCGGCATTCTTCTCGGCCGCATCGCCGAAATCGCCGCGCGTTTCGATCCGAAGACCGTGCAAATCAGCGCCGATGCCGACCAGAGCGCGCGCATCTGGGCAGGCCGCAAGGCGGCGTTCGGCGCGATCGGACGTATCTCCGATTACTTCTGCATGGACGGCACGATCCCGCTCGCGCAGCTGCCGCACGCGCTGACGCGCATCAGCCAGATCTGCGCCGAGTACGGCTTGAAGGTCGCCAACATTTTCCATGCGGGAGACGGCAATCTGCATCCGCTCATTCTCTACGATGCCAATAGTCCCGAGCAGGCCGACAACGCCGAGCAGGCCGGCGAAGCGATCCTGAAACTCTGCGTCGAGCTGGGCGGCTGCCTGACAGGCGAGCACGGCGTCGGAATCGAAAAGCGCGAGCTGATGACGAGCCAGTTCTCCCCCACCGATCTCGCGGTGCAGACGCGGATCAAAACCGTATTCGATCCGACGTGGCGGCTGAACCCGGCTAAGGTTTTCCCGCTCGCGATGACCGATGTCATGCGCGCAGGCAACGCCGCCAGCACGCCGGAGGCCGCCTGACTTGACCGAACTTTTCCGCCCCGCCGCCGAGTGGGAACTGCAGTCCATGGTCGCAAGGCTCGCGCGCGAAAAACGCGCCATTGAGGTTGTGGGCCACGGCGCGCTGCGCAATACCGGCCGCGTCGCCAATGCCGATGTCGTGCTGACGACGGTAGGCCTTAAAGGCGTGACGCTTTACGAGCCGACCGAACTCGTGATGTCGGCGCGCTCGGGCACGCCCGTCTTCGAAATCGAATCCGTCCTCGCCGCACGCGGACAGATGCTGGCGTTCGAGCCGGTCGATCTCGGCCCCACGACCGGCGCTCCGGGCGGCGCGCTGACCATCGGCGGCGTCTTCGCGACAAACTTCTCCGGCTCCCGCCGCATCTCGGCGGGAAGCGCTCGCGATAACCTGCTTGGCGTTCGCGCCGTCAATGGCCGCGGTGAACTCTTCAAATCCGGCGGCCGCGTCATGAAGAACGTCGCCGGGCTCGACGTCGCGCGCGGATTGACGGGCAGTTGGGGAACGCTCGCCATCATGACCGAGGTGACGTTCAAGGTCGCGCCGCTTCCGCAAACGATGCAGACGTTGGCCTATGTGGGTCTGCCCGATGATCTAGCGATCGAAGCTTTGAACGTCGCGATGGCGACGCCGCTCGAGGTTTCAGGCGCGGTCCATTTGCCGAAGAATTGCGCCGAACGGCTGCGGGTCCCGAAGCTCAAGGACGCCCGCAAGTCGCTGACGCTTCTGCGTCTCGAAACGTTTTCGACGTCGATCGATGAGCGCCGCGAAAAGCTGAAAGCTGCGCTCAAGGTCTATGGCACCCCGATCGAACTCGATCAGGAAGAGACGTTCAGTTTGTGGAGCGAATTCCGCACGCTCTCCGTCATGCCATTCTCGACCGGGACGAGCCTGTGGCGGATCGCAACGCTGCCGACGAAGGCGCCGGAGATCGTCGCCGCGATCCACAAGTTCATGGACGCCGTTGCGTTCTACGATTGGGCGGGAGGGCTCGTCTGGCTGGAAGTGCCAGCCGCCGCGGACGCCGGTGCGGCCGACGTCCGGCGCGCCGTCGCTGTCAGCGGCGGGCACGCGACGCTCATCCGCGCCGAGCCCGAAATACGTTCATCGGTCGACGTTTTTGAACCCCTGAAACCTGAGATCGAACGATTGACACGGGGCATCAAGCAGGCGTTCGATCCCAACGGATTGCTCAACCGCGGCCGGATGTACGCCGATTTCTAGACAAGAGCTTTTGGCAATAAGGCGCAATGCAAACCAATTTTACCAACGAGCAGCTTGAAGATCCCGATGTCCGGGAAGCGAACCGCATCCTGCGGCGCTGCGTGCACTGCGGTTTCTGCACCGCGACGTGCCCGACCTATGTTGTGCTGGGCGATGAACGCGACAGCCCGCGCGGCCGCATCTATGCCATCAAGGACATGCTGGAGAATGGACGGGACGCCAAGCCCGAGGTGTCCGTTCACATCGACCGTTGCCTCTCCTGCTTCTCGTGCATGACGACTTGCCCTTCGGGCGTCGATTACATGCATCTCGTGGAGATCGCCCGCAAACACATCGAGAAGACCGGCAGCCGCAGCTTCAAGGATCGGCTGATACGGCGTGTGCTGACGGAACTCGTTCCCTACCCAAATCGCTTCCGCTGGGCGATGCGCGTTGCGCCGCTCGGTCGCCGCTTCTCGCGCGTGTTCAAGGCTCTTAACCTTCCGCAACTCGCGGCCATGGCTGATCTCGCCCCGCCGCAAGCGCCGCGATCTGGCCGGTTCCGTGGGCCGGGAAGAGCGTCACCCACCGGCGTCAGGACCGGCCGCGTGATCATGCTTGCGGGCTGCGCGCAGCAAGTTTTGAGACCTGAGATCAACGACGCGACGATCAGGCTTTTCGCACGCGGCGGCATCGACGTCGTCGTGTCGGCAGGCGCGGGCTGCTGCGGCGCCTTAAGCCAGCACATAGGGCATGAAGACAAGGCGATCGCAGCCGCCAAGGTGAACGTCGATGCCTGGAGCAAGGAAATCAAAAAGGGCGGCGTCGATGCGATCATCATCAACACGTCGGGCTGCGGCACGACGGTGAAGGATTACGGCCACCTGCTGAAGAACGAGCCGGACTATGCCGAGCGGGCCAAGACCATTTCCGCGATGGCCAAGGATATCACTGAATTCCTCGATGCCTACGATATCGGCGCGCCGAAACGCTGGTCGAGCCTCAAAGTCGCTTATCATTCTGCCTGCTCGCTGCAGCACGGCCAGCGGGTGACGAGCCAGCCGAAGGCGCTGCTGAAGAAGGCGGGCTTCACTGTGATGGATGTGCCCGAAAGTCATCTCTGCTGCGGCTCGGCCGGCGTCTACAACATTCTCCAGCCCGAGATTTCCGGCGCGCTGCGTGATCGCAAAGTGGGCAACATCAAATCGTTGCGGCCCGACGTTGTCGCCGCCGGCAACATCGGCTGCATGAACCAGCTCGCGCCCGGGCTCGACGTGCCGGTCGTCCATACGGTCGAGTTGCTCGATTGGGCGCACGGTGGGCCTGTGCCGCCGGGCCTTGAGCATCTCGCCAGATATTCAACCGACGTGCCGCAACCCAAACGCAGCGTTGAGGACTACATACGCGCATGACACTGAAAGCCGACGTGAAGCAATCCCGCACGCTGCTGGCCGACGAGCTCCGCGCCCGCTTGCGAGGCAAAGCAAAGCCCGTCGGCTCGCTCGGCCGGCTCGAAGATTTGGCCGTTCAGGTCGGCCTGATCGCAGGGTCGGCCAACCCGGTTCTGGGTGCCGCGAAAATTCTGGTCTTCGCCGGGGATCATGGCATCACCGCCGAAGGCGTAACCGCCTATCCCTCGGTCGTGACGCGCGAGATTGCGAAGTTCGTGCTGGCGGGAACCGCAGGCGTCAACGTGCTGGCGCGCGCGGCGGGCGTCGGCGTCGAACTCGTCGATGCGGGCATGCTCGAACCGCTGCCGGCGCACGATCTTTTGATTGACCGGCGCATCGGGAAGGGCGCGCGCAACGCCCGGCGCGAACCCGCAATGTCGCCGGAAGACTGCACAGCCGCTCTCGAAGCGGGCCGCGCGCTCGATGCCGATGTCGGCGCTGAGAACGTCGGCATCGTCGGCTTCGGCGAAATCGGCATCGGCAATACGTCGTCTGCCGCACTGATCGCACACGCGTTGACGGGCCTTGATCTCAAATCCCTCGTCGGCCCAGGTGCAGGCGCACCCGCACTGGGCCTCGACCACAAATATCAGATTCTGGCAGAAACGATTGCGCGCGCCGCGATCGAACCGTCCACCTCTGCCGAGCGCACCTTCGAAGTGCTGCGCCAGTTCGGCGGTTTCGAAATCGTGATGATGGCGGGAGCAATGACAGCAGCGGCTGCCTCAGGCCGCGTGATCGTCGTCGATGGTTTCATTTCCACCGCGGGAGCGATCGCCGCCGAAGCTTTGAGCCCCGGAACGATCGACAACTGCGTCTTCGCTCATTGCTCCGCCGAGCCGGGCCATGCCGCGCTTCTGAAGCACCTGAGCGTGCGCCCGCTACTCGAACTAGAGATGCGGCTGGGCGAAGGCACGGGTGCGGCGCTCGCCGTGCCCATCATCAGGGCCGCCGAACTGCTGCTCCGCGAAATGGCCGACCTGCCGGGCGAACACCCCGTATGATCTCGCTCGAAAGCATGCGGTTTTTCGTTGCGCTGCAGTTCCTGACGCGCATTCCGCTGAAGCACATCGACCCGTTGCCGCGCGATTGGCTCGCACGCGCGGCGAAATATTTGCCCCTCGTCGGCGGACTGATCGGCATCGCGACGGGAGGTGTCATCCTGCTCGCGTCTTACGTTTTCCCCTGGCCGCTGCCGGTGATCTTGGGTCTCGGATTTGCGATCCTGCTGACCGGCGCACTTCACGAAGATGGATTGGCCGACACGGCGGACGCCTTTGGCGGAGGCCACACGCGCGAGCGCTGCCTCGAAATCATGAAGGACAGCCGCATCGGCACGTACGGCGTGCTGGCGCTGATCATCACGCTGGCGTTGAAGGCGACGGCACTCGCGCACGTTTCGGCGGCGACGGCGGCAGCAATTGTCATCGCCGGATTTGCGGGCGCGCGCCTCGCCCCCGTGCTGGCGCTCGCAGCCTTGCCCTATGGCGGCGGCGAGGCAGCCAAAGTCAGCCGCACGGCGTCCGACATGACCCGGAACGAACTCGGCGTCGCCGTTGGCACCGGTTTGATCTTCGGATTGATCTTCCTCAACCCGCTCGTGTTCCTCGCCTCGACCCTGTTCGCCGGGGTGGCGGCAGCCCTTGTGGCATTGATCGCGCAGCAGAAAATCGGCGGCTACACGGGCGATGTCCTGGGCGCCATCGAGCAGGTCTATGAGACGGTCTTCTTCATAATGGCCGTGGCGATTATCTCCGGACCGGGATAATCTTCCCGAAAAGACGTTCGACGCCGAGTGTAACGCGTATGGCGACGATAGATACGGGGGAGGGCGCGTTCCGGCGCGCCGGGGGTGGCTGGTCGCGAGTCCTCAGCTCGCGCAATCACCGCTTCATTGCCGAAATCTTCGACGGCGCCGACGACGCGCTCGCCGCATACGAGGCCGTGGAGCCGGGCCTTGCCGCCAACGGCTTCCAGACGCTCGACTGGCTGACGGTCCTCTACGAGGAACTCGCGCCCGCGCGAAAAGCCATGCCGCGGCTTGTGGTCGTGACGGAACGCGCAAGCGGCGAGGTGGCGCTCGTGCTGCCGCTGCTGGTGAAGAAAGAAGGCATTCTGCGGGTCGCGAGCTTCGCGGACCTCGGCGTCTCCCTTTACGGCGGCCCGATTCTGGGCCCGGCGCGTATCACCGACCAAGGCGCGACCCGCAACCTATGGCGCTCGGTACGGCGCGCGATGCACGACATCGACCTCATCCGGTTCGAGCGCATGCCGGCGGAAATCGCCGGCCGGCCCAATCCGCTGCGGGCGCGAGCCGGTGTCTTGCCCGCAAAAACGTCGGCAAGCGCGCTGACCGTGCCGGATAGGGTGGAAACATACCTGCGCGGCATCGGCACGAAATATCGCAAGGAAGTCGAGCGCTGCCATCGGCGATGGCAGGAAGAAAGCGCGCCGCGCTTCTATCGCGCCGAGACGGCCGATGAGATCGCGCACGTCTATCTGGCCTTCGAAGAACAACACGCGCAGCGTCAAGCGAGCCTGCATGAGGCGAACAGCCTTGACGAGCCGGGCTATCGCGCCTTTTACGAGCGCCTCGCAATCGACGGGTCGAATGCGGGCTTGAGCGCGCTCTTCGCACTTGAGGCGAACGGCGAGATCATCGCCACGCTGTTCGGCATCGTGCACGAGGGCACCTTCACGCGGCTCTTGAGTTCGACGGCGGGGAAAGAGTGGGCGCACCTCTCGCCGGGCAGGCTCGTGATGATCGAGGCAATGAACTATTTCGTAGGCGAAGGCGTGCGCCGCTTCGACATGGGACCCGGCAAGCATCCGCTCGCCCGCGGGTTCGGTGTGAAGCCCGTCCCCCTCTACGATCTGGTGGTGCCGATGGACGCCATAGCCGTGCCGAGAGCCTTGTTCCATGGCGTCAGAGCACGTCTCGGCGCGAAATGGGCACCCACGCGCCATGCAAGTCGCTGGCCCGCGTAGATTTTAAGGATTTTGGGCGGCTTTCCTCATGCCGGTCCATCCGATATAAGGCGGGCTCGCGCGCCGGATGCCATCAGGTGTCACGGCAACTTTTCCATTTGCGGTTCGGCCCTTCATCACCTCATGTCCAAAGTGAACCAAAGCACGCGTCCTGAAGCGCGCCTCGCCAAAGGCTTCCGCGATATCGAGGCGGCGGAACTGCGCGGCCTCAACGACATGACGGGCAAGATCCGCGAGGTCTACGAGCGCTACGGTTTCGAAGCGCTCGAGACGCCCGCCGTCGAGTACACCGATGCGCTGGGCAAATTCCTGCCCGATCAGGACCGGCCGAACGCCGGCGTCTTTTCGTTCCAGGACGAGGACGAGCAGTGGATGAGCCTGCGCTACGATCTGACGGCGCCGCTCGCCCGTTACGTCGCGCAGAATTTCCAATTCCTGCCGAAGCCATTCCGCCGCTACGCGTTCGGCAACGTCTACCGCAATGAGAAGCCGGGCCCCGGCCGCTTCCGCCAGTTCATGCAGTTCGACGCCGATACGGTGGGCGCTGAAGGTATCGCCGCCGACGCCGAGATGTGCATGCTCGCCGCCGACACGCTGGAAGCGCTGGGCGTGAAGCGCGGCGACTACGTGATCAAGGTCTCGAGCCGCAAGCTGCTCGATGGCCTGCTCGACGCGGCGGGCCTTGCAGGTGATGAGAATGCCGCCCGCCGCCTCACCGTGTTGCGCGCCGTCGATAAGCTCGATCGTCTCGGTCTCGAAGGCGTCTCCGCGCTCCTCGGCAAAGGCCGAAAGGACGAGAGCGGCGACTTCACCAAGGGCGCCGAGCTTTCGCCTGCCCAGACGATGGAAGTGATCGGCTTCCTTGAAAGGCCGATCGCCGACAGCGCATCGAACCCCGTCTTCAAAGCAGGTGTCGATGATCTTCTGCAGATCCAAGAGATCTGCAAGGCGGCCGGATATGATGAGACGCGCATCCGTCTCGATCAGACCGTCGTCCGTGGCCTTGAATATTACACCGGCCCGGTCTTCGAAGCCGAACTGACGTTCGAAGTGAAGGACGATGACGGCAAGCCCGTGCGCTTCGGTTCGGTCGGCGGCGGCGGCCGCTACGACGATCTGGTCGCGCGCTTTACCGGCGAGAAGGTTCCCGCAACCGGCTTCTCCATCGGCGTCTCGCGCCTGCAGGCAGCGCTCTCGCTGATCGGCGAGAAGAAGGCCAAAGCGCTCGGCCCCGTCGTCGTGCTGGTGATGGATAAGGGCGAAATCGCCACCTACCAGCGCATGACGCAGGCGCTGCGCAACGCCGGCATCCGCGCTGAGATGTACCTCGGCTCATCCGGCATGAAGGCGCAGATGAAATATGCCGACAAGCGCAACAGTCCGTGCGTCATCATCCAAGGCTCCGACGAGCGCGCCAAAGGCGAGGTAACGATTAAGGATCTGATCGAAGGCGCCAAAGCCGCCGCCGCGATCAAGGACAACAAGGAGTGGAAGGCGGCGCGCCCGGCGCAGTTCTCCGTCTCCGAGGCGAACCTGATCCAGGAAGTCCACAAGCTCATCAAGCTCCACCAGGAATAGAACATGGCCGCCGAGACGGCGCAAAATCTCGAGGCGCTGGCATCGCAAGCGCAGACGATGATGTCGGTCTTCACGAAAGCCGGCTACGACGCCGTTGCGCCCTCCATCATCCAGCCGGCCGATGTTTTTCTCGACGTCATCGGCGAGAGCTTGCGCGCACGCACGTATGTCTTCAGCGATCAGGACGGCGCGGAGCTGTGCTTGAGGCCCGATATCACCGTGCCGACGTGCAGGCTGCACTTGGAGCGCCATGCCGATCCGGCAACGCCCGCGCGCTATTGCTATAATGGCCCCGCGTTCCGCTATCAGCCGCAAGGTGCCACGGCTTCGCACCCGCGCGAGTTCCGCCAGGCGGGCATCGAGCGCTTCGGCGACAAGTCGCGCGAAGTGGCGGAAGCCGAAACCGTCGCCATCGTCCTGAAGGCCATCGAAAAGGTCGGCCTCAAGGACTGGACGCTGCGGCTCGGCGATCTCGGGCTGTTTTCGAGCGTACTCGATGCGGCCGGTGTTTCACCCAACTGGAAGAAGCGGCTCGACGATGCATTTTTGAAACCGCTGTCGTTCCGCGATGCGCTGAAAGGCTTCGCATCCGGCGCACGCGTGGCTTCGCCCGGCATCCCGGAAGAGCTGCTGGCATCCATCAGCCGCGATGATCGGGAAAAGAGCGAAGCCGCGGTCGCCGTCTATCTCGAGGAAAACGCCATCGAGCTTATCGGCACGCGCTCGCTGTCGGACATTACCGAGCATCTGATCGTCATCGCCGAGGACCGCCAGGAAAAGCCGCTCGATGCCCGCGCCATCGAATTGATCGCGCGCTATGTGGCGGTCTCGGGTCCCGCGACGACGGCAGGCGACAAGATCGCGGCGCTGCTGAAAGGCGCGGCCAATGGTGCGGGCATGGCGCTGGAGACCTACGACAGGCGTCTCGCACTTCTATCCAACGCCGGCATCGATTTGGATCGCGTGACCTTCTCGGCCGAATTCGGGCGGACGCTGGCCTATTACTCAGGCCTCGTCTTCGAGGTGAATGCAGCGTCTCTCGACGCCAAAAGCCCGGTCGCGAATGGCGGCCGTTACGACGGACTGATGCGCGCCGCAGGAGCCGCGGTCGATGTTCCGGCCGTTGGCGCCGCCATCCATTCCGAGCGTCTTCTCGCAACGACAGTGAAGAGGGCGCCATGAGCAAGCTGACGCTCGCGATCCCCTCCAAGGGTCGCCTGATGGAGCAGACGACCGATATGTTCGCGCGCGCCGGATTGGTCGTGCGCAAGGTCGGCCACGTTCGCGGCTATCGCGGCGAGATCGACGGCCTGCCGGAAATCGATGTTGCCTACGTGTCGTCGGGTGAGATCGCCGCCGCCCTGAAGGCCGGCAGCGTTCACCTTGGCATCACGGGTGAGGATCTGATCCGCGAAGGCATTTCCGATGCCGCAACGCGCATCCGCTTCCTGCAGAAACTCGGCTTTGGCTTTGCAGATGTGATCGTGGCCGTACCGGCATGCTGGGTCGATGTCGCAACCGTCAAGGATCTCGAAGAGATCGCGCTGCCCTTCCGCCGCTTACACGGACGCTGGCCGCGCGTGGCGACGAAATACGTAAACCTTACGCGCCGCTTCTTTGCCGCCAACGGCTTCGGCGACTACCGCATCGTCGAAAGCGCCGGTGCCACCGAAGGCGCACCTGCAGCGGGCACCGCCGAGTTGATCGTGGACATCACGACCACGGGTGAAACGCTGCGCGCCAACGGTTTGAAGATCCTCGACGACGGCGTCATCCTGAGATCTCAGGCGAATCTCTGCGCCTCCAATGCCGCCCAATGGACGCCGGAACTCGAGAAGATTTGCGATGAGCTGACGGCTAAGCTCTCGGCTTCCGTCCCGGAAAAGTCAGCGTAGGCTCTGAGATCACACGGTATCAGCGAGATGGCATTTCAGGATGCCGTAATCGTATTGGCCGCCGAGCGCGGAAAAGGCCGGGCCGAGCTTGCCCGTCTCGCGCGTATGGCACCGCTCGAATGCTTCTTCAATCTCGTCGATCTCCGCCGGATCGAGCTTCAGCGCATCCGCCGCCGTGATGAGACCGGCTTCGATGGCTTCGGCCAAATGACCGTAGACGGTCGAGACTTCGATTTTGCGCTCAGCCGCAATGGCCTCCGCATCAAGCCCGCGCAAGTGCGCGGCGAGCGTCGCATTCACCGTCGCCGATAGCCGGTTGTTGAGCGCGGGATGCTTCTTGAACTGCGAAATGACCTGCAGGAACGCCGCGCCGTAACGCGCGATCTTGCTGGCGCCGAGACCGGAAATATCGTGCAGCGCATCCTCGGTTGTTGGCCGCTTCTCGGCGAGCTCGATGAGGGTTTTGTCCTGCGCGACGACATAGGGTGGAAGCTTCGCCGATGCCGCGAGCTGCTGCCGCATCGTGCGCAGCGCGTCGAACAGTGGCTGGTGTTCCCGCGCCACGCGCGATGAACCAGCGAGCGATGCCGCGCGCGTTGAGCCTTTTGAGACCTGCCGCGTCACGCGCAGCAGGAAGCGCTCTTCACCGCGCAACAGCGGCCGCGCCCGCTCGGTGAGCACCAGCGAGCCCATGCCCTCGTCGTCGATCGTCAGGTAGCCCTGCGCGGTGAGCTGGCGGAACAACCCTTTCCACGTCGTCTGGGCCACGTCCTTGCCGATGCCGTAGACGCTCAGCCGGTCGTGCCCATTGCGAATGATCCGCTCGTCAGCAGCGCCGGTCAAAACGTCGACGAGATAGGTCACGCCGAAACGCTGCTCGGTGCGGTACACGGCCGATAGCGCCTTCTGCGCCAGTACGGTGCCGTCTTCCGTGTGCGGCGGGTTGAGACAGTTATCGCAGTTGCCGCAAGGCTCAGGCCGCGTCTCGCCGAAATAGGCGAGCAGCGCTTGCCGCCGGCATCCGGGCATCTCGGCAAGCCCGATCAGCGCGTCGAGCTTCTGCCGCTGGACCTTCTTGAAAGCTTCCGCGCCGTCCGACTGCGAAATCCATTGCCTCAGCTGCACGATGTCTTGGAAGCCATAGGCCATCCAGGCGTCGGCAGGCTCGCCGTCGCGGCCCGCACGGCCGGTCTCCTGATAGTAGGACTCGATCGACTTCGGCAGGTTCAAATGCGCAACGAAGCGAACGTCCGGCTTGTCGATGCCCATGCCGAAGGCGATGGTCGCGACGATAATGAGACCGTCTTCCGACAGAAACTTCGACTGCGCGCCGGCGCGAATGTGCGGCTCGAGCCCGGCATGATAGGCAAGCGCCTTGCGGCCTTTGGAAGACAGCCACGCCGCCGTTTCCTCGACCGACTTGCGTGAGAGGCAATAGACGATGCCGGCGTCGGTCGGATGCTCGGTTTCGATGAACTGCCAAAGCCGCTCTCTGGCACTCGCGCTGCCGAGTTCGGAGATGGTGTAGCGAATGTTCGGCCGGTCGAAGCTCGCGATGAAGGAGGCGGCGTTTTCGAGCGATAGTTCCGAGATGATGTCCTGACGAGTGCGCTCGTCGGCCGTCGCCGTCAGCGCGACGCGCGGTACGTTCGGGAAGCGCTTGGCCAGAACCTTGAGCTGACGGTACTCGGGCCGGAAGTCATGGCCCCATTGCGAAACGCAGTGCGCCTCGTCGATCGCGAAAATGGCGATGTCGGCGCGCTCGAACATGTTGAGCGTGCGATCCTGCACAAGCCGTTCCGGCGCCACGTAGAGGAGATCCAGTGCGCCCGCAGCGAACTCGCGTTCGATCTTGTCCTGCGTCGCGCGGTCCTGCGTCGAATTGAGGAACGCGGCTGCGACGCCGAGGTCGAGCAGCGCGTCCACCTGATCCTGCATCAATGCGATGAGCGGGGAGACGACGATGCCCGTGCCGTTCCGGATAAGCGCCGGGATCTGATAGCACAGCGACTTGCCGCCGCCTGTCGGCATCAGCGCGAGGCAGTCGCGGCCATCGAGCAGGGTGCCGATGATATCGCTCTGCAGCGACCGGAAGCCCTTGTACCCGAACACCTCTTCCAGCGTCGCGAGCGCCTTCGCCATGTCGTTCTTGGCGGCCGGGGAAAAGGGGAGGGGAAGCGGCGCGGCGTTGGCCGGCATCATGGAAACCTGTGCTTGGAAATCGATGCCGGAAGCTAATCTGATTCGAGCCCACGAGCCCCGGCCCGAGCCCCTGCAACCCGGGGAAAACTCATTGATCTGCCGGGACCTTTTGAGGCAACCGAACGTTGCGACTTTTTAATGCCACGTTCAGAATGAGTTCATATTTGTCAGGCTAGATTAGGCTTCAAGCTGGTGATGTCACTTCCCCCCGTGCACACCAGATGCTGCTGAGCCCGGTCAAGCCCTGAGACATCCCCCCGTCTTCCCCGCTTGATCGGGCCAGCCCCAATCTCCCCTCATTTTTATGAAGATCGGCCGCGGCTTCGGCGTGCGCCCCGTCAAACGGCGATATTTCCGGCAAGCTGCACCCGGCTGCTGGTGCCCCCCTGGCTCTCGATGAGGTCAGGGCCTGTCATCCGACCGAAATCCATCTCGCGGATTGCGCCGTCCTTGGCATTCGAAATCAGGTTGTTGGCGATGAGGCACTTCCCGGCATCGGACGCGCCCGTGACGGAGATCCCGACGCCCGCGTTGCGAATGACGTTTCCGGTCGCCGCGACATCGCGCATGAAGGCACCCCAGCCGATCTGAATGCCAACCGTCGGCGCGTTCTCGATAGTGTTGCCTGAGACGACCGCGTCCGCTTCCACGCCGATGCCTTCGCCGCGCTTGTCCTCGGGCTCCTGCTCGCGCCGGAAGAGGTTGCGAATGAGGTTGCCCTGGACGACGGCAAGGCGGCCGCCCTCGTTGAAGTTTGTGACCGAGATCCCGGCCGCTGCCGTATCGACGATGTTGTTGGCGATGACGGCGCCCTGAAATCCGAACTCCGCATAAAGCCCGACTTCGCCCAGGCGCTCGCAGCTGTTGGCGATGATCTGAATGTTGGAGGCCGCGTTCCCGCGAATGGCCGTATAGGCGCAGTCGGCAATGCGGTTGCCGGTGACAAGCACGCTCCCTGCGCGAAAGACGTTGACGCCGTTGCCGTATTCGCCCGTACCGCCCGACGCGTTGCGGATCCTGAAGATGCGGTTGCCGGAGACGACGGAGCCATCCTCGCCGGCGGTCGAGCGCCAGACGAGAATGCCGTTATTCCCGCAATCGGAGATCGTGTTGCCTTTGATGTCCAGGCCCGTCGCATCGAGGCTCTTCAGCCCGGCATCGAGCGCGCCAGTGATCGTCACGCCGCTGACCTGCCCGCTGCACGAAAATAAAGAAACCCCGTTGCCGGCGCTGTTGCGGACGTCGAGGTCGATAAGGCGGATGTCGTTCGAGCGGGAGATCGCAAGAGCGCCATCGGCGCGTGTCTGATCGAATGGCTTATAGCTGCAATCGAAAACGACGCCGTCGACCACGAGGCCGTGCGCATCCTCTGCGGTGACGAACGTATCGCCGCCATTGAACGCGAGGATGCTTGTGCGTGCATTGCCGATGAGCCGCGTGCCTGCGCGAAGCTTCAAGCCGCCGATGAGAAACGTGCCCGGTGGCAGGATGACCGGCATATCCTCGCGGGCGGCCGCATCGATCGCCGCCTGCAGGAAGGCGGTCTGATCGAGGGTGATGTTGGGAACGAGGCGCGCCGCGAGATTCTTGGGCGACGTCTCGCCCGCTGCCTTCGCGGCTTTTTCAGCAGCTTGCGCAGCCGTGGCCGCCGCGCTGAAGGTAAGGCCAGCGCCCAACACCAAGCGGCGATCAATGGTCATGGATGGCTCCCCGTGCCTCGGCTCTCTAGCGCGAAAAGTACGCACAATGAGCGAGCGTCGAGAGTCGTTAAGCCACGGTTAACGTTGTTTCGCCGGGTGCCGTTTCGATGGCGATTTTGATGACCTCAAGCGCTGCAGCCGCAGCTTCCTCGAACTGCTCTTCCGACAATTCCCTTGGAATGTGCACGAAGCCGGCTTTGCCGCCATGTGCCTCAGCGAGCGCCAAAGATTGGTAGAGGACGGCGTTGCAGAGATATCCGCCGGCATCATCGGATACAGAGCAAGAGAAGCCTTTTGCTTCCAGTGCAGCCGCAATCTCGGGGATAGAAATCGAGGACGCACGGACCGCCGGGCCATCGACTGACAAATTTCCGCGAAGCGGTAGCGCCCCAGCGGCGTCGGCGGCATTCCGGCAGAAATTGACCGCCCGCGATTCGAGTCGAATGATCCGGCTCCCGGCGGCGACGCCGAAGTGTAAGGCGAGCGCGGGCCGGTGCTGTTCGTGGAGTTCCGCCACAAGCGACGGCGCCTTTTCCCACTCGGTCGGCAGCACCTCAGCCACAAAGCGGACTTGAGGGAAGACACTACTCGCCTCGCGCGCGATCCGGCGCGCGAGATAAGCGGAGGCGTTCACCGGCACGTTGGGAAACGGGCCAAAGCCGGTCAGCAGCACTGTCGGACGTTCTTTGGACCCCGTAGTCACTGTCGCGGTATTCGCCTTTAGACCTTTTGTTCGACGACCAGCCGACCCTCTTCGGCCTTATGAAAATACTGGCTGTTCACGAGCCATCCCTTAAGCGGTCTGAGCGGGGGAATGCAGGTGATCAGGACGAGCGGCAGACTGGTTACCAAGTGCATCCAGAATGCGGGCCCGTAAACGACCTCGAACCAGCACGCGAAGGCGACGCTCGGAATGCACCCAAAACAAATCACAAAAAAGGCGGGCCCGTCGGCAGGATCCGCAAAAGCAAGGTTGAGACCGCAAGCGGGGCACGCCTTTTTGAGCGTGAGAAAACCGTCAAAAATCTTGCCCTTGCCGCAGCGGGGGCAAAGCCCTCTTATCCCCGTGCTAAGGGGAGACAACTTAGGCCATTCGTGTTGATGTTCGCCGCACACGGCGCTTCCTTTCAAAGTTAAGTGTTGCTACATCCAAGTATTGTATGGCAACAAACGCTGCAGACAAAGCTAATGTATGCGCTCCGCGCTGAAACTCAAAGCATAGAAATTATATCGCGTTTTCAGCGGCTTATCATAATATATAGAGGACGCTTTCAGTTAGTGCGTTGAGGCACCATTACATAAAAGCCCGTACATTTATGTAATGTATGGCTGTCGTAGGGAGAAGGCCTGGACCTATGTCTTCTTGGGAACCCTGGTTGGCGGAGGGCGAACAGCTCAAATACCGCGGCATCGTCGAGGCCATCGAGGCGGACTTGCGGGCTGGGCGAATAAAGCCTGGAGACCGGATGCCGCCCCAACGCATGATCGCGGAAATTCTCGGCGTTGATCTGACGACGGTAACGCGCGCCTTCAACGAGGCGAGGCGGCGCGGTCTCGTCGAGGCGAACGCGGGCCGCGGCACCTTCATTCGCCGGCGGGTGGACGATAGCCGCATTCTGGGCGGGCCGGCTCAGCCGGCTGTCGACCTCAGCATGAACATTCCACCCCAGCCAACTGCGGCCAACCTGAAACGCCTCATTCCGGAGACGATTGCCACGCTCCTCGCGGAGGAGAACGGCATGCAGAACCTCCATTACCAGGAGAGCACGGGCAGCGAGACCGATCGAGCCACTGCCGTAGTGTGGCTGGAGCGGAGACTATCTGGCTTACAGCCGGCTTCCATCGTCCTGACGAACGGCGCGCAGAACGCGCTTTTTGCGATCTGCGAATGCCTTGCATCGCCCGGGGATTCCATCGCAGCAGGGTTCGTCACCTATCCCGGTTTGAAGGCCGTGGCCCAGCAACAGGGCTTGGAGGTACAGGCGCTCGAGATGGACGCCGAAGGCATCGTTCCAGACGCCTTCGAAGCCTGCTGCGCGGCCGAGGCGCCGAAGCTTCTCTACGTCATTCCCGCAATCGACAACCCGACAACGGCGACGCTGCCGGCCGAGCGGCGGCACGCGATCGTTGCGATTGCGCGAAAGTACAACGTGACGATCGTCGAAGATGACCCCTATTCGCCGCTGCAAACCAATCCGCTTCCTCCGCTCGCCGCGCTGGCCCCGGAAATCACGTGGCACATTGCAACCCTGTCGAAGTGCGCAACGCCGGCATTGCGCATCGCATACGTGGTGGCGCCCAGCTCGGCTCAAGCAACGCGGCTTGCAGCCGTGATCAGGGCCGTGAATCTCATGGTGCCTCCCATTAACGCGGCATTGGCATCGCGCTGGATCGTGACTGGCATCTTGGACGACATCACCGATGCGATCCGAGATGAGAATATCGCGCGCCAAAAGATCGCGAAGACCGTGTTCGGCGATGCTCCGATCGCGGCGGATAAGTGTGGCTCGCACATCTGGATGCCCATGCCCGCGCATTGGCGCGCGAACGATTTCGTGCAGCACGCGGGCCGCTCGGGGATCTCGGTCGTGCCTGCATCTGTCTTCGCCACCAGTGGAACGGAGCCCGAAGCGCTGAGGCTATCCCTCGGCGTAGCCTCCGATCGCGACGCGCTGCTGCAAGCCTTGAAGCAGCTGGCGAGCCTTCTTTCGCAACCCTCCGGCGCCGCCAGAGCCATCGTTTGAACCACCTCAAGTTGCGGGCTGATCCTTGGCGCTGCTGAAACGCAGGTTGCAAACGCCGGGAAGCTAGATATCCTCCCGGCTATATCGGTCTCGGCAAAAGGAAATATCCCTAATGCAGGCAGCGCTTGGGTTTACGCGTCCGTTGCTCAAGCTGGCACTGGCCGGCATGATGCTGGCCATTGCGCTTTTGATAGGAACTCAAGCGAGCAAAGCCGATCCGTCGACGATTACCGTCTTCGCAGCGGCCAGTCTTAAGAACGCGTTGGACGACGCTGCTGCGGCCTATGAGAAGAGCACGGGCAATAAGGTCGTCATCTCCTATGCCGGATCGTCTGCGCTGGCCAAACAGATCGAGCAGGGCGCACCGGCAGACATTTTCCTATCAGCCGATCTCGATTGGATGGATTACCTCGGCAAAGCCAAGCTCATCGACGGCAGCCAGCGTTTGGACCTCTTTGGCAATCGCCTCGTTCTGATCGCGCCGCAAGCGAGCGCAGTATCGCTCAAGATCGGCAAGGGCTTTCCGCTCGCCGAAGCTTTGGGCGGTAATCACTTGGCGATGGCGAACGTGAAATCGGTGCCCGCCGGTAAGTATGGCTCGGCAGCCTTGAATAAGCTTGGCGTGTGGACAGCCGTGGAGCCGAAAGTCGCGCAGGCCGACAATGTACGTATGGCTCTCGCGCTCGTTGCCCGAGGCGAGGCGCCATTCGGCATTGTGTACGAGACCGATGCAGCGGCTGAACCCAAGGTCAAGACCGTGGACGTCTTCCCTGAAGACACGCACCCACCGATCATCTATCCGGTTGCCGTTGTCAGGGCGAGCCGGAATGCCGAAGCCGCAAAAGCTTTCATCGCGTACCTGAAATCACCGGAGGCCCAATCGTTCTTCACAAAGCAGGGCTTCACCATCATCAAGCAAACGGGCTAAGCGGCAACGCACGGCGGGAGACGTATAGGTGTTCGGATTTTCACCCGACGAATGGATGGCGATAGAACTCAGCCTCAGGGTCGCAACCGTTGGCACGCTAGCCGGCTTGCCGGTTGCGCTTGTTGCTGCCTATGCCCTCGCGCGCTGGCGCTTCCCCGGCAAGATCATCCTCGACGGCCTTTTGCATTTGCCCCTCGTTCTGCCGCCGGTCGTGACCGGGTACTTCCTTCTTCTGACGTTCGGAAAGCAAGGCGCAGTTGGCAAGGCGATTTATGACCTCTTCGGCATCACATTCTCCTTCAGATGGACGGGTGCTGCGCTGGCGTGCGGCGTCATGGGATTTCCGCTCATGCTGAGAGCCATCCGCCTCTCGTTTGAGGCTATCGACCGCAGACTGGAGAAGGCCGCAGGCACGCTCGGCGCAAATCCGTACTGGACGTTTCTTCTTGTCACCCTGCCGTTGGCGCTGCCGGGCGTCCTCGTCGGCGTCATCCTGTGTTTCGCAAAGGCGCTGGGCGAGTTCGGCGCGACGATCACGTTCGTCTCGAATATTCCCGGCGAAACGCAGACAATTCCATCCGCGATCTATACCTATACGCAGGTTCCGGGCGGCGAGTCGCAAGCACTCAGGCTATCGATGGTGTCGATTGCCATCGCAATGGTGGCGCTCATCGTCTCGGAAGTGTTGAACCGCCGTATCCAAAAGCGCATCGCCGTGTTCGAATGAAGGAAGCAAAACCACTGTTGAGCGTCCAGGCATTGCAGAAGTGGCCGGATTTCACGCTCGACGTTGCCTTCGAAAGCGATCGTGCGATTACGGCATTGTTCGGACCCTCGGGGTCAGGGAAGTCGACGATCCTCAACATGATTGCCGGTGTTCGAAAGCCCGATAGCGGCCGTATTACCGTGGCCGGCAATGTGCTGACAGACACTGAGGCTCGCATTTTCGTTCCCCCGCATAAGCGGCGCATCGGCTTCGTCTTCCAGGACGCGCAGCTCTTTCCGCATTTAACGGTGCAGCAGAACATCAAGTTTGCGCAGTGGTTCAACCCAGCTGAAAAGCGAGGCCTGCCACTCGAAGCAGTGGTCGAAACTTTGGGTATCGGAGCATTGCTGAAGCGCCGTCCGGCGACGCTCTCGGGCGGAGAAAGGCATCGAGTGGCCTTGGCGCGAGCATTGTTGTCATCGCCTCGCATTCTGCTGATGGATGAACCGCTCTCCGCGCTCGACGACGCGCGGCGTGCAGAGATCATGGGGTTGATCGAGCGCATCCGCGATGAGTTTGCGGTGCCAATCGTCTACGTCACGCATCGCGTCGATGAAGTGCGAAGGCTCGCCTCGCGCGTCATAAGGCTGAACGCTGGCCGTGTTGTTGACACCGGCAGCGCTGCCGAGGTGCTCGGTCCGTGAGCGAGGACGCTATGCGCGCGCAGCCGGCGGCGATTTCTTCGCGGGCTTGCGATGGCCTTTGGCGTTTTGAACGAGATGCTTCTCGATCGACGCCAAAGGCTTTGCAAATGCGACAAGCGCCTTCGCTTCCATTTCGCGATACTGCCGCACGAGTTCCGCGCCGAACGGCGTAAGCTTGGCCGCGCCGCCGCCACGACCACCGTGCTGTCGTTCGATGATGGGATCGGCGAAGAGAGCGCCGAACTCGTCCATCAAGTACCAGGCGCGCTTGTAGGACATGCCCATGGCCTTCGCCGCTTTCGCAATCGACCCATGCTGACCGATGAGCTCGAGAAGCTGGATGCGGCCATGGCCGATGTATCTTTCGTCATCGAAGTCGATGCGGATCTTTATGACGGCCATTCGTTCCACTCCGCGTTTCAACCGGCCCGCCGGTTCGTTGCGCCGCAATCGGCAGCATTCTGAACGACGGGTTCAATAGAATCCTCCGCCAAAATCAATCGGGGCCGCGACCGGAAGCCTTTTACGATCTGAGCGGACTGAAATTCTGGCGGCTCCACACTGCGTTGCCGAAACTCTAAGCAATCGCCCCTTGCTGGTAAGGCGTCCCTGGCGCGAGTGCAATTCGTGAACTAACATCAACGCGGTATGCGCGGCGGCGGGGGCGCGCGGAGTGAACCCTCCGAGCCCTGGTTGAGGCGTGGCAAGCGGAGGAGTACGCACATGATGCCCAGTTGGAAGATACTTCTTACATCCGGAGCGTTCCTTTTGATCGGCAGTTTTGCCGTGATGGGTGATCCGGCGAAATCAGTCGGAGAGGGAGAAGGCCAAGTCGATATTGTAGCCTGGCCCGGCTACATCGAGAGGGGCGAGTCCGACAAGAACTACGACTGGGTGACGAGCTTCGAAAAGGAAACGGGCTGCAAGGTCAACGTCAAGACGGCGGCGACGTCTGACGAAATGGTGACGCTGATGAACCAGGGCGGTTTCGATCTGGTCACGGCTTCAGGCGATGCCTCCTTACGGCTCGTGGCTGGCAAGAAGGTTCAGCCGATTAACATCGACCTCATCCCGAGCTGGAAGACGATCGATCCTCGGCTGCAGGAAGCCCCCTGGCACACGGTCGATGGCGTCCATTACGGGGTGCCCTATCAGTGGGGCCCCAATGTGCTTGCCTACAATACGAATGTCTTCAAGGAGCCGCCCAAGAGCTGGTCGGTCGTCTTCGAGGAGCAGAGCCTTCCCGATGGCAAGAGCAACAAGGGCCGCGTGCAGGCCTACGACGGCCCAATCTACATTGCCGATGCCGCGCTCTACCTGAGCAAGAAGAAGCCCGAACTCGGCATCAAGAACCCCTACGAGCTGAACAAGGAGCAGTACGATGCCGTCATTGCACTGCTGCAGGAGCAGCGTGGCCTCATCGGCCGTTATTGGCATGATGCCACCGTGCAGGTCGACGACTTCAAGAACGAAGGGGTCGTCGCGTCGTCCTCATGGCCATATCAGGTCAACCTGCTGCAGGCGGACAAAAAGCCGATCGCATCGACCATCCCGGAAGAGGGTGCAACCGGCTGGGCCGATACGACGATGATGCACGTCAACGCCAAGCATCCGAACTGCGCCTACAAGTGGATGGAACACTCGCTCAATCCGAAGCTCCAGGGCGATCTGGCATCGTGGTTCGGTTCGGTGCCGACGGTGCCGGCGGCCTGCAAGGGCAACGAGCTCTTGACGGACACGGGCTGCGCGACGAACGGATTTGAAAACTTCGAAAAGATCTGGTTCTGGCGCACGCCGACGGCAAAGTGCGAGAAGGAAAGCTCTTGCGTCCCCTATTCGCAATGGGCGAAGGATTATATCGCTATTCTCGGTAAGTAACATTGACACCAGCTGCGGTCGGCCTCAATTGGCCGGCCGCAGTGAGCCGATGAGTTTCATGTCACCTGCAGTCCGCTTCCAGAACGTTTCGCGACGCTTCGGCGCCGTTCGCGCCGTCGACGGCGTATCTCTCGACATCGAGCCCGGAGAGTTCTTCGCGCTTCTTGGGCCCTCCGGCTCCGGCAAGACGACGTGCCTCCGCCTCATCGCGGGCTTCGAGCAGCCCGATGATGGCCACATCGAAATATTCGGTGAACGCGCCGATGGCGTGCCGCCCTACCGGCGCAACGTCAACACCGTGTTCCAGGACTACGCGCTGTTCCCGCACATGACCGTTGGCGAGAACGTCGCCTACGGCCTGATGATCAAGGGCGTCGGAAAATCCGAGCGCGAAGCGAAAGCAAAAGACGCGCTCGCGATGGTCAAGCTCGCGGGCTACGAGGGCCGCCGCACCGCGCAACTCTCGGGCGGTCAGCGCCAGCGCGTGGCGCTCGCCCGAGCCTTGGTCAATGGACCCAAAGTCCTCCTGCTCGATGAGCCGCTCGGCGCCCTTGACCTGAAGCTGCGCGAGCAGATGCAGGAAGAATTGAAGACGCTGCAGACGAAGCTCGGCATCACGTTCGTTTTCGTCACGCATGACCAGGGCGAAGCGCTGTCGATGGCAAACCGCGTCGCCATCTTCAACGAAGGCAAGATCGTCCAGGTCGGCACGCCGTCCGACGTGTACGAACGTCCGAAATCGCGCTTCGTCGCTGATTTCGTCGGTTCCTCCAACGTGCTGCCGCCGGAGTTCGCAGCAAGCCACGGTGGCCAGCCGATGTGGACGAGCCTGCGTCCGGAAAAGATCCAGATCGCAGCCAAGAACGCTCTTGTTCCGGCGGCCTGCGCACATGCGGCGGGCACGGTGACGGCCATCAGCTATCAAGGCGCGGTGACGCGCATCACGGTCGCCACCGATCAGCTGGCTCTCATAGCCTCAACGCCGGCGGAGACGACATTGCGCAAGGGCGACAGCGTCTCCCTGATCTGGCCGAAGTCCGCGATGGTGGCGATGGGAGAAACCGCGTGACCGCCGCCGTTGCAGAGAGACGCAGTGGGATCGCAGGCGCGCTCTCGGACGTCTTCTTCGCGCGTCCACAGCTCCTCACGTTTCTTCTGCTGACGCCCCCGCTGATTTGGATCGGCGTCGTCTACATCGGCTCGCTATTCGCGCTGCTGCTGCAGAGTTTCTATTCTCTCGACGATTTTTCGGGCGTCGTCGTCCACGAGTTCACGCTCGCGACCTACGAGCAGCTGCTCGAAGCATCGAACGCGCAAATCATCCTGCGCACTGTCCTCATGGCGGTGCTCGTGACCGTTGCGAGCGCGATCATCGCCTTCCCGATCGCCTACTACGCGGCGAGATACGCGCGCGGGTGGAAGAAAGCGCTCTTCTACCTCGCGGTGATGATGCCGCTCTGGTCGAGCTACCTCGTCAAGGTCTACGCCTGGAAGCTGATCCTCGCCAAGGAGGGGATCATCACCTGGTTCGCCAACTTCCTGCACTTGAGTTGGCTACTCGACGGCGTTCTGGCGCTGCCGGTCATCGGCGGTCCGTCGCTGTCGTTCAGCTATATCGGCACGTTCCTCGTCTTCGTGTATGTCTGGCTGCCCTATATGATCCTGCCGACCCAGGCGGCGCTCGAACGCGTGCCCGTCAACTTCATTGAGGCCTCAGCCGATCTCGGTGCTGATCCGCGCCAAACGTTCCGGACGGTAATCTTTCCGCTGGCGCTACCCGGCATCGTCGCCGGATCGATCTTCACGTTTTCGCTGACGCTCGGCGATTACATCATCCCGCAGATCGTCGGCAATTCGCGCCTCATGATCGGGCAGGCCGTCTACACGCTCCAGGGTACTGCCGGCAACATCCCGCTCGCAGCGGCCTTCACCGTCGTGCCGATGCTCATCATGGCCGTCTATCTCTGGATGGCAAAGCGCATGGGGGCCTTCGATGTCCTCTAACGCCAACCGCTCAGCGCCGCTCGGACTCCGGATCGCGGCGATCGCGGGTTTGCTGTTCCTGCATCTGCCGCTGGCACTGATCTTCCTCTACGCCTTCACGACTGAGGAAAAGAGCTTCGCTTTTCCGCCGCCTGGCCTCACGACCAAATGGTTCGAAGTCGCCTGGACGTCGCGGCCGGATATCTGGGGGCCGCTCTATCTGTCCCTGCAGGTCGCGGCCATTGCGACGCTGCTCGCGCTGATATTCGGAACGCTGGCTGCGGCCGCACTCTCGCGCACGCGCTTCTTCGGCCGCGAAACGATCTCGCTTCTTTTCATCCTTCCGATTGCGCTGCCGGGCATCATCACCGGTATCGCTTTGCGGTCGGCCTTTGACATCATGAGCGTGCCGTTCTCGGTCTGGACAATCATCCTGGGCCACGCGACGTTCTGCATCGTCGTCGTCTATAACAACGCGGTCGCGCGCTTTCGCCGGCTGCACGGCAGTCTCGTCGAGGCCTCGATGGATCTCGGCGCCAACGCCTTCCAGACATTCCGGCACATCATTCTTCCGCAAATCGGCACGGCCCTTTTGGCCGGGGGCATGCTGGCCTTCGCGCTGTCGTTCGACGAGGTGATCGTCACGACATTTACCGCGGGCCAGCAGACGACGCTGCCGATCTGGATGCTTGGCGAATTGATCAGACCGCGGCAGCGGCCGGTAACGAACGTCGTCGCCGTCTTCGTATTCGTCGTAACGCTGTTGCCGATCCTTGCAGCCTACTATCTCACGCGCGACGGCGAACACACCGGCGGTTCTTCTAAGTAACGGACTTGGGACTAGTGGAGGACAAGATGCTCGACACGAATATGCTGATCGGCTCGGACTTCGTGGCCGGAACCGATACGCCGGAACCCGTCATCAATCCGAAGACAGAAGACATCATCACCAGCCTGCCGGATGCTTCCCCCGCGCAGGTCGACGCCGCTGTCAATGCAGCCGAAAAGGCGTTCAAGACCTGGTCGCAGACGACGCCGGGCGAACGTTCGGCTCTCCTCCTGAAGCTCGCCGACGCGATCGAGCGCGACGCCGAAAGCTTCGCGGCGCTTGAAGCGCTCAACACCGGCAAGCCGCGCATCCGCGTCCTGCAGGATGAGATGCCCTCGATCGTCGATTGCTTCCGCTTCTTCGCCGGAGCGGTGCGCACCATGCACGGCCCCGTCGCCGGAGAATACGCCGCCGGCCATACCTCGATGATCCGCCGCGATCCGGTCGGCGTCATCGGATCGATCGCGCCGTGGAACTATCCGCTGATGATGGCGGCCTGGAAGCTCGCACCCGCACTCGCCGGCGGCAACACCATCGTGCTGAAGCCCTCCGAACAGACGCCGCTGACGCTCTTGAAGCTTGGCAAGATCATCGCCGACATCTTCCCCGAAGGCGTGGTCAACATCGTGGTCGGCAAAGGCGCGACGACAGGCAATGCGCTGATCAATCATCCGAAGGTCGCGATGGTCTCGCTCACCGGCAGCATCGGCACCGGTCAGAAAGTGCTGCAAGCCGCAGCGCCCACCATCAAGCGCACGCATCTGGAACTCGGCGGCAAGGCCCCCGTCATCGTGTTCGACGACGCCGATATCGCGGCTGTCGTCGAAGGCGTGAAGGTCTTTGGCTACTACAACGCGGGCCAGGACTGCACGGCTGCCTGCCGCATCTATGCGGGCAAGAAGGTCTACGACAATCTCGTCGCCGATCTCTCGAGCGCCGTGAAAACGCTGAAGTACAACCAGCCTAACGACGATGAGAACGATTTGGGGCCGCTCATCTCGTCGGCGCACAAGGAGCGTGTGAAGTCGTTCGTCGAGCGCGCAAGCCTGCAGAACCACATCGTCATGGCTGCCGGCGGAAAGCCCGCAAGCGGCAAGGGCTACTTCTTCGAGCCGACGGTCGTCGCTGGCGCCACCCAGAACGACGAGATCGTGCGCAAGGAAGTCTTTGGCCCCGTCGTCTCGGTCACGCCCTTCGACGATGCCGATGAAGCGATCGCCTGGGCGAACGACAGCGACTACGGCTTGGCCTCGTCCGTTTGGACGAACGACATCGCCAAGGGCATGAAGGTTGCCTCGCAGCTGCAGTACGGCTGCACCTGGGTCAACACCCACTTCGTGCTGGTCAGCGAGATGCCGCACGGCGGCATGAAGATGTCGGGCTACGGCAAGGACCTCTCAATGTACGCACTTGAGGATTACACCGTGCCGCGCCACGTGATGGTGAAACTGTAATCGCGTTCGCGTGAACAGCTAAAAAGGCCGCGCGGCGCTGTCAACTGACGCCGCGCCGAGGTCAAGTTCACTTTTCCCGTCGCCCTTAGTGTTTCCAAAAAGCGAGAAGCGGCCGATAACGCCGCTTCTCAATGCACCGCTTGGGAGCCAAGGCCGGGATGACGGGCACTGATGAGCTGACACACGAAGAGCTGCTGCAACGGCTGCAGCTTCTGGCCGAGCGCGCGACGCGGCGCTATGGCCTTCCCGCTGACTGCACCGTCAAACTGATCAACGTCTCGGAAAACGCAACCTATCGCGTCGAAGGCGGCTCGGGACAAAAGTGGGCACTGCGCGTCCATCGCGAGAATTACCACACGCGAACGGGCATCGCTTCTGAACTCTCCTGGCTCTCGTCCCTCCGCGATAAGGCGGGCGTGGCGACACCGACTGCGGTGCGAGGACAGGACGGCGAATTCATTCAAACAATCTCAGCCGAAGGGCTGCCCAATCCGCGGAACGTCGTTCTGTTTCAGTGGGAGGAGGGCGCCGAACCCGGACAAACCGATGTTGCGGGCTTCGAATTGCTAGGCGAGACGGCAGCGCGCATGCATGCGCATGTTCGCAAGTGGCAGCGCCCGCCGTGGTTTGAACGCTTCTCCTGGAACTTCGAGACGAGCCTGGGGAGCCGTCCGCATTGGGGCGAGTGGAAGAACGGCATGGGCATGACGCCCGAGGCGCTCGCCGCATTCACCGAAACCGTCGCGCTTATCGAGAAGCGGCTCGAGAACTTCGGCCAGTCGCCCGACCGCTTCAATCTCGTGCACGGCGATATGCGCTTAGCGAACCTCTTGATGGATGGTTCGACTGTCAAAGTCATCGACTTCGACGACTGCGGCTTCTCGTGGTTGCTTTACGATTGCGCTACGACCGTGTCTTTCTTCGAGCATGAGCCCGAGGTGCCGGAGCTTCTGAAAGCTTGGGTGCGTGGCTATCGCCGGATCGGCACGCTGAGCGAGGAGGAAGAACACGAGATCGCAACGTTCGTCATGCTGCGCAGGCTCCTGCTGGTCGCCTGGATCGGTTCGCATTCTGAGACTGAACTCGCCAAGTCCATGGGCGTCGCCTACACCGCAAGCTCAATCCCGCTCTGCGAGAAGTATCTCTCGAGCTACGGCGCCGCCGTCGGAAAAGCGCCCTCGACGCAACCTAAAAAGGGCATCTTGGGTCGTCTTTTCGGCTGAATGCTGCACCGCAAATATGCAGTCTGCAGCGCTGATTGCTGAATAATTCACCCCGGATGATAGTTGACCCATGAGCCGCTTCTGGTAGCCTTTTTCTCCAGGATATTGGCACCTGCTCACCAGGAAACTATGGGACTGGGCATTATCGACTTCGCAGGGAATGGCGCCTCCGGAAACCCCGCCACCAAGGGGGCTGATCCGTCCGTCCTGGCTTCGGCCGCGACCGGGTTGGTCAAGTTTATCGAGCGTCAGCGTGGCGACGTCGATCGAATTTTCGGAAGCGCGGGCATCTCGCCCGAGATGGCGGGATCGCCGACACTTCAACTAAGTCTCAACTCCTACTGCCGCCTGTTCGAGGAAAGCGCGAGGCTTACGCG
Source organism: Hyphomicrobium sp. (assembly GCF_035687085.1). Lineage (GTDB taxonomy): Bacteria > Pseudomonadota > Alphaproteobacteria > Rhizobiales > Hyphomicrobiaceae > Hyphomicrobium_B. The sequence goes on along the minus strand of NZ_DASRYS010000014.1, from coordinate 141,388 downwards.
CAACGACAATTTCGGCCTGTGGTTTGGCAACGCATTCGATCCCCGTGATCTCGGTCTTTGGGGCTACGCCACGGTCTCCGCGCCCTCTCTCGCTGTCGCTCTTGAAACCCTTGTCGAACTTTTCCCGCTCCACCAGCAGTCCTCGTCAATGGCGCTGAAGACCTCTCCCGAAGGCTTGGTGAGGCTTGAATATCGCATTGACGCGCCGCAGATCGTCGAGCGCCGCCAGGATGCGGAGCTGTCGCTCGGCATGTTCCTCAATGTTATTCGCGAAGCGATGGGCCAGAGCTGGGCGCCCGAGGAAGTGCACTTCGAGCATCCAAAGCCCGAAGGCTGGCGCGAGCACGAACGCGCGTTCGCGGCACCCGCTTTCTTTTCACAGCCGACGAACGCAATCGTCTTCAAGCCGCAAATCCTGAAACAGGTGATGCCCGCAGCAGACCCGCGGCTCATGTGTGCGATGAAGCTCTGCCTCGAGCGGCTGTCCGAACGCCGCGACGTCCGCACCAGCATTACCGATCGCATTCGCAGCGCGGTTCGTTCGAAGCTTCCGGAAGGCTTCCCTCAAATCGAGTGCATTGCCGCCGAACTGCGCTTGCCGCTTTCGGCCATTCAGCGCGAACTTCATTACGACGGGCTGAGCTACAGCACGCTCGTTGAGAACACGCGGCGCGATCTGGCGCTCTCGTATGTTCGCCAGCGCCAGCTCTCGTTTTCTGAAATCGCCTTCCTCGTCGGCTATTCGGAGCTTTCGGCTTTCAGCCGCGCGGTTCGCCGCTGGACGGGGCTCTCGCCCCGTGCCTTGCGCGCCCAGGTGCTGCGCACTCAAATCTGAACGGCAGCCCTGGACTCAAATCGATGCGTTAGGCTTGCGCCAGCGCATCCATGCTCTCCGGCAAAATCTGACCGCCGTCGACGATGATCGTCTGACCGGTGATGTAGGCCGCTTCCTTTGAAGCGAGGAAGAGCGCGGCATAGCCGATGTCTTCCACCGTTCCGAGCTTCTTGAGCGGGATAGAATTGGCCATCGACTGCGCATACTCGGGCCCGAGATCGGCCAGCCCCTCCGTAGCGATATTGCCAGGCAGGACCGCGTTGACCGTGATGCCATACTTCGCGAGCTCGATGCACGCCGTACGCATGAAGCCTAGCTGGCCGGCTTTCGTGGCAGCATAATGCGACCAGCCGGGAAAGCCCGTCACCGGACCCGTGATGGACGACGTGATGACGATGCGGCCCTGGTCCGATTTCTTGAGGTAAGGCAGGCAGGCCTTTACCGATAGAAACGTTCCTTTGAGGTTGGTGTCGGAAACGAAGTCCCAGTCCTCCGGCGACAGTTCCTCGATCTTGGTCTGCGGGAAGATACCGGCGTTGGCGCAAAGGATATCGATGCCGCCGTAAGCCTTCTCCGTCGCCTCGGCGAGCATCTGCAGGTCGCCCATGCTCGTGATGTCAGCGGCAAAACCCATCGCGGTGCCGCCCTTGGCGCGGAACTCTTCTGCAGTCGCTTCCGCTTCCGCGATGTGGCGCGACACGACCACGACGTTCGCGCCGCTCTGCGCGAAGACGCGGGCGATGCCTTTGCCGATGCCCTTGCTTCCGCCTGTGACGATAACGGACCGGCCTGAGAGTGACGTAAGCATGAGAGAGATCTCCTCAGAGACGTGTTGTTGGTCTTGTTGAAGTTCAGCCGCTGCGAGCGCCTTAGATACCAGCCTTGCGGTTTCGCGTGAGGATCAGCATGGCCGCGTAGCCTCCGAACAGCACGACTGCGGCCGCTGCCGTGGAGATCGTACCGAGCACGGGCACACCCGGCGTATAGCCGGCGACCATCTTCGCATAGAGATACTTGGGCAGCGTATTGTCCGACCCTGCCGTGAACAACGACAGCGGGAAGTTGCCCCACGAAAGCAGGAAGGCGAACAGGCTGCCGGAGAAAACGCCCGGCATCAGGACGGGCAGCGTCACCTCGCGGAACGTCTGCCAGCGCGTGGCGCCAAGATCGTTGGCCGCTTCTTCAAGCGACGGGTCGAACGAATAAACCTGGATCGCCATCACCAGAGTGACGACCGGCGCAATCCAGACGAGATGCGCGAGAACAGCCGTCTTCCACGAGAGATTAAAGCCCAGGGCGTTGAACCAGAGGAGCAGCGCGAGGCCTAGAACCGATTGCGGAAAGAAGATCGGAAGCAGAATGAACTTCTGATAGAGCTTGCGGCCACGCCAGTCGTAGCGGGCAAATGCCAGTGCTCCAAAGAAGCCAAGCACTACTGCAATAACTGTGACCGTCGCTGCGATCGTCAAAGACGTGATCGCCAGCTGCTTCACTTCGAACGAGTTGACGGTCTTCGACCACCAGTCGAAGCCGAACTTCGTGATCGGGAAAGTGAAGTAGCGGCTGGACGTCATAGAAGCGAGCAGGATCGTCGCGCTGGGAAGGAACACGAAGATCAGCACCGCCGCCGTCCAGACGCCAATCAGGATGTGACGAACGCTATATTTGCTGTCGGACATGGGGCTAGCGCTTTCCAAGAATTTGATCGAGATCGAACCGCCTCAGCACGGCGAGGACGAGCACGCTGACGACCAGCATCAACAGCACCGCGAGGGCAGCACCCAAAGGCCAGTTCTGTGCGTAGGTGAAAGCAATCTCGATGTCGTGCGTGATGGGGATGATGCGCTGGCCGCCCAGAACCTTCGCCTCGGCAATGGCGCCGATGGCAAGCACGAAGGTCAACAGCGATCCGATCATCAGACCGGGCGTGGAGAGCGGTAGCTCGACTTCACGGAAGACCTGCCAGCGCGAGGCGCCGAGATCCGTCGCCGCTTCGCGCATCTGGTTCGGAACCATCGCAATGCCGAGCGTCATCGGAAAGAGCATGAACGGCAGATAGACATACACCATGCCGAACAGAACGGCGGCTGGCGTAAAGAGGAAATCACCCATCTCCGCGCCGAATAGCGTCTTCAACGTGCCGGGCAGCACGCCGCCTTTGATGAAGAACAGCACCCAACCGTAAAGGCGAATGTTCTCCGAGACGACGAGTGGAATGGTGAAGAGTAGCGTCAGGACCGTAGACCAGCGGCCGAACACGCGGACGAGGCCGTAAGCCACCGGATAACAGATGAGTGCGAGCAGTACGACGGTCGCCGAAGCAAGCCCGAGCGACCACAGCAGTGAGACGTAGGTATTGTCGCTGAAGATCTTCTCGTAGTTTTCGAGCGAGGGTTCATGGAAAAGCCCGAACGTTCGGGGCGGCATGAAGCTGAAGCCGACGACGGCAATGAGCGGGGCAACGAATCCGAGTAGCAGCAATACCAGGATCGGCATGGCTGCACGGCGCCCTGGCTGGGCGAAGAACGAGTTGAGCGCGCTCATTCGTCGGCCACCATAATGGAGTTTTCCGGGTCCCATCCAATGATGACTTCATCGTCAAGCTTACCCTTGAACGGCTGCTGCCGCAGCTTTTCGACGAGGAACACCTTTTCTCCGATCCGGACCTGATACTGGATGCGCGAACCGAGCGCATACTCGTTGTAAAGTACGCCCTTGAGGCTGTTCGGGGCGTCGCCCGGAGCATCGAGAAAGCGCAGGAACTCCGGACGAACGACAAGGCACTGCGCCTTGGCTTCAATGGACGTGGCCGGAACCTTGAACGCCGCGCCGAGCGCCTGCGAACGGACCGAGCCCGCGCCGTTGCTCTCGACCGGAATGACGTTGACGTCGCCCATGAACTCGGAGACGAAACGCGAGCGCGGCGCCGAGTAGATCTCGTTGGGCGATCCGACCTGGATGAGCTTGCCGCGCCGCATGACGCCGATCCGGTCGCTCATCACCATCGCCTCTTCGAGGCTGTGCGTGATGTAAACAAACGTTTTGCCGGTCTCGCGGTGAATGTCCTTCAGCTCTTTCTCAAGCGTCTTGCGCAGCTTGTAGTCGATGGCCGAAAGCGGCTCGTCGAAGAACAGGATTTGCGGATCGAACGCGAGCGCCCTCGCAAGCGCCACACGCTGGCGCTCGCCGCCCGAACACAGGGTGACGTTCTTGCCGTAGTAGTCGGCGGGAAGATGCAGCTGCTGCATCAGTTCGCGCGCACGCTTCTCACGAGCCGCGGGAGCGACGTTGCGGATCTTGAGTGCGAACTCGATGTTCTGCCCGACCGTCCGGTGCGGGAACAGAGCAAGCGACTGAAACACCATGCACGTCGGCCGCTGATTGGCCGGCGTGTCGTTGATCCGCTTGTCGCGGAGCAGGATGTCGCCCGACGTCGGCTTATCCATGCCCGCAAGCATGCGGATCATCGTCGTCTTGCCGCTGCCCGATGGGCCGACGATCGTGAAGAACTCACCTTCGCCAATGGTGAGATTGATGTCATCGACGGCATTGAAGTTGCCGAAAGATTTGCGGACGTTCTTCAGTTGGAGGATGGGCTTTGAGATACCGTTCAACGTGGTGGTCCAACTTTATTGGAAGCGGATGTGAAATGCTTTGGGCCTTCCGCTTGTCGACGGCGGAAGGCCCATGCGTTGTGTTCCATGCCGTGCCCTGCAAGGACGGCGCAGCGCATTAGCCTCGACAAGTCTACTTTTTCGCAGCGTTCCAGATGTCGAGCAGCTTGTCGTAATCGGGAACGATATCGTACTCGACCGAGCCCGCCATTTCCTCTTCGAGGCTGTCCCACTGAATGGCTTCGAGCTGATCCTTCGAGAAGAGCTTGAAGCATTCGGGGTTGCCCATCTGGGCGACCGGGTTGAACGTGCCCTCGGCGAACGCCACGGTGTGGGCGACGACGGGATCTTGGACGTATTCCAGGAACTGCTCGGCGAGCGGTGAGCCCTCGGGATTGTTCACAACAGAGGTGATTTCGATCCAGGCGATACCGCCCTTGCCGTCCTTCAGCGGTCCCTTCTTCGGCGTAATGCCGCGCAGGTTCAGGTGGCCGTCGGCACGCGCCGGAGATACCGAGTAAGAGCCGCCCGTGAGGTGGAAATCGATTTCGCCGGAAACGAGCGCTTGGTTCATGGTCGCGATGTCGCCGACGACCTTCTTGTTCTTCATGATGCGGCGGGCGGTTTCTTCGAACTTGGCGACTTCCTCGGCCGAGTGCTCCTTGTAGGGATCGAAACCGGCGATGGCGCAAATGCCGAACACGTTCCAGTCGTCCGACTCCAAAATGCCGAAGCGGCCGGCCATTTTGGGATCGTTGAAGAGATCCCAGCCCTGATCCTCGGCCGTTGCGCGGCTGATCTTGTCCGTATTGACGACGAAGGAATACGGCCCGAAGCGCTGCGCCATTCCGAGCAGCTGCTCGCCGGAGTCGTCCATTGCCCATTTGTAGGGAGGCTTGAACTGCGGCAGCATCTTCTCGAAGTATGGCTCGAACTTCGCGCGATCGAGCGGCTTGATCAGCTTCTCGGGCATCATGACTTTGCGTGCCCAAGGATTATTGACGTTGATGAGGTCCCAAACCTTGATCTCACCCGCGCGCAGACGGTTGATCATCGTCGGATCGTTCGTCAGGCTTTCAGCCTTGACCGTTGCGCCCTTGTCGGAGCGGAAGGGATCGAGGACCTGCGCCGAGTTGTAACCTTCCCAGCAGAGGATATTGAGTTCCTTGTCGCGGGCCGCGTGAGCGGGCCGGGAGAAAGGACCCATCTGACTGGCGGCCAACGTGGCCGCAACAGACGCAGACGTTTTCATAAAGTTGCGGCGCGTGAGCTTGCTGTCAAACATGCCTGTCACTCCTGGTCGTCGAAAGATGATGTTGCTGGCCGGAAGCGGCCGGACGAATGCGATCGAAGGAAGCTCGCCAAGGGACGAGCACGAGTGGGAAGGAGCGCTTCAACAGTCGATCACGTCATAGTCAGTTCCCCCTAGGACACATCACTGTAGGCGCGTGGCTGCCAAGTTGATTTGACTTCCCCCCATGTAAACTTGACCCTGCGAGCTGCGAAAGCCCCGTTAAGCCAGCTTCATCAGTGCTTTGAGCTCCGAACTCGACATGACGTGGCAGTAGATCATGTTCATGATTTCGAGTTCTTTGTGGTGGAGCTCGTCGGAGCCGGCCGCGCAGCAATCCTCAACCACTACGACCGAGAAGCTCTCGTCTGCCAGGCTGCGGACGGTGGACGACACGCACTGGTCCGTGAAAATCCCGCAGCACACGACGGTTTTGATGCCGAGGTTGGTCAGGATCAGCCGCAGATTGGTGCCCGTCAGCGCGCTGTCGGTTGTCTTGGTGACAACGATCTCATCGCCCACGGGCGCCAGCTCCGGCACGATCTGCGACGGCAGCTCGTCCTTGGGCAGCAGCAGGTTGTTCCAGCCCGGCATTTTTTGCGACAGCGACCGCTCGCGCCCGTCCTTGGTATGGCAGGCGATCCGGGCAAACAGGCATTCGACACCGTTCTTCCGGAACGTCTGCAGCAGTTCCTGCGTCCGCGGCAGCACGATATTGTGCATGCGGTCGTGAAACGGCGTCCAGGCGTCGTACCGGCGCTGATCCTCGGCCGACAGAGACCCCCGGTCGGGCCGCTCGAGGTAGGTGTTTTGAACGTCGATTATCAGGAGGGCTGTGGTTGCCTTTGTGAGATCCGGATCCTCGGGCTCCGGCGCGCCATCGTAATAGATTGACCTGTAGGCCGTCTTCCAGTTCATGCCCGTCCTTTCAGAAACGTCTTTTGTAGAGAGATCTGCGCTCGTAAACGTCCGCAGCCTCCTCAATGAAGGCGGCGACACCTCCCGCGCCGTAGGTTTCACGAAGCTCTTGCGCCGCCGCGAGCAGTTCGTCTTTAGAGCTCGCCCGGCCGGGACGCAGCAGCTCGTAGACCCGCATAATGACGTCTTGCGGAACGTCCACGAGTTCGGCGCCCCGTTCGAAGTTGGCAGCAAGCGTTGGCCGCCCCGCCGCCCGTGCAATTTCCGCCTGCTGCCGAAGCGCCCGGTCCGTGATGCGGAGGTCTTCCAGCGTCACGCGGTCCGCAAGCAGGCCGCCGAGCGTGATGTCGTCGAGCTTTTTGCCGGCCTTCGTCTCGACGACGTCGGGCCGGTTCTCGGCAAGCGGATAGTCGGCAACTGTCAGAGGCTTCTCGGTCATGCGGCCGCTCCGATGAAGCTCACGTCGATCTCTTCGGGTTCCGCGCCTTCCGACGTCATTTCCGTCTCGATCGCATAGATGAGAGAAACGCGGGCGTGATAACGCGAGCCCATCGCTTCGCCCCGCGTCGGCACGATGACGGGTTCGGGCATTTGGCCGAGCGCGTACGCGGCCGCATTCATCCCCATGCGTTTGTAGTGTTCGAGCTTGGTGATTGGCGAATTCGAAAAGAGCTCGAGATTGTTGTGCGGCAGCCGGTCTTTCTGATGAATGACGGCGGTGCCCTTCGCCTGGATGCCGATCCCGATGCCCGACCCCGCCAACCGCGCCGCGCTAAGCCCCAGGAATGACGTGTCCGCCGTATGGCGCATGCGAACCACCCGCGCCGTGCATCCGCCTTCCGTGATGCCCGCAATAAGCACTCGCAGAATGGCCGAGAGCGGATGACCGGCGACGGTCTGGAACAGCTTCACGCCGAAGGCCGGGCTGATGCCGATCACCACCTCGCGCGCGTTGCGGGTTGCCGAAGCGGGACCTACCGGCCGGTAAGCGATGCGCGCGACTTCCGCCGGGCGCAAAGCCGACTCGACTCTCAAGACCTCCTCACGCGTCAGCACATCGCGAATGGCCACAATTTCCTCGCGCCGTTCGTCGCTGACACGGTAGCCCGTGCCCGGCCCCTGATAATCATTGGGTTGGTTGACGGCGCTGACGATGCGGCCGTCACGGACGACCGCCGACGTCTGCAGGTAGTCGCCGGAAACGCGAAGCCGCACGACCTTCAACAGGTTTTCGGCTTCCTCGGTGAACCCGCGCGCGGCGAGAGCCTTGATGACATCGATGACGGTAATCGAACGCTCGTAGATGGCTTCGCTGATGAGCGCCACGTCGCGGCCGGAGAAGGTCCGCGTCTCATCCGATCCCGACGCCGCTATGACACTCTGCTTCATGTCCTGGGTAGGATTCGCGAGCCCCAGCTCCTCCAGAACGGCACTGATGGCGTCCACGGCGCGGGCTCTCAATTCCATCACGCGCGTCTCGCCGACCGGCGTCAGCCCGCCGTCGGCCTCGAAGTCGCGTTGCAGAACGAGGTAGTCCTCCAATTCCTCGCCGTTGAGCAGCGAGGCATTGAACGAGTTGTCGTATTTCAGGATCGAGCCAAAACCGGAACAGATGAGATCGGATCCGGCGATGAGATACGGCAGGATCTTCGCGCCGACGCGGATTTCCGATTCCGTCGCCCGTGCGTCGTTGCCCGATGCGCATTCGAGATCGAGCCAGACCGCGATCAGGTTCTCCGCCATCAATTCGCGCATGCCGCCCGGAACAGTGCAGGTGACGGGCGCGCCGTCGATGCCGCCATTCTGCGTACCCTGCACCCCCATCGCACGCTGCAGGCATAAGCACCGCGCTTCGAGATACAGCAAAGACTTGCGGTCGTGAAAGCCCATCAGCAACTCTGAACCCGCGCCCGACGTGCACCGCATCTTGATGCCGCGCGAAGCGTAAGCCGCCGCCAGAAACGCCTTCGACCACGGCGTGTCGTCGCCGTCGATGAAGCTCTTCTCGGTGCCATAGACCGACACCGTCTCGGCATAGGAGGTGAACCCGGCCATGCCGATCTTGAGTTCTTCCGCTTCCTCGCTGGAGCACTGAAAGAGCGCACCCCAGCGTCCGACGGCAGCACCCACCGCGCAAGCGACGGCGTTTGACCAAGAGTTGCGCGCAACGCGCATGGTCGTCTCGACTTCGTCGAACCCGAACGCGACGGCGGTTGCGGCATCCGCCGCCATCTGTAGCGGATCGTCCTTGGCGTTCGTCACGTGCGCCTGGTTGCCGGGCGTCTGCCGGGCCCGCATCTTGCTATAGGCGAACGCAATCTCGAGCGAGGAGAGGTGAGCGACGACTTCCGCCAGCTTCGCCGGCGTCATGCCGCGCGCCAAGCGCACCAACGTCGTGCGCGGGACGTTCATGTCGACGAGCATGCGCGCGACTTCCAACGACGGCATCGCCATTGCTTCCGGCGCGATCTCGGGATCGAGATGATAGCGCGCAATGAAGACGTCGATCATGTCGAAGTCGTCTACGCCGATGCCATCCATCGATTGAACGCCGCCCGGCCCAAGCGAAAATCCGGGTTTTGGGTCGAACGGGCTTTTGAACGCCGAAAAACCGTTCGCGGCATCTTCCGCCGCAAACTTGTCGAGCCGGAGCGGGCGGTCGTCCCAATCGGAAAACCGCTTCCACCGATTTGGCCGTGCGTGCGAGTCTTCCGTCATGGTCGTGATCTCAGACAGTGGCGATGCGGTTGCAATCAGAATGACGATAGCGTGACCGGCGCCCGGGCGTTTGACCAGAGCCGCCCCGAAGTTGACGTGTTCAAGGCCTGAGCCGAGACCGGCCGCACCCCTTGCGCGTTAAACTGAACAGACCCGGCCGCGAAGGGTCAAGCCGCTGCCGGTCGCCTGACCTATATTAAGCAGAAAAGCGGTGCCGAGAGCAGCGCACTTGCCAAGGAGCTTGCCCGAGGGGCGTTATGGAAGCCACGCGAAAAATTCTTGATCTCAACGCTTTCGACATGAACGCGGCCGATAAGCTCGCGCCTGAGGTGACGAGCCTCGTCAAGCGCCGGCAGCAGACATTCGGGCCGACCTCGATGCTGTTCTATGAGCGCCCGCTCAATCTCGTCCGGGGCGAGGGCGTCTGGCTCTTCGACGCCGATGGCACCCGCTATCTCGATGCCTATAACAACGTGCCCTCGGTCGGGCATTGCCACCCGCGCGTCGTCGAAGCCATCTCGCGCCAGCTGGGCACGCTCAACACGCACACGCGATATCTCTACGACAACATCTACACGTACGCCGAGCGCCTGCTCGGCACGATGCCGGATCCCGTCTCGAATATCGTCTTCACCTGCACGGGCAGCGAAAGCGGCGATCTCGCGCTGCGTATAGCCCGCGCGGTTTCGGGCGGTACCGGCTTCATCGTCACCGACAATGCCTATCACGGCAATACAACTTCGATGACGGAGATTTCGCCGTCCTCCGCCAGCGCCGAGCCGCGGCCCCCGTATGTGTTCATCGTCCCCGCTCCAGATACCTATCGCTACGGCAGCGAAGCCATCGGCAGCAAATTCGCCAGCGATGTCCGCAAGGCTATCGCCGCCATGGAGAAGGCAGGCATTCGCCTTGCAGGCTTCATGGCCGACAGCATCTTCTCGAGCGACGGCGTCTTTCCAGGCGAGCCAGGCTTCCTGGCAGAAGCAGTCGAGGCGGTACGCGAGGCGGGCGGTGTCTACATCGCCGATGAAGTGCAGCCGGGCTTCGCCCGCACGGGCGAGAAGATGTGGGGCTATCAGCGCCACGGACTTGTGCCCGACATCGTGGTGATGGGAAAACCTATGGGCAACGGCTTCCCGATGGGCGGCGTGGCCGTGAAACCCGCTATGCTCGAGGCCTTCGGCTCGAAATCGGGTTACTTCAACACGTTCGGAGGCAACCCCGTCGCGGCCGCGGCTGGCCTCGCCGTCCTGGACGTGATCAAAGACGAAGGGCTGCAAGAGAATAGCTTTGAGACCGGCGCTTATCTGAGATCCGAGCTGCGGATTGCAGGCGCTGACGGTGATCGCATCGGCGACGTGCGCGGCGCCGGCCTCTATATCGGTGTCGAGGTCGTGACCGATAAAGCTTCAGGCGAGCCCGACCGCGCGGCAGCCGAAAAGATCGTCAACGGCATGCGCGCGCGGAACGTCCTCATCGGGACGGCAGGCGGCCATGGCAACGTCTTGAAAATCCGCCCGCCGCTGTGCTTCACGCGCGAGCACGCCGATATCTTCATCGCAGCGTTCAAAGGCGCGCTGGCCGAGGCGTCCTGAGCCAGAGGTACGTTAGGCCTTGAGGCGGTAGCCCGTCTTGAAGATCCACCAGACGACGCTCATGCAGATGGCGAGGAACACGAAGATCATCGCTAGGCTGACGCCGACGTTGACGTCGGAGATCTCGTAAAAGCTCCAGCGGAAGCCGCTGATGAGATAGACGATCGGATTGAACAGCGTGACGGCCTGCCAGGCCGGCGGCAGCATCTTCAGCGAATAGAAGGTGCCGCCGAGAAACGTGAGCGGCGTGATGATGAGAAGCGGCACGATTTGCAGCTTCTCGAAGCCGTCGGCCCACACGCCGATGACAAATCCGAGCATGCTGAACGTGATCGCGGTCAAAAACAGAAACGCGATCATCCAGAAGGGATGCGCAATCTGGATATCGACGAACAGGCTCGCAGTCGCCAGGATGATGAGGCCGAGGATGACGGACTTCGTCGCCGCCGCCCCGACGTACCCGATCACGATTTCGAAGGGCGATATCGGCGCCGACAGGTGCTCGTAAATCGTGCCGGTAAATCGCGGGAAATAAATTCCGAACGACGCATTGGACGTGCTCTCCGTCAGAAGGGAAAGCATGATCAGGCCCGGCACGATAAACGAGCCGTAGCTGACACCCTCGATGCTCGGAATGCGCGAGCCGATCGCGGCGCCGAATACGATGAAGTAAAGCGATGTCGCGAGAACCGGAGACACGATGCTCTGCATCAGCGTCCGCTTCCAGCGCGACATTTCGAAAAAGAAAATGGCGCGGACGGCTTCGGTGTTCATCGCTTTTGCCTCACGAGATCGACGAAAATGTCTTCGAGCGAGCTTTGCATCGTGGAGAGATCCTTGAACGTCACGCCTGCCGCTCGCATGTCGTTCAGGAGCGTGGTGATGCCCGTTCGTTCCGCCCGCGTATCGTAGGTATAGGTCAGCTCGTTACCGTCGGCGCCGAGCTGCAGACTGTAGGCGCTGAGTTCCGGAGGGACCGCTGCCAACGGCGAAGACAGCTGAAGCACGAGCTGCTTCTTGCCGAGCTTGCGCATCAGCTCGTTCTTTTCTTCAACAAGAATGATCTCGCCCTTGGCGATGACGCCGACGCGATCGGCCATCTCTTCCGCTTCTTCGATGTAGTGCGTCGTCAGAATGATCGTCACGCCTTGCGCGCGCAGATCTCTGACGACCTCCCACATCTCGCGGCGAAGCTCGACATCGACGCCTGCGGTGGGCTCGTCGAGAAACAGAATGCGCGGCTCATGCGCAAGCGCTTTCGCGATCAGCAACCGCCGCTTCATGCCGCCCGAAAGCGTCATGATGCGAGCATCCTTCTTTTCCCAAAGCGAAAGCGAGCGCAGGACCTTCTCGACGTAGGCATGATTCCGCGGCTTGCCGAACAAGCCACGGCTGAAGTTTACCGTGGCCCACGGCGTCTCGAACATGTCGGTCGAAAGTTCCTGCGGCACAAGGCCGATCATGGCCCGCACTTTTCGGTATTCAGCCACGATATCCATGCCGTCGACCCTGATCGTGCCGGCTGAAGGATTGACGATCCCACAGATGGCACTGATCAGCGTCGTCTTGCCGGCACCATTTGGGCCGAGAAGCGCGAAGATCTCGCCGCGATTGACTTCGAGATTGATGTCCTTGAGGGCCGTAAATCCCGAAGCGTACGTCTTGGCAAGATGTTCGATACGGATGACTGGCTGCATCGATGGGTTCTCTGCAATGGCGTGCTTCGACCGGGCACGCATCGCAGCGTCACCCACCGTTGTCAACGGGACCCGCCGGAAACTGTCAGCCTGTCACCGGTAATCCAGCCGGCCTCGTCCGACGCCAGAAAAACGGCCACCTTCGCGATATCATCCGGCTGGCCGACGCGCCCAAGCGGCGTTTCAGCGACCACAGTTTTCTCGAAATCGGTGCCTATAACGCCGAGTGTGTGCACGCCCTCGGTTTCGACCAGACCCGGAGCAAGCGTGTTAACGCGAATTTTCCTCGGGCCGAGTTCGGCAGCGAGAACCCGCGTGACGGTATCGACAGCAGCTTTCGTGCTGGCATAAACGACGGTGCCTTGCAGTGAAGACTGGCTGGCGACTGAGCTGACATTGATGATGCTGCCGCCTTCGGGGCCAAAATACTTCGCGGCTTCCTGCGCAGCGAGGATCGTTCCAAGAACGTTCGTGTCGAACTGCCGGTGGAATTCCTCTTCCGTCACGGCTTCCAAGGGCTGAAAGAGATAAACGCCGGCGTTGTTGACGAGGATGTCGACCTGGCCGAAGGCGTTCTTCGTCTCAGCAAAGATGTTTTTGATGTCTTCGCGCTTGGCAACGCTGCCTTTGACGGAAATGGCCTTGCCGCCTTTGCTCTTGATATCGGCGACGACGCGATCGGCACCTTCTTTGCTCGACGCATAGTTCACGGTGACAGCCGCGCCCGCTTCAGCGAGGGCTCGCGCAATCGCGGCGCCGATGCCCTTTGAGGCGCCGGTGACGACGGCGACTTTGCCTTTGAGGTTAGCCATTGCATTTCTCCTTAAGGGGTGGGGGAGGGGGGAGCTTTAGTTTGCGCCGCGTTACTCTGCGGGCGTAGGTGACAAGTGCCCATGGGAACCGGGCCCATTGCCAGCGACCGGAGCGACAATGGCGCCGGTGTGCTTCAAGGGCTTGTTTCCGCTGAGCTTACGCAGAATGACGTAGAAAACAGGCGTCAGGAAAATGCCGAAGATCGTTACACCGATCATTCCGGAGAACACGGCAATGCCCATGGCCTGCCGCATCTCCGCGCCGGCTCCGATCGAGGTGACGAGCGGGACGACGCCCATGATGAACGCCATGGACGTCATCAAGATCGGACGAAGACGCAAGCGGCTCGCTTCGATCGCCGCCTGCACGGGGTTTCGCCCGGCAAGCTCGAGTTCGCGCGCAAACTCCACGATCAGAATGGCGTTCTTCGCGGACAATCCGACAAGAACGATCAAGCCGATCTGCGTGAAGACGTTGTTGTCTCCGTTCGACAGATAGACACCGCCGATTGCAGCGAGCAGGCCCATCGGCACGATCAGGATGATCGAAAGCGGAAGCACGAGACTTTCGTACTGCGCCGCGAGCACCAGGAAGACGAGGAAGATCGACAGCGGGAAGACCCAGATTCCGGAATTGCCTGCCAGGATCTCCTGGTACGTCAGGTCGGTCCATTCAAAGCCAATGCCCTTCGGCAGAACTTGAGCGGCGATCCGCTCAACCGCATCCTTTGCCTGGCCGGAAGAGTAGCCGGGCGCAGCACCGCCGTTGATGTCTGCCGTGAGGAAGCCGTTGTAACGCATGGCGCGCTCCGGGCCCGCGACCTGCTTCACATTGAGGAGCGCCGAAAGCTGGATCATTGCGCCCGTGTTCGAGCGAACCTTCAACAGGCCGATGTCCTCGGCGCGCGCCCGATACTTCGCATCCGCCTGAACGCGAACCGAATAGGTGCGGCCGAATTTGTTGAAGTCGTTGACGTAGAGCGATCCGAGATAGATTTGCATCGTCTCGAACACGTCCGTCACGGCGACGCCGAGCTGGCGCGCCTTGGTCCGGTCGATCGCAGCATAAAGCTGCGGCACGTTCACCTGATACGACGTGAAGATGCCGGCAAGCTCCGGCGCCTTGTTCAACGCCGCTGTGAAGTTCTGCATCGCCTCGCTAAGCGCGTCGTAGCCAAGACCGGCGCGGTCTTCGACCTGAAGCTTGAAGCCGCCGATGGTGCCGAGACCCTGCACGGGAGGCGGTGGGAACATGACGATGAAGGCATCTTTGATACCGGCGTATTGCTGGTTGAGCTTCATCGCAATGGCCGGGCCGCTGAGGTCGGGTGAGCGACGCTCTTCGAACGGCTTCAAACCGGCAAAAACGATTCCGGAGTTGGAGCTGTTGGTGAAGCCATTGATCGACAAGCCCGGGAACTGCACGGCATCCTGCACGCCAGGAGTCTTCAGCATGATGTCGCCCATCTGCCGGATGACTTCTTCCGTGCGGTCGAGCGTTGCGCCGTCGGGCAGCTGGGCGAAGCCGACGAGATACTGCTTGTCCTGGCCGGGCACGAACCCGCTGGGAACCGCCTTGAACAAACCTCCGGCCGCTCCGATCAAAAGCAGATAGACGAAGAACGCCGCCGCCTTGTGAGACAGGATGCGTTTCACGCCACCGCTGTAGGCGTTCGATCCACTTGTGAAGGCGCGGTTGAACGCGCGGAAAAACCAGCCGAACGCGAACTCCATGGCGCGCGTCAGCCAATCCTTCGGCGCATCGTGGCCCTTGAGCAGGATGGCTGCGAGCGCGGGCGACAGCGTCAGCGAGTTGATCGCCGAGATCACGGTCGAAATCGCGATCGTTAGCGCGAACTGCTTGTAGAACTGGCCGGTGAGGCCCGTGATGAGGGCGAGCGGCACGAACACGGCAACGAGCACCAGCGCAATCGCGATGATGGGACCGGAAACCTCGCGCATGGCCTGAATAGTGGCTTCGCGCGGGGGCAATCCGTTCTCGATATTTCGCTCGACGTTCTCGACGACGACGATGGCGTCGTCCACCACGATGCCGATGGCGAGCACAAGTCCGAAGAGGGTCAGCGCGTTTATCGAGAAGCCGAAAATGTGCATCACGGCGAAGGTGCCGATGATCGACACGGGAACCGCGATCAGCGGAATGATCGACGCGCGCCAGGTTTGCAGGAATATGATGACGACCAGGACGACGAGCGCGACGGCTTCGAGCAGCGTGTGAATAACGGCCTCGATGGAGGCGCGCACGAACTGCGTCGGATCATAGACGATGCTGTAGTCGACGCCTTCCGGCATATACCGCTTCAGCTCCGCCATTGTCGCGCGGACATTGTCCGAGATCTCGATCGCGTTTGATCCGGGAGACTGGAAGATCGGGATGGCGACCGCCTGCTTGTTGTTGAGCAGAGACCGGAGCGAATAGTCGGCTGCGCCGAGTTCGATACGCGCGACGTCGCGCAGGCGCGTGACCTGATTGTTCGCGCCGGCCTTGACGACGATGTCGCCGAATTCTTCTTCGCTTGCGAGACGCCCTTGCGCATTGACCGAAAGCTGGAAGTCGAGGTTCGGGAGCGACGGCGACGAGCCGACGACGCCAACGGCTGCTTGCACGTTCTCGGCGCGGATGGCGTTGGCGATGTCGCTCGCCGAAAGTCCCAGTTCAGCCGCCTTCTCGGGATCGACCCAGACGCGCATCGAATAGTCGCCCGAACCGAAGATCTGGACGTCGCCCACGCCGTTGATGCGCGCGAGGCGATCCTTGACGTTGATCACCGCGTAATTGCGCAGGTACGTCATGTCGTAGCGATCGTTCGGCGACAGCAAGTGCACGACCATCGTGAGGTCGGGCGAACTCTTGACCGTCGTGATCCCGAGTGCGCGCACGTCGGCGGGCAAACGGGGCTCGGCCTGCGAGACGCGGTTCTGCACGAGCTGCTGCGCCTTGTCGGGATCGGTTCCGAGGCGGAAGGTGACGGTCAAGGTCATCAAGCCATCGGTCGTCGCCTGGCTGCTCATATAGAGCATGCCTTCAACGCCGTTGATCTGCTCTTCGATGGGCGTCGCAACCGTCTCGGCGATCACCTTCGGATTGGCGCCGGGATAATTCGCGCGAACGACGACCTGCGGCGGCGCCACCTCCGGATATTCCGAAATTGGCATGGCCGGCAACGCCAGGAGCCCGCCGAGAAAGATCAGGGTGGAAAGGACGCCTGCGAAAATCGGGCGGTCGATGAAGAAGTTTGAAATGTTCATTGCAGGCGCGCCTTGGTGGCTGTCGTTGAGCGAGTTTTCTTTGCGCCCGGCGGCTGACGTTCTGCGAACCGCCGCCGGGGTGGGGCCTTATTGCTGCGCTGTGGTGGTCGGCTTCTCGGTGGCGGCGTGCTCTTCCACCAACGGCTTGCCGTTCATGGCGACGGGCTCCGGCGCGACTTCGTCACCCGGGCGCACATGCTGCAAGCCCGCGACGATGATGCGATCACCCGCGGCAAGGCCGCTCGTGATGATGCGAAGATCATCCGCCATCGCTCCGAGCTTCACTTCCCGATAGGCTGTCTTGTTGTCAGCGCCGACAACAATGACGTACTTCTTGTCCTGATCGGTGCCTATGGCGCGCTCGCTGATCGCAATGATCGGCGCGCCACGGGGCTTCGCCATGCGGACCCGGACGAACTGTCCAGCGATCAGCCTGCCATCGGCATTATCGAGCGTCGCGCGCAGGCGCACCGTGCCGCTCGCGACATCGACCTTGTTGTCGATCAGCTGCAGCGAGCCGCGGCGCCATTGCCCCTCGGCCGACGCAGTCGAAATCTCGACAGGAATTTGCTCGACGCGCGCTGTCGCATTCGCCTCGGGCGAAAGCGTTGCAAGTGCGCGCGAAACGACATTCTCGTCGGCGTTGAAGCTTGCATAGATCGGATTGACCGAGACGATCGTCGTCAGCACCGGAGCGTTGGGGCCAGACTCAACAAGGTTGCCGACCGTGATTTCACGCCGGCCCACGCGACCCGAGACCGGTGCTCGCACTTCCGTCCATTCAAGATTGAGTTTCGCGGTTCTGAGTGCGGCCTGAGCGCTTTTCAGGTTTGCGATCGCCGCGTCGTACGCGTTTGCGCGCGAATCGAGTTCCCGCTCGGAAAGAGCGTTGCCGATGATTTTGCGGGCGCGCTCCACGTCGGTTTTGGTGAAAACGACCTGTGCTTCTGCTGCGGCGACCGTGCCGCTCAAGCGCTCGACCTCAGCAGCATAAGGAGAGGGATCAATGGTAACCAGCGTATCGCCGGCTTTCACCAGCGCGCCTTCGCGGAAATGAATGGCTGAGATCTGCCCGGAAACACGAGGACGAAGGTCGACGCGTTCCACGGCCTCAAGGCGGCCCGAGAATTCATCCCACGTTTCGGCGTCGCGGGCTTCTACCGTTGCGACAGAAACTGCCACTGGCGGGCGCGCCTGGGCGAACGCCACCTCTGCGCTGGCTGTAAGAAGAACAGTAGCTACGGCTGCCGAACCCATCAGCCGTTTCAGATCTCGTGAAGAAACGCGAAGTCGCATGATAACCCTCGATTGTTCACGCCTATGGCGCGTCGCCGCAGCGGCGTGCTGCCGGAAAAAGTGAAAAGGGCCGTGAATGCGGCGGCCCCAAGCAGGAGGACCGCCGCCGTGTCGTCGCTCAGGAAAAATTGTCGTGGTTGATTCCGGGAGACCAACGGTCGCGCGAGGCATCGAACCGCCCCGCCTTCTCCACGGAATCTCCTTCATCCCGAGATTGATACCCGCAAGCGGATACGATGAACGGACGCACCTCATCGGTAATCTGAATGGAGGTTCGACCTGAAACCCACCCTGCAAATCCTCGGAGGACCGCAGTAGCGCTGCCGAAAGTACTTTTCATCGTGCGCCGATTCCCTATATATGTACCGAGTGGTACGGATATAGGCGGGGCCGTGAACGTGTCAACTGCTATTTGTATCGACCAGTATGAAAATGTATAGGTGTAAACCAAACAAAAAAGTTATCGGGAGAGAAGCGGTGCAAAAAGGCCGCCCCAGGGAATTCGACGTTGAGCAGGTGCTCGACAAGGCTTTGAAGGTCTTCTGGGAGCACGGTTACGAAGGGGCATCCCTCACCGATCTCACGGAAGCCATGGGGATTAGCCGTCCGAGCCTCTATGGCGCTTTCGGAAGCAAGGAAGAGCTCTTCAAGCTGGCCCTGGAGCGCTACGAACAGAAGGGGCCGGGCTCGCTGTATCGTGATGCGATCGCGCAACCGACGGCCAGAGCCGTGGTTGAGAAGCTTCTGACAGGCTGTGCGATGTTCCTGTCGGACCCATCAAACCCGCCCGGATGCCTTGCCGTGCAGGGCGCTCTTTCGTGCGGTGAAGCGGCCGAATCAATCAAGCAGGAGCTTTGCCGGCGCCGGTCGATGGGCGAGAAGGAGCTTCGCGATCGGTTCGAACGCGCCAAGGCCGAGGGTGATTTGCCAGCCGATGCCGATCCGGACGCGCTGGCGCGCTATACAATGACGGTGGCGCAAGGCATGGCGGTGCAGGCAACGAGCGGCGCGTCGCGCGAGGCTCTTCTGGCCGTTGCGGAAATGGCTCTGCAAGCCTGGCCGGTTGCGAAGGAAAAGACCAGGTGATCCCGTTCGCTCGCCTGCGCGAGATCATGTAGGACTGTCGCTGCAAAGCAGACCTAGTCCTGTTCTCAACCGGCCAATCCATCTGGTGAAATTGTCATCGCGGAGTTCTTGAATGCCCCACTGGCTCGTACCCGGCGCGATCGCAGCGTCCGTCCTGCAACTCGCTCTCATGGCTGAGATGCCGGTGTCGATGGCAGGCGGCGCCGAATTAGCGGAGCGAAATTCTTGCAGTGCAGACGCCAAGAACGCTGGTATCACGCTGCCGAAGGGGTTCTGCGCCACGATCTTTGCCGACAAGGTAGGCGCGCCTCGCCATATGGCCGTCGGCCCTGACGGTACGGTCTACGTCAACAATCGCAGCCGCAAATCGTCATCCAGCGGCTCCCTGCTGGCCTTGAAAGACACCAAAGGCCAAGGCCACGCCGACGTCGTTGAGCGGTTCGGGCCGCCGGACGACGGCGGCACCGGTATCGCGGTTTATAAGAATGGCGTCTACGTCGATCTGGGCGATGAAATCGTTCGTTACGATCTCAAGCCCGGCGACATTGCACCCAAGGGCAAACCCGAAACCATCGTATCCGGTATCCCGCAGAACGGAGACCATAAATCTCGCCAGTTTACGATCGATCCGGCAGGCAACCTCTTCCTCAATATCGGATCGGCAACGGACTCCTGCCAAGTCGATAATCGGGCACCGGAATCGCCCGGTATCGATCCGTGCGTCGAGCTCGAGACGCACTCTGGAGTTTGGCGATTCGACGCCAACAAAACCGGCCAAGTGTTTTCGCCTGCCGCGAGATACACGACGGGCATTCGCAATGCCGCAGGCATCGACTTCGATGAATCGGGCCGCGTTTATGCGACCCAACACGGCCGCGATCAGCTTCATGAGAACTGGCAGCACCTGTACACCTCCAAGCAAGGCTCGGAACAGCCCGCGGAAATCCTCGTCGAGCTTCGCGAGGGCGGCGATTACGGCTGGCCGTACTGCTATTTCGACGCGGCGCAGAACAAGCACGTGCTCGCACCCGAATACGGCGGCGACGGCGGCAAAGCCGTCGGCCGGTGCGCGGATAAGCTTCCTCCCGTGGCCGCCTATCCCGCTCATTGGGCGCCGAACGATCTGAAGATCTACAAGGCAAACGCTTTTCCCGAGTCCTATCGCGGCGGCGCGTTCATCGCGTTCCATGGATCGTGGAACCGCTCCGACGGTCCGCAGCAAGGCTATAAAGTCGTCTTCCAGCCGCTCGCTGACGGCAAAGCCTCGGGCCCCTACACCACTTTCGCCGACGGTTTCCGCGACGGAGATCCAGAAGGCACAGAGCATCGGCCCACGGGGCTTGCGGTCGGACCCGATGGCGCGCTTTACGTCAGCGACGATGCTGGTGGCCGAATCTGGCGCATCGTCTACACGGGGTGACCTGAAGTTCGGACGCGAAGGGGTGGGTAAGCGTTGGCGGGAAAAGACATCGCATTTTTGACCGGCGCCTCCGGATTCGTAGGCTCAGCGGTCGCCCGCCGCCTTATCGCGGAAGGATTTGCCGTCCGCGCGCTTGTCCGGCCGACAAGCAATCGCGCCAACTTGACGGATGCCGGGCTGGATATTGTTGAAGGGGATATTCGCGACGCGGACTTGATCGCGCGAGCCGTTCAAGGCACGCGCTATGTTTTCCACGTGGCTGCCGACTATCGCCTGTGGGCGCCGGACCCGGAAGAGATCATCAGAACGAACACGCAAGGCACGCGCGCCGTGATGGACGCTGCCTTGAAAGCCGGGGTCGAACGCGTCGTCTACACGTCCAGCGTCGCAACGCTGAGGGTGTTTGAGGACGGCACGCGTTCGGACGAGACGATGCCTCTCGACGCCCAAAGGGCTATCGGCGCCTACAAGAAGAGCAAGGTGCTCGCCGAGCGCCTCGTTGAGCGCATGGTGGCGGAAGAAGGTTTGCCGGCCGTCATCGTCAATCCGTCGACGCCGATCGGCCCGCGCGATGTCCGCCCGACGCCGACCGGGCGCATCGTGGTTGAGGCGGCATCGGGGAGAATGCCGGCCTACGTCGAGACGGGATTGAATCTGGTGCACGTCGATGACGTCGCTGATGGACATATTGCGGCCCTGAGGTACGGGCGCATTGGCGAACGTTACATTCTGGGGGGCGAGGACATGACTCTCGGGCAGATGCTCGCTGAAATCGCGCATCTCGCTGGCCGCAGGCCACCGTCGATCAAGCTTCCGCGCCAGATCATCTATCCGATTGCCTACGGGGCGGAAGCCGTCGCGCGCTTCACGGGTCGAGAGCCGTTCGCCACCGTCGATGGCCTGCGCATGGCGAAATACAAAATGTTCTTTTCATCCGCCAAAGCTCAAGCTGAACTTTCCTATCGGGCGCGTCCCGCTCGAGAAGCACTGGCGGAAGCCTATCGCTGGTTTCGCGATGCCGGGTATCTGAAATGACAGCGCTTGATGTCATAGCGGCCCTGAGCCTCGCTGCTTGGGCTTACCTCGTGCTGTTCAACGGCGGATTCTGGCTGACGAGCGAGCGCGAGGAGACCGACGGCGAGAAGTCCTCCACACCGGCCATCTGGCCGCGCGTAACGGCCGTCATCCCGGCACGAAACGAAGCCGATATGCTTCCTTCGTCGCTCACGTCTCTGGCGGCGCAGGACTATCCCGGAGAATTCTCCATTGTGCTCGTCGACGATCAAAGCAACGACGGGACAGCCGATATCGCCCAAAAGATCGCTGCGACGTCGCCTCGTCAGATAACAGTCATCAGTGGCCACGAACTGCCGCCGGCTTGGACCGGCAAGGTTTGGGCGATGCACCAAGGAATTGCCGCAGCCTCCGTCTCGAAACCCGATTATCTGCTTCTGACCGACGCTGACATTGCCTACGCGCCGGGTACGCTTCGGTCGCTTGTCAAAAGCTCTAACGCGAACGGCCGCGCCATGACATCGGTGATGGCCAAGCTCAAATGCGAAAGTTTCGTTGAAAAAGCCTTGGTTCCGGCCTTCATCTTTTTCTTCAAGATGCTTTATCCATTTCGCTGGGTAAATCGGCAGACAGCAGCGACGGCAGCAGCAGCCGGTGGTTGCATGTTAGTTGAGCGCGGCGCGTTGGAACGGGCTGGCGGCATCGCCGCCATCCGCGGCGCGCTCATTGACGATTGTGCGCTCGGAAAGCTGTTGAAAACGCAGGGGCCGATTTGGCTCGGTCTTTCCAATAATGTGACCAGTCTACGTGAATACCCCGCACTGCAAGATATTCGCCGAATGGTTGCGCGTTCGGCCTACGCCCAACTGAAGTACTCGCCGCTGCTATTGCTTGGTACGGTCGTCGGCATGGCACTTATTTATCTGGTACCGCTTGTTTTTGCGTTTTTCGCCGATGACCCTGCGAACGTACTCGCTGTGGCTGCATATTTGATAATGATCTTTGCATTTCAGCCGACGTTGCGCTTTTACAACCGTTCAGGACTTTGGGCTCTCGCGCTACCAGTTATCGCGATGACCTATGTGGGTTTCACGCTAGATTCGGCGTATCAGCATAGGCGCGGTCGCGGAGGCCTCTGGAAAGGCCGAGTACAGGCCGCAAAGTAGGCAGGCAATGACGGTCGACGGCAAGTACAAATCCGGCAAGTCCGAGCGTGACGAGAACTTTCCTGTTGCGTCGCGCATCATTGCCTCGCGTCACCGCGCGCCCATTCTGGCCTTCTATCGCTTTGCGCGCGCCGCCGATGATGCCGCTGATCATCCGGCGCTGGACGCACAATCGAAATTGTCGATCCTTGAGGCGCTCGAACAAACACTGCTCGGCCATTCCGATGCCGCAGTCGATGCGCTGGCCCTGCGCGAACAACTGCAACTGAGGAACTTGAGCGCGCAGCACGCGCTCGATCTGCTCAAGGCCTTCCGGCAGGACGTTACCAAGAATCGCTACAACACGTGGGACGAGCTTATCGAGTATTGCCGGTATTCGGCGATGCCCGTCGGCCGCTTCGTTCTCGACGTCCACGGCGAACCGGCCTCAACGTGGCAGCATTCCGATGCCTTGTGCACGGCGCTGCAGATCATCAATCACCTGCAGGATTGCGCGAAGGACTATCGCAATATCGATCGCGTCTACGTGCCGATCGAAGAGCTTGCGTTGTACGGTGCGAGCATCGAGGCTCTGGCGGCGCCCAAAGCGTCGCCGGAATTGCGCGCATGTCTCCAAGCCTTGGCCGCGCGGACCGAGCGCCTCATGCCTGAGGCGGCGCTGTTGCCCTCCAGCGTCGCCGATACTCGGCTCGCTGTGGAGACGGCCGTCATTGCAGCGCTCGCGCGCAAGCTGATCGGCCTCCTGAAGACGCGGGATCCGCTCTCAGAGACCGTCCACCTTTCCAAATCACACGCAGCTGCTATAGCGGCGCGCACGGCGGCCACGACGCTTCTGGGCCGCCCCTTCACACGTGCTGCGTTCACTAAGACGTCAAGGATGATGCCGCATGAGCGCTGAGATCGACAGCCTGATTGCTGAAGAAACGCCGGCCGCCGCCAGCAGCTCGTTCTATGCAGCGATGCGGGTTCTACCGCGCCAGCAGCGCGAGGCGATGTATCACGTGTACGCCTTCTGCCGGGCCGTCGATGACGTGGCCGATAATGGCGGCTCGCGGGAGGTTCGCTTGGCCGACCTCGTCCAGTACCGCGAAGACATTGAAGCCCTCTATGCAACAGGACGCCGGACGCAGCGCACGCGCGACCTCGCGGGCCCGATTGCGCAGTATGGCCTGCTAAAGGATGATTTCATCGCCGTCATCGACGGCATGGAGATGGATATCGTCCGCGATCTTCGCGCACCCGAATGGAAGGTGCTCGACCTCTATTGCGACCGCGCAGCTTCTGCCGTTGGAAGATTGTCGGTACGCATTTTCGGCATGGAAGAAGCGGCCGGAATAGAGCTGTCGCACAACCTCGGCCGCGCGCTGCAGCTGACGAACATCCTGCGCGACGTCGACGAAGACGCCAGCATGGGCCGGCTCTATCTGCCCAAAGAGGCGCTGCGCGAGTGCGGTCTTGCAGACCTCTCGATTGCCGAGATCCTTGCCGATCCGCGGCTCGATCGCGTGTGCCGTGGTATCGCGGATAAGGCGCGCAGGTACTACGACGCCTCGGATGCCATCATGGCGCGCAGCTCCCGCCGCTCGGTTAGGTCGCCGCGCATGATGGCGACGGTCTATCGGGGCATCCTCGAGAAGCTGATTGCACGAGGATGGCACGCGCCGCGCGTCGATGTACGCCGCTCCAAGCGCACTGTGCTCTGGGCTGTTCTGCGCGACGGCATTTTCTAAATGAGCGACGGCACTGTTCACATCGTCGGGGCTGGCCTTGCCGGCCTCTCGGCGGCGGTCACATTGGTCGGCAGCGGGCGCAAGGTCGTCATCCACGAACTTGCACGCCATGCGGGCGGCCGTTGCCGCTCCTATTTCGAACCCGCGCTTGGACTGACGATCGACAACGGCAACCATCTGCTGCTGTCGGGCAACTCCAGCGCGATAAGCTATCTGAATACGATCGGCGGCAGACATCTGCTCGACGACCCGCAGCACGCGGAGTTCGCCTTCTGCGATTTGAAATCCGGAGAGCGCTGGACGCTGCGGCCCAATGACGGGCCGCTGCCCTGGTGGGTTTTCGCAAAGAACCGTCGCGTGCCCGGCACGCGTGCTGCCGATTACATTCGCCTCGCAAGCCTCCTCCAATCCAAAGCCAACGATACGATTACGCAGCGGGTCGATGTGCGCTCGCCGGTTTTTACTCGGCTGATGCAGCCAGTGTTGCTCGCTGCGCTGAACTGCGATGCCTCCGAAGGCTCAGCTCAGCTCGCAGCCGCCGTCGTACGCGAAACGCTCGCGCGCGGAGGACAAGCCTGCCGTCCGTTGTTCGCGGCGCACGGGTTGGGGCCGGCCCTTATCGATTCCGCGCTGTCGTTTCTCGGCAAGCGGGGCGCCGAAGTGCGGTTCGATCATCCGCTGCGATCGATCGAACTAGGCGAGCGCAACATCCGCGCCCTGCAATTCGAAGATGGCACTGTCGAGCTGAAGGAGAGCGATAGGCTCATCCTCGCAGTACCCGCTTGGGTGGCCCGCACTTTGGTTCGCGATCTGACGGTACCGACGGAATACCGGTCGATCTGCAATGCGCACTTCGCCATCGCACCGCCAGCGGATTTGCCGAAGATCATGAGCGTCATCAACGCCACGACGGAATGGCTGTTCGCATTCGAAAACCGGCTGTCTGTTACCGTCAGCTCCGCCGACCGCTTCAATGAGGCGGAGAGAGAGCCGCTCGCGCGGCAGATTTGGGCCGAGGTCGCCAAGATCGCGAACCTCCCCGCAGATCTGCCGCCATGGCAGATCGTGAAGGAGCGGCGCGCCACTTTTGCCGCAACGCCTGAGCAAAATGCCCTGCGTCCAAAACCACGCACGCGTTGGGAAAACCTCATTCTAGCGGGCGATTGGACCGACACCGGACTTCCCGCGACAATTGAAGGCGCGATAAGGTCCGGTGAGGGGGCCGCAAAACTGGCGATGTCGGCGCGCTTCTGATAGGACGCTCGAACTTCTGGGAGAGCATCTATGAACTTCAATCCTGCAGCGCAGTCAGCCCGGCTTGAGCCGGCTATCGCAGCGCGCGGCATCGCCACGACCGATATCGAAAACGCAATCAGCAAGGCCAAGACCGCGCTTCTCTCATTGCAGCGGGACGATGGCCATTTCGTATTCGAACTCGAAGCGGACGCGACGATTCCGGCAGAATACGTTCTGATGCGTCACTATCTGGCCGAGCCCGTGGACGCAGAGCTTGAGGCCAAGATCGCCAACTATCTACGCCGTATCCAGTCGGCCGATGGCGGCTGGCCGCTTTTCCACGAGGGTGAGTCGAACATCAGCGCCAGCGTGAAGGCGTACTTCGCGCTGAAGATGATCGGCGTCGGCACCGAAGAGCCGTACATGAAGAAGGCGCGCGGCTGGATCTTGTCGCAGGGCGGCGCCTCGCACGCGAACGTTTTCACGCGCAACCTGCTCGCACTGTTCGGCGCAATTCCTTGGCGAGGCGTGCCGGTGATGCCGGTCGAGATCATGGTGTTGCCGCGGTGGTTTCCGTTCCACCTAGACAAGATTTCGTACTGGGCGCGCACCGTCGTGGTGCCGCTCACCGTTCTCAATGCGTTGAAGCCGCGCGCGCGGAACCCCAAAGGCGTCGGCATTTCCGAGCTGTTCACGATCCCGCCTGAGGACGTCAAAGTCTGGCCGAAGGGGCCGCACCAAAAATCGCCCTGGTCTGAAATTTTTGGCGCGATTGATCGCGTACTCCGTGTCTGCGAGCCATACTTCCCGAAGTCCGTACGCAAGCGGTCGATCGATAAGGCCGTCGCCTTCGTCGATGAGCGTTTGAATGGCGAAGATGGCTTGGGCGCGATCTTCCCGGCGATGGTCAACTCGCTGCTGGTCTACGATGCGCTTGGCTATTCGCATGACCATCCCAATTACCAGATCGCGCGGAAATCCATCGACAAGCTGCTGATCGTCAAAGACGACGAAGCTTACTGCCAGCCATGCCTGTCCCCGGTGTGGGACACCGCGCTTTCGACACATGCGTTGATGGAAGTGGGCGACGCGCAAGCCGAAGCGAGCGCCGAGCGTGCGCTCCAATGGCTGAAGCCGCTGCAGGTTCTCGACACAGTCGGCGACTGGGCGGCGAGCCGTCCTGGCATTCGTCCGGGCGGCTGGGCCTTCCAATATAACAACGCGCATTACCCTGATACCGACGATACCGCCGTCGTGGTGATGGCGATGGACCGCTCACTGGGGCGCGTCCAGCCGGCTGACAATTCCTACCGCGAGGCGATCGACCGGGGCCGGGAATGGATTGTCGGCATGCAAAGCAAAAACGGCGGCTGGGGTGCTTTTGACGCCGACAACACATACGAATACCTCAATCAGATCCCATTCTCCGACCACGGGGCTTTGCTCGATCCGCCGACAGCCGACGTCAGCGCCCGCTGCGTCTCGATGCTGGCGCAACTTGGAGAGCGCCGCGGCCAAAGCTACGCGCTCGACAAGGCAATTGCTTACCTCGAGCGCACGCAGGAGAAGGACGGCAGCTGGTATGGCCGTTGGGGGATGAATTACATCTACGGCACATGGTCGGTGCTGTGCGCCATGAACGCGGCTGGGGTCGACCCGAACTCGAGCGTCGTCCGCAAGGCCATCAATTGGTTGCTATCAATCCAGAATGACGACGGCGGCTGGGGCGAGGCCGGCGAGAGCTACAAGCTCGACTACAAGGGCTACGAAAAGGCGACGAGCACGGCGTCGCAAACAGCCTGGGCACTTATGGGCTTGATGGCGGCAGGGGAAGTGGATCATCCTGCGGTTCAACGGGGAATCGCGTATTTGGCGTCAACGCAGGGCTCTGACGGCTTCTGGAACGAGAAGCACTTCACGGCCACCGGCTTCCCGCGGGTCTTCTATCTCCGCTATCACGGCTACTCGAAGTTCTTTCCGATGTGGGCTTTGGCCCGCTACCGCAACCTCAAGGCTTCAAATGCGAGAACCGTGATGGCTGGGATGTAAATGCGAAAACGGGGGGGGATTATCGCAGCCACGGGGCTGAGGGCGGAGGCGCGCGTCGCGCAGCGATGCGGGCTGGTGACTGCGCTTTCCTGCGGGGGAGACGAGAAGCGGCTCGTTTCGTTGATCGACGAGACCGTCTCGGCCGGCGGCATCGACGGCATCATCAGCTTCGGAATAGCGGGCGGATTGCGGCCCGATTTGCCGTCGGGGACAATTGTCGTCGGCACCTCCGTTATCGCCAACGGCATGACCTACGATGCTGATGAACGCTGGAGTGAACGCCTGCTGGAGCTGCTCCCCAATGCAGAGCCCGGGGCCATTACGGCATCGAATTCCGTCATCGCCCGGCCGGACGACAAGCAAAACCTCTATGAGGCGACGGGCGCCTTTGCGGCCGATATGGAAAGCCACGTCGTGGCCCACTTGGCCATGCAGTACCGGCTGCCGTTTGCCGTGCTACGCGTGATCGCCGATCCAGCGACCCAGCATCTGCCGCCCGCTGCTATCAACGGCCTGAAGCCGGATGGAACGCCCAACATCGGCGGCGTTTTGAAGTCGTTGATTTCTCAGCCTGGACAGTTCCCGGACCTATTGCGGGCCGCCTCAGCGACCCGCCGGGCCATGGAGAGATTATTCAGCTGCCACAGTCTTCTGAGCCCGGGCCTCGGATTCGCTGATCTCCGCTAGCTTGTTCTCCACGTGCCGCGAGAACACGTACTCGGCCGGACGCTGCTTATCGAGCGGGATCTCGGGCGCCATCGGACCATCGGTCTTCACGCCGCGGAGCGCGACGGCGGCAATCTTCCAAGGCTTCTTCACAGCGTCCATCACGGCCGTCGCTTCAAAGCCTGAATGCACCATGCAGTCGGCGCACTTCTCGTAGTTGCCGGTGCCGTACTTGTCCCAATCGGTGCTTTCCATCAGCTCCTTGAAGGTCTTCGTATAGCCTTCGCCGAGCAGATAGCAGGGCTTCTGCCAGCCAAATACCGTGCGCGTCGGGTTGCCCCACGGCGTGCATTGGTAGGTCTGATTGCCGGCAAGGAAATCGAGGAACAGCGCCGACTGGAAGAACGGCCAAGCGCGGCCGCCGCGGCCCAGCTTGAAGATATCGCGGAAGAGCTGCTTCGTCTTTGTGCGATTGAGGAAGTGCTGCTGATCGGGCGCGCGCTCGTAGGCGTAGCCGGGCGAAATCGTGACCCCGCCGATGTCGAGCTTTTTCATTTCGTCGAGGAACTTCGCGACCTGCTCGGCCTTTGCGTCGCTGAAGAGGGTCGTATTGATGTTGACGCGGAAGCCCTTGGACTTCGCAACCTTGATCGCCTCGATGGCCCGGTCGTAAACGCCCTTCTGACAAACCGACCTGTCGTGCATCTCCTTGTCGCCGTCGAGATGGATCGACCAGTTGAAGTTCTTGTGCGGCTTGTAGAGGTGAATTTTCTTTTCGAGCAGCAGCGCGTTCGTGCAGACGGTGACGAACTTGCCCTTCTTGAGCGCGCCTTCGACGATCTCCGGCAGCTCCTTGTGGAGCAGCGGCTCGCCGCCTGCGAGCACGACGACGGGAGCTCCGCATTCGTCCATCGAATGCAGCGCGTCCGCGACCGAGATGCGCTGGTTGAGGATCTTATCCGGGTAGTCGATCTTTCCACAGCCCGCGCAGGCGAGGTTGCAGCGGAAGAGCGGCTCGAGCATCAGCACGAGCGGATAGCGTTTGCGCCCCTTGAGGTGCTGCTTGATGACATAGGCACCCACCGACAGGGCTTGGTTTAACGGAATTCCCACCGATAGGGCTCCTTCTAGCGGCGCTCGAACCGGCATTATCGCCGATCATAATCCTTCGAGCAATTCAGGCGGCAGGCGGAACGTGAGTTACCCCATGGCGCCGTCGAGCAATTCTCTTTGGCGTAGTCGCCCGCAGCAGCCGGCGCAGAAACGCCTGCGCTGGTGAAATCTGATACGAACCATTTACGCGCGATCATGTGGGCCCGGCAGCGGGGGCAACGTCGCGGCGACGATGCTGTTGGGTGAAGTGTCTCAAAAGCAACACACTCCCCATCACCATTTATTCATCAGCTCGACGGGTTCGTCATCTAACCCGAGCTGCTATTGAAACCAGCCCTGCCTTGAGGGACCTGTCTAACGCTATCACGAGTCCGCCCTAGAATGATTTCTCACGACGCCACTCTCCCGCGCCGCTCCACTTATTTATCGGCGGCAGCATGATCGAACGCGCTGTCGCCGGAACCGTGGCCCTCGCTGTACGGCTGCGCTGGCTCACCATTCTATTGGGCTTGGCGCTCACGGCGGGCGCCATTCACTATGTCGTCAACAATTTCGCCATCACGACCGATACCGGAAAGCTCATTTCCGCGGATCTCGATTGGCGCCAGCGCGAGTACCAGTTCGACCTCGCGTTTCCGCAGCACACCGAGACCATCGATATCGTCGTCGATGGCAAAACGCCTGAACTGACGGAAGCTGCAGCAGCCAAGCTCGCCGCAGCCTTGTCCGAGTCGAAACCCGATCCATTCCAGATCGTTCGCCGGCGCGACGGCGGCCCATTCTTCGAAAAGAACGGCCTTCTCTATCTTTCAGTGCCGGAGCTTACCCAAACGACGGAGGGTCTGATCAAGGCCCAACCTGTACTCGGCACGCTCGCTGCTGATCCGACGCTGAACGGCCTGGCAAAAGCGCTGTCTTTCGTGCCGCTCGGCATCAAGGAGGACCGCGCCAAGTGGCCGGACTTCGAAAAGCCTCTGGGCGTGTTGGCTGAGGCCATTGACGGCATTCAGGCGGGCAAGGAAACGAATTTCTCTTGGGGTGAGCTTTTCACGGGCGGAAAGCCGTCAGCGTCCGAGCTTCGCCGCTTCCTTGAGGTCAAGCCAGTCCTCGACTATTCCGCCCTCGAGCCCGGCGCCGAGGCGACCGCCCTGATTCGCCAGACTGCCGAGCGGCTCGGTCTGACGCCCGAGAACGGCGTGCGCGTGCGGCTGACGGGCGCCGTGCCGATGGCGGACGAGGAATTCGGCACCGTTGCCGAAGGAGCGGCTCTCAACGGAGCCCTAACGATCGCAGCCGTTCTGCTGATCCTGTGGCTGGCACTAAAGTCGGGACGAATCATCTTCGCTGTTCTTGTGAGCCTGTTCGCGGGACTCGCGATAACGGGCGCTCTGGGACTCTACCTCGTCGGCGCCTTGAACCTCATCTCCGTCGCCTTCGCCGTTTTGTTCGTCGGCATCGGCGTCGATTTCGGCATCCAGTTTTCAGTCAGATATCGCCACGAGCGCTTCAGCAAGCACGGCTTGCGCGATGCATTGATCGCCTCCGGAAAGAACGCCGGAAAGCCGCTGGCACTCGCCGCCGCAGCAACCACGGCGGGCTTCTACGCCTTCCTGCCGACCGATTATCGCGGCGTGTCCGAGTTGGGCCTCATTGCCGGCAGCGGCATGATCATCGCGTTCCTGACCAGCATCACGATGCTGCCCGCGATGTTATCGCTGCTCAACCCTCCCGGTGAAGCGCACGAGGTCGGCTATAAAGCCCTGGCCCCTGTCGACCGCTTCATGGCCCGGCATCGCCGCGCCATTCTCGTGCTGACAGGGATTGCCGTGGTCGCCGGACTACCGCTGCTCGCGAAGCTGGAATTCGATTTCAACCCGATCAATCTGCGCAGCGACAAGGTCGAATCCGTTTCGACCTTCAATGATCTCATGGCCGATCCGATGACTGCGCCAAACACCATCCAGGTTCTCGCCCCGAACCTGGCTGAAGCGAAAGCGGTGGCAGCCAAGCTCGATGCGCTGCCCGAGGCCGATCACACCGTGACACTCGCAAGCTTCGTGCCTGGCGATCAAACCACAAAGCTTGCGATTATTCGTGACGCAGCCGATTTGCTGGGGCCGACTCTCGAGCCCGACGAAATGGCGCCGCCACTATCGGATGCCGAGACGCAGGCGAAGTTGAAGGAGACGGCGAAGGCCTTCGACGAGGCTGCTCAACTGCCTGGCGCGCCGCCACTTGCCGCCCACATGGCCGAAACGCTGCGAAAATTAGCCGATGGGCCACCCGAGGTGCGGGCCAAGGCCGAGAAGGTGCTGCTTGACGGCTTGAAGCTGCGGCTCGCGCAAATTCGCTCTGCCTTGAAGGCCGAGCCCGTGACCCTCGAAAATCTGCCGCCTGAGATCGTCTCCGACTGGATCGCCGCCGACGGCCGCGCCCGCGTCGAAGTCGCGCCGAAAGGCGATGGCAACGACAACGCCAACCTCCGGCGCTTTGCCTCTGCCGTCCTCGCCGTCGAGCCTGAAGCAACGGGCGTGCCCATCCTCATCCAGGAATCGGCAAAGACGGTTGTGCGCTCGTTCATTCAGGCGGGGCTGCTGGCGCTGGGTTCGATAACGATCATCCTGTACATCGCGCTGCGCCGCGTCTCGGACGTTCTGTTGACGCTCGTGCCGCTATTGCTCGCAGCCGTGGTGACGCTCGAGCTTTGCGTGTTGATCGGCTTGCCGTTGAACTTCGCCAACATCATCGCGCTGCCCCTGCTGCTCGGCGTGGGGGTCGCGTTCAAAATCTATTACGTGCTCGCCTGGCGCGAAGGCGAAACGAGCCTGCTGGCCTCGCCGCTCACCCGCGCGGTGATGTTCAGCGCCATGACGACCGCGGTTGCTTTCGGAAGCTTGTTCTTCTCTAGCCATCCGGGGACATCGAGCATGGGCGAGCTTTTGGCGCTCTCGCTTGTGACGACGCTTGCCGCAGCCGTTCTCTTCCAGCCGATCCTCATGGGCCCGCCCCGGAACGCGAAGCCGGAAGACAAAGGCGCCTAAACAACAACGGCGCCGGTTAGAAACCGGCGCCGTATGATTTGCAAATCTGTCGCTTGCCGCCTTACGCGGCGTTGCGGCGCTCGCGCAGGAACTGGAAGAATTCGACGCCCTCTCTGAGGCGGCGCTTCATCATGTCGGGCTGCGTGACCATCTCGGCGACAATTGAAGCAATCTTCGGCACCCGGAAGTAGAACTTCCGATAGAAGTCCTCCACCGACGAGAAGATCTCGGTGTGCGAGAGAC
Source organism: Hyphomicrobium sp. (assembly GCF_035687085.1). Taxonomy (GTDB): domain Bacteria; phylum Pseudomonadota; class Alphaproteobacteria; order Rhizobiales; family Hyphomicrobiaceae; genus Hyphomicrobium_B. Next base: position 108,578 of record NZ_DASRYS010000014.1, on the reverse strand, counting down.
CCGGATAGTGCAGCGGCGCGATCTGAATGCCATTGGCATTGATGAGTTCGGCGTTCTCCACGTCAAGCCAGCCATTCTCGGAGGCCTGCTTATAGAGGAAAGTGCCGGGATAAGGCGCCGCGAGCGAGACCTGGATCGTGTGCGGATTGATCCGCGTCGCGAACTTGATGGTCTCTTCGATCGTCTCCTTCGACTCGCCCGGAAGGCCGAGAATGAAGGTGCCGTGGATCTTGATGCCGAGTTCGTGGCAGTCCTTGGTGAACCGCTCCGCGACCTCGACCCGCATGCCCTTCTTGATGTTGTGCAGGATCTGCTGATTGCCGCTCTCGTAGCCGACGAGCAGCAGGCGCAGGCCGTTGTCCTTGAGAACCTTCAGCGTATCGCGCGGCACATTCGCCTTGGCATTGCACGACCACGTAACGCCGAGCTTGCCGAGTTCCTTGGCGATCGCTTCCGCGCGCGGCAGGTCGTCCGTGAAGGTATCGTCGTCGAACATCAGCTCCTTCATCTGCGGGAACGCCTTGAGGATGTATTTCACCTCCTCGATGACGTGGCCGACGGAGCGGGTCCGGTAGCGATGGCCGCCGACGGTTTGCGGCCACAGGCAGAACGTGCAGCGGCTCTTGCAGCCGCGCCCCGTGTAGAAGGAGATGTAGGGATGCTTCAGATAGCCGATGAAGTAATTCTCCATCACGAGGTCGCGCTTATAGACCGGCGTGACGAAGGGCAGCGTATCCATGTCGTGCATCACGGGACGGTCCTCGTTGTGCACGATGACGCCCTGCGAGTTGCGGTAGGACAGGCCCTTGATGTCGCTCCAGGGCACCCCATCGGCGACGTCTTTGATCGTGAAGTCGAACTCGTTACGGGCAACGAAGTCGACAATCGGCGCGTCGCTCAAGCTTTCGTTTGATTGCACCGCGACCTTGGCGCCGATCAGCCCGACCTTCAGGTTCGGGTTCGTCGCCTTCATCGCCTCGATGACCTTGACGTCCGAATCAAACGACGGCGTCGAGGTGTGCAGAACGGCGAGGTCGTAATCGCGCACCTGCGCCAGAACATCCTGCAAGGTGGTGCGGTGCGGCGGCGCGTCGATCAACTTGGAGTTCTCGACCAGCGCGGCCGGCTGCGCCAGCCAAGTCGGGTACCAGAACGATTGAATTTCTCGCCGTGCCTGATACCGGGATCCAGCACCCCCGTCGAAGCCGTCGAACGAAGGAGCTTGTAAAAATAGCGTGCGCATGTCCGCGCCTTTCATATAGGCCTAACGGTCCCATCGGCGCCGACGCTGTAGCGGCGGCCCCTCCAATTAACAGCTCCGGGCACATAGCTCGCGATAAAGATCGCGAAGCTCAACATGTCGCGCAAAGGAGTGAGCAGTACCGAACTCTTTCCCCCACCGGGCAGCCGTTCGACTTGTAACGGAACGAAAAGGCGGCACGCAAGTGTCCCGGCGAGGATCGCCCACGCGATTGCGTTGAAGCCGCTCAAAGGCAACGCCGCCAGTGCGAACGGCAAGGGGTGCGTTACGACGGAGCCAGCATAACCCACGGGATCGACGAGACGTATCGTTCGCGCCCAGCGAAGTTCATGGGCCAGCAGCTCCCGGAAGGTTTTTTCGGCAAAGGTGTGGCCGATCGTGAATGGCGCGATTGCGACCTTGAGGCCGCTGCGACGGACGGCATCCCCCATTGCGTAGTCGTCTGCCAAGGTATTGGCGAAGGCCTCGAAACCGCCGATTCGGGCGAGCGTGCTCCGGCGCGTGGCGATGGTCGATCCGAAGCAGGGCTTCGCCAAGCCAAACTGAACGCCGACCAGAACGCTTGGCAGAAAGTGTTGATCCACAGCCGCAGCCGCAAGTCGGGACCAGAAACCGCCGATCGCGCAGCCACGATAGAGACAGGTCACCAAGCCGACACCGGGCTTCTGCAACGTGGCGACCACGTCGCGAACGTAGTTCGGCTCGACCCGCATGTCGCTGTCGCTGAGGATCAAGACATCGTGCCGTGCACGCGGAAAAATATTGAGCACGTTGGAAATCTTTGGATTTCCGCCGCTCTTTCGCGCCGAGACGGTGAACTCGACGTCTGCCCCCGGCAGAGCTTCTTTAAGCTCGCGCACCGCATCGATGGCGGGATCGGCAGCATCGTGAACCCCGCAGACCATCTGAATCGCGCCTGGGTAGTCTTGCCGGAGAAACGACGCGAGGCTGCCCGCAAGGCCCGGTTCGGCGCCATACAGCGGTTTGATCAGAGTTACGTCTTCCGTTCGCCCTAAAATCGACTTGGGCTGGCGCGCAAATCGTGCGACCAAGAAAGCAGCCAAAACGGCATAAGCGCTACCGATAACGGCTAAGAGGGTGCATACAAGCCACAGACAGGACGTCATTCAGACGTTACTTTCCGGTTCGGAGTGTGGGGAAGGCCAAATGGCCTTGGTGGGTAAGCTAGCGTTTACTGGACGGCTGCGATAGATCTGAGGTTGCCCGGCCGGGTGGTCCGGGCAAGGGGGAATATCGGGACGTGAATGTCACTGCTATGTTGAAGTGGGCCGGCTGCATCGTGGCCGCCGCGGGTCTTTCGGCCTGCGCCAGCGCATCTGCGCCTCAAATTGCACCTCAACGCTTGGCCTCGGTAGAAAGCGACGCCGAGCCGAAAGAGCCTGCCGATCCCCACGAAAAGTTCAATCGCTCGGTTTTCGAAAGCAACCAGGACTTCAATCACAAAATCCTGTATCCGGCTGCGAAAACCTACAACGAGAACATCCCTGAAGAAGTTCGCGACCGTGTCACGGCATTTGCGACCAATCTTTCCGAGCCGATGGTCTTTGCAAACAACGTTTTGCAGTTCCGGCCGGCAGCTGCCGCCACGACTCTGGGACGGTTTGCACTCAACTCCACGCTTGGACTCGGCGGCCTCTTTGATGTCGCGGCGACGCAAGGCATGGCGCATCAGTCTGGCGACTTCGGGCAGACGATGTACGTCTGGGGCTATCGCGAGAGCGCGTACTTAATGCTGCCTGTCCTCGGCCCCACGAACGTGCGCGACGCAATTGGCACGACGGTGGAATTTGCGGCCGGTATCCCGGCCGCAACCTTGATCCCGACACAAGCGGCGACCCTCGCGAGCCACGTCAACATCGCAGGCAGCGTAGCCAGCCCGTTATCGAACTTGAGCAGAGCGGAAGATATGCAGACGCTCGAGGAAAGCTCGATCGACTTCTACTCGATGCTACGCAGCGTGAGCGAACAGAAGCGCCAGGCTGAGCTTCAGGAAGCGCTTGATACGAGCATCCTGACCGCGAACCCGCCGCCGCCCGATCCCGGTCCGGTCGAGCCTGTGATGGAACTCGTTTCCTCGCCGATGATGCTCAGGAAGCGTCAGATGACGGACGTCCCGAAAATATCCGGTGGTACGGTCATGGTCGTCGGCCCTCCGACGCCCGTCGAGACGCGCTAACGGGCTAGAATTCAGTCGAACAAGAAGGGCGCGGCGTTCCACGAAACACCGCGCCTCATTTTTTGGCTTGCTAACGCGAAGCCGAAAATCGTGGTGGGCCTGCTGAATGAGACCGGCCACGATATTCAGGCATCAGCTGCCCGACAGCAGCCTGTCGCCTTGCTTCTTGAGAGAAGCAATTAGCGCGTCAGGTCCGCCCGACCTCAGGATTGACGTGAACTCGGCGCGACGGCTCGCAAGCTCGCTGATCGTACCGTCCAGATAGACATCCACAATCTTCCATTGCGGCCCGGTCTTGCGCATCAGGTAATTGATCGCAACAGGCTTGCCGTTGCTCTGCACGATGCGCGTCTTCACCATCTTGTCGGATGGCGGACGATCCGTGATTTCGGCAATCTCGAATGTCTCGCCGGAGAAGCCGTCAAAGCGCTTCGCATAGGTCGCAATCATCATTCGCCCGAAGGCTTCGGTGACGGCGGCCTTCTGGTTGGGCTGAAGCGTTTCCCAGCTCTGACCAACAGCCGTGCGCGACATTGAAGGGATGTCGTACGTCGTCGAAAGCACCGGCGCGAGGGCTTGGTAGCGGCCCTGGACGCCTAGAGACTGCGCCTGCTTCATGGTGTCGAGGAGTTTGGCGTTGAGCCCGTTGATCGTCTTCTCAGGCGCATCCGCAGCCTGCGCGCCTGCGAGGTGCGGCGAGCCGAAGAGCCCGATCATCAGTGCGGCGACCGAAACTCGCAGAATATGTATTTTCTTGGCCGGGACCATTGCCCCTCCCTGATTGTTTTCGAATTCAGCATTCCGTCGGCGAGAAAATTCTCAGCAACGAAAATGTGTCCTAGGTCGACACGGTGGCGGCATTTAGCCAGTTTTCCCACAGCTGTCTTCAATTTGTGAGGCTTGAGCGCCACACATCCCCATAGAGTCCGGTCCATAGTGCATGATCCATTTTTTGCGCCGTGTCATAGGTCCATATTTGGAACCGTTACAGGGACACGTGTCGGGGGAGTTCGGTCGATGGACGCAGTGGTGCCTCGGGTTTCCAAAACACCGCTTTTGGACCAGGTCGATACGCCGGCCGATCTCCGCCAATTGTCGGAGAGCGAACTCCCGCAACTCGCAGCCGAACTCCGCTCCGAGCTCATCGATGCCGTCTCGCAGACGGGTGGCCATTTGGGCGCGGGGCTCGGCGTCGTCGAGCTGACGGTTGCCCTCCATTATCTTTTCGAGACGCCCCGTGATCGCTTGATCTGGGACGTCAGCCACCAGTCGTATCCCCACAAGATCCTCACCGGCCGCCGTAGCCGCATCAGAACGCTGCGCCAGCCGGGCGGCCTGTCCGGCTTCACGAAGCGCACCGAAAGCGAATACGACCCCTTCGGCGCCGCCCATTCGTCCACATCGATTTCTGCTGGTCTTGGCATGGCGGTCGCGCGGGAACTGTCCGGCGAAACGAACAACGTCGTTTGCGTCATCGGCGATGGCGCCATGAGCGCGGGCATGGCCTACGAGGCGATGAACAACGCCGGCGCCCGTAATGAGCGGCTGATCGTCATCCTCAACGACAACGACATGTCGATTGCGCCTCCGACCGGTGCGCTATCCTCATATTTGGCGCGGCTCACCTCGAGCGGCTCGTACCTGTATGTTCGCGACATCGCCAAGCAACTGGCGAAGAACTTGCCTAAGAGCTGGGAACGCCGCGCCGCTCGCGTCGAGGAATATACGCGCCATCTCTGGCAGGGCGGGGCATGGTTCGAGGAGCTGGGATTCTACTACGTCGGACCCATAGACGGCCATGATCTCGGCCAGCTGTTGCCGGTCCTGAAGAACGTCCGCGATGCGGAGCTGGGCCCCATTCTCGTTCACGTTGTCACGCAGAAGGGCAAGGGCTACGCGCCCGCCGAAGCGTCAGCCGACAAATATCACGGCGTCGCCAAGTTCAACGTCGTAACAGGCGTGCAGGCAAAGCCGGTGGCGTCTGCGCCGTCCTACACGCGCGTATTTGCCGACAGCCTGATCGAAGAAGCCAGGAAGGACGAGAAGATCGTCGCCATCACCGCGGCCATGCCGGACGGGACGGGCCTCGATATCTTTGGCCGCGAATTCCCGGACCGCACGTTTGACGTCGGCATAGCCGAACAGCACGCGGTCACGTTTGCCGCGGGCCTAGCCACCGAAGGCATGAAGCCGTTCGCTGCGATCTACTCGACGTTCCTGCAGCGCGGTTACGATCAGGTCGTGCACGACGTCGCGCTTCAGAGCTTGCCTGTCAGATTTGCCATCGACCGTGCCGGCTTCGTCGGAGCGGATGGCGCAACGCATGCCGGAACGTTCGACCTCGCCTACCTGGGATGCTTGCCCAACATGGTCATCATGGCGGCGGCGGACGAGGCCGAGCTGAAGCACATGGTCGCCACCGCAGCGAGTATCAATGATCGTCCGAGCGCCTTCCGCTATCCCCGCGGCGAAGGCACGGGCGTTGCTTTGCCAGAAGCCGGCATCCCGCTTGAAATCGGCAAGGGACGCGTGTTGCGCGAAGGCTCGACCATCGCGCTGCTCTCGCTCGGCACACGCTTGCAGGAGACCTTGAAGGCCGCTGATCAATTGGCGGCACTCGGGCTGTCGGCAACGGTCGCCGACGCTCGCTTCATGAAGCCGCTCGACACCGAACTCATCCGGCAACTTGCCGAAAACCACGATGTGCTGATCACGATCGAAGAAGGTTCGGTCGGCGGCTTCGGCAGCCACGTGCTGCACTATCTGGCGGAGAACGGATTGCTCGATCGCGGCCTGAAGGTCCGCAGCATAGTTATGCCGGATGTCTTCGTGGACCAGGATAAGCCCGAGGTCATGTATCAGCAGGCGGGACTCTCGGCCCAAGGGATCGTCGAGACGGTGCGCAAGGCGCTCCAGATGAACAAGCCCACGGCTGCCCGCGGCCGCGCCTGACCAACCAACGGGCTGGCCTCGATCGAGGCGGCGATGCGCTCCCGAAAAATTCAGCGCTTGCTGCGAGCGTCTTTCTTATCCGGTCCCGCAATGACGGTCCGGCACGCGGGGCTCAATTTTTTGATGTTCTTGTTGAGGCACGCCACGATGCGTTCCTCGTTCGGGATGTCCCAGAAGCAGAGGCTGAGCACATCCGGTGTGCAAGCGGCCTGCTCTTCAGCGGTCCCGCTGTGAGCGAACGAAGCGCTGGTCTGCGCAAGAGTGATGATCGCAGCTGCAACGCAGGCGGCGGGTATTTTTTTGATCAGAGTGTTGCGTCGCACGTGTCGTTGTCCTTCGCCAAGAATATCCCCCACGTTGTCCCATTCACTGTGGGCGAGTTTTTCGCGTGAGCTGACCCCCAGTCATCACCACTCGGCAATTGGGACTGAGCTTCTTCAGATTACGCTTCAAGCACGCGACGATGCGGGATTCATCCGGAATTTGAGCCGAGCAATACTGAAATACGTCCGGCGTGCACGCCTCTTGCTCTTCGCGCGTGCCGCTGTGCGCGAACGCCATGGTCGAAATCCCGCCGGCGAGAACGACGCCAGCTAGCGCCAACGATGCCATGAGTGCTCTCGACTGCTTCACTGTCCGGTCTCTCGCTGATCAGAGGGGAGTTCCGGCATATGCCCCGGACCCATGTTGAGACTAAGGCAGAGGCTGAGCGAAAGGCGTTCGCTCTCTGGATTTGCTGTCGCCGATGTCCCCCGCAGCGGCATGCCTATGGGGTCGTACCGGACGGGGGCGCGCTGGGCGTAGGCTGACCTGCGGGCGGCGTATCCGGCGCCGAAGGTGCGGCGGCCGGGGGAGGTGATGGAGGTTCGGCCGCGGGAGCAGCACTCGGTGCTGGCGGCGGCGCGGCGCTTTCCTCAGACGCCGCTGAACGGACTTCACAGAGCGTCGAAGAATCGAGCGACGTTTTATTCATGAACGCCCAGTTCGCGAATGCAACGTAGCAGACAGCGACGGCTTCCCTGTTCTGCAGCGTGACAATGACGTTGTCGGTCTTCACCTTCTCGGTCACGCGCTTGGCGACGTCGAGCGGGATGAGCGTCACGGACTTGACTTCGAAGCCCTTGGCGACGAGCGCAGTGAACGACGACTGCATCCGTTCGTCCGCGGAGGCCGCGACCGGAAGCAAACCCATGGTGACTGCAAATAAGAGTCCGGGGCCAATGCTGCGCATAAGATCCTCACTGCTCCAGTCGCAATCCGCTATTCCGTAAAAAAGTCACTACTACGGCGCGGCAAGCCTCTCAATACGGCAATGCCCGCCATACGCTCAGACTTGGGGACAAGATGGGCTTCTCCAACGTTGCTCGCTATCAGGCCTTTTTGCCCGAGTCGTGAGGATAGAAAATTGCGACTGGCGAGGCGTAGTCGGGCAAGGTCAGGCGCGAAGGGATTTCTTCCCCGCCCTTGAGAAAATCAGGCAAGAAATGCGTGTGAGCGCCTGGCGGTGATGTTTCCGCCGGAGATGGAATTTTTGTGAAGACCTCGATGCGAGCCGCTGCGGTCTCGACCACGCGCGCTGGGCTGGCCGCAAGGATCTGCTTGCCGATCGAAGCCATCGCGTCAGACCAATGCCGGCCCCTTTGGCATGTCAATTCGGACGCAAGGAGTTCATCGCCGGTGCGGATGCAGAACCGCGAATTTTTGCGGCCGATGCCAAAATCAAACAACAACTCCCCCTGATGCTCGGCATCGATGGCATCCAAGTCGGGTCCAAGCGTTTGGATGGCCTGCGATGAGGGGACGACGGCACGCGCTCGCGGCAGGCCGAGAACGATTGCGCCGCCCTCGCTGAAATAGAAAGCGCGAACCTTATCGTTTAGGCGCAATCGGAACGAGGCATCCGGTGCTCGAGCGATCATCGAGCCCGATCCCGCCTCGACGCTGATCGGGCGTTCGGCCGTACAAGGAAATTCAGCCACCGCGCCCGGCGCGCCGGTTACCCACGTGCCGGCTCGCCCCACGATTGTCCCTGCGGCCCAAGTGACGAGTTCCTCGCACGTCCAGGGAAGAAGCTGCACGCGGACGGACAGCTTTGAAAGTCTGACTGGCAGCTCCGACCAGACAGCATCGCGCTGGCCCTCGCTCATGGCGATCCAATCACCAATCTCACGGCCGGTGCGGCCGCATCCAAGGCAGTAACCGGTAGCATCGTCGAGCTTGCAAATGCCAATGCATGGCGAATGGCGCATTGTTAGAGAACGTCTTTCAAGTGAGGTGGAGGGTGGAGGCGGGGATTGGGTGTCAAGCAAAGGTCAGCGTGCGACCCTTTCATGATCGAGGGCAATGAGCCACCCGAACAGCAACCCAATTGCTGCCCAAAGGATGAACTGAGTACCCAACGATGCGAGGCGGAAGTTCCAAAGCAGATCGGCAGGGAATGTTTCTGGCACTTCGTTGATCGCCGGTAAAGCGAAGGCAGCCAGCGAAACCAGCAGCAGATAGGTGCCGATGCCCAGCATCGACGCGTTCCACCCGCCGAATTTCTGAAAGACTTGCCGCCCGAAGCTAACCGCAATCGTCAGCGCCAGGAGTGAGACGACGACCATCGCGAAATAAAGCTGCGTGCGATAGGCGATCGTCTCGCCTTGGCCGACTGCCGGAGGGTTCGCCGGATATTTGAGATAGGGCACGAAATAGAGCGCTAGAAAGCCAATCGCCGCGATGACGAGCGCGGTGCTTCGCGGTGAAAGATGAAGCAGGCGTCCACTGACGAATGCGTAAGCGAGCGCAAAGAGACCGCCAAGCGCAGTCCCGTACAACGCAACGCCGGCGAGAAGGCCGGTGCTCGCCTGAACATCGCGGCTGACAAGTTCGGGTTCGCCGTCGGCACCATGAGCGTGGGATTGCGCCGCTTCCTCGAAGGCAATAGCGCGGTCAATGTGCGGTTCGCCGATGACCTTGGCGAAAGCAAAGGCCAATAGGCTAGCGATGAGCCCGGCAATCATGCCGCGCACGAGCAGGGCGCCCATTTTGAGATCTCCGCTAGGCTAATGGCAGGGGAAGCCGAGCAGATGGCGGCCGTCGTGCACGAACTCGTGCACATAGGAGCTATTGAAGATCGAAACAGCGCCTTCTTCGACGCCGACGAAATACAGAGCTAGGACGAACAGCAATCCGACGAAAATCGCCCATGGCAAAATTTCGTGTAGCGGAACGGGCGCGGCAGCCGAGCCGCCTGATACGATTGCAGGGTGTGACATTCGTTAGTGCCTCCGAGGGATTTACGCGTCCCGTTTCAAGCTCTGTTGCGGTCCATAGGAGGGTCTGACTTTCGATGGACGCTATCAATGTCCCCGATTACAGTGGCGCGACCGTTCCGGAATTTCACCGGCTTCCTGCCTATGGCGATGCGTTCGCCAACATAAGCCCGGCCGGGTTTTTGTCAACGAAGCACCGGCAAACATGCAGTCGCGGGTTACATTCATCGCCGCCGCCTCGACCGCCGCCACGAGAGCCGGCGCGTTCCCGGCGGACGAAGGCTTAGACGTCTTCGGCAAGAAAGACGCCGCTGCACTGGCCAAAAGGTTGCGGCGATCAGGGCCGGCGCTGACGAGCCCGGCGGTACGAGCATTGGAAACGGCAAGCGCATTAGGTCTCGACCCGGTCGTAGACGAAGAACTGCGTGATCTAGACCTGGGCCGATGGGCTGGATGCACGTTGAACAATGTTGCGGAGCGCGAACCGGAATCTTTCAAATGCTGGCTTTCCGATCCGGCCGCTCATCCTCACGGCGGAGAAAGCGTTGAAGCGCTCGTCTCGCGAATTGCAATTTGGCTTAACGGCGTCTTGCCGCGGCAGGAAAATATCGTTGCAATTACGCATCCGGCAGTCATGCGCGCAGCAGCCGTGGCGGCCATCCACGCGGACCCGATGACGTTTTGGCATATCGATATCGGGCCCTTGGCCGTTCTCGAATTGAGTTCCAACGGCCGGCGTTGGATGCTGCGCGGGCTCGAAAATTGAGCGCAGTGGCCATTCCCAATCGGCGGGAATTCGCAATCCCCGAAATGAACGGCGTTTAATCCGTACGCGTACAAGATGTTTGCTGACTTTGTCCCAGGATTAAAGTTACGATAACATTCCTGATACTCTGGAATATCATAGCCAATTGCCCGAAAAAGCTGGCAAGTGCAGTAATTGCACGTGCACCAACGGAATGCCGCGCAAAGTATTTCACGCCCAATTCATGTCGACGCTCAAGCTGAGCCCCCCAGTTAAGCGAGGAAAATATGGTCGGAGTAAAAAGCAGCCACGCTAACGCGGCGGCGCTGATTGCGTTGTTCGCATATGCTTCATTAACGCCCGTCTCGGCACAGGAGATCGAACACCACAAGAAGGAAGCGGCCAAAGTCGAAGCGCCCGCCCCAGTGGTGTCGCAAGAGGAACTCACAAAGGCCGGAAGCGATTCGAAGCAGTTTCTGCATACCAACGGCAATTACGAGCAGACGCGCTACTTCCCCGGCAAACAGATCAACGCATCCAACGTCTCGAAGCTTCGCCCGGCGTGGATATTCCAGATGGATGTGAAGGAGTCGCTCGAGACGACGCCGATCATCGTCGGCAATGTCATGTATGTCACGACGTCATTCGATCATGTCTATGCGCTCAACGCCAAAACCGGCGAGCAGTACTGGCACTACAAGCACAAGATGGGGCCGATCACGACCTACTGCTGCGGCCCGAACAATCGCGGCGTCGCGGTCGCCGATGACAAAGTCTATTTCGCAACGCTTGACGCCAAGCTTGTAGCTCTTGATGCAAAAACCGGCAGCCTCGTCTGGGAAACCGAGATTGCCGATCCTGAATCGGGCTACAGCGAAACGATGGCGCCGACAGCCGTCAACGGCAAGATATTGATCGGCACAAACGGCGGCGAATACGGCATACGCGGCTTTGTTCGCGCATACGATGCCAAGACCGGCAAGTTGGTCTGGAATTTCGATACGATACCGGAAAATTCGGTTGGCGTATGGGCGACGAAGGATGCGACCGGTAAGGATCTGCTACGCGATATTGATGCAGAAAAGGCCCAACTCGCAAAAACAGGCGACCCATATAAGACATTGGGCGGCGGCGTTTGGCAAAACCCCGCGGTCGATCTCAAGCTGAACCGTATTTTTTTCGTCGTCGGCAACCCATCGCCCGACCTCGACGGTTCGCTGCGCCCGGGCGACAATCTCTATACGGACTCTCTTGTCGCCGTAGATCTCGACAACGGCAAGTACGTCTGCCACTTCCAGTTCATCCCGCATGACGTCTGGGATCTCGACGCTGTCAGCCCACCTGTCCTCGTCGACGTGAAGGACAAGGACGGCAAGACCGTTCCGGGCGTTCTGCATGCCGGAAAGACCGGGCACGTCTACGTCAACAAGCGTGACGATTGCAGCATGATCCGCTTCTCCGATCCGATGGTCGCTCAAGAGAATATGTGGACCCTGCCGACGCCGGAAGGCGCGCGCATGCTTCCTGGTGCCAACGGCGGCGTGGAATGGTCGCCGATCGCGGTCAATGAGAAACTGAGCCTCGCTTACGCCATCAATCTTCATCAGCCGATGACGTATCAGGTTCAGTCGAGCCCCTATCCCGATGGGAAGCTGTGGCTCGGCGGCGCTTTCAAGGTCATCCCGACCGAAGAGAGTTTCGGCAACGTCTCGGCGGTGAACTACAACACCGGCAAGATCAAATGGAAGGTGGAGACGCCGCAGCCCATGATGGGCGGCGTTCTCTCGACAGCAGGTGATCTGGTTTTCACCGGCGAAGCAAACGGCTGGTTCCGCGCCTACAACGCCGAGAGCGGCAAGATCTTGTGGTCTTTCCAATGTGGCGCCGGAGTCAACGCTCCGCCGTCCGCCTACACGCTCGACGGCAAGGAATACATCGTCGTCGGAGCGGGCGGAAACACGCAGATCGATTTCAAGCGCGGCAATAACATCATTGCCTTCACGCTGAACTGATCGAACCGGGAAAGACGCGGAAGGAGCGCCCCCGCTCCTTCCGATCATGTGTGCAGGAGATCGTGACCGCCCCGGTCACTCGGAGTTCGACATGATGAGCATGAAATGTTCTTTGCCGATCGCAATTGGCGTCCTCGTCGCCGCTTTTACCGCAATGCCGAGATTGGCTTTTGCCGACAGCGTTGAGGAAAACGCGCAGACGTGCGCGGGTTGTCACGGCGAAAGCGGCATTCCGCAGGAGAAGACGACGCCGGTCATCTGGGGCCAGAATGAAGGCTACCTCTATCTGCAACTTCGGGACTTCAAGAGCGGCGCGAGGAAGAACGATATCATGTCCGGGGTCGTGGCCGGTCTCGAGAAGGCTGATTTCAAGGCGCTGGCCGCGCACTTCGCAAGCCTGAAGTGGCCGAACATCCAACAGCCTTCACCTCCGAAGGATGTGACCAAAGCCGCACTGACGGTGATCGGCTCGATCGGCTGCACCTCATGCCATCTCGATCAATACCAGGGTGACGGCTCGACGGCGCGGCTTGCCGGCCAGCAGGCGGAATACTTGCTGAAGACCATGACCGATTTTCGCGACGGCTCACGCGGCAACAACCCCGGAATGTCGGATCTCATGAAAGCAGCGCAACCCGCCGATCTCGGGCCCATCTCACAATATCTCGCGAGCCTTCAGGTCATCGGCGGCAACGGCGACCAATAGCCTTAGCTGATCGTCAGCTTCCTGCGCAAAGCATCGTTGGCGGCGAGATCGGCAGCTGACTGGCCCGATTTGTCGTGCAGCGTTCTATCAGCGCCCCTGGCCAGCAGGACATCGACCGCTTTTTCGTGTCCGAGCGATGCCGCGATCATCAAAGCCGTTCGCCCCCGATTGTCCTGATCATCCAAGCGCGAGCCGCGATCGATGAGAAGCGTCAGTACGTCCACCACATCGCTCGAGCCCGCGGCCTCCTCGTGCCCCGCGGCCCACATGAGCGCGGTGAGATCATTGCCGTAGCGCGCGTTGACGTCGACGCCATGGTCGAGAAGCAAGCGCACGACCTTCGGAAATCCTCGCGCAACCGCGTAGCAGATGGGTGCCTTGCCGGTGGTGTCTGCCTTTTTCGGATCGCCGCCTTTGTCGAGGAGCAGGCCAACGACCTGGTCGGTGCCGGCAAACGATGCTGCAGCGATCGGGGTGAGGCCGCTCCGCCCCGGAGTGTTCACGTCTGCACCGTGTCCGATGAGAGATTGGACGGCTGAAGGATTGTCCTGCTCCGACGCCGCGAAAAGGGCGGTTCCTCCATCGAGATCACGCGCATTGATGTCCGCGCCACGCTCGAGGAAGAGTTCGACAATATCCGCATGACCTGCCTTGGCCGCGCGAGCGAGCGGCATCGCGCCAAGGCGATCGCGTGACGCGAGCGATGCGCCATCGTCCAGTAGTCGCCGCGCGAGGTCGATACAGCCCTTGTCAGCCGCGGCAGCGAGCGCGGCGTTCACCTCGAGCGGGCCTGCCGCTTGCTTGATCTGCATGTACCGCTGCTCTTGTTGCTGACAGACGCGTACGTTCGCCAGCACGGCGCTGCCGCACGTCGCGCAGCAAAGTAAGGCGGTGAGGAGGGCAAGTGCCGAAGTGCGCAGACCATGGGACACGGGAAGGCTCCTTTACCGGAGCCCAATCTAGCCTCGGAAGCCTTTCGATTTCCATACTTCGTAACGGATCCGGGCGAGCTTGTAAGCATCGGGGATTGACAGCGCCCAGACGAACAGTCCGCCCGCGGAGCGGCCGACGAACGACTGTTCGGGCGTCGAGAAATGCCAAGTGAACGCGACCATCAGCATCGTGAAAAAGGCAAATCGCAAACCGCGTTCCGGATAGCCGGCCGCAACATGTCCGCCGCCGGGGAGTACGACGGCAATGGCCAGGACCAGGTAGGGGTTCATGGGTGGGCGTTGGGTGATTGCGTTCATGCAGCTTGAACTTCCCGAGTGGTGTCGATTGCAGCCGATAGGTCGTCGAAGTCTTTAAGACGTGCCGCGAGCGCCTCTCGCGCGACGCTGGCGTCGCCGAAGCGGCTTTGCCGGAGCAGCAAGTGGTGGCCGCGGTCTCCTTCGCCGGCCTGCCAGACGAGACGAAGGCCTTTGCCAGTGGCGGCCACTTCCTTCATTCTGGGATCGGAGAAGATGCGGCGGAGAACGGGCGCAACCCGGTTTAGCAGCTGCTGCGAACTCTTGCCGTCTCCCTTCGCGAGGATTTCGGAAGGCACGCCAAGCGGCGGCTCGAGCATCCGCGCGTGATTGTGTGTGAGCGAATAGAATTCGGCGCCTGTCGGACGAACGAGCAAAGAAAACTCCGGCAGGCCGGGGCGAGGATCAATCAGCGTGAGCTTAAGCCAAAGCTGAGGCAGCCTGCGGATCGTCATCGTATCCGGAAGCAGTTCGACGTGAAGCAAGCGGCCGTTGTGAAGGCCTTTGAGCCGGGGAAAGCCATCGCCGCCATGTGTGATCACCGCATTCGACAGAAGGCCCGCGCAGCTGTCGAGCAGGCCACGTCGCGAAGCCACGGCTTTCGCGTGCTCGCGCATTGCGACGGCGGCTGTCACAAACAAGCCTATGGCCGCAAACGTCAAGGATAAGGACATCGCATTCCTTCGTGGGAGATGAGAATGGCCAGCCTTGCAGCCGGCCATTCGAAGTGAAGGTTTAGTAGCCCTGCGGCCGCGGCCACTGCATCGTGAACTGGTCACCGCGCCGTACGTATTTGTAGCGGTGGAAGTGGAACCACAGCGAGGCAACGACGAAGAAGATCATCATCGCGACGAGCTGCGTGCCATATCCGAGGAACACTGCGAAATACGTGGTCGAGCAGATCAGCAAGAGCACGATGGCCGGTATCGGATGGAACGGATGAATGTAGCCGCGCTTGATCGTCTCAAGCGGCCACTTCTTCCTGAACAGCATCACCTGGACGGACATGTACGTATAGCCGAGCAGGCCCGACAGGATCGAGAACGTGATCACCTGATCGAGAGGCGCGAAATAAGCAAATACGAGCGCCACAGGAACAAGAAACACGATCGACCGGAAGGGGGTCCGGTTCTTGGGATGAACGGCACCGAACCATGTCGGCAGGTACCGGTCGCGGCCCATCGAGAACCAAGCGCGCGATGCGTCGTTGATGCAGCCATTGGCCGACGCAAGCGTCGAGAACATCGTGCCGATGAACAGCAGAACCATCAGCGGCATGGAGTCTGTCAGGCGCGCGGCGTCAAAGAGCGGCGTCGTTGCTTGGCCAAGGTATTCCCAAGGCATCAACCCCGAACAGAGGTACCAGGTCATCGTAGCGGCGATCAGGAGCGTCATGATGCCCGTCATCGTGCCCAACGGCAGTGATCGCGCAGGCGACCGCACCTCTTCGGCTGCCTGGCACGTGCCCTCGATGCCGAGGTAGTACCAAAGGCCGAAGTGCAGCGCCGCGACCACACCCAGCCACCCATAGGGCAGGCCGTTCAGAAGTTCGCGATGCTGGAGAAGATCGTTTGACCACGGCTTGACGGCAGCAAACAGGATGATGATCGCGATGAATGCGATGGCCGTCAGCACGAGATTGACGGTCAGCGTCGCATAGACGCCGCGATAGTTGAGCCAGGCGAGGAACATGATCGTCAGAACGATGAATGGCTTATCGCTGGCTTCGGCGAAGCCGGCCATCTGCCCGACCGTTTGGACGAGGTAGCCCAGCGTAATGGCATTCGCAGCCTCGAGCATCGTGTACGCGAAGACGAGATAGAGCCCGACGTTGAACGCCATCAGCGGCCCGACGATGTGTTTGGCTTGCGCGTACTGACCGCCGGCGGCAGCAACCGTGGAGGTCACCTCCGAGTCGATCATGGCGACGCAGGTGTAGAGCAAGCCCGCCACCCAGCATGCGATCAGCGCAGCAATGGCGCCGCCTTTGCCAACGGCGAAGTTCCATCCCATGTATTCGCCGACGAGGACGATGCCGACGCCAAGTGCCCAAACGTGCGCGGGACCCAAGACGCGAAGAAGCGAGATTTTCTCGCCGTGAATAACTGTCGTTTGACTCACAGGTGTCCCCCTTGGTGGGTAGGATCGATGACGAGCGTTTGATCGATTTCGCCTTCCTTGGACGAGGTCAAAAGATCTTCATCGTAAGCGCGATTGGTTCTGATCATGTCGAAGAGCATCCACAGCCCGAGTACGGCCGATAAGCCCCAAGCCACGTATTCAAAGAGCTCGAAGGTGTTCATTGCGGGGATCTCACTTTTTGCCGAACCGTTCTTCGATGACTTCGATGTATTCGCGCTTTGAAAACGCAAACAGCAGGACGAAGTAGCCGATGACCACCACCGCCGTGATGGCGAGTTCGGCAACGTTGAAGCTGTAGTCGAACCGTGACGTGATCATTCCAGCCGCAGTTTCAGGAGTAAGCCCGAGCTTCTCCCATTGCGCCTGTTGGGCTGCGTTCTGGCCAAGGCCGGCCCACGTCGTCGCGTCTGCAACCGGCAGATCGATTTTTCCGCCGCCGGCAAGCTTGAGATAGAGCGGCGTAAAGAGCGCCGCGAAAACCAGAATCAGTAGGAATAGGCTGTCGAAGAGCTGGCCGAATGCGGACTGCTTCGGAGGCTCATAATGGGGTTTGTTCACGATGCACCCGTCGGTTTCAGGATTTTCGCTTGGAAAGATCGAGGTAGTGCAAATCGAGGCCGTAGATTTCATCGCGCTCTTCGCTGAGGTGCGCGACCATCGCCAGGATTGCAGCTGTGTTGAACAACACGACGAGGGCGCCCGCGATACCGAGAGCCCAGAGAACGTCGGCCGAACTCGTGTAAGTTGAGACCTCGTAGAAGACGAAGGCGTAGAGCGCCCAGAGCGTCACGACAGCGGCCAGCGACCACGTTCGGTCACCCGAGAATTTCGACGCGATCCGAGGATCGACGTTTGGAATTTTCATTGTTCCCTCCCTGTTTTTGCGTTGCGGGCGCGCACCGGTAGCCGAGGGCTCTGACGGACCCTTTGATCTGATCAGTGCTGAAATCGAACCGAGATCCGCTCGCCCGTTAGAGTTCGTTCTTCCTGCGACATTTAGTGACGCAGGCGAGCCGGGCGCCGTCAACATTTATTCGTAAGACGAAACAGAGAATTGATGATGCAGCGCACGAATTATTGCTGCTGTGCAGCGCGCGCACTAAATGAAATCAGTCACTTAGCAGCTTTGCACTGCAAACCGATGACACGCTTTTAGGCATGCTGAATTTTTGTTTCGGCAACGTGACCGCGTTTTGAGCTGCTGACGCACAAGCGGTTAGAGCACTGAAGGTTATCCAAGAGCGGGTTCAGGACACGACAAACTTGAGCAGGGCTCATCCAAAAAGCTCGGAACCGATCGATGCGCGCCTTACGTCGCGTCCGCGGCGACTCTTCACTGGAGCAGAAATCTTCCCCAACCGGCCTTCGGGTCCGCCACCGAGCCCACCTTCATTGTGCTAGCCGCATTGAGCGCACAGCGCCGCAAATGCAAAACGGGAGCGCTCGAGCCTTGCTCGAGTGCTCCCGCTAATAATGCTTTAAGTATCCTTGAAGCCCGGTCTTCAGACCAGGACTTCTTCCTTCGCCGGCGCGTCTTCGTGAGCAGGAAGATCCAGCGGACGTTCAATCTGCGTGTCGCAGACGCGTGCCACGACGCCCGGCCCGAGAGCCTGTAGCGTGATCACTCTGCCATTGCTGAAGCGGATAGCGTCACGGTGGAACGGCCCGTCCACCTGAGTGAACGTTGCATTCTCCCGATCCGATACATCGGCATGCTCTTGAATGAACGACGAAATGCCGGATAGCTGGAGCTCCATATCGCACGCCATGCAAATAGCGACCGACTGATCCCCGCGAGCTATGAAGCCCACGGTTCCACTCGGAAACTTATTGCTGATGTACTCTTCGCCCCGTCGCGCCGGCCTGCTCTGAAACATTTCTAAGGAATAGTCGCACATTTCTGACCTCATCAGTTGGTGCCACTAGATCGGAGAACCGGGACCCGACTACGAAGTTCCTGGGATGCACCCGGAATGTTCGACGAAAGCTTTCATCGCAGGACCGACCAGCGCTTGAACCAGTTCTCTGCCTGGATCCAGGCATCCTTCGAGGCATCCGCGTCGTAGCTCGTGCGGTAATCCGCATGGAAGCCATGCCCAGCTCCCGGATAAATTTTGAATTCGGCGGTTTTTCCCGCGGCCGCTAAGGCGGCTTTCATCATATCGACTTGTGTTTGCGGGATGCCTTGGTCGTCGCCGCCGTAGAGACCCAGCACAGGCGCTTTCATGTCGGCGGCAAGCTCGATCGGGCTCCTGGGCCAAATTTCCTTCTGCGCCGCCGAATCGACAAGAGAGCCATAAAACGCAACGCCAGCTTTGACGTCGGGATTGGCCGCACAATAAACCCAGACCGCCCTGCCGCCGCGGCAGAAGCCCAAAATGCCGAGCTTCGATACGTCGCCGCCTTGGCTCTTCGCCCAGCGGACAGTCGCATCGAGGTCGGAGACAAGCTCAGAATCGGCTTTGGAATTGACGAGCGGCATGAGCTCTTTGGGATTGGCGATCTTCGTCAGGTCCCCGAGCTTGAAATAATAGTCCGGAGCGATGGCGAAAGCGCCAAGCTTCGCGAGCCGGCGGGTCACATCCTTGATGTACTCGTGAAGCCCGAAAATCTCCATGCAGACGAGTATGACGGGCGGATTACGTGCACCTTCCGGTTTCGCGAAATAGGCCGGCATTTCACCTTCGGAAGTCTCGATCTTCGCGGTCCCGGTTTCGAGACCGGACGCACTGGTTGTGATCGGCTTTGCCCTGACTGGACCGGCCGCAAGCGTATAGCCCGCCGCGGCAGCCGCCGATGCCGTCATGAACCGGCGGCGCGACAGAGACGCCCGCCTGATGAGGCCCAGAAGGTCGGACGCGATGTAATAATGGGCCGCCATATCCAGATCCTTTTTTGAAACGCCTAAACCTAGGACCACCAGCTGAAAGGATCTTACGATCTTAAGGCGCGAGACGGCAGAATGACGGCGCTTCTTGTAATCTGATACGCGAGCTTGAGTTATATCCTTCGTTTAGGCCGAGTTTCTTCGGCCGCGTGGTCAGGGTTTGATAACCACGGTTGAGGTCCGGCCGGCCACAAGGCGCATGCCATCTGGAACTTTGTCCAGGGCGATGCGCACGGGGATGCGCTGCGCGAGGCGTACCCAGCTGAAAGTCGGATTGACGTCAGCGAGCAGGTTGGAGCCGTCGGTCCTATCGCGGTCTTCAATGCCGCCTGCAATGCTCTCAACATGGCCCGTGATCGGCTGGTCCTCACCCATCATATAAACCGAAGCTTTGTCACCAACCTGGATCCGGGGCAGCTTCGTTTCTTCGAAGTACCCATCGACATGGAAGGAATCCTGATCGATGAGCGCCGCGACCCCCTTTCCAGCGGTGACGTAGTTGCCGGGCTGCAAATCGAAGTTCGTAATGGGACCATTCACCGAAGCACGAACCTCGGAACGTGTGAGGTTGAGCTTTGCCACATCGCGATCAGCCTGAGCCTGATGCAGATCCGCCCGGGCCTTGGCCTCGATCGCTGTCACCTGCTCGACCTTCTGCTGGCTAACAGCAATGCTGCTCATCGTGCGGTAGCGCACAAGATCCTTCTCGGCCGCCTCCAGCGCTGCCTTCCGTCCCTCGACGTTGGCTTCCGCCTGTTGCAGGGCCAGTAAGAAGCGATCGCGATCGATACGGAACAGGACGTCGCCTTTGTGGACGAGTTGATTGTCACGCACGAGCACTTCGGTGACGAGGCCTGAAACGTCAGGCGCGATGGCGATGACGTCTGCGCGAACACGGCCGTCGCGCGTCCAGGGCTCGACTTCGTAATGAACCCAAAGCCGCCACCCGACGAAAATAGCAATTGCGACGACGATGAGAGTTATAGTCAGGCGGCCGAGGTTGGCCAAAAAGCGGATCATTAGTTAGCCTTCGAGAAAATCATGACGCTGGCTCCGAGCAAGCAGACGTAAATGCACAAATTGAAAAGCGGTGGATGCCATACGCAACGGTAAAGACCGATGACCCGCAGCGCGCGAGAGAGAACGGCCACCACGAAGTAGGCCGCCATGGCGTAGACGAGCATCGAAGGCACGAAGACGCCGAAGATGTCGAGTTCTGGGTTCATTCAGCCGCCTCCGGTATTTCGCGCGTCTCTGGCAGATTGGGCGGCGAGGGTTGCCCCGGGAAAAGGCTTCGCCGCAAGCCGATGAGCCCGAGCAGAGCCTTGCGCGCAGATGCGCCCTGCTCCTCACGGACAACTTCGATTGCATCATCGATTGCAACGAGAACGGACGGCGATGCCGGCGTTCCGGAAGTCGCCCTTTGATAATGCTGCCTCAAGTTCCCGAGCACGGTGTCGATGCGCGCCCTGACGTACTTTGGAAGGCCTGCGCGCGCGTGGCGAAGGTCGACGATATTGAAGCCTTGCCGAAGCTCGCCAATCGCATCGGGTATTCGGTGACCGGCCGCCTTGGCGCGAGGCGCCAGCAACATCAGCCTGTCGAGCATGACGCCGGCCATCCGCCCATCCTGCGAAGCATCTTGGGCGTTCGCGATCACCGCAAGGGTCGCGCGGTTTGCGTTGGCAAGCCGGCGGATGCTCCACTCGGCGCCGACCGTGCGAAGTAAGGCAGCCATCGCTGCAGCAAGGCAGACGCCAAACGTCGTCGCGATACTCACGTTCAGGAATGCGGCGGCATCCGCGGTGAAGTGGGCTTGCAGGCCGGTAGTGGCAATGCCGTTGACACCGAGAGAAAGGCCGATCAGCAACGTCTCGGGCCTCGAGATGAGGAGCCCGATGGCGAGCAGCCAAGGCGCAAAGGCCAGCATCAGGGTTTCGTAGTTATGAGCATGTGTAAATGCGCCGAAGACACAGACCCCCGAAATGATCGCGGCAACAACCGCCCACTTGGCGAAGATCACGATGGAAGGAACCGGATTGTCCTGCGCAGCAAACAAGCTTCCGGCGACCGCGGCCATCATCGCCGCCGTGCCGCCGTCCGGCCACGCAAGCAGGATCCAGAACGAGCAGCAGACGATCGTCGTGGCGAAGCTGACGAGCGCCGCGAGAGAAGCCTGACCACGGTCACGATGGCGCGCGGGAGCGGCAAAGTTCGCAATCTGATAAGCGAAGTCCTTTGAGCGCGCCTTGGTCTTTCCCGCCATCGCTTGCATGACGTGCAGGAAGTCGCTGCGGATCGCGGTCAAATCGCGGAGCCGCATGAGTAGAGTAAGTTCGAGCAGGCCGCGCCACGTGCGGTTTGCACCAGGCAAGGCGACCCGCCTTTCGAGGTCCGCTCGCAGTTCATCGAGTTCTTGGACGCTGGCGGGGCGTTCCTGTACCAGTCCACGATCGACGCGCTCCACGAGGTCGCGTACCTGAGCCGTGGGGCCGCCCATCGCCGCAAGCTCGCGCAAGCCGTCCGAAATCGACGAGAGAATAGGCAGAAGCATCAGCATTCGCGGCTGGATTTCGCGAACGAGACGCGGCAGATCGCGATGGCCGCCGGCATCGTAAACCAAGTGGCTCGCCAGATTTTCAATTTCGCCTGTTTCGGCGGCGAGCCGGAGACGGTTAGCGTCGGCTTCAACGCCCGACTTCGCCTCTAGCGCGTCGCGGGCGCTGGCATCGGCGCCTGTCAGCCATGAGGTCAGACGTTGCGTCACCGCATTGACGACAGACCGGGGAAATACAACGCTTGAGACCACCGCCGCGCAAACGATGCCGAGAACGATCTCCTCGGTCCGGGCCAGCGCTACGTCGAAAACGGTTCCGGGCACGTCGACCGTGGGGAAGCCGATGAGTGCTGCGGTGTATCCCGCCAGCATGAAGACGTAGCTTCTCGGGCCGCGGTCGAGCAAAGACAAGTAGAGGCAGAACGCTGTCCACGTCGCCATGGCGAGCACGAGCAAGACCGGGGCGTTCGCGAGATTGGGGACCATGACGACGGCTGCGACGGCGCCAATCAATGTCCCCATCACGCGGAAGATGGCTTTCGACCTCGTCGCACCCGACAAAGGGTTGGAGGCAATATATACGGTCGCAACCGCCCAGTAGGGGTTGGGCAGCGAGATCCAGAGGCCGATGAAGAGAGCGAGCGAAGCAGCGATGAAGGTCTTCACGGAGAAGAGCCATTGTTGTGCGGAGGGCAGCCACAAGGGATTTACCGCGACTGGGCGGAGAGCCCCGCGCTCGCTTTTAGATCTTGAATGTTTGCCCATTGGGGCATAAATGACCCGGCAGTCACTTTTGTCAAGATCATGTGGCACACTGATCGTGCGACAAACGCATGGGTCCTAATCGAAAATGGAAGGCCTGGGCCCGGTCCAGGCAGAAATCGTTGCCTTGATGCAGAGAAGCAGTCGAAACGGCCGGCACCCGCCCAAAGGCAGCGAAGTTCGCCGGCGCGGCGCCAGCCCCGAGAAGACCGCTCAAACCCGGCAAGCCATCGTTGACGCCGCACTTCAGGAATTCCTCGAAAAGGGGTTCGCAGACACCACGGTTGCAAGCGTTTCGAAGCGGGCAGGCGTCGCGAAGGGTCTCATCTATCGCTACTTCGAGACCAAAGAAGAGCTCTTCTCGGCTGTCGTTCAGCAGGAGATTGTCCACGCCCACATAGAGGTGGACGAGTCGAAAAGAGAACCGGGAGAGAGAGTCGGAGCCTTCCTGCGACGAACGCTACTCGTGACCGTTCGCAACATCGATAAGAAGAGCCGCGCTGACATTGCGCGCGTCGTCATCGCCGAAGGCTCCAAGTTTCCGGCCCTGGTCGAGATCTATCGTCGTGACGTGATTGAGCCGCTCACCCAGAAGATCAAGCGGCTTGCAGCCTCGGCCCGGAAAGCCGGCGAATTGACGGGTGATGAGCTCATCCAAAATCCCCAAATCCTTCTCGCGCCGATATGGGCCGGCATCGTCATCAACAAATTCTTGGACAAGGCCAACCCCGTCGATGTGGGCGCATTGTTTGAAGCGCAACTCGACCTGATCTTCTCCCCCAACGGAAATAGCCGGCTTAAACCTTATAAATAACGCGCACCGCTACTTGGTCTTAAAGAGTTCGCCCACTATGAGAGCGCAGCCCGCCCCGCTCCGGCCAGCGTGGACAGCCCAGCAGCGTCGCCGGGATATGAGACGCGGTAGAAACTAGCTGGAGGCTCGATTGGAACTTGGTATCGACAGTTTCGCGGCGATTATGTCCGGCGTTTCCGGGGACACACCCTCACCGGCAGGCCGAATAGCTACTCTTCTGGAAGAGATCGAAATGGCCGATAGATGCGGCCTCGATGTCTTCGGGATCGGCGAGCACCACCGGCCCGAGTTCCTCGACTCAAGCCCCGCCGTTATCCTCGCTGCGGCCGCAGCAAAAACGAAGTCGATCCGCCTGACGAGCGCGGTCACCGTGCTGAGCGCAGCCGATCCCGTCCGCGTCTTTCAGGAGTTTGCAACGCTTGACCTGATTTCGCAGGGGCGGGCGGAAATCGTTGTCGGCCGTGGCTCATTCGGTGAGGCATACCCGCTCTTCGGATTGCGTTTCGAAGATTACGACGCGCTCTTCGCCGAGAAGCTGCAGCTGCTGCTAGAAATACGCGCCACAGAAAATGTGCACTGGTCGGGCCGGTTTCGCCCTGCCATTTCCGGCCAAGGCATCTATCCGCGTCCCCTTCAGCCTGAAATCCCCATCTGGCTGGGTGTAGGCGGCTCACGGCAATCATTTGCCCGAGCTGGTCTCCTCGGCTTGCCCTTGATGGTCGCGATCATCGGAGGCGAGTTCCGCCGCTTCCGTCCACTGGTTGATCTCTATCGAGAAGCCTGGCGGCGCGCTGGCCATCCACCGGAACGCCAGCGCGTCGGCATCCACGCGTTGGGCTTCGTCGCTGGAAGTTCACAGGAGGCCCGCGATACATTTTATCCGGGATGGTCGCACATGTTCACGCAGATCGGTCGCGAACGCGGCTGGTCTCCGGTCACGCGGGCGCAGTTTGAGGCCCAGTGCGGACCCGGCGGCGCGTTTCTGATTGGCGATCCCGAAACAGTCGCTCGCAAGTTGCTGGAAGCCAGTGACGACCTCGGTGGTGTCTCGCGCTTTACATTTCAGATGAGCTCCGCCTCGGCGGAGCATGAGGCGATGTTGAAGTCCATAGAACTCCTGGGGACCGAGGTCGCGCCTCTTGTCCGTAAGGCCGTCAGTCCTCGTACGTGAAAATATCTCGGAACGAATTCGGGACCGGCGATCGCCTCGTAGGCCGCGGGCTTTTTGGCATTGGCGGCGGCTCTTCGGACGGAGGCGCACCGAGGAAAAACAGAATGGGCGGCAGGAGTCCTGGCTCTGGCGGCTCGACGACAACCGTTTTGACCGCTGGCTCCCGCGTCCGCGTGACCTTCGGCGCACGCCGGGAATAGCCGAGAACTCTATCGCGCGGGGTGGCCGGCCGTTTCACGCGCGAGGGATCACGGAGGACGGGGACGTCGTTGTGCGCCGTTAGGATCTCGATATCATCCGGAAAGCGCGATTGATCGATTTCGGTTTTGAATGCCGTTGCCGGGTTCGCCGGCAAATCAGCCGGCGCATATTCCTGGCTGCCGAACGGCAGGCTCCAGCGCCTATTATCCGTGATGAGCGCCGTAACTGAACGATGATCCGGCTGCGCTGTCTCCGACGCAGCGAGCGGCTTTTCAGGATCATCCGCGGACGGCACCGGCTGCTCTGGCTTCAGGTCGGAGCGGGCACTCGTGTCTGCCGAAAGATCGATCGCTGGCTCGGATGCAAGCCGTCGGCCCAAGCCTTGACCAAAACTCATTCGGCTTTCGGCAATTGAGAAGTCGCGGTCGTTGCCAGGCGCACGCGATACGATCGGTGACGACGCAACTGCGAGGGGAAGCAGAACAAAGGCAAGCGCAGCGCGCGCGTAGATAGCCAGTTCATTTTTAGTCGGACGCCAAGCCGTAAGCCGGGAGAGAAGCCTAGAAGAAACCTCAATCCAATTTCTCCATCTCGGCGAACGCGTGAAGGTTCGCTGCTGCTCACCATCAGGAGCCGAAGATAGGAACGCGGGAATCTCGTTCTGTTCAGACGGGCTGTTGGTTGGCTCGCGTTGCTGCGTGAAGCGTCTGTCACGAAGACGGCGCACGACGTCGCTTCCATCATCACTATGAGGATCGGTCGCCAACTTCTGCGCCCCGGGATTGAGGTGAATTAGCGAAAATTTGAAGCGGATTTCACATACCCGCGAACCCTGCGACGCGCAGCGGATTCGGTGAGAAAGGTTGACTGATCGTTTCGAAGCGTCAGTACACAGCGTCCAATTCTACGGTGCTCCCGAATGCACTGGCCGAAGACGCTCTCCGTTTGCAGGGCGCAACCTGAGGTGGCCAAATGTCCACACCTGCATGATAAAACATATCTTATCAGGTTGACGGTCTACTTCGTTATCTGCAAGAAAACACAAAGCAGCGAAACGCATAGTTCGCGCCGGGCGAAACGTTAGACATGCCCTCTTTCTGATTTCGGGTGAACAGGTTTCACCCGTAGTTCGGTAGATTTTCTCACAGTCAAACAACGTGATGCCATCGCTTCGGCGATTGTCGCACTCCACGTTATCGACAGCTTCCATCATCGAAAAACCAAAGGAATTGGCCGATTTCTCGACCTGAGAACACGCGCTTGCACGTCCTGGAGGCCACGCTCAGCGAGCGGAATTACTGGTCCGACCTTTGGAACTACCGCGAGCTGTTCGCCATTTTGGCCTGGCGAGACATTGCTGTTCGCTACAAGCAAACCATCATTGGTGTCGCTTGGGCTGTCATCCGCCCGCTGCTGACTGTGGTCATCTTCACTGTGATTTTCGGCAAGCTTGTAAAGCTGCCAAGCAACGGCGGCGTGCCGTATCCGATACTCGTATTCGCGGGCATGCTTCCCTGGTTTCTGTTCTCGAGCGTTCTCAGCGAAGCCTCGAGCAGCCTCATCAATAACGCGAACCTGATTGGTAAGGTCTATTTTCCGCGCTTGATCGTTCCCGCTTCAGCAGGAGTCGTCGCGCTCGTCGACTTCGTGATCAACCTCGCAATCTTTTTCGGCCTGATGGCATGGTATGGATATGCGCCGAGCTGGCACGTGGTGTTCCTGCCCGTCTTCATCGGCTTTGCTGTCATTGCCAGCCTTGGACCCGCGCTCTACATCACCGCGCTCAATGTCAAATACCGC
Organism: Hyphomicrobium sp.; assembly: GCF_035687085.1. GTDB lineage: Bacteria > Pseudomonadota > Alphaproteobacteria > Rhizobiales > Hyphomicrobiaceae > Hyphomicrobium_B. The sequence goes on along the minus strand of NZ_DASRYS010000014.1, from coordinate 81,867 downwards.
GATGTGCGGTACGCTATTCCCTTTGTAATCCAATTCGGGCTTTACGTTTCCCCCGTAGGCTTTTCCAGCGACATCATCCCGTCGGACATGCGCTTCTGGTACAGTCTCAATCCCGTTGTCGGGGTCATTGACGGGTTTCGTTGGTGCCTCCTGGGCGGTGAAAGCCAAATTTACCCGCCGGGCCTTTTCGCCAGTATCGGCGTTGCAGGGTTCATGATGTGGTTCGGCCTCAGATACTTTCGCCGAACCGAGCGCGCATTCGCGGATCTCATCTAAAGCTTCGAATTCAAAATGACGGACATTGTCATTCGCGCCGATCGGCTCGGCAAGCGCTACCTCATCGGGCATAAAGCAAAGCCCGAACGCTATACTGCGCTACGCGATGTGCTGACGCGCTCTGCATCGCGTTTTCTGCGCGGGGCGTTCGATGTCGCGCTTGGCCGCCAGCTCATTGCCGGAGACGAACTGGAGGAATTCTGGGCCCTGAAGGAGGTCTCGTTCGAACTGGAACGTGGCGATGTCGTGGGCATAGTAGGTCGTAACGGGGCGGGGAAGTCCACTCTTCTAAAGGTTTTGTCGCGCATCACCGACCCGACATGCGGGCGCGTGGAAATAAGAGGACGGCTTGCAAGCTTGCTCGAAGTCGGCACCGGCTTTCATCCCGAACTCACCGGACGCGAGAACATCTACCTCAACGGCGCCATCCTTGGCATGAAGCGCATCGAGATCGACCGCAAGTTCGACGAGATCGTTGCATTCGCGGAGGTCGAGAAATTTCTGGATACGCCCGTCAAACGCTATTCCAGCGGAATGTATGTCCGCTTGGCGTTCGCAGTTGCGGCGCATTTGGAGCCTGAAATTCTTGTCGTTGACGAAGTTCTGGCCGTCGGCGATGCCGAGTTCCAAAAGAAATGCCTGGGCAAGATGAAAGACGTCGCGGGGCAGGGGCGAACCGTCTTATTCGTTAGTCACAACTTGGCGGCAGTCAAAGCGCTCTGCAACCGCGGCCTTCTCCTCGCCAATGGACGTGTAGTGCTCGATGGCTCCGTTGATGCCGTCGTCAAGCAGTACCTGAATACGAGCGATGCCGCGCATTCGATTTCGTTCGTGGCAACGGCGACGCGCCCCGCGATAACCGCAATCGCCGTAAACGGCGAAGCGCTCGTCAACCGTGACTTGATCGTCGATATTCAATTTGCTTCGCCGAGGCCGCTGTCCACGGCAGTTGGTGGAATTGTCCTGCGCGCCGATACCGGTGAACCGGTCTGGGGATCGAATAGCCGGTTTCATCCGAGCCGGAGTCGCGTGAACGGCATGTCCCACGGCGTCCTGAGATGCGAGGTGCGCCGCTTGCCGATCCGCCCGGGCAGGTATTCGCTGTCAGCGTGGCTGGGCGATTGGCATGAAGACTATGATGCAAGAATTGATGTTTTGAACTTTGCCATAGGCGAGGACGACGCTCACCGCCTGCTGCCACCAGCCTCGGCCGTTGGTCATCTCGATTGGCCCGCTGAATGGGGCACTGCGACGTCCGAAGCTTTCCACTTGCCTGAGCCCTGCCGCGCGATCCTATGAGCGCGCCTGCGAAGAACTCAGATGCCGTCAACGACACCCACAGGGCAGAGATCATCGATGAGCGAGATTTCCTACCACTTCAATCGTAACACCCATTCGTTGGCGGGCGCGCGGCACGCGCTGGCCTATCTCCTCTCGGGCACGCCATGCGCGAGTTTGCTCGATGTTGGCGCAGGCCTCGGAAACTGGCTTCGCGCCGCACGCGAGATGGGCATAGATGACATATTCGGCTTCGATGGCGTAGCGGCCGATCCGGCAGAGCTTCACGTTGAAGCCAATCGTATTGCGACGTTCGATCTGCGCCGGCCGGTGTCTCTGGGTAGGCGCTTCGACGTCGTCCTATGCCTTGAGGTCGCCGAGCACCTGCATGCAGAATTCGCCGGCACCATTGTCGAGACGCTTTGCAGACATGGCGACCTCATATTCTTCTCGGCGGCGGCTCCGGGCCAACACGGCGAACACCACGTGAATTGCCAATGGCCAACCTACTGGCAAGCCTTGTTCAATGCACAGGGCTACGTTTGTCGTGACGACATGCGGTCCGAGATCTGGAACGATGGCATGATCGAGCCCTGGTACCGGCAAAATCTTTTCTCAGCACGCCGCGACCCCGAAGGCGCTGGCAAAGAGCCGCGCATCCAACATCTCATCCATCCCGAAATGACACGGCATATGGATTTTCCAGACTCGCCGCTTGCGCGAAGGCTCAGTGACCTCTCGCAGGGAAAGTATCACCCCACGCATTACCTCCGTTTGCTCAATCGTTCCGTTGGAGAGCGGTACGGCGTTCGCCTCCCGGTGCGCTGATATGAACGGCATCAGCGTCATCATCTGTGCGCACAACAGCGCCGACCGCATTCGCCCGACGCTCGAGACTCTCGCGCGCTGTGAGGCGGACTTCCCCGTCGAAATCATTCTCGTCGATAACGATTCAACCGATGGCACGTCGAGACGCGCCGAAGAGATGTGGAGCTCCTGCGGCAACGATCGGTTCTCGTTCTCGATCATCAAAGAGCCACAGGCGGGTCTCGCCTATGCGCGTTGCGCCGGAGTTCGCGCCGCGTCGTTTGGCATCGTCATCTTCTGTGATGACGATAATTGGCTTGCCGAAGACTATCTCATGCAGGCCGCAAGGATTATGCGCGACTCCGATGTCGGCGCCGCAGGTGGCTGCTCCACGCCGGCCAACCCGGAAGTGTTGCCGCCATGGTTCTACACGTTCTCGTGGGGCTTCGCCGTAGGTGTTCCCATCTCGAAGATCGCGTATCTGCCCGATCCGCCCGCAACAGAAACGTTGGTCAGCGCACTATGGGGCGCGGGGCTCGTCATGCGGCGGGACTTCATCAGACACCTGTACTCGCTCCCGGGCTTTCCCGCGCTCAGTGGAAGGAAGGGTGCAGAGCTGCTGTCGGGGGAAGACCTGGAGATTTCAGCATGCCTCTCAGCCGCCGGATACAGGCTGATCTTCAGCGAAAGCTTGCGGTTCAAGCACGATATCGCGCCTGGGAGGCTGTCGGTCTCTTATGCGAAGCGTCTCTTTGCAAACTTCGGCGCAGGCTTTGCAGTGCACGGCCAGTATACGAAGATTATCGAAGCTATGGACCAGCCGTGGCGTGCCGCCGGCGTGGGCTGTGCTCGCATCATCAAGCATGCGCTTCTTGGACGATTGAACCGCGCATCGTGCCTCTCCCTCTTCGCGGCGCTGCGCGCTCCCGCGTTGCTGACACGCGACGAGCGGCAAATCTACGAGACTGTGAAGAGGCTCCGCGGCGCTCGGAGTTTGCCATCCAAGGCGTGTCCGCCCGTACTGCGGCGGGTCGCTTCGCAAAGCCCAGCCTAGCACCATGAACATGATGGACATGGAACGGGCGCCAACCGATAGCCGCCCGATCTGCCTCCATTTCGCCGGAGCCTCAAGCATCACGGGAGGCGGCGGCTCAAATACGTTCATACGCGCTTTGGCCAGGCGGCAAGCTGGCCTCGGCTGGCGGCCAATCATCGTTCTCAATGAACGTGCGGAAGAACCCGATTGCAGTGCTGAGCAATCCAGGGCTCCAGATTTGGAAATCCGTATTTTGCCCCCGGTCCTCGGCGCAAACAGGAAGGCCTATTATGCGCGCCGCCCGCAGGCTGCGCCCGGCCTCCAAGAACTCTTCGAAGAGTTGCAGCCCGAGGTCGCGCACTTTCACACGCTGAGTATGACAGCCGGGCTGCTGCACCTGGAGGCGGCGAAAGCCGCTGGTACTCGGACCGTCGTCACCTATCACACGGGCGGCATCTCATGCCCGCAGACCGGGCTGCTTGAAAACGGATTTTCGCCGTGCGACGGCCGGCTTGAGACCACCCGCTGCACACGTTGCCGCTTGGCAAATCGTGGGATGCCAGCGCAGCTCGCAGAGCTTCTCGCGCGGACTGAGTTTGGGAAAGCGCGTGAAGGGAGTGTGATCGGCCGCATCTTCTCATCGCGATCAATGACGAAAAGCTTCATCGAGGCCTTCCGCACCGCGGTGGGCCTCGTCGACGTATTTCACATCCAATCGCGGTGGATCGCCGGCGTGCTGCGCACGAATGGGGTGCCCGATGAAAAAATCGAATTTATTGAAATGGGTGTCTCGCAAGATCCAATAGCGCCCGATATTTCTGTCCCGGAGGAATTCAACGAAACGCGGCCGCTGCGCCTTGTGTTCGCTGGACGGTGTAGTGACGTCAAAGGTATCGAGACGATCCTTGGCGCGCTGAAGCTGATCGATCAGCGCGCGCCTCTGACGGTTTCGCTTTTGGGCCCGGGCTGGGACTCCGCCTACGGAACGAAGCTGTTGAAACCCTTCGCCAGGGACAAGCGGCTGCTGCCGCCTCGCACGGTGCTGGCTGAAGAAATGCTACACGAACTCGTCACGCATGACGCTTGTCTCGTGCCATCGGTATGGCTCGAGACGGGGCCGCTGGCGGTCTATGAAGCTATGGCGGCAGGACTCCCGGTCATAGGAAGCCGTCTTGGCGGGATCGCCGAGCGCATTCGCCATAATGTTGATGGCCTATTATTCGCGCCCGGCGAAGCCGGCCAATTGGCCGAGCGGATCGCGCGCCTTCTCGCAGCTCCTTGCGAACTCCGCAGGCTTCGCAGCAACATCCACCCGCAGCGCACCTTCGATCACATGGCGCGCGAACTCGATGCCGTCTATCGGCGCGGCATGAAGCTTTCGGGATCTGCGGATCAAACCGCAAGTCCAGCCTTCGCGCTAAGCCCTTAGCCCTCCGAGGGAGGGTTGCCGGACCCCCAGCTATCACGGAACTCTGCCCCGGCCCCCGGGGTTTGCATGGCGATTGCCGGGCGAGGAGTTCCAAAAAATGCAAAGAGATGTTTCGGATCTGCAGTCCTCTGAGGCGTCTGAGATCTCCGCCGGGATGCCGTTCATTCCCTTTGCCAGTGCCCCAGCGGGCGGCGCAAGTGAGACGGAAGCCGTCGAGTTAAGCATCAACGGCGAGAATTACCGGCTAACCTTAGACCCGCGCACAAGCCTTCTCGATGCCATCCGCGATCATGCCGGACTGACCGGCACAAAAAAGGGATGTGACCACGGCCAGTGTGGCGCATGTACCGTCCACGTCGCTGGTCAGCGTGTGCTCTCATGCATGACTCTCGCCGTCATGGCCCAAGGCGAAGCCGTCACGACGATTGAAGGTCTAGCGAGTCCCGAGGGCAAGCTGCATCCGGTCCAGCAAGCCTTCATCGACAACGATGGCCTCCAATGTGGCTACTGCACGCCGGGCCAAATCATGTCGGCCGTTGCGTGCATCAACGAAGGCCATGCCAACGACGACGATGAGATCCGCGAGTTCATGAGCGGCAATCTCTGCCGCTGCGCCGCTTACCCCAACATCGTCGCTGCTGTGAGACAGGCCAAAGCTGAAATGGAGCGGGCCTGATGAATAGGTTTGGATACTACAAAGCCCGCGATACGGGCGACGCGGTTGCAGCCGCCGCAGCCCACGCGGCCCGGGCGCAATTCATCGCCGGCGGCACGAATGTCGTCGACTACATGAAGCTCGACGTACTTCAACCGGATCGCTTGGTCGACATCAACGTCCTCGCCAAGGACGTGCATGGGCGCATCGACGTGACGAGCGAAGGTCTTCACCTCGGTGCGCTGGTGCGCATGGCGGAAGCTCAGGACCACCCGGATATCAAACGCGATTATCCGGTCATAGCAGAAAGCCTCATGCTGGCTGCCAGTCAGCAAATCCGCAATATGGCGAGCCTAGGCGGCAATATTCTGCAGAAAACGCGCTGCCAATATTTCCGCGAAACGTCTTGGCCTTGTAACAAGCGTCAGCCGGGATCGGGATGCTCTGCGCTTGAGGGCATCAACCGTGAACACGCGGTTCTCGGCACCAGCCCAGCCTGCATCGCGACATACCACGGTGACTTTGCCCAGGCGCTCATCGCGCTCGATGCGATTGTTTCGACGGCCGGACCGAACGGCAATCGTCAGATTCCGTTTGGACAATTGCACCGGCTTCCGGGCGATACACCGGAAGTCGAGACAGTCCTAGAGCCGGGCGAACTGATCACGTCTATTGACGTCCCCGCCGGACCGCACACGCGCCGCTCTCATTATCTGAAAATCCGCGACCGCCAGTCTTACCAGTTTGCGGTTGCCTCCGTTGCGGTGGCTCTCGATCTCGATGGTGACAGGGTTCGCGACGTGCGGCTCGCGCTCGGCGGCGTGGCAACGGTGCCCTGGCGCTCGGGCGAGGCCGAAGCGGTCATCAGAGGCAACATCCTCGATGAAAGGTTGGCGGCAAAGGCGGCCGAAGCGGCCTTTGCCGGAGCCGAGCCCCGCCAATACAATAAATTCAAGGTGCCGGCCGGCAAGGCCGCCATTGTGCGTGCACTGCTCGAAGCGAAGGCGATGAGGATCTGAGAAATGCTGCAGCCAGCCGCTCCCGAGCCGCGTCAAAATCAAGGTCAGCCCGCGCCGCGCATTGATGGCCGACTGAAGGTAACGGGCGAAGCACCTTACGCTGCCGACATTCCACTGAACAATTTCGCTCACGCCGTGCTGGTGACTAGCCCCATTTCGCACGGTGAAGTCACCTGGATGGATTTTTCGGAGGCAAAGGCCGTTTCGGGCGTTCTCGATATCGTCACTTATGGCGACATGAGTGGCGTCAAGGCCCCCAAGTATTCCAATTCAACATCGACGTCGTTGGCACCGCTGCATCAGAAGACAATCGTCCATGACGGGCAGATCGTAGCGCTCGTCGTCGCCGACACGTTCGAAGCCGCATCTCAAGCGGCATCTCTAGTGCGCATGACCTACGCGGAGCAGCCCGCGAGCGCGACGCTGGATTCCCCGGGCACGGAGACGATCCCTGCAGCGGGCGTTAGCCCGATGTATCCGGAAGATCTCAAGGCTGGCGACTTCGAAGCTGCGTTCGCAAGCGCCCCTGTGCAGATCGATGCCGAATATGCGACCGCCCCCGAGACACACAACCCGATCGAGCTTTTCTCCACGACTTGCGCCTGGACGCACGATCAGCTGACCGTCTACGAACCGACGCAGAACGTTTACGGCTTCAAAGCGGAAATCGCCAAGCAGCTGCAGTTGGATCCAAAGAACGTTCGCGTCGTGAGCCCGTACGTCGGAGGCGCGTTTGGCTCCAAGGGACCGATGACGCCGCGGACGGCGATCGTCGCCGTCGCCGCGCGCCGTCTCAACCGGCCGGTCCGCTGCGTCGTAACACGCATGCAAGGATTCACGACTACGACGTTCCGCGCGGAGACGAAGCATCGCCTTCGCCTAGGAGCATCCCGCGACGGCAAGTTTTTGGCATTCAGCCACGAAGGGACCGAGCTGACGTCCCGCATCGATAATTACGTGGTCGGTGGCGTCGATACGACATCGCGAATGTACGCATACGGCGCAGTCGCAAGCAAAGTCGAACTTGTGAAGGCGGACCGGCAAACGCCGGGGTACATGCGATCTCCGCCCGAAACGCCGTATATGTTCCCGCTCGAAAGTGCGATCGACGAACTGGCCTACAAGCTGGATATGGACCCCGTCGAACTTCGGCGCCTCAACGACACCCACAAGGATCCCATCTCAGGCAAGCCATACAGCAGCCGCTCGTTGATGGAATGCTACGACGAGGCGGCCAAAGCATTCGGTTGGTCAAACCGAGTCAAAGCCCCTGGCAGCATGCGCGATGGCGATTGGATGATCGGGTGGGGCTGTGCGACCGCCGTATATCCAACCCATGTTGGGGCCGCCACTGCGCGCGTCCGCCTGTCTGCCGACGGTACTGCTGACGTTCAAAGCGCCTCCCATGAGATCGGCACGGGCATCCGGACCGTTGCAGCCCAAATGGCGGCCGAGAGACTTGGGCTCGATATCACGGCGGTCCAGTGCGAAATGGGAGACAGCGATCATCCGCCCGCGCCCGTCGCAGGCGGCTCGAACAGCACTGCGAGTGTCTGTTCCACGGTGCTCAAGGCCTGCGAGGGAATACGGCGCAGGCTCTTCGAAGCTGCCGTTCGATCGAACGATGGCCCGCTCGTCGGCAAGCCGATTGCCGATCTCGATCTCAAGAACGGCGAAGTCGTCGCCAAGGACGGACGCTCGCAGAAGCTCTCGGACGTGTTCAAAATTCTCGGCGCCGGCATGGTCGAAGAGTATGCCGAGTTCGTACCGGAAGGCGCGCCCGCGGATGCGGTGCATTCGCTCTATACCGGCAAAAGCACGTTCGTTGGCGGTTCGCACGGCAAGAAGCTGATGTACGCGTTTGGCGCCGAGTTTGTCGAGGTCCGCATCAATGCCCGAACGCGCGAAATCCGCGTGCCTCGCATGGTCGGCGCGTTCGCAGCCGGTCGCATTATGAATACCCGCACGGCCCGAAGCCAGCTGATGGGCGGCATGATCTGGGGCATGAGTTCAGCGCTGCTGGAAGAGACGCAGGTCGATCCGCGCAATGCGCGCTATGTCAATCGCGAGCTTCAGGACTACCTCGTGCCGGTGAATGCGGATATTGCAGATGTCGAGGTCATCCTCGTTCCCGAAGTCGATGACGAGGTCAATCCGGCGGGCATCAAGGGTCTGGGCGAACTCGGCAACGTCGGGACGAACGCGGCAATTGCCAATGCGATCTTCCATGCAACGGGTAAGCGCATCCGGCATTTGCCTATCCGCCTGGAACACCTTCTCGAGAACTGAACCGAGTGAGCAGAATGGAGTGCAGCCATGTCGCGCGTCGCCGGCATCGACCATTTAGCGATCCGCGTCAGCAACTTTGCAAAATCAAAGGCCTTCTACGGCGGCCTCTTCGAGTTCCTCGGCTTCGACGTGCTGGATGAATACGAGAACTCGATTGGCTGGACGAACGGCAAGACCCGCTATTGGATTACGCAGGCCGACGCGGATGGACGGAAGCATAAACACCGGACCGGCGACGTCGGGCTGCATCATTACGCCTTCCAGCTTCGCAACCGAAAAGACGTCGATGAACTGCAGGAGTATCTTAAGAAGAACAGCGTGGAAATTGTCGATCCTGCCGATGAGTATTATGAAGACTACTACGCCGTCTTCTTCTTAGATCCTGACGGCATCAAGCTCGAAGGAATGAAATACGGCGAGAAGCACGAAAAATCGAAGCCAAAACAAAACAAGTAGAGAAGCAAAAGAAGGGCTCAGGTCCGCTTGCTCGGCGACTTTGGCAGCCGCTGAGGGAACTATCTTGGAAGCTCTGAGTTTAGGCGAATTGACCTTTTAGCTGCGCGCGGCGGCGCAGGCGAAAAATCCAGAGAACAGCGTTTGGAAAATCCTGCAGCCGGCAAGGCACCCCACGAGCAAACCGACGGCTCCCTACTGCTGCCGGCTGATGAGGCAAGCACGAGCGTCCGCGACGCGCTGTCTGCGCGTCTGTTCAAGACGCGACAGCACTCGATGGACTTGGCCGAGCCGCTTTCGGCCGAAGATATGGTCGTGCAAGCCTCCGATGATGCGAGCCCGACGAAGTGGCACCTCGCACACGTGACTTGGTTCTTTGAGAACTTTGTCTTGAAGCCGCACCTCGCCGGCTATCAAGTTTTCGACGAGGCGTTCAATTATTGCTTCAACTCGTACTACGAGAGCCTCGGCCCTCGTCATCCGCGGCCAAAACGAGGCCTGCTGACGCGGCCAACATCCGAGCGCGTTTTCCAATATCGAGCCCACGTCGACGAGGCGCTTCGGCGTCTTCTCGCAAGCGATGGGACTGATCAAGACGAAGTCGCCCGGCTGCTCGAAATCGGCATCAACCACGAGCAACAGCATCAAGAACTGTTGTTGACCGACATACTGGCGCTGCTTGCATCAAACCCTCTGCGCCCCGCGTATCAAGCCAAACCCTCCGCTGTCGATTTCACCGGACCCGAGCCGCTTGGATGGACGGAGTACCCCGGCGGCATCGTGAAGATCGGTCACTCCGGCGAAGGTTATTGCTGGGATAATGAACTGCCTTCGCATGACGCGCTCATTCAGCCGTTCAAGCTTGCCAACCGGCTCGTCACGAATGCCGAATGGCTCGAATTCATGGAAGATGGCGGTTACGCGACGCCAGCGCACTGGCTGGCGGACGGTTGGGCGGCCGTCAACCGAGAGGGCTGGGAGGCCCCGCTGTATTGGGAGCAGACGGACAGCAGCTGGTCGCAGATGTCGCTCCAGGGTCTTCGGCCGGTGGCGCCCGCAGAACCCGTGACCCACGTATCCTATTATGAAGCCGACGCCTTCGCCCGCTGGGCCGGCAAGCGTTTGCCCACCGAATTCGAATGGGAATCGGCGGCCCTTTCAGACGGGCAGGAAGCAGCGAAATCATCTGGCGTGTTGCGTCCGCAGCGAAGTGAAACATCGGCTTCAAAAGGGCCAAAGCAGCTCTTCGGCCAAGTCTGGCAGTGGACGGCGAGCGCCTATCTGCCATATCCGGGCTACCGCCCGCCCGCAGGCGCAATCGGCGAATACAACGGCAAGTTCATGGTCGGGCAACACGTGCTGCGGGGATCCTCATGCGCAACGCCGGCGGGCCATTCCCGCGTGACTTACCGCAATTTCTTTTATCCCCATCAGCGCTGGCAGTTCCTCGGCTTGCGTCTCGCGGCGGAGGTTGAGTGATGCGCCACGTTCCGAACCTTGAGACCTTGCCGCTGCCGGGCACAACGGCGCTGGCGGATGATTTTGGGGCGAGTGTCATTGAAGGTTTATCTCGCCCGCAGAAGACGCTGCCGTGCCGCTTCCTCTACGATGCTCGTGGCAGCAGCTTATTTGAGGAAATCACAGAACTCCCAGAGTATTATCCAACGCGCACCGAGATCGGCATCCTCAAGCAATGCGCAGCCGAAATCGTCGATGGTATTTCAAGCGGCGATGTTCTGGTGGAATTCGGCTCCGGCTCGAGCCTGAAAACCGAAATCCTCCTCGACCATATTGCTGGTCGCGTGACGTACATGCCGTTGGACGTTTCGGAATCTGCGTTGTCGGAGGCGACTGCGCGCTTGCAAGGCCGCTATCCAGCGCTCGACATCAGGCCGCTCGTGGCGGACTTCTCCAATCTGCCAGAGCTCCCCGATGAGTTTGCCGGTTCTAACAAGACAGGCTTCTTCCCTGGATCGACTATCGGAAATCTTTCTCCGAATGAGGCGGTCGCCCTGCTGAGGAGCTTCAGAAACGTGCTGGGAGATCGGGGGCGCTTGATCATCGGCGTCGATCTGAAGAAGGATCCACGCGTCCTCGTGAATGCCTATAATGACAGCGCAGGGGTCACGGCCGAATTCAATTTGAACCTCCTCGTCCGCATCAATCGCGAACTCGCTGGCACATTTGATCTGGCCGCTTTCCGTCATAAGGCTCTCTACAATCCGCGCGCGGGCCGGATCGAGATGCATCTCGTTAGCGACCGCGTTCAGGACGTCATGGCCGCCGGGAGCCGCTTCCACTTCTCCCAGGGTGAAACAATCCACACTGAGAACTCCTATAAGTATGCGGTCTCAGAGTTCCGTGAGCTGGCAAGCAAGGCCGGCTGGAAGCCCAAGCGCCTATGGACCGATGCTGGCGAGCAATTCAGCGTTCACGAACTGATCTGAAGAGCTTGGCCGAGCACCCTTTGGCCGCCGCCCGATGTAGCTCAGGTTGACCACGCGCAACCTTTCGCGCCTCGATCTCGTTGAGCCGCATGCCCTTCGCGGGCGAAAGAACTCAACCAGCAAGGCCAAACTCGAATGAATACACCGAACCAGGCGAGCGCGCGCCGAACCCTAGTCTTCCGCAGCTCGGCGATCGTCGTCGCAGTTGCTGTCCTGGCGGCAATTGCGGGCTGGCAATTCTATGGAACCGCCGAAGCGCCCCCTGCGCCGGATCCAAATCCCACCGAAAAAGTCGGAACCGGCAATGCGCCGTCGAACAATCCGCTGACGACGCTTGATAAAAGATAGTGGTGCGCCTGCCACATCTGAAAACGTTCTGTGACAATTTGGAACTTTATTTGGTTTTGAGGAATTCAAGGAGGCCTACGGGAACACCTCAAAACAAAGGAGAGTCACACATGCTCGCTCCAGAATCCGTTTTAGCCTGGATTATCATTGGTGCAATCGCGGGGTGGCTCGCGGGGCTTCTCGTCAAGGGTTATGGCTTTGGATTGATCGGCAACATCGTCATTGGCATTCTGGGCGCAGGTATCGCCGGAATCCTCGCCCAAGCGATGGGTCTTTATACGGAGTCGACGGCAGGAAATATCGTGGCAGCCGTGATCGGATCTTTAATCCTGCTCTTTATCGTCGGCATGGTGCGGCGGGCCTGAAATTAAAGACATATGCCTTCGATATGGCGCGTGCGGAGCGGAAACGTCTCCGCACGTTTTTTTGCCGTATCTGTATCAGCGGGCCTGAATTCCTTATCCACAGCGGCGTTCTTCACAGCCGGAACTGGCATCGCTCTGGGGCGGTTTTCTCTGCGAATGGGAAAGGACAGATGAGATGACCGCTAACCTGTTGCCTCTTGAAATCATTCTGGCGCTGCAGACGATTACGGGAGCGATTATCTGCTGGATCCTGGTCTTTGGACAGAAGGACGAGTGATGTCTGAAACGTCCTTTTCCGATCCGCGCGTCTGTTCGATATCGTACAGGCGATTGAGGCGCTCCAAGATTGGGCGCGACGTCATCCAATCCATATCTTCCTGGAGAACTTCCTTCAGCCGCTCTGTCACGCCGTCGGTAAAAATCTCGACCCAATGCCGCTGAGGCCCAGCCGGCTCAGGCGGGGGCCGCGGTGGCTCAGGACTGGTACGCCGGCTACTCAACTCACTCAAACTCACTGAGACGTTCCAAACGGCTGCACATGCTCGACCGGCCAGACGAAATATCCATCGGACGCTACACCGCGAAGGATGGGTTCTGGGTCCAGCCCGAATGGCGTGGCTTCATGCACACCAAGTGGGAATTCCCGCTCAAACCGCCACTGGCTCTCGCCGGTTTGCGGAAGATCCCGCCCGTCGCGACGAAGCGAGACGGCATTCAAGGTGCGATCGGAATTAACGAATAAAAACGCCTCTCTGGCGTCATCCAGGATACGGTCGCTCATACTACTCTAAATTCGTGTGGCCACTGCCGGTTCCACCCGCCTCGGGCGGGTGAAAGGACGCGGCCCCCAAAGCCGTAGACCGCAAGCCTAAGCCGCTGGTGCATCCGGCCTATCGCACAGGGTCGAGGCAGATAATTCGGCCTAAGAAGGCTGGCCACAGGGGGAGGTGGTTGGTAATAAGGCTCTGCTAAAAGTTTTCCCAAGAGCGAAATGCCCCCCAGTCCCCAACGACTTCTCCGCACAACGTATGCATTTGCCATTGCCGGCTTCGTGGCTCTCGCCCTTCTGATCGGGGCCTCGTTCTGGCTCGTCCAGAGAACCCAAACGACGACGGAAGGCGTGCTGCAGACCCGTGCTCAGCGCACCGCGCTCGTGCGCCTTCTCTCGACCGTCCAGGACGCGGAAACGGGCCAGAGAGGCTATCTGCTGACAGGTGAGGCCCACTATCTCCAGCCATACCAAGCCGCGGTTTCCAATATGCCCGATCGGCTTGCCGTCGTCCGCGCGTCGCTAACGGGTAATCCGCAGGAAGCTGCCAAAATTGCGCAAGTCGAGAAAGCAATTGATCTGAAGCTTTCCGAGTTGGCGGAGACGATCAAGGCCTATGACGCTGGAAAGGCGTCGGAAGCCCTTGCAATCGTCAAGAGTGACACCGGCAAGGAACTGATGGACCAGATCCGCGGTGGGATCTCCGCCGTGTTGGACCAGATCGACAGGAACCTGAGCGAAGGCGTGGAGGAGCAGCGCCTCGACACCGCCATGGCCCGTCAATTCGCGCTCCTGGCCGGCAGCTTCATTCTGCTCACCGCATTAGGCGGAATAGCGACGATCATTAGATACACGCGGCAACTGGTTGCGGCCCGAAACGAACTCGGCGAACTTAACGCCGGGCTGGAAAGCCGCGTCAAAGAGCGAACGGCCGATCTGCAACGGGCAAACGAGGAGATCCAGCGCTTCGCCTACATCGTCAGCCACGATCTGCGTGCGCCGTTGGTCAACGTCATGGGATACACGAGCGAGCTGGAGGCGAGCCTCGAAACGTTGCGGGAGTTGACGAACGATCCGGGCATTGAGGCGCTCCCCCACGGCGAGGCAGCCAAAACCGCGATCGCGACCGATCTCCCGGAATCGATCGGGTTTATTCGCACCTCGACCCAGAAAATGGACGGCCTGATCAAAGCGATATTGAAGCTGTCCCGCGAAGGCCAAAGGGTGCTGGCTCCAGAGCGCATAAACCTCAACGAATTCTTCGATTCCATCTCCGATGGTGTTCAGCACCGTGTCTCCACCGTCGGTGGGGAAGTTCGTATCCTCAAACCACTCTCCACAATCGAGTCCGACCGGCTGGCTCTTGAGCAAATATTTGGAAATCTGGTCGACAATGCCCTGAAATATAGGGCGAAGGACCGGCCGCCTGTGGTGACGATCCGGCAAGCTTCGAGCCGCTGGGGAATGGTCGATATCGACGTGGAAGACAATGGCCGGGGAATCGGACCTGAGGATCAGGAAAGGGTCTTTGATCTATTTCGCCGGGCTGGACCGCAGGATCAGCAAGGCGAGGGCATCGGCCTAGCGCATGTCCGGACCCTCGTCAGAAGGCTCGGCGGCGAAATAACGATGACATCCGCGTTGGCCCGTGGCACCACCTTCCGGGTGAGCCTGCCAATTAAATTGATTATCCGGGGGAAATGATCACGTGAGTGGAAATCCAGTACGGATCGTAATGATCGAAGACGATGCCGGGCACGCTCGCCTGATCGAGCGGAATATTCGCCGCGCCGGCGTAAATAATGAGATCATCCCCTTCGCCAATGGGACGGATGCGCTGGCTTTCCTTTTCGGGCCTGATGGCAGTGGCGAAATCAGCATCGGCCGGCATCTGCTGGTTCTACTTGATCTGAACCTGCCGGATATGACGGGGGTAAGCATCCTTGAAAAGATCAAGGCCAACGAACATACCCGCCGCATTCCCGTAGTCGTCCTGACGACGACCGACGACGAGCGCGAAATTCAACGCTGCTACGATCTTGGCGCCAACGTCTACATCACCAAGCCCGTCGACTACGACAACTTCTCCAATGCCATTCGTCAGCTCGGGCTGTTCTTCGCCGTGATCCAGGTCCCGGAAACTCAGTGACGATGTCACGCGCCAGGGTCCTGTACATCGACGATGATCCCGGCATCGCCCGGCTAGTTCAAAAAACGCTCGAAGCGCATAGCTTCGAAGTCATTATCGCGCCCTCGGGCACGCAAGGCTTGGAGCTTCTACAAAGCAGCCGCTTCGACATCGTCGCGCTGGATCACCATCTGCCGGGACAGACGGGCCTCGATATTCTTCGCAGCATCCGTGCGCTCCCCGAAGCGCCGCCAGTCGTTTATGTGACCGGGTCGGAAGACAGTCACATCGCCGTCACGGCCATGAAGTCAGGCGCCGTGGATTACGTCTGGAAGGATGTCCAGGGCCATTTCCGCGAACTCCTGGCAAAGGCCATCGCTACGGCGCTGGAGCAGGAGCGCCTCCGCCGGGAAAAGGAAGCCGCCGACAACGAAGTGCGGCTGGCGCGCGACCGGGCCGAAATGCTCTTGAAAGAGGTCAATCACCGCGTTGCCAATTCGCTCGCGATCGTGGCCGGCCTTGTCGGGCTTCAGCGCAATTCCATTCGCGATGACTCGGCCCGGGAACTGCTCGCCCGCGTCCAAGCTCGGATCATTGCCATCGCAAGCGTTCACCGCCGGCTGTATACCTCGCCAGATGTCCGTAACGTCGATGTCCACGATTACCTCGATGGCTTGGTTGAAGAACTCAAAGCCACGATGACGGATGAGGGTAGAAACCATCCCATCCGCCTCGATTGCGCGAAGGTCCTTATCCCCACCGACAAGGCAGTCTCCCTGGGCATCATAACGACGGAACTCGTCACCAATGCCTATAAGTACGCCTACCCCGAGGATCGCGTGGGCGAGATCCGCGTCATCCTGAAGATTGACGATGGGAAGGGCTTGCTTGCCGTCGAAGACGACGGCGTTGGCGTGAACGCTCAGGAACCGGCAGGCGGTACGGGCTTGGGTTCCAAGGTCATTGCTTCCATGGCGATGAACCTCGGCGGCGAACTCAAGCTCTCCGCCGCAGGGCAGGGCACCCGCGCGACACTCGCATTTCCGCTGTGAAGTTGTCTTCGCTTTAGCCGATCATGGCTGACAGCACGCGCTCAACATCCTCGAAAACGTATGGCTTCGAGATCATCGGGCGCTGCTTGAAACCTTCAGGCAGGGCATCTGCGCCGCGCCCAGTCGCGAATGCGAAGGGAATGCCTGCCTTCGTGAGCGTTTCTGCAATGGGCGTGCTCTCTTCGCGGCCAAGCGCGCAATCGAGGATCGCGCACGCCGGACGTTCACCATTCAAGAGCGACAGAGCCTGTGCCACGGTGCCCGCAGGACCGATGGTCTCATGCCCTATCTCTTCGATGTACATTGCCAGCAACTCTGCGATCAGAGCTTCGTCTTCAACGATTAGAATTCGCGCCAAAACGTTCTGCTCTCATTCGCCCGCTCGGGGGCTGTCTTCGACAGGAATGCAGGAGCCCGGCTCACTTATCGTTGTCCGTTTTCACTGCGCGCAGCCGCTTGGCGTCTTGAAGATCGACCAAGTTTTTCCGGTTTAAACTTTCGCTGCGTTCGAGCAACAACTTTTGCATCGCGCGATCGAGTTCGGCCGTCTGATACGGCTTTTGCAGCGTCGTGAACTGGCCTTGAGCCTCTTCAACGCGCTTGTTGGAGCCGCTTGCGAGCAGCACAGGAAGAGAAGGCCAAGTCCGGCGGACGAGCTTAGCGAATTCCAGCCCATCGATGTCGCCGGGCATCATGATGTCGCTGAAGACGAGATCAAACGACTCCTGTTCGAGAATGCGCATCGCCGCGTCCGCACTGCTGGCGAGCCGGATCGTATAGCCAAGCTGCATGACGAGCGCGGCCGTGACCTCGGTGACGTCGGGATTGTCTTCAACAATGAGGATCCGCGCGTGCTTGCGCTCGCCCGGCTGATCCTTCGGGGCGGCGCCCGTCTGAGGTTCTTCTCCCGCGCGCGGCAGGATCATCGTCACGCGCGTGCCCTTTCCGACTTCGCTGTCGATCGTGACCGTGCCGCCCGATTGATGCGCGAAGCCGTAGACTTGTGAAAGGCCGAGCCCGGTGCCCTTGCCCGTCGCCTTGGTCGTGAAGAACGGATCGAAGACTTTGCTGAGGACGTCCTTGGGAATGCCGGCGCCGGTGTCGGAGACGCTGAGCGCCACGAAGTCTCCCTCAAGCCCTTCTTCGTTGTCCTCGCGGGTGAGCGTAACGTTGTCGGCCGTTATGGTGATGGTACCGCCTCCTTGCAGCGCGTCGCGCGCATTGAGGACCAGGTTCATCAGGGCGAGTTCGAGTTCATTGGGGTCCGACATGATGAGCCACGTGTCGGGAAGCACGCCGCCGATAAGTCGCGTATTGACCGGCAACGAGGTCGACAGCATGGCCTGCAGACCAGGCAATCGTTCATCGAGTGATACGGGCTGCGGCTCGAGCCTCTGCATGCGCGAGAAGCCGAGGAGCTGCCGGGTCAATGAGGCGCCGCGTTGAACGGTTGCCTCGATGCTCGCAAGGGCTTTGCTTCCACGCGGATCCGTGACCTGGGACTTGAGAATGCGCGCTTGGCCGCCGACGATCGTCAGCAAATTGTTGAAGTCATGGGCGATGCCGCCCGTGAGCTGACCCAACGCCTCCATCTTTTGTGCGTGGGCGAGCTGCTGCTGAGCACGCTGAAGCGCGATCTGGGCTTCGCGCCGCTCGCTGATATCGCGAGTGATCTTGGCAAAGCCGACGAGGTGCCCGTTCTCGTCCCGTATGGCGTCCAGGACGACGTTGGCCCAGAAGCGCGTGCCGTCTTTGCGTACGCGCCAGCCTTCGCCTTCAAACCGGCCTTCGTGCGCGGCCGTGTAGAGTGCCCGGGCGGGGCCGCCCGCGAGCCGGTCTTCCTCGGTATAAAATCGCGAGAAGTGGCTGCCGATAACCTCTTCGGACCGATAGCCCTTGATTTTTGCCGCGCCCGAGTTCCAGCTGACGACAACGCCGTTGGGATCGAGCATGAAAAGCGCGTAGTCGATGACGGCGGAAACGAGCATGCGAAACTGCCGCTCGCTTTCGCGCAACGCTTCCTGAGCGCTTCGCCTCTCCGTTATGTCGCGCGTGACCTTCGCAAAGCCAACGAGTTCCCCCGTTTCGTTGCGGATGGGCTCGATGACAACGGATGCCCAGAAGCGACCGCCGTCCTTGCGCAACCGCCAGCCTTCGGTTTCGAACTTGCCTTCACGCCGCGCCGTCTCCAGAGCGATGGCCGGCAGACCGCGCGAGCGGTCCTCTTTCGTGTAGAACCTGCTGAAGTGGCTGCCGACGACCTCGTCGGCGCTGAAGCCTTTGATGCGCGCGGCGCCGGCGTTCCAGTTGGTAATGACGCCGCTCGGGTCGAGCATGTAGATGGCATAGTCGACGACGCTGTCGACCAGAAGACGAAAGCGCCGTTCGCTCTCGATCAGCGCAAGCTGCCCCTCGTGCCGGTCGGTTATATCGCGCGTGACCTTGCCGAACCCGATAATCGTGCCCGTCTCGTCCTTGATAGCTTCAATGATCGAGTGGGCCCAGAAACGTCCGCCATCTTTGCGAATGCGCCACCCTTCGGCCTCATAGCGTCCAGCGTCGCGGGCGATCGAAATGGTCTTCTGCGGAAGCCCCTGACGCTGGTCTTCCTCGGTAAAAAAACGGGAGAAGTGCTGGCCGATGATCTCGGAGGCGCCATAGCCCTTTATGCGTTCAGCCCCAGCGTTCCAAGTGGAGATGAACCCATCCGGATCAACCATATAAATGGCGTAATCGCTGAGCCCCTGAACCAGAAGTTCGAATTGTTGGCTCCGATCGAAATGTCGAGCTTTGGCGATTTCAGAGGGGGACATCGGCGAACACGACTTCCGCAAATTACGTGGTTGAAGGCAGGGCTTGCGCGACGGCACAAAGATACCATACTCTCGCATGGGCCGGAATGCATCTCACTGCGTCAAGCTGCACGAGTGATATGAGTAATGAGCCTAATGATCTCATGATCGAGTGGCGGATTTTTCACTGATGACTGGCCTGCGAGCCTGGTATCGTTTTTCGACATTCGATGATCCGGAACGCTTACCACCCGGATCCAATAGCTCTCCGTCCGATCTTTCACCGCAGCCAGACCTTCCATATAGGGTCGAGCTGTGGGATTCGACCAAGTCGGTGGTCGAACTCGTGCTGGCGACGACGGTCAGCAGCAGCATTGGATTTGCCGCCTATCACGCCGCCACCCTCGAATACCCTGAAAGCTATATTGTATTAAGGCATCAAGATGCGGTCTTGTCCCGGTGGAACGCGCCCGGCCATTGATCGAGCCCCGAATTGGCCAAGTGATATAACGCCTTTGCTCGGAATAAGTTTCACTCGGGATTGTAAATTTTATTGCCGAATTGGCGGGGGGCCTCGATATTGCATCGCGGGACGGCTCAGACGCGGTAAGGACCGGTCAGAGGGAACTCAAATCGGTCGGCGGAATTAGCTGCGCGCAGGTGAGAGAAGGAGATCTCCAATCGAACGGGCGCCTGCAGAAAAGGGCGAGGTCCTGGCACAGCGTTCGGTACTCGTCGTGGAGGATGAAGTTCTCATTCGGCTGCATTTGGCCGAGGAACTGCGCGATGCCGGGTATACCGTTTGCGAAGCCGCGGACGCTCACGAAGCCATGACGTTGTTGTCGAGCCTCGACCGGGTCAGGCTCATGCTGACCGACATTCGTATGCCGGGCGGACTAGATGGCATGGATCTGGCGCGCTGGGTGCGCGCAAAATTCCCTGAAATAAAAATTGTTCTGATCTCGGCTGAATACATTCCCGAGACCTCCGCCGGATTCGACGCCGGCTTCACGAAGCCCGTCCGCATCGATGATCTTTTGCGTTGCGTGCGCCGCCTTCTGCCGCAAGCGGAACTTGGCAATTAGCCAAATCGTTGATGCTTGGTGAGCAAACCAAGGACCATAACCCAAGGCCGCCCGACGGTCCTCATCGCCGAAGACGCCGTGCTCGTGCGTATGGCGATCGCTGCGTACCTTCGTGATTGCGGCTATCGCGTCGTCGAAGCGGCGAGCAGCGACGAAGCACTACTCGTACTGCAGCACTCCGCGCAGCCGATCGACGTTCTGTTTTGTGGCGTTCACGTGACGGGTGCGCTCGATGCCTTCACGCTTAGTCAGTGGACACGCAAAAACCGGCCGCAAATAAAAGTCATCCTGGCAGGCGCTCCAAAAAGCGCCGCGGCCGCTGCTGGAAAACTTTGCGAAGAAGGACCTCATCTGGCAAAGCCATATGAGCCGCACGTGGTCGAAGACTACATTCGCAGGCTGCTGGCCCTCCAGAGCATCGAAGGCTCCAGCTGACCCCTCAACGAGCCGCGCAAATGAGTGTTCAAGCGGCTGCGATCGAAAGATTTTTCTGCGCGGCCTGAGAACCCCCTACCTTTAGGACCGAACTAGGGTATGCATCCAAGGGCAGCGGTTCATCTGTAAAGCAGCGCGTAACCGGTACGTTGCATTCCGCCGGCGGCCACAAAGAGCTACCGGGACAAGCCCTACTTAGCCGGCGGCGGCAGCGATCCGCGCGTTCGGTCATGGAAGGCTTGCCCCGCAAGCCTGCGTGGCAATGCCTTCAGAACAAAAACATAACCTTACTCGGGGTAAGCAGACATGAACTTTTTGGTCGACTACCTGATGGCAATCGACGTGCTCGCGATTCTTGCATGTGTGGCACTCGTCATCGCCGCTTTTGTCCGCCGTGAAAATATCTGGCTTGGCATCCTTGCGGTCGTGGTCATTATCTGGGCCGCAGCCCGGCTCCCGGGCTTGATCTAGAAGATCGGCCCTCCCAAATCGCCGGAAGCATCCGATTGCAGCTCACTGCAATCGGAATTCTGCTGGTCCTGCGACCGAAGCTCGTTGGCAGGTACGAAGGGGTCTCTATTGCGCATTAAGGTGAGGGCCGAAGGCCGCCTCTTGCGACCCACTGTTGACTTGCCATTGCCATCGAAATCTCCGAGGTATCCTGCGCATACGAGGCATCTTCGAACCGCCTCGGAGAGGATATCCGCTTGGACTTGATCAACACTCGCATCGCCAAGGAACTGAACGTTCAGACGGCTCAGGTCACCGCGGCCGTTGACCTTCTCAAGGAAGGCGCGACCGTGCCGTTCATCGCCCGCTACCGCAAAGAGAAAACGGGCGGGCTCGACGATACGCAGCTGCGCAAGCTCGAAGAGCGGCTGGGATATTTGACCGAACTCGAAGCGCGCCGCGCGGCAGTACTGAAGAGCATCAACGAGCAAGGCAAGCTGACGCCTGAGATCGAACGCGCGATCGGCGCCGCAGACACGAAGGTCGAACTCGAGGACCTCTACGCGCCGTTCAAGCCGAAGCGGCGAACGAAAGCCCAGATCGCGCGCGAAGCCGGCCTGGAGCCGCTGGCCGACGTTCTCCTCGCCAATCCCACACTCGATCCGCAGAAGGAAGCCGAGAAGTACATCGCGGCCGACAAGGGTGTAAGCGATTCCAAGGCAGCCCTCGAAGGCGCGCGCTCGATCCTCATCGAACGGATGGGCGAAAACGCGAAACTTGTCGGCGACTTGCGCCAGTGGCTATGGGCAACGGGGCTCATCATCTCGAAAGTGCTGAAAGGCAAACAGACCGAAGGCGCGAAATTCTCCGATTATTTTGATTTCCGTCAGCCGGTGCGCCAGATCCCATCGCATCGCGCACTGGCGCTGCTGCGCGGAAGAAATGAAGGGTTCCTCGATCTCGACCTCGACGTCGAAGTGGATCCGAGCCGGCCGCATCCTGCGGAAGGTAAGATTATGGCGGCCTTCAACATCGCCGATCGCGGCCGCCTCGCCGACAAGTGGCTCATAGATACCGTCAAGCTCGCGTGGAAGACGAGGCTGCATACCTCTCTCGCCGCCGATCTTCTGACGCGCGTGAAGGAGGAGTCGGACAGCGCAGCGATCGGGGTGTTCAAGACCAATCTTAAAGACCTGCTGCTCGCGGCCCCCGCCGGTCCACGCGTCACCATGGGACTTGATCCGGGCATCCGCACCGGCGTGAAGGTGGCCGTCGTCGATCAAACCGGCAAGGTTCTGGATACGGCAACCGTCTACCCCCATGAGCCGCGGAATGACTGGAATGGAGCGCTGGCAACGCTGACAGCGCTATGCGTGAAGCATAAGGTCGACGTCATCGCGATCGGCAACGGCACGGCCAGTCGCGAAACCGATAAGCTCGCGGGCGACCTCATGAAGAAGATGCCCGACCTCAAGCTGACGAAAGTCATCGTCTCCGAGGCCGGCGCTTCGGTTTATTCCGCGTCCGAGATCGCAGCGAAGGAATTTCCCAATCTGGACGTCTCGCTGCGCGGGGCGGTGTCGATCGCCCGCCGCCTGCAAGATCCGCTGGCAGAACTCGTGAAGATCGAGCCGAAAGCCATCGGCGTCGGCCAATATCAGCACGACGTCAATCAGTCTGAGCTGGCCCGCTCGCTGGATGCCGTCGTCGAGGATTGCGTCAACTCGGTGGGCGTCGACGTCAATATGGCCTCAGTGCCGCTTTTGGCCCGCGTGGCAGGCCTCAACGCGACCATCGCAGCCAACATCGTTCTGCACCGGGATGAGAATGGCGCTTTCAAGAAGCGCACGGACATCAAGAAGGTCGCTCGCCTCGGGCCGAAGGCCTTTGAGCAGGCAGCGGGGTTTTTGCGGATCGCGAACGGCCCGAATCCGCTCGATGCATCAGCCGTTCATCCTGAAGCTTATGAAGTCGTTGAACGCATCGCCAAGCAGATGAAGCGGCCGGTAAAGGCGATGATCGGTGATAGCGCGTTCTTGAAGTCGATCAACCCGAAGGAGTTCGCCGACGAACGCTTCGGCACGCCGACGGTGATCGACATTCTGGCCGAGCTAGAAAAGCCTGGCCGAGATCCGCGCCCAGAGTTCAAGACGGCGGAATTCAAGGAAGGCGTCGAAAAGATCTCCGATCTGCGCCCTGGCATGATGCTCGAGGGCGTCGTCACGAACGTGACGGCGTTTGGTGCATTCGTCGATATCGGCGTGCATCAGGACGGCCTTGTGCACGTGTCCGAGCTAGCCGACAAATTCGTCAAAGATCCCCGCGAGATCGTGAAGGCCGGAGACGTCGTCAAGGTGCGGGTGAAGGACGTTGACGTTGAACGCAAGCGCATCGCGCTGACGATGAAATCCGGTCCAATCGAAAATCACGCGCCAACGCGGGAGCGCGGCCCAGATGTTCGCCGCCCGAATATGCAAGCGTCACGGCCGAAGGCCGAAGAAGGAGAGTCTGCCCTTGCTGCAGCGCTCCGCCGCGCGCGCGAGGCCGGGAAGAACTGAGCAGTCGGATCTCAGCAGGCTCTCAATTCTCGTGCCGTAGGGGTGTCGCTAAAGCGATCGACGATCGAGCGTGGAACGCCCGGCGATTGGAAGCCGTCGTAGTCGCCGCCGTACTTGCGGCCATGCTGATCGAAGGCGGCCCAGAGCTTATCGCCAATGTAAAGGCCGACGGTATCCTGAGCTGCGTTCCATCTCACCGACACGTCGGACGCTTGGATACCGGCGTCCCCTGAGTTCACGCGTATAGCCGCGCGCGCTTGCTGTCCCCGCTCTTGCGTCAAATCGAAGAGGTAGAAGTAGCCGCCGCTGCTATTGCATTCGAAAATCCCGACGAGATCACCCGCAGTTCGTGCAGCACTATCGAAAATTTCAGTTGCCATAGTGCGAACCTCTTGAAGCATGGATTTGACGTCAGATGCCGGTGACTTTCTGGGCGTGCGTAAGGAGGGCCTCGAGTTCAGAAATGCGCATACGTTGCGCGCGGTCTTTCTCGAAGCGGCGCGTGTCATCGCGAATGATCGAAGCGATGGCTGTCACCGCGCCGTCGGCCGAATGGAGAAGCGAGACCGTGAATGCGATCGAGAATTGGCGGCCGGCCTTGTCGATTGCAGGAACCTGCAGAACATCGGCGCCATACCGCGTAACGCCTGTCGCCATGGTTTTGCGGTAGCCGTCCCAGTGCCGCGCGCGCAGCTTCTCGGGAATAATGAGGTCGAGCGATTGGCCGAGCGCTTCGGCTTCCGTGTAGCCGAACATGCGCTCCGCAGCCCTGTTCCATAAAATTATAGAACCGTGTACGTCACAGACGACAACGGCGTCGCCTGCGCGTGATATCAGTTCCTGCAGATCAACCATCGGTTCCATGTTGGTCTCCGCGCCTACGAGAGAAAGGGCGACGTCCTTTCGGACGTCGCAAGTGGGCTCTCGAAGGATGGTCGAGGTAGTGTACTTATACGGCGTTCGCAGCGTGGAGCTGTTGGATCCGGTCTTTCGTGTAGCCGAGTTCGGTCAGCACCTCTTCGGTATGTTCGCCGAGGAGAGGTGAGCCCTTGATCTCGATCTTCATGTCCGAGAACTTGATCGGGCTGCCGACCGTCAGATACTTGCCGCGAACCTTGTGATCGACTTCCGCGATCGTGCCGCTGGCACGCAGCGACGGATCTTCGGCAAGCTCCTTCATCGACAGAACCGGCGCGCAAGGAATGTCGTACTTGCGGAGAATGTCGACGGCTTCGAACTTTGTCTTGTCCGAGAGCCAAGCCTCGATCGTCTCGAAGATCTCGACGATGTGCGGCTGACGAGCGAGCGCCGTCATATAGTTCGGGTCCGTCTTCCACTCGGGCTTTCCAATGGCGTCGCAGATCGGCGCCCAGGCATGGCCCTGGATCGTGAAGTAGATGTAGGCGTTGGGGTCGGTCTGCCAGCCCTTGCACTTCAGGACCCAGCCCGGCTGACCGCCGCCGCCGGCATTGCCGCCGCGGGGAACCACGTCACCGAACGACCCGTGCGGATACTGCGGGTATTCTTCCAGATAGCCGACGCGGTCGAGGCGCTGTTGGTCGCGCAACTTGACGCGGCAGAGGTTCAGCACACTGTCCTGCATGGATGCTGCAACCTTCTGACCTTTGCCCGTCTTATCGCGCTGGCGAAGCGCCGTCAGAATGCCGATTGCGAGATGCATGCCGGTGTTGCTGTCGCCGAGTGCCGCGGCGCTGATCGTCGGCGGACCATCCCAGAAGCCGGTCGTCGAAGCTGCGCCGCCCGCGCACTGCGCGACGTTCTCGTAAACTTTGAGATCGTCGTAGTGGTGGCCGTCGGAGAAGCCCTTGACCGAGGCGAGGATCATCTTCGGATTAAGTTCGAGAATTCGCTCCCAGCTGAAGCCCATGCGATCAAGTGCGCCAGGACCGAAGTTCTCCACCATCACGTCAGACGTGCGGATCAGCTTCTCCAGGACTTCTTTGCCTTCCGGCGTCTTGGTGTCGAGAGTCAGCGAACGCTTGTTGGAATTGAGCATCGTGAAGTAGAGCGCGTCCGCATCGGGAATATCGCGGAGCTGGCTGCGCGTGACATCGCCCGATCCCGGACGCTCGACTTTGATCACGTCGGCGCCGAACCATGCGAGGAGCTGCGTGCACGCAGGGCCTGCCTGCACGTGCGTGAAGTCAATGATCTTGATGCCTTCAAGGGCTTTCGTCATCGGTGCGTACCTCCTTGGTAGAAGCTTGTTGAAATGGGCCGGCTGATCCGGCTTATTTTTTCTTCAGGACGCTCTGCGGATTGAGATTGCCGATGCGTCCGCTCTCGGTGCCAGCGGCGGGATCGATCACGGCGTTGATGAGGGTCGGCTTGCCGCTGTTCAGCGCTTCATCGACGGCGCGCTTCAATTCGGCCGGCGTTTCGACGTTGACGCCAACGCCACCGAAAGCTTCCATCATCTTGTCGTAGCGAGAGCCTTTGACGAACACCGTCGTGCCAGGATCGCGGCCGGTCGGATCAGTATCGGTGCCGCGATAGATGCCGTCGTTGTTGAAGATGACGATGCAGACTGGAAGCTGGTACCGGCAAATCGTCTCCACCTCCATGCCGCAGAATCCGAAGGCACTGTCGCCTTCAACCGCAAGCACTGGCTTTCCGGTCTCGATCGCCGCCGCAATGGCGAAGCTCGTGCCGATGCCCATGATGCCCCAGGTGCCGACATCGAGACGCTTGCGCGGCTCATACATGTCGATGACACCGCGCGCGAGATCGAGCGTGTTGGCGCCTTCATTGACGAGGATGATGTCCGGCCGCTCCTTGACGACGGTGCGGAGTGCACCAAGCGCGCCATGGAAATCCATCGGCGACTTCGTGTTGGCGAGCCGCGGCGCCATCTTGGCGATGTTTTCTTCTTTCTTCGCCTTGATCGCGTTGGTCCATTCAGCCGGAGGCGCCTGCCATTTGCCGTCGATGCCTTCGAGCAGGGCTTTGACGCAGGAACCAATGTCGCCGACGAGCGGGGCAGCGATCTCGACGTTCGAATCCATCTCGCGCGGCTCGATGTCGATCTGAATGAACTTCTTCGGCGCGCTACCCCAGGTCTTGCCTTTGCCGTGCGACAAGAGCCAATTGAGACGCGCACCAATCAACATCACGACGTCGCTGTCCTTCAGCGCGGTCGAGCGTGCAGCGCCGGCGCACTGAGGATGCGTGTCCGGCAGTAGACCCTTGGCCATGCTCATCGGCAGGAACGGAATGCCGCTCTGTTCCACCAGCTCACGGATGGCTTCATCAGCCTGCGCATAGGCTGCGCCCTTGCCGAAAATGATGAGGGGCCGCTTCGCACTCTTCAGTACTTCGAGCGCGCGCTGGACGGCTTCCTTGCCGGGAATTTGGGCCGGCGCTGCGTCGATGACTTTGACGAGCGACTTCTGACCCGCGACGGCATCCATGGTCTGCGAAAAGAGCTTCGCTGGGAGATCGAGATAGACGCCGCCCGGACGGCCTGACACGGCCGCGCGGATCGCGCGGGCAACAGCGATTCCAATGTCGGCTGCGTGCAGCACGCGGAACGCCGCCTTGCAGAGCGGCTTGGCGATGGCGAGCTGATCCATCTCCTCGTAGTCGCCCTGCTGCAGATCGACGATCTCACGCTCGGAGGAGCCGGAGATGAGGATCATCGGGAAGCAGTTGGTCGTGGCGTTGGCCAGAGCCGTGAGGCCATTGAGGAAGCCAGGAGCCGACACTGTGAGGCAGATGCCCGGCTTCTTCGTCAAATAGCCGGCGATTGCCGCGGCGTTACCGGCGTTTTGCTCGTGCCGGAACGAGATGACACGCAACCCCTCAGCCTGCGCCATGCGGCCGAGATCCGTGATCGGAATGCCGGGGACGCCATAGATTGTCTCGATGCCGTTGAGCTTGAGCGCGTCGATGAC
This sequence comes from Hyphomicrobium sp., assembly GCF_035687085.1. GTDB lineage: Bacteria > Pseudomonadota > Alphaproteobacteria > Rhizobiales > Hyphomicrobiaceae > Hyphomicrobium_B. The sequence continues at coordinate 54,282 of NZ_DASRYS010000014.1, read as the reverse complement.
CAGATGAAATCCATCCGTCAGCTCAAGCTCGGCTGCTGCGGCGGACTTCTCGGCGGCGGGCGCCTTGGGGCCAATACCGAGCGGATAGGAAGCCGGAATGAAGGTCGGGGCGGGACCACCGGCGGCGGGCTTCGCAATGCCAAGAGGATACGAGGGCGCCGGAAAAACGGTGGAAGGCACCGCTGAGAGCGGGGCCGGGGGGGATCGTTCCGCATTTTCGGAAACGGGCCTGCTTGAAACCGTCTTCGCAATAATATTCACGCCTATCCTCCCTGTTTTTGGACGCGCTCTTCAACGGCTCGCTGCTTAAACTGCAGCATGTCGCCGCACATCCTTAGTATTTGGCATACGATATACCAGATGCATGCGACAAGCAAGCACGCATCGCTCTTTTTGGGGGAAAATTGCACCGGGATCGAAGTTCGAGCTTGATCGTCTGCGCGCGGTTAGCGGTGACGAAGAGGCCAGCAAACGCATCGCGGCCCATGGAAGGAATCGGTCAGCGAAATAGCCGCCGGGGCTTTATCGCTTTGAATGGAAGCGCCGGATGAATTAGGCGCCAAAACAGTAGAGGCGCGAACGTCAGACGCCGCGCCCCTTAAGGATCAATCGAAGCGCCAGTGCACTCAGTCGAAAATGCCTTCGCTGTGCTCTTCGACGTAGGCAGCAAGACCCAACGTGTGGTCGCGCGCCAGCTTCTCTGCAAGCTCGGTCTCACGCCTTTCGAGCGCTTCGATGATCTTAAGATGATCCTCGATGGACCGAGCAGCGCGGTGGTCGCGGCCGATCGTAATCTGCCGGATTCCGCGCACGTGAAGCAGCAGGTTCTCCGTCATTTCGACCAGCAAGGAAGACCCGGTCAGCTCGATAATCGTCTGGTGGAAGCGAATATTGGCCGTGGAATATTCGCTGAGGAAGTCTTCAGGCTTATGCGTGGCATTGAACTCTCTGAAGAGCAATCGCAGCCGCGCGATTTCATCATCGCTCGCCCGCTGTGTTACGAGGCGCGCTGCCATGCCTTCCAGCGCCGCCCAAACTTGAATCATTTCAATGACTTCGCGTTTGGTCTTCTTGACGACCATGATCCCGCGGCGCGGCACCGATTTTACAAAGCCTTGCTGCTCGAGCATGAGAATGGCTTCGCGGACCGGGGTGCGGCTGACGCCGAGCTGTTCCGACAGCTGGCGCTCGTCGATCCACGCCTGCTCGGGCGAGCTGTAGATGTCCATTTCGATGATGGCGCTTTTGATCGCCCTGTAAGCCTTGGCCTTGAAGGTTTCTTCTTGCGCAAAGGGCTTGAGAACAAGATCTGGCGTCAATGATTGAGATACAGGCCAGCTTGCTTGAGCTTGGGCTTTATCAGCCACGGTGTTTTTCTCCCGAACCGACGCGAAATTCTTGTGGCATACTATAGCCCAACAAAGGGTCTTTACCCAATTACTTAGCACGATCCCGTAGCGGCTGAGTACCGCACGTCCAAAACCGGAATACCAAGCCACGTTGGGGCCCGGCTCGCGACCCAGCTTTATAATCACCGAGCCTATAAAAAAGAAGGAAAGCCCTTCGGCTCTCCTTCTCGCAGTCTCTCTGACGGGAACGTCAGATAGGTGTCACCCCCGAAGACCCGGGAGTTCGAGCGTTAGAAGTTGATCTTCATGCCGCCGATGACCTGCTGCAGGGCCGAGAGGTCGGTCTCCGTGCCAGCGGGACCGACCCGAACTTCGCCATCGGCGTGCTGATAGACGAGGTAGAGGGTTGCTTCCGCCGCCTCGAGGTTCTGCGCCGCGCCGATCGCCCAGGTGTTGATCTCGGCACCCTGCGTGCGGACGGTACCCGTACCCGTCACGTTCGAGCCCGCATCATCCCGGCGGTATTCGCCGAAGAAGTTGGTCTTGCCGAGCGGGAACCACTTCTTCTCGACACCAGCCTGCACGAACCAGGTCTGCGAGTCCTTATCCTCGATGACCGCGTCGATCGCCGGATCCTTCGAGCCATCCTTCTGGTCGCCGTAGCCGGCGAAGACGAAGAGACCCGTCGGCGTGTGCTGCAGGAAGGCCGAAACACCCCACCACTCGCAGTCCATCGCGTTGTCGGGCGTGCCCGTCGAGCCGTGGCACGGCGTTGAGAAACCATCGGACGACTGGCCGTAGCCGGCACGCGCGTTCAGGTTGAAGTCGCCGAGCTCGCCCTTATAGATGACGGCCATGTCCCACAGGTCGTCCTCACCCCAGGCCGCAGCGACGCTGAAGCCGCCGAAGGTCGGCGTGTCGTAGCGCACGATGTTGCGGCGGCCGCTATCGCCGGGCGTCGAATTGAAGAAGCCGCGCAGCGCGTCGCTCCACTTGAGCGTGCCGATGCGGTCGCCCGAGGAGTCACGCAGGAAGAACGGCCGGGCGTAAATCGCCGAGGCTTCGCCATCGTAGAAGTTACGCGTCATGGTCGTGTCGGCGTCGTCGAGCAAATGGTAGGTCGCCGTGCCGTCCTGGCCGACCGTCACCTTGCCGAAGGTCTTGCTCTTCAAGAACCAGCTGCTCTTGCGGACGGAGACGCTGTTGGGCGTGCTGCCGTCCGGCGTGTCCTGGTCCCAGCTGTTGGCGCTGGCGCCGTAGATGCCGAATTCGAGCACGTAGCCGGCCGACACGTCGGGCGTCACCTTGGCTTCGCCGACGAAGCGCACGCGGCTCTGCTCGACGGGGTTGGTGCCGACGTAAACGTTCGACTCCGCACCGTCGTCAAACCACATGACGCTTTCGTTGACCCAGCCCGAAACGGTCAGGCTGACCTTGCGATTGCCTTTGCGCGCCGTCGTAGCCTCAAGTTCGGCCACCCGCTCTTCAAGATCGGCGCAGCAATCGCCGCCGAGATCCGCTGCAGCTGCCGGCATGGCCCACGTGCTGGCCAAGAGCGCCGCCGCCCAGAGCCGCCAACCGCGGCCCATTCCATTCACGATTTTCATATGATTAAGACCCCCGTCTATTCAGATGAAATTAATGCATCTTCCCCGCGTGAGCTGGTGCTTGCGAAGTTGCTTTGTCTGGTTGTCGGTGCCGGCCGCACTGTTTGTGCGTCCCCGATTGCCGGCCGAAAAAAATTGAAAGGGATGGCGGCATTGCCGCCATCCCTGTTTCCGTAACCGGATTACGCCATTGCCTGTGCTTCGGGCAATGCGTTGCGGCGGACGACGCCCGCGCGCCAGGGCTTCAACACCGCGATTGCGAGGATCGAGGCTCCGACGTTTGCGCCGGCGGCGATGATCAGAACCAAGTCCCACGATCCCGTCTGCTGCTGGAGCGTGTTGGCGAAGGGAACGATCAACGCGGCTGTACCCTTAGCCGTGTAAAGCAGGCCAGCATTGGTCGCTGCGTACTTGGTGCCGAAGGTGTCGGTGCACGTCGACGGGAAAAGACTGTAGATCTCACCCCAGGCGAAGAACACGCAACCGCTCAGGATCACGAACCAGATCGGATCGTGGCCCCACAGGTAGAGCAGGTAAATGCCCAAGCCTTCCAACGCGAAGCAGATGCACATCGTGTTTTCACGACCGATATGGTCCGAAACCCAGCCGAAGAACGGGCGGGTCAGGCCATTGAGAATGCGATCGATCGTTGCTGCGAACGTGATCACCGTCATGGTCAGCCCGAACATCGTCACCGGGATGCTGTCGATACCCCAGTCAGCCGCGATGGGCTTGAGGTTCGCCGTAGCCATAAGACCGCCGGCGCCAACGACAACGAACATCAGATACATGAGCCAGAAGATGGGCTGACGTAGCACTTCCGTCGGAGCGTAGTTTCGCTTCGTCTGGATGATGTTTGCGTTGACCGTTTGCGGTGTCTGACCGGCCTTCGGACCGACCATCATCAGAGCGAAGATGACCACGATCAGGCCTTGCCCGATTCCGAAGTAGTAGAAGGCAGACTGGAAGCCGTGCTCGCCGATCATCCACTGGATGGGGGCGACCGTGAGAGCTGCGCCAGCACCGAAACCTGCAGCTGTGATACCTGCCGCAAGACCGCGTTTGTCTGGGAACCATTTGAGGGCGTTGCCGACGCAGGTGCCGTACACACCGCCGGCGCCGATGCCCGCTATGACCTGGCCGAGGTAAAATTCGCCCAGAGTGGTCGCGTATGAGTTTATGACCCAACCAACGCCGCAAAGAATGCCGCTGAAAACGACGACCCGGCGCGGGCCGTATTTGTCAACGAACCAGGCTTCTACGGGCACAAGCCAAGTTTCAAACAACACGAAAAGCGTGAAGGCCCATTGGATCGCTGATCGATCCCACCCGAATTTCTGTTGGATGTCTGGGACAAAGAAGGTCCAACCGTACTGAAGGTTAGCAATCATAACCATACAGATGACACCGACGGTTAGCTGCCACCAGCGATAACCGTCGGACACCTTCTGCGGGGCCATTTCTCCTGGAGTTCCTGCCATTTACTTCCCCCTTGTTTCTGCTGATGGGAGTAGTCGAGGGTTTCGTCCGCAACAAGTTCGTCAACATTGTCACAGCGGCAGTCTGGTATATTGAATGCCAGAACGCAAGACACTATTGTCGCAGTCGCGGAGATTAGGCCCTTGGAATGGCACAACACGAAACGCTCGTCGAGGGATCCCAGACGAGGCAAAGTGTTCATCGGTATAGATTTTTCGAGAAGCCTGGGCGGGAGCGCCAACCCTTAAAAAATTTTTATTTGGCGATATTCCAGCCTTATTTCGCCCCCGGGGAGGCAAGTCTGCATACCGGGCCAATTATTCAAGCCTCAGTAAGCACTTGCTCTCCATCAACACGTAAAGAGTGGCTCGGAGTTAGGTGAGGTTGGGAACTCCTCTCAGAGGCCGAACGGCTCAACCGAGCCATTCCGGCGGTCGATTTCAGCCGTCTGAGCCAAGAAGCTCGAGATCCAAGCCCACACCCGGGTGGCAATGGACCGCTCGCCAGCGGTGCGCAGGACTGTCGCAGTCATGATTAATCTCCTTCCTGATGTCACTGAAGCGGCTGTCAAAACCGGCTTCGTCATGGTCTGGTATATAGCATGCCATATACCGCGTTTGTAGGGCTTTGCTGCATTGCGGCATTGCAGGATTTGCATGAGAGCGAGCTTTAGCAGCGCGCGAATGGTATATCTCGTCGCGCTTCGTATTGACGCTGTGGTATTCAGTATGCCAGACTAAAACTAGGCGGGGATCGGCGCTTTAAAGGATCCGGTCGCACCTGCCAGGGCTCCAACAAAACAACAACAGGAGCGAGTTCAGATGGGCAAGGCGCTCGACGGCGTACGCGTTCTCGACTTCACACACGTGCAATCGGGTCCGGCATGTACCCAGTTATTGGCTTGGTTCGGAGCCGACGTCATCAAGGTGGAAAAACCAGGCGTCGGCGACGTAACGCGGACGCAGCTACGCGACGTGCCGAATGCGGACAGCCTCTATTTCACGATGCTGAACCACAATAAGCGGTCCATCACGCTCGATACGAAAAACGCCACGGGCAAGGCGGTGCTCGAAGACCTCATCAAAGCTTGCGATGTCCTCGTCGAGAACTTCGCGCCCGGTGCCCTTGATAGGATGGGTTTCTCCTGGGCGCGTATTCAAGAGCTCAACCCACGCATGATCGTGGCATCGATCAAAGGCTTCGGTCCGGGCCCGTACCAGGACTGTAAGGTCTATGAGAATGTCGCTCAGTGTGTGGGAGGTGCCGCCTCTACAACCGGATTCGATGATGGTCCTCCGCTCATCACGGGAGCGCAGATCGGCGACAGCGGTACGGGCCTGCATCTTGCGCTCGGCATCGTCACCGCCCTCTACCAGCGCACGGTCACCGGGCGCGGGCAGCGAGTCGATGCCGCCATGCAGGATGGCGTGCTGAATCTCTGCCGCGTGAAGCTGCGCGACCAGCAGCGCCTGGAGCGCGGTCCGCTTACCGAATATCCGCAATATCCAGGTGGCGCATTTGGAGACACCGTTCCGCGCGCAGGAAACGCGTCGGGTGGCGGTCAGCCCGGATGGATTCTCAAATGCAAGAATTGGGAGTCCGATCCCAACGCTTACATCTACTTCATTACGCAAGCGCCGGTCTGGGCCGACATCTGCAAAGTAATCGGCAAAGAAGAGTGGATCACCGATCCAGATTACGCGACGCCTGCCGCGCGCCTGCCGCGTCTGAAAAGCATATTCGCAACGATCGAGGAGTGGACTTCGAGTAAGACGAAGTACGAGGCCATGGAGATACTCAACAAGTATCACATTCCATGCGGGCCGATCCTCTCGATGAAAGAAATCGCCGAAGAGCCCTCGCTTCGCCGCACGGGCACTATCGTAGAGGTCGATCATCCCGTTCGGGGCAAGTATCTCTCGGTTGGCAATCCGATCAAGCTCTCCGAAAGTCCAACCGTCGTCGAGCGCTCGCCGCTTCTCGGTGAGCACACCGCAGAAATTCTGCGCGAGGTTCTGCAACTCGACGAGGATCACATTCAAGAAATCGAGGCAAGCGGCGCTCTAGGCGATCAGGTTCCAATCGCAGCCGAGTGATTACCCGCAATGCTTCGGCGGCGAAGGTGCTTCCTCCGTGCTTTCGCCGCTTTTTTTCGAACGCATGATCTAGTAGTAAAAGGAAAAAACCAAACAGGAGGAGTGCATGAAGCTCCACGAGTTCCAGACGAAGCAGCTGTTGTCGGATTTCGGCTTGAAGTCCCCGCAGTGGGGCGTCGCCATCACACCCGACCAAGCAGAAGAGGTAGCCACAGGACTCGGCACTCCAAGCTTCGTTGTGAAAGCTCAGGTCGACGGCTTCCGCCGGAAACTATCGGATGCCTATCTCGTCTATTCCCCCGCCGAGGTGAAAAAGGCGGCAGGCGACCTGCTCCAGCGCAAAATTTCCGACTACGGCGGCCTGAAGACGCAATCGATCAAGCGCGTCATGGTCGAAGCAGCCGTCATCGCAGAGCGCGGAATTTCTTTGTCGCTGTTCGTGGATCCCGCAGTGCGGGGCATCGTGATGTCTGCGCAAAACTGCGATGCAGCGGGCAACGTAGCCGCGTTCGGCCAGGCTGGCGTGCAGCAATTGACCCTCGGCACGGGGCACACCTTCCCGGAGTACGACGTGATGCTGTTTGCAGCGCGTCTCGCTATTCCAGACAATGCCCGCAACGCCTTTTCGACGTTGACGCACGGCCTGATGCGCGCCTTCGTCGAGCTTGATGCCAGCCGCATCGAGATCGATCCGTTGGCGATCATGCCGGAAGGTGAGCTGCTTGCGCTAAGCGCGGTGTTGACCGTCGATGACAACGCAATGTTCCGCCACCCGTCACTCTTTGCGCTCCGCGCAGATGACGAGCTCGAGATCAACGCGCAAAGCTACCGTCTGAACTACGTCAGCCTCGATGGTGACATCGGCGTTGCTGCCAACGGCGCCGGGCTCGGTCTCGCCACCGTCGACATGATACGCGCAGCCAAAGGCCGGCCGGCGAACTTCATGGACATCCGCACGAGCGCGACGAGCGTGGACATTGCCCGTGGTTTCGCAATGATCCTCGACAACCCGAAGGTTCGTTCTCTTCTCATCAATGTCCACGGAGGCGGCATGCAGCCTTGCGATAAGGTCGTCGAAGGCCTTGGCATCGCTATGCGCCGCACCGGCCGCTCGCTGCCGACAGTGGTCCGGCTGGCCGGTAACAATGCTCATGCCGCGAGAGCACGTCTGGAAGATTTTGGTTGCCGCATCATCGACTGCGCGGACATGCGGTCCGCCGCCGAGCACGCCGTAGCCGAAGCACGCTAGGAAGGAAAATAATGTCGATTCTTGTTAATCGCCAAACGCGCGTCATTTGCCAGGGCATGACCGGTCGCGCTGGTTCGCAGCAAACCGCGGCCATGATGAAGTATGGAACCAATGTCGTCGCCGGCGTCACGCCAGGGAAGGGCGGGCAGCGCCATCTCGATCTCCCGATTTTCGATACGGTTTCAGAAGCGGTTCAGCAGACGCGTGCCAACGCGAGTGTGATCTTCGCGCCGCCGATGCACGCAGCTGCCGCCATGATCGAGGCAATCGAAGCTGAAGTTCCGCTGGTGGTCACATTGACGGAGCACGTTCCAGTTCTCGACATGGTGCGCGTCTGCCATGCCCTGAAGGGGTCGCAGACGCGGCTCGTCGGACCGAATTCGGAAGGCATCCTGGCTCCGGGCGTCTGCAAGCTCGGCGTCATCGCAACCGGCAACGTGCGGCCAGGCGGTATCGGGGTCGTTTCCCGCTCTGCATCACTGACGAGCGAAGTCATCGCGCAAATTTCCGCAGCGGGACTCGGTCTGTCAACGAGCGTAGGAGTGGGCGGTGATCTTGTTCACGGCCTGACGATGAAGGATTGTGTTGAGCTGTTTTTGGCTGACGAAGAAACGGAAGGCATCGTACTCATTGGTGAGGTCGGCGGCACAGAAGAGCAGTACGTTGCTGATCTCCTTCGCCAGAAAAAGCCACGCGTGCCAGTCGTCGCTCTCGTCGTGGGCAGCCACGCACCGTCGGAACGTCGTGCGGGAAATGCCGGAGCACTTCTGGTTCATGGCCGCGATACTGCTGCTGCCAAAATCGCCGCACTCGGCCGGGCCGGCGTCATCATGGCCGAAAGCCCGCATCTCGTTGGCGAAACGATGAGCGTAGCGCTTCGCAACCACAAGGAACAGAACCAGCCCCGCTCTGCGGCTGGCTGAGCACTTACGGACTGAAGAAACAAGGGCGCTCGCCAAGCTTCAGATGGCAATCCAGGCTAGCTGAGCGCCCTTTCGTCTGCGCGGTTCTTCAAATCTCCCGATATGAATTCCTGACCTCCGCCGCTGCCTCGCAGAAGCAGCTTGGTGGCGAATTTCGCATTTAGCCTTCATTCTAGAGGCGCAAACGATGCGCCATTAAACATCGCGCGTGTGCCTTTTGTCGGCGCGTTTGCGTCACGCCCTTTGGCAGCGGCCTGCAAGTCGCCGTGCCGCTAAGCTCGAATAAACTTCAACATTGATGTTGTGATTGCTGCTCTTAGCGGTTCCGCGCCTCTCGCCGTGAGACGACAGCACGACTGAAGCGGCAATGCTCACGCAACGGATCGTCTGTCGACGGATTTATTCCGTTGGTAAGGCGATCGAGCCTGATCGCTCGTGAAACGACAATCTACTTTGACCGAGGGCGTTTTTAGAAAGAGAAGGAACTTACCTCCTAGCTCCGGATTGCCCTTGTGAACAAAACCCACGGCATCAGGAGCATTGCGTGTCGAGAGAAAAGGTGCTCGTGACCGGAGGAGCAGGCTTTATCGGGCGGCATATGTGCCGAGCTCTCCTGGCCCAAGGACATGACGTCGTCGTCCTCGATTCCATGATCGAGCAAGTTCATGGCAATGAAGATATTGCGCTAACCGACGACGTACAATTCCTCCGCGGCGACGTTCGCAACGTCGATTCTGTACGCAAGGCGCTCAAAGGCGTCGACTCTGTAGTTCATCTCGCGGCCGAGGTTGGCGTCGGCCAAAGTATGTACGCTGTCGAGCAGTACGTCAGTGTTAATGACGTCGGAACGGCTGTCTTGATGGAGGAACTCTCGCGTTCCCCCGTTCGCCGGATCGTCGTCGCTTCGTCGATGAGCATCTATGGCGAAGGTCTCTACCGCGCTCACGACGGATCGCTCGTTGAAGACGTGGAGCGTGCTTACGGCGCTGGCAAATCTTGGGATCCAGTGGATCGCAATGGTTATCCGCTGGAGCCGATCCCCACGCCGGAAAGCAAGCGCCCGACGCTCGCATCGGTTTACGCGCTGACCAAATATTCGCAGGAGCGAATGACCCTGCTTCTCGCGAAAGCGCACGGCATGGAAGGATGCGCGCTTCGGCTCTTCAACGTGTTTGGACCAGGTCAGGCGCTTTCCAATCCATACACCGGCGTTCTCGCGATCTTTGCATCGCGCTTTTTCAACGGCAAGCCGCCCCTTGTCTTCGAAGACGGTCAGCAACGCCGGGATTTCGTTCACGTCGAAGACGTGACGTCTGCCTTTCTCGCCGCCCTGCAGCAGTCCGGCATCGACGGTGATGTCTTCAACATAGGAAGTGGCCTCAGTTACTCAGTCTACGATGTGGCGGAGAAACTCGGCCAAGCGATGGGGCGCGCAGATATAGCTCCTGAAGTTCTCGATCAGGCGCGGTTCGGCGATATCCGTCACTGCTTCGCTGACATCACCCATGCCGAGGCAGCTCTAGGCTACAAGCCCAAACGCCGGCTCGAAGAGTCGCTTGGCGAACTCGTCGAATGGGTGAAGACGCAACGCGCACTCGATCGCGTCAATGAAGCGCGAGCCGAACTCGAAGCACGGGGGCTGGTGGCGTGAAAGCAGTCGTTGCACCTGCTGTGATCGGAGAAAAAGAAAATCCGGTGTTGATCACCGGCGGCGCAGGCTTCATTGGCTCCAATCTCGCGAACCGGTTGGCAAGGAGCGGGAAAAAAGTCCTCGTCATTGACTCGTTAGCGCGGCCGGGTGTCGAGGAAAATGCCGCTGAACTGAAGCGCCTCCACCCCCGCAACATCTCTGTGCTGATAACGGACGTGCGCAACGAAGCCGCTGCGGAAGCCGTCACACAAGCTTCCGCCGTTGTGCACTTCGCCGCGCAAGTGGCGGTCACGACGAGCATCGAACGGCCGTTAGAAGACTTCGACATCAACGTACGCGGAACATTGAATTTGCTTGAGGCGGCCCGCTCTTGCTGCAAGCCGCCGACGTTCCTGTTCGCAAGCACGAACAAAGTCTACGGCGATTTGGCCGAGGTTGAACTCGAGCAGACGCGTCTGGCGTATCGCCCCGCTGACGAGCATCTGCGCGCTCACGGCATCGGCGAATCGCGTCCCCTGTCATTCCACACCCCATACGGCTGCTCCAAGGGCGCCGCTGATCAATACGTGCTCGATTACGCGAGAACGCTAGGTGTACCCGCAGCGGTGTTCCGAATGAGCTGCATCTATGGTCCACGGCAACTGGGAACTGAAGATCAGGGCTGGGTCGCGCATTTTCTCATCAAAGCTCTGCAAGGGGCGCCGATCACGATCTATGGCGATGGCCGGCAAGTGCGAGACGTGATGTTCGTCGAGGACACCACGGAGGTCTACGCGCGCGCGATCGAGAGGCCGTCGTTTGTTGCGGGCAGAGCCTTCAACGTCGGGGGCGGCCCCGAAAACGCGGTGAGCCTGATTCAGGTCCTGAACCATATCGGTCGGATCGTCGGCCGTCCTTTAGAGATAAGTCACAGCCACTGGCGAGCCGGTGACCAACGCTACTACGTCTCCGACACACGCAGCCTTCGAAGCAAGATCGAGCTTTCGCCGCCGACGCCCTGGAAGACCGGTGTGTCTCTCCTGGCGCAATGGCTGAAGGAGGCGCGCCCCCCACCACGTCGCGACGACGCAATGATCGCGGGAGATGCGCGATGAAAGTGGCATTGATAAATCCCGCGTGGAGTTTCGAAGGCAGCACTTACTTCGGCTGCACCGCGCCGCACCTGCCGCTCGAACTCGCCTATAGCAAGTCCCTGCTGGAGCGAAGCGGGCACGCAACTCTTCTGGTCGACGGGCCCCTTTTGTCCCTCTCGAACGGCGAAATAGCGGATAAAGTTTCCGCCTTTTCTCCTGACATGACCGTGGTCACCACCGCGCCGTCGTACCTTTTCTGGCGCTGTGCCCCGCCGGAACTTTCCATTCCGCGCGAATTTCTCGATCTCCTTGGCACTCGGGGAGGGAAGCGGGTTGTGGTCGGCCCGCATGCTTCCGTGACGCCGAGAACCACGCTTCTGAAACTCAACGCCGGCATTGCAGTGCGCGGAGAGTGCGAGGAAACCGTCGCCGCGCTCGCAGAAAGCGAGCTCGAGAATGTGACCGGCATCGCAATCAAATCAGGGGACGCGATCGAAGTTCGTGGTGCGCCCCAAGCAGCAAAATTTGTAGATGCGCCCGCCCTTCGGTGGGACGATTGCTATATCCACCCGCACGGCCATCATCACCACAGGTTCGATCGTACGCCCGACGGTCCCGGCGCCGAGGTGGAAGCCTCGCGCGGCTGCCCATACGCATGCACCTTCTGCGCGAAGATTGATTTCCGAGATCGCTACCGCCGCCGCGAGCTGCCGATCCTACTCGATGAGATCGACGGCCTGCTGCAGCAGGGCGTGACGTACATCTATTTCATCGACGAGATTTTTCTTCCCAATCGTCCGCTTCTCGAAGCACTCGTAGAGCGAGATGTTGAATTCGGAGTTCAAACGCGCATCGATCTCTGGAAACCCGACATGCTCGCGCTTCTTGGTCAAGCAGGCTGCGTCTCTGTCGAAGCAGGTGTCGAAAGTTTGACGGAAGAGGGACGTAACGCGCTAGGTAAGAAGTGCCGCCTGACCACCGATGAATTGGCAACGCTGCTGATAAAAGCGCGCCAACACATTCCATTCGTCCAGGCGAACCTGATCAACATGGCTGGTGACGAAGCGGATATGGTCACCCGCTGGCGCGAGCAGCTTCGAAATGCCGGCGTCTGGGCCAATGATCCGGTGCCGCTTTATCCATACCCCAGCTCGCCCGACTATAGGCGCCTGTTCGGCGAGCCAGATGAGAACGCCTGGGAACGAGCACACAGCTATTATCTGGAACAATTCTCTCGCTTCAGTGACATCCAGGATGCGCATCCGTTGCCGCTGGAAGAACTGGAGGCGACGTGCCGCTGAACTCCCGCACGCCGTTGCCGAAACGCGTCTTCATGACTTCGGACACCGTGGGCGGAGTTTGGACCTACGCGTTGGAACTCACGAACTATCTGAGCGGCAACGATGTCGAAGTGCGGATTTGCGTTCTCGGTCCCCCGCCCAGCCGGTTGCAAGAGAAGGCGGCACGACGCGCGGGTGCCGCGTCGCTCGAGGTCAGTCGTTTGCCGCTCGACTGGACAGCGGCGTCAGAAGGCGAACTCGATGTCACCGCCGCCGAGCTGCAGGATCGCGCCCGCGAGTGGAGCGCCGATATCGTTCACCTCAATGCGCCAGCTCAAGCCGGATTGAAGGAGTGGGATGTGCCTTTGACCATTTCTGCTCACTCCTGCGTTGGAACGTGGTGGGCGCACGCTGGAAAAGGTGCGATGCCGCCGGATCTCGCCTGGCGCGCGCGAAGAACTGGAGTCGGATTGACCTTGGCCGATGCGGTCATAGCGCCGAGCGCGTCATTCGCGCGTGACTTGGCTGCGCTGTACGGTGCGGTCACGCCCATCACGGCTGTCCATAATGGACGAACGCTTTCTCCTGCGACAGCGCCGATCAACAGAGCGGATGTTGTGTTCACGGCCGGCCGTCTGTGGGATGCCGGAAAAAACCTTCGGGTGGTTGGTGAAGCCGCAAGGCTCAGCGGAAGAAAGATCTATGCGGCTGGGCCGCAAAACGGGCCCAACGGCGAGACGGCCGATCTCTCGCATCTTTCCCTGCTTGGCGCGCTAGCTCATGACGAGATGCAGGAATGGTACCGGCGCGCCGCGGTGTTCGTCAGCATGTCGAAATATGAGCCCTTTGGCCTCGCGGTGCTCGAGGCCGCTCAAGCCGGCGTAGCCCTCGTTTTGTCCGACATTTCGACCTTTCGCGAGCTCTGGGATGGCGCTGCGCTCTTCATAGATCCCGACGATCCTGCCGAACTCGCGGAGACCATTTTACGTCTCATGGCGTCGCCGGATGAGCGTGCGGTGCTCGCGGCAGCCGCTGCCGAGAGATCGCGAGCCTATTCAGCCGAGCGCATGGGCGCAGAGACGATGAACATTTACTCACGCGTCCTCGCCGCGCGCGCACCACCGCTTGTTCAGCTGGAGGCCGGCGCATGAGGATCGTCTATCTCACGCATTCGCTTGTTTCTTGTTGGAACCACGGAAACGCGCATTTCCTGCGCGGTTTGCTCCGCGAACTCGCCGGCCGCGGCCACGATGTGCTTGCCCTCGAGCCTGAAAGGAGTTGGAGCCGAGAAAATCTCGAAGCGGAGCAGGGTCCAGGAACTCTCTCGCGATTTGCGGCTCGGTTTCCCGACCTGGCTGGTGCGATTGCAACCTATGACTCTTCGATGGACATCCTACCTGCAATCGCGGACGCGGATCTCGTCATCGTGCACGAGTGGACAGCGCCTGAGATAGTGACGGCGCTCGGTGACAAGAAAAAGCGCGGCGCGGCGTTCACGCTTCTTTTTCATGACACGCATCACCGGGCAGTAAGCGATCCTCGCGCTATCAACAAGATGGACTTGTCGGGCTACGACGGCGTGCTCGCCTTCGGGCAATCACTTGCCGACGTCTATGCACGCGCGGGTTGGGGCAATCGCGTCTTCGTCTTTCATGAAGCAGCCGACGTTCGCCTTGCCACATCGCCTGATAGAAACGAGAACCAGATGCGCTCAGGGGCCGTATGGATCGGCAACTGGGGCGATGGAGAACGCAGTGAGGAGCTTGGCGCCTACCTATTGCGGCCGGCACGCGATGCGCAGGTCAAGCTTGACGTGCATGGGGTGCGATATCCCGATGAGGCCATCGAAGCTCTGCACGCGCATGGCGCCGAATATCACGGTTGGAGTGCGAACGATCGGGTTCCGGAGATATTCGCGCGGCACCTTTTCACCGTTCATGTGCCAAGACGCTATTACGTGAAGTTTCTTCCTGGCATTCCGACCATCCGCGTCTTCGAAGCGCTGGCCTGCGGTTTGCCGCTCGTCTGCGCACCATGGGAAGATTCTGAAAACCTGTTCCGCGCGGGCGAGGACTTCCTTACGGCTTCAAGTGAGACGGATATGGCGAGCGCCATGCGCGCCCTTGCGAACGATGCCGGCCTGCGGCGCGAGCTTGCCGCCAACGGCCTGGAGACCATCAGAAATAAGCACACGTGCGCTCACCGTGCCAGCGAGCTTCTCGCCATCGCGGAGCAGATCCGGCCCCGGTTGAAGGGAGCAGCCTGATGCACATTGCGTTCTTCGGTTCCAGCCTGCTGTCGAGCTATTGGAACGGCGCCGCGACGTACTACCGTGGAATCATCGCCGCCCTTGCACGGCAAGGCTATCGCATCACGTTCTATGAGCCGGATGCCTTTGACCGCCAACAGCACCGCGACATGGACCCGCCGGATTGGGCCGAGGTCGTTGTCTATGAGCCAACAGTTGAGGCGATGCAGGCAGCCTTCCGGCACGCAGCCGGCGCCGACATTATCGTCAAAGCAAGCGGCGTCGGCGCACTTGATAATGAGATCCTTGCAGCCACGGTCGCCGAAGCCGCGAAGGGAAAGCTCGGAATTTTCTGGGACGTCGACGCACCGGCAACCCTGGCGGAGATCGATGGCGACACGCGGCACCCGCTTCGCGCCGCGTTGAAGCGTTTGGACTGCGTCTTGACCTATGGCGGCGGATCCCCGGTCGTCGAAGCCTATCGGCGTGTTGGCGCGCGCCGGTGTGTGCCGATTTATAACGCGCTCGACCCTGAGACGCACTTTCCAGTCGCGCCGCAGTCGCGCTTCACCGCCGATCTCGCATTTCTTGGCAATCGCCTGCCAGATCGCGAAGCGCGCGTCGATGCGTTCTTCTTCGAGGCCGCACGCCTTCTGCCTCACCGCAAATTCCTTCTAGCAGGATCGGGCTGGGAGCCATGGCAACTGCCTCCGAATGTCGAATTCATCGGACACCTCTCGACTCGGGATCACAACGCGTTCAATTGCTCGCCGCTCGCTGTGATCAACATTTCACGCAAATCGATGGCAACCACAGGGTTCTCTCCTGCAACGCGCGTGTTCGAAGCTGCAGGAGCAGGTGCATGCCTGATGACGGACGGCTGGGAGGGCATCTCAGAATTTCTGACGCCAGGTGAAGAAGTGATCGTCATCAATGACGCTCGCGATGTCGCGAGAGCGCTGGCATCGCTCACGCCGCAACGTGCGCGGCAGATCGGGGAAGGAGCAAGAAGGCGCGTTCTTCGCGAACATACGTATAATCAGAGGGCACAGATTGTGGACCGCGTCCTGAGCGAATTGGTTGCGGCGAAAGATCAGCAGGCGGTGGCATGAAGAGGCGTTCTTTGCGCATCGTCATCTTGGGATTGAGCCTTTCGTCCGCTTGGGGGAATGGCCATGCCACCACCTATCGCGCGCTCATTCGCAGCCTATCGGATCGCGGTCATCGTGTAATGTTCCTGGAGCGCGATGTCCCGTGGTACGCCGCCAACCGAGACCTGATCGGACCCGCGTGCTGCGAACTCCACTTCTACGATGGCCTGGCGGGCTTAGAGGATTGGAAGAGGGAGATCGCCTCGGCGGACTTGGTGATCATCGGCTCGTTCGTGCCGGACGGGATCGCAGTTGCGGATTGGGTGTTCCGCGTCGCCCGCGGCAAGATCGCGTTCTACGACATCGACACGCCTGTCACCTTGAGCGCTCTTGCCCGGGGCACCTGCACGTACTTGTCGCCCGCACAAGTTCGGCAATACGCCTGCTACTTCTCATTCACCGGTGGACCAACGCTCAAGCTTCTGGTCGATAAATGGCGCGCTCGGTCGGCGCTCGCTCTCTATTGCTCTGTCGATACGACAATCTACAAGCCACAGCTCACGCGCAAGCGCTGGGATCTTGGATATATCGGAACCTACAGTGCGGACCGTCAGCCCGGAGTTGAGCGCTTCATAAACGAAGTTGCGCGCCAGCTGCCGGAAATGACGTTCGTGGTCGCTGGCGCGCAATATCCAAGCTCGATCCGCTGGCCGGAAAACGTGGAGCGAATTGAGCACGTGCCTCCGTCAAAGCACGCCGAATTTTATTCGAGCCTTGGATGGGCGCTGAATTTGACCCGCGCAGATATGAGGACAGCGGGCTTCAGTCCAAGTGTCCGCCT
This sequence comes from Hyphomicrobium sp., assembly GCF_035687085.1. Taxonomy (GTDB): domain Bacteria; phylum Pseudomonadota; class Alphaproteobacteria; order Rhizobiales; family Hyphomicrobiaceae; genus Hyphomicrobium_B. Next base: position 37,395 of record NZ_DASRYS010000014.1, on the reverse strand, counting down.
CTTCGAGGCCGCCGCATGCGAGACGCCCATAATCTCGGACGACTGGCCGGGTCTGGAAGCCTTCTTCGTTCCCGATCAGGAGATCGTCACTGCAGAGAGCAGCGAACATGTGACGGGGGTGCTGCAGATGCCCGCGGAAGATCGCCGCCGCATTGGCGAAGCGGCAAGAGAGCGGGTGCTGCTTGAACACACTTCAGACTGGCGTGCCATAGAACTGGAAAACTGGTTTGCAGACGGTGGCCGCGATGAAAGTCGCGCCAAGATGGACCAAAAAGGAAAGCTGACCTCAGTGGACCAGGCGTGAGTTTGTGGAGATTTGAGAATGGCAAGACAGGCCGAAATGCGGAACGCTATTGTGGCCGGTGCCGCCGGGTTCATTGGATCGCATCTCTGCGATGCACTCATCCGCCGCGGCTTCCACGTGGTGGGCGTAGACAACTTTCAGAGTGGGCGGCCCGACAATCTCAAACATTTGGCCGGAGAGGCGAATTTTCGGCTCGTCAACGCGGACATCATCGATCCATTGCCCTTGGCGCTTCGGGCCGATGTGATTTTCAATCTCGCCTGTGCCGCGTCTCCTCCACATTATCAAGCGGATCCGGTTCACACGATGATGACCAGCGTCGTGGGCACACGGAACCTTCTAGCACTGGCATCCGATCTCGGGGCCCGGTTCGTGCTCGCATCGACGAGTGAGATTTATGGTGACCCGCTGCGTCATCCGCAGAAGGAAGACTACTGCGGCAACGTCAATCCAATCGGGCCGCGCGCATGCTACGACGAAGGAAAACGCGCAGCTGAAACGCTTTCCTTCGACTATATGCGCGCAGCCAAAGTCGATTGCCGCGTCGCTAGGATTTTCAACACATACGGTCCTCGCATGCGCGCCGATGATGGCCGGGTCGTTTCCAATGTGGTCACTCAGGCGCTGTCGGGAAGCGACATTTCGATATACGGCGACGGAAGCCAAACCCGATCGTTCTGCTATCTCGATGATCTCGTATCAGGATTGTTGGCGCTCGGATTTCATTCAAGCCCGGTGCGCACACCTGTTAATCTCGGAAACCCGAGCGAGATTACCGTGAGCGAGCTTGTGCAAACGGTTCTAGAACTCACGGGTTCGCCGTCGCGGATCGTTTATAAGTCGCTGCCCGTGGACGATCCGCGCCGGCGCAAGCCTGACATTGCACTTGCCAAGGAATTGCTCGAATGGGCGCCGAAAGTCCCGCTGCGCAAAGGCCTCACCAAAACCATCGAATGGTTCGCCTCCACGCGGCATGAATGGGATCGCGTCAATACATTGGTTCCCGCGATGGCCTTAAGAGGGCTGAACGGTGCGGGCGAGGAGGCGGCTTTATAAGCACCAGCCAAAGTAGTCGGCGGCACTCAAGAATGGTATTCGGGCACGCCGCGCCGCTTCTGCGTCGATCGGCTGGTCGCCGACGAAGAGCGCGTCGGAACCGCAAACATTGAAGTGGTGCAGCGCGTCGGACAGCATCCCAGGATTGGGTTTGTGGCGGGCGCAACTCGCATCCGGCATACATGTGCACATTTGAATCCAAGCCCTCGGCGGAAGGAATCCGACGGCTGCGTGCAATGTGGCAACTAGCATGTCGCGCGCCTTGGCTTCTGTAAGCAACCCTTCGCTAGGCCCCGGCTGATTGGAGGCCAGCGCAATCCAGGGACCGTGAGTCGACCAGGGAATTGCCCGCAACGTATCGGCGACGTTCGGCATTAAGCTCCAATCTGCGGATGATAAAGGGAAGCGATGCCCGGGCGTATGAGTCCACCGCAGCGTGCCGTCTACATCGAAAATGTAGAGCTTCGGCGGGGACGACTTCATGGAGGCCCCTCTCATATCGCGGTGAGGGCAGATTTGAGGTGCGCGGTGTAGTAAGCGATCGCCCGCTGCTTGCTCTCGTGCGCGCCGCAGAGCGTGGCGACGCCAGCCCGAAAGGCCGCATATGCAGCGACGTAGCACGCGAGTGCTTTTTCGAGATCTGCGCTAAGTTTGAACGCATCAAGCAGATCGCCCGCGATGCGAGAGTGCATGTTCCATTCGACCATCAAGCCGGCGACGTCCCAGAGAATGGTTTGGGGACCGATCGCAGTGTGATCACAAGAGTGTCCGCCGGCGTCGAGCTTCAGCAGTTCGCCGGTTGGCATTCGCGCCCATTCATGCGGCGCGAGGCGCCCGTCGCCGTAACTTGGAAGATCGTGAAGGCGCGCATCGTAAAGGAGTGTATCGGCCGCTCGCTGCGCCGAAGTGATTGCCGATGGGCACAACTCTTTCGCATTTTCGATAAGCAAATCTGCAAGCCGTTTATGATCAGCTTCTGCCTCTGCGAACTCGAGCGGAGGATCTGCAGCGGCACGAATGTAATTGCAGGCCTGTAAGACATCGAGGGCGGTGAGACGACCCAAAGCTAGGCGAGGGCCATCGACCCAAGGCGTTCCGATCCACCCATCTTCACAGGACTTAGGGCGAGGAACCAACCCGTGGTCAGCGAGCCACGTTAGCTTATGCGATGTGTCCTCGCTAAGCGTGGCATTTCGATTTGGCGCGAGTGTGAAGCCCGAGAACTTCCAGAGGATCGTACAGGTCCCATTTTCCGTGATGAACTTGGGAGCCTCGAGCATCGGAGCTGCAGCATGGACGTCATCCGCCGAGACGCCCGCGCGCCGCATCCAAAGACCGCCGCCCATTTCAATGCAGTCGCAATGATGATGCTTGCCGGGTCTGATGGAGCCGCCGACGTGAATTGCAGTCTGCCGCCACCACTGCTCAACAGAAGCTGAAACTTCGCCACCCGGCCCGTTCGTGTGCGCAGGTAAAAAGACAATGGCGTTTCGATCAAAGCCATGCCGAATAAGCGCATCCGCCGTCGCAGCCATCGATGATCCGGAGCGGCCAGGGCCTTCGTCGACGACGAGAGCAGCAGCGTTGATAGGAAGTTCCGGTGGAAGGCTCACGTGGCGGCGATAGGGATCGCCCTTTGGCCTCACGGTGATGCGGTTAACGGCAAAGCCGCGCGAGCGAAGCGCTGCCGCAACGACGCCGGACAAAGTCGTGCCGATGCTCCGCAATCCGATGACGGTAACAGAACTCGGCGTTCGCGCAGTGCGAGCCCATGCGAGCGCAGCCTGGACGTACGCATCCGGGTAAACGGCGTACCAGGCAAAGCCCTCCGGAATTTTCATCGGATCGGTGGGCCGCTCAGATTTTGCGCGGGAAGAGATTGCAAAGAGGATCCCGGCTGCTTGGTCCCAGCCTTCAGGAGAGTAGCTATTGGGCCAAGAAATGCCGAGAACGCGCGCAGCAAAGGCGTGACCGCAGAGCATGCTGAGCGCTTCGGCTTCAGGTGCCCAGTTAGACGAAGAGTCGATCGCCGACTGTTCCAGCTGGCCCGCGATCGCGCACCGGATCCGCAGCTCATGAAGAGAGGGCTTTGCCGGTGCGCTCAGCCGCTTATGCAGTATTTCCGCGACATCGGAAACGGTGAGGCGAACATGTCCATCGCCATAAACGATCATCCAGATACGATCCGTAAGAGGATCTTTCAGGCGAACGGCGCAACAAAGCGCACCTACTCGCTCTCAATCGCGGGAGACAAATTTATTGAACCGGCTCTTTTTACCGTCAGACAAGGTGTCTTGGTAAAGGAATGCCAGCTTCCTCGAATCGAAAATATCGAAAAAGCGATCCCAAGAGATCTCCTCGAGAGATTCATCAGGCTCTTGAAAATCCACGCGCAGGACGCCGCCCTCGTCGCTTTCCGTACTTTTCACGACGGCAGGATGACCATCGCGCTCCTCTATCCATTTCCGGATTTTCTTGTGATCGGTGGTCTTCTCGCTAGATGCGCTCATGTTCGATGCTCCTCCAACTGAATGGATCTTGCGATGAACCTCGCGGCCTAACCTCAGTTCCATATCGCAATGCGGAGGAACCAACCCAGAAAGCCATTGTTTGTACCTTGTGAAGTCTGTGCCTGGTCTTGAGTGATCGATGCCAAAAGACTGCTCCTCATCAAGATCTGTGCGCGTCGGTTTGGTCGGCGTCGGCAATTGCGCCTCCTCATTCGTCCAGGGCCTGACTTACTACGGCAGCAATGTCGGGAATACGCCGATGCCGGGTCTGATGAGTGCTGACATTGGAGGCGTTAGCGTTGCTGACATCGTAATTTCCAGCGCATTCGATGTGCACGCCGGCAAAGTTGGCAAGGACGTTTCCGATGCAATTGCTGTCGCGCCGAACAACACTATGAAGTTTGCGGCCGTTCCGCAGCTAGGCTGCAGCGTTCGGCGAGGCCCGACATTCGATGGCCTTGGAAAATATCTAAAAGACCAAATTCCGGAATCCTGCGAAGAGCCGGTGACGGTGGCTGAGGTGCTCGAGGAAACCGGCACCCATGTCCTAGTTTCATATTTGCCGGTGGGCTCGCAGCGAGCGACTGAATATTATGCCGAACAATCGTTGGCGGCCGGATGCGCGTTCATCAACTGCATACCAGTCTTCATTGCTTCAGACCCCCGCTGGGCCGCGAAATTCACCGAGCGCGGGATTCCGCTCATTGGCGACGACATCAAAAGCCAAGTAGGAGCGACAATCGTCCACCGGGCGCTCGCGAGCCTCTTTCGTGACCGCGGCGTGCAGCTCGATCGTACGTATCAGCTGAACTTTGGAGGCAACTCCGATTTCATGAATATGCTCGAGCGCGAGCGCCTTGAGTCGAAGAAACTATCGAAGACCCGCGCAGTAACGTCTCTGATCGAGGATCCACCGGCGCCTGAGAATGTACATGTCGGTCCGAGCGATCACGTACCATGGCTCACTGATCGCAAGATTGCCTACATCCGGCTAGAGGGAACGGCATTCGGCGGCGTTCCTTTGAGCGCGGAGGTAAAGCTCGAGGTATGGGATTCGCCAAATTCTGCGGGGGTTGTGATTGATGCTGTTCGCTGCGCGAAGCTAGCCCTGGAGCGGGGAATTGGAGGTCCTCTCATCGGCCCCTCAAGTTACTTCATGAAGTCTCCGCCGCAGCAGTTCGAAGATTGCGAGGCTCGCGAGCGCACTTTGCAGTTCGTCGCGGGCGACGCCTAAAGGAGAAAGCATGGCAGTATGCTTCCTCGTGCGGCATGCGGCGTTTGACTTCGGCATGCGCCACTTGGCGGGCCGGTCCGAATGCACGCTCTCGGCAGGCGGCGAAAAGCAGGCGGCAAGCCTCACGCGACTATTGCCCCGCAATGCGATCCTGCAGTCCAGCCCGCGCCGGCGCTGCCTTCAGACGATTGCGCCTCATGTCTTCGCGACCGGCCGGATCGCCGCAAAAATCACGGCACTTGACGAAGTCGACTTTGGCGTCTGGCAGGGGCGCACATTCGCGTCTCTGGACCGAGATCCCGCCTGGAGGCTGTGGAACGAGCAGCGCACCAATGCGCGGGCGCCGGATGGCGAATCCATGATGGAGGTTCAGGAGCGCATCCTGAATCATATCCGGCGGACGGCAGCGGACAATCCATCCGCGCCCATCATCATGGTCACGCACGCTGAGCTCATTCGAGCGGTCATCCTGCATTGTTTGTCGCTGCCGCTCGACGATTGGAATCGCGTCGATGTGCCCTACGGATCTATCACGACCATCGCGGTCGAACCTTCAGGCCAGATGGAGCTCGACCAAAGGATTGCGGCTTGAAACTTGTCATCTTTGGCCTCTCGATGTCGTCATCGTGGGGCAATGGCCATGCAACACTTTGGCGTGGGCTGATCGATGCCTTGCACCGAAGGCATTGCGCCGTGACGTTTTTCGAGCGTGACGTTCCCTATTATTCGGATTCGCGAGACATCTCCGGCATCGATTACGGTGATCTTGTCATCTACAGCGATTGGGACACCGTCCTTGCGCAAGCAAAGCAGGAGATTGCTGAAGCGGATGCAATTCTCGTTACCTCCTACTGCCCCGACGCCGTAGCCGCTGCGCGACTGGCCGAAGACGCTCGCGGCCTCCTTGTTTTCTATGATCTCGATACGCCGGTGACGTTGGATGCAATCAGCAGTGGGCGGAACGTTGACTATATCGGGCCGCAGGGTCTAACCCAATTCGATCTTGTGTTGAGTTATACCGGCGGCAAGACGCTTGATGAGCTACGGCGCGAACTCGGAGCGCGGCGAGTGGCCCCGCTCTACGGGCACGTCGACCCAAAGCAGTATCGGCCGGTTCCAGCCATGTACCAATATCGCTCGCATCTCTCGTACCTCGGAACCTATGCGCACGATCGTCAGGCGGCACTCACGGAACTATTTCTCAAGCCAGCTGCCGCGAGAACAGACCTTCGCTTCCTCATCGGCGGCGCGCAATATCCAGATAATTTCCCCTGGCTTGCAAATCTATATTTCGTGCGCCATTTGCCGCCGACGGAGCATCCCGCTTTCTTTGCGTCATCCCGTTTGACGCTCAACGTTACGCGCATGGCGATGGCGCGTTCGGGTTGGTGTCCATCCGGGCGGCTCTTCGAAGCTGCCGCGTGCGGCACTGCGATCCTGTCAGATGCATGGGAGGGAATAAGCGCTTTTTATGAGCCAGGGCGCGAAGTCCTGCTCGTGCGTAACGAGCAGGACGTTCTGGAGGCGCTCGATGCCACCGATCAGCAACTTGCGAGAATTGGTGAAGCGGCGCGTGAACGCACACTTGCAGCGCATACGTCAGATCATCGTGCCGACGAGCTTTTACGAATTCTTTGGGAGGCGCCGCTTGAGCGGCAAGCATTCGCGGAGTCTGCCTGATGTGGGGAATTATTCCAGCAGCCGGCCGCGGCACGCGTATGCAACCATTGGGCTTTTCGAAGGAGCTTCTGCCTCTCGGCAGCTCGATGGCTGGCGGAGCCGAGCGGCCGCTAGCGGTGAGTGAATATCTCCTCCAGCGCATGCTCATCGGTGGCGCAGAGAAGCTCTGCTTTATTATCTCTTCGGGGAAATCCGACATCCTTGAATATTTCGGTGGTCACTACGGCAGCGCTGATGTCGTCTATGCCGTCCAGGCGGATCCGAACGGCCTCTGTGATGCACTCTTTAGGGCATCGCCGCTTATCGCGCCTCATGAAGACGTGCTCATTGGCCTTCCCGACACGATCTGGTTCCCCGAAACGGCATACCTAGACATTCCGCCGTGTGAGCTGGGATTCATATTATTTCCCTCAATACACCCGGAGTTCTTTGACGCCGTTGTCCTTGATGACGAGCAGCACGTCCTTGAAATTCAGGTCAAACAGGAAGTGCCCGAGACCAACTGGGTTTGGGGGGCGATCAAGCTCTCCGCGAAGGTCTTTGAAGAACTGCATCGGCTCTGGCTCCAACGCAACCGGCAGGACGAGTATCTGGGCACACTCATCAATGCTTATCTTGCGCAAGGCGGCACGGCTCGCGGCTTCCGGATCGGCACTGCGTATGCGGATGTTGGAACGCCGCGCGGCTATCGCGATGCCACCGAGGCGCTCAAGCACCTTGGAACGGATCAGGCGGTGGCCGAAACTCCAACTCCCGAGCCAGTGGCGAGAAGCGAGACCATCGAGAGGAGAGATAACGCATGCTGATGCATGGCGCATCCCCCGAGGCGTTGCGCCACGAGGTGGAGGCTCTCCGGCCTTGGTTTCATAATATGAAGTTGGATGCGGTGGAGACAGCGCCGGATCATCCCCTGGGCGACTATCCTTCGATAAAATGGCGGCGCTTCAAGTCGGCCATTGAAGATCAAGTGCGCGGCCGAAGCGTGCTGGATATCGGCTGTAATGCCGGCTTCTATTCGATTGAGATGAAGCGGCTCGGCGCAAAGGAAGTCGTTGGCATCGACTTCGACGATCGCTATCTCGCTCAGGCGCGTCTCGCCGCCCGTACATTGGGCGAGGACATCGAGTTCGAGAGACTGTCGGTCTACGACGTGGCCAGGCTCGGCCGTCAGTTCGAAATCGTCCTCTTTATGGGTGTGCTTTATCACCTGCGGCACCCGCTGCTCGCACTCGATCTCATTCGTGAGCACGTGGCAGGCGATATTCTTGTTTTCCAAACCATGCAGCGGGGCTCCGACGATGTCGAACCCGTGGCAGCTAACTACGATTTCTGGCGCAGCGACCACTTCGATCAACCCGGATATCCGAAGCTGCACTTCGTCGAGCACAGCTACGCCAACGATCCCACCAATTGGTGGGTGCCGAACCATGCATGCAGCGAAGCGATGCTGAGAAGCGCCGGCTTTGACGTCATCGAACACCCTGAGCAGGAGGTCTATATCTGCCGGCGTCAGCGTGCTCCCGCCGCTCATTCCCCCGTGTATCCCGCTCGGAGTGCCACATGATCGAAGCCGCTATGATTTGGAACGAACCCAACAACAAATCGCACTGGGACCCTGAGCTCGATCCTGAGTGGCAGCGCTTCGGTGAGACGGCGGTCCTCGCAGGGCGTGCGATCCGTCGGGAAAGCGCGCATTTGAAGCGTGTTCTCGGAGGGATCTCGCCGATCGATCCGAACTTCATCACCCGCATGGAACGCTATGGCGTCCTCGATGCTGTCGATGTCGTGGCGGTGCATGGCTTCCCCCTCGACTGGAATCTATGGTCGATCGACGAATGGCCTGCGAAGCTCGCCGAGATACGCGCAGTAACCCAGCTGCCGCTTTGGGTCACTGAGGTCGGCGTATCGTCCTTCGGAGCCGACGAAGTCCAAGACTGGGGCCTGAAGCGAACGGCTGAGCTGCTCAGTGGCATGACCGAGCGCATCCATTGGTACAGCCTTTACGATCTTCCCAAGACCTGGGAAGCAACGACACGGCACAAGGAAGCCGAGGGCTCCTCCTATTACCGACATTTCCATATGGGGATTTTGCGCGAGGACGGCGCGCCGAAACCGGCTGCGGAAACATTTGCAAGCCTCACACCGGAGCTCGGCCTTTGCCAATGGTTCCACTACGAAGATCATCGTCTCGAAGATGCAGTCGTATGGATGAAGCGGCTCGGCGTGAAACACGTACGCACCGGGTTGTCCTGGGCTGACAGTTTCCGGCCAAATGCGCTTGCTTGGTTCGACCGGCAGATGGCTGCCCTCAGCGACTTCAACGTGACTGTGACCTTCTGCTTTACGCCCGAGCATCGGGGCTTGGCGCCTCATCACACGAGCCCGCCTTTAGTCGCTGAAGAATTCGCGGAGTTCTGCGGATCGATGATCCGCCGCTACAATGCGGCAATCGCGCAGCCAGCTGCGATGCAGGCCGCTTGAGACGCAAGGATATGTTCCGTGCCGCGCGCTATGCTGCTCGTCTTGGACTCGGTCGGCATCGGAGGCGCACCGGATGCCGAGCGCTACGGCGATGCAGGAGCGAATACAGTCGGGCACATCGCTGAAGCCTGCCGAGAGGGCCGCTGCGACGCCGCAGGACGTCGGGGGCAGCTCAACGTTCCAAACCTCACCCGCCTCGGGCTTGGAAAGGCATGCAAGCTCGCCACCGGGTTCACGCCGACGGGCCTCGACGCACCCGAAGCTTTCGGCCGCTACGGCTGCGCGTCGGAATCGTCCTATGGCAAGGATACGCCGTCGGGCCACTGGGAGCTGTTAGGCGGACCTGTGCTGTTTGACTGGGGTTATTTTCCCCGCACCATCCCATGCTTTCCAGACGAACTGATTGCGGAATTTTCGCGGCGCGCCGGAATTTCCGGTGTGCTCGGGAATTGCCACGCATCGGGAACGGAGATCATAGCGCAGCTGGGCGAAAGGCACTTAAGGACGGGGCAGCCGATCTGTTACACGTCGGCGGACAGCGTGTTCCAAATCGCGGCGCACGAGGAGGCGTTCGGGCTCGACCGGCTTTACGATCTTTGCACGCTCGCGCGCGAGCTTCTCCACCCCTACCGGGTAGGCCGCGTCATTGCTCGTCCGTTCACCGGGGCGACACCTGCAGATTTCACGCGGACGGGAAACCGGCGCGACTATTCCCTGCCGCCGCCCATGCCGACGCTTTTGGATCAAGCGTCGGAGGAAAACCGGGATGTCGCCACCATCGGTAAGATTGCCGATATCTTCGCGCATTCGGGCACTGGGCGGGTTTTCAAGGCGCACGGCAACGATGAGATATTCGATCGGACGCTCGAGGCAACTCAGAGCTTGGCCGACGGCGGCCTGCTTGTCGCTAACTTCATCGACTTCGACTCGCTCTATGGCCATCGGCGCGACGTCACCGGATATGCCGCCGCGCTGGAAAGGTTCGACCGCCGCCTGCCGGAACTTCTCGCGCTGCTAAATCGCAATGATCTCCTCGTTCTGACAGCCGATCATGGGTGCGATCCAACTTGGTACGGGACCGATCACACGCGCGAACAGGTTCCGGTTCTGATGTTCTCGCCAGGATGCGAGCCGGCATCCTTGGAGCGCCTAGGCTTTTCGGAGGTGGGCCACGCGCTCGCCGCGCACATCGGCCTCTCTATGGTCCGGGGAGGTGCCCAACTGCAAGGAGCGCCTCGCACCTTTCCAACGTGAGGAAGAACCCCGCTGCTAATCGGATGAGTTTGGGAACCTGCGATCTTTGAGGCCGTTTTTTCTGCACAAACTTCAAAGGATCGATCCCGCATGAAGAGATTCCTTCCCTTCGCTGTTGCAGTATGCATGACGCTCTCGTCTCCCGCGTGGTGCCAGTCGTCATTGTCGAGCGGCCCGGTATCTCCGGGGAACTCCGGTTCCGAAAAATCGACGACGAACCAGTCCTCACCGGTCGAAGCCCCGACCTCGCCTGGTTCAGGAGCCAGCAGTGGAGCATCCGGAAGCTCTGAGCCGACTGCACCGCAAGAGAAGCAGGATGCGCGCGAATCCGGTGAGCTTTCGCCGAGCCAGTTGAACGATCCTGGCAATAAGACGTCGCCTCCGGCGAGCGGAAAGTAAGACTGACGGAAGCGATGAGCACCGCGCTCGCAGGAAAGGACGCTTCGATAGCGCCTTCCTCGGGCGCGCCGCTTCTATCAGAGCACAAAGGTACCCGATGCCGGAGCATCATTGTCTGGGCATGAAATTTGTTGGAGGAAGATAATATGGCTACCAGTACGCGCCCGACGGCTCTCGTCACCGGAGCCTCAACCGGCATTGGCTACGAGCTTGCAAAGTGCTGTGCGAAGAACGGATACAATCTCATAATCGTGGCCGACGAACCCAGGATCAACGACGCTGCCGCCGAACTGTCGGGGTTCGGTACGGGTGTGGAAGCGATCGAAGCCGATCTCGCCAAACGCGAAGGCGTCGACAAGGTTCTCGATAAAGTCGCTTCCCGCCGGATAGACGCTCTTCTCGCAAACGCAGGACGCGGTGAAAGAGGGAGCTTCTTCGACCAGGATTTTGGCGCCGTAAAGCGCGTCCTCGACACCAATATTACCGGTACGCTCTACATGATCCAGCGCATCGGGCAGCAGATGCGCAGCAGGAAGGAAGGCAAAATCCTGATCACGGGATCGATTGCGGGCTTCTCGCCTGGCCCGTTCAACGCCGTCTACAACGCATCGAAGGCCTTCATCGATTCATTCTCCTTCGCCATCCGCGAAGAGCTGAAGGATCACAACGTCTCCGTGACCTGCCTCATGCCGGGCGCTACCGAAACGGAGTTCTTCGAACGCGCCGGGCTGAAAGATACAAAGCTCGGCCAAATGAAAAAGGACGATCCCGCCGATGTGGCCGAAGTTGGCTTCCGCGCCATGATGGAAGGCGACGGCGATGTGGTGACGGGCTGGTACAACAAGCTGCAGACTGCGATCGCCAATATCACGCCAGCCGAGATGCTCGCGTCCCAGCATCGCAAAGTTGCGGAGCCGGGCTCGGGAACGTCTGCCCAGCCGCCGCGCTGAGGCGCGCAGCGAGGTTAGTCGGGAGGCGCAATCTGGAGGCAAAGCAGGTCGAGCATACGCGGCGCGCGGCGGCGTTACCCTTGAGGAAGGCGCAGTCGGGAAAGCTCTTTATTGGTACTTCCGGGTGGAGCTACGATGACTGGCGCCTCCGCTTTTATCCGGAAGGCGTGCCACGAAGCCGATGGCTGCCATGGTATGCCGAGCGTTTTGGTTCAGCCGAAGTCAACGGTTCGTTCTACAGAACCCCTTCGCTAGAGGCGGTCGAAAGCTGGCGCAACCAGACGCCAGCGGATTTCCTGTTCGCCTGGAAGGCGTCCAAATTCATCACGCATTGGAAGCGGCTGGGTCCGAGCTCCGCCAACTCCCTTGAGCTCATGGAAACGAGACTGTCGCTGCTTGGCAGGAAGTGCGGCCCGGTTCTGTTTCAATTGCCGGCGCGCTTTCGAGCAGATTGCGCCCGGCTTTCCGATTTCCTTGCCATGCTCTCGCCTAAGCGGCGCTACGCTTTCGAATTTCGCGACGCCAGCTGGTACGACGACAACGTCTACGCGCTTCTGGCAAAGCATGACGTATCGCTCTGCCTGTCGGACCATCACGACGCGCCATCTCCTTGGGTCTCGACAGCGAGCCACGTTTACGTGCGCGGGCATGGGCCAACGGGCCGTTACAAAGGCAGTTATCCCACCCGGACGCTCGGCCTATGGGCTGATGAAATCCAATCGTGGCGCAGCGCGAAAAAGACGGTCTACGTCTATTTCGACAATGATCAGAAGAGCGCTGCCCCCAAGGACGCTGCACGGCTGCTGGATTTGTGTGCGGAGCCGCATGGACACACGGCCGCCCGGCGCGATTAAGCCAGCTTGAACAGCGGTGCTCTGAACGAAAATGGGGAGCCCACATAATGTGGGCCCCCAATTTTAGGCTTTCACGTGAACGTGGGCTTACTGGTTCGGCTGAGCGGCGGGACCGTTCTTATTTCCCTGTTCGCCCGAAACGCCTTGCGAGTCCTGTGTCGGCTGCGTGTCGTTCATCTTCAGCTTGTCGGACGTGCTGCCGGCAGTGCCAGTGCTGCTTCCGGAGTTATTAGAAGGTTCCTTTGCTGCAGGGCCGTTCTTGTTGCCCGGCGCCCCAGCAATGCCGGGACCCGAAGTTGGGGCGCCCTGCGCGCTAGGGGACGTATTTTGCGTGCCGGCTGCATTGTTTTCAGCGGCCAACACAGGCGAGCCAGCGAAAACCATGAGTCCTGTCACTGCGGCTGCATACTTGAGCTTCATTTGTTTTTTCTCCTCTCGTATTGCATGCTTTCAACGGATTGGATTGCAGTAAGTTCCGGTGCTGATGGTTGATCAGTGTTGGAGATTTGAACAACGAGAAGCGGTGCTAAGCAGAAGCCCAGCCGCTACTCCTCCTTCTCCAATCGGTCGAGGACGGCGTTTGGAGATATTTCGCGCTGCACTTCCTCGAGTTCCTTGTCCGCGGCGGCTCCTATGCCCTCATGCTTGGCAATCTCGGCAAGCAATGTCGCGACCTTCGTCAATTCGTGCTCTGCCAGCAGGCTGATTTGCAGATCGAGATCCGCGCGCTTGTCCGCCACGGCGGCCATGCGGTTTTGCGAGATGAGAACGAAGGTGGAAAGAAAGATCGCTTCGACGGAGGCGACCATAGCGAGCATGACGAAATCGGGATCCCATGGGCGCACACCCGGCACAAACCCAGCATTGGCGATAATCCAGAAGCCGAACACGATCAGGTGAATGAAGACGAACGTCATGCTGCCCGTAAACAGCGTGATCGCGTCGGCCAGCCGTTCCTGCCAGGTCGCCCGCTGCTGTTCGCGTTGCCGGCGCTGCCGCAAGCTCGCGATGTTGCGGTCCAACGTCGGTGCCAGGCCATCCATTGGGGGCGGCGGATACGTTGGATTAGGTGAAGTCGTCATGCTTCGACAACCCTCGCCCCGCACACGCCGTTCCGCGATCAGCCGCCCCCCGGCGGTCCGCACAAGGATTGGACAGGCCGATTAAACTTAACTAGCGCCCGCCGCGGCAGAGAGGGGGGAACAGTTGAACAAACAAGGGGTTGAGCACCTGCCATCTTACACGCGAGGACCAGGAACGTGCGCATCATTGCAAACCTGAAATCAGCCGCCGGTGCATTTGTGCAGTCCTACGAGGCTGCGGGCCTGATGGGCCTATTCTTCGGAATAGGCATCGCATTCGCACTCGCCGCAGCGGTCATCTGGGTCGCCCAAATCTTCGGCGCGATCATTGCCAGCCTCATCTTTGCGGCGATCTTCTGCATCGCCGGGCTGATCATGATGCTGATTTCCGGCAGCAAGGAAAAGGAAGCCGAAACGCGGCTGAAATCGGCGACCCAGGGGCCCGTGAATGCCGCGCGGGCCGTCTCAAGCGCCTTTAGCCCCTCGGCGCAAGCCGGCAGCGGCGCGGTCCTGTCTTCTGCGCTGGTCTTTGTATTGTTGGCGACTGCGCTCTACCTCGGCACGAGCAAAACTTCCGCGCACTCCGAAGCCTGAACCTATGTGGAATCTTCTCGTTACGGCATTCCAGGGGTGGATGAAGCACCACAGCCCGAGGCTAGGCGCGGCGCTCGCCTATTACGCCGTCTTCTCGTTAGGACCGCTGCTCTTGATTGTCATTGCCATCGCGGCTTTCCTTTTCGACCGTGAGACCGTGACAACCGCTATCAACACCCAGCTCTCGGGTCTGATTGGCGAGAACGGCGCTCGCGCTCTGGAGGCCATGAGGCAGGGAGCCTCCTCCCAGTCCTCGGGAAAGGCAGCATCCATCGTCGGAATCATTCTTCTGATTATTGCTGCGGTTGGCGTCGTCGCTCAGCTGAAGGACGCATTGAACACGATCTGGGAAGTCGACGAGACAAGGGAAAGCGGCGTTTGGCCCTTCATTCGCACCTATGTCGTTTCCATGGCGGGGATCATGGCGCTCGGCTTTCTACTGGCGACATCGCTGGTGTTGAGCACGGTGCTCGCTTCCGTGTCGCAATTCTTTCCAGGCGGCAGCGCGCTAGGCCAACTCGCCGAAGTGGTCGTCTCTTTCATTGTCCTTACGGTCCTGTTCGCCGCCCTGTTCAAGTACTTCCCCGACACCACCGTCAATTGGTCCGACGTGTGGATCGGCGGCGCGGCGACAGCCGCTCTCTTCCAACTCGGGAAAGTCGCCATTGCCTGGTACATCGGAACGCAAAGCTTCGAGTCCACCTATGGAGCAGCGGCGTCGTTGGTCGTGCTTCTGATCTGGGTCTACTACGCCTCTCAGATCGTCCTCTTTGGCGCGGAGCTGACGCGCGCTTACGCGCTCACTCGAAGAAAGGAACCGCAGAAGACGTGAAGTCCCATCGCGAGCCACCAAAGATGCGGAAAAGGCCAAAAAAATAGGCTGGCAATCCCAGGTGATTGCCAGCCCAGTTGCAATCGGGGTGCTGCAGACGGCTGCGATCGCTCGCACCGTCCGAAGCTGATCCCGGCGCCAGATTAAGCCGCAGCCGAGACGGATGCCCGAGACTTACCGCGCGAGCGGCGGGCGCCACGCTTCGGCGTCTTGTCGGCTCTTTTGTTGATCTTACCCTCGGCAATTTGGGTGAGCTTCCGATCGGTGGCCTTCTCCTCGCGCAGGTTGGCGCGCAGAGGCTTTAGAAGATCGTTCCGGCCCATCTCACGAGCCCAGGCGATCAGGTCGCCATAGCGCGTGATTTCGTAGTGCTCGACGGCCTGGGCAGACGCGATCACGGCAGCCTCGATCACGCTGCGCCCGTCTGAATTTCCGATAAGCTCGTTGCCTTCCGACAGAATGCCGTCGATGCCCTTGCAGCGCACGCCCTTCGGCTCTTCGCCAAGTGCCGCGAACACCGTCTCCAAGCGCCAGATCTGGTTCTGAGTTTGTTCGAGGTGCTCTTTCAGACCCTGCTTGAGTTCGCTGCTGGTCGTCTGCTCGATGAGCTGGGGCAGCGTCTTCACGATTTGCTGCTCTGCGTAATAGATGTCCTGAAGGCCGTGTTTGAACAGGTCCTCAAGTGATTTCAGATCTCGTGTAAAGAGGCCCATTGTTTTTGTTCCTTGCGTTGCGTGCCTGACGAACGCAGCGAAGCTTTGCTTTGTTCCGTATAGTGCGCATATTGGCAGCATAATCGCCTGCAGGAATAATCGCCTAAGCGGGAAACTTCCTTTCCGGACTGCGTTACTGGTCTCGAAGGAACGTCCGAATGGTTTACAGGCCTCCAGAAGAACAGCTTGAAGAAACGAAAGCGCGCTTGGCCGCTGTCCAAAAACATTTGGAGGGCGGTGAGCCCTACGATGTGGTTCCGCGATATGCGCAGGGAGGCGACAGCGGCGATCCTGGAGCGGGCGGCTTCTATCGCGTCGCAGAAAACATCTCGGAAGCGCTCGCGAAATCTCTCCGCGAGGATCCGAAGGCCACGCTCGGTCTGGCGGCCGTTATAGGTTTTGCACTCGGCGCAATTTGGAGGCTCTAACCCGATGTCATCGTCGCTATGGATCGTGAAGGCTGAACTCCGGCAGTTCGAGAAGACCTCGAACGCCGTGCACCTCGCCCATGCGCGGCGGGCACTCGAAGAACTCATCGCCATTGAAATGAAGTCGCGGCTGGTTGAGCGGCGCGGCAAGGGATCCTGAGGAGAGCTTGAAACAGCCGCAGGCAATCGGCGCTGAGTTCTTCGAAAGGCCTGCCGCACGCGTTGCACGAGATTTGATCGGAGCGCAATTGGTGCGCCGGCTCGATCAGCGGATTCTTTCATTCCGGATTACCGAGACCGAGGCCTATGAGGGTGTTCATGATCTCGCGTCGCATTCGTCGCGAGGCCGGACCGCTCGAAATGAAGTCATGTTTGGTCCCGCGGGGCATTTCTATATCTACCGGATCTACGGGCTGCATTGGATGCTTAACGTTGTGACGGGCAAGTTAGGCGAAGCAGCCGCAGTCCTCATTCGCGGCGTAGAAGGCATCAGCGGCCCCGGTCGCGTCGCTCTCGCACTCGGGATCGAAGCGTCATTGCGCGGAATGCCAGCTTCCCCAGCCTCAGGCCTCTGGTTCGGTTATCCGGAACAGAATGACAAACCGAAGATCAAACGCACCCCGCGGATTGGCGTGGATTATGCCGGACCCATTTGGGCCAATAAGAAGCTGCGATTCGTAAGGATCTAAGCGGCGTCCGACAAGCAGGAACGCATTCAGATATCCAGCGTTGGCGCTCCATGAGTAAGCAGGACGACCTCAAATTCGGTGCACCGGGGGACACGGCCGTCCATCTGTGCGTGGACATGCAGCGCATGTTCGCGGAGCAAACGGATTGGCACATGCCCTGGCTCGCGCGGGTGCTTCCAAAAATCGTGGCGATCGCAGAGGCGCACCCGGAGCGCACCATTTTTACGCGCTTTCTTCCGGCGCCGGCGCCGGGTCATGGCGTGGGCATGTGGCGCCGCTACTATGAGCGCTGGGCCTCGATGACGATGGAAGAGCTTGGGCCAGAAATGATCGATTTGGTGCCGGAACTCTCGCGCCTTGTGCCTCCCGCGCGAACGCACGACAAGTATGTCTACTCGCCTTGGACGGGATCCAATCTCCACCTTGAACTGCGTGACGCGGGAATTGATACCGTCATCGTCACGGGCGGCGAGACGGACGTTTGCGTTCTCAGCACTGTGCTCGGTGCAATGGACTGGGGCTTCCGCGTCATTCTCGTCAGAGATGCGCTTTGTAGTTCGACCGATGAAACACACGACTCGATGATGAATATCTACATGAATCGGTTCGGCGCGCAGGTCGAAACGGTTTCGACAGAGCTCCTGCTCGATAGCTGGCATCCCGCTGGCTTCAAAGCGGTGCAATAACCGCCATTACCAGCGCATTTCCGATGTAAAAAAGCCGGCAGGACCAACCCGTCTGCCGGCTCGGCCGGACCATGCCGGCGCAGTTGGGAAATTATCCCGCGAGCATCATTAAGACCTCGGAACGAGGAAGTACGCCATGAAAGCGAGAATGACGAAGACGTGAGCGACGAAGAGAACAGTCCACCACAAGAATGTCTTGTAGGTGTACACGTGATACTCAAAATCGTCTGCGCTAAGATCTGTTCGATCCTCGCTTCCGCGACGCTTTCCAGCTGCATAGATCAGATCGAATGATGACGGCACTTGTCCAACCATGGGAACTCCTCAACCAGATGAATTCGAAAAATTGAATCGGGTTGAAAATGTTCCATTCAGTTAGCTCGAGCCCAGGCTCCAACTAATCGGGTGTCGGACCATCTGCGTTGCAACGGGTGAGCCGCGGCACTGCCAGCGTCATTGGTGGGAGCAAGAAACGCACAGCTCCGTCCGGAACCGTACCAAGTTTGCTCTGAACTTATCGTTGACCGTTCCGTTCCTCGCGAGCGGCCCTACGGCGGGGCCCCGCTAACGAACAATCTCCAAGGAGGAGTGCATCACCGATGCTCTATCACGATAAGCGTCTGCAATACCCTGTTCGCGTCGAGACGCCGGACCCGCTGTTTGCCCGCCAATTGCAACAGGCCATTGGCGGCGTCGAGGGTGAGATCAGGGTCTGTCTTCAATACTTTTTCCAGGCCTGGGGTGCGCGTGCTCCGAACAACAAAGTCCGCGATTTGCTGCTCAACACAGCAACGGAAGAGATGGGCCACATCGAGATGCTGGCGACCGCTGTTGCATTGAACCTCGAGACGGCACCGGTCAGCCTCCAAGAGGAGAGCGCGGTCGATTCCGTCGTGGGCGCGGTGATGGGCGGCCAGAACGCCCGCCAGGTGATGGAGGGCATGATCCAGCGCCATATCCTGTCAACCGGCCTTGCTGCATTCCCGGCCAACGCCGACGGTGTGCCGTTCGATTGCTCGCACATCTACGCCAGCGGCAACGTCGTCGCCGACATGTATTGCAACGTCGCAGCCGAGGCTACAGGACGCACGCTCGCCGTTCGCCTCTTCAACTCGACGTCCGATCCGGGCATGCGCGATATGCTCCACTTCATGATCGCGCGCGATACCATGCATCAGCAGCAGTGGCTGGCCGTGATCGAGGAGTTGGGCGGCACGCAGTCGCTGCCGATACCGAACAGCTTTGACCAGCGCCAGGAAGATCAGAAATTCAGCTACTTCCTCATGGGTACGAACCGCGATGGCGAGGCGCCGCCTGCGGGTCGCTTCTCAAGCGGTGTCTCGATCGACGGCCGCGGCGAATTCCATGCCGGCCACTTCGAGCCGCTGGGACAGGAACCTGTTCTCGGGCCGGCGCGATCCGACTCGGCTGCTCAAACCGAACAGATGACGCGGATGGCTGCGGAGTAATCACTCGTTCTGGACAGCATATAAAGTTTGGCTATCTGAGACTGCCCCTCAGATAGCCAAATTCGTTTCGCGATTGGATCGCTGCATTCCGATCATATAAAGGGCTTGCCGCCAGTCACCGCGATCGTCGCGCCCGACACATAGCTAGACAGTGGATCAGCAAGCATAACGTAGGCGGTCGCGAGTTCTGCTGGCTGACCAGGCCGCCCCATCGGAGTATTCCCGCCGAACTTCTCTACCGTCTCCTGCGGCATCGTCGAGGGAATGAGCGGAGTCCATATCGGACCCGGCGCCACGGCATTCGCACGGATGCCCTTCTTGCTGAGCATCTGCGCAAGCCCGGCCGTGAAGTTTTGGATCGCGCCCTTCGTCGTGGCATAAGCCAGAAGGGTCGGATTGGGCGTGTCGGCGTTGATCGAAGCCGTGTTGATCACCGCGCCGCCTTCCTTCATGTGCGGCACCGCCGCCTTCGTCAGGTAGAACATCGAGTGGATGTTCGTTTTGAAGGTCATTTCCCATTCCTCATCCGGAATGTCTTCGAGCTCCTTGAAGGTCGCCTGATGCGCGGCGTTGTTGACAAGAATGTCGACGCCGCCAAGCTCTGAAACGGCCCGTTCGACAATGCGGCGGCAGTGCTCTGGATCTTTGACATCACCAGGCACGAGCACGGCCTTGCGGCCGGCATCCTTGACGAGCGCGGCCGTCGACTGAGCGTCGCCGTCCTCGGAGAGATAGGAGATGAGAACGTCTGCTCCTTCGCGCGCATAGGCGATGGCGACGGCGCGGCCGATGCCGCTATCGCCTCCGGTAATGATCGCGCGTTTGCCGGCGAGCCGCCCAGAACCCCTGTAGCTCTTCTCCCCGTGGTCCGGCACTGGAGACATTTTTTCGGTAAGACCCGGCGGATCTTGAGCCGGCGTGGAGAATGGGGGTTCGGGATAGGATGACATTGAGAGCCGTCTCCGCTTTGCAAAAATATGCTGGGGTGGAGTTGGCTCAATAATCCGCAGCGCCGGGAGTTCCGATCCGCGCTGCCTTTCTAAGGCTGACGGCCCGCCACTAGCGCCGTCAGGCCACCGGCTGCATTGAAGAGCTCACGGACAATTCCATGCGGGGAAGGCCTATGGCAGGTTTCGCTTTCGGCCCTGAGCTTAGCGCCGCGACCGTGTCCAACGCCCACGAAAGCCGGTTCTGTGGGCTCCGCAGCGGCGTCTTCAATACCAGCGCGCCCTGCTTCACGCGCGCGCCGGGAAGGCGATTTTGCATCTCGCGCAGCACGATAGCATTCCGGAACTTCAATAGCCCGCCGCGAGGTCCCACCGTGATTTCTTCGATACCGCGAGCGAGGCAGCTACAGCGCAGCTTCGCTAGCTGGAACACATTCTCCACAATACCCGGAAGCGCGCCAAAGCGCTCTTCGGCGTCATGGCGCAATCGCGCGATCGCATCTTCATCGTCCGCACGCGCGAGCTGCCAGTAGAGTTCGATACGGCCCGCTTCATCGGAAATGTAGGCAGCCGGAATGGCGGCCTCGACATCGAGCGCGAGCCGAGGCGCCCAAATATCAGCCCAGTCGGCTCCGTTGCCGCTGCGGACGGCTTCGACGGCGCGTTTGAGCATCGTGCGGAAGAGTTCGATGCCGAGTTCTTTGATGTGACCCGACTGCGTATCGCCAGCCACCGTTCCGGCGCCTCGGATCTCCAGATCCTGACAAGCGACGGCAAAGCCTGCTCCCGCCGCATTGAGCGAACTTACGGCTTCCATCCGGCGCTTGGCCGTAGCGGAGAGTTCCGCGTCTTCAGGAACAATGAAGTAGGCACGGGCTTGCTTCTGTGAGCGCCCAACGCGCCCGCGGAGCTGATAGAGCTGGGCCAAGCCCAGCCGGTGCGCATCGTAAACGATAAGCGTGTTCGCCGAAGCGACATCGAGACCCGCCTCGATGATCGTCGTGCAAAGGAGAACGTCGAACTGGCGTGATGAGAATGTCTCGACCGCCCTCTTCAGTTCGGCCGTGGGCATGTCCCCATGCGCTGTGATGATGCGGAGTTCCGGCGCTTCGGCAGCGAGCAGCGATCGGGCCTTCTCGAGATCAGAGATCTTCGGGCAAACGAAGAAGCTCACGCCCCCGCGCCGGCGTTCGGCGCGCAAGGCGTCCCCAATGGCCTTGCCGGATCCTTCGATGACTTTCGTTTCGACGGGCCGGCGGCGGAGGGGGAGGGTATTGATCAGCGACAGGTCGCGGATGGACGAGA
Organism: Hyphomicrobium sp.; assembly: GCF_035687085.1. GTDB lineage: Bacteria > Pseudomonadota > Alphaproteobacteria > Rhizobiales > Hyphomicrobiaceae > Hyphomicrobium_B. The sequence continues at coordinate 15,928 of NZ_DASRYS010000014.1, read as the reverse complement.
GCGCCATTTGTAGCGTGCGCGGTATCGGCGTCGCGCTGAGCGTCAGGACATGCACGTTCTTGGTGAGCCGCTTCAGCTTCTCCTTGTGTTCGACGCCGAAGCGATGTTCCTCATCGACAATCACCAGCCCGAGCTTGCCCCAGCTGATGTTTTCGTCGACCAGCGTATGAGTGCCGATGACGATCCTGGGCGTGTCTTTGGCAAGATCCGACTTTAGCCGGGCTAGATCCGTCCGGCTCATCAGGCGTGAAGCCTCCGAAACCTCGACCTTGAACGCTTTGAATCTCTCTCGAAAGCGCTCCGCATGCTGGCGGGCGAGCAGAGTGCTAGGAACCACGACCGCCACTTGAAATCCTGCGTCAGCAGCAATGAATGCTGCCCGCATCGCCACTTCCGTCTTGCCGCAGCCGACATCACCGCAGACGAGGCGATCCATTGGCGTGGTGTTTGCGAGATCCCTCTCGACATCCTCGAAAGCCGAACTCTGGTCGGCGGTGGGATCGAACTCAAAGCCGGCGCAGAACCTTCGATAGTGGGACGCGCGCGCCTTCAAGGTGGGCGACGTGATCTGTGATCGATTGGCTTCAAGACCGATCAGCTGACGAGCCGTGGCATCGATCTTCCTCAGAGCCGCGCGCCGCTTCACATTCCAATTTTTCGATTTAAGCCGGTCGAGCTGCATGCCCTCGGATGCCCCGAAGCGAAAGAGAAGGCTGAGCTCGGAAATTGGCACGAGCAACCGGCCGTCCTGGTACTCGATTTCGAAGACGTCGGGCCCGCCTGCCGTATCGAGCGACTTCAATCCGGCAAAGCGGCCGAGACCGTGAGCCGAGTGGATGACGAGATCGCCTGGAGATAGCTGTGAGGTAAGTGCGCTGATCGTTTGATCGGACGGGACCGGCGAGTCTGCTTTGCTGGCATTCGAGCGCGCCCGCTCATTCCCTCTGTCCTGAGAGCCGTTGAAAGACATGGATCTGGCCTTGTGTTGATATGCCTTCATTCGCCCGGCAGCCTCGCCCCGGTGTCATCTCACCGAGGCTGTAGAGCTTGGCTGAGCGGAGTCGCTGGAGTTCCAAGTGGCGATCCCAATCCCCACGACCACCGCTGCCACAATCGCTGCGATCACGACAGCTGCGACGAGCACGCGTCGGGAACCATGCTCGCCCGCGTACCGTGTATGGCCGGGCAACCGCTCCGGTGTGTTCGGGTTCTGACCGGGTATATGGCCCGGGTCCAATGGATCAGGCGTTGGCATCTGTCCCTCGGGGGTGACGGGCACGTCCACCACCTAACGGCGATGTGATCGTTCTCGTTCCGCCTAACTGCGGGGCCGTGTTGAAGGGACGCCGTTCAGGTTCAGCCGATCCTCAACGGCGCCATTCAGGAAGTTCCCGAGCAGGTTGGCGGGCCCGGAACAGGAGGCGTCTTTATTCGTTTGCAACGGGCAACCGAAAGATTTGAGGAGCCCCTATGGCCCAGAGCGCACAGGAAATATTCGTCGTGGGGTTGCGCAATGCGCACGCCATGGAGACCCAAGCCCGGGAACTGATGGAGCGGCAGATCGAGCGGACGGGAGACTATCCTGACGTACAGGCTCGACTGCGCAATCACTTGGAGGAGACGAAAGGACAGCTGCTGCGTCTCGAGCAGTGTCTCGAAGCGTGCGGAGAAACCACGTCTACTCTTAAGGATACGGCCCAGTCGATGATGGGTAACCTGATGGCTATGTCCCACACACTGGCGGGCGATGAGATCCTGAAGAATACGTTCGCCAACAACGCCTTCGAAAATTTTGAAATCGCAGCTTATAAGTCCTTGCTCGCGCTTTGCGGCCCTGCGGGCCAGGAGGGTGCAAGGCCCCTGCTTGAGGCATCCCTCAATGAAGAGCAGAAAATGGCCGACTGGGTTGACCACAACGTTGGCAAAGTAACCTTGGATTACCTGGGCAAGGAACAGCGCGCGGCCGCTTAGTTAGGGACCGGCACAGTTCTACAAAACCAAAGGGACAGCGCCCGTGCGGGCTGCTGTCCCTTTTGCATACGGCGAGTCAGCGCGGGCACGCTGTCGGGAGCCCTAGAACCGCGCCGGGTCCATGACCGCCATGGATGCCATGCCCTTCGCCGCCGGGTACCGGACAGCGAGACCGCTACGGGCAGACGCCCGACGCACGGACAATCGCTCAGCCAGCAATTCGGCGATGTCCGAGGCGGCGCTCCTCTGCGATGCCGGCTTCTGCAACTCATGCGGTGCTTGCGCCAGTACGTAAGGAACGTTGAGCGATTTCAGCTCGGCGCATAAATCGAAAGCTTCATTGTGCAAGCCCTGGTCGATCACGGCGCCATCGAAAGCTTCCCGTTCGATGAGGGAGAATGCTGAAATCAGGTTCGTCGCGGTGACGACCTTCGCGCCCCTTTCTGCCAGCGCGGTGGCAATCGCACCTGTTTCCAATAGCGAGCCCTTCACGATCAGAATTTTTTTGCCCGACAGAGTGAGATTCAGATTGTAGTGCATGGTTCCTCTCGTTCGATTAGGACGATGAAGACCTCATGAAGTTTGTTCGGCCGCTGGCACGGCTTCCGTCGAAGATCGGGCGGCGCCGCCGGCCTATCTTGGAAAGCGCAGACGGCCGGATGATCCGGTAATCGAGGCCGTGCTCTTCCGCGAAACCCACGGCCGCAGCCAGCGACTTGAAGAACCGGAACCCGCCGGGAAGAGGCAGCCCCACCAGCCAAGCGCTCATGCGCTCAAGTTCCAGTCCCCAGCCTTTGCCGACAGGGAAAATGCGGCAGGAGGGACGGCCAGAGAGCCGCCCCTGACGTGCCGTGACAGCCGAGCCATATCCGTCCGCCGCCGGCAGCACGGCGGTCTCGGTTGCGTGGGCGCGGCCGAGAAAAGAAATCGCTGTCATTCTCGCCTCCGTTGCTCCCATGCGGCCTGCTCAAGGCGAGGAGCTTCGCTTGCGGTCGTTCATTGAATGAATCGGCAGCAAACCGGGCAAATCGTCGAACCCGATTGGGGAACGAAACATCGGCGCAAAATCGAATGTCGCCATAGCTATCCTCCTTTGCGAAGCGACAACCAAAGCTGCGGACGCCCTTAATGAGGCCCGTCCGACCGGCGATCTAGCGCACCGTCTGCACTGTTCAAGAGGGTGCCTGAAAATTTTTTGCCACGAGCGGGCTGTGCCGCGAGCCTCCTTCGTGGAAAGCGGATTTGGTCATCCAGCGCATTTCTCGAAACGAAGATGCACGCATGCCGGGCAGGTTGATGCACGGCCGGGCACGACTTCCAATTCGGACTCACACGAAATGCGGGAATACGCTGAGTTCAATTTGGCGCGAAATATGCAATCCAGCCGATGCTCCCATGAAAAGCGTCGCCAACGGAGGCCTCAACGTTGCCACGTAAGCAATGCTCCAAATCCAGATATGAGCCCTGGCACATCGGCGTTCTGTTCTCGCAGACCGGCTGGACGTCCGATGTGGAACGAACGCAGCTATGCGGAACCTTGCTCGCCATCGACGAGATCAACACTGTTGGCGGTGTGAACGGCCGAGAGATCGTGCCGGTTATATATGAGCCTTCCTCGTCGACGGATTCATACGGCCAACTCGCCAGGAAATTGATGATCGAGGACGGCGTGACGTCCATTTTCGGCTGCTATACATCGGCAAGCCGTAAAGCGATTATGCCGGTCGTCGAGCGCTTCAACGGCCTCCTTTGGTATTCAGCGCCTTACGAAGGTTTCGAAGCCTCTCCCAACATGATCTACACGGGGGCCGCCCCGAACCAGACGATCGTCAAGCTCTGCTCATATATGCTGCGAACGTTTGGGCCACGCTTCTATCTCATCGGTTCGGACTACGTCTATCCGAGGCAGACCAACCGATTTATGAGAGAGTATTTGCTCTCGCAGGGTGGCATCGTCGCGGCGGAGCAATACGTTGAGATCCATTCGCCGCGCGCCGCGTTCACGCCCATCGCCAAAGCGATAAAGGACTCGGGCGCCGACGTCGTCTTTTCGACCGTTGTGGGGCAGGGCACGAGTTATCTCTATCAGTCCTACGCGGATGCGGGCCTAGATCCCAAGCGCACGCCAATTGCGAGCCTCACGACCACCGAGGCGGAGCTTCATGCAATGGGCTGCGATGTCGGCGAAGCACACATTACGGCCGCTTGTTATTTCGAGAGCATCAACAGCGACATCAACAATGCGTTCGTGTCGAAATTCAAAAGACGCTTCGGCGAACATATGACGCCGAACGTGTGCGCGGAAACCGCGTATTTTCAGATCCACCTTTTCGCTCAGGCTTTGGCGAAAGCAGATACGCTCGATACCGATATCCTGCGTCCACACGTGGTGAGTTCCTCTTTCGACACGCCGCAGGGCCGGGTGGGTATAAGCGAGTCGGGGCACGCTGACTTGCCCTCTCGTATCGGGCGCGCGAACCGCAGCGGCGGCTTCGATGTTTTGGACGAATCCCCGGGGTTAGTCATGGCCGATCCATTCTTCCTGCATGGCCCCTTCACCGAACCCCCAAGAGCCGGTCGATAGTTTCGGAACTGGAATATGAGCGATACCGTAACGTGCACTAATCAGAATGAAGGAAACGGCGAGAGCTTCGGCACATCGCGCAAGCTCAACGAGCTCAGCGTTATTGTTGAAACGGCCGTCGAAGATCAACTAGAGCTGTTGATGCAAGAGCTGAAGAAGCTCAAGACAAAGGCGCGCCTTGTCAGCACGCGAGCGAGCAGAATCCCCGCGGATGCTGATGTCGTGTTCTGTGATTATTCTCCTGATTTGGAGCAGCGCCTCCCTTGGGCGATTGGTGAGGCTACGGCCGCTCTCGTGATCATGCTTCCTCAGAATGAGCCGTTTTCGCCGGCACTGCTCGAAGCCGCGACGCCAGACGCCATTTTAGCCCGGCCGTTCACCGCCAATGCCATCAAGGCAAGTCTGATAATGGGATTGAGTCAGTTTCGCTACGAACGCCGCTTGCGGGGCAAGGCAGCAAAGCTCGAAGAAAATCTGCGGGCCATGCGGGCGATCGAACGCGCCAAAGCGATCGTCATGAACACGCGTTCCATCAGCGGCGAAGAGGCGTATCAATACATTCGTTCGCAAGCCATGACCCGCCGCCTCTCGGTCAGTGCCATCGCCGAGGCAATCATCTCCTCATACGACCTACTAGGTGGGTTGCCGCGGACTTGAGAGACACGCATCGGCGCGTCGAGAAGATGTCATCAGCTTTCAGAGGAACGCCACTTCTTGGATGGACGTCGCACGGCCCGGAATTCTGGCTTGTTTGGCAATCCGAAGCTGTGCTTTAATCCACGTCTCCTGACAGGATGTTGACCGACAGCACAGTCGGCTCCCTCAGGCCCTCATCCGACAGCATCGTCGGCTTCCGTTAAATGAATTCGCAAGCCAATTCGTAGGCGCTTCGCCATGCGCGACCGGCTATTTGCGCTAATCCATTGGAGCTGTCAGATGAACCTTGAGGCCTATCGCATCCATGACGTGCCGCATTATCACAGCACGGCCGACGAGATCGCAATTTTTGAAGCCGCCTACGCGAGCCGCTTGCCGGTCATGCTCAAGGGACCCACGGGCTGCGGAAAAACGCGCTTCGTCGAGCACATGGCTTGGCGGCTCGGACGCCCCCTGATCACTGTTGCCGCCCACGAGGATATGACAGCATCCGACCTCGCCGGCCGCTACCTACTCACGCCCGATGGCACGGTATGGCAAGACGGTCCGCTGACGCTTGCCGTCCGCCACGGTGCCATCTGCTATCTCGATGAGATCGTAGAGGCGAGGCAGGACACGACCGTCGTCATTCATCCTCTGACGGATGCAAGGCGGACGCTGTTTCTGGACAAGTGCAATGAGATTGTGCCGGCCCACAAAGACTTTCAATTGGTCGTCTCCTACAACCCGGGCTACCAGAATGCGGTCAAGGACCTCAAGGAATCCACCAAGCAAAGATTCGTCGCGATCGATTTCGACTATCCAGCTCCAGCTGTGGAAACAGAGATCGTTATGCGCGAGGCCGGCGCATCAAAGGACGTTGCATCTCGGCTCGTGGCGATAGCCGAGCGCTCCCGCAATTTGCGCGGCCACGGTCTCGAGGAGGGCGCGTCGACTCGCATGCTTATCCATGCCGGCCGGCTGGTTGGCGCCGGCGTGCCGATGGCAGCCGCGGTGAATTCCAGCATCGTTCTGCCGATTACGGATGACCGCGAGGTCCGCTCAGCGCTTAGCGCTGCCGTTGCCGCTTGCCTGCCGTGAACCGGCAACGATGAACATGGACATCATGGCTGCCACCCAACCCGTGGCCGATGCTTCCAAGCGGCTGATCGGCCTCATGTCGGCCCGGCGCAATCTTGTGGGCGCCTTTCATGAGATCTGGGACTTGCTCGGTCTCCGGTTGGCGCCGGGCGAGCGCGAAGCTTGGGCAAAGGCGGCTCTCCAACTTGTCGACGTCAACGCCGGTCCCGGGTGTTTGAGCGCGTACTGGCGCCTGAGCAGCGAGTGTGATCCGCGAGAAGGATTGGACTACGTCATCGAGGTCGGCGCGATCGCAGCGGATATTTGCCGGCATGCAGGCGCCCGAGCGACCGCCTCGGTTCTGAAAGCCGAACGCGACGCACGCGTCCGCTTGGTGCAAAGCGAGGCTCTCGTCCGATGGTGGCGCGCAATGGCGAGGCTCGCACGCGAGGCGCCGGATTGCGTCGAGCCGCTGTCGCAGCGAACGTCCGATGCGCTCGCGTCCGCCAGCATCGAGACGTTCGAACAGTTCGTCTCCGTCGGCCTCAAGAAATCCGGCAAAGATCGCGCCGGCCGACGGGCCTTCTTTGCATTGGAAGATGAGATCGCCCGTCAGCTGGTCCAAGGCGACCGGAACGGAGCGCGGTTCGCCGACGAGGAGCGCGATCTGAACCTCTTTCTAACGGCGCTGTGGGGCCGTGAGCCGAAACTGCGCGCGCTCGGCTCTTCCGAAAATGGCCCTCGACCGCGGCGCGCGAACATTGCAGGCTCATTGATCCGCTTGCCCGAACATTTGCCGGATGTGAGCGGAGAAACGGCGCGCCACTTCTTTCGCGCAAGCGCTGCGCACGCCAGCGCCCATCTCGCTCTCGGCGGACCACCCTTCATCGTTGGATCTTTACGTCCAATCCAGGTCGCTCTCGTCAACATCATCGAGGATGCGCGCATTGAGGCGCTGGCCATGGAGCGCCTGCCGGGTTTGCGATCTCTCTGGGCGCCCTATCATGTCGCTCAGGCGCGTGATGGAAATACCGCTGAGGCCATCATGGCGCGCCTTGCTCGCGCGCTGTTCGATCCCGCCTACAAAGACGACAACGGCATCGTCGCTAAGGGCCGTCACCTGTTCGAGGCCGCGCGAGGGAGGCTCGCTGATCCCGACATCAGCCGGGAGATCGGCGGACTTCTCGGCAACGATCTTGGCCAAACGCGTGTGCAGTTCAACGCGAAAGCACACGTGGTGGAGCCCGCCTATCGCGACGACGGAATGGGGCTGTGGGATTTCGCCGAGGATAGCCGCGCCGCGTCAGAAACGCATGAGATCGCAATCGACGCGGCACGGATGGAGCGCCGGGAGGAAAGCGACGCACCTCGTCAAAATGATCCATCGGGCGAAAGCCACGCGTCCGGCCGCGCGAAGCCGGTAACGAATGACGAGCGCGGCATCGTCATTGCGCGCTATCCGGAGTGGGACCGCGCCTCAGGCCTTGAACGGCAGGATTGGGCGACCCTCCGCGAGTTGGCGCCTTCCCTGGGCGATCCACGGCGGATAGAAAGTGCGCTCGCTGAGACAGGATCGCTACGTGCGCGCATCGGGCAGCTCGTCCGCCGCGCCCGGGTCGGCCGCCCTGAACGCCTGAAGCGCCAGGCCGATGGCCACGACCTGGACTTCGACGCCGTGCTCGACGCAGGCATTGCGTTGCGTACAGGCGATCTACCGGATCCGCGCATCTTTCGCAGCTCTGGCCCCGGCGTCCGCAGCATGGCAGTCGCCATCCTGATTGACGTATCGGAATCGACACGCGACGTGACCGAGAACGGCAATTCCGTTCTCGATGCCGAATGCATGGCGGTGGCGGCGCTAGCCGAAGCGATGAAGGCGCTGGGCGATCCGTTTGCGCTCATGGCGTTCGCATCTAACGGCCATGATGACGTGCGCCTTACACAGGTCAAAACCTTCAAGGATGCCTACGACCGGGATGCTGTTTCGCGCCTCGCAGCCCTGAAGCCCGCGCTTTCGACGCGGCTTGGCGCAGCGCTCCGCCACGCCGGAGCGGTTTTGGACGGGGTCGCGAGCTATCGCAAACTGGTCATCGCTCTGACCGACGGCGAGCCATCCGATATCGACGTGCACGATCCGCTGGATCTCGTGGAGGACGCGCGCCGCGCCACGATCAATTTAAGAGGCCGCGGGATAGATAGCTTCGGAGTGGTCGTCGGTTCGTCGGCAGGCTCCGCTCCGGCAATCTTCGGCCGCGCCAATGCAATGCCGGTCCGTCGTATTGAAGAGCTGCCGCAGCGTCTGTCCGAACTCTACTTTCGACTGTCACGCCGCTGAAAGACGTCAGGACCGGCTCCGAATAGGAGCCGGTCCCGCCTGACTTGGCGTGGGCCGATTAGCGGTGAACCAGTTCTTTCTCGGCCAGACCTTCCATCGGACTCTCTTCCGTGGTGAGCGTCGACCGCGTGAAGGATTCAACCATCTCGCGCGTGCCCTCAGGATCTGCGACCCAGTTCTTGTAGAAGTCGTACGGACATTCCGCGACGCCGCGATTGCCGTCACCTGAATTCAGAACACCCGTGTAGCCACGGTGAACGAGTTTGAAGAGATGATTGGTAGACTGGTTGTTGCGCCGCGCATCGCGGATCAGCGACTTGGAGAGCTGCGCGTACTGAATGCCGTACTCTTCCTCTCCGCATTCGCCCAGCGTGCGTCCGTCGAAGCCGACAATGGCGGAACGGCCGAAGTAGGAGTAGACGCCATCGAAGCCGGTCGCGTTGGCGACGGCAACGTAGCAGTTGTTCGCCCACGCCATCGCCTTCGCCATCACGACCTGCTGATCCTTGGCCGGGTACATGTAGCCTTGGCAACGAACGATCAACTCGGCACCTTTCATAGCGCAATCGCGCCAGATCTCGGGGAAGTTGCCGTCGTCGCAAATGATCAGGCTGACTTTCATCCCCTTGGGTCCGTCCGAGACGTACGTGCAATTGCCCGGATACCACCCCTCGATCGGCACCCACGGCATGATCTTGCGATACTTCTGCACGATCTCGCCTTTGTCATTCATCAGAATGAGGGTGTTGTACGGCGCCTTGTTCGGATGCTCCTCGTGGCGCTCGCCGGTCAGCGAGAACACACCCCAGGTTTTGGCTTTCCGGCAGGCATCAGCGAAAATCTTGGTTTCCTCGCCGGGCACGCTGGAAGCGGTTTCGTACATTTCCTTGGAATCGTACATGATGCCGTGCGTGGAATATTCGGGGAAGATGACGAGGTCCATGCCGGGCAGGCCGACCTTCATCCCTTCGATCATCGAGGCGATGTTCCTTGCATTCGCGAGCACTTCCGCTTTCGTATGCAGGCGCGGCATCTTGTAGTTGACGACGGCGACACCAACGGTGTCCTTGCTGCTTGAAATATCCCCGTGCAACATCTTCAGGCTCCTTGGGTTCGATGGGAGATAAGGTGATCGCGCGGCATTCGATCAGACCGCCATGTGCCGCTGGACGAGATCGTCGGAGAGTTCGGAGATCATGCCATCTGCCACCACGCGTCCCTTCTCGAGGAATGCGAACCGCGTCGCGGCGCGCCGCGCGAAGGCGACGTTCTGCTCCACCAGGATCACAGTGATCCGGCGCTCCCGGTTGAGGCGAATGATGACGTCTTCAATTTGCTCGACGATATTGGGCTGAATGCCCTCGGTCGGCTCGTCGAGCAGAATGACCTTGGGCTGCGCCAGCAGGGCCCGGGCAATCGCCAGTTGCTGCTGCTGGCCGCCCGACAGATTGCCACCGTACCGCCGCATGAATTCCTTCAGCATCGGAAACAGGTCGACGACCCAGTCCTCCAGATCGTCATGACTCTCGCTCGCTGCGAAAGTGCCGAGCGTGAGATTTTCCCGGACCGTGAAGCGCGGCAGGATTCCGCGGCCCTGCGGAACATAAGCGATCCCCGCTTTGGCCCGGCGATGCGTCGGAAGAGGCGAGATATCCGTGCCGTCGAGCACGATGGCGCCGGTGGCGCGGTCCATCAGGCCGAGAATCGTGCGCATCAAAGTGGTCTTGCCGACGCCGTTGCGGCCGAGCACCGCGAGAAACTCCCCGGTGCCGACATTGAGATTGACGCCCTGCAGCGCGCGGCTGTTGCCGTAAAAGGCATCGACGTGAGACATCTCAAGCATTGGTGATGCCTCCCGAACCGAGATAGGCCTTGCGCACGGCGGGATTCGCCTCGATCGCGCTCGCCGGGCCCTCCGCCAGAAGCCGCCCCAGATGCATCACCGAGATCACGTCGCCGATAGCCTTGACGAAGCCCATGTCATGCTCGACCACGATCAGCGTGTGGCGGCCCTTGAGACGCAGAAACAGATCGGCGGTCTTACGGGTCTCCTGTGCGGTCATGCCGGCGGTCGGCTCGTCCATCAGGATCAGCGCGGCGTTCTGGGCCACCAGCATTCCGATTTCGAGCCATTGCGTCTGGCCGTGCGACAGGAATGCCGCGGGCTTCTTCAGCTGATCGGTCAATCCAACGAGTTCGGCGAGCCGCTCCACCGCCTCGTCATCGGCCTGCCGATGGCCCGGACGCAGATTACTGAAGACGCCGGGATGATGCGCGCAGGCGACCCGCAGGTTGTCGCCGACGGTGAGATCGCGAAAGACACTCGGCACCTGGAATTTGCGCCCGATGCCGGCGCGCGCGATGCGATGCTCCTCGAGACCGTCGAGCACGGCACCGTCGAAGGCGATCGAACCTGCGGTCTGCTTGATCTTGCCGCAGATCAGATCGAGCGCTGTGGTTTTTCCAGCTCCGTTCGGGCCGATCAGGCAGCGCAGTTCGCCCTTGCACACCTCGAGGCTGAGGTCGTTGAGAGCGAGGAAGCCGTTAAAGCTCACCGTCACGTTGCTCAATTGCAGATACGGATTCATGCCCCGCTCTCCGTCTGTCCGATCCCCTGCACGCCGCGCAGCGGACGAAACGAGCGCTGCTGAATCAGCGCCCACAGCGACGACACCAACCCGGCCAATCCTTTCGGCAGGAACAGCACGATGAGGACGAACAAGGCGCCCATGACGAGGGTCCAGGTTTCGAGGAACGCCGCGGATTCCGACAGCGCACCCTGCACCCCGGCGACCAGGATCGCACCAAGCAGGGCGCCGAGCAGACTTTGGCGGCCGCCGACCGCGCACCACACCACCACCGAGAGGCTGAGCTGAACCCCGAGGAAGGTCGGCGACGCGAACTCCATCACGATGGTGTAGAGCATACCGGCCAGCCCGGCGATCGCCGCCGAGAACGCAAAGGCGGCGATCTGATAGGCCCCGACGTCATAGCCGAAGTAGCGCACGCGGCTTTCGTGATCGCGGATCGCCTGAATGATCAGTCCGGCTTTGGTCCGTGTGAAAGCATAGGCGCCAAGCAGTGCCGCGGTCATGCAGATGGCGACAAGATAATAGGTCGAGCGGCCATAGGCATCGAATGCGATTCCGAACAGTTCGAGCTGCGCCAGATCGGTGATGCCGTTGAAGCCGCCGGTGTATTGCTGCTGGTCGACGATGAGAAGGTTCAGCACCACCATCGCCGCGAGCGTGATGATCGCGACATAGACTCCGGTGACGCGGCCGCGAAACATGAACCAGCCGAGCGCCGCTGCAACCGCCGCCGGGATCGCAATGCCGGCGACGATCGCGAAGGCCTGCGACTGGAACGGCCACCAGAACCACGGCAGTTGCGTCACGTTGTTCCAGACCATGAAATCGGGCAGCCCCTGCGGGCCGGTGTGGACCGGCACCGTCTTCAGCTTGAGCGTCATGGCCATGGCGTAGGAGCCAAGGCCAAAGCTCATGGCCTGACCGAGGTTGAGGATTCCGGCATAGCCCCAGGACAATGACAGCGACATCGCCAGCATGCCGAGCACGAGATAGCGCGCCACCTTGTTCAGCAGGTAATCGTTGTTGAGCAGCACCGGCACAACGATGACCACCGCGCAGACCACGAGGATGGCGACAAGCTCTGCGCTGGGGCGACGGCGAAAGAACGGATCGACGGACTTCGACTGCATTATAATCCCTGAATCATCCGCTAGGCGCGGACGCGTGTTGCAAACATGCCCTGAGGCCTGAACCGGATGAGCACGACGATGGCGAGGAGAACGATCGCCTTGGCGACGGTATCGTTCTGCAGAAATGCGATAACGCCGGACAGTTCGCCGAGGATGAAGGCGCTTGCCACCGTGCCGACGAGACTCTGGACGCCGCCGAGCACCACCACCATGAAAGCATCGATCACATAGCCGGTGCCCATTTCAGGCGAGACGCTCTTGAGCGGTGACACCAGCGCGCCGGCCAGACCGGCAAGTCCGGCGCCATAGGCAAAGGTGAGGCCGTAGATGCGCCGCGCGTTGACGCCGAACGACGCCGCAACCGGGCGATCCTGAATGACGGCGCGCAGTTTCATGCCGACCGTCGTGCGGTTCATCAGCAGCCACGTCGCAGCGAAAAGAACCAGCGACACCACCAGGAGAAAGATGCGATAGAGCGAAATCTGCACGCCGAAAATATCGGTGCTGTTGGAAAGCACTTCCGGCATCTTCACGTAACGCAGCTCGCCGCCGGCGGTCAGGCGCACCGCCTGCTGCAACATGATGCCGACGCCCCAAGTCGCCAGAATGGTGTCGAGCGGCCGATTGTCGAGAAAGCTCAGAACGAAACGTTCGATCAGCCATCCGAAGGCCGCGACCAGGAGGAAGATCGGCACCAGGCTGATGAGCAGGCCCATGCCGAACTGAACCTGAAGGAACCAGGCGGTATAGGCCCCCAGCATCACGAACTCGCCATGCGCGAGATTGATGATGCCCATCGCACCGTAGATGATCGATAGGCCGATCGCGACGAGAAGCAGGATCGATCCGATGCTGAGGCCGGTCAGAAACTGCTGGATGAACTGATCCATTCGTCGATGCTCCGCATTCGCGCGAGATGCCGGACGCGCCACTCGCGCGCGCGTCCGGCTGCGCATCAGTTCTGGACGACGAGACCTTTTTCGCCGCACACCTGCCCGGGATAGGCCGCATAAGGCAGTGGCTTCAGCCAGTCCTTGGCCTGCACCAAGATCTTGAACTGGCCATCCGACTGCGCCTGCGCGATCTTCGGCCAGAGCCAGGTGTGCAGATTCTCCGGCTCGATGCGGACCTTGCCCTGGGGCGCCAGCGTCTCCTGCCCTTTCACCGCGTCCCGGATGTTCGGCGGCGTGATATCGCTGACGGCGAGTTTCTCGACCGCCTGCCGGAACAGATGGACCTGGAAGTAGCAGGCTTCGGAGACGAAGTGCGTCACCTTGTCCGCGCCCCAGCGCTTCTTGTACGCCGCGACGAACTTCTCGTTCTCCGGCGATTGGAACACCATGAAATACGGCGCGGAGGTGAAGTGCCCGGCGGCCGCTTCGCCACCCATTGCGGCGATTTCGTTTTCCGATGTCGTCAGGCTCGCCATCGGCATCTTCTCGGGATCGAGGCCGGCGGCGTGATACTGCCGATGCAGCGCCACCACCGAGTCTCCGACGACCGTGGAGAAGATCACGTTGGGCTGGGTCGATTTGAACTTGTTGATGACCGACGAGAACTCGGAATGTCCGAGCGGAACGTACTCTTCCGCAACCACTTCGCCGCCGTGCTTCTGCAGCAGCTTCTTGCAGTAGTTGTTCTCTTCCTTCGGATAGATGTAGTTCGATCCGATCAGATAGAACTTCTTGCCGAACTTATTGATCAGCCAGGGGATGAACTCGTCCTGCTGCTGATTGGGCACGGCCCCGGTGTAGATCACGTTCTTCGAGCACTCGCGGCCCTCGTAAAGCGTCGGATACCAGTAGAGATTGTGCTGACGCTCGAACACCGGCAGCACCGCCTTGCGGCTCGCCGACGTATAGGAGCCGAACACGCTGACGCACTTGTCACCGACCACCAGCTTGCGCGCCTTGTCCGCGAAAGTCGCAGGATCCGATGCAGGATCCTCGACAACCGGAACGATCTTCATGCCTTTGATGCCGCCGGCGGCGTTGATTTCCTCGATCGCCAGCAGGGTGGCCTTGTTGAGCGATTCCTCGATGATCGCCGTGGTGCCGGTGAGCGAGAACAGCACGCCGACCTTGATTTCTCCGGCCGCCGCCGATGCGAGATCGGCGTTCTTGATCCAAATGTGGGGAAAGCCCGCGCTCGCGAAAGCACCGAAGGCTGCGCTATTCCTGAGAAGTTGACGCCGCGTCAGTTTCATTTCCTACCCCTGTTCAAAAAACAAAAAACCCTCCCGATGCGCGCGATCCGCGAGCATTGGGAGGGCTTTGTTGCCGATGTTAAAGTTGGCGGCAGTGTCGCCGCCGATCCCCTCCATTGGGGATTAATGTTGCTGATCGTAACCAAGCAATTCGAACGAGTCAACTATCGCGGCAGCGACCGCGCTCGTCGAGACGCGACGATCCATCGCCTGCCGTCGAATGAATCCATACGCCTCGGTTTCCGCCATGCGGCGCGTCGTCATCAAAATCACTTTCGCACGCTCGACCGTGCGCATCGATCGCAGATTTTCATCGAGCCGCTCGATCTTCGCGCGCAGGCGCTGCTCGTAGCGGAATTGACTTCGCGCGAGCACGAGACTGGCGATCACAGCGTTGCTGCTGAAAGGCCGCGATAGAACGGCATCCGGCGTCGCATGCGCCAAAGCTTCCACCTGGATCGGATCGCCGTTCGGAAGAATCACCACCAGGGCCGAGCGCGCGTCGCCGGGAATCCACGGCAGCCGCCGCGCCAGATCGGGCGCGTACTCGCAATAGACGATGTCGGCATCGCCGGGAATCGTTTCCGGCATCGGCCAGGTTTGCCTCGCGCGCGTTCGCAAGCGCTGCAGGTCGCGGACCAGAAACGCGATCTGATCATCGAGCGGAGCGACGACGACCACCGTCAGCCCATTTAATTCCTGAATGATGGATTTGTGGTCGCCCGCTGCGCTTTCGATCTTCACCTTCGGCTTGCTTGGATCGATCATCGTCATGACTCCGCTCCGGCCATCGCGCGACCATATCCGATCAGGAAAGGATCCGGATGAATCGGCGCCGGGGATTGATCGAGAATGTCAAATTGTCCGCGCCGGTTGGCGCGGCCGATCCGGGTCCAGAGATCGGTGTGACCCGACATCGGATCGACGGTAACCTGCCCTTGCGGAGCGTTGAACGTCGCACCCAGCACCATGGCGCGCAACACGTCGGTATCGAGCGTATTGGCGTGCTCGAGCGCCTTCGCGAACAAATGAAGCTGGAAGTAGGACGACTCGACGCACATGTTGGTCGAGCAATCGTCGCCGAACCGCTTCTTGAACTTGGCGACGAACGCGGCATTGGCGTCGCCGGCGACGCCTTCGAAATACGGCGCGGCGGTGATGTGCCCCTCGCCGACATCGAAGCCCATCGCGCGAATCTCGGCCTCGGTGGTGGTGAGGCTTGCGATCGGCATCGTGCGCGGATCGAGCCCGGCGTCGGTATAGGCCTGATAGAGAAAGACCGTTCCGTCCCCCACCACGGTCGAGAAGATGACATCGGGCTTCAGACGCCGAATTTCATTCACGATCGGCAGAAAATCCTGCCGGCGCGCGCGGATGTTGAGGTAGCGTTCGCCG
>NZ_DASRYS010000013.1:0-570866 GCF_035687085.1 Hyphomicrobium sp. | reverse complement strand
CCCTCGGCGCCCCAGGCTCTCAGTACGAGGGCGACGACGATGAGGTTCGCGACCCCGAGGCCGGCAAAGAGGATCGAGACCGGGACCTTTTCGAATTGCAGGGCCGCGACCGCGATGCCGACCAGCGTCATGAAGGCGGCGGAGAGGACGTTACAGCCGGCGATGACGCGCGAGCGGCGCTCGACAGGGGACCAGGCCTGTACGGCGGCAAACGAGGGCACGATGAAGAGGCCACCGGCGATGGCAATTCCAGCCAAATCGACGAGCATGTGCAGGCCTTCGATCGACGTCAGGACGTCTTGCGCTCCTAGCGGCGCAGGCGCTGGCTGGATGGCTGACGCCAGCCAGGCCAGATCGAGCAGGAAGATGCCCATCAGCAGCGCACCGATGGGAACGAGCGCGAGATTGGGCCGGTTGGTGCTGGCGCGCGCGGCGAGCATCGAGCCCAAGCCAACGGCCACCGCGAACGTGAAGAGCGCGAGCGTGTAGACGGAGGGCGCGCCATTCAGCACTTGCGGAATGAGGTTTTGAAGCAGCGCCAGAACCGCGGCTCCGACCAGCCAGAACCACGACGTGATGAGCGCGCCCTGCCATATGCGCTTATCGGTGCGCAGGTCCTTCAGCAGCGTGGCTGTCGAGGTGATGACGTTGCGGTCGATGACGAGATCAGGCACGGACGAGGGTGCCGGCGGAATGGCTCGCGCGAACAGCCAGCCGAGCACGGCGATCCCGACGATGGCGCATGCGACGATGATCAGTTCCGTCTCGCCGCCCGAGGCCAGATTGCCCCCAATGGTGCCGATCAGGATGGCGATGAAGGTGGCGCCCTCGATTAGCGCGTTGCCGGCGGGCAGTTCCTTGGTTTCAAGATGCGAGGGGAGGAGGCCGTATTTCACGGGGCCGAAGAAGGCGCTCAATGTGCCGGTGAGGACGAGCGCCAGAAAGAGCAGGGGCACCGCTTGCAGAATAAAGCCGGCGCCTGCGATGAGGGCGACCGGGATTTCGAGCAGGCGGACCCGGGCTGCAACCTTGGCCTTATCGAACTTGTCGGCGATCTGTCCGGCAATCGCCGAGAATACGAAAAAGGGGAGCACGAGGGCGGCGCCGGCGAGCGTTCCGAGCGCCGGTCCGTTTTCCATCGCCAACTTGTAGACGACCAGCATGGCCAGTGCGTTCTTCAGCAGGTTGTCGTTCAGGGCCGCCAAGAGCTGGCTCCAGAAGAGCGGCGCGAAGCGGCGAGACGACATCAAGCGTGAAAACATCAGGTTGCCCTCATTGCGATGCCGGAACTTCAGATGGTAATTGCGGCGGATTGGCGGGTCGCTTTGACCCATCTGGATCATATGCCTTAAAAATCAGGCAGACGCTCTGGTATACCAGGATTAAGATGCCCATCTTCCGCTTCAGGTCATTTGAGCGATGCTACGACACGAAACGACTAACGATTTGATCGTCAACGGGCAGAAAACGGCCAGCGGAGCTCGGACGCTCGCTGACCTCGTCGACGAGCGCGGGCTTTCTGAGGCGAAGGTCGCGACTGCGCTCAACGGGCAATTCGTGCCGGCTTCGCAGCGTGCTACCACGGCGCTGAGCCGCGGCGACCGCGTGGAGATCGTTTCGGCCCGCCAGGGCGGCTAACAGGGCTCATACTTCTCAGATGAACATTCGCGATCAGGGTTTGCATGCGCCGCGCGCTCTCTCCGTTTACGGGGAGACGTTCTCTTCGCGGCTTCTGCTTGGAACGGCGGGCTACCCGTCTCCGGCCGTGCTGACTGAGGCCGTCAAAGCGTCGGGCGCGCAAATCGTAACCGTATCGTTGCGGCGCGAGGCTGCGGGCGGGAAGGTTGGCGAGCGGTTCCTTGAGATCATCAAGGATCTGGGCGTGCGCGTGCTTCCGAACACGGCCGGATGCCGGACGGCACGCGAGGCCATTACGACCGCCGCGATGGCGCGCGAGCTGTTCGAGACCGATTGGATCAAGCTCGAAGTCATCGCCAATGATGACACGCTGCAGCCCGACGTGTTCGGGCTCGTCGAGGCTGCGGGCGAACTCATGCGCGACGGCTTCAAGGTGCTGCCTTATACAACTGAGGATCTCTCGGTCGCCGAGCGGTTACAGCGCGCGGGATGTCAGGTCATCATGCCGTGGGGCGCGCCGATCGGCAGCGGCCGGGGGCTCGCCAACGTACCGGCGCTGACGAGCCTGCGCGCCTATTTCCCCGACGTCACGCTGGTCATCGATGCCGGTATCGGTGCGCCGTCCCATGCGGCGCTGGCGATGGAGCTTGGCTATGATGCCGTGCTGCTCAACACGGCGGTCGCGAAGGCGGCCGATCCCGTGAAGATGGCGGGCGCTTTCGCCTCAGCTATTCAATCGGGCCGTCATGGCTTCGAAGCGGGGATCATACCCGCGCGCGATATGGCGGTGCCTTCGACTCCGGTTGCTGGCACGCCCTTCTTCGATCTCGATTGAGCATCCACCTTGACATCACAACAGTCCAAGCTCGCCCGCTTCTATCCCATCGTGCCCGACATTGGTTGGCTGGAACGCATCGTTCCGCTTGGCGTGAAGCTCGTGCAGCTTCGGATAAAAGACGCTTCGCCAGCGGACGTTGCCGCACAGACGAAGCGCGCGCTCGCGGTCTGCCGCGAGAATGACTGCCAGCTCGTTCTGAACGACTATTGGGAAGCCGCTCTCGAAACTGGGGCTGATTACATCCATCTCGGGCAAGACGATCTGCGTACGGCTGATCTCGAGGCGATCAAGCTTGCTGGCGTCAAGATCGGCGTTTCAACGCACGATGAAGCCGAGCTGCAAACTGCGTTGGCTATTGAACCCGATTATGTGGCGCTCGGCCCGATTTACGAGACAAAGCTGAAGGCCATGCCGTGGGCGCCGCAAGGGCTTGATAAACTTCAGCAATGGCGAAAGAAGATTGGTGGGCTGCCGCTCGTCGCCATCGGCGGACTGACGCCCGAGCGGGCGCAAGGTGCTCTGGATGCGGGCGCAGACAGCCTTGCCGTCATTACCGATTTCTTTACCGCGTCCGATCCGGAAGCGCGGGTTCAGCAGTGGCTGCAGCAATTAGAGTCTCGATAACGCTACCTACGGCTGTGTGATTTGTGGCCGTGGTGTTCAGGCGTTGTTTGTGACAGATTTATGTGGTTCGGATTTGTAACCATATTCTTTTATTCGCTCAAAACCGTTCCCGCGTATGCCGTATCGCTTCAAAATCCACGAGCCCGCCGAGAAGGGGTTTCGCCGTATTGCGCGCGAACAGCTCGACAGTTCGCTCGCTGAATTGTCGGGTCCGGAAACCACTGCCAAGTGCGTGCACGAGTGCCGCAAGTCGATCAAACGGCTGCGCGCGCTGTTGCGTCTTGCCGCTGGTGGGGCGGGCTCAAAGAAAGCGCGGCGGCGCACGAAGGCACTCGGCGAGATCGGAAGGCTTCTCTCAGCGCGGCGTGATCAGACCGTCATGCTCGAGACCATTAGTAAGCTGGCGGATGAATATTCCGATGGCGCAGCGGCTCTCGCGCCGTTCCGGGCCAATCTGGCCGGCAACGCTGAAAGCGAGCACGATCGTCTTGATCCCGAAACGGCCGGTCGCGCGCGGGATCTTCTCATCGACGAGGCGAAGAAGATCGCGGGGCTGAAATTCAAGAAGCATGGTTTCGCCGCCCTCGCGGGTGGTCTTGAAGAGAGTTACCGGCGCGGCCGGAAGGCAGCCCGATGGGCTTACGAAGAGCCCACGGACGAAAACTTCCATGAGTTGCGCAAAGCCGTGCAGTGGCACTGGCGGCAGATGGCGCTGCTCGGCCGGGCATGGCCGGATGAATTTGCTGTCAGGGTGAACGCGGCACGAGAATTGTCGCAGATGCTGGGCGATGACCACGATCTCGCGGTGCTGGCCGCAGCCGTTTCAGCCGCCCCCGATCTCTCCGAAGAACAGAAGGACGCAGCCATCGCCATTTGCCGGCGTAAGCAGCAGGTGCTCCGTGCCCAGGCCGAATTCCGCGTAAAGCGGCTCTATTGCGAGAAGACGCGGGACTTCATCCGGCGCGCTGGGGCATATTGGGACTATGGCCGGGCCTTGGATCCGCTGGTCGAAGCACCATCTGTGGTGCATACCAGCGATGATCACGCCGGTCATCAGGCGGCGCCGATCGGGGCAGATGACGGGGTGGCCAAGGCCAGCAAGGTCCAGCCCGCATCAAAGCCGCGGCTCGCTGCGAAATCATTGGCTTCCGCCCCATCGCAACGGCGGGCCTGATCCGCTAGGGTCGCGCGCTGATTTGTGAATTCGGAGAGCGGATGAACGAAGTTCCTAAACAAAACCGATTTGAGACGGAAGCTGTTGCGCTGCCGCCGGAGCATCCGCCGGCCAAGCTCGGCCGTATCGGCGTTCTTCTTCTCAACCTTGGTACGCCCGACGGCACCACCTATTGGCCGATGCGCCGCTATCTCAGGGAGTTCCTCTCGGACGAGCGCGTCATCGAGGAGCCGAAGTGGAAGTGGTGGCCGATCCTCAACCTCATCATTCTAACGGTGCGTCCGAGCCGCAAGGGCCGCGACTACGCGACGATCTGGAATAACGAGCGTGATGAAGGTCCGCTGAAGACGATCACGCGCAGCCAGGCCGAGCAACTGCTCAGCCGGTTTGCGGGCGATCCGCGCGTCGTCGTCGATTGGGCGATGCGTTACGGCAATCCGAGCACCGAAAGCCGGATACAGGCGCTGAAAGACCAGGGCTGCGATCGCATTCTGCTGGTGCCGCTTTATCCGCAGTATGCTGCCGCGACGACGGCTACGGCGTGCGATCAGGCGTTCCGCGCGCTGATGAATATGCGCTGGCAGCCGGCCGTGCGCACGGCGCCCAGCTATCACGATCATCCAGCCTACATCGACGCGCTGGCGCGCTCGATGCGCAAGGAATTGGATGCGCTCGACTTCGAGCCGGAGAAGATCATCGCAACGTTCCACGGCATGCCGCAGAAGTATTTCGAGGCGGGCGATCCCTATCATTGCCATTGCCAGAAAACGTCGCGGCTCGTCCGGGAGAAGCTCGGGATTGCGGAAGACCGGTGGCTGACGACATTCCAGTCGCGGTTCGGCAATGATCCCTGGCTGCAGCCTTACACAGACAAGACCGTCGAGGCGCTGGCCAAATCGGGCGTGAAGAAGCTGGCATTGGTTGCGCCGGGCTTTTCAGCCGACTGCCTCGAAACGCTCGAAGAGTTGGATGTTGAGAACCGGGGTATCTTCGAGTCGAACGGCGGCGAGAAGTTCGCCTATCTCAAAGCGCTCAACGACAGTCCGGAAGGCATCGACGTGATCGAGGCCGTAGTGCGCCGCGAGCTGCAAGGCTGGCTTTGAGGGCAGCGCGCTGATCGCTATGAGCCGAGCCGGATGCGGCTCGGCGACGATTGCGGCTTAACTCCGCTGCGCGGGAGCCGGTAGTAAGGGCTTTAGGCCACGCCGACGCGCAGCAGATCGTGCACATGGACGATGCCGACGGGCTTCTGCTTCTCGACCACGAACAGCGCCGTGATCCGCGAGGAGTTGATGAGCTCCAAGGCGGCTGACGCCAGCATCGTTGGCGCGATCGTCTTGGGCTTCGCCGTCATGACCTCGTCGACGGTCGCTTCGAGCAACTTGGTGCCCATGTGCCGCCGCAAATCGCCGTCGGTGATCACGCCCATCAGGCGGCCTTTGGCATCCGTCACACCGACGCAGCCGAAGCTTTTCTCGGTCATGGCGACGAGCGCCTCAGACATCTGAGCGCCGCTGGCGATCAGCGGCAGCTTGTCGGCAGTGTGCATGACGTCGGCGACGTACTTCAGGTTGGCGCCGAGCGAGCCGCCCGGATGGAAAATCTTGAAATCGTGGGCGGTGAAGCCGCGGGCATCGAGCAGCGCAATGGCGAGGCTATCGCCGATCGCCAGCTGAATGGTCGTTGACGTCGTCGGCGCGAGTCCGTGCGGGCAGGCTTCCTTCACGCGCGGCAAAAGCAAGAGAACGTCGGCCTGTTCGCCGAGGGCGGAATTTGCCTGTGAGGTGAGTGCGATCAGCGGGACTGCGAAGCGGCGCGAGTAGGTAATGATCGGCTTGAGTTCAACGGTCTCGCCCGACCAGGACAGCGCGAGGATCAGATCCGATTGCGTAATCATCCCGAGGTCGCCGTGCGAGGCTTCGCCGGGATGGACGAAGAATGCCGGTGTTCCGGTCGATGCGAAGGTGGCGGCGATCTTCTGCGCGACGTGACCGCTCTTGCCCATACCGGTGACGATGACGCGGCCCTTCACGGCCTTCAGGCGCCGCACGGCCTCGTCGAACGCCGGAGCCATGGGGCCTGCGACTTCGCTCGCAAGCTGGGCCAAGCCTTCGGCGCCGAGCGTGAGCGTGCGAAGCGCCGACGAAATCGGTGTCGCCTCGCTGGATTCGTCGGCAGTTCCCCGTCGCTCGCCCTCAGGCAGCTGGAATGGAATTACCTTCTGCATCCGCTTAGTTCCCCCACGTGCGCGATTTCGGCCGGTTCGGGTGACTCGGTCCGCACGGCATTAATACTTTCGCTTTTGAGGGGCGCAGAAGCAACCCCCGCTTCTTCTTAAACGGACATTAACCAACCGTTTATACGGTCGGTTTGTGACTTGTGGCGTTTCGCGTGGAATATCGTTCATGGGGACGCTGAAATGGTCGACCGGCTGTCTGCCTGGTTGATAAGTGGAATTGCTGTAGCGCTTGTGAGCGTACTGGGGCAGCCGGTCCGCGCCCAGAATATGGGTCCGAGCGGCATTGGCACAATCAGCGAAGCTTATCCCAACGCATCGTCGCAACAGGCGAACCTTCAATCCGATCAGGACGAGGATGCCGAGGCGAGCGACGGTCAGGCTTTGAAGGCCGACCGGCTGGATGGTCTCGACGAGACACAGCCGCTGGACGGCGATGCGGGTCTCTCCGCCGATCCATCAGGCATCGTCGATGGCGGCATCGATACGATGAGCGAGCCTGCGCAGTCCTGGGATGGCGACGTGATGAGCCGTGGCGCGCCTGCGGACAACGACGATGCCATGCTCGTCGAAAATCCGCCGGCCGGTTACGATCCGTTGCTGTTCCAGATCGAAGATCTCGACCCCTATACCGATAACCGGACGACGCGGCGGCTCTTCCGGCAGGAGCCGTACGATCCGGTCGGCATCAAGGTTGGAAGCTTCGTCCTCTT
The DNA here is from genome assembly GCF_035687085.1 of Hyphomicrobium sp. GTDB lineage: Bacteria > Pseudomonadota > Alphaproteobacteria > Rhizobiales > Hyphomicrobiaceae > Hyphomicrobium_B. The sequence goes on along the minus strand of NZ_DASRYS010000013.1, from coordinate 563,643 downwards.
TCCGGAAGTAGAGTTCGGCACCTCCTACTACTCGAACATCTTTCATGCGCCCGGTTCGCCCTCTGATTGGGCGTTGGATGTGAACCCCGGGGCGCGTCTTGTGTCGAACTGGGGAAGGCATGCCCTGGAATTGAGGGGTGTCGGACAGCTCAGCTTCTTTGACGAGTATCTGACCGAAGACGATCGCGACTACACGCTTGAAGCACGCGGACGCCTCGACATCACGAAGCGATCCAATCTCCAGGCGCTCGTTTCGCGGCAACAATACCTGGAAGACCGCTCGGCGCTCGATGCGAGTTCGGTGGGCACCCGTTCGGTCGTTAGGACCGACCGCGCTGAAGCGGCCTACAACCAGCGCTTCAACCGGCTGTCGTACCAACTCAGAGGGAGCGTTCAGGATTACAGCTTCGGCGCTACCCAATATGGCGGCGTGACGACGCCCGGCAGAGATCGCGATTACACGGTCTACGAAGAGACGGTCAGGACCTCATGGGAGTTCAAGCCGTCGTTCTCGCCATATCTGGAGTTCGCGTACAATCATCGCGACTATGCCGAGGCGGCGCAGAGCGACCTCATCAATCGCACGTCAAACGGCCAGCGCTACCGGGTTGGCGTGTCGTTCGGCAACACGGGTGAAATTCTGCGTGGCGACATCAGTCTCGGATACGGCGTTCAGACGCCCGAGGACGCCCGCCTGCGTTCGGTCGACGGCTTAACGATCGATGCGAATGCGACGTGGCGAGTGAGCGATCTGACGTCCGTGCTCTTCAACGCCAACACGGACGTTTCCGAGACGACGACTGCGTATGTCGGCGGCGCGTTCTACCGCTCGCTCGGATTGGAAGTCCGACATCAGCTGAGAAGCTATCTCGTCGCGACGGCAGGGCTCGTCTATTCGAACCAGAACTCGCAGGACGGGGTCATCGACGACACGCTGTGGAGCCAGACGGCCGGCATCGAATACTATGCCAACCGCAATACCGTGCTCTATGGCAAGTACCAGCACGTGAACTTCAACGGCATCGGCGCGGCGAACGATTACGTGGGCGATGAAGTCCACGTGGGCGTCCGCCTACGCCAATAGCGCAATCGCGCTTACGCGTTCGTCGAGAGCAGCCGGTTGAGATCGCGGCGGAAGTCGTCGGCGAGATCGGGCCGCTCAAGGGCCAGCGCCACGTTGGCCGTGAGGAAGCCGAGCTTCGAGCCGCAGTCGTAGATTTCGCCATCGAAGCGCACGGCGTGGAACGGCTGCTTGGCGCCTTCCATCAGGGCGATCATCGAGTCGGTGATCTGAATTTCGCCGCCGGCGCCGCGCTCCTGCTTTTCGAGCAGACCGAAGATTTCCGGCTGCAAAATATAGCGCCCAGTGATGTGAAGGTTCGACGGCGCGGTGCCGGGCTTCGGCTTCTCGACCATGCCGGTGATGGGCGAGACCTTGGCGTTGACGTCCTTCACGCCGACGATGCCGTATTGATGCGTCTGATCGTCGGGCACGGGAGCGACGGCGATGAGGTTGCCGCCCTTTTCGGAATAGGCCTCGATCATGTCGCCGAGACACGGCGAGCGGCCGTGATGGAGCATGTCGGGCAAAAGCAGAGCGAATGGCTCATCGCCTACGAGTTCGCGCGCGCACCACACCGCGTGCCCCAGACCTAACGGCGACTGCTGGCGTGTGAAGCTTGTTTGTCCCGCCTGCGGAAGATCGCGCGCGAGAGCTTCGAGTTCCTTATTCTTGCCGCGAGCCGAAAGGGTCGACTCCAGTTCGAACTGCTTGTCGAAGTGATCTTCGATGACGCCCTTGTTGCGGCCTGTGACGAAGATGAAATGCTCAATGCCGGCAGCTCGCGCCTCGTCGACGACATGCTGCAGAACAGGCCGGTCGACGACGGTGAGCATTTCCTTCGGCACCGCCTTCGTGGCGGGAAGAAATCGCGTTCCGAGACCGGCGACGGGGAAGACAGCTTTACGGATGGGTGCTTTTGCAACGCTCATTATCTGCTCCAAGGACGCGTCTTGAAATGCGGTCCAGGTTCATTTGGTAACGATTTATGTCTATTCCCCAATCGAGGATCATCTCAGGGGAGCGTGGCGGGTGATTTGCGCTGAAACGCTGTCTCCTTTACGTCTTTGGGTATCGAACTCGGGAGGCCATTGCAACCATGAGCGTACTGGTCACCGGCGGAGCCGGTTACATCGGCAGCCACATGGTGCTCGAATTGTTGGACAGGGGCGAGGAAGTCGTCGTCGTCGATAATCTGTCTACGGGGTTTCGGTGGGCAGTCGATCGCCGGGCGGCGCTCGTGGTGGGGGACATCTCAGATAACGATCTCGTCAAGAAAACGATCCATAGCCATGGCGTAGATTCGATAATTCATTTCGCCGGATCGATTGTCGTGCCGGATTCGGTTGCCGATCCTCTCGGCTATTATTTGAACAATACGGTCAAATCGCGGGGCCTTATCGCCGACGCTGTGGAAACCGGCGTAAAGAATTTCATTTTCTCTTCGACCGCGGCTGTCTACGGCAACCCGGAGGAGAACCCAGTTTCGGAAAGCGCGCCCCCGGCCCCGATGTCGCCCTACGGCTCATCGAAGCTCATGACCGAGATCATGCTGTCGGATGCATCACGCGCGCATGATTTCCGTTTTGTCGCACTTCGCTACTTCAATGTTGCGGGTGCCGACCCTAAGGGCCGTTCCGGACAATCGACGCCGCGCGCGACACACTTGATCAAAGTCGCCTGCGAGACCGCTCTCGGCAAACGGCCGCAGATGGAAATCTTCGGCACCGATTATCCGACGCCCGACGGCACCTGCGTGCGCGACTACATTCATGTCAGCGATCTTGCGAAGGCGCACTCGGCGGCACTCGATCATCTACGACGGGGCGGCGCATCCGACATCTTCAACTGCGGCTACTCGAAGGGCTATTCGGTCATCGAGGTTATCACGGCCGTGAAGAAGGTTTCGGGCGTGGACTTCAAGGTGCTGCTGTCGCCGCCGCGCGCTGGCGATCCGGCGGCAATTGTCGCGGCGTCTGCGAAAATCCGCGAGAAGCTGGGGTGGCAGCCGGAGAACGACGATTTGGAACAGATCGTCGCGCAGGCGCTTGCCTGGGAAGCGCGGGTCGATGCCCTGAAGGCCGGGACCGTTGGGGCGTGAAGCCGCAAAAATGCCCTGAAAAACGGGCAATCGCTCGCATCCGCTAGGCGGCCGTTACGCAAGGGAAGGCAGCGATCGATGCTATTTGGACGACGCACATGGAATTTACTGTCAGCTGCCGCGCTCGCGGCGGCGATAGCTTTTGCGGCGCTCGGTGCACAAGCGAAACCAACGGCGGAATTCAGCGCCTTTATTGAGAGCTTATGGCCGGAAGCTCAGACCGCTGGCGTCAGCAGGAAGACGTTCGATGCGGCATTCGCAGGAATCGAGCCTGATTACAGCATTCCAGATCTCGATATTCCCGGCCGCGCGAAAGTGGATAATACGGGGCAGGCGGAATTTACGAAAACGGCCGTCGATTATCTGTCAAAGCCCTATCTTGAATCCCTTGCCGTTCAGGGCCGTAAGTTTCTCGGCGAACATAAAAAGGATCTCGAGCGCATCGAGAAGATGACGGGCGTTGATCGCTATACTCTTGTTGCGATCTGGGGCCGTGAAACGGCTTACGGCAGCTACAGTCCACCGAACGATGCCGTTCGAATGCTTGCGACGCTTGCCTATGCGGGCAAGCGCAAGGAGCGCTTTCGCGAAGAGCTGATCGCAGCGCTGCAGATGCTGCAGCAGGGCGTGCCCCGGTCCGACATGAAGTCGTCATGGGCGGGTGCGCTGGGCCTCACGCAAGCGATGCCGACGGAGTACCTGAAATACGCGGTCGATGGCGACGGCGACGGCAAGATCGACATCTGGCGCTCGGTCGCCGATGCGCTGGCCTTCACGGCGCGGCAGCTCGAAGGCAAGGGCTGGGTTCGCGGCGCGCGCTGGGGCTACGAGGTCATCGCGCCCGCGACGGCCGATTGCTCGCTCGAAGGACCGCCCGACGCGCGCCCGATCGGCGAGTGGCTGAAAATGGGATTCCGCAAGGCGAGCGGAGTGCCGTTCACGCAAGCTCAGCTCGCGGACGATGCCTACCTGATGATGCCCGCCGGCGGCCATGGTCCGGCTTTCCTGGCGGCACAGAACTTTCGCGTCATCAGGCTCTACAACACGTCTGACCTCTACGCGCTTTTCGTGGGCAACCTCGCCGACCGCATTCGGGGCGAGGGGGACTTCGTGACGCCGTGGAAGTCATTTGCGCAGCCCAAGACGCAGACCGTTCACGATCTGCAAGCCAAGCTCAAGGATTTGGGCTACCCGATGGACAAGATCGATGGGAAAATCGGCTCCAATACGCGCAAGCAGATCGGCCTCTACCAGAAGGCAAACGGGCTGAAGATCGATTGCTGGCCGTCGGACGGCGTCCTCGCCCACGCCAGCACGCAGGCCAAGCGGTAGGAACGCTCGCGAGGCTGGGCTTCCACGTTTGAGGTCGGCGTTCGAGCCTGTATGGTAGAGCCTCGGAATCGAGCCTCCGGCAGTCATGGCGGCTCGCGAAAGGCACGTGATCGGATGAGCGCTTTCTCCAGGCATCTCTGCTGCTGGCTGGCGGTGATTTTCACCGCGCTTGCGCCTGTCCCCGGATCGCCTGTTCAGGCAGGCGACGACGACCAGGGCCTGACATTCCTTACGCCGTTCCCGGATAATGAAGTTTATCAGGTCGTCGTTTACGGCGACCGTTTTGCTGACGGCTTGCTGGCCGGCCTTCTCGATGCTTTCGGTTCCGACGTCCGGATGAACATTCAGCGGCAGGTGACGCCGTTCTCCGGCATTGGCCTCAACGATTTCGATGCAAAGGTTGCAAACCTCGAGAAGACGGTTGCGACGCAGCCGCTCAACATCGCCATCGTGATGGTGGGGCAAGACGACCGCTTCTCGTTTCGCGGGGCGGACGGGAAGCGTTTGCCGGCCGGAGGCGAGGCCTGGACCGCGGAATACACCCGTCGCATCGACCGGCTGATGCGCGCGTTCAAGAGCAAGAGTGCGGGCGTCTACTGGGTGGGGCTGCCCAACGTCGCCCGGCCGGACGCCAACGATCTCGCTCAGAAGATGAACGACGTCATTCGCGAGCGGGCCTACCTCAACGGCTTCAAGTACATCGACGCCTATCAGGGGTTCACGGACGAAAACGGCGCCTACTCGCCTTACGGGCCCGATCTCGGCGGCGCGATCCGGTTGCTGCGTCTGAGGGATGGCGTCAATTTCACCGACGCCGGCAATCGCAAGCTCGCGCACTTCGTCGAGAAGGAATTGCGGCCCGATCTCATTCAGGCCAAGGCCAATCGCAATCTTCCGTTGCTCGGGGCCGAAGCCGAGCAGGCAAAGATCAATCCGGACAACGCGGTGAAGACGCCCGCGCCGTCCTCTCCTGTGGCTCAGTCGCCGGAGGCATCCGGGCGGGCGCCTGTCGTCAAAGGCGCATCGCATGACGGCTCACCGCCTTCAGGCGATGGTTCGGGCGATCAGAAGGCCGATAACGGCCGGATCACGCTCAAGATTGCCGGGCCGAACGGACGTGAGGAAACGCAGACGATCGAAATCGTCAGGCCCGCGATCCCGGCGTCGGTGGTGGCCCTGATGGCGAGGCGCGAAGGTTCAGGTCAGCGTGGAGACTTGCTCGTCGATCAGATCGCGGGGGGACTGACGCTGATGAGTTCGATCTCGCCTGCGGGTAACAAAGACCGCGGCCGCTTATCGCCGACACTGGCGCCCTATTTCCGGCTGCTGGTCAAAGGCGAGCGGCTGCAGCCGAAGCCCGGACGCGCCGATGATGTGACGTGGCCGCCGAAGCCCGACACGACGAGCCAGTCGAAGCCCGCCGAAACGCCGGGACGGGGATAGGGTGGCAAAGCCTTCCGATGCCTTCGCTCGCATGATTTCAGGATAGAGCAGTGCCTATCTCGGTGTTTGCAGTGGTTCTGCTCGCCGCGACCATGCACGCTGCCTGGAACGCCATTGTCAAGAATGGCCAGGACAAGGTTCTGACAACCATTTTGGTTGCGACCTCCGCCGCTGTCGCTGCAGGTGTCGCCATCCCTTTTCTCGACATCCCGGCGCGTGCGAGCCACCCCTACATTGCCGCCTCGGTCGCCATTCACGTCGTCTATTTCGTGCTTGTTGCAAGCGCCTACCGCGCAGGCGACATGGGGCAGACCTATCCGCTGATGCGCGGCGTGGCGCCGTTTCTCGTGGCGCTCGTCAGCGCGACTTGGCTCGGAGAGGCATTGTCTGCTGGAGCATGGCTCGGCGTTTTTTCTATTTGTCTCGGCATTCTTGCGATGATGATGGATCGCCACGACGGGAACCGGCGGGGGATCTACATCGCGCTTACGAATGCGGCCGTTATAGCGTCCTATACGTTGATTGACGGCGCTGGCGCGCGTCTTTCAGGTGCGCCTGGCGCGTACGCATCGTGGGTGTTCATGCTGACGGGCGTGCCGCTCGCGGCTTGGGTGTTCGTCAGGCATCGCACGAAGTTTCTCGATCTCGCGCGGGTGAGTTGGCAGACGGGGCTCATCGGCGGCACCGCCACCGTGGTTTCCTATGCGCTCGTTCTTTGGGCCATGACGCACGCGCCCGTCGCGGTCGTTGCCGCGCTTCGCGAAACCGCGATCCTATTTGGAACTGCGATCGCAGCGTTCGTTTTGAAGGAGCGGCTAGGGCCGGCACGGATTGCCGGCGCCTGCCTTATCGGCCTTGGCGCAATTGCGCTGCGGCTCGCTTAGTGCCGGCGTTTAGCGCGGCAGTACGGTCGAGCCCATCAGGAACTTGTCGATCGCGTGCGCGGCCTGGCGGCCTTCACGGATTGCCCACACGACGAGCGACTGACCGCGGCGAATGTCGCCGGCGCAGAAGAGCTTCGGCGAGTTCGCAAGCTTGTAGTCCTTGTCCGTCGCGTCGAGGCCCTTGAAGCGGCCGCGTGCCACGACCGGCAATGCGAACTCCTTGACGACATCGCTTTCGATCGGGCCGGAGAAGCCCATGGCGAAAAGAACGAGGTCGGCGTCGAGCGTACCTTCAGTGCCCTTGATCGGCTGAAGGTTGGCGTTGACGCGCGTGTAGTGGAGCTTTTTGACCGCGCCGTTTTCACCCGTGAAGCCCGTGGTCGAGATCGAATACTCGGTCTTGGCGCCTTCGGCCTGCGAGGTGGAGACGCGCAGCTTCAGAGGCCAATGCGGCCAGGAGAGCGCCTTGTTTTCCTTCTCTGGCGGCATCGGCATGATTTCGAGCTGCGTCACGCTCTTTGCGCCCTGGCGCAGGGAGGTGCCGATGCAGTCGGAGCCGGTGTCGCCGCCGCCGATGACGATGACGTGCTTGTCCTTCGCCGAGATTTCCTTGGTCTTCGGCTTCTGCGTCTCGCCGGAGTTGCGCCGGTTCTGCTGGGGCAAGAAATCCATCGCGTAGTGAATGCCGTCGAGATTGCGGCCTGGCGACTTGGCGAAGAAGTCGAACGGCTGCTCGGAGCCGATGGCGATCAGCACCGCGTCGTGCTTCGATTCCAGATACTTCGCGGAGAGATCCTGGCCAACGTGGATGCCGCAATGGAACGTCACGCCTTCGGCTTCCATCTGCTTGACGCGACGGGCGATGATGGCCTTTTCCATTTTGAAGTCGGGGATGCCGTAAACGAGGAGGCCACCCGGGCGGGCGTTCTTCTCGTAGACATGGACATCGTGACCGGCACGCGCGAGCTGCTGCGCGGCGGCGAGGCCCGCGGGGCCCGAGCCGATGATCGCGACCTTCTTGCCCGTCTTCTTATCGGGGGGAACCGGCACGACCCAGCCTTCATCCCAGGCGCGATCGGCGATCGTGTTTTCGATCGTTTTGATCGTAACCGGCTTGTCGTCGATGTTGAGCGTGCAGGCGGCTTCGCAGGGCGCCGGGCAGATGCGGCCCGTCACCTCGGGGAAGTTGTTCGTCGAATGCAGATTGTCGGAAGCTTCCTTCCAATCGCTGCGATAGACCAGATCGTTCCAATCCGGGATCTGGTTATTGACCGGGCAGCCCGTGTGACAGAACGGGATGCCGCAATCCATGCAGCGCGCGGCCTGCTTCTTGACCTCAGGCTCGGCCAGCGGAACCACGAATTCCTTGTAGTGCTTCAGACGCTCGTCGACCGGGCGGTAGTTGCGGTCCGCGCGGTCGATTTCCAGAAACCCAGTCGGCTTGCCCATTTCTTCTTTCGTCTTTCTAATTCGCGATTTGGCAGAGCGGCGTTAGCTATTGCTTGGCTGCGGCCTCAAGCTCAGCCTGGCGATTGGTTTCGCGGGCCTTCGCCAGCTCAGTCAGTGCACGACGGTATTCGACCGGCATCACCTTCTTGAACTTCGGCAGGTAGTCGCCAAAGTTCTTCAGGATTTCCTGGGCGCGGCGCGAGTTCGTGTAGTGCGCGTGACGCGAGATGAGCGTGTAGAGGCGCTCCACGTCCTGCTCGCGCATGTCGACCATCACGTTGCGGACCGCAATCGCCACGTCTCCGCCCTGCTGAGCAAGCTTCTGCAGCGAGCCCGTATCGGCGTTGATCGCTTCGAGCTGCACCATCTCCTTGTTGAGACGGCCCTCGAAGTCACCCTTCTCGTCCAGCACGTAGGCGATGCCGCCCGACATGCCGGCAGCGAAGTTGCGGCCGGTCTGTCCGAGAACGACGACGACGCCGCCCGTCATGTATTCGCAGCCATGGTCGCCCGTGCCTTCGACAACGGCGTAGGCACCCGAGTTGCGAACCGCGAAGCGCTCGCCGGCGACGCCGCGGAAATAGCATTCGCCGGTGATCGCGCCGTAGAGCACGGTGTTGCCGACGATGATGCTTTCCTCAGGCGTGATCTGGGACTTGGGATCCGGACGAACGATCAGCTTGCCGCCAGACAGGCCCTTGCCGACGTAGTCGTTGCCTTCGCCGACGAGGTCGAGCGTGACGCCGTGGGCGACCCAGGCGCCGAACGCCTGACCGGCCGTGCCTTTGAACGACATCCAGATCGTATCTTCCGGCAGGCCTGCGTGGCCGTAGCGCTTGGCCACCTCACCCGACAGCATGGCGCCGGTCGAGCGGTTCACGTTCTTGATTTCGAGTTCAGCTTTAACTGGCTTCTTCGATTCAAGAGCGGGCTTGGCAAGCTCGATCAGCTGAACGTCCAGCACCTTCTCGAGCCCGTGATCCTGACGCTCGCTGTTGAAGGTCGCGACGTCGTGCGGCGCGTGCGGCTTATGGAAGAGCTTCGTGAAGTCGAGGCCACGCGCCTTCCAATGCTCGATCGCGCGATCCTTATCGAGCTGATCGCTTTGGCCGATCATCTCGTTGAAGGTGCGGAAGCCCAACTGCGCCATGATCTCGCGAACTTCTTCGGCGACGAAGAAGAAGTAGTTGATCACGTGCTCGGGCTTGCCGGAGAACTTCGCGCGCAGAACGGGGTCTTGCGTGGCGACGCCGACGGGGCAGGTGTTCAGATGGCACTTGCGCATCATGATGCAGCCCGCCGCAATCAGCGGCGCGGTGGCGAAGCCGAATTCGTCGGCACCCAGAAGCGCGCCGATCACGACGTCACGGCCGGTACGAATGCCGCCGTCGACCTGCACCGCGATGCGGCCGCGCAGACGGTTGGCGACAAGCGTCTGATGGGTTTCGGCGAGACCGATTTCCCACGGGCTGCCTGCGTGCTTGATCGACGTCAGCGGGGAGGCGCCGGTGCCGCCTTCAAAACCCGAAATCGTCACGTGGTCGGCGCGCGCCTTGGCGACGCCGGCGGCGACAGTGCCGACGCCGACTTCCGAGACGAGCTTCACCGAGACGTCAGCCTTCGGGTTGACGTTCTTCAAGTCGTAGATGAGCTGCGCCAGATCTTCGATCGAATAGATGTCGTGGTGCGGCGGCGGCGAGACGAGGGTGACGCCGGGAGTGGAGTGGCGAACCTTCGCAATCGTCGCGTCGATCTTGTGACCCGGCAGCTGGCCGCCTTCGCCGGGCTTGGCGCCCTGGGCCATCTTGATCTGGATCATATCGGAGTTGACGAGATATTCCGTCGTCACGCCGAAACGGCCGGATGCCACCTGCTTGATCGCCGAGCGCATCGAGTCGCCGTTTGCCATCGGCTTGAAGCGATCGGATTCCTCGCCGCCTTCGCCGGTGTTGGAACGGCCGCCGATGCGGTTCATCGCGATTGCGAGCGTTGTGTGCGCTTCGCGGCTGATCGAGCCGTAGCTCATCGCGCCGGTCGAGAAGCGCTTCACGATGCTTGCGGCCGATTCCACTTCCTCGAGCGGAACGGGCTTGCGGCCGAACGATTCGGCCGAGCGGATGCGGAACATGCCGCGCAGTGTCATCAGCTGCTCGGTCTGATCGTTGATGGCCTTCGCGAAATCGCGATACTTCTGCGGAACGCGGCCGCTCATTGCATCCTTGTTGTCGGCCGAGCGGACGGCGTGCTGAAGATCAGCCACGGTTCCCGGCCGCCACATGTGGGCTTCGCCGCGGACGCGGTAGGCGTACTCGCCACCGACTTCGAGCGCGTTGGCCAGCACGGGCACGTTGCCGAAAGCGGCCTTGTGGCGTTCGACCGTTTCGCGCGCGATCTCGCGCAGGCCGACGCCTTCGACCTGGGTGCGCGTGCCGGTGAAATAGCGATCGACGAAGCTCGAACGCAGGCCGACGGCGTCGAAGATCTGGGCGCCGCAATAGGACTGGTAGGTCGAGATGCCCATCTTCGCCATCACCTTCAGGATGGCTTTGCCAACGGCCTTGATGAAGCGCTTCTTGACCATCTCCGGCGTCGTGCCTTCGGGCAGCTCCGGAATCATTTCGTAGAGCGTTTCGAAAGCCAGATACGGGTTGATCGCTTCGGCGCCGTAGCCGGCAAGCGTGGCGAACTGGTTGATCTCGTGCGCTTCGCCCGTCTCGACGACGAGACCGACGGAGGTTCTCAGCCCCTGCTTGATCAGGTGATGATGCACGGCCGACGTTGCGAGCAACGACGGAATTGCGATGCGGTCCGGACCCGCGCGGCGGTCGGACAGAATGATGATGTTGTACTCTTTGGCGCGAACATACTCTTCGGCTTCAGCACAGATGCCGTCGAGCGCGGCGCCCATGCCGCCTTCGCCCTTTTCGACGGGATAGGTGATGTCGATCGTGATCGACGAGAAATCGTTATCCTTCACGGCGCCGATGCCGCGAATGCGCTCGAGGTCTTCGTTCGTCAGAATCGGCTGGTCGACCTCGAGGCGCTTCTGCTTCGAGGTGCCTTGCAGGTCGAGGATGTTCGGCCGCGGACCGATGAAGGAGACGAGGCTCATCACCAGCTCTTCGCGGATCGAGTCGATCGGCGGGTTCGTCACCTGCGCGAAGTTCTGCTTGAAGTAGGTGTGCAGCAGCTTCGACTTCGACGAGAGCGCGGAGATCGGCGTGTCGGTGCCCATCGAGCCGGTGGCTTCTTCGCCCTTTTCGGCCATCGGCGACAGCAGGAACTTGATGCTTTCCTGGGTGTAGCCGAACGACTGCTGCAGATCGAGCAGCGACACGTTCGACTTCGGTACGGAAACGCCGCTTGCCGGCAACGGCAGATCGGACACCTTGATCTGCGTGCGCTGCAGCCACGTCTCATAGGGGTGGCTTGCTGCGATCTCGGCCTTCAGCTCCTCGTCGGAGATGATGCAGCCCTTCTCGAGGTCGATCAGCAGCATCTTGCCGGGCTGCAGGCGCCACTTCTTGACGATGTTCTCTTCGGCGACGGGCAGCACGCCCGACTCCGAGGACATGATGACGGTGTCGTCCTTGGTGACGAGATAGCGGGCGGGGCGCAGGCCGTTGCGGTCGAGCGTGGCGCCGATCTGGCGGCCGTCGGTGAACGCCATCGCCGCGGGGCCGTCCCACGGTTCCATCAAGCAGGCGTGATATTCGTAGAAGGCGCGGCGCTTATTATCCATCGTCGGATTGCCGGCCCAGGCTTCCGGGATGAGCATCATCGCGGCGTGCGAGAGGCTGTAGCCGCCCATCACGAGGAATTCGAGCGCGTTGTCGAAGCAGGCGGTGTCGGACTGGCCTTCGTAGGAGATCGGCCACAGCTTCGAGATGCGGTCGCCGAAGAGGGGCGACGACACGGACGCCTGACGTGCGGCCATCCAATTGACGTTGCCGCGGAGCGTGTTGATTTCGCCGTTGTGGGCGACCATCCGGTAGGGATGGGCGAGCTTCCAGGATGGGAAGGTGTTGGTCGAGAAGCGCTGGTGCACGAGGGCGAGCGCCGAGACCAGACGCGGATCGGACAGGTCCTTGTAGTAGGCCTTCACCTGATAGGACAGGAACATGCCCTTGTAGACGACGGTGCGCGTCGACAGCGACACGGTGTAATGCCCGATGTCGCGGCCCTTATAAGCGTCGTGAATGGCGTTCGAGACGACCTTGCGCACGATATAGAGGTGACGCTCGAACTCTTCCTGGTCCTTCATCGACGCGGGGCGGCGAACGAACACCTGCCGCTGGACGGGCTCGACGTCGCGGACCATATCGGACAGGCAGGTGTTGTCGACGGGCACCGTGCGCCAGCCGATCAGCTCCAGGCCTTCTTCCTTGAGGCAGCGCGCCCAGACGCGTTCGCAGTGCGCGCGCAGACGCTCGTCCTGAGGCATGAAAACCTGGCCAACGGCATAGTGACCCGGCGCCGGCAGTTCGAAGCCTGCGCTCTTGGTCTCGGCCGCGAGGAAGTCGTGCGGGATCTGAATCAGAATGCCCGCGCCGTCGCCCGACAGCGGGTCGGCACCCACGGCACCGCGATGCTCGAGGTTCTCAAGAATCTTGAGCGCGCCTTCGACAATGGCGTGCGATTTCCGGCCCTTGAGATTTGCGATGAAACCAACGCCGCATGCATCGCGTTCAAGAGCCGGATCAAAAAGGCCTTCCGCCGCCGGACGGCTGGTGCCGCCGATTTCGTCTTCCAGCGGAGACAGGTAACCTTCGCTCATCTTTGCCTCTTATGGCCCAGTGGCCTGAATTCCAGAACTTCGGTGCGAGCATGCCTCTAAGAGGCGCTGTTCATTCAATATTTTCGTGTAGCGCTACGCCGGAGGACACTTGTTGTCCGTCACGCGTAGCGCAGTTGTTTTCGGTCGCGCTGGGGCAGGGTTCCATGGTGCGCAGAATGAGGCTCGCCGCCGAATAAACGGCTCCGCAAACCGCATATCTTGCTGTCAAACACCAACTGCCTCCAAGTCACAAAAGGCCGGAGCTGTGATGCTTCGGCCCGTCGCGCAATGTTCACACTGTCCTGGTGGCGACCCCGTTGAAGCGCACAAAGGACAGTACTGCTGACCTATCTAACGAATTTTACAGATTTGACACTGCGGCACAAGCGGTAAGACGGCCCTAGCGCCGCATTCATTTTCGGCACGTGTCCGAAGCCGTCCGCTAACAAAAATTTCTTTAAGGTCTCGTCAACGAAGAACGGCAGCCGCGCGCGTGCGCAGCTGCCGCCGGTTGGGTGGTTGAGAGACTGGCCGAAGAGGCCTCAGGCGGCCTTGGCCTCGAGCTGCTGTACCCCGGGCGTCGCGATCGCAATCGTTCTCGGCTTCTTGCTCTCGGGAACGTTGCGGACGAGATCGACGTGGAGGAGGCCGTTCTCGAAGTGGGCTCCGGTTACGTCGACGTGGTCGGCAAGCTGGAACCGGCGCTCGAATGCGCGAGCAGCGATGCCGCGATGCAGGTAGGTCTTCTCACCCGTCTCTGGGGCCTTTTCGCCGCCGACGGTGAGGGTCTGTTCCTTGACCTCGATCTTCAGTTCGCTCTGCGAAAAGCCAGCAACGGCCAGCGTGATCCGATAGGCGTTCTCGCCGGTACGCTCGATATTGTAGGGCGGGTAGGTCGATTCGCTGTCATAACCCGCGGACTGATCCAAAAGCTGGAACAGGCGGTCGAAACCAATGGCGGAACGGTAGAAGGGCGCGAATTCAGCGTGTCGCATGACATATCCTCCTGAGAAGCGACATGTAAAACCAGCCCATCGTGGACTGGTCTTTTCCGTGATGCGGTCCCACTTTGCGGCAACCGCGACAAACAGGTAGGAAGCGGAAAAACGGCTTCAAGAGGGTTTGCCGCCAATTTCGTGTGCTAGGCGTGTTTCTAATTTCCGGCTCCGGTTAGCGGCGGCTGATGCGGCCCAGAGAGAGGTAGATGAAACTCGTTTCGCTCTCCATCAATCCCGTTCCCAGCGGCGCGAAAGTTATGGCCTTTGACGGCTATGACGGCCTGAAGCTTCGATGCGCATTGTGGGAGGCGACGCGAGGGCCATCGCGGGGCACGGTCGTTATCGTTCAGGGCCGCAGCGAGTTCATCGAGAAGTATTTCGAGGTTATTGCCGATCTGAGGCGCCGCGGGTTTGCGGTCGCGGCCTTCGATCTTCGCGGCCAGGGCGGATCGGAGCGGACGCTGGCCAACCGGCGCAAGGGTCATGTGGTGGCCTTCACCGAATACGACCGCGATCTTGCAATCTTCATCGACGAGATCGTGAGACCGGCGCTGCCGGAGCCGCTCATTGGCCTGGGTCATTCGCTCGGCGGCAATATCTTGCTGCGCGCGGCGCAGGACGAAGCCAGCCCTTTCGCGCGGATGATCCTGCTGTCACCCATGGTCGAAATCCACGATGGGATGCTGGGCGCGAGCAGGGGGCTCGTGACGCTCTACAGCAACATCGCCTCATTGTGCGGGTTCGCGACTGCGTACGTCAGAGGCGGCGGCAACGAGCCCACCGATCTCACGGAGTTCGAAGGTAACCGGCTAACGAGCGATTTCGTGCGGTGGTCGCGCATCAAGTCGATCCTGGAAGCCGCTCCCGATCTGGCGGTCGGGGCGCCGACAGTCGGATGGCTTCGCGCTGCTTTGCGAAGCTGCGCGATGCTCTCGCGGCCCGACTATCCGAAATACGTATCCGTCCCGATGATGCTGTTCGCCGCCGGGGCGGATCGCGTGGTGACGCCGCAAGCGATTGAGGACTTCGCCGTCGATCTCAAGTGCGGCGGCCACATTCTCATTCCCGGATCCCGGCACGAAATTCTGCAGGAGACCGACGCGATCCGTCAGCGTTTCTGGGCGGCTTTCGATGCCTACATGGGCATCGATACGCCGTCGCCTGAACGCGTCTAGGACTTGTTGATCATCGCCAAGGCAGCATCGTGGAGGCGGCGGTCGCCGCTGGCAATGATGTTGCCTCCCTCCGACGGGCTGCCGCCGGTCCAGGTCGTAACGACGCCGCCGGCGCGTTCGACGATCGGAATGAGCGCGACGATGTCGTAGGGCTTCAGTCCGGGCTCTATAATGATGTCGATGAAACCGGACGCGAGCAGGCAATAGGCGTAGCAATCGCCGCCATAGCGGCTCAGCCGGACCTTTCCCTTCAATGCCTCGAGAGCCGTCTTTTGTTCGGCCGTGTCGAACATCTCGGGATGCGTTGTCGTAAACACCGCATCTTCCATTCGCGGGCACTCGCGCGTCTTCAGTCGCACGGGCCGGCCGCCGCGGGTGCTGTGGCAGGCGGCTTTGTCGGTGGACCAGAAGCGCTCGCCCGTGAAGGGCTGGTCCATGAGCCCGAAGACGGGCTCGTCGCCTTTCAGGACGCCTATCAGCGTGCCCCACAGCGGTGAGCCAATGATGAAAGACCGGGTGCCATCGATTGGATCGACGATCCAGCGATAGGGGCTCGATCCGGGCTTGGTGCCGAACTCTTCGCCGACCATGCCGTGATCAGGGAATCTTGTTGCGAGCGCCTGTGCGATCGCTTTCTCCGCGCCGCGGTCGGCCTTGGTGACCGGGTCGAATGCGCCGCCGATCGCCTTGTTTTCCACAGGCATCGACTTGCGGAAATGCTTGAGGATAACGGGGCCTGAAATATCGGCCAGCTCATGAGCCACACGAACGATGGCTTGGAATTCTGCTGCGGGCGAGGGTCCCGGCACGCGCTCACCCTGCGATTTCAAGTGTTTGTCCAAGAGGTTGAATACTATCTGCCGTTACTTCAGGAAACCGTCATCTTGAACTAGATACACAATAGTAACGTAAGTTGTGGCGGGGTGGATACATCGCTGGGCCGATGTGCTAGTTGTATACAAGTGGAGATTGCGGCGTTCGCCGAAGCAGCTCATTGTTGCCGGGTGATTGTGATGACACGCTTCACCGCAATCGCTGCCCAATTTGGGCGTTTCCTCCCTAGACTTGGGCCGTTCGGCTTCGGACGGCCTTTCTTTATTGGCCGGCACCCTTCGCACATCGGTTGAGCCGTCCGTCCGCTGACGATTTGTAGGCGGAATGAGTCCCGCGTTTCAAGCCATGCAGATCTGCATAAATCGCAATTGCCCATAATGCGCTGCACATATATTTTTTGCAGTGCGATATGTGAGCTCGGCTCGCGCTTCGCAGCCCTCCTTGGGCGTTTCCTCCCTAGACTTGGGCCGTTCGTGAAAAATTCGGACGGCCCTTTTTCTTTTTAAAATCAGCTATTTGGTTTGTTGCTCTGAGTGCGCGTGCCGCGCTTCACTCGGCGGCCGCGCGATGGTCTAGCAGAGCCGGAACTTCCCGGAAAAGATTCGTTACGATCTCGATTAACGCATCGGCAAGACGCGAGTAGCCTGCCGTCTCCTGGAACGTCAGCTCGTTGATGTAGAGACCGCGGTTGATCTCGATCTGGATGGCATGCGTGCCGCGAGAGGGTCGGCCGTGGTGCTCGGTGATGTAGCCGCCAGCGTATGGCCGGTTCAGCTGCACCTTGAAGCCCTGGCGCTGAAATTCGTCGCGAACCAGCAAGGTCAGGCGAGGATCCGCCGAGGCTCCGAATCGATCGCCGAGGACGATGTCCGGCCGCTGCGCGCCGCCAGGCGCCATCGCGGTGGAGGGCATCGAGTGGCAGTCGATGAGCACAGCGTAGCCGAAGCTTTCGCGCGTTGCGGCGACTAGTCTCGACAACTCGGCATGGAACGGGAAATAGAGCTGCTCGATGCGCGCGAGCACGCTGTCGAGGCTCAAGCGGTCAGGATAGATCTCTTCGCCGTCGGCAACGATGCGCGCGACTGTACCCAAGCCGCCGGCGACGCGGATCGACTGGGTGTTGGCGTGGGCCGGCAAGGGCTCGCCAACGAGTTCGGGATCGAGCTCGTAGGGCTCGCGATTGAGATCGAGATAGGCGCGCGGGAAGCGGGCGCTGATGATCGGGGCTCCGAGCCCCGCCACGGGCCGGAACAGGTGATCTACGAAGCAATCTTCTGAGCGCCGCAGTGTCTTGGGATCGAGCCGCGACATCGCGAGGAACTCGGGAGGGTAGAGCCTACCCGAATGTGGCGACGAGAATACGAAGGGCGCTGTTTGGACACGCGGCGCCAGCACGTCGAAAGACGGGAAGAAGGCCCTCGGCACTTCGTGGGATCTATCGTCGGGCATGTTCAGCAGTGTCTCGTTCAGATCCCGGCCGCAATTTCAAACTCATCGCCCGGTACATTGCCAATGCAGCGCTTGTAAGTCCATGGAAGACTTAGCGCCGCGTCGTTTGCATGTAGCTTGTGGAGCGCCGCTTTCATCTCACCGGGGCACTTCGGCGCGGGTGATGCTCTCCTGCAGCGGTTCGCCTGCATTTCCACAGTTTTATGGTCCGTTTACCAAAGTCGGGCCAAGTTTGCATTAGATGAGATATCGAGTAGTTCTCGTCCAACCTTCCGCACATCAGAGTAGTCATGACAGCCAAGCCCTCCAGCCTGCCGATCCGCCGTATCCTGCTTGCCGAAGATGACGACTCCATGCGCGGCTTCCTCGTCAAGGCGCTCGAAAAAGCGAACTACGACGTCGTCGCCTTCGAGAACGGTGAGGACGCGTACGAGCGGCTCAAGACCGAGCCCTTCACGCTGCTTCTGACCGACATCGTCATGCCGAAGATGGACGGCATCGAACTCGCCCGCCGGGCCAGCGAGATCGACCCCGATCTCAAAATCATGTTCATCACCGGATTCGCGGCCGTCGTTCTCAACAGCGAGAACCAGCCGCCCAAGGATGCCCGCGTCCTGTCGAAGCCCTTCCACCTCAAGGATTTGGTGCGCGAGGTCGACCGTCTTCTGGCGGTCTGAAAATTTAAATTCGCGATCCGGCCGATTTGCCGCGATCCAGGGCTTGACCAAGGTACACGTAACCTTCTAGAAGCTCGCTTCCTTCCGGGCACTTAGCTCAGCGGTAGAGCACTACCTTGACATGGTAGGGGTCAGAGGTTCGATCCCTCTAGTGCCCACCATCCCCAAACTCAACAAACACCGCATGTTGGTGGGGGTGGTGCAGACCGGAAGACGGCGCTACCTAAGCGCTCTAAAAGTTTCCCCAAACTTTTAACCTGCCTGCTCCTCGAGCGACTTCTTTTGGTTTGCAGCCCGATCTTCTGCGCTCTCGCGGCCCTGAGCACTGATTCTGGCTCGTGGCCGATATACACCCCTATCGTGGTGTCGAGCTTCTTGTGACCCCAGGAGCTTCTAAATTCTCGTGCGGGTCAATTCTCAGGGCCGAGGGGTGCGACGCTAGCGTGTGCCGCAGCGCGTGGGCGCCCCATGTACTCGCCGACGATGCCCGCGCGCCGGAAGGTGGCACCGATCGCGTTCTTGGGGTCCTGGACCATCTTGCCCTTCCATTCGATGACGTAGGGGCGGTCGCGGTCGCGGTACTCGTAGGCTTCGGCCAGGGCTTCATCGATCGTCTCATTCATGTCGACCATCGCGCGGCCCTTGATGTGACTGGTGCCGAGGATCGACTGCTTTTCGCTGCGATTGAAGTCGATGGTCCCCTGGCGGAAGTCGACGCGATCCCAGGTCAACTCCAAGATCGCCTCTTTGCGCGCTGCCGTGCTCATGGCGATGATGAGGAAGATGCGGACATGATAGGGCGCTTGCTTAAGGAGGCGAGGTTGTCGACCTGCGCCACGCTCCGCCTTTGTCGTCCTTGTCAGTTCTCCGGCGCAGAACCTCCTCGATCCGGATCGTCAGGGCACCGCGAGCATGGCGACGTTTGCGACGACTTCGGAGGGGCAGGTCTTCGCAACCGGCAGCATTCAATGGTGTCGGGGTCTCGACGACTTCAATGCGCCTTGACTTCGCACATCGCAATTGAGCGATGCCGCCGCCCAGATCACGCACAACGTCCTCGCGCGCTTTGGCGCACCGCGCCATCCGAACTAAAATTTTGCTGTCGGCCGGCGGCGCCCGGTTGACCGAGCGGTCCCGACAGAGGGGACGCGCCGAAAATTGGCGTGCTCAGCCGGAGCACTGTGCGCTGAGCGCACACGGCCATGTCGAATGCGGTGCGCTCCGCGCGCAGACCGCGCCTCACAAACAAAGTTAAGTTGGGCTCGCCGAGGACATCCTCGACTTGGTCTGTTTAGAGGTGTGCATGGACACGTCTCGCATTCAGTTGCTCGTTAAAGGGCGGCAAGTCCCTTTTTTCGCCGCCCCCAATCTGAGCAGCGCCCAGCACCCCTGGGCTGGTTATCTGCTGGAAGAGTCGAACTGCCAGAGCGAAGCCATAACGCGCGGATGCTTCCTCAAGACGACGCTGTTCCTTTGTACTGGCGGCCAAGGCATTGCGCACCGTAGGCATCGCGGGTCTTGGGAGCGAAATCGTATTCAGCCCGGATCTGTATTTATCGTCCGCAGCGATACCGAGATCCAGGCCGCCTGGACAACCAATTCCTGGCCGACATTGCTGGTGCAGCTTGACAACGCCATGTTCCAGCACATTGCGCCCGAGGAAGTAAAAGCCGTCGAGGCGTCGCTGGTGTCCGCGCTCACGACAAGCGATCAGCGGCTCGCTGCGCTGATGTTAGCGATGCGCGACGAGGTTCGAGATGGTTGCATCTCGGGTAGGCTGTATGCAGAATCTATCTGCCTTGCGTTGCTCGCATATTTGGCTGGCCATTACGCTACGCCGCGGCCTCCGGGGAACAGCGACAAAGGACTGTCACGGGCTCAAAGGCGGAAGCTCGTCGACTTCATCCGGGCGAACCTGATGAGCAATATCTCGGTCGCAGAACTCGCTGACGTGACCCAGATGAGCCCGGCTCATTTCTCGCGTGTGTTCCGTGCTTCGCTTGGTGTCACGCCCTACCGGTTCGTCATGCAGAAGCGCATCGAAGGCGCGAGGGCCATGCTGGCAAATACGGAGCTGAACGCCAGCCAAGTCGCAATGGCGTTCGGCTTTTCAAGCCAAAGTCACTTCGTGAAGGTCTTTCGCCAATTCACTGGTGTCACACCCAAGCAGTTCAAGGCGAGCCTCTAGGCGCCGTAAGCGCCTGAAGCCGGAAGCGATAGGCCCCCATCCAAATTGATGTCGGCGGCAGCCGAGTGTCGTTTCTCGGCCCTTCTCGGCTGAGCACGGGGATACTCATAATGCGTGGCGCGCAAATGTTCTTACGGGGCTCGAGCTCGCGTCGCTCGCTCTGAAGTTCCGCAACGCAGCGCTGAAAATTCATCCGGCTTGAGCAGGATCGTGCTCGAATGAGCAGGATCATTGTAGTTCGTCCCCGCAGTTTGCCTACAGATCGTCACGACGTTCCAATCGTCAAGGTGTCGTCCTTCTCGACAAACAACAATCTATAACTCAGGGGATGAAACGATGAACCACTTACGAGTTTGTAGTTCAATATCCGGGCTCTTGCTCGCCATGACGCTGAGTGGCGGCGTGTTAGCTCACGACGACGATCGCCCTTCCAAGAAGCCGATCACGCTCGACAGGACGGGCGGATTTATTATCGGCGGATATCACAAAACCATCCCGTCAACGAACCCCAGCGTACCTACCAATCCCAACCGCACTCTCTCTTGCGACCACGGGTACGTCGAATATTTTATCCCGTCGGAGCCACGCAAGACGAGCATCGTTCTGTGGCACAGCTCCAGCGCGCAGGTCTGGCAGAACCGCTGGGACGGCGGCGAAGGCTACAAGGATAAGATGCTCCGCGCCGACTATCCCACCTTCATCTGGGACGGCCCGCGAGTTGGGCGCGCAAACTGGGCCTGCGAGAACGTCAACTATGTGCCCAGCAACCGTGACCAGGGCAATTTCACGGCCTGGAAATTTGGCCCGACGATTCCCGTCGGCCAAGTCCCAACCAAGGCCGAGTTCTATCCCGGCACGCAGTTCCCAGCTAACAGCCCCAAGCTCGAGGAGTACTGGTGGAATGCCACCGGCGCTCGTTATGATGAGTTCGACAATGCCTACAACATCGAGCTCGAGACTGATGCTTCTGCGATAGCCGCAGACTCTGGCCGACTGGGCAACCAGATCGTCTACCTGACGAACTCCGCCGGCGGACTTCGTGCCGCAAAGACGGTGGCGAAGACCACGAAGAACAATGTCGCCGGTATCGTCACCTATGAAAGCATCGGTTACCTCTTTCCGATCGGCGATCCGGAAAGTCCCACGCTCTGCACGGCTCTCACGCCGGCGTGCGCTTTCGGACCGCTTGGCGTTCCGCTCGAAGACTTCAAGAAGCTTGCCAAGCTCAAGAAGATCCAGTTCGTTTGGGGCGACAACCGTCCGGAAACTGAGCAGCAGGTCATCCTGTCTCGCCTCAGCGCCAAGCTGATCAACAAATACGGCGGCAATGCCGAAGTTCTCAAGCTTGGGGACCCCGTATCGGCCGGTGGCGCCGGCCTCAAGGGAAGCACGCACATTCCGTTCGCGGACATGGACAATGACAAGGTCGCTGAGCTGCTCTTCAAGCTGCTCAAGAAGAACAAGCTCGACAGCTACGTGAAGAAGGGCGATTTCGGTTGGGAAGACGCCTGGAACGACCACGACCACCATCATTGATGATGCGGAGCGTCCCCGTCCAAACCGGGCGGGGACGTCTTCTGCCGGATTGGCGACTACCCCCGCACTCCCAGAAGCGCTGCTCGGTCACGTCATTGACCACGGGCGACAACGGCACCGATGTCACCAGGCCTGCCGCATTACATGCGGTAGGCCCGCTCACGGGCTTCGCGTTGCGGCAGCAGTCTCCCATCCGCGCCCCATGATCGTGATCCAACGGGCGGACCAACTATGCTGGTTTTGAACATGCTAAGATGGGCAGGTCGCCCGATGTAAGTTTGCGCGCAGATTGTTCCTCTCGGAGCAGGGGCAACTGTCAGCCGGTCCGGACAGATGCGAACAATGTTTGCCTTGAGGGGAAGGCCAGCCGCAAGTACATCCTTCACTTGGTTGCGGTGGGACAGCTGAGGGCGCTCACCGCTCTCGCATGGCGACCGGACGGGAAGGCAACAACTATGGTGTCTACGGCTCAGCGATGGGCGCTGCCGGCTGCCTTAGGCATCGCGGTGGGGCTAGTGTCATGGCTTACGCTGGACCCTCTCGACGCGCTGGTGTCGACGTTCCTAGGGATGGTGATGATTGCGATCGCCTGGATAGACGCAGAACGCTTCATTATCCCCGATGTTCTGTCGCTTCCTGCCATCCCCGTCGGCCTCGCATACGCGTGGGCAACGGACGAGGCGCCACCAGCAGGTCTTCTCGAGCACCTGGTTGCGATGATCGTGGGCGGCCTTTCCCTCTACCTGATCAGGGAGGCGTACTTTCACTACCGCGCGCGCGAAGGGCTCGGCCTCGGTGACGTAAAGTTGGCCCTAGCCGCAGGTGCCTGGGCCGGTTTGTCGGGTCTCGGACCCCTGTTGCTCTTGGCGAGTGTACTCGCGCTGTGCTGGGTGGTGGTCATCAACGCGCGGAGGCCAGGCGCGCTCCAGGGAGCGACTCCGATAGCGTTTGGTGTCTTCCTTGCACCGGCAGTTTGGTTTGTCTGGTTTGCCGGAAAGGTGTGTTAGACGGGCCCCGCCAAAGCCTATTTGACCGACATTGCGCTCGATTTGACGTCGCCGTCCCACATTCCAGGGGCGTCCCACGCCGCCGGGCGCGGCGCCAACGACTGCATGCTGGCCCGAACTTCTTCTGTAACGCGGCTTGCATCGGCAGGATCGCGTATCACCGTCGGTTGCAGGAATACGACAAGCTCTGTTCGCGTCTTGCTGACGTCGGTGGCACCACCGATGACGTCGCCAACATAGGGAATTTTTCCGAAGAACGGGATGCTGTTCTTCTGGCGGTCGTTCTGTTCGCTGATAAGACCACCCAGCACCACCAGTTGCCCGCTGGAGACTGCAATTGTGCTGCTGATACGCCGCTGTGAGATGGTGGGAGTGAGTGTCTCGCCGCTGCTGGTGCGAGATACCGCGCTGATCTCCTGCTGTATCTCCATCGTTACGATCCCGTTTGTGTTGATCCGAGGAGTGACCTTCAAGATAACGCCCGTGTTTTTGAATTGGATCTCGTTGACGACCGGAGAGTCCGGATTAATGACGCTCTGCGCTTGCCGAGTGGTGATAGGTACTTCATCGCCCACCTGCAGGATCGCAGGCTGATTATGCACGACGACAACGGAAGGCGATGAAACGACGCGCACTGCGGTTTGCGTCGCCAATGCATCGAGGATGACTTTGGGCTGAACGAGCGAGCCTATGATGAAGTTGAGGCCGGGAACCGCGGGTCCGATGTCAATATCCAGGCTGTTGGTGAAGCCGACCGCGCCCGCCTGCCCGCCGTTCTTTTGCAGGAAGAACTGTACGCCGTACTTGAGGTTATCATTAAGAACGACTTCGGCGAGCGTTGCATTGATTGCAACCTGGAGCGGCGGCTGGTCAACGCGACGCAGAATGTTGAGAATGCGACGCAGGTTCCTTCCCGAAGCCTTTATGAGGAGCTTGTTGTTGCGCTCGTCGGGGACAATGCGGACCTGTTCGGACCCACCGGCGGCGCCAGCAGCAAGCGATGATCCGTTGGAGCCGTTTGCCGTGATGCCCGCTGGCTCCGACGCCGGGTTTGCTGGGTCGCTGGCCGATGATGATGAAGAAGACGACGCCGTCTGCAACGCCGAGGGCGGTGATGAGGAGGAGGATAGACCGCTTTCGCCCGCGCCATCTCCTAAACTCCCGCCTCCGCCTCCTGACATGGTCGAGCTCGACATGCGTGACACCGCGGAAGTCGGCGCCACCTCCGCCTCTTCAGCGCCGCGTCCCGACCCGCCGTTGAACGCCGCCATGATGAGCGCCGCGAGATCCTTGGCGCGGCCGTTCTCGACGCGATAGACGTAAAAATTGTCTCCTTCGGCTCCCCCGCGGTCGAGCCTACCGACCCAAGTCTCTATCTTTTCCAGCATATCGCTGTTGGTGGTCAAAGCCAGAATAGCGTTCAGCCGGTTGATCGCCTGGAAGCGAACGACACCCTTCCCTTGTTTCTCTTCTTGGAAGACATTCTGCAGTTCCTTGATGACCTCATCAGGCGCAGAGTTCTTCAGCGTGTAGATGCCGGCCGATTGACCCCGCATCCAATCGACGTCGAACATACTGGCCATGTCGAGCGCGGCATTACGATGCTCATCGGTGCCTCGCACAATAAGGAGGTTGTTATAGACACTGGCCCGCGCGGGATCCTGGTTCGACAGTGAGGACAGCATGCGCGTCATGGTCTCGGCGGAGATGTAACGGAGAGGCACGACGGCGACGCCGTACCCCGCTCCGATCTCCTTACGTTCGCCATTGTAGTCGATGGCGAGGTTCACCCGCTGGCGCGCCTCTGCCTCCGGGACAATGCGATAAAGATTGGGATCGACGACCAGCGCCGCGCGATGCATGGCGAGCACGCTTTCAAGCAGTGCTATCAGCTCCGTGCGTGACACGGGCACGCCGGTAGAGATGGTTACGCGGCCTTGCACGCGCGGGTCAAACACATATGTCTTGCCCAGCGTGTCCTTGAGGATGACCTTTGCCAGCTCGGAGAGCTCGGCATCGGCGAAATTCAGCTCGTAGCCGTTATCGCTCGCGACCATTCCTTTCGACGGCAGGGCACGTTTGCGGCGCGCCGCCAGCATTTCGTCTGTACCGGGATAATTTTCTGCTCCCGCACCGGGCCGACTGGCGCTCGAATACTCGATTTGCGGGCCCTTGGCGGCAACCGGCGGCGGCTTGAGGTCGGCGTTGGAAAGCTGGGCCATCAGGTCGGGAGGATTGAGCTCGTTAGCGCTTTGCAGAGACGAGCACGCGGCAACGAGGGCCGAACATATACTTGCCAATACACTGGCATTCCAACGCATCATACGCACACGCTACTTGTTGTTTAGGACCCGCAAAGTGCTTCGGCGCGCTATTCGCCCACGCTGATTCCTTTACGTGACTATTTTTATGTCGTGTTGAACTTTGCTGTGCGGCCCCCGCCGTTTCGCTAGGCGTCTCGCAGGTGCCCGCCCCCCTCCGCTCGCTGAACAACATTGTAGGCAACTGGAGCCGACCGAATTGTGGCCGTGGCGGTGCGAAGTTCAGCATGGTTAAACGCCAATGGGCACGGAGAGAACTCGTCTGGGATGTGAGTGAACTAGCGGCGCGCAGATGCACGATATGCGTGAGCAAACATCATTTACAGGCCACTTTTTTTATCGCTTTCTAGGTCGGCAAGGAGGCTTGCCTTGCGCAATTGCGGCGTAATTGAATCTGAAAATGTAGCCAACCGAAATTGGAACGAGAATTTGGTCAGATGGATGCGACCTTCCAGGATTTTCTCGTCAGCCGGGACCTCATCTCGGCAGCGGATCGAGACAAGGCCGAGAGGTTTCGTAAGGAGACCGGCAGTTCCATCCACGCCGCGCTGCGTAAATCCACCTCGCTTGCTTCGCAGGCGCTGATCCGCGCCGCTAGCGATTTCTATGGTGTGCCAATGGTCGATGACGATCATTGGTTAAGGAACCCCGCCGCTAACGCACGGCTGTCGGGGGCCTTCCTGCGCGAGAACAAGGTCTTTCCGATCGGCGAGACCGAGGAGGGCATTCTCCTGGCGATGGAGGATCCCTCGGATGACTACGCCCTCAAGGCCGTGCGGCTTGCTTTACAGCGCCCGATCATTCCTCGTGTCGCCTCGGGAGACGACATACAGGCCGCCATCGAGCGCTCGGCGCGAAACCGCGAGGAGCCGAGCGTCTGGCAAGATACAAAGGCCGAGGTAGCGAGCGACGATCTCGAGCACCTGCGTGACATGGCGCTGGGCGCTCCGGTCGTGCGGTTCGTCAATCAGCTGATCCAGGACGC
Organism: Hyphomicrobium sp.; assembly: GCF_035687085.1. Classification (GTDB taxonomy): domain Bacteria; phylum Pseudomonadota; class Alphaproteobacteria; order Rhizobiales; family Hyphomicrobiaceae; genus Hyphomicrobium_B. The sequence continues at coordinate 537,427 of NZ_DASRYS010000013.1, read as the reverse complement.
CGTCCATTCCCGGGCGACCGACATACATGTAGAGCCTTTCGACGGGCGGCTCGCCGTGCGTCTGAGGATCGATGGAATGCTGCGCGAGGTCGCCTCGCCCCCCGCGCAAATGGCCAAACCCATCATTTCACGCATCAAAATCCTCTCGGGGCTCAACATAGCCGAGCGGCGACTGCCTCAGGACGGGCGCGCCCGCATTCGCGTCAACGAGAGGCGCCTCGACCTGCGCATCGCGACCATGCCGACGATCTACGGCGAGGCGGTCGCGATACGCCTTCTCGACAACGTGCGACGGGTCCTCGACTTCGCCAAGCTCGGGTTCCAGCCGCGCGACGAGCAGGTTATTCGGAGCAATCTTGAGTCTCCCTATGGGCTAATGCTGGTCACTGGCCCGACCGGCAGCGGCAAGACGACGACGCTGGCCACCTCTATGGCGTTGCTTAATCAGGCCCATCGCAAGGTTCTTTCGATCGAGGACCCGATTGAGTACGAGCTCGATGGCGTCAACCAGACCCAGGCCAAGCCGGCTATCGGCCTATCGTTCGCCAATGCATTGCGATCGTTTCTCCGCCATGATCCCGATGTGATGATGGTCGGCGAGATGCGCGATGGGGAAACCGCCAGCATCGGCATTCACGCGGCACTGACGGGCCATCTCGTGCTGTCGACGTTGCACACCAATACAGCGGCAGGTGCCATCCCCCGTCTCTTGGACATGGGCATCGACGCCTTTTTGCTTGCCTCCTCGCTGCGTTGCGTCATCGCTCAACGCCTAGTGCGCGTGCTGTGCTTGCACTGCAAGCAGCCAGCCCCGCCAGGCACCGATATAAGTGACTTCACGAGGCGCCGGTATGGCTTGGCCGCGGGCGAACCGATGCAGTTGTGGCGCGCCGTCGGTTGCAGTCGCTGCGCCGGCACCGGCTATAATGACCGCATCGTGATCTCGGAAGTGTTGAATGTGGATGAGGAGGTGAGGGAACTCATCCAGCCTAACGCCCGGCCGTCGATAATCGAGGAAGCAGCCCGCCGCAAAGGCATGGTCCCTATGGACCTCGACGGGCTGAAGAAATGTCAGGCTGGTCTAACAACAATAGAGGAAGTCCGCCGGGTGGTGCTCGACATCTAAGTGTCGAGAACGCACGAGTGGAACGCTGGGAGGACGAGAATGCAGATGGGGCGGAGCGTTTCATCGCCATTGCGCAGCGGTTGGGGCTGAGGGCGGCATCCAATGCTGTATCGCTATAGCGCCGTAAGCCGCGGCGGCACCATCGTCACCGGTGAAATGGAGGCGATGAGCCGGGCGGTCGTGCTCGACGATCTGCATAAGATGGGGCATCTTCCCGTAGAGATCACTGAGAGTACGCGCGCCCAATCGGCCGCGGTGAATGCCGCTAGCGGACCGTTCAAACGCAATCCGAGCGCCAGGCAGATCACGCTTTTCACGCGCGAGCTGTCCATGCTGCTGAAAGCCGGATTGGCGCTCGATCAGTCGCTCGGCTTCCTGGAGAAGGACGCACGCTCCAAACGTCTGTCGCGTATCATCGGCGATGTCGGCGGACACGTTGGCAGCGGCAAGAGCCTTCATGAGGCGCTTGAGCTGCAAGGCCCGATCTTCCCGCCGCTCTTCGTCAGCATGGTGCGGGTGGCGGAAGCCAGCGGATCGCTGGACACGGTGTTGTCGCGCATTGCCGAGACGCGCGAGAAGACGCAGAAGCTGCAGAGCAAAGCGGTCTCGGAGATGGTCTATCCGTGCATCCTGATCATCATGGCGATCGCAGCCGTGGTCGTGATGCTAACCGTCGTTGTCCCGCGTTTCAAAGACATGGTCATGCATGCCGGGACCGAGGTGCCGGAGCAGGCACGGCTCGTTATCGGCGCCTCCGACTGGCTGCTGGCCAATGGGCAGATGATCGGCATCGGCTTGGCGGCCCTGGTGACGTTTCTCGGCATCGCTTGGAAGCGTGGTGTCGGCCGGGAGCGCATCGAAGATCTGGTGCTGCGTCTCCCGCTGATCGGCAACATGATACGGCTCAATCTCACGATCCGCCTCTGCCGCACGCTTGGCATGCTCCTGGAGAACGGCGTCGAGCTGCCGGCGGCTATGAAGCTGGTGCGCGACGTCATCGGCAACCGGCGTGCGGCGACGGCTCTCGACCGCGCCTATGACGCGCTGCGCAAAGGCAAGAGCTTTCTCGAACCGTTGCAGCAATCACAGCTGTTTCCTGGAGTGGTGATCAACATGCTGCGCGTGGGTGAGGAGACCGGCAGCTTGACCACGTCGCTGTTCCACATGGCTGACATGTTCGAGGAGAAACTCGAAACATCAGTGCAGAGAAGTTTCGCCATTCTGGAGCCGGTAATCATCCTTCTCGTGAGCGTGTTTATAGCCGGGATCATAATCGCGATCCTCGGCGCGGTCATAAGCATGAACGACCTCGCAGTATAGAACCGAGAAAAAAGGGGAGGCAACGATGGGAAGGTCACGAAGAGAAGCGGTTCGCCGTCTAGCCCGGCGCCGGCGCGCGCGTTCGCAACCAGCGGCAGGCTTCACGCTGGTAGAGCTGCTCGTGGTAATGGTCATCCTGGTGCTGCTCGCCAGCCTCGTTGCGCCGCGCGTCATCGGCTATCTCGGTAGCTCGAGGACCAAGACGGCCAAGGTGCAGATCGAGGGACTCAGCACGTCTCTGGAACTCTACAAGCTCGATACCGGGCGCTACCCCGATGAGCGCGACGGCCTCAAGGCGCTGGTAGAGCGGCCAGCCGATGCGAAGAATTGGAACGGGCCCTACCTTAAGAAGGACAAGGTGCCGCCCGATCCGTGGGGCCAGCCGTACCACTATCGTGCTCCCGGGCAGCGCGGCCCGTTCGACATCTATTCGCTCGGCGCGGACAACCGTGAAGGCGGCCAAGGCGAGGATCAAGATGTGGCGAGTTGGCTGTAGCGGCAGGATATCTGGCGCCGAGGCGGGCTTCACGCTCGTCGAGCTGCTCGCGGTGATGAGCATTATGGCGATGCTGTTGGTCGCGGTTGCGAACATTTACCGGGCGCCCTCGCCACGCGCCGAGGTGAAGGCGTCAGCAACACTCATCGCCGCGCGGATGCGCGACCTGCGTGCCTCCGCCATGACGGCCGGCGACGATCGGCGGGCGGTCATCGATGTCGACGGCAGGGCCGTAAGCTTCAGTGATGGGCGTCCGCCCCTGCAGCTGTCTCGCAAGGTGGAACTGACGGTCACGGGCGCGGAAAGCGAAGCGAGTTCGGCCACGGAGGCTGGTGTGCGGTTTTTCCCAAACGGGAGTTCCAGCGGGGGCACGATCAAGATTCAGTCAGAAGGGCAGAAGTATGAGGTTCGCGTCAATTGGCTTACCGGCCGCGTCTCGCTCGCCGAACTCGATTGATCCCGAGGGCGGCTTCACGTTGCTCGAGACGCTGACCGCGCTGGCGATCCTGTCGATTGCGTTGGTCGGCCTGTTCGATGCGCATGCGCTGGGGCTGCGCGGAGCGACTGCCGCCGATCATCATGCCGAGGCGCGCATGCTCGCTCAGAGCCTGATGGCAGACGCCGCCGGTGGCAATCACGAAAGGGTCGTACCGCGGCGCGGTACCGAAGGCCGCTTTGCATGGACCATTGAGGTGCAGCCGGTGAAAGCGGACTGGGGGCAGCTCAAGTCGGAGGCTGGGTGGGAGCTCAATCACGTGCGCGTATCGGTGACTTGGGATGCCAATCGCAGCGTGCAGCTCGACACATTCAAGCTGGGTCACAAACTATGATCACGATCACGGGCTATCGAATGGGGAATTCCCGCGAAAGCGGCTTCACCCTTATCGAGCTGCTGATCAGCATGACCATCCTCGGCGTGATCCTTGCTTTGCTGGGAACCGCTGTTAGGGTTCTCACTTGGAACTCCGAGGCACGCACCGCGCGCATCGATACGCTCGACATGATCTTGCGCGCATCGGACATCCTCCACCGCGACACATCCGGATTGCAACGTGTCATTGCCGCACCGCCGGGCAGGGCGAAGTACGTCTTCGTCGGAACGTCGACGCGGCTCGGCTTTGTTGCGCTCGAGCCGGCCTATCCGACTCCTCCCGGCCCCTACTTCATCGACTATTCGGTAGTGGCGCCTAAAGAAAAGCCCGCCGAACTCGTCCGCGCGCGCGCACTCTACAGCCAGGGCATGAGTGTATTTCCCGGCGCTACGCCGGCCAATCAGGTGCGGCTGATCGAGGGGAACTATCGTTACCAGTTTTCCTACTCGCAGAAGACTGCGGGAGAGCGGCGTTGGCTGCCAGCATGGCCATTTCCAACCCGCCTCCCGGACCTCATCCGCCTGGAAGTTTTCGACGCGACCTCGGGGGCATCAGCCTTCGCGCCGATAGTCGTATCGATATCGGCTAACGCCGAGCTGAACTGTCTCGAGGATGAGTCCAAACTGTGCAGCGCCAAGAATGGGGGGTATTTGACGCCCTCTTCGCAGCCAAAGGATTCTAACGAAGAGTCGAAAGGCGCAGTAAAGCGATGAACGATGGCAGTACAGAGTCAATCGGGCTCCCGATGCCCCGCCGCAGGGAGCGTGGCTTGGCGTTGCTCATCGTGCTTTGGGTCATCATCGCGGCTGCACTTCTCGTTTCCTCATTCTCCGTTACGGTGCGCAGTAGCATCGGTTTCGTCGCATCGGAGGTGAAGCTTTCCGGGCTCGAGGCTCTGCTTGACGGCGGTGTTGAAATCGCAGCAGCGCGCATGATCGATAAGAACTCGAAGCGGCGCTGGCGTCCCAATGGTCGTTCCCACACCGTGCGCTTCGAAGACTTTGAGTTGACCATCAGCATTCGGGACGCCAACGGATTGGTTGACCTCAACAAGGCCGACAAAGATATCCTGCATCACCTCTTGCGTCAGTTCACCGACACCGAGCAGCAGGCGGTCTTTCTACGCGACCGAATTCTGCAGGCCCGCGACGTCGGCAAAGTCAAGCGCGACGGCATGAGGTCCGATGCGCCCTCCCAGCCCGACTCGCCGCGATCGCCGCCCTTCATCGACATCGGGCAGTTGCGCAGCGTCGAGGGGATGACGCCGGAAATCTTCAGGCGGCTACGGCCCTTCGTCACCGTTTATAGCAAGGATGGGCGTATCGGACCCTGGGCCGCGCCTGATGAGGTGCTGATGTCTATTCCGAACATGACGCGTGGCGACATCGGAAGGCTCCGCGATGCGCAGGGATCCCGCAAGGCGATGGAAGCGGCGCTGGGCACGATGTCCGAACGGGTTAGCTCTTTCGTGGCGGATGCTCCGGGGCCGGCCTTCATCGTCGCCGTCGCGGCACGCCGGGCAGGTGAGCCCTTCGCGGCAGGGAAAGTCTACGTGATTGCCACCGGAATCGACACCGAGGCGCCGTACCGGCTGCTCGCTGAGCAACCGTTGGGTTCGGCCGAAGTGAAATTCAACAAAGCCGGTATGTAGCCATGGGCGAAGGCGTCTCAGTCACCTTACGGACTTACTTCGAATGGTGGCTCATGCACGCTGCGCGCGCCCTGACGCCGCGCCGTGACAGCGCGGCGTCGTGGCGGATGCTGGCACGCCAGACCGAGCAGGGATTGGAGGTCTACCGACGCGAGGGTGCTAGCGAGACGCTTGTCGGCGTTTTGAAGAACGAGGCTGGCGGCGACCAGATACGCGGCCTCACACGCTCGCTTGGTGCCAGCGGCGATGAGGCACTCGTGCGGCTGTCGTCGGAGCAGGTGGTCGAACGGGTCATCCAGATACCCGCCGCGGCGAGAGACGTCGTCGGACCCGTGCTGCAGAATCAGATCGAGCGACTGGTGCCGTGGCCGCAGGACGAAACCTGCTACGGCTACCGCGTGATCAGTGACGACAAGGACGCGGGCGATCAGCTCGACATTCAGCTGGTGGCGACGACACGCGGCATTCTCGATGAGGCCCTGCAGCGCGCCCGCAGTATAGGGTTGTCACCTTTTGCGGTCGACTACGCCCCTGGCGGCGCCTCGCCTCCCATCGAGATGATGTCGCTCAAGGCCGATCCGGTGCAGCGGACCGCCAAAATATTGCAACGTTCGCTGGCCTTCGGACTTGCCGTGAGCGTTGTCGTCAGCGCCTCCGGCCTTTATCTGATGTGGTGCCGCTATGGTGAGAACGACGATATCGTCAGCAAACTCGAAGCCGCCAAGTCGCGCGTCGCCGAGGTCAAGCGTCTCAATGAAGAGAATTCGCAGCTACGCCAGCAGCGCGAGCGGCTTGTGCGCCGAAAAATCAACGAACCACCTGTCATTGTGCTGATCGATGCCGTGAGCCGCGCGCTGCCCGATACGGCCTATCTAACGGAGATCGAGATCCACGGCAGCGACGCGCGCATCGTCGGCAAATCGGATGACCCGACGGCGCTCATCACCAAGCTGGAAAGTACGCCCGAACTTGCCGACGTCCGCTTCGCGGCGCCGACGACGCGCGAGCCGGGCGAGACAATCGGCACCTTCTCCATCATCGCCCGGGCGGAGGGCGCTCCCAAAGAGGTGAAGCAGCCGTGAAGATGCAGTCTGGCTCAGCATCCGTATTATCGATCGCCATCCTGATCGCAGCCGTGGCGTTCATGCTTTTGGCGGCAGTAATGCCGTATCGGCACCTCGGTGAGGTTGAGCAGACCCTCGAGCAGAATCAGCAGGAGTTGCTCGGACTGCGCAATCAGATCTCGCAAGAGGGTGAGCTGCGCAAGGAGAACATGTCCCTTGCCGCGGTAGACGAAAGCGCCAGCCGTCTTCTGCTTGAAGGGGAGACCATCGGTATCGCCGGAGCCAATCTGCAGAAGCTGCTGAGCGGTCTCGTGGCCGAGCACGGTGGTGCCGCGTCGAGCATCCAGATCCTTCCACCCAAGGATGACGGCAATCTCGTCCGCATCTCGATGAGCCTTTCAATAAGCGTCAATATCGATGGGCTGCGCGATATTTTGCACGCGTTGGAGACGGGAGCTCCGCTGCTCTTCATTGACGACTTGGCGGTGCGCTCCGATATGGACAGCTTCGCTGCAGCCGATGTGCATTTTATGGGACCGCTCGACGTGACGCTGCAAGTCAGCGGCTACGCGAGTGGACATGAGGGCTCGTAATGCTGCTGAAGTATCGCCCTTACCTCATGATCCTTGTCGTCGTCGCGCTTGCCGGTCTCGTCTGGCTGGACAACCAGCCCGAGCCAGCGCCGGCTGGAAAAACCACTGCCGTCGCTGAAGCCAATCCTTCTGACGGTTCGATTGCAGTCACAGATGGCCAATCGTCCGATATCGGGGAGGTAGAGCAGGGCGAACCATCGCCTAATCCAGCCAACGGGCTTGCGCTGGCCAATCCGCTATCATCACTCACTAAGGAGGAGGTCGATGACTGGGTGGCTCGCCCACTGTTCGCGCCTAGCCGCGAGCGTCCTCCCGAAAAGTCCGGCATTTCCAACTCTCAGGCAACGCCAGCGCAGGTCGCAAGCTTTGAGCTTCTCGGAATCATGCGCGAGGGGGCGCACGCCTTGGCCCTGCTGCGCAACAAAGTCGATGGAGCAAGCCTCCGCGTTGAAATCGGAGATGTTGTTGGCGGCTGGCGCATTGCAAGAATCGAACGGGCGGCGGTTGTCCTTGAGCGCGGAGAGGGGCTCGCGCAAACGCTACCTCTGCAACGCTAGCAAACTCCATCGGCTCGGCGGCGGGTTGGTGTCTATTCGCCCCCGGCACCGTCGGCCGCCTTATCGGCCGCTGGTGAGCCGGCAGGCAGCGACTTCGCCCCGACGGATGCATTGAGGATCATGACCTTGGCGACACCGCTCGGGGACTTCGAGGAGCGTACGATGACATGGTTGCGGTTGCGCAAGAGTCTGCCGAGCACTTTGTAAAGGTCGCCCGTCAACGTGATGGTCTGCGTCTCGGCACGATTAATCAGCTGTAAACCTTCGACCTCGAGCCCATATTTGCTGCTGAGCGCCTCCAGCACGGAGGCGACGTCCGCGTTCTCCGCCGTAACCGTAACGCTCTGGCGCGGGTCATCCCCGGTGATCGCTACGTCCGCGACGGCGGCCGTCGCCGGTGCCAGCAGCGCGAGCGCGAGCGCGAAGCGTGGCAGGTTCCAGAATGTCATCGCGAGGCCGAACCGCGGTCGCATCGTTCTAGTAACAACCTGCGCGGAGCATGCAGTCAGTATAGCGATAGTTGTCCGATCCGAACCGCTCGAAGGACCACTCTTCAAAGCCGCCTCCAAGGATGAATATGCATCGCCGGTGCTCGCGCAGGCAGCGGGGGTAGTTCTGGCAAATGCCGGCATGGCTATGCATGCGATACACGCCAGCGACTGGGTCCCACCCAAGTGTCTTGCGGCAATGGAAGCCGTGAACTTTCTCGACCAGGCTCCGGGCAGCGCTTGGGGTCGAACCAGTAACCTTGAACGGCCCGGACACTGCACGGCCGGTGCCGGGCACGAGGTAGATACCAGCGCACAGACAAAACGCGAGCGCGAAACTCAGCAACCTTCGCACCAACTCCCCCCATCAATCTCTTTGGCCAAAGCAACTCCACTGGGCCAGAGATCGTCCCTATTAATTGTGCACGCAATTACGCGAATTCGCAAATACTCGGCTTATCAATTCCTTGAGATACGAAAAGTCGGAGTTTTCATTAAGCGGGTTAATTCCGATATGCTCATTAGCATGTTTTCAAACTCATTAATCGTCCCATTAGGGCACAGGGGGAGTGGAGCAGCCGGGTGACCGAGGGTTGCCGATGCGACGGTTCAGTCTTCGGGGCGGAAAAACTAACCAGCCAATGCTGCATCCCGTGATCAAAGCTCCCGCTGAGGTGGTGAGTGACAGTCCTGCTACTGTGAGTTGTTTCTTGAGGCTCAATTATCGTGATTGAAATACATCGTGAACGCCGGAGCCTCCAAAAGCTAATGGTTCGGCTTTTTTGACGCCTTAAATATTGGTATATTTGGAGTGGAATTGGCGGTGAAGACGGCCTTCCAATAAATGGCAAGCCCCAATATCAAAAAGCGAATAAAGGGGCGGTGACAAAAAAGGTATAGGGGAGGTTTGGTCATGCTTGGGATAGGCGGGCTGACCTTTGAGCAACTCGTGGCGTGGCCACCGGTCGAACGAATGCGCTCCGCGGCCGGGGGCTCATAAATGAACAAAAATTTGGTGGTCGCGGCTCCTGCCGCAGCGGCTGGGATGCTGCTGCTCGGGGTGCCGGAGGTGTGGGCAAATGCGGATTTGCAGCTGCCGTCTGCCTCGAGCCTGGCCGGAGATACGGCGGCGCTGCTCGTGGACGAGTTGGTCAGCAGCATCGGTAGGTCGTGCGTGTACGTGGCCGCCACGATCGGCGCCAGCTTTAGAATATGGGATACCCAATACATCCCCTCCAGCAAGATCTTTGCGTTCTATCGCGACGCCTTGAGCAAAGTTTACATGCATTGGTCACCGGAATTTCCCCGCGGCGAGGAGTTCCAAGCGCGAGTCGAAACAGGATTCGTCGAGAATGGATCGATTACGCGTCATCGCTGCACTCCGCACGTGACGTCGCGAACGTCCGCCGACATTGCCAAGTCTACGGGCGAGGCAACTTATCTCGTCATGATGTTGTCGGGTGGGGCGGAATGGGTGCAGGGAGGGCGATCGACGCTGACGACCCAGGGGGACATCGTCGTCATAGACGCTGTACAGCCTGCAAAGATCATCATGGCACCATCGCCGTTTGATGCGATAGTCATCACGATACCCAAAAGCGACTTCGATCAGGCGTGCCGGGAAAGTGATGGTCTCGTCAATTCCTTACTGCAGCGCGACAGGACGCCCCTTCGCAAGTGCATGCATCTTATTGCCGATCGGATGATCTCCGCGTCGCCAGAGGAACTCTGCTCGCTTTATAATGCCAGCGTTTCACTGTTGCCGCTGGAAGCGGGTTGTTTCGAGATAGAGGAAAGGAAGGACAGCGGCGAGAAGCAGCACTACCTGCTGCGCGCAATACTAGAATACGTTGACCAGAATATTTCAGGTGGGGACCTATCACCGAAGAGCGTCGCCGAGAAGTTCGGTATATCCACCCGCTACGTGCACAAGCTCTTTATCGCCTCGGGCGTCACGTTCTGCTCGTACACCACGGCGCGCCGGCTGGACTACATCGTCAGGGACCTCCTGTCGCCGGCGTGTCGGCATCAACCCATTTCGTCTCTTGCCTTCAGATGGGGCTTCAACGACTTGTCGAGTTTCAATCGCGCTTTCCGCGGCCGCTACGGTTGCACGCCCAGCCAGTTCCGCATGCGGGCCGACGCCGGCTAGTTACGGCGCGCGTCGCAGGTCTGCAAATTTCGAGGCGTATGCTGTCCGTTACTGAATCGCATGGCCGACAACGACCGAGAGCAGGAATTGCTCCTCGGCTTGGTCAAGTCCAAGCTCACGATTGAGAAGCTGGTCGAACACGCCGCCGAACGGCCGGGCCGCAAGGCCGAGGGCCGTTGCGGCTAGGACCAGTGTCTGCGAGATGTGTCCGGCTTCGGCTACCAACATCCGGTATCCCCCCTCGCCATACTTCTGCTCATGACGCCGGAAACGGCCGGCGAGGCAGATCATCGCCGCTGCACCCGATACCATCGTCCGCTCGGTCGGCAGGATGGCGGAAAGAATATGCTCGTCCTTGACGTACTCCCGCACCTGGCTGAGGCGGTTTTCAAGAGCTGAATAATGATAGACACCAGCGTGAAGGTCGCCGACGCGCAGGATAACGGGATAGATCTCGACGGCATACAATGCGCCGCTGGAAGGATAGGCGCGCAGCTTCACCTCCTTGTCGCCCTCAACGTCGGACCACGCCATCGTTCCGGTGACACCGCACGCGGTGTCCAGAAGGGCGGATAGCTCGACCTTCGATATTTCCGTGCCCGCATAGTCGCGCCGCGACCGGCGCTGGCGTGTAAGGTCACGGAAGGAACGCAGGCTTTCCGGGACAACATTAGCCAGCCGAACGTGTGGTGCGTCGCCAAAGCTGCGACTGCGATATGCACCGTCGGTGACGAGTCCCACGACAGCAGTGTCGTTGAGGCCGCCACCGCGGAGGGTGCCCTTCATGGTGGCGGAATGGATGAAGTTGGCAACAGCCCGTCCCGAGGTATCCAGCATTGAAGTCGCGGCGAGCAGGTGCAGGAAGTTCTCCGCAGCGGGCCGATCGCCGGGCACCAGGCGAGAGAGAATGTTGCGCACCGTGCGGGTGCCATTGAGCGCGGCAAGTACCGTCCAGGCGATTCTGAGCGGTCCTGAAACGGTGAGCACGCGGCGAGCGCGGCGCATCAGAACGCATTCGGGCAGGGATTCGCAGGAAGGTTCCCGGTCCGGCGCCTCGACGCAAAGATGCTTGTCGTCGCTCAGGTAGGTCCGCGTGCTGGGACGAAGCTGAAGTCTTGACTCCTCATCCAGCAAGCTCGTCGTGTCAGCAACTTCTGAAACCCGCGTCTCCTCGCCAAGATCGATCACGAGGTCGGATCCGAACACGCAATCCGTAATTTCGTCGACTCGAAGCGAGGCTACGAAGGCCGCGTCGGGCGTATTGGGCGACGCTTCAGGCCGTCCGGCAGAGGTGCCCTCCACGCCAGTGCTGCCGGTGATCTCCGCCAGCCGCCGATGCGCTTGCTGGGCGCCATCGGCATCTCCTTGCGTGTCGGAAAGAGCGACAGCCTCTACGTAGCAGGCCGCCGCATCGCCCCACAGCTTGGCCGCCTCGCAGGCTGCGCCAAGGATCATCAGCGCACCGATCTGCGCAGAGGTGTCCCGCATGGTACGGCAGCTCTGCAATGCGGCTCTGGCATGTCCAACGGCGTCATCGGCGCAACCCTCCTCGACCGCCAACTCGGAAAGGCAGGTCGCGGCAATGTGCTGAGCTCGCACATCGCCCATCTCTTGTGCCGCGGCCAGTGCCCTCGCGTAAGATGCGCGCGCATCGACAGGCTGCTTGGCCAAGCGGAGCGCACCGGCAAGATCGAGATGCGTGATTACCAGAAGCCGCTGTGCACCTGCGGACGGGGGAAGCCTGGCGATCAGGGCAATCGCCTCGCGGAGCGACCCAATGGCGAGATCAAATCGATTGCCCAGGGTGAAACATCGGGCGATCCGCTGCACCAGAGCAGCGCGTCCCAAGGTCGGCTCGGGTCCGACCTCTGTCAGCGTTGCATGAAGGCGGGGACCCGCCTGTGAGATTTGGCGGAAGTTGAGGGCCTGCGTCCGCAGCAGCGCCGATCGGCTTTCGTCCGCCTCAGCGAGCAGCAAATCGGAAAGGAGGCCGTAGGCTTCCCAGACGTCACCGGCAAAATTTTCCAGCGTGACGCCGCAAAGTGCTTGTTCGAGCAGCCGGCGAGACTCGAACCGCTTGCCCGGGACGTTCGAGAGGTGACGTGCAAGCCCACAGTTCGCTTGTCGGACGAGTAGCGCCGACCCCGCTTGGTGCGCGGCATCGACCGCTCTGCGGAACGACGCTTCGGCATCGTCTGAAGTAGCGGCAATAGCAGCAAGCTGGAGTGCGGCTTGTGCCGCGCCGGCGTAGTCCGCTTCTATGGTACGCAGTTCCTCGGCCGAGCGCAGGTGCGCCTCGGCCTCGCTCGTGAGCTCCTGGCCGAGGAGCGCGCGGGCGAGTTGGTAATGCGCGGCGCCTTGCGCGTTCCGGTCGCGATGCCGCTGGAAGATATCGAGCGCCGCGCGGAATGCTGTTGTCGCCGCCGCAAAATTGCTCTCGTCCAGCTCCAACATCCCGAGGTGGACGAGATCAATGCCCAACGCGCGTTCGTCTTTGACCTCTTTTGATAGGGCAATGGCGCTTGAGTAGGCTTCGCGTGCCCCAGCGAAGTGGGCGCCCGCCCGGTAGGCGTCTCCAACCCCAGACCAAGCCGCGCACTGCAGCCGCTTGGAGCCGTCACTCAGCGGAAGGCTTGCAGCAATCTTTACAGCATCGCGATAAGCCGAGCTGGCCGCCTGCCAATCTCCCTCCTGCAGCAGACAACGTCCGATCTGTTCGGTAACGGCAGCACGTTCGAAGCTTGCTCGCTTTCCGAGGCGTGGGAGGATCTTCTCGAGAACGGCGCGCGCGCGATCGAATTGGTGGCGCTCCAGAAGTATCTCGGCGTGCTTCACCTCCGTTAGGTACCAGCTGCGATCCGCCGACGGCTCAGGAGCAGTCTGGCCTCGGCCTGCTGCCGTAAGCCCCCGAGGGGGCCCGCCGAAAACATACTTACCGTAGTGTTTGGCCATGCAACGCTCGCTGGCTGCTTAGTCATGATGGTCGGAGATTGACCCTGCGGACGCAAAAGACGACCCGGGGATTTTCCCGGATCGTCGTCTGGATATCGTCGCGAGCAGTGTCTTACGCAGTGCGATCCTCCTGCGTGCTGCTATGGCCGGTAAGTATAATGCGGCGCGACCTCATTTTGGCCATTGTAGCAACAGGACGTGAGGAAGGCCGGCCGATACGGATTGTGCAGACTATTCTTCGTCCGCTGGAGAATGCCGACGTCGCTGCCCCATGCTGGCCCATTGATGCGCCGCAGCACGTTATCGCGAGACTGCACCGCTTTAGCGATGATCTTCTTGACGTCCCAGCCGACTAGGTCGCCGTTCCAGTAGACGAACTTGCCCGCAATCATCACGTGCTTCACATGGCGGGTGTCCATCATGGTGACGACGGTGCCATACGCGTTGTTCATAGGCTGGGTGTTGATGTTGTCGTAGTCGAGAATGACGATGTCCGCTTCTTTGCCTGGCGTAAGCGTGCCGACCTTGTTCAGAAGACCGCTGCCCGCAGCACCCGCAATCGTCATCATCTCCACAGCCTGACGGCACGTAATGAGTTGCGGTATCGGCAGGTTGCCAGGATCGCTCTTGGCGTTGGCGCCTGTACCGAACGCGAGATCGTTGGCCAATCCTCGCTGCAGGCAGAACGCACCGCGCATCATCGAGAAGGGGTCCGGCGTCATGTTCGTGTCGACATCTGGGCTGAGGCTCGGAAGGATGCCGTGGTTGAGCGCCAGTTGGAACGGTGGTTGCCCGTGCCGCATCTGCAGTTCGATATTGCCGGCTATGGAAACGTGGCCACCGTTGTCGGCCCAGATTTTCCAAGGAGACGAGGTTGCAGGCGAGGGATAGCCGAGGTGGCTGTGGCTGATTTGCGCGACGTTGTTGTCCTGCCAGCGTACGCAGTGCACCAGAGTAACGTCTTCGAATGGCGCAAGGCCTGCCGCAAGCGCTTGTGCAGGGACACCCGCGCCGCCCACGTTGTGAGCATTGATGAAAGCGCTAAACTCGCGTGCCAACCCCCAACCCGTTAAGCCCGCGTATTGTGCTGGTAGATTAGCGACCGGCGTCGGGCCGCCCGAGAAGCCCAACGAAACAAGTTGATCCTTCGAAGAGAAATATTTCTTGGCAATGCGCTCTAGACCGAGTTTTTTGCCGGGGTAGAGGACAGCGCCAGGGAATTCGTAAGGATCTGTCTTGACGTTATAGGGCCGCTTGGCAACGGCAGGCGAGTTGGTACCCTGGTTCGGCTCACGGTTAACACCGTTGCTGTAGTCGAACAGTGTTCGACGGCCGGCATCGATGCAGCCCTTGATCATCGCATCGGTGTGCTGAGGCGTGTGCGAGCACTGCGATGTATCAGTTCCACAGGTGATGCCCTGCGTGATCTGGCTGAGACACGCGATTAGTTCGGCATTATAGCAATCCTCTGGGTCGTACGGAGAGCGGCCCAAATCCCACTGCGGCGCCTGCGCCGTGCCGATGCGTCCCGACGTCCAGATGCTCTGCACGACTGTGCCATACGCCTCGTAAATAGCGTTTGTCGTGGCCGTTTGCTGCTGGTCGGGATCTCCGCCGAAGACGATGAGGCCGTCGGCGATGATGCTGCGTTGGATGGCTTCGTACTGATGATTATGCGTACTGATGAAGCCCGGCATGACAATCGAGCCCGTGCAATCGACGACACGAGCGCTGGCATTGATGTTCGGGCGGATGGCTACAATCTTGCGTCCCTCGATGAGCACGTCGGCCTTTTCGAAGTCGCCGACGGCCTTATCGAGAGTAAGGACGACGCCACCCTTGAGGAGAATACGGTCGTTCGCGCCGTTGCCACCGTGCTTCGGCGGATCCTTGTCCCGGCCTCGGTCGTCTGACTGCGCATCTGCTCGACTGACGTTGAAGCCGAGTCCCGCAGCAGTAAGACCACCCGCAGCCGCGCCGCCAAGAAAGCCGCGTCGGGAGAAGTCTAGCCCGTCTTCGCGCTTCCCGTTGCCCAGTTCCTTAGATTTTTTCGCCATTGCTTCGCTCCCACGGTTTTGATTGGCCTCTTGTCCAGGCAACAGTTCATCTTCCCGGGGAGCGTTCGCTCACCGGCTCGCATTGTCATGGTCGTTGCAAACCTGTCGTCACCCGAAAGGCGTCTTGGCTGTGCGCTCCCTGCTAGCGACGGGCGATCAGTTTTTTCTTTGCCCGGAGCGTCTGGATGGGCGCTCCGATTGTTCGCCCGGCTTGATATTACCTTCTGGCAAACTTTTTTTTGGCGCTAGGCAATCTGCGTACGGACTGTGGCAATCGAGAACTAGCTATGAAATTGGATCTGAGCAGCGCATGTGCGCACGCTTGTGCTGCACCGCGCATCGGCACTGACGCGGCCGGGTCAGACTTTGACGTTCGCGCAATTAGGGTATGATGATCGCAGACTTACTGTCCGGTGCGCTCAAGGAGACGCAAGTGATGAGCCGATCGGTTATGGTGGCGTTAGCCGCGGGGTGCATTCTGGCTGGGCTCGCTTCGTCTCAAGGAGCAGTGGCGCTGCCCGTGGCAAAGGCCTTTGCTTCTGGCTCCCGTAGCCTCTTCATTGACGTGCGCTATGGTGCCCGTCGTAGAGAGATCATCGGGGATCGATTTTACCGCGGGTTCTATGGCCTGCCCTTCGTAGGCTACCGCGCCTACTACGGCGCAGGATACTCCGAAGGATGCGGCTGGATCCGTAAGCGTGCTCAGGCGACGGGCGGCCGCTATTGGTGGGCCCGCTACCAAGACTGCATCGACAAGAACTATTGATTGGACAGCAGAGCCGGGCCGAACTCTGGCGCGCTGCCAAGACCGTTCGTAGGAACCCTTCTTCCCCCCGTCTTCCTAGACGAGCACCCTTGCGGTGCTCTTTGATTTGCGTGCCGATCAGGACGTAGCCTCGGAAAAACCGTTGTTTCCGCCTGGAGATAACTCGCTAAGCAGGAAGCGTACAGCGAGCGCACGAAGTGCGGCGAAGCATGAGATGTTTTCAGTCGAAAAGCGCAAGGATCGACCGAAAATACCTTTGGTGCGTCTGAGAACGATCTCGGCCGCGGAAAAACCTCGGCATCACGGTGCGCTATGTCCACAAGCTGTTCGCTGCCAAGCATATGACCTTCGGCTCGTCCGTCACGTCAAAGAGGCTCGATCTCGTCCGCAAGAATTTTGTCTCGCCTGGCTGCGGCTACAAAGCGATCTAGATTTTGCTTATCGCTGGGAGTTCAACGCACTCTCGACGTTCAATCGATCGTTCAAACAGCGGTACGGCATGCCACCCCGCCAGTACCGCACGCGCGCCAACTACTAATACGGCATGGCGTAGTATGGCGCCCGCGAGCGGCGTCACGGGATGTTCGGCTCGTGGACAGCTCACCGCTTGATTGCGTACGGCATCGACGGTGCGCTTCTCAATGTCACCGTCGGGAAACGCTGGGGCGGGTTCGTCCTCTGCCGGTTATCGTTCCCTTGCTGCACAGACGAGCACAGCAAAATCTGGCTTGGTGTCTTGCCGCTGAAGCTCCGCCGCATCTCATTGGTGCGGTCCGTTGCTTGTCGGCGGGAGATTGACGAGGTGAGGGAAGCTCAAGTCCGCGGGGGCTAGAGCATCTTCAACTGCGCTCCCGGAATGAAAAAAAGAAGAATCAGGAAACGCGCATGACCACCATCCAGTTGAATTGGCGAAAGGGGACGCAGTGCTGCCTGGCAGCAGTGCTCGCTTGCACGTCTGCATCCACAGGCGTGCTCGCCCACGGCCCGGGCCCCAAACCGGGCGCACCACCGAAAAATGAGAGCATCTACCCATCGCCTTCGCACCGCTACTTGAAAGAGAGCATTAGCGTCTGCGATCAGGGGAGCTTCTTCGTTGGCGGCAAGCTCAAGAAGACCTACTACCAGAGATCCTCGACGCGGAGCGCGACGCCTTCAGCCGTGATGATCGGGCAAATGTACGTCCAGTTCCAGATCCCGATGAAGTTCGACGACTACCCGGTGATCTTCGTGAGCGGCGGTGCGCATACTGGAGCGAGCCTTGAGTCCACGCCGAGCGGTCGCGAGGGATGGGCACACTATACATTCCGCAAGAACATCCCGACCTTCGTCGTTGACCAATCGGGGCGCGGCAGGTCTGGATTCGACGTCAGCGCTATTCACGAGGGTGTCGCGAAGCTAACCGACGCCGATCCGTCCAACGACGCCGAAGGCCGGTCGCTTATTCCAAACTTTCTCTGGCTGGGAACCGCCGACTGGTGGCAGGGCACGTTCGGACATCTCGTCAATCCGGCGACAGGCCTGCCGACCGGGCCTGGGCCGGCCAACATCCTCGTCGACCAGCTGGTCCCGCATGGCTGGAGTGCGAAAGATCCGGATACCTCACATGGACCCGGCGTGACACCGCAGTTCGACTTCCACTCCACGAGCCCAGAGCTCGTTCCTGAAGGTCTAATTCCTAAGGGCGAACAGGTTGCCGGCAACATTGCCGGTCCGCAGGAATACTACCTTCTCAACTATTGGCGACAGCTCGTTCCGAACACGGAGCAGACGTTGCCGGGGGGCACGTGCGCGACTTGCGTTCCCACGACGATCAGCGCAGGCGGATTCGCTGGCGGACATACTTGGACGCCCGTGAACGTCGCGGAACTGGTCGAACAGCTTGGAAAGATCTACGGCGGTGCCGTCATAGCGACCCACTCGCAGGGCGGCCCCATCGGGCACCATGCCGTCCGCATCCTGAAGCAGCATGGCGCTCTCAAGTATCTCAAGGGCCTGGTTACGGTAGAGGGCACCGGGGTGACCTTGGCCAACGCGGGTTTGGCAGTGGAGGACTTCGACGACATTCCGTATCTTGTCGTGAAGGGCGATTATACGGCGACGAGCACGCAATCTCAGGGCATCGTCGACGCCATCATCTCTCGTCGCAAAGCCGGCCAAGGCAAGGCAGCCGTGGAGTACATCAAGCTCGACGAAGCGCCGAGTATTGCCAATGCCTGGCCTGCTGCGTTCAAGCGGCCCGTCATGCTTGGCATCACGCACATGATGATGGACGGCAGCGACGAAGGCGGTGGCTATGATGCCAATGACATCATGCAGGTCATTCTGAACTGGAGCGGCAAGCACATCTCAAAGATGAAGAAGAAGCAGATGTGCGATCGAGGCCCGCACGATGATCACGATGGGCACGATCACTGATAAGCCCTTTCGGGAACACTTCATCGATCAATGTTGGAAGCGGTCACTTTCGGGTGGCCGCTTCTTTTATACGCCTGATGCGTTCTGTCTTACTCGCTAGGCACGACCTGCGTAAGCGCATTGAACGGAACGCAGACGCGCGGTCGCTCCCCCTGATAGACGCGAACGTTGTGCACGAGCGAGCTGGGAAACAGCACGATGAGACCGGCCTTAGGTCGTACACAAAGTGTGGAAGGCAGCAGACCAGGGAAAAAATTCATCACCATTGACTGGACGGGGTGCTCGAACTCGAGCGCGCCACCGAACCCGCTCGATGGCTCATCCCCTGGATCGACGTAATAGACCCCCGACCACGTGGACAGCGGGTGCACGTGCGAGGCGTTGTAGTCTCCTTTGCGGCTGACGGCGGCCCAGGCAACGAGTTCGAAACCGATCTGCAGCCCAGGCGTTACGAGCGGCAGCTGCCTCGTTGCGGCCTCGACTGCGCTGCTCATGTAGCGCCCGAGTGTCGCCACGGCATCGCCGCCCCAGCTGAGAAAATCGACGTCCGACTGCCAGCCCCCGATGTTGCTCTTCTGCGCCGACTTTGTAGTGCGCTCGCGCTTGAGGATGAGATCCCGGAGCTGCGCATTGAGCACCGCGACATCGTTGAAGATGTAGCTGAACAGCGGCGTCGAGAACAGGTTCTCGATCCGGCCATTGCGGGCCAAATCTGCAGCTGGGTTTAAGATGTTGTTGGACATCGAATGCTCTCTCGCGATGCTCCGGCCTCTGTCAAAGAGGTGCACAACGACATCGCGTATGCAATGAGAAATTCGGCCGTGCTGCAAACGCCGAGCACCTCGCTTTGCATTTTGGGGAGCATACAAAAAAATTCCGCGCACTGCGTTCGCTCTCGCGTTAGCGCGTTCACACTCAGCGTAGCGGTCATCTCAAAGACAGCCGAATGTCGCGCGCCAAGACAGTTGTAGCGCGTGGATGTTAGTCCGCACGCGGTCTTGGATCACGTCAAGGCCACGATGTTTTGTCGTTGTCTAGGGAGAACGCGATGACACAAGAAAAAGCATTCAAATTTTTGCTGATGACGTCCGTAGCTTCGGTCGGCGTTTTTGCCGCCACGCAAGCGTCGGCGTGGAAGTCGCCCACAAAGAACAAATATATGACGGCCCCACTGGAGATCTGTGACAAGGGCACGTTCTACGTCGGCGGCAATCCAAAGATCACGCCGTTCGCGAGCGGGCCGACACCGCAAGGACAGCGCGAGATCATCATCAACCAGATGTACGTTCAGTTCCAGACTCCTATGAAGTCGAAGAGCTGGCCCCTCATCATGGTGCATGGCTCGGGCTATTCCGGCTCTGCCGTCGAGGGAACGGCAGCCGGCAACGAAGGCTGGAACGACTACCTCGTTCGCAACAACGTCCCGAGCTACACCATCGATCAGCCGGGCCGCGGCCGCTCGGGCTTCGATCACACGCCAATTCACGAAGCGGTCTATAGGCTGCAGCAGAACGATATCCCTGGGGCGCTGGCGCTGCTCCCCGGTGGAGGCACGCAACCGGCATTCGGCTTCAGCCACGAGGGCACCGCTGGCTTTGCAACCTGGTTCGGCCATTTCTTGCCGCCTGCACCGTCTGGCGATCGCTTCGATGAAAGCGTCACCGCCAGCAAGATGATCCGTCACGGCGACGTGGGCGATCCGACCTGCGTGACCGAACCGGCCCACTGCAAATACAAGGGCCGTCTCCCGATGGAAGGCGATTCGCCCTGGGCGATCGACTTGGCCATCAAGTCACGCACCGGTTCAGGCGCGCCTGCGGGCATTGGAACCATAACGCCTGACAACGCGCAGGTGGCGCAGAACCGTTCACTTCTAGCTTTGGAAGCTTACAAGTTCGACCTGCCGAACTCAGAGAACTTCCTCGCCGGTTCGACTTGCCTGAGTTGCACGCCGACTGCCATCAATCCCACCAACACGTGGACACCGATCGCGCTCGCGGAGCTGGTCGAGGGCTTGGGCGGGGCCATCGTCGCGACCCACTCGCAGGCGGGAAGCATCGGCCACCACATGGCGCGCATCCTCAAGAGCCATGGCAAGCTGAACCTACTCAAAGGGCTGATCACTATTGAGGGATCGTGCTCATTGCCGGGTGCTGGGCTTGCTGCCGATGGTTCCGACTTCAAGAACGTTCCGTACATGGCCTTCGTCAGTGACTACACGGCGACTAGCACCGTGTGTCAGCAGTCGGTGGCTGCCATTAAGGCCAGCGGCGGCAAGGCTGACTACATTGAGCTGGATGAGCCCGGCTGGTGGCAGGGCAGCTACAAGGGACCGTTCGGCATAGACTACGTCGGGCCGTTCCGCGGCATCTCGCATATGATGATGATCGAGGACAACCCGGCGCCCGGCAAGAACGGGAAGCCGGGCAAGGCAACGAACCTTCAGGTCATGGACGTAATGCTGGAATGGGCGAACAAGAGCATCAAGCCGCCTAAGACGCAGTCTTGCGAGTACAAGAAGGACCGTGATGACGATCACGGGCATGATGATGACCCCCATCATCATTGATGCGGTGAGGTAACACGAAAGCGACCGCCCACGGGCGGTCGCATTTTTTTTCGCCGTGATCGCGGACTACGGAGCAGGCGCGCCAGTGTGCTGCATCCAGTATTTTGCACGCTCGCCCGGTGCGTTCATAACGTCCTTGCACAGCTTGCTGTACTGGTCTTGTAGCACCGAAATTTCCAACATCGAAACGTTGGACAGGTTCTCCTCGATCTTCTTTGGAATGTTGGCCATTACGACCTTGTGGGTCATCTCTTTGGCCAGGACGGCATATTGCGCCTTCACCACTCCTGGACTGAGGCTGTCGGCCCGCGCCACCGCCAATTTGTAGGCGTCGACATATTTCAGAGACGTGGCGCGTTCGTTGGCGCTTCGCAAGACAGCGGCCACGATGTCGAAATAAACAGCGCATTCGACCATTTCTTTGGCCATATCCTCCACCGCGGCCTGCACGGCTTCGTTACGTTCTTCCTGCGCGAGAGCGCTGCTCGCGCACAGGCTGATCAGCCCAATGACCGCACAGAACTTCTTCAAGTTTGTCATTGCTCCGCCCCTACGCACTGAGATCGCGCCATTAAGCAACAGCAGTTGGTCGCAAGTAGGGCTCTCCGACTTGGTCCGCATGGTCCATCACCACAAAACAGGGCGAGTTGGTTTCGCTCGCCTGAAAGATGAAGACGCCGGTTCTTTTCAGAGCTCGCTGCACATCTCTGGACGGCTCGCACCGCTTACGATTGTGCTTTGAAAATCGAAGCGGAAAAAATCCGAAGCGGCTCGGCTATTCACGCTCGGCTATGCACGCGAACGGGTGAGGGAAGCAGCGCAGAAAGCAAAGCTGCCGGATGACGTGACGCTCAGACCTCGTAAAGCGGGACTGACGGAGCGGGGTAGTGGCGCTGAGCGGACATTAGACCGCCTCTACCTAAAGCGCGCGGAAGAGCAGCGTGTAACAGCCGTACGTCGCTGTTGCCCAGGATCGAAAGCAGCTGGATGGAGATGGGACAGCGAGGAAAGTCAGGCAGAGCCACATGCCAAGCGCAAGCGTAGATCGCGCGAACACGGCGAGCAAGTAGGTGACCGGCGACACGCTCGTGGGAGACATGCCCTTCTGCAGCGCGTGATAGGGATTGCTGATACGGCTCCTTACATTCTGACGCGCTTCTTCTCCGGATCGTAGAATGGGAACGGTACGACGGTCGCCTTGAAGCGCTTCTGAAGTCCGTCGAGGCGTCCGATTTCAAGCGCCGTGCCCATTTCCGCATGTGTGACGTCCACCCGCGCAAAGGCCAGCGTCTTCTTGAGAAGCGGCGAGCGCATCGCGCTTGTCACCGCGCCGACGTTTGCCCGGCCGACGAAGACAGGATCTCCGTGCGAGGGTTTCTCGTTGCCCTGGATCTCGAGGCCGACCAGCTTCCGGAGCGGGTTGGCGCGCCGGTTCTCGATCGCCGCCTTGCCGATGTAGTCTTCCTCTTTCTTTGTCGGAACGGTGAAGCCAATGCCGGCTTCGAGCGGATCGGTCGTTGAATCGAAATCGTGGCCGCCGAAGACGAGGCCGGCTTCAATGCGCACCATGTCGAGCGCATCGAATCCGAACGGCTGAATGCCCAACGGTGCGCCGGCTTCCATAATCTTATCCCAAACCGCAGGAGCATCTTTGGGGTGGCAGAACACTTCGTATCCGAGTTCACCCGTGTAGCCCGTTCGCGAGACAAGCACCGGAATGCCGTTCACGCCGCCGATGCGTCCGACTGTGAAGCGGAAGAGGCCGAGCTCCTGAAGCGACGGCCTGCCGGGTGGCGTCTCGATGAGCGACTGCAGAATTTCGCGAGACTTCGGGCCCTGAACGGCGACGTTGTTGATTTCGGACGTCGCGGTTTTGAGATTCACTTTGTATTTGGTTTTTGCGAGCTGTTCCTTCAGCCAGATGAGGCTTGCGTCGTCGCCGCCGATCCAGCGGAAATTGTTCTCCGCCAAGCGGAAGAGCGTTCCATCGTCCACCATTCCTCCGTGCTCGTAGCACATGGGCGTATAATAGATTTGCCCTACGGACAGTTTGCGGACGTCGCGCGTGATGATGCCCTGCAGGAACTGCTCGGAATCGGGTCCGAGAACTTCCATTTTGAGTAGAGGCGATAAGTCCATGATGACCGCGCCTTCGCGGCAAGCCCAATATTCTTTGATTGCGCCTCCATTCGCGTAGCAATGAGGCACCCAGAACCCGCGGTATTCGCCGAAGTTGCGCGTGAGAGCCGACGTGCGCGGGTGGAATCCCGATTCTCTCGTCAGCTGAAGAGGTGCATCCGGTGTCATTCTGAATCCAATCGAGCGCTTGAAGGGTGTGTCTTTCGGATAGACCCGAACGTGTATCTCAGTCAGGTGCCATCCATTGGAGGCATCAATGTCGGCAGGGCATGAGGATGTGCCGCAGACGAGATCGGTCAGCGCACGCATCATCACGTAGTCGCCGGGGCGAGACCACGGCTCGTCGGACCATATGTTGTTATGGCAGTCGACATTGGTGTTGAAAAAGAAGTTGATAGCCGGCCAGCCCTTGTAGCTGCCGATCGGGTAGTTCTTGAGCGCGTCGTTGAAATTGTCGGTGCAGTTCGGGTGCCCGAAATAGCCCATATCCTCATAGTAGCGCGTCGTGCATGCGAGGTTGAACGTGTCGTGACGCCCGACCGTATCCTGCACGATTTCGACGAGCGGATTGCGATCCCGGTCGAAGAACTTCGAATAGAGGCCGGGCTTGGGATATGCGGCGCCGATCATCGATCTCGTCGTCGTCGAGTCGAGCCCCAATACTTCGCCGCGGTCGAGTGCGCGACGATTGAATGCCAGGAAATCCGAGCACTGGCGGCCCTGTACGTCGATGATCTGAATGTATTCGCCTTCGTGAACCTCAAAGCTTTCGGCGCTCGCGATGGTAA
Source organism: Hyphomicrobium sp. (assembly GCF_035687085.1). Lineage (GTDB taxonomy): Bacteria > Pseudomonadota > Alphaproteobacteria > Rhizobiales > Hyphomicrobiaceae > Hyphomicrobium_B. Next base: position 513,422 of record NZ_DASRYS010000013.1, on the reverse strand, counting down.
TGCGAATATCCAGGCGCGGTTCGGCGATGGGGTCGGGAAGCTTGGCTTCATTGAGAAGGCGAGGATTGGCGCGCTGGATGAAGACCAGGATATCGGTTGCGGGCGTTTGCTCCCAGACGACCATCGGTTCCGCTGGTGCACCGAAGACGGCGAGGACCGGGCGTTCCACCTGCAGCGCGACGACGTCCCCGGGAACGCTGTCCGGACCGAGCACGCTCGCAGCCTTGACGCGTCCAATGTCGAGTCCGCGCCGGAACAATCCAAAGCGAACGCGTTGTATGTCTTCGCTATCGGCTTCGAGTGCGCGCTGAATGCCTGCCGGCGTGGCGCGTCCTTTGAGACCGAGCGCACCAAGATCGCTCTTGCCACCGGGAGCGAAGGCCGCAATCTCCACGCGTTGGCCGCCTTCGAGTGGACTGATCTCGATGCGGTCTCCTTTGTCGAGTTCGAAAGCAGCGGTTCCGCCGCCTTTCAAAACGTACCGTTCGACGCCCAGCTCCAGTGACGACTGCCCTGGAACGAACAGTTTTGGCCGGGCAGGGGACGTCAGAATTGCGTCGCTGCTCATCTTTGCCCTCATATGGAAATGGGGAGATGGACCAGCGGCGCGCGGCCGGTCCATTGTTTTGGTTTCTAATCGTATCGCCAGGCTACTCGGCAGCGACCATTTTGGTTGGCTGGTTGAGAAACGCTTCCATCGAGTCGTCCGTGGCTTTCATCCATGGCGTGTGATGGATTGGCGCCTGCGTGCCGGTCAGCACCGATTTGTGCGAACGGTCGCGATAGGTCAGGATGTCTTCCATTTTGTGATGTTCCCACTCCTTGAACATCTTCGCGACTGTATCGACGTCGAGGCGCGGGTAGTCAGTCGGCGTGATGAGATCGCGGACATACTCTGTCTGAAAGTCGATCGCGGCGGTCGCATCGGGCAGGGCTTCTTCCTGCTCCGTCCACTTCTGGATATCGGCGAACATATCCGACTTCGACGGCAACTTGATGCGTCCGAGAACGACGTCTCGCGCGTACCACGCCTGAGCATCGAACATATTGAACGTGTAGAACTGATCCTGCATGCCGATGTACATCAGCTTCGGATTGTCGATCCAGAAGATACCTTTGTAGAGGTTCGGCGGATAAAGCCGGTTGCGCGACTTGAGACGCAGCGAATCTTCCATGAACGGATGGTGGTGCAGATAACCCGTGCACAGGATGATCGCATCGACGTCCTTCTTCGTGCCATCCTTGAAATAGGCCGTCTTGCCTTCAACGCGCTCGAGCAAGGGGACTTCGTCCATGCGGGCCGGCCACTTGAAGCCCATCGGCTTCGTGCGCCATGAGAACGTGACGGACTTGGCGCCATACTTATAGCACTGAATGCCGATGTCTTCCGACGAGTAGCTCGCGCCGACGCACAGCACGTCCTTGCCCGCAAACTCGTCCGCCGAGCGGAAGTCGTGTGAGTGCAGCGTGCGGCCGAGGAATGTCGTCAAACCGGGAAATTCCGGAATATTAGGCGTCGAGAAGTGGCCGCTGCCGCAGAAGACGTAGTCGAATTCCGATGATGTCAGCGTGTCGGCGACGAGATCCTTCACCGTAACGGTGAACTTTTGCGTGTCCTCGTTGAAGGTGACGTTGCGAACTGCGGTGCTGAGCTTGATGTAGTGCATGATGCCGCTGCGTTCGATGCGGCCCTTGATGTAGTCGTGCAGCACGGCCCGCGGCGGAAACGACGGTATTGGCCGTCCGAAATGCTCTTCGAACGAGTAGTCGGCGAACTCTAAGCATTCCTTCGGCCCGTTCGACCAAAGATAGCGATACATGCTCGCGTGAACTGGCTCGCCGAATTCATCCGTGCCCGTGCGCCACGTGTAGTTCCAGATGCCGCCGCAATCTTTTTGCCGCTCGTAACAGACCATTTCGGGGATATCTGCCCCCTTTCGACGCGCGCTTTCGAATGCGCGCAAAACCGCCATGCCGCTGGGGCCGGCGCCAATAATCGCTATTCGCTCTGCCATGTTGTTCCCTTCCGAAAAATCTATTCGCTAGGATTTCCTGTCCGTGCCGGGGCTTGAGTTAGGCTTCGTCGCGCGGGTGCGTGCGGAGGCGGAGAGGGTCGTAGAAGGGCATCCGCACCACAGTCGCGGGCCAGTCACCGCCGTCCTGAACGACCAGCTCCGTGCCGAGCTTGGTATAAGCGGGCTCGATATGTGCCATCGCCAGCGATTTCATCAGATGCCTGCTGTAGGTCGTGCTGGTGACGACACCGACCTGCTTGCCATTCGCAAGAATCTTCGAGCCGGGAGCGACTGCTGACGTATGATCGACCTCCAGGCCCGTAACAAAGGTTCGTTCCTTGCCCTTCTTCTCAATGAGCGCTTTCTTGCCGATGAAGTCCGGCTTCGAGAGATCGACGCTCCAGTCGGCCTTCACTTCCCATGGGGTCGTATCTTCGTTCGTCATCTCGCACGGGAAGAACAGCAAGCCGCCTTCGACGCGCACGATATCGAGACATGCCCACGATACTGGGATAAGGCCTTTGTCCTTGCCTGCCGCCAGAATAGAATCCCAGATCTTGTGAGCATCCTTGGCTGCGCAGAAAACTTCATATCCAAGCTCGGCCGAATAGCCGCCGCGCGCGAGGCGAACAGGAGTTCCGAAGAGGGTGGACGTTCCGTGTTTGAAATAGCCAAGCCCAGCTAGATCCATCGGCGTATGCGGCGCGAGAATTTCCAGTGAGAGAGGGCCTTGCAAGGCGAGAACGTGCACGTCGTCATCCCGCTCAACCTTCACGTCGTACTTCGGTGCGTGCGCGCGGATGACCTCTTCGGTTTTGCCTGCTCCGTGGGAAAGGCGGTACTCGGTTGGACTGTCCACGTAGACGAGAACGTCGTCGATCAGTCCGCCGTTCTCGTTGACGATATTGGAAATATGCGAGTTACCCGGCTTTGCTTTGGTGATGTCGGACGTCAGCACGTAATTGAGCAGGTTCGGTGCGTCCGGCCCCGACACGTTCAGGATTTGCAAAGAAGAAACATCGAAAAGGCCTGCGCGGCAGCGCACGGCTTCGACTTCTGCGTAGGGATCGGTCGCATACGTTTGCGGAAGTGGCATGTTGTTCCACGACACTGCCTCTAGATCGCCGCCATTCGCCCGGTGGCGATCGTTGAGAATGGATTGACGTGGCAAATCGGCTAGGGACATGAGACGTACCTCTTGCTTTTGATTTTGCGGGCTTCTGTTTTGGAAAACGGTCGTTGGAAAGATCGCTTAGTCCGGGCCTCCGCCAGGCGAGGTGGGGGCGCCATCGTCGTATTTGGAAAGGTATGCGATTGCCGTTTCGCGATACCGGGTGAGGCCTTTGTAATCGACGAGCTCCTGGGGCAATGAGCGTAGGACGCGCGGCAGGCGACGGCCCCATTTCGGCACCGTTACGATCTGCTCGAGGCTCATCAGGTAGCCACGGATGGAGAACAGGATTGCATTCGAGCGCGGCAGCCTGAAGAGACCCTGCATTTCGACGCGAAGGTGCACCTTCTTGCCGGCATTCTCCGGCGTCACCGTCGTTCGGTCGGTGCCCCACTTATGGTAGTTTTCGGGGCTCGTATCGAGACGCGGATTGATCGTCATCGTCCAGTTCAAGCGGCGGACCGGCTTGCCGATCTGGAGATTGAGCAGGAACTTGAGCGCGCGTTCGAACACGCCAGCCTCGTGCGCCAGCGGCACTGGCCCGTGCCATTCGAAAAAGTTCATGCCGACGTCGAAATCTAGCGACCAGTCGGCCTGCGACGTGATGATGCCCGCATCCATCCAAAGCTGGTTGTCGCGCTGGTCTTGAATCGAAAAGTCGCCCTGCACCTGACGGCCGATGTATTCCATCGGCTCGAAGGGAAGCGTGCCCGCATCAAGGAACGTGAACTTCTGGTCGATGCCGAGCGGCCGATTGATCCAATGCCACTGAGAGCCGTCGCGATTGAGCGTGAAATGCTCGGGATAGTCGCGAGCGAGTGACGTCATGATGAGTTCGAGCATGTCCCACTGAGCCGTCATCATGTGCGGCAGCGCCTGGCATCGGAGGGGGTCGGCCTCGAGAACAAGCGCCCGGTCGCGCATCTCGGAAACATAATGTTCGTCGATGTCAAACGGGAATTCGAATGGCGATCCTTTGGGGCCAGGCGTGTGCGGCTCAATGTTGACCGAGTAGCGGTATTGATCTTCGATGAACGGAAACGGAAAGCGCCGGATGTTTTCAGGGCTGTTCGCGTACGTGAAATCGTCTCGAAAGGTCTCGTCTCTAAAAGTCAGTCCCATTCCAAGGTCTCCACGGAAGTCTTTTCTGAAGTTGCGATCAGAGATCGAGCGTGATCGATGCGGATTGGATGCGCGACATGCAAATCATGATCTTCTTGCCTTCGGCCTTCTCGGGTTCGGTCAGGAAATGATCGTTGTGCTCGATGAAGCCGTCGCAGGAGAGCACAGCCGTCTCGCATTGGCCGCATGCGCCGCCACGGCAGAGAAACGGTGCGTCAACGCCATTCTCTTCGAGTGCTTCGAGAATGCTCTGATGTCCGCTCACAACAATTTCGCGACCGGAACGGGCTAGCTTGACGACGAAAGGTTTGCCTGGCGGCGGGGCACTGAACTGTTCGGAGTGCACGTTCTCGTCCGGCCAGCCGAGCAGCTTTGCTGTTTGCAATGCCCAGTCGATCATTGGCTTTGGCCCACAGACATACATATGCGTGCCTAGGAGTTGACCACGCAAAACTGTCTTGAGGGGAATCAGCTGTCCCAGATCCTGGCGATAAACATTGACGCGAGAACCGTAACGCGATTGCAGATATTTGCAGTAGGCGCCGTCTTTGAGCGAGCGAACGCCGTAGTGAAGCTCAAAATCCGCGTGGAGCGCATCAAGCTCGTCCATCATCGCCATGAACGGCGTGATGCCGATGCCGCCTGCAACGAACACATGCTTCTTCGCGAGCTTGGCCGGAGGGAAGAGATTGAGCGGCTGCCCGATCTCGAGTTCCGATCCGACTTTAACGCTTTCGTGCATGAACTTCGAGCCGCCACGTGAGGGTTCGACGTTCAATACGCTGATCTGATAGCTCGACGTATCCTTCGGCGAGCCCATGAGAGAGTAGGGGTTGCGCATCAGCCTGCTGCCGGCGTGCATGACGACAGAGATGTGTGATCCGCCTGAAAATTCCGATAACGGAGCATTGTCGATGTCGACGAGGCGGAAGCGCTTAATGCGGTTTGCCACGGCTTCAACCTCGGCGACGCGAACGCGCCGGAGAGAATTTCCGCTCATTGATATAACGCCTCCGCTGCAGGAATATCGCCTGGAACTTCGGCGTCGATGCACACACCCTGGAACGCGGCGAGACGTCTGGAATAGTGGTCGCGGACAAGCAGAATGGTACCGCAACGGATGCATTTCACAGGGTTCGTGGTGACGTCCTCGATGTATCCCTTGCAGTGCACGCACTGGACGCGGCGCTTCAATGACCCACGATGTTCAGTTCTGATCGACAAGTGATCGATGGAGAAATCGATCCCTGCCTGGACAACCAGACCGATGAGCGGCTCTGTGCCAGCCGCATAAAGGCGCATGCCCATCGGCGCCGTTTCGAGAAGCTGCCGGAGTCGAGCGATCCCATCGGCAAGAGTCGGTTGCATTTCAATGGCAGCCGGAGCGAGTTCGCGCGTAAGCGCTTTGCTCTCGGTATCGGTCAGGCTGTCAGCAAGAATGATGGTCGTGCGTTCGGCGAACGCGATGTCGGCGCGTGAGAATAATTCTGAAACCGCCGTCGTTCCCGCTTTGTCACAGACGATGATGTTGTGTTGCGCATTGAGATCCGGAGTGAGCCCCGGGTAAATCGGGCGACTTTTGATGGTGCTTGCAGTCATTAAGTGCTCCCTTAATCCGCGAAAGCCCTGGTGTTCTTGGGATCTGCGGAACGTCATCAGAGAGGCCGGAGCGGCGAAAGCCGCTCCGGTTGAATTGTTTCTTAGGAAGGCAGTTGGAAGAACCAGTTAGAGACGAGCACGACGGCCAAGCCGGCTGCGAGCACGAGATAGGGAAGCCCCCCGGCCTTACGCGTTTTCAAATCGCTCTGGCTGAGCCCGAGGTCCTCGAGCATGTGTGCTGGAAAAACGCCCTTGTCCTGCACGTAGTGACGGAAGACAAACACAGGTATAATCAGGAACGCGGTGAACAGGCCTGCCCACAACGCGATCGGGTTCCAGACCTTTGCACCCGCGCCCATGAAGACGGCATTCACGAACGCGAACACCGTGCCGAGGGCGAGCACGAAGGTCGGTGCGCGCCATGGACGATGGGCCGTTGCGTTATCGACGCGATGGATCCAGCCCGCGTTGAGGTTCAGGAAGTTGAAGATGATGTACCCGCAGTTGGAAACCGCGAGAATGAAGAAGAAACTCGTGGCGTCGGCACAGGCGATTGCGAGGACCGCAAGATTGATCACGAGGTCGGTCCACATGGCGCGCGTTGGAGCGCCATGCTCGTTGACGTGGCTGAGGTAGCGCGGCAGCCAGCCGTCGCGCGAGCCCTGGTAAAGCGTACGCGATGAGCCGGCCATTGCTGTCATCAGGCAGAGCATGAGCGCCAGGATCATCAGCATGACGAGCAGGCTGGTGAGCGTCCCGCCGTGACCAACCATGTTGGCCATGGCCGCCGCTACGCCGGAGCCATCGACGATGGACGGCTCGAGCATGCCTTCGAGGCCCAATACCCCTTGGAACGTGAAGGGCACGAGCGTGAAGAGCACGAGGCAAAGCAGGCCGGAGTAAAAGATTGCTTTGAACGTATCGCGGCCAGGATCGCGGAATTCACTCGTGTAGCAGATCGCCGTTTCGAAGCCGTACGTCGACCAGGCAGCAATGAACATGGCGCCGAGAACGAGCGTCCAGCCGGGAATGTCCCAACTGCCGATCTCCGGAGCATAGGCGGCTTTCAGTGGTTCGATGGGCGTGAAGTTCGACCAGTTGATCTGACCCGTTATGATCGGCACCACGCCGACGATGAACATCGGAATGATCACGGCGAGCCCGATATACTTTTGAACGTTTGCCGTCCCAAGAATACCGCGGTGCTGGATCGCGAATGTAACCAGCATCAGTACCGCGCCGATGAAGAAGGCGGCGTTGAATGAGAACGACACGGGTCCAAGCGATCCGTGGAAGAGCGACCAGTTGCGAATTGACGGTGTCAGCGCGGCAATAGCATCCGCGGAAAGGAGGGCGGAGACAGCGTCTGCTGCCGTCTTTCCTTGGTTTGCTGCGAGCCACTCCGCGATGCGAGGCGAGTCGAGCGGGATCGATGCGCTATGTGCACTCACCCAGGCGGCGACTTGGGGCGCGTCCGCCGGGGGAATGCCTGCCAGGGAATTCAGAATATATGCGGCCGCGATGGAGCAACCGAGCGAGAGCACGGGCGACCATGCAAACCAATTACACCAGACCGATAGCGGTGCGATGAGCTTCGAGTACCTGACCCAGGCTGCCGCGCCGTAGACCGAAGCGCCGCCCGATTTGTTCGGGAAGAGGCCGGCGATCTCGGCGTAGGTGAAAGACTGAATCAGTCCCATGAGCATCGAGACGAACCAGACGAGAAAGGCGACCTTGCCCGCTACGCCCGCGATGCCGCCGATTGAAAACAAGACAAGAGCCGGGACGCCGCTCGCGACCCAAAATGCTCCCCTCCAGTCGATTGCTCGTACGAGTTTTCCGGAATGGGCGCTAAGCCCATGTCCGGCAGAAAGCACTTCGGTTTGTATTGTCATGATCGCTCCAACCAAGCCTGCCCACAGACAAAACGTCGTGCTGTGATCGATCCCCGAGCGGAGCGCAGAGGCGGCGCCGCCGCGTGAAGCAAAGAGCACGATCCCCCGTCGAACTCTGGCGGTGGCTGACGCAAGCTGATGATTTTGCGATCTGAACCAATTTAAACCAGAAATTACCGCAATTAGCCCGACGCGACCATGTTATGAGGCGGTGAATTCCCTGCAAGTCAAAAAAATCATCAGAAGGAAAGGACTTTTGGTCATTTCGCAGGCACGGAAGTCATATATTACTGATGCTCATTGCACTTAGCGCGCTTATCGCAACTGCGAAACTATTTTGGGCGATATTGGTCGAAATAGGTTGTCTTTTGTCCGAGAAAAGCGAATTCTGTATGCATATCGCATCCCTGAAGCTCTCCCGAAATTGAATCGCGAGCTCGAACGTGGCCGATATTGAAAAGTGGACTGACGAAACCGTGCTGGCGTTTTCGGCAATGGGTGGTACACGGATCAACGATGCTGCTAGCGGGTGGCTTCGCGCGGCGGCGATGTTGGAAGGCGCAGCTGCTCCGACGGCATCGCTCGCGGCTGCACGCGCGAACGCGGGTGTCGCGCATCTCATCGGCGGCGACGTTGGTGAGGCACGTCGTGCTTTTCGCAAAGCAGAACAAGATTGGAGCGATGTAGTCGCTGATATCGCGAGGCTCGATGTACCGATGACGGGCGCGACCTCATTCCATTTCCGGCTTGCAACAATGGTTCCCGGTGCTCTGCTCGAAGCGCGGCGGCACCGGTACCGGCAGCTCGCGGAGGGCGCGCTGGCGATCACGCGCTTCAATCTTCTGCTTGCCGATGCCGCGGATCTCACATCCGAACTCGTGATGACGCAGACGCGCGTTCTCGCATCGACGCTCAAGGGAGTTCTGGGTTCCAAGTCGCCGGAGGTTCGCTTGCTCGCATTGCCGGATGACGAGACCGCAGGGACTGCATCCGTCTTTTCGATCTATGCAGCGAAGGCTGTGGATTTCGCGGATCGCCAACGCACGCTTTCGTCCGCGCTCTCGGACGACTGCGCTACTCTGGAGGCCGCTGTTGCTCTGACTGCTCTACTGGGGCCGCAGGTGTTTCACGAGGTCCGCCGTCAGCGGCAAGCCGAAGAAATCCCATCCGAAATTTAATACCGCATGAGCGCGAGCCGAAAACATGTCCGACACTTATGACTTCGAAGCGCCCCCGTGGATCGATGACGTCACGCGTCATCCGCTCGTCACGCCGCGAGTGAAGGAGATCGCCACGCGGCTGTTCGCGCGCTGCGCCTCGGGCGAATATCCTTTCGGCACGCGCATTCCCGCCGAGCGCGACTTGGCGAGTGAATTCGGCGATAGCCGTGCCGCCATACGCCAAGCGCTCGACTTCTTGACCGCTTACGGCATCGTTGCGCGCCGTGCGGGAAGCGGCACTTTTGTTTCCTATCAAAGAAAGCGTCCAGCTGGCGACGGTAGGAATGAGCGCGCCTCTTCCCATGTCGATATCGATCAGCTCGCCGAGACTGCGTCTCCGTTCGCGCTGAACATCGCGAGTTCCGTTTTGGCGCCGGAGATGACGCGCCTCGCAACGATTTACATGACGACCCGTGACATCGCCGATCTTCAAAATCAGCTCACGCGCCTTGAGGCGATCGTCACTGAATCAGCCACGTTCGCGATGTTGGAGGAGCAGTTCATGATGGCGATCGCGCGCGGTACGCACAACTCGCTGATCGTCGCGATGTACGGCATTGTGCACGAGGTCCGTCGCCATCCGCAGTGGGCTGCATCCCGGCAGCAGGCTCTGACGCCAGCGAAGATCAAGAGCATCCAGCTCATGTTCAGATCGCTCTACGATGCGATCGAACGGCGAAATGTCGAGACGGCCGTCGAGATCATCAAGCTTTACGTCGCCAATGCCCACGAAGACATGATTTACGAATCGTGAGTTGTCAGGCGATCAGGAGTGTCGGTTGAAGCGGCGCGCTGTTCGCGCTGGTCCCACATCATGTTCATCGACCTCATGTGCTTGAGGAGGATTGACCGGTGCTTTGACCACCAGTCCGAGATCGAGCCGAACTCTTGGATTCTTGCCTTGCCGTTGACGATGGCGACGACGGGCCAATCACCAACGAGCGCGTTATCGATCCCGAACAGTTCCTTGCCCCACCACTTGGCTTCGCCGAAGGCGTGGGGACCAATCCCGCCGACCTTCATTGCGGCAAGGACCGAGAAGGGCTCGAACGTGCGCGCTCGCTGTACGGCCGATTTCCAGAGTTCCAGCGTCGAAGCGTATTCCCACGACACAGCGCTCCACGTTCCCGGGAAGCGTCGGCAGAACTCTTCGTAGAATTTGCCGGGGTCCTCGAAATTCACGTGGCCCTCTGTGAGGCGAGGGTCATCGAAATCCGGGAACTGGAAGACGAAGCCTTCCATGAACTCGACGCTCGTGCGCCGGATAAGCTCCGGGTAGTTATCGCATGTGCAGGACAGGAGCCGGCCGCGGAAGCCGCGCTTGAACGCTTCGATCGTAAGCGCGTGGACAAATGGTTCGTATGCCGTGTCCCAACAGAGGATGTCGGGTTTCTTTGCCATCAGGTCGTCGACGATCGGCCCGAAATCGCTGGTTTCCGGCTCAAATACGCGCTCGGCGACAAGCTCGATGCCTGCCGCCTCGAAGGCTGCTCTGTAGGTCGCGATCGATGGCAGCCCGAGGAGATCTCGCTGGGCGCACAATGCCGCCGTCTTGACCTCGGGGTGCGTTCGCTTCAGCCACTCGACGCCCGTGACGTTGTAGATTGGATGAACTTCGCTAGGCGCGATCAGCGTCGGCACGTCGGGTGAGAGATCGCTCGGCAGAAGGGTGGCGACGAGCATGCGGTGCTGGCTGATAAGGCGTCTGACTTCCCCCGTCAGATCGTCGCCGCCGATCATGAGAATGAGCTTCACGCCATCCTCCATGATCAGTTTTCGTGCGCCTTGCAGGGCCCGTTCTGGCTGATACTGGGTATCGAATTGGACGAGCTCGAGCATGTACTTTCGGCTGCCAACTTTCAGGCCGCCGGCGGCGTTGATCCGCTCGACCCAAATGAGACTGCCGTTCAAGCCAGGAACCGCCCAAGCCTTCAGCGGTCCCGTGAGGGGCGCGAGCATGCCGATCTTCAAAACTGTTTGAGATCCTAGTCCGAAGTCTCTCATGGCGACTGCCAGAGCTGATGCAACGGCGCTTCTGGGTCTAATGGCCATTGCCTGGACTTGTCGGGCTTGAAGACTGTCGGAACACTGGGGTCAACTTTTTTGCAGCTTGCCAAAGCCGCGCGCTGTCGCGGCGGGCCTTCATATCGGACGTCCCGAACTTTGGGAAACGCTAAAGCTGGACCAGTAGCTTGTCGATAGGCCCGAATGACCAGGGTCAGTGATGGCCGCCCGCAAGATGTTTCGAGCGCCAGCAAGCCCGGCCCTGTCCGAGGCTGAGATGTCCCACTGCCCTCGAACTATACGGCCAAGGCAATGCCGCACCTAGTTGCAAATGATTCCGAACTGCGTACAAAGATGCAATTCATTGTCATTTGCAAATAGGAGAGAGCTTGATGCCCTATGGGGTGATGCGGCGGGTTTTGGTGGGAGTCATGGGGGCAGCAGTCGCGGCAGTCCTTTCTGCCTTGCCGATAGCCGCTCAGGAGAAGTTCAAGGCGGTCACGACCTTCACGGTCATCGCCGACATCGCGCGTAACGTTGCAGGCGATGCTGCGATCGTTGAATCGATCACCAAGCCCGGAGCCGAGATTCACAATTACCAGCCGACGCCAGGCGATATCCGGCGGGCACAAGGCGCGAAGCTCATTTTCTGGAACGGCCTCAATCTCGAACTGTGGTTCGAGAAGTTCTTTCATAACCTGAAGAACGTGCCGGGTGTTGTGGTGTCGGAAGGGGTCGAGCCCATCGGCATTGCCGAAGGTCCGTATACGGGCAAGCCGAACCCGCATGCCTGGATGTCGCCCACGGCGGCTCTGGTTTACGTCGACAACATTCGCGATGCCTTCGTGAAGCACGATCCGGCCAACGCCGATACCTACAAGGCGAATGCCGAGGCCTATAAAGCGAAGATCACAGCGGCGATCGATCCGATCAAGGCCAAGCTCGACAAGGTTCCGGAAGACAAGCGCTGGCTGGTTTCCAGCGAGGGGGCATTCTCTTATCTCGCGCGGGATTTCGGTTTGAAGGAGCTCTACCTGTGGCCCATCAATGCCGATCAGCAGGGCACACCGCAGCAGGTGCGCAAGGTCATCGATGCGGTGAAGGCGAACGGCATTTCGGTCGTCTTCTCCGAAAGCACCATCTCTCCGGCTCCCGCCGAACAGGTCGCGCGTGAGACGGGCGCCAAGTATGGCGGCGTGCTCTACGTCGACTCGCTGACGGAAGCCGATGGCGAGGTTCCGACCTACATCGACCTGCTTCGCGTCACATCCGACAGGATCGCCGAGGGGCTATCGGAGTGACGGGACCCGTCAAAAATCTGGCCGGCTTCGCGTCTTCGGACGCGGGGCCGGGTATTGCGGTGAAGGGTGCGAGCGTCACCTATCGCAATGGTCATACCGCGCTTCGGGACGCCAGTTTCGAAATCCCGGCTGGCACCATCACAGCGCTTGTCGGAGTCAACGGCTCCGGCAAGTCGACGCTGTTCAAGGCGATCATGGGCTTTGTCCGTCTCGCCGAAGGCGAGATCCGCGTTCTCGGCATGCCGGTGGGGAAGGCGCTGCAGCGGAACCAGGTCGCGTACGTGCCGCAGGCCGAGGAGGTCGATTGGAACTTTCCAGTTCTTGTCGAGGACGTCGTGATGATGGGCCGCTACGGGCATATGGGCATGATGCGCCGTCCCAAGGCGATCGATCGTGACGCTGTCTCGACGGCACTCAATCGCGTCAACATGAGCGAGTACCGCAAGCGCCAGATCGGAGAGCTTTCCGGCGGGCAAAAGAAGCGCGTCTTCCTCGCCCGCGCTCTGGCGCAGGACAGCCGCGTCATCCTGCTGGACGAGCCCTTCACTGGCGTCGACGTGAAGACCGAGGACCAGATCATCAAACTTTTGAGCGAGCTTCGCGACGAAGGGCGCGTCATGCTCGTCTCGACGCACAATCTCGGCTCAGTGCCTGAGTTCTGCGACCGGACTATTCTGCTGAAGGGCGCGGTCGTCGCCTATGGTCCGACGGTCGATACGTTCACGCAGGAGAATCTTGAACGGACGTTCGGCGGCGTGCTTCGTCACTTCGTCCTGACCGAACCTGCGGGCGGACAGCTGCGTGCCATCGGTGTCATCAGCGATGATGAGCGGCCGCTCATACTTCATGGCGGTAAGGCAACGGCACGCACGCCGGGTGAGGGTAATGGAGCCGGGGGCCGATGACTGTCCTCCTGGAACCCTTCACGTACGACTACATGCTGAACGCGATGTGGGTGTCCGCTCTCGTCGGCGGTGTATGCGCGTTCCTGTCCTGCTTCCTGATGCTCAAGGGCTGGTCTCTGATCGGCGATGCGCTGTCGCATTCCATTGTGCCGGGCGTCGCCGGCGCTTACTTGCTCGGGCTTCCATTCGCGATCGGCGCTTTCTTCTCCGGCGGCCTTGCCGCTGCCGCCATGCTCTTCCTCAATCAACGTACGAAGCTGAAGGAAGACGCCATCATCGGACTGATCTTCTCCGCCTTCTTCGGGCTCGGTCTCTTCATGGTTTCACTCTCGCCGACCTCGGTGAACATCCAGACCATCGTGCTCGGCAACATTCTGGCGATCACGCCCGGCGACACGATCCAACTCGTCATCATCGGCTTCGTCGCGCTCGCTATTTTGCTGATCAAGTGGAAGGACCTGATGGTCGTCTTCTTCGATGAGACTCACGCGCGCTCCATCGGCCTGAATACGACCGGTCTCAAGATCATGTTCTTCACGCTTCTCGCCGCCTCGACGGTGGCCGCCCTCCAGACGGTCGGCGCCTTCCTCGTCATCTGCATGGTGGTGACGCCCGGCGCGACGGCGTATCTGCTAAGCGACCGCTTCCCGCGGCTGCTCGTCATCGCGGTAGCGATCGGCGCGGTCACGAGCTTCACAGGCGCCTATGTGAGCTACTTCCTCGACGGCGCGACGGGCGGCATCATCGTGTGCCTGCAAACTCTGATCTTTCTGGCTGCATTCGTGTTCGCGCCGAAGCACGGAATGCTGGCGGCCCGCCGCCGTGCGGCTCAGGAATTCGAGGCAGGCCCATGAGCATCGTCGAAACGCTGCTAAGCCCGTTCCAGTTCGAGTTCATGGTCAACGCGCTCATCATCTCGGTGCTGGTGGCGATCCCGACGGCGCTGCTTTCCTGCTTCATGGTGCTGAAGGGCTGGTCGCTGATGGGCGACGCGATTTCTCACGCCGTGTTTCCCGGCGTCGTCATCGCCTACATTGTCGGATTTCCCTATGCGATCGGTGCCTTCGCCGCCGGTATGCTTTGCGCTGTCGCCACAGGCTTTCTGAAGGACAATAGCCGCATCAAGCAGGATACGGTGATGGGCATCGTGTTCTCCGGCATGTTCGGGTTCGGTCTCGTGCTCTACGTCAAGATCAAGTCGGACGTGCACCTCGATCACATCCTGTTCGGCGATATGTTAGGCTTCTCCTGGCGCGACATCGGAGGGTCGGCGCTCATCGCTGCGATCACCGCCGGCGTCCTCGCAATCAAGTGGAAGGACTTCCTGCTCCACGCGTTCGATCCAGCTCAGGCGAAAGCCGTGGGTCTTCGTGTCAACCTGCTGCACTACGGACTGCTATGCGTGATCTCGTTAACGATCGTCGGCGCGCTGCAGGCCGTCGGCATCATCCTTGCCATCGCGATGCTGATTGCGCCTGGAGCCATCGCGTTCCTGCTGACGCGTCAGTTCAAGACGATGCTGATCCTCTCCGTGATCATCGCAGCGGCCGGTTCCTTCCTCGGTGTCTATCTGTCGTTCTTCATCGACAGTGCGCCGGCGCCGACCATCGTTCTCTTGCTTTCCATCATATTCGTGGTGGCATTCGTCCACGCCACTCGTAAGGCCAAGCGCGTCGAACAGCAGGTATGACGGAAGCTGATCGGCTTCGACGTACGGGCTGGTAGGCCGAGCAACGTGTCCCGATGAGATCTGCCAGAACTTCCCGGAACGATCGCTTTCTCCTCGCCGTTGCCGCCGCATAACAACAACAGAGGATGCGTCATGTATCGAATCTTTTCGGCGGCGTTTGTCATGATGGCGGGATTGGCTCCGGCATATGCGGGCGGAATTACGCTCGGCAAGGAACCTGAAGCAGAGAGAAGGGCGGCCGCTGGCGAAAAACAATTCGGCCGTTTCTCCGACGCCGACACCAGCCGCGATTTTTCGATCTCCAAGGATGAATGGACCTCTTTCGTCTCCACTCAGTCTGGCAAGGTGCCGGACTTCAACGAGATCGATGCGAACAAGAACGGGGAGATCACCCCTGACGAGTGGAAGGCCTACGCGGATGCGCATCCGGAAGAGCAGGGCGCATCTACGGGCGCGGGTGCTGGAACCGAGGGCCAACAGCAGCAGAATAACCAGAAGAACAATCAGTAAGAGGTCTGCTTCGCGACGAGCGAAACGATTGAATTCCGATTTGGCGGCGTGGGTCGTGGGCCGGAGGTGATGATGGCAGTTGTCCATCTGCCTCCGGCCCGCGTCGCTGTTCCAGCATCATGCATAGCGCTTGGCCGCGGCGACACACAGCACGACGATTCCTGCTGCTGCGATCATCGGCCAAGCAATGGGTTCGTGTAGCAGCATTGCCGTCAGCGTCAGCCCGAAGAATGGCTGAAGCAATTGCAGCTGGCCAACGCCCGCAATGCCGCCACGGGCGAGGCCGCGATACCAGAAGATAAATCCAATCAGCATGCTGAAGGTGGATACATAGGCGAAGCCCAGCCACGCGGGGCTGCCGATCTCCGGCAGCGATGGCGGCATCGATAGAAGCGCGACGAGCGCCATCGGCGGAAGCGAAAGAATGAGGGCCCACGAGATCACCTGCCAGCCTCCGAGCCGCCGGGAGAGCGTTGCGCCTTCGGCGTAAGCCAGTCCGCAGACGAGGACGGCGGCGATCATCAGTAAGTCGCCGAGCAACGTACCCCTGGCGCCATTGAAAAGCGCAAAGCCCGCGACTGCCGCGCTACCGAGACACGAAAAGAACCAGAACGCAGGGTTGGGCCTCTCGCCGCCGCGGAGTACGCCGAAGACTGCCGTCGCGAGCGGTAGAAGCCCGATAAAGACGATGGAGTGCGCCGCGGTGATGTGCTGAAGCGCTATGGCCGTTAGAAGCGGGAATCCGACGACGGCGCCAAGCGCCACGATCGCAAGAGGCTTGAAGTCGCTGCGGGCGGGCCAAACCTGCCGCAGGCCAATGAGGAAGGCCGCTCCAAGGAGCGCCGCGATCACCGCGCGAGCCGACGTGAGGAATAACGGCGGTATGTCCGCAACGGCGACGCGTGTCGCCGGCAACGAGCCGCTGAAAATCAGCACGCCTAAAAGTCCGCTGCCCCATCCATCCGATATTCGTGTCATTGCCGCCTCGATGCTGCTCAAGGCGGACGTTTAGGCATTCTGGACTGGCTGAGCCAGCTACGTTTCGGTACAATCCTGCAAAACTGTACTGATACGATGACGGTACAGTCGGGGAGGGTGGATGCAACGCGACGTTTCACGTACCGAGGCGGTGATGGCCGCGATCCGGGCCAAGATCGCGAGCCGCGCACTCGCTGCCGGCGATCGGCTGCCTTCGATCCGGAGTTTCGCGGCGACGATGCGGGTTGCTCCGTCGACGGTGGTGGAAGCCTACGACCGGCTGGCCGCCGAAGGGCTCATTCGTGCGAGGCCGGGCTCAGGCTTTTACGTCACGAGTGCCGGTCTGCCGCCGCTCAGCCTCGCGAGCGCGCTGCCTCAACGCGAGCGCGCGGTCGATCCGTTCTGGGTCTCACGCCAGTCGCTCGATGCCGACCGCGAGGTCATGATGCCCGGCTGTGGCTGGCTGCCGGCGGAGTACCTCCCCAATGATGCGCTTCGCCGTGCGCTTCGGCATGTTGCCCGTGCGGATGACACCATTCTTTCAGGTTACGGCGGATCGCGTGGGTCTCCGCTGTTGCGGCGGCTGCTGCTTGGAAGGTTCGCCGAAGAAGGTCTAGAGATCGGGCCCGAGCAGCTGCTGCTGACATCATCTGGGACGCAATCCATCGATCTCGTCTGCCGCCTGCTTCTCCGTCCCGGCGACACGGCGCTGGTGGATGATCCCTGCTATTTCAATTTCCAGGCGTTGCTTCGCGCACATCAAGTGCGGGTCGTGAGTGTGCCCTTCACGCGCTCGGGTCCCGATACGACTAAGCTCGAATCGGTGCTCGCGGCGGAAAAGCCTCGCGTCTACATCACGAACTCTGCGCTGCATAACCCCACCGGAGCGACCCTCTCGCCGCAAATCGCATACCGGCTTTTGCGTGCAGCTTCCGATCACGGCCTGACGATTATCGAAGACGATATCTACGCCGATTTCGAACCCGAGCCATCGCCGCGGCTTGCTGTGCTCGATGGTCTTGATCGCGTGATCCGGATCGGCAGTTTCTCTAAAGCCCTGTCCGCTTCGGTCCGCTGTGGCTACATCGCCGCGCGCGCCGACCTGATTGAGGATCTTATCGATCTTCAGGTTGCGACCCATTTCGGTGGCCCAAGTCCCGTCGCTACAGAGCTCATTGCGAACGTGTTGGCCGGGGGAGGCTACCGGAAGCATATGGAGGACTTGCGCCGGCGTCTTGCGGCAGCGCGGCGCCGGACGGCGGCGCGATTGCAGGCGCTGGGCATCGAGCCGTGGCTGATGCCGCGCGGCGGCTTCCATCTCTGGTGCCAGCTGCCGGACGGGCATGATTCAGCGGACCTTGCGCGTGCGGCCTTGGGACAGGACATCGTGCTGGCGCCGGGGAATGTGTTCAGCGCTGCGCAAATGGCGTCTGCCTTCCTTCGCTTCAACGTCGTGCAGTCGTCGGACCCGCGGCTCTTTTCAGTTCTGCGGCAGGCGATGGCCGTGAAGTGAGCGTCGGCGTTGCTTCTTCAGCTTGCTTTGAGGCACACGGCTTCGAGGTCCACGGGCTGCTTCAAAACCTGGAGCATTTGACGGAGGAGATCGCTGATCGCCGCTTCTCCATTGAGCACAAGTTCCGGGCTTTCCGGCGGCTCGTAGGCTGAGGAAATGCCTGTGAAGTCCGGGATAATGCCCTGCCGCGCTTTCTTATAAAGGCCCTTGGCGTCCCGCTGTTCGCAGGTTGCGAGCGGCGTGTTGAGGTACACCTCGAGAAATTCGCCAGGCTCGAAGAGCTTGCGCGCTCGCTGCCTTTGCACGATCAGCGGCGAGATAAGTGAGACGATCACGATGAGGCCGGCATCGACCATCAGCTTCGCGACTTCGGAGACGCGGCGGACATTCTCCATGCGGCCTTCGGGCGAGAAGTCGAGATCGCTGCAAATGCCGTCGCGGCAGCGGTCACCGTCAAGCACGAACGTGTGACGCCCGGTGCTGTGGAGCGCCTCGTCGAGCACATTGGCCAGGGTCGTTTTTCCGGCTCCAGAGAGGCCGGTAAGCCAAATGCAACACGGCCTCTGTGTCTTAAGTCCGGCGCGGTCGCGCTTCGTGACCGGAGAGTCTTTCCACTGGAGTTCGCAGCGCGAGCGAGGTGCGAGCTTGGATCTGCTCGATGCACGCTCGATCTCCGGTAACGGCTTCATGCTTTCCCCCCTTGTTCCGTCACGGTGCCGCTAACTGCAAATCTTGCAGCGCTGAGACGCGCAGAAGTGCGCGCAACGCGTCAGCGCTGCCGCCAAACGAGACGAAGTGCGGATTTCTCAACGCCTGCATCTCATTTGATGTCGCGCCGTATTCGAGTTCCTGGCCGTCGCACGTCAATGTGCATCCGCCTGCACCGCGCAGGACGGCATCGCCCGCCGCCGTATCCCACTGCATGGTCGTGCCGAAGCGGGGATAGATGTCCGCCTCTCCGGTCGCGACCAGGCAGAACTTCAGAGACGATCCGACAGACAACTTTTTGCCAACTGCGATCCTCTCCAGGAATTCCTTGGTCTCAGTATTCTCGTGCGATGCGCTGGCAACGGCGGAGAGGGCATCTGATGGCGTGGCAGTGCTGATGCGGGAGCGCTGGCGGATCGTCCCGTCGCTGAAGAGATCGCATTTGTAGGAGACGCTGCCATCGCCGCTGTAGAGCTCGCCCCGGGCCGGCGCCACAACGACGCCCATGCACGGGCGACCGTGTTCGACAAGGCAGATATTGACTGTGAAATCCGATTTGCCCCGGATGAACTCTTTCGTGCCGTCGAGCGGATCGACGAGGAAAAAGGTTTTTTCCGTGGCGCCGCTAAATTCACCAGCGCTCGCGGCTTCCTCGCCTACGATAGGAATTGAGGAATCGAGGCGCTGCAGCTCTCGCGCGATCCACTCTTCCGCCCGCCGATCGGCTTCGGTCACGGGACTGCCGTCGCCCTTATGTTCGACGCTGGCGCCGGCTTGGCGAACTTCCAAAATGATTTGTCCCGCCGCGAGTGCGATGCTTTCGATCTGCGCCAGCAGGGAAGACTTGGGCAGGCCGGTCATGTGCTGCTCACCAATGGAGAGCCAAAGCGGCGCGCGATCCGCCGCTCCACCTGATATCTCGGCCGCACGAATTCACTGTAGGCGAAGTTGCTTTGATCGCGGCGATCAAAGGCTTTTTGGTCTTTCTGCACCCACCGCTTCCAAAGGTAATCGTCGAGCGCGGTGCGGGATTTGAGCAGTGCATGCTCGGAAGGCGTCAGGTCTTCGAGCTTCAAGATCTTCCAGCCCGTTTTTACTTGCTTCTCTTCCGCCGCATTCCGTCTCGGCGCAACGGGACGGATGTCGAGTTCGGCCGAGACTTTTTCGATGAGGCTGTCGGCTTGGCGAATGTCGGCGACGTAGTCGACCTCGGCCAGGGCTTCGTCCAGAAGCTCGATCTTCCGCTCCTCGGACAGCCGGATCAATTCGATCCATGGGAGTTCGAGCCAGCGCTCGAGGAGGAAATGGGCCATCGGATTGACGCGGGTCGCGCGCAGGAAGAGCAAAAACGAATAAGCGTGCTGGCCTTCCAGCAGATAACGCATCATGCGGAAGTTGTAATACGACATCATCATGCTTTCGGGCTGGCGAAGGATGATGGAGCGCACAATGCGGCGGTTCGGAAACAATCCTTCGACCGATTTGCCGATGAAATGGCCCGATACGGCTTTGATCTGATCAGGATGCTCGGGAAGTCCAGCGCGGTACTTCCGTCTGAAAAGGCTCAATGGCAATCTGCGGGTCCGCTTGCGCGGAACCCAAAAACGCTCGCCGAGCTGCTGGGCAAAATGCTTCTCGACAGTGGTGCCGGCGCATTTCGGCACGTGGATATGAATGAGAAGCGGCTGCTCCATAAAATCTTTGCCCCGCCATGAGTACAACAAATGCAATTCGGCCAGATGGCCGATGCTCACGTTACCGTTGGATTAGGCTGGGCTGCCGATATATTGGAGATTTTTCTCATGATTTCTGGGAGTGCGTGGCGGGCGGATCACGCTTTCTGTGCCCATCTTTGGTGTTAAATGAGCACAACGATAATTAGTATTCCGAGCATTTTGCCTAAGTTTGGCGATGGTCTCAGCACATCGCGGGCGCCCGCTGGCGTGAGGACGCTGTTGGACGGATTAGTTGGGGATAACGGGCCGCAAACCGAACATTTGGCCAAATGGGCGATTCCGAAATTCTTTGGAGCCGTGTTGTTTGGGTGGAGAAGACGCCGGTTTGGGCGCGCTCAAATATTATATTTTCCTGAGCTTTTCGAATTTATGCCGTTTGCTGATCTTTTCAGTCGTCCGCTGAGCGGAGCTTCGTGAAGTGCAATTCCTGCCTCACCGGAAAAATTGAATTTCAGAATGCTCGTCCTGATATTTTGGGGGTATTCATGTCTTCATTTCAATCGTCTCGCAAAGTCTTTTCTTCACTTGAACCCTTCAACGCGACCGCTTGGGATAACCCGTTTACGTCCGAAGACCGCGAACGGGCCGTCGACAGCCTTGAAGGCGGGCGCGTCCTTTATTTCAAGGATCTTCGTTTTGCGCTCGAGCCGGCGGAGAAGGTCCTTCTGTCGACAAGCTGGTCGGACGCTGAGGCCAAGAACATCAGCCTCGATCCCGTTGGAGGCCGTTTGCGTGGGGCGAACGCCGATGGTGAAGAGGCTTATGGGCTCGAGCGGATGATGAGCAGATACGCCTCGCACGCGCAAAAGCTCATGCAGGGTCTCGTGCCGGCCTATGCGCCGGCTCTGCGGCTGGGGCGCACGAGCTTTCGGCCGCACGAGGTCGAGGGACGTGACGTGCGATCCTTCCGCAAGGACGACAGGCGCCTGCACGTCGACGCTTTTCCTTCGCGGCCGAACGGCGGCGCGCGCATATTGCGCGTTTTCACCAATATCAATCCGGCAGGCAAAGATCGCGTTTGGCAGATCGGCGAGCCGTTCGAGGCTTATGCGGGGCGATTCGTGCCCAACCTGCCACGGCCACTGCCGGGGCTTGCGCACGTCTTGGCGCTGCTCGGCATCACTAAGGGCATCAGGTCTCCATATGACCACATCATGCTGCACTTGCATGATCGCACCAAGGCGGACCTGAAATATCAGCGGGAGGCGCCGCGGCAGGAGGTTACGTTCGCGGCGGGAAGCACGTGGGTGGTCTTCACCGATCAGGTTCTGCATGCCGCCATGCGTGGCCAGTTCGTTCTCGAGCAGACCTTTGAGCTTCCGGTTTCAGCCCTGCGGCGGGGGGAGCGCGCTCCGTTACGCATTCTGGAAAGGATGACGGGGCACTCGCTTGCTGCCTAGCGGGCAAGCTGGGCCCGGAAGGGCGTCGCGCCGAGACAAGGGGCAGGCCCCCAGAACGGCCAAACCCGCGTCAAAACGGCTCGTTTTCCGCCTTTGAAATGGACGTGGCGGGCTCCCGTGGGACTATGAGGCGACTTTTCGGCGAACCACCCTTGTTTTCCCGAGATTTGGCAGGTACAAGCCCGGCTTCCATCTCTCATTTGACATGGCAGGGGACGGAGGTTCGTTCGATCTCTCTGGTTTCCGCCATCTATAACCGGTGTCGTTATGAAAGTTAGAAACTCGCTGAAGTCCCTGCGCTCGCGGCACCGCGACAATCGCGTGGTTCGCCGCAAGGGCCGGGTCTACGTCATCAACAAGACTCACCGCCGCTTCAAGGCCCGCCAGGGCTGAGGCTGGTCGCGCAGATTTCTGCGCGACGTTACGGCAAATTCACGAGAGTCTTTTTGACCAAGACACATGCCTCGATTAACGTCGGGGCATGTCTTTTTGTGCGCGGCTTCTCATTATACTTCTGACCCTCACGGGCGGTGCGGCTCATGCTGCGGCCGACGATGAGCTTTTGAAGACCCAGCCCTTCCCGGATAGACCGTCGCCTTCGCGACCGCGGGACGAGTTGCCTCCGGCCGCCAAGAAGACGCCTCCGGTCGCGCCGTCGCCGGATGCCGCCCCGAAGCAGAAGGGGCCGCCTGGCATGATGGGTCTGCCCTGGCCCAAGACGCCGGAAGAGACGTCCAAGACGCTCGACAATCTTTATGCCTACCTCGCGACCGAGGGCGACAAGCGCCAAGCCGGCGAAATCGGCGCTGCCATCGAAAGGCTTTGGCGGCTCGGAGGCGGGGATACGGTCAACCTGCTGATCGATCGCGGTGAACTATTTTCGGCACAGGACCAGAACGAGAAGGCGCTGCCTTTCCTGGACGCCGCCGTGGAGCTTGCCCCTGAGTACGCCGAGGCATGGAGCCATCGCGCCTATGTCGAATACCGTTTGAACAATTACACCGCTGCGTTGGGAGACCTGAGGCGCGCGCTCGCGATCGAGCCCAACCACTTCCGGGCCCTCGATGGCATGGCGAAGATTCTTGTGCTGATGGGCGAGAAGAAGGCTGCGCTTGAGGCCTACAACCAGCTTCTCAAGGTGCATCCCAACATCGAGGGTGCCGAGACAGAGCGCGATAAGCTGAAAGAAGAAGTCGAGGGGCAGGGGATTTAAGGCCGCCGCTTGCGGGCGGCCTCTTGCGTCAATGGTCCCGGAGCCGGCCTCAGCTCCAGGACGCTAAGCGCGGCGTCAGACCTCTTCTGCGATCGGCGCGCCCGATTCGTCGACAAACGCGATGCGGATCATGTTCGTCGCGCCGGGGCTGCCGAGCGGAATGCCGGCTGTGATGAGGATACCTTCGCGGGCTTTGACGAGCCCTTCCTCGAACGCGATGCGGCAGGCCTTGCGGACCATGTGCGAGAGGTTTTCCGGGTCGCCCGTCAGAATCGTATGAACGCCCCAGGCCATCGCCAGGCGGCGAGCCGTCGATTCGATCGGGGTGAGGCCGATGACGGGAATACCCGGCCGCTCACGGGTGACGCGGAGCACCGTAGAGCCCGTTGCCGTATAGCAGACGATAGCACCCAAGCGGACGGTGTCGGCGATCGCGGAAGCGGCCGCTGCGATGGCGTCGGCGCCGGTGGGCTGCGGCTCGGTCTGCGTCGCGTAGAGCATCGGCTCGTAGACCGGATCGTGCTCAACCTGGATCGCGATCTTGTCCATCATTTGGATGGCTTCGACGGGGTACTGACCGACCGCGCTTTCGGCCGACAGCATGATGGCGTCGGCGCCGTCGAACACGGCGGTGGCAACGTCGGAGACCTCAGCGCGCGTCGGCATGGGCGATGAAATCATGCTTTCCAGCATCTGCGTGGCGACGACAACGGGCTTGCCCGCAGCGCGCGACAGGCGCGTAATGCGCTTCTGGATGCCGGGCACTTTCTCGACCGGCATTTCGACGCCGAGATCGCCGCGCGCCACCATGATGCCGTCGGACGCTGCGATGACGTCCTCGAGCTGAGCAACGGCGGAGGGCTTTTCGATCTTCGACATGATCGCTGCGCGGTTGCCGATGAGCTTGCGGACTTCGTGAATGTCCTCGGCGCGCTGGACGAACGACAGCGCCACCCAGTCCACGCCAAGCTTCAGGGCGTGCGCGAGATCGAGCTTGTCCTTCTCGGTGAGGGGGCTGATGGGCAGCAGCGTGTCCGGCATGGAGATGCCCTTGCGGCTCGCCAGCATGCCGCCCGTCAGGACTTCGGCTTTGATCTGCACGGCCGACTTTTCGACGACGCGCATGCGCAACTTGCCGTCATCGAGAACGAGCATGTGGCCCGGTTCGATGGCCTCAAAAATCTGGCTGTGGGGCAGGTGAACGCGTTCTTCGGTGCCCAGCGTCTCATCGACATCGAACTTGAAGATCGATTTCGCCGCGACGTTCACGCGGCCGGTCGCGAAATTGCCGATCCGGAATTTCGGGCCCTGGAGATCGGCAAGGATGCCGATCGAATGGCGGTGGCGCGCCGCGCATGCACGGACGGCGTTATAGAGCGTCTTTGAGCCATCGTGCGTTGAATGGCTCATGTTGATGCGGAAAACGTCGACACCCGCAAGAAACAACCGCTCGATCATTTCTGGTGCAGCAGACGCGGGCCCGAGCGTCGCTACAATTTTGACCCGCCTATTCCGTCTCATTTATCTGCTTTTCCTTGCCCGGGATCCGTGAGGCGGATGGTCCACTCCTTCGCCTCGCCCGTGTCTACTTCAAAAAAACCCGTGCGCTTATATCCGCGTTTTACGCAATCCTGAACCCCCCTGATGGCGAAGGATTTTTCAGTCGTGCACATGTCGTTCTTGCCGCCCCATTCGCCGCCGCGGTCGTAATCGACCGCGTGGACGTATACGAAGCGGCTCGGCAGCGGACCTTTGAGAAGCGTTTCGCAGGTCTGCGAGGCTATGTTCCACCAGCCTTCCGTCGCCCAGCCCGACGTATCTTGGTAACCGATCGAGACACCGACACGGCTCGACGTAGCGTTGCACAACTTCAGGTCGGCGTGAGCGGCGGTCGCGCTGACAAAAAAGCTCAGAACGAGAGCAAAGTTCCGCCGGGGCGCTCGCAAACGGAATCGGGGTTGCAAGTCAGAGCCTCCGGTCCTTCGAGGAGAATTCTGGTCTTCGTGGCAGGCCTTCGCGGGTGTCGCAACCGTCGGTTTACGGGTCAACAAGAATGACCCGGAAATCGTTGACGTTGGTCTGGGTGGGGCCGCAAAGGATAAGGTCTTCAAGAGCACGGAAAAATGCGCTCGAGTCGTTGTTCTCCAGGAACTTGGCGGCATTGAGATTGAGCGCTTCGGCGCGCTTCAGCGTGTCCGGGAATACGATGGCGCCGGCCGGATCGCCCGCGTGACCGCCGCCGCCGTCGATGCCGTCGGTGTCGCCGGCGAGACCGGCTATGCCCGGCGTTCCGTTGAGTGCCAGGGCGAGGCCCAGAGCATATTCCTGGTTCGGCCCGCCCGAGCCGTTGCCGCGCACGGTCACGGTTAGCTCGCCGCCCGACATGATGGCGACCTTCTCGCCACGCCGCTTGGCCTCGAGCGCCATCTCCGCGTGCGTGCGCGCGACCTCGCGCGCTTCGCCTTCGAGATCGTCGCCGAGTGAAATGACGCGATAGCTAAGGCCGCGGGCGATGTTGGCTGCGGCTTCGATGGAGGCTCTCGGCGCAGCCACGATCTTGTATTCGGAATTCGCGAGTTTCGGATCGCCAGCCTTCAGCGTTTCATTGGCCGGATCGGCAAGAGCTGCTGCAATTTCGGGCGCTGGCGTGATCTTCCATTTCTCCAGCACGGCGCGCGCGTCGGCGAGCGTGGAGCGATCGGCGACGGTCGGGCCGGAGCCGATCTCGTCAGGGTTGTCGCCCGGCACGTCGGAAATTGCGAGGGTGAGGAGACGTGCGGGATAGACGGCGGCAGCGAGCTTGCCGCCTTTGACTTCCGAGAGATGCTTGCGGACGCAATTCATCTCGGAGATCGGCGCGCCTGACTTCAAGAGCTGCTTGGTCAGCGCTTGCTTGGCTTCGAAGCTGACGCCTTTGACGGGGGCCGCCCAAATCGCAGAGGCGCCGCCCGAGAGCAGGCAGAGCACGAGATCGTTGGGGCCGGCGCTTTTGGCGAGCGCGATGGCGCGTTCGGCGCCGACGATCGAATTTTCGTCGGGAACGGGGTGGCCGGCTTCCAGGATCTTGATGATGCCCGTGGGCAGGCCGAACCCGTGCCGCGTGGAAATGAGGCCCGAAATTTTGCTGTCCTGACCGGTCGCGATGTAGTGCGCTTCGGCGGCAACGGCCATTGCGGCGGAGCCTTTGCCCGCGCCGATCACGACGATCCGGCCCCCTTCGGGGACAGGCGGAAGGTGGGACGGCAGGCAGACCGAGGGATGGGCTGTCCGATGCGCGGCTTCAAACAGCGTGCTCAAAGTCTCGCGAACGCCGCCGTTCGACCCGTCTTTCATCTTAGCTCCCTGGCCATTCCCGGCTGTTTTGTGATTGTTGGGGTGTTGGTTTGCGCAAACGTCTCACGCGCGTCAAGGCATCAGAGGCCGCAGCCGGTCACCGGGTTTGGCATGTTCTCCCCGCAGCGGGCCGGCGGGGTTTCGCATGACCGGGGGCATGCTTATGTCGTATGGGGCCCGATGAGACGCTAAGGGAAGACGTGAGGAGCCGCAAAATGAAGACATTCGACCCACAGACGACGCTGGAACTCGAGGCCGCCGCCTTCCGCCGTCTTGTCGAGCATCTGCGGTCGCGGACCGACGTGCAGAATATCGACATGATGAATCTGGCCGGGTTCTGCCGGAACTGCTTGTCCAATTGGATGTCAGACGCAGCGAAGGACCGGGGCTTGGAGCTGTCGAAGGACGAAGCCCGGGAGATCGTCTACGGCATGCCGTTCCAGGAATGGAAGGCCAAGTATCAGACTGAGGCGGCTCCAGAGAAGCAGGCGGCGTTCGAGAAGAACCGGAGTCACTAGGACTCTTTGATTTCGCCCGGCGTCCTCCCTCCGAGGAGTTGGCCGCCGGGCGAGCCGATGAATCCGTGTCGTGCGCGCGACATATACAACGTCAAGACCTCGGCACGATATTATCTCTTTGGATAGCTCTGCGCATCGCCTTGCTGCGGCGCGCACCGGCCGTTAGCGTCCGGCTCGCTATTTAAGACCAGTAGGAGCCTTCATGAGCACGCTTCAAGCCTCGGCGCAGAATCAGTTGCGCCAGTTCGTCGAGCAGATCGAGCGCTTGGAAGAGGAAAAGAAGGCGCTTTCAAGCGACATTCGGGACAAGTACACCGAAGCGAAGGCTGTCGGCTTCGACGTCAAGGCGCTGCGCCAGATCGTGCGGCTTCGCAAGAAGTCGAACCAGGAGCGTCAGGAAGAAGAAAGCATCCTGGAAGTCTACATGCACGCGCTCGGCATGCTGGAGACCCCGCCCGACACGTCGGTCGTGGATGCGATGATCGCGGCCGAGTAGGCCGCTTGGGCGATTGGCGCCCTCTGCAACATAAAACAACACCGCCCGACCCCATTCGGCGCTGGGACCCGGACGGTGCTGGCGATGACAGCCTTGCGGCTGCCGTCTCTCTGCGCGCGGAAAAGTGATATCGTCTCCACGCGTCGGATAATTCACGCTAGCGATGGACTGTGATAAGGACAAATTGCGATTTCTTGTCCGGCACATTAGTCTCGCTGATGGCACACGTCACTTTGAAGCAGCTCAGGTATTTCGATGCTCTCGCCCGCGAGCAGCATTTTGGACGCGCGGCCGACGCCTGCGCCGTGACCCAGCCGGCGCTGTCGATGCAGATCCAGGATCTCGAGGCCTCGCTCGGCATTGCGCTTGTCGAGCGGACGCGCAACGGCATCAAGCTGACGCCCAAGGGCGAGGAAATCGCCATCCGCGCTCAGCGTCTGCTGAACGACGTACGAAACCTTGTCGATTACGCGCAGCACGCGGGCGGCGTACTTTCCGGCACGCTGCGGCTCGGGGTCATCCCCTCGGTTGCGCCCTATCTTCTGCCGCCGCTCCTGCCGCTTCTCAGGACCAATTATCCCGAACTCGAACTGCACGTGCGGGAAACCCAAACGCAGCCGCTGACCGACGAACTCGTCGAGGGCAAGCTCGACGTCTTGCTGCTCGCGCTGCCCATCAGAAATCCCGATCTCGAGACGCTGCCGGTGTTCGAGGACAGGTTCTTATTGGCATTGCCGAAGGCCCGGCGGCTTTCGGGCCGGGTGCGCGCTACGAAGGAAATGGTGGAGCACGACCGGCTCCTGCTGCTTGAAGAAGGGCATTGCCTGCGCGATCAGGCGCTCACCTATTGCAGTCTGCAGCAGGTCGACGACGTGAACACGTTCGGGGCGTCGAGCCTGTCGACGATCGTCGAGATGGTTTCGGCAGGATTCGGCATCACGCTGCTCCCCGAGATCTGCCTTGGAGTCGAAGGCCGCAGCCGCGAGATCAAGGTGATCCGCTTCGTTGATCCCGAGCCGTCGCGGTCGATCGGGCTTGCATGGCGGCGGTCGAGCCCGCGCCGCGATGACTTTCTGGCGCTGGGCAAGCTCGTTGCCGAAGCGGCGCAGGTATCATTGAAGCGCGGAGCTTTGGCGCTGCAAGGCGAGAAATCCGCCTGATGTGACGGACTTTCCGATCACCGTGCGCTGGTTTGGACGGCCTTGTTCGCAATTGCCGCCGGCATCCGGCTCTGCTCGATCTCCATCAAGGCTTCGGCGTGGACGGCTTTGCCTTTGAACGCGCCGGAGGAGGCCGCATCTGCCAACTGCGAGCCGGACCTGAACTTCATCGGAACAATGCCGCCGACGTCATCCAGAACGTCCAGCGTGGCGGCGACGTCGGGTGCCTGTAAGTCGGCGAGGGGCTGGTCGCGCGATGCCGGGTTGTCGCTCAAGAGCGGGCCCAGCGGGAAGGGGCGATAATCGAGCTCATCGGGATGGTCCTCGTCGAACTGCGGTGCCTGGACCCAGCCGTCGCTGAAGCTTGCGGACCCGACGGCGGGATCAAGGCTGGCGACGCGCGCGGCCGGAGCGGAGGGCGCCGGGCGCTGGCTTTCAGCCAGGGCAACGGCGGCCAAGGCCTTCTGCGGGCGCACGGCTGGGCGCGGTTCCTGCACGAGATGCGGAACGGGCATCTCGGCGGCGGCCGTCACCAGGGCGTCGAGCTTGCTGCGATCTGCCTGCGAGGGAAGCGTGAAGCGCGAGGAGCGATCGACGAGCTTGGGCGCAGATACGAGCCGCGGGGGCTTCGGATCAACAACGGCTTCCAGCGAGGCGACTTGCGCCGGCGCGAACGGGCGCGGCGCGGCGAGAACCGGATCGGGCTCGCTCGTCAGCTTTACGTCTCTGCGCGAGGAGCCGCCGGCGGATGCGGGTGTTTTTTGAGCGGCTGCTCCGAGGGACGCCACGACGTTGAGGCTCTTCTTCGGAGGCGCGACTTCCACTGAAGCGACAAGCGTTCTCGACGTTCCGGGTGTCCGGCGATCCTGGAAGAATTCGGCCACCTGCGTTGCGAGTTCGCGATTGTTCGCCTGCGCGCTCTTCACGTCTGCCAGCGTGATCGGGCGGCCATCGCTCGGCACGTACTTGGAGCGGCCGTTCGGGAAAAGCAGTGCGAGTTCCTGGCGCGGCATGCGCGGCCACATGCGCACGTGTGCGGTATCGATGTGAACGAACGGGATGCCCGACGTCGGATAGTAACCGACGCCGCCGCGCTCGCGGATCAAGGCGGAATAGCGCATCTTCTTCAGCGGAACGTCGGGGAAGGTAATGTCGATGGCGCGGCCGGTGATGTGCTCACTCTGCTTAGCCTGGCCGCCGCGCGTCTTGCGGAGCATCTCGTTGGTGGCGCCGGAGCGATAGCCGCAGATGATGTTGATCGGCTCTTTCGACCCGAGCTCCTGATGCATTTCCCAGGCAATATCGATGGTGGCTGGCGAGATTTCCTTCACTTCGTTCTGGCGCCAGTCGCGCATGATCCAGTTGATCTGCTTCAGCGCCTCGGGGATGTACTGGCCATTGCGCTTGTACGTGATGGTCAAGCGCTCTTTGGTATGGATGTGGTAGAACGAAATCGTGCGTTCTTCGGGTTGACCAGCCGCCGTCATACTATCGGCGTGCAGGAACACGGACATAGCAAGCGTCAACGCGCCCAGAACTAGGCCTGATCGGCGAACCGCCACGAATTCCCCCGTCCCTTCAAAAATCCCCGAGCCCGACTGGGGCCAAAAAATGCTCGGCCATTAACGGTTAACGTGGAACCGTTAAGACGCGGTAACTATCAAGTCCGGGATATTAAAAGCGTTCGAAACGGCGATAAAAAGGCCGGTATGCTCGTGCGGTGAATAAAGAAAAGCCGGCCGATTGGCATCGGCCGGCTGCAGAAAATCAGTCTACGGCTTTTAACCTTTAGAAGCCGCCGAAGACCTGCTGGAAGAAGTTCAGGCCGGGGTCGTATTTCTTGCGGCCACGGCTATCGCGTTCGTCGTAGTTGCTGAACAACCCGCCGAAGCCGTTGCCGCCTGAGCCCCAGCTGCCGCCGTCAGGGATGTCCTCCGGCGAGACTTTCTTCTCGTCCGCCTTCTGGATCTGCTTCCACTTGCCCTGCAGCGCCAAGTCGATCCGCTTCTCGTGGCCGTAGACGTCGCCGAACGTCTGGACTTCGCCGTCGTCGGCGACCCACGCGGTGAAGTACGTGACGTGCACGGGAACGGGTTTGTCGAGGCTGACTTCGTTTTCCTCCGGGCCCTTGGCGATGAGGTTTTGCACCATCGCGGGATCCCAGCCCTTGTCGTTGCCGAGGAGGACCTCCGCCAGCCGCACCGGGTTGCGAACGCGGATGCAGCCGTGGCTGAACGCGCGCGAGCTTTCGTTGAAGAGGCCCTTGCTCGGCGTGTCGTGCAGATAGACGGCGTGCTTGTTCGGGAACAAGAATTTCACGACACCGAGGGCATTGCCGCGGCTCGGCGGCTGATAAACATGGAAGTTGCGAATGTCGTTGCGGCTCCAATCGACATTGTAGGGATCGACCCTACGGCCGTTGCGCTCCATCACGAGACCCTGGCGGCGCAGCGGATCGCCACCGCTCCTGAGGCTCGGCAACAGTTCTTTGATCTTGATGGAGTCCGGCACGTTCCAGCGTGGCTGGAGGACGACGGTCCGCATGTTCTCCGAGAAGATCGGCGATTGCGTCGCAGGCCGGCCCACAACGATGCGTTCCTCGTGGACGACCTCGCCGTTGGACACGACGCGGAACTTGAATTCGGGGACGTTGACCAGGATGTGGTAGCTGCCGAGATCTTCCGGCATCCACCGCCACTCTTCCATGTTGGCGAGAAGCTTGGCTTCGCTCACGTCGTTCGACGCATTGAGCGACCGGCGCAGCGACGATGTGACCGAAGCGTTCGCCGGTTCAATGCCTTTGCTCTTCTTATAAGCGACGACAGCGTCTGCGAGAGCTTTGTCGTAATACGTGTCGTCCGCGGGCGTGCCATCCTCCTTCGTGGAGGCAGCGGCAACCTTGAGGCGCTGGCGAAGGATAGCGATCTGCGCGTGGCTCTTGCCCGGCATCAGCTTCGGGCCGTCGGGGAGCTTCACGGCTTCCGCTTCCTTGGCCTTGCTGCGGAGGGCAATAAGCTTCTCTCTGAGCCGCACGAATTGCGGGTGCTTGGGATGAAGCGCCGTCAGGTAGGCGCCCTTGTCAGCGACGGTCGACAAGGAGTCGATGACCGTTCTGCGGTCAAGAAGTGCTGGCTTGCGGTCGAGATAGGTGCCGAGCTGCGAAGCGGGGTCGGAAATGCGGCCACCGCGAGCTTCGCGGGCGTACTGCAGGGCCGCCAATGACAGCCGCGCCTCTGCGACCGTCAGATCGCCGGGCGTCAGTTCGCCATCAGGACCAGTCTTCAACTCGGGGATTTTGAAGTCGGCCGAGCGCAGGCCCCAGCTGTCAGCATCGTTGAGGGTGGCGATGAGATTTTTCGCGGCGTCGTTCAAGCCGTGCTTGTCCACCCACAGCGCCGAGCCCATGCGAGCGGTATAGAACTGGATCAGCGCTTGGCGGTCTGCTTCGTCGGTTCCGGCCAATGCCTTCTTGGCGTTCTCCTGCAGGTAGCCGGCAACCGGGAGATAGAGAAGGTCGCCGTTCGGGACGATCTCTGCGGCGGCTTTTTCTGCAGGCGGCTCGGAGGCGGGCTTATCGGCCGTGTGCGACGGGTCGGCGGCACGCTCGGCGCCCTCCGCTTGCGGCTGGGCCGGGTCCTGCGAAGGTGAGTCGGGGATGTTGGGCACGTCGGGCAGAGGCTGGCTCTGCACCTGCATTGCGGTCCGCGGTTCAGTGGGATCAGTCGCCTGGCCGGTGGTCGAAGCGCTATCGGCGCCCTCAGTTTGGTCATTGCCGGGTTCGACAGCCAAAGCTGCGGATACCGAGCCGGTGGTCAGCAAGAGGCTGACCGCCAGAAGTCGCGCGACACGCATAGAATTTTCACCTCTTCTTACCGGCTCTAGTTACGCGCCAGCGCCGCGCATTGCCAGACAGATCGCGCGGCACTGCTGGATTGCACAGCGCTGTGGCGAAACTGTTGCTGGTTCGTGCTCGAAGCTTGTGCTGGAGAGAGAATCTCGCCCTTTCCGCAGTGCGATTAGCTAACAAAATAGGGCGCGGAAAGTTGCAAATTGATTGAATTGATCTGAGCCCCAGCGGCTTTTCGTCAGGGCGCGGCTGAAAATGCAAGAGCCCCGGATGCAGCCGGGGCTCTTGCGCTCGAGGTCGAAGGGGCTTCGTCCTCTCACTAAACCTATTCGAATTCGCGGCGATACCAAGGCGTGGGGGCAGCACAGACGGCGCGAATATCGCTCGTGCGCGAAACTCAGCGTACCGGCGGAGGCCCGTTGCTCGCGCCTAGTTCGTGCGGGGCTCCAGGCCGTATTCCTGCATCTTCCGGTAGAGCGTCGACCGGCCGATGTTGAGCCGCTTGGCAACTTCCGTCATGTGTCCGCGATAACGGCCGAGGGCTAAGCGAATCATGTCCGCTTCGATCGCCTCGAGCGAACGGATCTCGCCATCCTCGGCGACAGCTTGGATGCCGAGCGAACTCAGGCCGGAGGCCGGCGCTTTCATCTCGACGGTATGGGGCACGGTGTTCTCGGCGCCCAGAAGGGCCGGGCCGGTGTAGGCCGGTGCTTTCTGCACGGTTGCGGGTGCTGCGGGAATTTCCGTCTCGAACCCGGTGACGTGGGCAGCGATCTGCGGGAATTCCGCGACTGTCAGTTCAGGTCCGTCCGCGAGGACGACGGCACGGAAGACCGCGTTTTCGAGCTGGCGGACGTTGCCGGGCCACGAATAGGCCTGCAGGAGCTTCATCGCGCGGTCGGAAATCGTGGCGACGCGCTTGCCTTCCTCGGCGGCGAAGCGGGCGAGGAAATGGCGGGCAAGCTCGGGGATGTCTTCGACGCGCTCGCGCAGCGGCGGAATGAAGATTGGGAAGACATTGAGGCGGTAGTAGAGGTCCTCGCGGAACTTACCGTCCTTCACTTGCTGGATCATGTCGCGGTTGGTAGCCGAGATGAGGCGGAAGTTGACTTTTACCGGGCGCTTGGCGCCGACGGGGTCGATCTCGCCTTCCTGGAGTGCGCGCAGCAACTTCACCTGTGCTTCAAGCGGAAGCTCGCCGACCTCATCGAGGAAGAGCGTGCCGCCGTCGGCCTCCTGGAATTTGCCAATGCGCTTGTCGGTGGCGCCTGTGAAGGAGCCCTTTTCGTGCCCGAAGAGAATGCTTTCGATCAGGTTCTCCGGGATGGCGCCGCAGTTGACGGTGATGAACGGCTTGCCGGCGCGATCGCTCTCACCCTGGATGGCACGTGCAATCAGCTCCTTGCCGACGCCGCTTTCGCCCTCGATCAGTACGGGAATGTTGGATGCGGCGGCGCGCTTGCCCAGTGTGATGACGCGCTTCATGGCTTCGCCGCGCAGAACAAGGTCGCCAAACGTCAGCGTGCCATCGACCGTCTTTTTGATGCGGTTGATCTCTTCGGCGAGAGCTTCGATTTTCAGCGCGCTTTTGATCGAGACTTCGAGCCGTTCGGGCGAGGCGGGCTTGACGACGAAATCGACCGCGCCGCGGCGCATGGCGTTGATTGCCGTTTCGATCGAGCCATGGGCCGTCTGCACGATGATCGGCGGCATGCCAGGGACGCGGGCGATGCGGTCAAGCACCGCCATGCCATTCATGCCGGGCATGACGAGGTCGAGCAACACGAGGCCGATTTGAGAATGCTCCGGGCCTTCGAGAATTTGGATCGCTTGTTCGCCGGATCCGCAGGTTCTGGTTTCGAAGCCAAACCGCTTGATCGTTTCTTCAAGAATGCGACGCTGGGCAGGATCGTCGTCGACGATGAGAATACGCTTGGACATTGGCACGCAACTTTACTCTTACGGACACACACACCGGTCAGCTGCTGCGCGAGGCTGGAACTGCTCCAGCTTCAAACACGCGGTGACCTAGAACTTACGCGACGGGTTGGAGATTGGCCCAGAAGGGTAAATGTAAGGTTTCGGATTGGCACAATATTTTTCGCTCAACGATAAGCGGCTGATGTGGCGGAGAACTTTTTGCTCACACCCGGTGTTTTGCCCTGGTATCGCCCGCCGCCGATAGGGGACGCGAATTTCAATCTTCCGCCCGCCTGTGTTAAGCCACCGGCCCCGACTCTTCTTCGCAAAAGGACACTCATGCGCGCCCCGTCTTTTTTGGCACCGTCTTTTTCGGACATCGCTTTTGTTTCCGACGCCGCAGTTTCAAAGCCAGCCACCGATCAGCCGCTGGGAGGCATGCCTGAGTGGGACCTGAGCGACCTTTATTCCGGCCCTGATGCACCGGAAATTCAGCGCGACATGAAAGCAGCCGCTGCAGAGGCGGCACGCATCAAGAGCACTTATCAGGGGCGTCTTGGGGAGCTGGCGAAGGATGGCGGCAAACTCGTGGAGCCGATCAAGGCCTATGAGAAGCTTGCCGATCTCGCGGGCAAACTCGGCTCCTATTCGGGGCTCTACTACGTCTTGAATCAGACGGATCCGGCGCGCGCGAAGTTCAACGCCGACATTTCGGAAGCGCTGACGAAGATCTACACCGATCTCATCTTCTTCGAGCTCGAACTCAACCAGATCGAAGACGCCGTCATCGA
The DNA here is from genome assembly GCF_035687085.1 of Hyphomicrobium sp. Taxonomy (GTDB): domain Bacteria; phylum Pseudomonadota; class Alphaproteobacteria; order Rhizobiales; family Hyphomicrobiaceae; genus Hyphomicrobium_B. The sequence goes on along the minus strand of NZ_DASRYS010000013.1, from coordinate 478,377 downwards.
CGAGGCGCTGAAGCACGAGAGCATCGCCCGTTATAAGCCGTGGTTTGAGGATCTGCGTAAGGAGAAGCCGCATCAGCTCGATGAGCGGATCGAGACGCTTTTCACCGAGAAGTCGCAGACGAGCCGGGCGGCCTGGAACCGGCTGTTCGACGAGACGATGTCTTCGCTGAAGTTCGACGTCGAGGGCCAGAAGGAACCGCTGTCGCTGGAGCCGACGCTGAACCTGCTCTCGGACGCCGATGAGAAGAAGCGCAAGGCCGCATCCGAAGCACTGGCGAAGGTCTTCAAGGCCAACCTTCCGCTCTTTGCGCGCATCACGAATACGCTCGCCAAGGACAAGGAAATCTCGGACCGCTGGCACAACTTCAAAGACGTCGCGGACAGCCGCAACCTCGCCAACCGGGTCGAAGGTCCGGTCGTCGATGCGCTCGTCTCCAGCGTGCGCGCCGCCTACCCGCTGCTCTCGCATCGCTACTATGCGATGAAGGCGAAATGGCTCGGCAAGGAGAAGCTCAATTCATGGGACCGCAACGCGCCGCTGCCCGATAAGCCGGAGCGGGTGATCCCGTGGCCCGAAGCGCAACAGATCGTTCTGCGCGCCTATGAAGGCTTCGCGCCCGAGATGGCGTCGATCGCCAAGCAGTTCTTCGACAAGAACTGGATCGACGCGCCCGTCAGGCCCGGCAAGGCGCCCGGCGCGTTCTCGGCCTCCACCGTGCCGTCTGTGCATCCCTATGTGATGCTGAACTACCTAGGCAAGCCGCGGGACGTGATGACGCTCGCGCACGAATTGGGGCATGGCGTGCATCAATGGCTGGCACGCGATCAGGGTCCGTTGCTGGCGCCGACGCCGCTGACCCTTGCCGAGACGGCTTCGGTTTTCGGCGAGATGCTCACGTTCAATTCGATCATCTCGGAGACCAAGGATCCGCGCGAGAAGAAGGCCATGCTCGCCGGCAAGGTCGAAGACATGCTCAACACAGTCGTGCGCCAGATCGCCTTCTACACCTTCGAACGGAAGGTGCACGAGGCGCGTCGCGAGGGTGAGCTGACGTCTGAGCAGATCAACAAGATGTGGCTGGAAGTTCAGGCGGAAAGCCTCGGCCCGGCAATCGAACTGAACCCCGGGTATGAGGTGTTCTGGACATACATTCCGCACTTCATCCATTCGCCGTTCTACGTCTACGCCTATGCTTTCGGCGACTGCTTGGTGAACTCTCTGTACGGGCTCTATTCGGAAGCGCATCCCGAGTTTGTGCAGAAGTATTTCAATCTGTTAAAGGCCGGCGGCTCCAAGCACCATGCGGAGCTTCTCGCGCCCTTCGGCCTCGATGCTCGGGATCCGGAGTTCTGGAACAAGGGCCTCAAAGTTATTGAAGGCATGATTGATCAGCTGGACGAACTGAGCTGAGGTTCGTCCCGGCTTTAGGGCTCTAGAACCCGCGCCGGCGCCCTGCGCGCCGGCGCGACGCTCCCCGGGCGCCCGAAATAGGGGCCGCGGTGCAACGAATTCTTTCGCATTTGCATTATGGTGAAAGAGCGGGCGAGAAAATTATCAACGTGCGGAGGCGATTTTACCGCTTTGCAAGGGCCCGGCACGGGAGTAGAAGCCCGCCACCTTTGCTGCTGTGCAGCGTTTTAATCAAGGTCGAGGTGCCTGAATGGCACAAGCGCCCGCTTCTCTTCAGGCGGCCGGTGAGTTTGCCGGAGAGGGGCATCATAGCAAGAACTTCTGGGCATTGGCGGTCGGCTCGGTGGGTGTCGTCTTCGGCGATATCGGAACGAGCCCGCTCTATGCTTTCAAGGAAGCCATCACGGCCGCAGCCCATCGCGGGTTGACCACGGCGGAGGCGGCTGTGGGCGTGCTGTCGCTCATCTTCTGGGCGATGACGCTCGTCGTCACGATCAAGTACGTGCTGTTGCTGCTCCGCGCCGACAACAAGGGCGAAGGCGGTATGTTCGCGCTCATGGCGCTGGGCCAGACGGTTGCCCGGCGCAGCGCACCGCTGCTAGGCGCGCTCGGGATCGCTGGCGCGGCATTCTTTTACGGCGACGCCGTCATCACGCCGGCCATTTCGGTGCTGTCGGCCGTCGAAGGTTTGAAGCTCGTCGCTCCGCAGTTCGAGCACGCCGTTATTCCTGTCTCCATTCTCATTCTCGCGCTGCTCTTCTGGATGCAATCGCGCGGCACAGACCGGGTCGCTCGGTTTTTTGGGCCGATGATGGTGGTCTGGTTCATCGTCCTGGGACTCGGTGGTCTCGCCCATATCGCGGATAATGTGGAAGTCTTTCTGGCGCTCAATCCGGCTTACGGAATTTCGTTCGTCTATCACCACGGGTTCCTTGGCCTCACGATCATGGGCCTCGTGTTCCTGGCATGTACGGGCGCGGAGGCTCTCTACGCGGATCTTGGGCATTTCGGCCGACGGCCGATCACGGCTGCGTGGGTTTACTTCGTGATGCCGGCGCTCGTCTTGAACTACTTCGGGCAGGGCGCGCTCGTCATGAGCGACGCCAACGCGATCGAAAATCCGTTCTACCGGCTCTATCCGGATTTCATGCTGATCCCGATGCTGATCCTGTCGACGTTCGCGACTGTGATCGCCAGCCAAGCCGTGATCACCGGCGCATTTTCGCTCACGCGCCAGGCCATTCAGCTCGGTCTCGTTCCGCGCTTCGAGATCCGGCACACGTCTGAAAGCATGGCCGGCCAGATCTACATGCCGCGGGTGAACTGGATTTTGTTCATCGCCGTTCTTCTGGCGATCTTTGCTTTCCGCACATCGTCCAATCTCGCCGCCGCATACGGTGTGTCGGTCACGGCGGCTATGGTCATCGACTCTTTGATGGCGTTCTTCGTGATTTGGAAGTGCTGGAATTGGCCGCTGTGGCGCGTGGCGGCCATCCTCATTCCGCTGCTGCTCATCGAGCAGGCCTTCTTCTCAGCCAACATTCTGAAGCTGTTTGAAGGTGGCTGGGTGCCGCTCGTCATTGCCTGCATGCTGGCGATCATCATGTTCACTTGGGTGCGCGGAACGCGGGTTCTCGCGAAGGCCACGAAGCGCAACGAAGCCGATCTCGATTGGCTCGTCCGCAAGCTCGAGGCAAAGCCTCCGCATCGCGTTTCCGGTACGGCCGTGTTCCTGACGGGCGACCCATACGCGGCGCCGACGTCTATGATGCACAACCTGAAGCACAACCGGATCATGCACGAGCGGAACATTCTGCTCTCGATCCGGACCGAGGAGACGCCGCGGGTTGCGCGTCATGAGCGGCTGACGGTGGAGCGGATTTCGGATCATTTCATCCGCATTATCGCGCGCTACGGCTTCATGGAAACGCCGAGCGTGCCGAAGATTCTCGAGCACGCGCGCCGGAAGGACTGCAACATCGATATCGGTTCGACATCGTTCTTCCTGTCGCGGCGATCACTGCGGCTGTCATCGAAATCCGAGATGCCACGCTGGCAGCAGCGCCTTTACATCGCGCTTGCGGGCAGCGCCGAGGATGCAACGACGTACTTCCAGATTCCGACCGATCGCGTTGTCGAGGTCGGCACGCACGTCGCGATCTAGCGGCTGTGATCAGCTCTCAATTTTATCGTGCGCATCACTGCGCATTGACGCGCCGATTTCGATGTTTAACATCGGATAACTGCGACACTTGATGCTTGTCGCAATCTGGTATACGATATACCAAAAGAGCGATAACCGGCCCTAGGGGAGTGAATCTTGAAAGTCGATACATCCAAAGGCAATCCGTCGATGGACTATGCACAGCACGTCGACACCTATGAACTGTTCGTGCGCATGACGAAGTACGGGACGGCTCTCGTGATCGTCATCCTCGCCGGCATGAGCTACTTCTTAGTTTGATGCCTGGAAGACGCAGATAAGACACTCAATGAAAACAGGGCAGGCCGGCTGAGGACCTGCCCTTTTTCATATCCAGCCCGCGCAGCCCTTCCGCTCAATTGGACCGAGACATGGTTACGATAGCTGTTGCCAGTGAACAGGCCGACGAACCGCGCGTCGCGGTTTCGCCCGACACGGTGAAGAAGTTTTCAGCCCTCGGGGCGGTGGTGCGCATCGAACAGGGAGCGGGGCTCCGATCGCGCTTTTCTGATGAGGCGTATCGCGCCGCTGGTGCGGAGATCCTCAATCGCGCGGAAGCGCTAGCGGGCGCCGATATTCTTCTTTCGGTGCGCCGTCCGTCCGCCGACGACATCCGGGCATTGAAACCCGGCGCGATCGTCGCCGGGATGATCGATCCATTCGGAGAACGCGCGGGTCTTGAGGCGCTTGCCGGTAGCGGCGGCACGGTTTTCTCGATGGAACTGATGCCCCGGACGACACGCGCACAGTCCATGGACGTGCTGTCGAGCCAGGCGAACCTCGCGGGCTACAAGGCGGTCGTCGACGGGGCTTCGATGTTCGGGCAGGCGCTGCCATTGATGATGACGCCGGCGGGCACTGTTCCGGCCGCCAAAGCTTTCATCATGGGCGTGGGCGTTGCGGGGTTGCAGGCCATTGCGACGGCGCGGCGTCTCGGCGCTCAGGTAACGGCAACGGACGTTCGCCCGGCAACGAAAGAGCAAGTTCAGTCGTTGGGCGCGAAGTTCATCGCGGTCGAAGACGAAGAATTCAAACAGGCGCAGACGGCCGCCGGATATGCCAAGCCGATGAGCGCTGAATATCAGGCAAAGCAGGCGGAGCTCATCGCCAGCCACATCAAGAATCAGGACCTCGTCATCACGACGGCGCTCATTCCGGGCCGTCCAGCGCCCAAGCTCATTTCGCGCGCGATGATCGAGGGCATGAAGCCCGGATCCGTCATTGTCGATTTGGCGGCCGAGCGTGGCGGCAACACGGATCTGACGGAAGCGGGCAAGACGGTCGAGACGCCAAACGGTGTCAAGATTTTCGGGCCGCTCAACCTTGCCGGCACGATCGCGGTCAACGCTTCGAGTTTGTACGCACGCAACCTTCTCGCCTTCATCGAGACGATGATCGACAAGAAGGAAAAGACGCTTGCGGTCAATTGGGACGACGAGCTGATCAAGGGGACTTTGGTCGCCAAGGACGGTCAGCTCGTGCATCCGAACTTCGTGACGAAGACGGTATGAGGGACCTTGCCATGCGCGTGATGAAGCCGCTTTTTGCAGCGCTTTCGGTGTTCTTGTTGACGGGCTCGTCCGCCTTCGCGGCGGAAGGCTCGCTCATCAGCCCCGCCGTTTACGAGTTCATGGTGTTCGTGATCGCGGTTTTCGTGGGCTACTACGTGGTCTGGTCGGTGACCCCGGCGCTGCACACGCCGCTCATGAGCGTCACCAACGCGATTTCATCGGTCATCGTCGTCGGCGCGCTGCTGGCAGTCGGCGTTTCGCTGACGTCTTCCGATAGCAGCATCGCCAAGGTGTTCGGCTTCCTCGCCTTGATCATGGCATCGGTCAACATCTTCGGCGGCTTCCTCGTCACCAACCGCATGCTCGCCATGTACAAGAAGAAAGACGCGCCGCCGGTGAAGAAGAACGGCTGAGCAATTCCGTTCAGCCACCCAAAGAGACGCGCACAAGACAACAGATAACGGGACCGGGGAAACGATCCAATGTCCGCAAACGTCGCCGCACTGCTCTATCTCGCCGCCGGTGTTCTCTTCATTCTGGCGCTTCGAGGATTGTCGAGCCCGGCAACATCGCGGCAAGGCAATCTCTACGGCATGATCGGCATGACGATCGCCATTCTGACGACGCTGGGACTTGCTGAGCCGACGGCGACGTCCTGGATTCTCATTATCCTGGGTCTCGGGATTGGCGGCTTCATTGGCGCCAAGACGGCGCGCGAAATTCCGATGACGATGATGCCGGAGCTCGTCGCGGCATTCCATTCGCTCGTCGGTCTCGCGGCCGTGTTCGTGGCGGCGAGCGCGCTCTACGCGCCCTCGGCCTTCGGAATTCTCGTTGATCCGTTGGATCCCGCAGCCGGCATCAAGGGCGGCAGCCTTCTCGAAATGTCGCTCGGCGTTGCGATTGGCGCCATCACCTTCACAGGATCGGTGATCGCCTTCTCCAAGCTCTCGGGCCGCATGTCGGGCAAGCCGATCCTGCTGCCGATGCGCCATGTCATCAACGGTGCGCTCGGCCTGTTTCTGATCTTCCTGATTTATCTCTTCGTCGTGTCCGCTGGTTCGGCGTGGCTGTTCTGGCTGATCGTTCTCGCAGCCCTTTTGCTTGGCGTGCTGATCATCATTCCGATCGGCGGCGCGGACATGCCGGTCGTCGTCTCGATGCTTAACTCGTATTCGGGTTGGGCGGCTGCGGGCATCGGCTTCACTCTCGGCAACATCGCTTTGATCATCACGGGCGCGCTTGTCGGATCATCGGGTGCCATTCTGTCCTACATCATGTGCAAGGCGATGAACCGGCAGTTCCTGTCCGTCATCGCGGGCGGCTTCGGCGGCGAGACGGCTGCAGCAGCCGGGGCTGGTGGCGAGCAGAAGCCGGTGAAGCTCGGGTCGGCCGAAGACGCGGCTTACGTCATGAAGAACGCGTCCAAGGTCATCATCGTGCCGGGCTACGGCATGGCGGTCGCGCAGGCGCAGCACGCGCTTCGCGAAATGGGAGACTCGCTCAAGAAGGCGGGCGTGGAAGTGAAGTACGCCATTCATCCGGTCGCCGGCCGCATGCCGGGCCACATGAACGTGCTGCTGGCTGAGGCCAACGTTCCCTACGACGAGGTGTTCGAACTCGAGGACATCAATAGCGAGTTCGCGCAGGCGGACGCCGTCTACGTCATCGGCGCCAACGACGTCGTCAACCCGGCCGCGGAGGACGATAAGACCTCGCCTATCTACGGAATGCCGGTGCTGCAGGTCTGGAAAGCGGGAACGGTGTTCTTCAACAAGCGCTCGCTGGCGTCGGGATATGCGGGCATCGACAACCCCGTTTTCTACCGGGACAACACTGTCATGGTCCTCGGCGATGCCAAGAAAATGACCGAAGAGATCGTTAAAGCCCTCGCAGAATAGGTCCCGCGCCGGAGTTCAGGCCGGATTCGCACGCCCGGTAGCGGCAGATCGGCAACATTGGCTTGCCGATCTGGGCCCGTTCCGGGCAGCGTCGGGATTGGTCTGCTATAGCTTCGGCGAATTCTGGTTGTGGGGGATTTGAAGTGTTGGCTCCTGTCGCGTCAGCGTCCTTCGAAAGAGATATCGAGCACATCGAGATTCTGGCCGCCACCCCGGTGACCAACGCGCCGCTTCTGGCGCGCAATCTTCAATTCATCTACGAGCGCGCCTCCAAAGCGCGCTTTGCCGATTACGACGTCGCCTCGATCGCGAAGAACGCGCAAGGTCTCATCTACCGGCTGTTCGATCTCCGCGTCGGTCTGCGCAACCAGCTTGCCTATTACGAGATGCTGGGCCTGATGACGCCCGAGGTGACGCAAGGTTTTCGCGACGTCTTCCGCGTGCTCCGCTACGTGTCCGACATGCTGGGCGAAATCACCACGGGCCATCCGCGCTCAGGCGAGGGCGGATATCTGCTGCGCGGGTTCACGGGTTCGGGCAACAATACGCTCGTCAATTATCCCTTCTACGAGAGCGGCGCGGCGCAAAACTTCCGCTCGGGCGACGTCATCCTTGTGCGCGGCACGGCCCACAACAGCGCGGCAATCGCGCGAATCGGCGACGTCGACAGCCAGTTCAGCCATATCGGCATCGTGCACATCGATCCCAACGGCGACCACTGGATGGTCGAAAGCCTGATCGAGGACGGCGCGGTGGTGACGCCGCTCGCCAAGGCGCTCGACCACAACATCGTGCGCGCGGTGCTTTATCGCCATCGCGATCCCGATCTGGCGGCGCGGGCGGCGAAATGCATTTTCGATTACGTGGCGGCATCGCGGGCTCGGGGCGGCAAGCGCATTCTTTACGATTTCTCGATGCGCACCGACGATACGCGCAACCTGTTCTGCTCCAAGCTTGTTAGGCTTGCGTACGAGCAGGGCAGCTTCGGCACGTTCAGGCTGCCGACCTACCCGACGAAGATTGCGCAGAAGAACAGGGATTTTCTGGACCGCGTTGGCGTCGCCACGGATCTGACATTCGCACCGGCCGATATCGACATGGAATCGGGCTTCGACCTGGTGGCCGAATGGCAGGACTACCGCGAGACGGCGAACATCCGCCTCCAGGACTTCACGATGGACAAGCTGTTCGAATGGATGGACCGCTACAACTATCGGTTCGAAGAAACGGCGGCGATCCGGCTGGTGTCGGTGCTCGGCCGCTTCGCCTCGCACTTGTCCGACAATGCGAAGGAGGTTCTTTCATCGGTGTTTCCACGCGTGCCGGGGAACATGCCGAGAAAGACCGTGGCGGTCGTCGCGATGCTGCACAAGACGGCCGAGCCCATCTATCAAGAACTGCAGAAGCTCAATCAGGAGGCGGTCGCCGATACCGGCGTTCCGCTCCATGGCTTGGACGTCATGGCGGCGCTCGAAAAAATTCGGGAGCGGGAAGGCGACAGGATCGGCTATCTTGTGCGGCGTGGCCGCTAGAACAAGTTCAGCATGTTGCTGGTATTTAAAGTCGTCGTTGCGACAGCTGCAGCGGCATACGCCGTGGCTGCGGGGGTCATGTATATCGCTCAACGCCAATTCATCTATTTTCCCGATCCGGCGCGGACGTCGCCTTCGGCAGCCGATCTTCCGGACGTCTCAGAACGAATCCTCTCGACGCCCGACGGCGAGAGGATCGTCGCTTGGTACGCCCCTGCGAAGCCGGGGCAGCCGACCATTCTCTACTTTCACGGAAACGGCGGGGCGCTGGAGCTGAGGCGCGAAACGATCCGCCGGTATCTCGATCGCGGCCGCGGCATGTTCATGATGGCCTACCGGGGCTACAGCGGCTCGACCGGATCGCCGTCTGAGGCCGCCAACGTCGCGGACGCCAAGCTCGCCTATGATTCGCTCGTCGCCGACGGCGTGAACCCCGAGGACATCATCCTCTACGGCGAATCGCTGGGCAGTGGAGTCGCCATCCAGGTCGCCCGCGAGAAGCGCGTGGGGGGCATGGTGCTGGACAGCCCCTACACGTCGATCCTCGAGCTTGCTTCACAGCATTACCCGTGGCTGCCCGTGGCCTGGCTATTGAAAGATCGCTACGATTCGATCGGCTACATCGCTGGCGTTCACGTGCCGCTCTTTATCCTGCACGGCGAAGCCGACAACGTGGTGCCGGTGGAGATGGGCAAGCGTCTGTTCGCAGCCGCCAACGAGCCCAAGGAGATTCGCACCATCCCGGGCGGCGGGCACGTCATTCACGACGGGCCGACGTTCGCCCTGGTTGATGACTGGATCACACGGCTCAGGGCTTCGCGCCTGCATTCGGCGAACTGAAGCTCGGAACGGGCAAGATTTGCTCAAACGAAAAGGCCCGCGGAACTCGCGAGCCTTTGAAATTCGTTGGCCGGAATGGCGAGGCGCTTAGACTGCGCCGCCCTGGCTGCCGCCGCTGCGGAAACCGCCGCCGCTGCTGAAGCCTGCACCGCCGCCTGCGCTCGGACGGCCCGCGCCCGGACCCTTGCCACCGGGGCCACGCGCTGCAGCGGGCTTGCTCGGAAGGAGGCCTTCGCGCTGCAATTTCTTACGGGCGAGCTTGCGGGCCCGGCGGATGGCCTCGGCCTTCTCACGTGCTCGCTTTTCAGAGGGCTTTTCGAAATGGCCGCGAAGTTTCATCTCGCGGAAGACGCCCTCGCGCTGCAACTTTTTCTTAAGCGCCTTGAGAGCTTGGTCAACGTTGTTGTCGCGAACGAGAACCTGCAAGCGGTTGTATCCTCTAATGAATCCATATTATCGGGATGCACAAAAACACCGACGCCGGTGGGCTGCCCCCCGGGGTCCGCGTTCTTTTCTGGGGGGCTTGTAGCAAACACAACAAGGATTGGCAATCGCGGAGTCGGTTTCTCGTTGGTCGCGGGCGACTTACCTCCGGAAAGCGGCCACCTGCAATGCGGGCTCTTCGCCTTCAGCCGCGAATCGTGAAAACCAAAGGAGGGTGCGACAGAGGGGCTCGCGATGATCGGAACGGCATTCTTCAGGCGCTTGCTCGGGCGGCTGGCCCTGGCTTCGGTGGCAGGAGGTGCCGCGGTGGCCCTGACTTGTGGCGCTGAGTGGGCGCGGGCGGAAGATGCCTGTACCAAACTATCTGACGTCGAGGTCGTGCATCTGCTCAACGTCTGGAAGGCCGAATTTACGGGTGGCGATTCGGAGCGCCTTTCGGGCTTATACGCGGACGCGGCGACCGTTATTGCTACCAAAGAGGGTGAGCCTCTCAACGGGAAAGAGGCGATCCGCTCCTACTTCAAGGATCTGCTCGCCAAGCGGCCGCTGGTTTCCATCAGGCCGTCGTCAATGAGTTCGGATTGCGGAAAGGCCGTCGTGAGCGGCCCCGTCGTCTACCGGTTGAGCGGCGAGCGGAAAGGCACGCGGATGCTGCTCGGCGGGACCTATACGGCGGAGTACGCGCTGAAGGACGGAAAGTGGTGGATTGTTCGTCATCAGCTCGCCGCTGACCAGCGCGCCGGCGGCAACGCGAACGGCGATGGTGCCGGCAAGACGTCGCCGCCGCTTTAGGATCGCTGCCCCGCCATCCCCCTTTCAAGTTCGGCGTCAAGGGGAGACGGGCGGGACGCCCTGCTCGGCGCGAAGCGGGGCGGACGGCGGCAGCTCGCGGTCATCGACAAAAACGTAGTGCTTCAGCCGTTCGGTCGTTTCCTGCTCGCGGGTAAGCGCTGTCTCACCTTTGATGTCGGCCTCGATCAGCGACGACATCACGATGTCGTAGTGCGCATCGAGCGCGCAGAGCAGGATGAGGTCGATGCCTGCATTGAAGGCTTTGACCGCGGCGCCGCCCACGCCCTCCTTCGAGCCGGTTACGGCGCCCATGCTGAAATCGTCCGTTATCAGAAGGCCGTCGTTCTCGAAGCGCGGTCGGATCACCTGATTGACTACGGCCTCGGAAAACGAAGCAGGCGTCGCCGGGTCGACGGCATCGATGCGAACATGGCCCACCATGGTCGCGACGCCGGGCTCGGTCATGACGCGGCGAAAGGGCAGCCAATCGCTGAGTTCGAGCTGACTGAGCTTCTGCTTCAATTCGCCGGATGCAACGTGGGTATCGCGCGCGACGCGGCCGAGGCCCGGGAAATGCTTCAGCGTGCAAATGATGTTGAACTTGGTCAGGGTATCGCAATACCAGCCGGCAACCTTGGCGACGACATAAGGATTGCTGCTAATGGCGCGCCAATAGATGCGCGTTTCGCCGTCATTGCGCGGCGTGCCGAGCTGCAGATCGACGACGGGCCCGAAGTTCATCGTAATGCCGAGGCGATCGAGCTCGCGGGCTTGCAGCTCGGCATAATCGCGGACGGCTTTTTCGCGTTCGCTGTCGGTCTTGAGCTTGGCGATCACCATGCCCAGCGTTGGCTGCCATTTGAGCGGAGGCGAAAGGCGCGAAACGTATCCGCCTTCCTGGTCTGCCGCCACGATGAGGCGCGGCATGCCCTGCGCCCGGCGGATATTTTGCAGGTCTTGGATGTGCCGGGCGATGTCCTCGGCCTTGCGGCCGGCGACGTTGTTATCGGTGATGAAGATACCGGCGATGGCCTTTTTCTCGACCAAGGATCTCACCTCGGAAAAGCTCGAAAAGCCGACGACGAGACGGCTGCCGAGGCGTGCCAGACGTTCGGGGTCAGAGGCCAGGATTTGTGCCCTAGTCAGAAGTTTTGCCGGACGTTGCGTTGCTTTCAAAGCCGCGGCTTCGGCTTTCGCAGCCGCGGCGCTCTTTGCGCGCACTGCCAGCAGGCGGTTGCGGCGCTCGATGCGGGCCGCCCGGTACCGGTCGCGCGATGACTGCCCGGCGTGGGATTTGCGCTTATAGGCTGCGTGAGCATCGCTGCTCCCGCCCAGGGGCGCCAAGAGCGTCACTGAAACAAAGGCAAGAACAACCGTTCGGGCAATGATCATGATCATTGGCTTCGCAATTCTTGCCTTAAAACCCTCTCTTGCACGGAACGCCGATGTCAAACGCCCGAATTGCCGGAATGATCGCATATTCCTCAGGTGAACATCACCGCCTGAGTATCGCTCGCCAACGAGATATCACAAGTTTTCTTGCCCCTGTTGATAGGAGCGGATCCCACCTGTGGGTCGGCTTTGAGAAACGCCGGCTGCTATTGAAATGTTTCCCATTAATGGAGAGCGATACTATCGAGTTGTCGAGTGCCCCTCGCCCGTCTTCGCAAATTTTCTCTTAGTGGCCACCAAGAAAGGCCAAAGCCACAGTCCTAAGGCATAGGGAGCGCCGACGGGAGACCGGGCACGGAAATACTCCGACAGCGTGCAATTCTTGGCGCCGAGCCGCCGCTTGTAAGGTTCATCGCCAATTGTAAAGTCGAAGGTCCGGCAACCTTTCGCGTGCATGTGCGCGATAAGATTCCAGATCATCACTAGGCCCGGTGCCAGTCTCGGCCATTCGCCGGAAGCCAACGTGATCATCAGCAGGTGAAACCGCTTTTGCCAGTATAGGCCGAAGGCCGTCGCAATTATCTGATCGCCGACTTTCAGGCCATGGACGGTCACGACCTCCTGATCGAATTCGGATTGCAAGATCAGGTCGTAAAATCTGCTGTGTGCGGGGGAGGTGAGAATGTTGCGTCGTCCGAGCGAGGCAAAGCGTGATTGGCGCTGCTGCCGAAGCACGTCGAACAAAGCCTTTCTTTCCGCTTGCGACGCGGGGATCACGTAGCGCAGAGCGCCCAATTCCTGAAGCCGGCGCGTCCGCCTGCGGATTTCGCGCCGTGCGGAAAAGGGAAGTGTCTTGCGTTCCAGGTCGTTGAGATTTTCATCCAATGGCAGTTGCCAGGACGAATAGCATTCGGGCCGGAAGCCCTTTAAACTAATCAATGGATTAGGGACATCACTCAAGATCTGAGGGATTTTCTGAAGATATAGAATGTCGCTTGCTGGCAGACTCTGTATGACGGCGTCCCACACCTCTGCGACTTTCGCCGTATCAGAGGCGATGCTGCGAGATATGATAGGCGAATTGTAATCGCTGACCTTGAAGTCGGGAAATTCCAAGAACTGCAATAGCTGTGCGCGCCGCCGAACGAGCGGAATCAGCATTAGATCTTCGCCCGTTTTGCGATCCTTGGCGATCACGATGTGGGGTTCGGCGTCGAACGATCGGCCAACGGATTGGAGTAAGGCGGAAACCCATGCATAACTTTGAAATGGTGTGCTCACACCGCTGCTTTCGATCACCTTCCAGCGCGATCGAATGGGTTCGATATCTGACCACGTTTCGATTACATAGTTTCCGCGGGACGATCGCACGAAATGATCTCGACCATGGATGGCTTTATCCGGGAATGAGGGCGAGCGAAACATAATGCATGGCTTTCAATAAGCCAGCCTCGACGTCTTTTTAATATCAATAAATTCTGACTGGAAAGTAGCGCTGAACGAGTTCTTCAAACCGGCCCGATGCCCGCACCTGATCGAGCGCTTTGTTCAGCAAGAGCCTTATTCCAGGATCGGATTTTGGAACGGCAATGGCGATACCATCGCCGAAGAACTTCGGTTCCAAATACGGCCCACCGCGCATTTCGCAACACTGTCGCGATAAAGTCCCATTCAGCCAAAACGCCAGAGATATACCGTCGTCGAATATAAAATCGGCTTTGCCGGCGGCGAGAGCCTCGCGCGCGAGATCGGCGTTTTCGTAGATCGCCAGCGGGCTATCGCGGAAAAAGGCCTTGAGGAAGGCTTCGTGTGCAGTGCCGCGGGCGACCGCAATGCGCTTGCCGTCGAGGCCGCTCGGGGACATCTCGACCTGCGGCTCATCCTTGCGTCCGGCGAACCGGCCGGGGGTGTGGAAATAGCGATCGGTGAAGTCGACGTCCTTCAGAACCGATGGGGTGACCCTGTGGGCAGCGATGACTGCGTCGGCCTCTCCCTTCTTGAGGGCCGGAAACAGCTCTTCCCAGGCGCGGGCTTTGATATCGCAGGACGTGCCGAGCTCCAGGCAGATAGCGCGCGCCAGATCGACGTTGAAGCCGACGAGCACGCCGTCCTCATCGTAGAAATTGAAGGGCGGGAAGTCGCTGTCGGTCAGGAAGCGGATGACGACGCGGCGCGTTGGGGTGGCGTCCGCAGGCGGAGTCGGGGGCGTTGCTGCAATGCGGGCGGAACCCGCCTCTTGCGCAACGGCCTGGAGGGTCGACCCGGCGACGACAACTGCAAGGGCCACCAGCATCAAGCCGAGGGCGCAAACTCTGTTTAGGACCGTCATCTTTTTCTCATGCTCATAGGTCTGAAGATTTCGCGCGGCCGTTCACTGAACATATTTCAAATCTGCAGGTCTTGAGCATATACTTTGTCACTGGTTGGGCGATGCGGTCGCCGCGGGGGCAACCTGGGATGTTCGGGGCTCGGACAAAGACGCCGGCAGTCCGCGTGGTACGCACCGCGCGCGATCATGGCCGGCGGCCGGCATCCTCACGTTCGCAGTTTCAGCGCGATATTGGACAACTTGACCGCGCGGTCAACGATTTGCGGCGGCGCGCGCCTGACTTCTCCGCGGCATCTCCGCTTCTGCCCTGGCAGCGCACGGTTCTGCTTCTGGCTCTCTCAGCTTTCACGGCCGGATTGATCCTGGTTGAAGACTTTGGGCTCCTGCTCTGGTCGCTCAGCATTGCGATCCCCTTTTTCATGATATCGGCGCTTCGTTTCACGGCATTCTGGCGCGCGCGGCGAAGGCGCTGGGAGCCATCTCTCCATCCGCCATTTGATCGCCGATACGACAAATGGCTGCCGACCTATTCGGTGCTCATTCCGCTCTATCGCGAAGCAGCTGTGGTGCCGGGTCTCATCGATGCCCTGGCGCGGATGGACTATCCGAGCGAGCTTCTCGAGATCCTCTTCATTACCGAGGCGGACGATTATGCGACCCGGCGTGCGCTTGCGGCTGCTGGGCTTTATTCAAACATGCGAACGGTCACCGTTCCCCGGGGACGGCCGAAGACCAAACCCAGGGCGCTGAACTATGCGTTGCAGGATGCGCGCGGCGTGCTCGTCGCCGTGTTCGATGCCGAGGACAGGCCGGATACCGATCAGCTTCGCCGGGCAGCTGAGGCCTTCATTCAAGGTGGGCCCCGGCTCGCCTGTGTGCAGGCGCGGCTTGCAGTTTTCAACGGCGATGAGTCTTTCTTCAGCCGTCAGTTTTCGCTCGAGTACGCCGCGCTCTTCCGCGGATTGCTTCCTGCTCTCGAACACTTGCGATGGCCAATTCTGCTCGGCGGCACGTCCAATCACTTCAGGCGCGATGTTCTTCTCAGGTGCGGCGGCTGGGATCCGTTCAACGTCACGGAAGATGCCGATCTCGGCATTCGCCTAGCGCGGCTGGGATATGAAGTTGAGATGATCGACTCCGAGACGACGGAGGAGGCTCCAACGACATGGCGCGTGTGGCTCGGCCAGCGTACGCGCTGGACCAAAGGCTGGATGCAGACTTATCTCGTGCATATGCGCCGGCCAGTGCGGCTCTGGCGTGATCTTGGTCCCTGGCGCTTTGCAGGATTTCAGGTGACCCTTTGCGCGATGCTCGCGTCGATGCTTTGTCACCCGTGGTTCTATGTGTTCGCGGCGATCCATTCAGTGCTCGGCACATCCATTCTTCCGGAAAGCCGGTTCCTGATGTGGCTGTGCGGATTGAATCTCGCGATGGGATATCTCACAGCGGGAGCGCTCATCACCGTCACGTCGACGGGGCAAGGCCTGGCGCGACGGCTCTTTTCCATTCTCTTCCTTCCCGTCTATTGGCTTGCCATTTCCGTTGCGGGTTATCGTGCGATTATCGACCTCGTGCTCCGGCCATTCTATTGGGAGAAGACGGAGCACGGCGTGAGCCGGAGCGAGACACCGAACGCGCCGCGTTTCTGAGCGTTCTGCCTGTTTTGTCGTCTATTTGGCCGGGCGGCCGAAGGCTTTCCGCAATTCGCTCTTTGTACGGTCGAGCGCCCGGCGCCGCTTGGCGCCCAGATTTTTGCCGGCGCGATTGATATAAAAGGTCAGCATCGACATTGCCGACTGAAACGGGCTCGATTTGCGCTTGCGGCTGTGTTCGGCTGAACGTTTTAGCGATTGCGCGATTTCGGCCGGTTTGCGTGCGAACACATGGTTTTCAAGGTCGAGCGCATCGCTCGACTCGGTGACCTCGGCAGACCACCTAGCCTTAGATTGGCGGGATGAGCTATTCTGCCTTTTGTTTGAATGCCGTTTGGACGCGTGCTTTTGGTTCTTGCGCAAATTACAACCCTTCAGAGTGATTTTACTGCGTTGACCCAATGCACGTGAAAAACCGGGGCGCCTGTCCTAAGTTTCGTTTGCGAGGCGAGTACCCCGTGCGGAACTGAACGGTTTTCCGCTGGTTATGCTTTGTTGGGTCGGCTGGGGCTGCATCACCCATGAAACGCGCATTACAATCCCTACTTGATCGCTGCATTCAGAAGGGGACCTTGACGCTGGAGTTTCCCAGCGGTGAGCGGGTCACAGCGGGAGATGGGAGCGGCCTGCCACTAACCGTCAAGCTGATGGATGCAAAAGCCACCGCCGAGCTTTTCTTCAATCCTCAGATGGCTCTCGGTGAGCTCTTCACGGACGGCCGATTGCAGGTCTCGGGCGGCTCCGTTTACGATCTTCTGGATCTTCTTGGGCGCAACCTTCATGGGCTTACGCCGCCGCAGTTCGGGCGTATGCGAATCCTATTGCGCAATACGCTTGGGCGCTGGCACCTTCGGAATTCGCAGCGCCGTGCGCGTGCCAATGTTCAGTACCATTACGATATTGACGACCGGATTTATCAGCTGTTCCTCGACCCCGACCGGCAGTATTCGTGCGCCTATTTCGACGAGCCGGGACAGAGCCTCGATGAAGCGCAGCTCGCCAAGAAAAGGCACATCGCCGCCAAGCTGCTCCTCAAGCCCGGTTTAAGTGTTCTGGATATCGGCAGCGGGTGGGGCGGTCTCGCGCTTTATCTTGCAGACATTGCGGGCGCCTCGGTCACGGGCCTCACGCTTTCGCCAGAACAGCTCAAGGTGGCGCAGCGCCGGGCGGGCGAACGCGGTTTGACTTCGCAGGTGGAGTTTCGTCTCGAAGATTACCGTGCGCCGCGCGACAGCTTTGACCGTATCGTATCTGTCGGCATGTTCGAGCACGTCGGCCTCAAGGACTACGACGTCTACTTCGATACCGTCCGGCGTAACCTCAAAGATGATGGCGTGGCGTTGATCCATTCCATCGGCCGGATGGACGGCCGCTTTGCGACCAATCCCTGGTTCGCGAAATATATCTTCCCGGGCAGCTATGTTCCCTCGCTGGCGGAGGTGTTTCCCGCAATCGAGCAATCGGGTCTCATCGTGACGGATGTCGAGATCCTGCGGCTCCATTATGCCGATACGCTCGCAGCGTGGCGGAGCCGTTTCATGGCCCGGCGGACGGAAGCAGCCACTGTGCTGGACGAGCGTTTCTGCAGAATGTGGGAGTTCTACTTGGCGGCGGCCGAAGCCGGGTTCCGCTATGGCGGCCTCATGGTCTTCCAGATTCAGCTCGCAAAGACGATCGATGCCGTTCCACGCGTGCGCAGCTATATGAGCGAGGCCGAAGACAAGCTGCGCCAGCGCGAGCGCGAGATGCAGCTCAGCAGCGTGGCGGCAGAATAAGCTTCATCAGGTGTTGCGGCTGCTCGTTGCCTGGGGCGAGGCGCTGTCGAGCTTGGGTTCGGTTGCGCGTGCGATTTCGTAGGCCCGGCTCGTGACCGTGTTGAGCGCATTTTCCACTTCGCGCCGCTTGCGTTCGAGTTCGACATCGTCAGCATCGGCTGCGACGAAGATCGGTTCGCCGGCGACGAGGGCGAGATCGGAGAACGGCAGGTTGATCGTCATCTTGCTCCAGGTATTGAGCACGATGCAGCGGGATGTGGCGGCGGCGATAGGAATGATCGGACGGCCCGAAAGGCGCGCGAGCGTCACGATCCCTTCGCCGGCATGGCGCGGCCGGCAGGGGGGAACGTCAGCGGTCATGGCGACGATCGTGCCTTCCTCTAAGGCCCGCACGGCTGCGCGCAACGCATAGGCTCCGCCGCGATTTCGCTTGCGGTGGCCCGCTCCTGCGCCGCGTATTGCAGAGATGCCGAAGCCCCTGAGGAAATGGGCGACGATTTCGCCGTCGCCGTGGCGGGAGACCATCGCGGCGACCTTGTATTCGCGTGTGTTGACATCAGCCAGCATCATGAACTGGCCGTGCCACATCGCAAAGATGAAGGGCACCTGGGAGCGCAGATCTTCAAAGAACGTCGGGGGCTGGTAGATGGGCCTCGACGTCTTTTTGACGACGTGGATCAGCCCGGAGACCACGCGGCCGGCCATCGCTGCCAAGATCTGATTTTTTCTCGAAACGCGCGCCATTCTTTAAACCAGCGTGCCAGCCTTGAAGATGAGACCGCGGTCAGCGGCAGGAGGAAGGTAACCCAATTGCGCAGGGGTGCAATTCTGTCCCCGCATAGAATGCGCAAGGTTTTGGGATAAATCTTGTCTGCAACAATGCTCACCTAACACGTAATTGCTTGAGGATTTTCGGTCGCGCGCTTCGGCAGGCGCGACTTCGTCGTGAGCGTAGTTCATGGCTGTTCGAGATGATCACGGCGAGCACCTGCCGCCCGTAACGCGAGTTCGTTTTTCTGGCCTTGCTGGACATGACCAAGCTTGTGAGTGGCTGTTCGTAAAATCGAAGCGGCTGAGTTAAAGCCCGATTAACTTACAATCAAGCCTAAGCCACGATGCTGCGCCTTCGTGATCGGCAACACACGAAGTTCACGAGGACATTCATCCGAAATTCAGGAGCGAAATCCGACAAAGGCTCTGCGCGTGAGCGAGGGTATCGCGTGCGAACAGCACTACGGGGTGAATGATGGAAAAATTTCGCGTGGTCGTCTGGTGCGAGTCCTGCCGCGGCGACGATGAGGGTTGTTTCGGTGGCTGCGATGAGGTGATCGACGGCGCATTCGAGTCCGTGGAAGACGCGGAACGTGCAGGCGTACATTACTGCTCGAACATGCCTTACCAGTACCGCGTCGTGCACTCAGGAGCGTTCTAAGCGCGCAGCAGTTGGCTTTCCTTGCTCAGGGCTTCCTTGAGCGTCATCTGCGCCATCTTCAATTTTCGAACCATGTCTTCGTAGTCGATCGCGCCTTCCAGCGCGTCGGCCAAGAGAAAGTCGGCCTGCTCAAGCTTGGCCTCCAGGCGCGCGATGCGGGATCGCGCGTCGAACAGCTCGGCCGGCTCGTTATTGCTCACGGCCAGAGAATCTATGGTCATCAGCGGCTCCTTAGGCGTTCGCTCTGCAACGCTAAGGGCGGATGGGGGGTTCCTCTCCGATTTAGCGGCCGCGGCTCCATTATGACGGAACGGTGACAACTACCTCAGGTTCTCCGGAAAGACCTCTTTCGGAGAATGGATATGCTTAAGCTTCTCTTGGGATTTGCTACCTTCAGCGCGATCCTCGCGCCGCTGCCCGTGCTCGCTCAGCCTCGCGGAGTGTACGGCGCCCCATACTACACGCCTCGCGCCTACATGGGGTGGAGGAGCACCGATAATATCGGACAGAGGGTCGAAAAGCCGACTTCGCCTGAGGAAGACGACACGACTTCGTCTGGTCAGAACGTGCCGCTCAGTCAGCGCATCGATCCCGAGAATCCGACCTCGCCCTCGATGAACGGGACCGCCGATTAGCTGGTTGGCCCCATGCGTCGAGTGCCGGCGGGTTGTCCACAGCGAAACGCGCCTGCCGGCTCTGGATATAGTCCTTAGGTGTTAACTTCCGTTGCTTGTGCTCGCGATTCAACTACTATCAAGGGTAGCAGTTGGCGAGGGGCAACGTATGGCGCAGGGCAGGCGGACGGCACTCATCACCGGGGTGGCCGGCCAGGACGGATCATACCTCGCACGCCTGTTGCTTCAGCAGGGCTACGAAGTCCACGGAATGAAGCGACGGTCTTCTTCCTTCAATACCGAGCGCATCGATGATCTCTATAGCGATCCGAGAGAGCGGCCGACGCGCTTTCATCTTCACTATGGCGATCTGACGGACGCGACGAACGTCATCCGGCTGGTGCAGGAAATCCAGCCTGATGAGATTTACAATCTCGCGGCGCAGAGCCATGTGGGCGTCAGTTTTGAGACGCCGGAGTACACCGGCAATGCAGACGCGCTGGGTACGCTGCGGCTGCTGGAAGCGATCCGCATTCTCGGACTTGCGCGATCGACACGGTTTTATCAGGCCTCGACATCGGAGCTCTACGGCAGCGTTCGCGAAACACCGCAGTCGGAGACGACACCGTTCTATCCCCGGTCGCCGTACGGGGTCGCCAAGCTCTACGCTTATTGGATCACGGTCAATTACCGCGAAGCCTACGGCTTACATGCCTCGAACGGCATCCTCTTCAATCATGAAAGTCCGGTGCGGGGCGAAACCTTCGTGACGCGCAAGATCACCCGCGGGGTCGCGGCCATCGAGAAAGGCATTCAGCGCACCCTCTATCTTGGGAACCTCGATGCAAAGCGTGATTGGGGCCACGCGCGCGATTACGTCGATGGCATGTGGCGCATCCTTCAGCAGGACAAGCCCGGCGATTATGTTTTAGCGACGGGCGAGACGCATTCGGTGCGCGAATTCGTTGAACTCGCCTTTCAAAGGGTCGGCCGCAGCATCCGCTGGGAAGGCACCGGCCCAGATGAAGTTGGTCGCGATGCGAACAGCGGCAGAGTGCTCGTGCGGGTCGATCCCGATTATTTCCGGCCGACCGAAGTTGATCTTCTGCTCGGCGATCCATCGAAGGCATTCGCGGAACTCGGATGGAAGCATAAAACCACCTTTTCTGAACTCGTCACCGAGATGGTCGACGCCGATATGCATCTCATCGAGCGGGAGCATTGGCGTCTCGACCGGTCAGCCTGATCGAAGCCCGTACGCGGATGCTCTACGAACTTTCGGGAAAACGCGTCTTTGTCGCCGGCCATCGCGGGATGGTGGGGTCGGCGCTTGTGCGGCGCCTCGAGCGGGAGCCTTGTGAGGTCCTTACTGCGGGGCGGGAATGGCTCGATCTGCTCGATCAAGCGGCGGTTCGCAGCTTCATGTTCGAGGCGCGTCCTGACGCTGTCCTCATGGCTGCGGCGAAGGTCGGCGGCATTCAGGCCAATAGCAATTTTCCAGCCGAATTCTTGTACGAAAATCTCGCGATAGAGACGAACGTGATCCACTCGGCGTTTCGCGCCGGCGTGGAGAAGCTCATTTTTCTCGGCTCGTCCTGCATCTATCCGAAATTGGCGCCGCAGCCGATCCGTGAGGAGGCGCTGCTCACCGGCTCGCTCGAGCCCACGAACGATTGCTATGCGATCGCGAAGATCGCCGGGCTGAAGCTGTGCGATGCCTATCGCACGCAGTACGGCGCCGACTTCTTCTCAGTAATGCCCACCAACCTCTATGGCCCGGGCGACAATTTCGATCTGGAGACCTCCCATGTGATCCCTGCGCTGCTGCGCAAGGCGCACGAAGCCAAGCGCGCTGGCGCGGCCACCGTCACGGTATGGGGAAGCGGGACGCCACGCCGTGAATTCCTTCACGTCGATGACGCTGCCGACGCAATCGTTCATCTTCTGAAGGCCTACGGCGGGGGAGGCCACGTCAACATCGGCACGGGCGAGGACATTACAATCCTGGAACTCATGCACCAGATCTGCCGGGTCGTGGGCTTCAAAGGGCAGATCGTCACTGATCCGTCGAGGCCCGACGGCACGCCGCGCAAGTTGCTCGACGTGTCGCGTCTATCGGCAAGCGGCTGGAGGCCCCAGACCAGGCTCAAAGACGGCTTGGCTGCGACCTACGCTTGGTTTCTTCGAAATGACGAGGACTTGCGGCAATGGGCATAAGCTTGTGAGGCGCATGCGCCGCTTTTTATAGTCTTGAGCTTATGGCCCTCAGGCCGCTACTTCCATCACGGCTTCGCGAAACTTCGAGATATCGCGTTCACCCTGGTCGGCAATGGCGCAGACGCGCTGCACGACGTCATCCGTTGAAAGTTCCGGACAGCGGCTGCGCGTCTCGGCGAGAATTTCGTTGATTATGCGCGCGAGTTTCTTGAGCTCGTCCGAGCTGTAGCACGTGATCTGCATGTTGCTCCTAAAGCCAACAGGATGCCGGCTCGTCCGCACAGAGCCGGCATCCTAAACGAGTGAGGCAATTGCCGCGCTCCGCATCCCCAAACGCGTTTCCTAGCGGGTGGTTCCCGCGGCTCAAATTGTGCTCGTCCGGAGACATGAGGGGCGTGTGGCCGGGGAGGCTCATGCGATTAATTTACCCTGCGACCGCTGCGACGGGCTTGACCATCCGCACCCAAATCAGATTGCTTAGGAGGTGCCGACAGCAGCATTAGTGCTGAGTAGTTGTTGTCCATGGATATACATGGCAACCTCTACCCCAGAGGTTTGATCGGCGGCCGACAGAACCGCGCCGTCCCCAATTGGTTCTGTTGATGAGTGACAAGCTCAAAGAAGAGAGCGGCTGACATGCCGCTCTCTTTTTCGTTGGCGCCACCAATCCTCGACACTCGGAACCTCGCTCAGCGCACGCCGTTTTTCCTCCGGAGGTTTGTCGGAGGCTTCGCGATGGCATTGGATCAAGAGCACGAATTCGTCGACCTCGAGGACGAAGCCGAGGCTCGCCGCTATGCGCGCCGCGTCACATGGATCGGAGTATTGGCCTCGTTCGCTCTCGGTGCGGTGCTCGTATCGTCGCTGATGTACGGGCGCATACTCACCGACGATACGGGAAAGGTCTTGACGCCGCCTACGGCGCTCGTTGCGTCCGACGCTCCGAAGCAAGACACGCCTTAACGGAGGAGAGACAACGATGGCGTTTTGGACTGAAAGCCGCGGCATCGACGAGGCCGTTCGCAAAACGGATACGACGCTGAACGTTCTCGTGGCTGTGCTGCTTGCGGCCTTTGCGCTCGCTGTCAGCGCTTACTATTACGGGCAGATGAATCCAAGAGTGACGCCCGCGACGGTTCAAGCTCCCGCCGCAGGCCCTGATACGGTGCAGCCCGGCGCGAACCCCGTTCAGCCGTCCGTACCGCGTCAATGAACGCGCTCGCGCGTCCGCGAACACCCGTCAATTGCAGCGGATATGCGGAAGGCGGAACGTTTCGTTGACGACGTCATCGTAAGCGCAAAATTCCGCAAATATTTGGGCCCATACTGTCTCTTGCATAACAAGCGATGGAGACACCCATGCGGAAATGTCTTTTCGGTTTACTTGCACTCGGAAGCGCGCTGATCGCCACGTCGGCTTGGGCGCATCCGGCGCCGGCGCCCTTGGCCTCACAGTCCATTGTTCAAGACGTCGGGCATCGCCACTGGCATCGCGGCTGGGGCGGGCCCCGTTGGGGTTATGGCTACGGCCCTGGGTTCGGATACGGCTATGGGTACCGCGGCTGCGGCCGCGCGCGCCATATCTGCGCCGATCGCTGGGGCTGGGGCGGCCCCGGTTTCCGCCGCTGCATGTGGCGCCATGGCTGTTGAGTATGAGTGCTCGCTGAAATGAGCGGCACTTCGGACTGCCGGGAAGTTTCAGCTTCCCGGCTCTGTCATGCGTGTTCGCGCTCGGCACTTTTTTCTGCAATCGAAGATCAACTTCGTTCTTCTAATATGGCCGTTGGTTCTTCAGTGAACGCGCATCAAACGAGATCGGCCGTGAACCTCATGTTCAGCGTCAAGGCTGGAAATCCCGACGCGCCGTGATGCAGGGCTAGAGTCGTCCGTTGCTTCCAAGCAATGGAGACGCGCAATGAGAAACTTCATATTCGGGCTTGTTGCAGTCAGCGCTGCCGCAATTGCGACGGCCTCGCTGGCGGCGCCAAGCATCAATACCGCGCGAACGGATCAGCCGGCGGTTCAGCTCGCGCAGGGACCTCCGCCTCCGCCGCCGCCACCACATGGGCCGCCACCACCGCCGCCTCCGGGACCGCCAGGTCCACCAGGCATGATGATGATGGGGTGTCCCGGAGCACGTCATGTCTGCGCGGAACGTTGGGGCTGGGGCGGCCCGGGATTCATGCACTGCATGTGGCGTTACGGGTGTTGAGAAACCAGGGAAGACGAATGAGCTTGACGCCGGGAGCCATCGCTTCCGGCGATTTTTTGTGGCATCGCGAAACAGTCTTCATCCGTAGTTTTTTGTCAGGTCAGGTTATGAAGGCTTCGCGCGCAGCTCTGCGCTTAGTGCTTTTTTGCAAAGCAGTTTAGGGCGTGCGCTGCGTCATCGATAGCGCTTCAACCGCGTTCGTCCATGAACCCGATGTTCAGCGCGTAGATGGGAAATTCAGTCTCGTGCTTCAGCGCCGGTAGAGTCTTCGTGCTTCCAAGCAAGGAGACGCTCAATGAAAAGTATAACGATCGGGTTGATTGCATGTGCGGCCGGTGTTTTCGCGCAGGCCGCTATTGCAGATCCAAGAATTTCGGTGGCGCCGGCGGCGCGCCCGCTGGTGCACAAGGTCCAGAAGTTCGGGTGGCCGGACCGCCCGGGCGGCCCTGGCGGCACGCCTTACTATGCTGTCAATTGCGAGGCCACGCAGGCGAGCTGCGCCCGACAATGGGAAGTGGGCGGGTATTTCTACAATAGGTGCATGTGGTTGGAAGGCTGCTAACGAGTTGAACCAGACAGCGAAGGCCGAAGGGCGGTTTCCCTTCGGCCTTTTTGCTCAAATGCTCACACGACTGATGATTTCCGGCATCAGATGCGCGAAAAGCGTGTGGGATAATAGCCGTTCGCGCGAGGTGCTTGAAAGGGCCACTGGCGTCTGTGCTACGACATTGGCTCGAGGATCGTCGAAGGGGAGTGCGCGATGCTTGAAGAGATCAAGATGGTTTTGGCCATCGGCGCGCCGATAGCGCTTGGCATCTATTTGATCTCCCTGCTGCGCAACGAGACGGCAAAGAAAAAGCGAAAGGCCAAGTAGCGGCAGCCTTTGGCTTTGTGAGGTCACTTCTTCTCCGTCTTATCCGTCGTCGTCAGCTCGTTCCATTTGTCGCCGAGCTGTTTCTTGAGATCGTCGATCTTCTTGGAGGCTTCATCCGTCTTGGCCGTGAACGCAGCGCGCGCCGTCGTGTAGTCGGCATCGGACAATTCGAACTCGGTCATGAAGGGGCAGCCGCCGTGGGTAAGATTGGGCGCGGCGTAGCGAACGAGCGTCGTTCCGGGCGTCGGCCCTGGGCCCACTTTCATAATGACTGAGTCTTTTTCCATATGGCACTTGTCGCCCTTGGCGAGGGACTTCATGTCGATGGTGACGAACTTGCCTCCTTCGTTGAGCAAGGTGACATCCATCGAGCTTGGCATGAAGGCCAGTTCGATGCCGCTGTCCGCATCAGCCGCGTGCGCCGAGAGCGGCATCATCGCGAAGGTAGCGGCCATCAGTGTGTGCTTCAAAAGGGACTTCATGGATGCATCCTCTCTCGTTCGATCCTGCAACGCGCTTTCGCGGATAGAGCAAACGCATTGAGGACGTTATGTGTCCATAATGTGTAAGGTCAATCCGACCTCAAAATATAATCGGGGTCTGCAGCGTTTGCCGGGCTGTGGGGCTTTTGCATGGATCGATACGGATATTGGCCGGGTAAGCCGGAACGGCCGATGCACGTAGGCACCTGCGGGCTTTGTGAGAAGTTCGTTGGCGGAGCAAGTCGTGAGCCGAGCGTCGAAACACAAAAAAAGCGCGCGGGTTCGCCCGCACGCTTATGTTAAAAGGAATGCTTCCGGTTAAAAGCCGCGGCCGCGGCTCAGCCCGTCAATGCACCGGCTTGGTGCTCTTCGAGGCGGCCCGTGCGGCGCCTTTGGCGGTCAATCGGGGCTGCTTCTTAGGCGCCGGAGGCTCAAGAGCCTCCCGGGCGAGACGTTCGGCGCGCAGTCGCTGCGTTTTCAGCTGGATAGCTTGACGCTCGCTCTCGCGCTCCTGGAGGGCCTGAACGGCTTCGCGCTGGCGGCGGAGCTTGGCTTCAGCAGCCCTCGATTTTGCAGCTTCGCGATCGCGTTCGGGTTTCATGGCATCAATTGCCGCTTGATGCTGCGCGCTCTTCGGGTAATTCCACATAACGAAGAGATGGGGTCGCGTGTGCCATTGTGCAAGGGCCAATCGAAATCTTATCTTGAGACGGCCTTGCCGGGCAGTCAGTCCTGGCGGGTATTCACCATGAAGGAAGCCTGATGATCGAGTGGAAGCCCATCGGAGAATACGTCGAGCCCGATTGGGCAGAGGCCGGGACTGCGTTGCCGCCTACGCTATTCTGGCGGCCCAAGCATGGGGCCATTCTCGGGTTCATTCGCGACGGCGAACTTTTCGATGCCAAGTGGCTCTATGTCTGCGACAGCAACAAGGTGACGAACTTTTCGCCCGTCAATGCGCCTGGCGATAACGTCATCGACTTGGACGCTCATCGGGCCGGGGCGTGAGTTCAAATCTGAATTGGGCCCGGTGAAGCCGGCAACTCAGCGTCCGCAATAGCTCCCGCCTAGAGCGCGGCGCGCTCATAGATGGCGAGGTGACGGCTGGCAATCGCCGGCCACTCGCGTTCGGCCAAACCGGCGCGCAGTGCCTCGGCATCGATCGCTGGCGGGCTCGGCGCCATAACGTGGCGCGCCGCCTCAAGCGGGCTCTCGCAATTGATCGTCGCGGCGCGTAGCCAGGCGGGCGTCTCAGCGGTGTGGGTCGTCAGCACGGACACGCCGTGCTTGAGGCAGGCGAGCGCGGAGCCGCGCTTGTCCGTAATGCCATCGGGGAACGGCATGTACGCATAAGTGGCGCGCCTGAGTTCTCTCGAAACATCCTCGCTGCTCAGGTTCAGATGGAGTTCGATGCCGTATCTGGTGGCCGCATCTTTGACGCGCGCCACTATGGGGGAAGAGGCGTCGGTGATGGCGCCAACGAAGGCGACGGGAATTTGCGAACCTTGCTTTCGCAGTTCGGCGACGGCTTCGATGACGAGGTCGAGGCCTTTGCTCTCACCAATCTGACCGAAGTAGATCAGCCGGCGCATGCGCTCATTCTGAGACGCGGGCGTCACGGGAATGTTGTTGCCGATAGGAATGACGCTGCAGGACTTCGCTGCGAAGGGATACCAAGAGAGAAACGCTCGGCGTTCTTCGTCGTTCGAAAAGACAATCTGCTTCGCCAGCAACGCCGCAGGGAGGCAATAGAGCTTCCGCGCGGTTGAGAAGATCCGGAACTCGTGGAGCGTCAGGATCGTGCGCCTGTTCAGTGCCAGAAGCGCCCACCAGGGCGCCTTGCCCATCTGCAGGCTTGGATACTGAATGTGAATGATCTTGCTGCGGTGCGTGCGGGAAATTCGGAGTGCCTCGCTGAGCGACCACGTCTTCACGAGCGCGCATTCCGTACCGTCGTGCACGGAAGCCAGGGCTCCGACGAGGCTGTTCGTGTAATCGAGGACACCGCAGCGGTTGCCCGGCGTGCCCGAGAGGACGTGAACAATCCGCACCTTAGGTCCCCTGCGTGATCATTGCTGCGAGCGAGCGTATGCTCTGATGACATGCCTCGATCTGCTGCGCACGGTGCGGTTCATCCAAGCCTTCGCGCGCGGCTTGCAGCACGCGTGCTGCAGCCTCTTCAGGGCGTGCGCCACGGTCGTCGAGAAAATACTCGGCGCGATTGGTCAGGCGGTAGAAGGCGCGAACTTTCGGATCCCAGCCCAGTCCGATCGAGGGAACGCCAAGCGCATACGAAATGATCGACGCATGCAGGCGCTGCGCCAGCACGGCCTCAAAACCTGAAAGGTTATTGACGAGATCACCATCGTCTTTCGGGGCGATGCCTGAGGCGGTGTGCGCGATGCCATTCGCGCTCAGCAGCTCGGATACGCGGCGCGCGGCACGAATATCTCCGGCCTCTCCCGTGGTGAAGAGGCCGACTTCCCCACCGGCGGCCGATATGCGCCGCGCGACATCGATCCAGAACGCATCGGTGATCCCCGATGGCTCCGGCCGTATGTTGGTGACCGCGGCGGGCGACATGATGCCCAATCCAACGCTGAAGCGGGCGCTTAGCGATTGCTTTTCGACGCCGAAGGTTCTCGCGGCGAGGAGTCCCGGATCGGGCGCGATGCTGATGCCGTTGCGCGCCAGACGCGCTCGGCTCAGGTGTTCCGCTGATTGCTCGTCGCGGACGCTGATGCTTTCGATTGGCGAATGCTCAAGAAAGCGCCGTAACTCCTCGCCCGCCGCAGCTTCCCAAGTGTCTGGGTGAGAGACGCCGACGGAGTGCACGTGAATGCCGATTCCAAGCGCGCGTGCGAGTTCTCCGACAGCACTGAGCCGAGCCGGAAAATACTCCGTCGTTCCCGTGAGCAAATGTCCTCCGCCGACGACGATCGCGGACACAGGCGTGCCGTTGATCGCTCTCTGCCATTCGGACAACAGCCGGTGGCGCGCGCGCCGAACGTTGAGCCGTGTCTTTATCCGCCGGGGCACGAGCGGCAAGATCATCGCGCGTGCTTTTGACGGCCGTGAAGGTGCGGTCGAGGCAGGTTCGCTCTTGCCGTCGATATCCCAACCGTCTACCTGGCCGTCGAGTTCGCCCCGAAGCCCCTCGTGCAGACAGCGCCCAAGCAGGCGATCGCCGAGGTTGGCGCTAAAAAAATCGTTGAAGCAGATAACCCGCAGTTCAATATCCCTCACACTTCAGCGCGCTCAGCCTTGGCCATCATCCTTGTCGCCGCTTTCATAGGCCGGATGGATCCCTTGGATTGGACCTCGGGTGATTTGTTGATCACGATGCCCATCACACGGCTTGCAAGTCCGTCGGCGTTTTCCAGACAGTGTTCGATATCGACGATCGGGCTGCCCCAGCGGGTCACGATGAGAACGCCGTCAAGCAGCGACGCGATCGCGCGCGGCTCCATGTGATCGAGCCCTGCCGGCAGATCGATGATGATGTAGTCGAAGTGGCTCTGGGCACGGCGCAGTGCATTCCGCATCCCTTCGCAACTGAGGACATCGGCCGGGTGGCCATCCGTTCCGAGCTTGTGCTGACCCAGGAAGCTCAGATGGTCGGACAAGCGGGCGACCGTGAAATTGCCGTCGGTCGAGGCCATGAAATCGGAGAGCAGCGCGGCGCTTGGTTCGCAGAAGGCGCGAGCCAACGTCGGATTGTGCGTGTTGGCATCGATCAGCAGCGTTCTGCTTCCTGCCTGCGCGGCGAGGAGAGCGAGACTGTAGCTGATCGTGGTTTTGCCGTCCTGCGGCCGTGGAGATGTGACGCCGATGATGCGCGCGCTATCCTCGGCACCGCGTTGGCCGAACGCGAGCTTTATCTTGCGCAGTTCATTCTCAGCGAGAGCTGCGCCATTGCCAGCATCTTTGACAAGCGCAACCGGCAATTCTTTATCGCGCCCGAACAGGCTCGTGCGGACTTTGATCGACGGCAATGGTCCGAACGCTCTGATCCCGAGTGCGCCCGACAATTGCGCGCGCGTTCGCACGGCAGGCTGAAGAAACTCGGCGCCGAAGGCTCCGAGGACGCCAATCGTGCAGCCGGCAATCAGCGACAGCGCAAGCACGAGGATCTTGCGGGGCGATCCGGGACGGGTCGGGGGGATGGCGCGCGTCAATACGCGGGCACCGGTCGTCGGAATCGCGATCTTTTGCAGCTGCAGCGCCTGCGTGTAGCGGTTCTGATAGGCCTCATAGTTCGCGCGCGCGCTCCGCGCCTTGTCATTGAGGTCTCGCACCTTGAAGTCAGTGGGGCCGCCATCAGCAGAGGCAGCGGGTGCCGGGTTGGGTTCGCTCGCGGCTTCGCGGGCTTCCTTGTCAGCCCGTTCGGCTTGCGCGCGAAGCTCCGTGAGCCGGTCCTCCATCCACTTGTTGGCGCGCTCTTGCGTATCCTGGCGCGAGCTCAGCTGTTCATCGATGTAACCCTCCGCAATCGCGTTAGCGATTTTGGCGGCTTTTTCGCTATCGACGGACGTTACGTCGATCTGCGCTACGTAGCTTCTTCCGATCCGCTCGATTTTGACCTTGGTCAAAAAGTTATCCAAAGCGATTTCGCGCCGGTCGACTTCGCGCGATCCTGAACCAAGGCCCGGGACTATCGACAACAGGCGAGAGAGCAAGCCTGGTTTCGGATTGCCGAATTCGGGGTCGTCGGCGAGGCCGAGCTTATCAATCACATGCAGCGCAAGGCTCGCCGAGCGAACTGCTTCGACCTGAGATTCAACGACGCTGCTGTCGACGGTCGCCTCGCGTGACGAGGCGTCGTCGTCTCCAGGCATCTGTCTGGTTTCCGTGAGCAGGACAGCAGTCGCGATGTACTTATTAGGCGTCACCGCAAGGTACACAAGGGCTCCGCCGAGGCAGGCGAGGATCGCCATCAAGATCGCGCGGCGCCACCATTTGAGAACGCTCAAGAGCTGGCCGAGTGACCAGCGAGAGCTTTTCAGATCGTATGTGGATTGACCGATGTGAAGCACTATTGGGATCTTCTCTCATCTGACTGCGGGGATGGCGCGCTGCCCTCGGGCATTTGCAGCGCCACGTCGACGACGTCGCCGGGTGCCAGCTCCTCGTCTTGCGTGGCGGTGAGGTCGACGGAGCGGCCGTCCTTCTTGCGGTGAATGCGGATGCTCGGCTCGCTGTTGTTCCCGCGCACGAGTTGCGAGCGAACGAGGCCCGTGTAGATGAGCTTATCTCCGAGCGCTTGGAGCTTGCCGCGGGTTTCAGCCATTTCCGTTTCGGTATTGCGTATTTCCGCCAGGATGCTTTCGCGCCGTTCGTCAGGCAACTTGTTCAGCTGTGCCTCCAGATCGACGCGGTCGCGCTCGGAAACGCCGCGCTGCGCGACGGTTTGCAGATATCGCGTCGAGGACAGCAGGATTGTCCGCCGTGCCTCGATGACACGTGTGATTGGAAGCGTCTGCCTGCCGAACAGTTCCTTGACGCGGTCGAGCTCCTCGGTGTCAGCCTGGACGCCGAGGTTCTCCTTTTCCTCCTGCTGCAGAAGGGTGTTGATGCGATTGTTCTGACTGGCGATCGCGGCTTGCAGATATTCGCGCTGCGTCTGATGCAGGCTGTTGCGCGTTTTCAGCTGATCCTCTTCGAGATCGACGATGGCCTTGGCCTTCTGCTCGGATATCGGCGTCTTGAGCAACTGCGCGCGGTCGATCTTGTCCTTACCGTCAAGTTCCGCTTTGAGCCTCAGGATCTTGGCCTGCTGGGAAGCGAAGATGGTCCATTGTGCTTCATAATCGGCGCGGAAGTCCGCTTCCTCGAGGAGCGGGTTTTGCGCGCGAAAGCGCATGACATCCACTCCGCCGGCCAACGTGATGGCCTGGCGCACCGTCATCCCGGGCCGGAACACCTGCTGTCCCGGTTGTGAGACATCGCCATTGACGTAGATCGGCCGGTATTCCGCGATAGTGACCGAGATCTCCTCCGGCGCCAGCATTTCCGAGAGCTGACGTCCATCACTCGTACGGCGGCGAAGCACCTTTGCTGATATTTCACCGCGCACTTTGGATTGAAGTTCCGAGATCGTCAGGCCTTGCGCGTTGAATTCGCCCGTGAGCGGCAGGCTGATTTGCCCGTCGATATTGACGACTACGCGCGTCTTGATGTCAGGCGCAGAGGCTGCGCTGAAATCGACCGCGTCGCCAGGCTGAAGCCGATAGCTGTCGGCTGCCAAGCTGAGACCTGTTGTGTTCAACAGGATGGGAAGAGCGACACCCAGATATTTCCAATTCTTCATAAGCACCCTCAGCTTCCAGTGCCGCGCAGCAGCTCGGATTTGAACGTTTGCCAAAGGATGCGGAAATCCAAAAGCAGCGACCAGTGCTCCGCGTAGGCCAGATCGTATTCGATGCGCGCCTTGGCGAATTTCGCATCTGTCGTGCTGCCGCGCAGACGATTGATCTGCGCCAAGCCTGTTATTCCCGGACGCATGCGATGGCGTTTGAAGTAATGCGGCACCAGCTCCTCATAAAGAAGACCGCCTGCGCGCATGCCCGGAACATGCGGGCGAGGGCCGACAAGCGACATGTCGCCAAGAAGCACATTGAAGAGCTGCGGAAGTTCGTCGATGTTCGTGCGGCGAAGTACTCGGCCCACTGGCGTTACGCGCGGATCATCGGCGCGGGTCTGCTTGACGCCCGTCGCATCGCCCTGATCGATCCTCATCGTTCGGAATTTGTAGATGCCGAACAGCTCGTTGTTCAGGCCGTAGCGCGCTTGCTTGAAAAGAACAGGTCCGCGTGACGTCGTTTTGATCGCCAGCGCCGCGCCCAGCAAGAGCGGTGAGGCAAAGGCGATGAGCACACCGGATGCGACCACATCCACCGTGCGTTTGACGGCCAATTGCAAGGCGAAGGATTTGTCAGAACCTGACGATCTAAGTTCAGCGCCTGTCAGCGCAAATGACTGAGGACGATTGAGCAAATTCATCGATATCGTCTCCGCGATTTGCTTGGTGAATTGGTTTGCGCGCCGAGCATTTATCTCGTGAGCGAATTGGAAATTTCAGTTTGCCGCTTTTCAGACAATTTCAGCGGCCTCATGGGGCACAATTATTGTGCAACGCACGCGACGATACTCCTCTGAAAAATTTAGGTAATGCGACGTATTGTTCGCGATTGCGAAGAAACCTTTCTGCTATTCCGAAGTTAGTTTGTGGGGAATGACATATGGTGGGATCGTGCAAAAATTAGACTCGAAATTGTTGCACCACGCCGATTTGCTTCAACTCGAAAAGAGGCCATCTGCATTACGCGCAGCTCTTAAATGGCGGCGCCTAAATATACTCGCTTGTATGAGTATTGGTCTATTCGCCGGAATAGTTGTGCTCGCTCTAGAACAACGCAGTCATTTGGTGACGGGGGAAGCTCTTCTTCCGTCATTCCAAGCGTCTGCTGGAACGCTCCCAGGTTCCGTCTCGAAGGAGAGTTTCGTCGATGCTCAACTTCAGACGATCAAGAGCGATCCGATCATTTCCGCAACGCTCGATAAGCTTGAGTTGGATCCTGCTCATCTTATTTCCGATGCAAGCACATCTTCACCGGAACAACGTTCGCCCTATGCGAAAAGATCCGATGCCGAAAAGCTGAAAATCGTCGGAAAAGTTAAGGAGCTGCTTACCGTAACGCCCATCGCGTCAGGCTCTGTCGTGCGGGTGACGTTCGCGTCGCGCGATCCCGAAAGCGGTGCGAAGCTCGTGAATGCGGTGCTCGATACTTATCTTGAGGATTATCAAAAGAGTGTCCGAGATGCGCCAAAGCAAGCGGTGCAGGAACTCGAACAGCGCCTCGATAAGCTGCAGGAGCGTGCAGCGACTGCGGAAGAGCAGGCGAGTACACAATCAGAAAAGACAAGTGATCGGCGCAAGCTTGAGGCTTTAGCGAGCACATATCGCTCTCTGCATCAGCAGACACTGAGCGAATATTCTAACGCCCTGAATGCCGAGCCGCCGGTCAGTGCGGGCCCACGCGTTCTGACACGGGCCAGCCCCGAGCGCACATCGCCCGCGATCAGCAGTGCCATCTTGGGGGCCGCCCTCTTGGGCGGCGGCGTCATCGGTGTCGCCTATGCTGCGCGGCGTGAGAAGGTGACACGGCCGGTGCGCACGCTCGATGGGCTCGAAGCCGACACAGGCTTACCGGTGCTCGGTGCTGTCTCACTTATCAGCGGCCGCAAGCTTTATCCGAAGAATGGTTCGGAGCCGCCGCTTCTGCTCCATGACGATAAGGACTGTCTGCGCGGGGTTCTCTTGCGTCTGCGGGAGAACATCACCAAAGGTCCGAGCGTCGTGGGTATCGCATCGACGCTGGATGGCGAAGGCAAGTCGACGATTGCGTTCAACCTCGCCGTTCTCGGCGTCGAAGGTGGGGCGCGCGTTCTGCTCATAGATGGCAATTTGCATAGGCCCGCCCTTGCGCGCGGGCTCAGCGGCGCGGCTCAGGGCGAATTCTTGAGTGTTCTGCAGAACCCGTCCGATCTCGAGCGCAATGTCGTCGATACGGAATTCGGCTTCGACTTTTTGGGCGCTGACAACGTTGGTGACCATGTACGGCCGGCGGTGTTGTTCGCATCTCCGGAGCTTCGGCAGCTGATTGCCCAGGCGCGCCAGAACTATGATCTCATCATCTGCGATCTTCCGGCGTTGGGAAATCATGCCGACGCGCAGGCGGCGGCGCCGTCATTAGATGTGTGTGTTCTCGTTGCTGCTTGGGGTTCAACGCCCACGCCCGCGCTTGTTCGCGCGCTCAAATCCAGCCCTGCCGTCAGCGCTCGCACGGCCGGCATCATCATCAACAAGGCTCCGCTTGAAGTCCTACGGCCGGTTTGAGGCCGTCCCATTCGACTAAGGAGGTTTTCTCCATGCGCGTTTTGCATGTTGTTCGTCAGTTTCATCCCGCCGTGGGCGGTCTCGAGAATATGGTTTTGTCGCTGGCGCAAGCACAGAAGGCCGCGGGCTTGGATGCGGAGGTGCTGACGCTCAATCGGTGCTTCCAAGATCTGGACACCGTGCTGCCGGCTCAGGATCTCGTGAATGGCATTCGCGTCCGGCGCATTCCGTTCATCGGATCGCGGCGCTACCCGCTGGCGACGCAGGCGCTCGCGCATTTGAAGAGCTTCGACCTCGTGCACGTGCACGCTGTCGATTTCTTCAGTGATTTTCTGTCGGCCACGGCGCGCCTGCATGGAAAGCCGATGGTGCTCACGACGCACGGCGGCTTCTTTCATACGTCCTTTGCGCAGCGCTTGAAGCAGGTCTACTTCCGCACCGTCACCAAGACCGCGCTTCGGAATTATCGCCGCGTCATCGCGTGCAGCGAGAACGACGCACGGACGTTCAGGACGATTGCCGGTAACCGCGTTGGGTTGATCGAGAACGGGGTCGACATCGACAAGTTCAAGGATGCCTCGAGCCAGGCGTTCCGGCCCAGAATTGTCTATTTCGGCCGCTTCGCTCCTCATAAAGGGCTCGTCACTCTGATCAGGGCATTCGAGCATGTTTCTCGCGAGATTCCTGGCGCGGAACTCGTCTTGATTGGAAGCGACAGCGATGGAACGCTGGCGCAGGTCAAAGCGGCGGCTCAGTCCAGCATGCACGCGAGCAGCATCAGGATCCTCACGAACTTGAGCGATGCGGAGATCAAATCCGAGCTATCGAAGTGCAGTTTCTTCGCGTCGGCATCGGAATACGAAGGCTTCGGGCTGACGGTCGTTGAGGCGCTGTCAGCAGGCCTCGTGCCTATCGTCAATGCGATTGCGAGTTTCAAAGCGATTGTGGAACGCGCAGGCGTCGGCCTTGTTACGAATTTTTCGGATCCGGACGCGGCAGGCGCCAAGATGTGTTCGTTCATAAAAGCCCGTGCGCAAGATCACGCGCAGTCGCGCGCCGCGGCAATGGCTTCCGCAGAAGTTCATAACTGGAACCGCGCTGAGCAGCTGTATCGCGCCGAATACGAACGCGTCCTCGGCACGAATGCACGCACGTTGCTTGGGGTGAAGCTCGACGTCATGACTCGCGACGATGCCGTGACGGTGCTCGACGGCGCCGTTTCACAGCGACGGCCGCTGCGCGTCGCCTTTGCAAACGCGCACACGTTACGCTTGGCAGCGAAGAACGCCGATCTGCGCCGGACCCTCAAAGACTTTCTCGTCTTCAATGATGGTGTCGGCGTCGACATCGCGAGCTGGATGAAGTTCGGCAAGCGATTCCCGGACAATCTGAATGGGACAGACTTCGTCCCCTATTACCTCGAGAACACGCGGCACCGCTTGCGAATTTATATGATTGGGGCGCGTCCGGAGATCGTCCCACTCGCGGCCGAGCGCTTCTCGGCTTCCTATCCTCAGCATTCGATCGTCGGCGCGCGCGATGGCTATTTTTCACGCGATGCCGAGATCGAGCGGGTGCGCAAGGACATCAAAGCATCCGGAGCCGACATGGTGCTCGTTGCCATGGGCGATCCGCTTCAGGAACTTTGGATCGACAAGCATTGCCGCGATCTGCCGGTGTCATTGCAGGTCGGTGTCGGCGCTTTGTTTGACTTCACCTCAGGAAAAGCCTGGCGCGCGCCTCTTTGGATGCGCCGCGCACGCTGCGAATGGATCTTCCGTCTCGCGCGGGAGCCCCGGCGCTTGTTTCACCGCTATGTGATCGGGAACATGGTGTTCTTGCATCTGGCGCGGCTCGACCGGCGCAGCGGCTTCTCTCCATGAGCGGAGTGGCGAGCGCCGGAAGCCACAGCTTCGATCATCACGCAGCGGGTCTGGCAGACAGCAGGCTGCTTCTCATTGCGCCTGCGCTCATTCTGATTGCCAGCATAACGTTCAACGCCGGTCTGGCGATCGTCAACGCCAACGTCATGGCGCTGTCATCGTCCATCGTGATGCTCGTCGAAGGTCTGTTGACCGGTGCTGCGCTCGGTGTTGCGCTGCTGCGCTGGCGTCCGGAAATGGCGCCAATGATTGTCGCCATGGCGCTCATCTTTCTGTTCGGCGTCGTTCGCTCCATCGCGACGGAGGAACTCCAGCCCAAATACATTCGCGACTTGATGATCATGCCGGTGTTCCTGCTGCTCGGCATGGCTTCATCCAAGGAGCACCTCGCGCGCACGGTGCTGGCGATCCACACGGTGGTGCTTATCGTCCTCGCCGTCGAAGCGCTGATGCCGGGGCTGCACTCGAAGCTGTTCAATATCCAGGACTACTACATCAACACGCGCGGCACGCGCGCCGATCAGTTCTACAACACAAACTCGGATCTGTTCATCAGTGCCACGCGGCCTGATGCACGGTATTTGCCCTTCATCACTGAAGAGCGAATGTCTTCGGTGTTTCTCGAACCCGTTTCGCTTGGCAACTACTGCAGCATCATCATTGCGTTCACCGTGTCCTGCTTCCGGCGGCTGGGCTGGCCGGCAACGATCTATCTCGCGCTGACGACGGTACTTCTACTTTTCGGATGCGACGGGCGGCTCGCCGTCCTCGCATCGCTCATCATTGCTGCTGCCGCTCTTATTACGCCTTATCTGCCGCCATTCTCGGCCATCATCTACCTGCCCGGGGCCGTGCTGACATTATTTACCGCTGCCGCATTGCTCGGATTGAAAGCCGGCACAGACGACTTCGCGGGCCGGCTTACCGGTACAGTCGAACTCTTGCACCGCTTCGATCTGGTAGACTTTCTGGGACTTTCCAACCAGTACGTCGATTGGACGGTCGATAGCGGCCTTGCCTATCTGATCGTCACGCAATCTTTGCCGGGTCTCATCCTGCTGTGGACATTCATCGCGTGGCACGTCTCTGAGAGAACAATCGAGCAGGTGCGGTTCACGCACGCGCTTTGCCTTTACCTCACACTGTCGATGCTTGTGAGCTTTTCATTGCTCACCATCAAAACCGCAGCGCTGCTGTGGTTCATCCAGGGTGCCCTGCAAAGCAGCGGCTCCGAAGCAGGGCGAGACAAGTTCTCGCAATCGTAGTGAAAGGAGACTTACTTAATGCATTTCAGACCTACGCGCCGTAATGTTCTGGTTGTTGGAGGCGCGACCATTGCTGCTCAGGCATTTCATATTCCCGCTGCTCGTTCTGTTACGCAGGCTCACTACGCGGGCGTCAATGTTGCAGGCGGCGAATTTGGGAAGATCCCCGGCCGATACGGTTACGACTATGCTTTTCCGACCCAGTCGAACTTGAGCTACTTCGCCACGCAGGGCTTCAATATCGTCCGGATACCGTTTCGCTGGGAGCGCCTGCAGCCTCAACTCAATGCCGAACTGGATGCGGCGGAACTCAAGCAGCTCAAGGCCACGGTTGATGCCGCTACGAAGCTGCGTCTCACAGTCGTTCTCGATACGCACAATTATGCGAAGCGGCGCGTTTCATCGGATAATTGGAAGGACGCCTTCGTCATTGGGTCGCAAACCGTTCCGGCTGCGGCGTTTACGGACTTCTGCAGGCGATTGGCGACGGCGTTCAAGGACAACAACTCAATCTTTTTCGGATTGATGAACGAGCCAACCGGGATCAAGGCGCCGGAATGGCTTCCGATCGCGAATGACGCCATCGCAGCCATGCGCGCGGCCGGAGCAAACCAGCTCATCCTGGTGCCGGGTGTGAACTATACCGGCGCTCACTCGTGGATCAGTTCAGGCAACGATGTGATGGCCAACATCGCAGATCCCGCGAACAACTTCGCAATCGAGGTGCATCAGTATCTCGATAAGGATTCGTCGGGAACGTCGGGCACGGTGATGAGCGCGTCTATTGGAACGGACCGCCTGCAAGCCTTCCAGAATTGGGCGCGTTCGAAAAAGCTCAAGGCGTTCTTGGGCGAATTTGCGGCCGGCCGGGATGCTGCTTCGCTCGAGGCTCTCGACAACATTTGCAACACCTTGCGCGAGAACAAGGATGTTTGGCTCGGCTGGACCGCCTGGGCCGGCGGCGGCTGGTGGCCAGATGATTATTTCTTCAATCTCACGCCCGCAAAGGATGGCACTCCCCGGCCGCAGATCGCGACACTGTCGCGGCAGGCGAAAGCGTTCATTCAGTGAAGTCTGACCCTGCAGCGGGCCGCCCGATGGCTGAGGCGATGACCTCTCCGATATTGCGCCTCAGCGTCTTCGCGATGCGCGTGTGCGGCATCGGGAGCAAATTTCTCCTGGGCCTGTTCATCGCGAAGTTCATGTCGCTGAGCGATCTCGGGGTCTATGGCCTGCTGCAGGGTCTTGTCGCAATTCTGCCGATCGTTCTGCGATTTGGCATCAATCGCCAGGTGATGCGCGAGGTGACGGACGCCTCGGATGATGACAGATCAAAGCTCATCACGGGTTACTTCGCGCTCTACGCCATTCTCTATGCCATGGCGCTTGCATCGGCTGTTGCGCTTGCCTTCGCTGGCGCGGTTCCATGGCTTTTTGTCATCGTTATTGGCCTCATCGCGGGAGAACACCTCGTGATGGACGGCTACGATTTCCTGATTCAGCTTCGCAAGCCACTTCAGGCAAATGTGGTTCTGAGCATTCTTTCGGCGTCCTGGCCGGTCGCGTTCATCATCGCAGCTTTCGCATTGCCGGCGTGGCGAACAATCGATGGGCTGGCGATGTTCTGGCTTGCCGGAAGTTTGGCTGCAGGCGTCCTTACTGCGCATCTTCTGCGCTCCGATTTGACGGCATTTCATCTGCCATCGCTGGCGATGGTCCGGAATTCGCTTCGCACGTCGGCGATGCTTTATGGGAATAGCCTCGGATCCACGGCGGCGATTTATCTCGACCGGTATCTGGTTGGCGCATTCCTGTCGCTCGAGCTTGCAGGGGTGTACTTCTTTTTCTGGCAGGTGAGCACGGCGATCTACAACCTTGTGAACTCCGGGGTGATGTCGTTTGCGCGGCCGCATCTCGTGTCCGCCTTCAGGTCAGGCGACGAGCAAGCGTTCCGAGATCTCAGCGTCCAGACCACCCGCACCGCGCTATTGGAAGCGTCCGTCCTGTCGGCCGTTTCCGCTGCCGCCATCTGGATTGTTCTGCCTTATCTCGGACGGCCGCTCCTCATGAAGTACGAGCCGTTGCTCTGGGTGCTGCTGGTCGCGATGCTCGCGCGCATTTATGCCGAGATCGGCGCGCTGCGCCTCTATTGCAAGAGCCGCGATCCGCGACTTGCCAAAAGTACTTTGCTGTCCGCTGTGCTGACGGCCGTGCTCCTGCCTTTCGGTATCCAAACGGCGGGCGTCTACGGATGCGCAGCGGCTCTAACGCTGATGTACGGTCTTGTCGCCGCTTACCGTTCTTATGAGCGGTTTGAGGTGCCCCGGCCTTTTCCGCAGGCGTAGGAGGTGTGATGCAGAATGCTTTGAGAACGATGGTCTCGCAGCTGGCTTGGAAACTTGCACCCAGGCACATGCATGATCGCCACTTGGCGCAGGACAAATTCGCCGAATGCGAAGAGGGAATTATCGGCAATATCGTCGATCGCCATCGTGGGAGCATCGATGTCGGCGCCAACCTCGGGCGATATACCATCCGGCTGGCGCGGTGCACGGATTTCGTCATCGCTTTCGAACCTCATGTGCAGGTCGCAAAACTGCTGCGCGACTTGGTTCGCCGGGAGCGTCTGGACAACGTGACGATCATCGAGATGGCGGCTTCCGCGATGCCCGATCGGGCGCTTCCGCTGTTTCTGCCGTCGAAAGGAGCGGGATGCGCGGGGCATTCGACACTCGAAGGGGCAGCGCAAAGCGGCGCGGTCGCTGAGGCCGAGGTGAGGACCGCCACGCTCGATCAGTTCGCCGATCGCGACATCGGCTTCGTGAAGATCGATGTGGAGGGTCACGAATATGACGTCTTGCGCGGCTCAGAACGTTTGATCGAAGCGAACGCGCCGATTTTCATGATCGAAATCGAGAACTTGTTTGCTCTCGATCAGATCGCGAGAGTTCGCGAATTCATGGGCAAGCGCGGCTACAGGGGCTCGTATATTTACAATGGCAGACTCCACGACATCGATGGCCTCGACCCACGCCTGCAGGATCGCTCAGCCCTCGACTGGTCGCGGCCGCGGCGAGAGATGGAGTTCGTGAATAACTTCTTCTTTGTACGGGAAGGATCATCGTCGGAACAATTTGCGGAGCGGATGGCAGCCGCTCTGGCGGCTACGTCAAACTGATATCGAAACGTTGGCTGGCGCGGCGCCGGTCGTCATAAGGAGAGCCTTGTTTATGAGCTTCATTCACCCCGTTATCCTCTCCGGCGGATCGGGTACGCGGTTGTGGCCGCTATCGCGCGCGATGTATCCGAAGCAGTTCATCCGCTTCTTCAATAGCCAGAACGCGTCATTCCTCGGTACGGCCCTCGGCCGCCTGCCGCAGAACGCTGGCTTCGAGAAGCCGATCCTGCTTTGCAACAACGATCATCGCTTCCTCGTGCGGGAGGAGTTGGATCGCGCTGGTCTCGAGTCGCGGGCGATTGTGCTCGAGCCCGTTGCGCGCAACACGGCGCCCGCGATTGCGGTGGCGGCGCTCGTCGCGCTCAAGCACGATCCCGATGCCATCCTCGCGGTCATGCCGTCCGATCACGTCATCGAAGATGCTGGCGCCTTCGCCGAGCACATCCGGCGCGCCGCGGAAGTCGCAGCGACGGGCAAGCTCGTGCTGTTCGGCATCAAGCCGACGGAGCCGCATACGGGCTACGGCTACATCAAGTGCGGCGAGCCGCTCGCCAATTTCGACGGCCGCGCCTTCGACGTTGCGAGTTTCGCTGAGAAACCCGATCGCGCTACGGCCGAGAGTTATCTGGCGGACGGATCGTATCTCTGGAACAGCGGAATTTTCGCGCTCGACGCCAAGACGTATCTCGCCGAAATCGAA
The DNA here is from genome assembly GCF_035687085.1 of Hyphomicrobium sp. Classification (GTDB taxonomy): domain Bacteria; phylum Pseudomonadota; class Alphaproteobacteria; order Rhizobiales; family Hyphomicrobiaceae; genus Hyphomicrobium_B. The sequence goes on along the minus strand of NZ_DASRYS010000013.1, from coordinate 436,839 downwards.
CGTCTGGAGCCCAAAATTCTTGAAGCGGCGCGCGCGGCGCTTGCGGGGGCCAGCGATGATTTAGGATTTCTGCGCCTCGATCGCGCAGCGTTTGCGGTGGCTCCCAACATCTCGATTGACTATGCGGTCATGGAGAAGACGCGCGCGGCGGCTATTTTGCCAATGAACGTCGGCTGGAACGACGTCGGCTCATGGTCGTCGCTGTGGGAGATCGCGCCTCGTGACGACAAGGGAAATTTCATCAAGGGCGAAGCGGTGCTGGAGGAAACATCGGACTGCTACGTGCATTCCGAGCGGGCGCTGGTCTCGACGATCGGCGTCAGCGATCTCATCATCGTCAACACGCCCGACGCGTTGCTCGTTGCCGACAAGGACCGCACGCAGGATGTGTCGAAGATCGTGCAGCGGCTGAAGACGTCGAACCGCAAGGAGCAGGAACAGCACCTACGCAATTACCGGCCGTGGGGCTATTTCGAGACCCTCAACATCGGGCCGCGCTTCCAGGTGAAGCTTCTGCATGTGAAGCCGGGCGGCCAGCTGTCGATGCAAATGCATCATCACCGCTCAGAGCATTGGATCGTCGTGCAAGGAACGGCCCAGGTGTCCATCGGCGACAAGGAGCAACTCGTTCGCGAGAACGAGAGCGTCTACATTTTCGCGACGCAGTGGCACCGGCTTTCGAACCCCGGCAAGGTGCCGGTGGAGATCATCGAGGTGCAAATCGGGTCGTATCTCGGCGAGGACGACATCCTGCGGACCGACGACATCTATCATCGCCAGCCCGAAGAGACGAAGTAGCGTTTCGCGCTGGTGGCGCGCGTTCAGCGCCGTCCGCCAGCAGCTTTTCGTTGGCGCTGGCGACACGCGTTCCGCGCGCCGGCCGCCAGCGCGAAAGATCAACCAATGACAAGCAGGCGCGCTTTGCGCCTGTTTTAAAATCCGAGAATTTAGGAAGCAGGCAGGCGCCTCGACGGCGGAAGCTAACGACTTTGGATCGTTGGAGCGGGCGAAGGGAATCGAACCCTCGTATGCAGCTTGGGAAGCTGCCGTTCTACCATTGAACTACGCCCGCGAAGCCCTCGATTTTAGGGGCTTTGAGCCTGAAATCCCAGGGTGTTCTCGTAGAACATAAAAGCCAAGAAAAAACAACAGTAGACGCTCCCCTGGATGGCAACGGGGCCGTCGCGCTGACGTACTTCGGCAGCCTAGGCGTTCCATGAGAGATGCCCCCTGTCTCGGAACGGCCGTGATGCCGGGAATCGTCCAAAGGCCGGCATCCGGGTGAAGAGCCGCTGCGATGGCGTGCGCTTTTTGCTGTCGAGAACGGCAAGAGTAGCCGAGCCGCAACGTCATGCGGCGAAATCGAATGGCTTTATGAATGTTGTGAACAATTGTGGACGGCCACCTCGCTTTTCACGCAAGACAAAGCCAGATGGATTGGATCGTCGGCTGATTCGCACTTGAATTGGCCGATCCAAATGCAAGGAAGATTGTAATGGTGGTGGCTGCGGCCGATATAGGCCTCTTGGAGGTCTCGACTCCCGACTGCGTCGCCAATGATTTCGACGGCGAGATCGTGGCACTGAATTTGTCGAGCGGCGTCTACTGGAGTCTGCGCGATCTCGCGGCCGCGCTGTGGCGAGATGTTACGTCAGGACACAACCCGCTAGCGATCGCCGACCGCTTGGCTCAGATAAATTCAGAACTTGCTGACGAGAGTCGCCTCATCATCGCGAATCTTGTGAACGCTGGCCTGTTGCGCCCGTCCAGTACGAGCCCGGTTGCGCTCGAAGCGAGCGAGACGGTGGCACGTGCAGAGGCGGGCGAAATTGCCTTCTCAGTCGAGTCCTATGAGGACATGAAGGACCTGATCCTGGCAGACCCGGTGCATGATACCGAGGAGCACCTCGGCTGGCCCGTCGTGCGCAACGACAATGGCGTCCGCGCATGATTGCAAGCGCCCTGTCGGGTCTCGCGCGATCTGAGACAAGCCGGCCGAGCGCACATCAGCTGTTAGACGCGCTAGGGGTGTTCACGGCGCGACACGCTAAACGCGCGCATCAGGTCCGCGTCCGCGTCGCAGATCTGTGCATCCGTCTCCACATGCCATCGGCGGTCCTGGCTGATCTCTATGCCCGCCGGCTCGGTGGTGCGATCACGAATACGGGGACCGATCATCTCCACTTCCATCTTGGCGAGCCCTCGTGGGCCGGTAGCCCGGATGCCGCTGCTTTTGCTTACTACCAATCCCTCGGACCCGATTTCGAGCGGCTTGCCGGAGAGGCAGGTCTTATCGGAGTCGTGGGCCGGCGAGACGCGTCCAACAATCCAACCGAGCCATGTACGCTTTTCAATCCGCGTACGGGCGTCGGCGTGCAGTGGGTGACCGCGCTGGCTCACCTGCCACCGTGGGATGCTGGTTCGCCTTTCCGTCTGCTTATCCACTGGGCGACCGCGCAGCGCGGAATGCGCATGATGCACGCCGGCACTCTCGTCTCCGGCCGCCGGGCCATGCTGCTCGTCGGTCAAGGTGGCAGCGGTAAGTCTGGTACGACGCTCGCGGGCATCGCGTCGGGACTTCAGACCGTGGGCGACGACTATGTCGTGGTCACCGCGGACGCCCGGCCTCGCGTCCATCGGGTCCATCAGTTGCTGAAACAGGACCCTGCCGGTATCAAACGTGTCCTTGGGCCGCGCGAACTTGAGGAGCCCTCAGCGCTGAATTGGCAGGGCAAGGTCGAAATCGATCCCGAGTTACATTTCAAGGGGTGCATGGCCGAGAGTGCTGACGTTGCAGCGCTGGTGCTTCCCCGGATCGCTCATGCGGACCAGACGACTTTCGAGCCTATCCGGCCTCAGGATTTGTTCGCTCACGCAGCCGCATCCATGTGGCAGCAGCTCCCGGGCGCTCAGAAATCCGGCTTTGTTTTTGCCACGGCGCTGACGCGGCGCGTTCCAACGTGGCGCATGAACCTTTCCTCAGACCCGTTTGAGATCGGCAGTGCAGTCCGCCGGTTTCTCGATAACGGTGGACCATGACCACTCCCATAGTCAGCGTCATCATACCGGTTTTCAACGGTGAGCGGCACGTGGCGGCAGCGCTGGCGTCGCTAGAAGAAGAGCCCGGCTTTCAGCTCGACATCGTCATTGTCGATGACGGATCGACGGATCGCTCGGTGGAAATCGTCGCTGAAATCAGTCGCCGCGATCAGCGTCTTCGCATCATGAGCGGGCCACATCGCGGCGGCGTCGCCGCCGCGCGCAATACGGGCGTCCAGGCGGCGCTCGGCGAGTTCGTGACTTTTCTCGATTGCGATGATGTCTGCCCGCGCGGGCGTATTGCGCGCCAGCTCGGAAAGCTCCTGGCCAATCCTGAGGTGGCGTACGTCGCCGGCCGGACTCTGCTTTTCGAGCAGCTCGACGATGCGCAGCGTCCGTCGCCCGGTTCGCGGAGCGCAAGCATGATGCTGCCGACATTGCATAGTGCGCTGTTTCGAAGAGAGGTGTTCAGCCGACACGGTTTGTTCGATGAAGAACTCGCGTTCTCAGAGGATGTAGACTTTTTCTTCCGGCTCGCCGAGCACGATGAACCTTTACTGGTTGAAGCCGAGATTGCTTCGCTCTACCGCCGCCACGACGGAAATATGACACGTAACGGCCGGGCCATTCGCACCTCCACGCTCCAGGTTCTCAATAAATCGATTGCGCGGCGACGGGCGATGGGACGGCGTAAGCCGCTCGATTTGTTCTTCGTGCAGCACCAAGAGGCAGACGCTTTGTTCGCCAAGCCGCCAAGCGATGATGCGCATGACCGCTCAAAGGCAGGAATGCAATGAGCGTTCAAGCTCTCCCTCGGATCTCGGTCATCATGACGACGTTCAACGGGGCTGAATTTATTGAGCAATCTATTGGGTCGCTTAGAGCCGAAGCCGGTGTCGATCTCGATATCGTCGTCGTCGACGATGCCTCGACGGATGGAACGCTTGCACGTCTGCGCGATATCGGCGGGCGTGATCCTCGTGTTCGGGTTTTCGCCGGGGAGAAGCGCGGCATCGCCGGATCGCGCAATGCTGGGCTGGCAGAAGTTCGGCACGAACTTCTTACATTCCTCGATCAAGACGATCTTTGCATGCCGGGCCGTCTCGCGCGTCAAGCGGCGCTGATAGAGAGAACGCCCGGTATCGCTGCCGTCATGGGCGAAACGCTTCTATTCCAGACACTCGGTCCTGACCGGATGCCTTTGCCGGGTACCGATACGGCGCGCGTTCTCGGTATCCAGCTGTCGGCTGGCCTCTTCCGGACCAGTGCTGTCCGATCACTTGGCTTCAATACCACATTCGCGATGGCAGACGATTTTGATCTGATTCTGCGCCTGCTTGAGGCCGATCATGAGATTGCAGTCGAACGCGAAATCGCGACGTTGCACCGGCGTCACGCCGGAAACACCTCGGGAAATATCGCGGCCTTGCGGCTCGAATTGCTCAAGGTTTTTCAAGAATCATTGAAACGGCGCCGCGCTGCGGGACGCGCCGGGCCGATCGTGCATCCGCTGGTCGCATCGATGTCTCGGGTTGGGAGCCCACTCCATGCCGGATAGCGCTTATGCAGTAATCATCCCCGCGTATAACGCGGCGCGCACGTTGGACGAAGCGATCCGATCGGTGCTTGCACAGACGGTTGCCGCCAGCGACATCCTCGTGATTGACGACGGCTCGACAGATGATACGGGCACTATTGCCGCGAGATACGGCGGCACGGTTCGCGTGATCCGGCAGGATAATGCGGGTGCGGCTGCGGCGACGACCGCAGGATTGAAAAACGTATCGGCGTCTTTCGTTGCCGGTTTGGACGCCGATGACATTTGGCTGCCTGAGAAAGCTGAACGGCAATTGGAGCGGTTTGCGCGCGGGCCGCACGTTGACGGCTTGTTCTGTCGCGGCCGGCGCTTCCGTCATGGCAGTGATGATCGATCGAGCGGCGCGGTTGCAGAAGGCCTGTCGCGCTCCTCTATGATGTTGCGCACTTCGGCCGTTGCGGCGATCGGGCCCGTCAACGATCCAGGCGGTGCGCGTGGCCGTGGTGAGATGATCGATTGGCTGCAAAGAGGCCGCGAACTCGGATTGATTTTCGAAACGCTGCCGGAGGTATTGTGGCTCCGCCGGATCATCCCGGGGAGCTTGAGTTACGGCTACGATACGGCGGCAGATCGTGGCTATCTCGACGTCGTCCGTGCCTCGCTTGAGCGGAGGAGAGCGAGATCAACATGAGGGTGTCCGTATTGAAGGGGGCGCGGCCGGCGCCTCAGATAGATCTTCTGCTTCAAGCTTGCCTCGCTCCGCCGGACGCCGCGCGTGCGGCTTGGCACCGTTGGCTCAAGAACCGCGAACTCGACGATGCGAGCTGGCCGGAAATGCGTATTCTTGCGCCGCTTTCAGGCCGCCTCAGGACACTCGATCCGGACTCCACCTACCGGCCGCGCATCGAAGGGTTAGCCAAATCGCATTGGACCCAAACGCAGTTTATGCTGGGTGAAACGCTGCCGGCCATCAAAGCCCTTCGCAAGGCCGGGATCGAATGCATGCTCATCAAGGGCGCCGCCGGATACGCAGAAGGATTCGGGCCGACGGTTCGCCGTTTGATGGGCGACGTCGACATACTTGTCCGGCAAGAGGATGGGCCGCGTGCCGCCGCCGTTTTGACAGCCTCAGGCTGGGAGTCGACGAACGGCGATTCTGCCCTCCTGTTGAAACAACTCGCGCCGCTGCGCGCGTCATCGAATTACCGGCGGGGCGTTTACGGCGAAGTCGATCTGCACACTCAGGCGTTTCACTTCTGCCGTCGTGACAGCGAACTCGAAAGCGCACTCTGGCGCGACGCGAGATCAATCTCGTTCGGCGGTACCGACGTTTGCGTGCCCTCTTCTGCGGACAGCATGGTGATCAGTCTCGCCCATGGCGTGGCCGGCGCCGATGGAGACTGGGCAATCGACATCGGTCAGCGCATCAACGCCGGCGGCATCGATTGGGACCGCACGATCGAACTTGTCGAGCGCCGGGCCTTGGTCCCGTTAGCGCTCGCCGGTCTCAGCTATCTGCACGAGCTTGGCCTCGGTGTGCCGCAGGAGGTGCTGCGCAGACTTGGCCAGACGCCGGTCGCGCCTGGCGTCTGGTTGAAACATTACGCAAGCATCCGCCCGAACCGGCGACAGCGCCGATTGCTGCAGAGACTTGCCGACGTATTATCGTCGCCGCTCCTGCCGCGTGCCATCTATCATCGGCCGTTCAAGTCCGACAATTTGATCGGAGTCGCGCGCGACAATCTCGGCCTTTGGTCCCCGCGCCGGTGGCGGCGCATACCGCTGGCTGAGGTTCATGCGGCGCCCTCGGCAGGTCATTGCATCGAGATTGATGGGAGTGCGGATGTAAAGGTATGTGGAGTATCTCTGCGCTTTCCGGCGAGCCGCCAATCGAGGCGCGTGTTCATCGAGGTCGTGTCCGGCGAGACGGTCATTCATCGGCTGCGAGGCCGTTTGCGCTCACGCACTGGCAAGCATCAAACCATGCGCTTTGAAATTCCGCTGAATGATCTGGCCCCCGGTCAGCGCATCATAACACTTGAGGCGCGCCCCTCCGGTTATGTGTCGCCGGCGGCACCGCAAGCCGAGGTCGCGGCAAAGTCAGCGCCTGCTTTCCAAGTAACGGATGCCTGGGCCGCCTGACGCGCGCTCATTGGGCCGCGGTGCGCGTTGTTTGCCGCGAAGGCATTGACAGTAAAGCCGGGCGGTGGGGAGGCGATTAGTGCGATACCGGAAATCGCGCTTTTGAATCGGAGCGGACGCAATGCCGTGTACTCGGGCGCCTTTGGCGTCGCGCTCCCCTTATCTATCCGGACGGCGCGCACGCCCTTTGAGAGGCGGGCGTGCGCGCTAAAAAACGGGAGCCTAGAATTTGTAGCTCGTGCCGAAGCGGATGGCTTGCACGGTCACTTCGGTTGGATAGCGATAGCCGTCCTCGTCCGTCGTGGGCGTGTCAGTGAACTGGCCGAGATCCGTGTAGCGATACTCGACGCGCGAAGTCCAACGAGGTGACCACGCGTATTCAAGGCCGCCGCCAACCGTCCAGCCGGCCTGTCCGTGCGAAGAGCGGTCGCGGTCGGATCCGATATCGTAGGACGTCTTGACCTGGGCCAAGGCGAGTCCGCCGGTGGCATAGAAGAGTGCAGGGCCTGCGATGTAGCCGACGCGTCCGCGCAGAGAGCCTTGGACGTTGATGTTGGTCTCGATGACGCCCGCGTACGACGTGTCATTCCAGCCATCTACGTTGGAAGCTTCAATATCGGCTTCGAGCCCCAAGAGGAGAGAGCGTCGCACGTAGTTATAGCCAACGTGCACGCCACCGATTGCTCCGGTGGTATCCCAGGTGTCGTCCCAGCTCGAAGTGCCGTATTGGATAGACATATCCTCGCCGTTCACTTCGCCCCAGGAATAGCCGACTTGGGCGCCAAGGTAATAGCCGCTCCAGGAGAAGGGGCGGGCGTGATCGGACATCTGTCCTGCATAGGCCGGGGTCGACGCTGCGAGGAAAGCGGCGGCAAGGAAGTTCTTGAAGCACATAGTGTCTTTATTCTCCGAATCGCATTCGCGCGATCTGAACCCGGTGACACACTTTGACGGTCGAGCAAAGTATCACGCCGGTTGCTTGAGGTGTTTCGGGGCGTGATTGGTCCGCAACATTTCGATGTTCCTCTGGAGGCTGCGCGCTTGCGCCGCGCCATGCCGTCCGCTCGGATCGACAGGGTCCTGCATCGTGTTGGTGGCTGCCGAACTTGAAATGCCGCCCCAGGTGTTTGAGCGGCTTGCCGAGGACGTGTCAGCGGCGGAAATTTTGGGGTCCGGCGTTGAGGGGATGCGTGCTAGAACGCGAAGAGCGTTCATCGGGGGAGAGATGATGAAGACTGTTTCTGCAACTCTCTGCATTGCAGCTGCGTTGGCGGTTTCAACGGGCGGCGCTTCCGTTCGCGCCGAGGATCTGAGCCTGTCGGGTTCCTCTCAATTTCCCGCCGTGCCGTCAAAGCTCAGCCGCGACATCAACAGTGCTGCGGGCCATCCAGCCGACAAGCCTTCCACAGATGTTGAGGCGCAGATCAGAGATCTGGAAGCGTCGCGCGCCGCTGTCGACCAGCGCAAGACGGCCCCGATCAGCCTGAGCGTCAGCGGGTCCATCATTCAAGAGTTTCAATACAACGTAGGACGCTGATGTATCGCGGCCATGCGCAGCAGCGGCCGCGCACGGCGATCGGGCGTGCGTGTCTACGTCCGCCTAGATCTGGTCTCTGGGCGCGCTTCCGGGTGTAAGCGGCGCTCTTTGCGCAAGCAGATCGCGAATTTCTTTCAAGTAGATTTCAGTCGGAGTCGGAGCGGGGGCCGCGGCCGGCTTCGGCTTCTGGATCATCGAGATGGCTTTGATGAGAAGGAAAATGGCGAACGCGGTGATGAGGAACTTGATGAGCGCGTTGAGGAAGAGGCCGTACCTGATCTGTACTGGCTCTGTTGGGGTCGGAATTGCGACCGCAAGGTTCGAGAAGTCGACGCCCGCCAGCAAATAGCCGATCGGCGGCATGACGATGTTGTCGACGAGTGTCGAGACGATTGGCGCAAACGCGGCGCCGATGATGACGCCGACGGCGAGGTCGATCACGTTGCCCCGCATCGCAAATTCTTTGAACTCGCTTACAAAGCCCATCGCGATCTCCTTCTCAGCTTGTGTTTGCTAAACCGGTATGGCGGGCCCGGCGGGTTGACGGTTCGTCCGATGTTGCCGGGTTTTCGTCACAAAGAGGCGAACTGACGCGACTCGCGCTTTCCGGGCCTAAGCGCGGGTTTCTACGACTCTTACAGAACTTACGGGATGGCGTTCCCCACGACAACGTGGGACTGAGCCGGTTTTTGGGTATTCGGGGCGTTGGACAAAGGCGGTACCAGCCGGGCATAATGCTGTGTCCGGCACTGGTTTGGGGGTTCGCCGGACGAGCAGGGGGACTAATCCGGATGATCGAGCGCAAGGAACGCAAGCCCTATTGGCGGCACACCAAATGGCAGGTTCTGGCGAGCATCATCCCGTTCGTGGCGCTCGTCGTCATTCTGCCGATCTATTCCGAGCAATTGAATGCGAACCGATTTCTTGGCTTTCCGTTAGGGTATTTCCTGGCGGCGCACGGCTTCTTCGTCGTCGCGCTGATTACGGTCGCGAGTTACGTCAATCGTCAAAATGCCATCGATCACTGGCATGGCGCCCATGAAGACATGTGAGGGGACGTATGGCGATTGGCGCGCGTGCGAGGATGGTCAATCCTCGCCTGGGGACGTATTTCAGCATCTTCGCGGCGCTCTACGCCGCGCTCTTTCTGCTCGTTCTCATTTTCGAGCAGCTCAGTCTCGATGACCAGCTTCTGAGACTGGCGATCTTTGCCGGACCGATCTTCATTTATGGGGCGATGGGGCTGTCGGTCACCACGAACGAGACGCTCTGCTTCTTCGCCGCTGGTCGGCGCGTGCCAGCCGCCTATACCGGTCTGCTGCTGGCCGTTTCATCGCTTGGCGCGACGATGATCGTTGCCGGCACGGGGCTGTTTTTCTTCGCCGGCTTTGACGCCATCGTGCTGCTGATGGGCACGCTCACCGGCTTCGTCATCATGGCGATTGCGCTCGCGCCCTTCTACCGGAAATTCGGCGCCTTCACGGTTCCAAGCTATCTCGGCCGGCGTTTCGAGAGCCGCGTCTTGAGAGTGGCGACCGCCGCCGTCGCCGCCGTTCCGATGCTCCTCGTTCTCTCTGCCGAACTGCGCATGGGCAGCAGTGTCGCGCAACGGCTAGTAGGCGGCAGCCAAGGCAGTCTCATCTGCCTGCTCGCACTGACGATTGCCATTTCGACTGCCGCGGGTGGCAAACGCTCGTTCACGTGGGCCGGTGTGGCACAATCAATTGCCCTGTTCCTGGCGCTGCTGACCGTTGCGACGACGGTCAGCGTCATCGTCACGAGCTTGCCGATCCCGCAGCTCGCCAACGGGCCAATGGTGCGCGAACTCGTACGCAATGAAGTGAACGAGGGGTTGCCACTCGTCCGCGTCTGGCCACTGGCCTTCGAGCTGCCGCCAGAGGGCTTTTCGGCTCTGACAAAGCCTTACACGCAGCCGTTCGGCGCGATCGGTCCTTTGGCGTTCATCATCGGGACGTTCGCCATCGCGACCGGTATCAGCGCGGCGCCGTGGCTGCTGCCGCGGGTGGCAGCGTCGCCCGGCGTTTATGAAGCGCGGAAGTCTCTCGGCTGGGCGACGGTCTTCTCGGGATTGGCGCTGCTGACCGTGTCGTCTGTCGCCGTTTTCATGCGCGATTTTACGCTCGACGCGGTGCGGGCGGAGCGGCTTGGCTCCTTGCCCCAGTGGCTTTCGCAATTGGCCGCCGGTCACTTCGTCAATTTCGATCAGGCTGCCGCTCAGCTTGGATTCGAGGGATTGAAGTTCGACCGTGATGGCATCCTTTTCTCGTTGCCGGTTGCGGTGGGGCTACCTTCAGCCTTCCTTTACCTGCTGCTTGCCGGCGCGCTGGCGGCCGCATTGGTGACAGCTAGCGCCACCACGGTTTCGCTGGCGACAGTGCTCGGCGAAGATGCCGTGCAAGGCATGTCGTGGGAGCCGCCAACCGCATCGAACCGGGTGTGGGTGGTGCGCGGCTTCATTGGGCTCACTGCGTTGTCCGGGGCGGCCCTTGCGATTGCGGCGCCGACCGATCCGCTTCGACTCGTGCTGTGGGCGCTTTCAATCACCGGGGCGAGCCTCTTTCCGGTCATCGTTCTGTCGATCTGGTGGAAGCGGCTGACGGCCGGGGGCGCGATCGCCGGGGTGCTATCCGGTTTCATCGCGGCCGCGCTCGCCATTCTCACGAGCGAACTCGGCATGATTTCGACGCCGAGCCCGATTGCCGGAATTCTCGGTCTGCCAGTTTCTCTTGGGCTCGCTGTTACATTGAGCTTAATGCGGCCGGAAGCCAACCGTCATGGGCTCTCCATCGTGCGGGACATGCGCATTCCAGGCGGGGAGATTATTTACGATCGCGAGATGCAGCGGCTGCAGCTCAGAAAGCACGCCCGCACATAATTCGGTATGCCCATGAGCAGCCGGCATCGGCTAGGATGGCTCGACTGTCAGTCAGCTGAAGAGCCTCCATGACCGTTCGTGATCGATTGGATCTCTATCCACCCCTGTCGCCTTACCGCGAGCATCGGCTGGCGGTTGGCGGTGGGCATACGCTCTACGTCGAGGAATGCGGGAATCCGGCGGGCCAGCCCGTCGTGATCCTTCATGGCGGACCGGGCGGCGGCAGCAATCCGACCATGCGGCGCTTTCACGATCCCGAACGCTACCGCATCGTGCTCTTCGATCAGCGCGGGTGCGGGCGCTCAACGCCCTATGCCTCACTCGAGGAGAATACGACGTCCGATCTCGTCGCGGATATCGAGCGCATCCGCATCGAACTCGGCATCGAGCGTTTTCAGCTTTTCGGCGGCTCCTGGGGTTCAACGCTCGCTCTCGCCTACGCAGAGACGCACCCTGAGCGGGTCAGCGCGATGATCCTGCGCGGGATCTTTCTGCTGACGAAGGCAGAGCTGCATTGGTTCTATCAAGAGGGCTGCAGCTGGATCTATCCGGAGGCGTTTGCGGAATTCCAGCGGCCCATTCCGCCGGAGGAGCGCGGCGACATGATTGCCGCCTATCATCGCCGTCTGACCTCACCTGATGCCAGCGTTCGGTATGCAGCCGCACGCGCCTGGAGCATCTGGGAAGGCACAACACTGTCGCTCATTCCAGAGCCCGATCGTGTCGCGCGTTTCGGGGCGGATCACTACGCGTTGGCTTTCGCGCGGATTGAGAGCCATTACTTCGTCAATGGCGGTTTCCTGCGGCGGGACGGGGAATTGCTGCACCAGGCCGGACGATTGCATCAAATTCCGGGCGTCATCGTGCACGGGCGTTATGATGTCGTGACGCCAGTGAGAAACGCCGTTGCTCTCAACAAGGCGTGGCCCAATTCAGATTTGCGCATCGTCGTTGATGCCGGGCATGCGATGACCGAGCCCGGCATTGTTCATGAACTCGTTCGCGCAACGCGGAAGTTCGCAACGGCGCGCTTGGCGTAACAGGCGGCTCCGGAACCTCCGTTCTTTTCACCGATGCGTCTAGGGGCTGAGCTTGGCCGGCGGCGTCGAGGGCTGGGATGATGGCGCGGCTGGCGCCTGCGAGGGCCCTGGTGCCGATTGCGAAGAGCCACCCTGCTGCTGCGATGAGCCGGGCTGCTGGACGGAAGCCTGCTGATCCTTATCGATTTCGCGCACGCGGTCGCGGATCTTCTTATAAACGCGCGTCATGTAGTCGAGCGCCTGATCGACCTGCTCTTCGGTCGGTCTTTCGAACCTGCTGCCGGAAGAGCCTTGCATGTTGTCCCCATGCATATCGCCGTGCATGCGCGCGTGCGGTCCATAGCCATGGGATCCCATCGGGGGCTCGCCAGACTCCATATCTTCCAGCATGTCCTTGATGCGCTGCTTCAGCTGCTTGTTCTCCTGCCGAAGCGCTGCGACTTCATCCTGCTGCGGAACGTTCGTCTTGTCCTCCACGCCCTTGCAGGCGATTTCATTGCCGACGCGCGCGCAGATCACCAGGACGCCAGTCTCGCGATCGAGCCGCATCACGCCGCCGTCGACCGGGGACATCGAATAGCGCCCTTTGGCGTTTTCGTCGGCATCCCATTTGGAGGCTTCGTTTGGAGGCGGCTGAGCTGCTGCGAGCGTTGTCAGCGCCGGTAGGATCAGCATTCCAAGCGCCGCCGCTCGTTTTGTTTTGGGGGTCATCATCAATTCCTCCGCTTTGGATCTCAGGACGCGGAGATGGTCGCAGTGCAGATGCATCGCAAGCGCGGGTTGCCCGCGCGGTTGCGGAAGCGTTGTCCGCCGGGAACCAAATTTGTTCGAGTCGAGTCGTTCGAGTGCGGAGTGAAAAGCCTGATAAATGCGGTCTAAATCACAAATTTCATCATTTTAGTACGTACCTTAACCCCGCGTTTACTTGGCTACCCCGATTGTTCAGCGAGCCATGAGTTGTGCCGCGTCCTCACGTTCGCAGTTGCCCCGCGCGATAGGACGATTCCCGTTTTCCTATCTCGACGACATTGCGTTCTCCCGGACCGTCAGCATCGCGTTGCCTCGAGGGGAAAATGTCCAATTCGGAATTGAGCGCTGGCTATCGGGAGAGCGGTGACGAAGGCAGCGGCAGCAACGACCGCTCCGATCTCAGGGCAATGCTCGACGTCATCGCTGCGCAGCTCGCCGACGCGGATCGCCGTCACACGGCCGCGCTTGCAGAGATGCAAGAGCGCATCGAGGGAATGGGCCGCGAAGCCGATGCCCTCCGTCCACGCGTGCCGGAAGAGTTCGCGCCGGCGTTCGGCCGGATTGAGACGGCTATGGCCGAATTGGCGCACCGCCTGTCGGATCCCGACGAGGTGAAAAGCGGGCCCAGCGGCAAGCGCCCGGTTTCAGCTTCAGGGCATCAGCCTTCCACCAACCCATCATACAAGTCCTCAATGCCCATGGCTCTACGTTCTGCCCATAACGACATGCACGATGCCTTTGCGAAACGCACGCCGGACGTCGATACGTTCGACGTGATCGGCGCTCCGTCAGATGATGAGATGGATCCGTGGGATCGTGCGGCGGCGGATGCGCTCGCCGGACTTTACGAGCGGGAAGAGGCGAATTTCGCTGCGAAAACCCAGGGTGCCGCCAATCCGGTCGCGCCGTTGCAGAGTCAGACGAACGTCCATTCGGGCGGTGGTTCGAGCGTCGATCAAATGTGGCTCGACAAGAAGTTTGCAGAGATTGCGCAAGGCATCGAGCAATCGCTGGCGGCGATGCGCCCGGAGAGCGGCATCTCGCAGATCAGCGAGCGTCTCGATCAATTCGAACGGCAGTTCGCCAAGCTCTTCGAAGGCGTTGCCACGCACGACGATCTCGCCGCCGTTCACCTCATCGAGCAGCACGTCGCCGAGGTGGTCAATCATCTCGTGCAGACGCAAGATCAGCTGGAACGGCTGAACATCATCGAGGCTCAGCTGGCGAGCATTTCGCATACGCTTGCCGACGTGCAGGGCGTGCCCATCGATAGCGACGGCGGTGCTGCGGCTCCATCGCGCGTTCTCGATTACGATGCGATCGCGCGTGCGGCGGCCGAGCAGACGGCGCGGCGTATGGCTGATCTTCGTGCTGACGACCGGCACTCGGCGGCCGACGAGCTGCGGCCGCTCATCGAGCGCTTGATGTCGCAAAACCGGCAAGGCGAAGAGCAGACCGCGGCTCTGCTCGATACGATGCAGCAGGTCATGATCCGGCTTCTGGATCGCGTGGATTCAATCGAGTCTGGCCAGCGGGCGGCGTCACAGGCTCCGGCTCCGGCGCCATTGGCCGATAGCAGCACCTATCACGCTGGCATGTACGGCTCTGAGGGCACGGCGCCGTCCGGTTCGCTCGATGACACCGCCAGTCTGTCGCTGGATGCGGCCGTTGCGGAACTCGCCTCCGCGAAGGCCCCTGAGCCTGCGACGCCTTCGCGGCCGCGCGGGCGTGATGCAAGCTTTGAAGAGGCAGCGCGCTCAGCCGCGAAAAGTCGCGAGGATTTCGTCGCCGAGGCACGGCGCGCCAAGAAGCGTCTTGCCGAACAGGAGGGCGCCGCCGGCCGGACCGTTTCGGCTTCGATGATCGCGGACGAACCGGCAATCGGTGCTGCGCCGGCTGGGCCCCGGCCAATCCGTCCGGCTGCCGCACCGACAAAGAAGGCGTCGGGACCTTCGGGGCCGTCGCCGCGCTTGATGGTGATCGCTGCCGTCGCGCTGCTGGCGCTCGGAGGCCTCTGGTACACGTTCGGATTCGGCAAGGCGCGGGTCGGATCGCTGTCGAGCGAGCAGCAGATCGAAGCCGTGCCGTCACCGCAAGCGAATGGCGAAGAGCCTGGCGGGTCATCCGATGCTGCGAAGTCCGCAACGGACGCTCAGGCTCCGGCGGCGAATCCGGACGATGCAGCTGATCCGGCCAAGCAGGATGGTAAGCCGCACGGCGAACTCGTGCCTGGCCAGGGCTCGCCGGAGAAGGCGGCGTTCGACGCTGCGCCGCGCCGCACGGCTTTGCCGATGCTGGGCGTCGCTGTCGATCTCGATCAGCCAGTGACGGCTGAGGACATCGAACAGGCGAAGCGCCATCAGGCCATGGCTGAGATCTCGGGTGAGCTTGGCTATGCGGCGGCCCGGTCCGCCGACGGCGCCGCTGTTCCCGCTTCCATGGTTCCGAGCGACGCTGAAACCGAAGTCGGCAAGCCGCCGATGACCACAGGTTCGGTCCCGCCATCGGCGTCAAAGTCGTCGCCGCTCGACATGCCGCCGGCCACGGTTGGTCCGTTGTCGCTGCGTCTTGCCGCGGCCAATGGCGATCCTTCGGCGGAGTTCGAAGTGGGCGCGCGTCTGGCTGAAGGCAAAGGTACGGCGCAGAGCTTCAAGGATGCCGCGAAGTGGTATCAGCGTTCGGCCGATCAAGGCTTCGCGCAATCGCAGTACCGGCTCGGCACGCTTTACGAGCGCGGCCTCGGGTTGAAGGCGGACCGGGCGCAGGCGGCGATCTGGTATCAGCGTGCGGCCCAGCAGGGCAACATCAAGGCGATGCATAATCTCGCCGTGCTCAGCGCCAATCAGAGCGATCAATCGCCCGACTACATGACGGCGGCGCAGTGGTTCGAGGAAGCGGCGCAGCGCGGGCTCGCGGACAGCCAGTTCAATCTCGCGGTGCTGTATGAAAACGGCCTCGGCGTGAAACGGGACATGAGCCGTGCCTTCATGTGGCTTGCGATCGCGGCGCGGGGCGGCGATCCGGATGCTGTTCGCCGGCGTGACATTCTTCGCGGCAAATTGACTGCTGAGGAGCTCGCAGCCGCCAACAAAATGATCGCAGAGTGGAAGCCAATGGCGTCGACGCGCATGGTGAACGATGCCCGAGCCGCCGGCGAAATGTGGAAGAACAACCCGAAAAACGGCATGAACGGATAACGCCGTTACGCCTTTCCATCAGGATCGGGGCGCTGGCGTTTCATTTTCGGCCGCCGTGGGATCGATGCAATGCCGCCTGCGGGTGTGACAGCGATGAATGGAGGGAACGCTTGCCGCTTCTTTCCGATTGGTGTCCCTTAGCGCAGCTTCACGCCCTTCCTTGATGCGCCGCTTGCCGCCCAGGACCGCCGGATGACACTTTATCTGCCGATCGCCGAGATGCCGGTCTCCGTCATCCTCTTTCTGGCACTCGGCGCGACCGTGGGTTTCCTTTCCGGCCTCTTCGGCGTGGGCGGCGGATTTCTCCTGACACCGCTGTTGACGTTTCTCGGGATACCGCCGGGCGTCGCCGTGGCGACGAGCACGTCTCACGTCGTTGCGTCATCGGTTTCCGGGGCGATGACGCAGCACCGGCGCGGCAACGTCGATATTAAGCTCGCGCTCGTCATGCTGGCGGGCGGGATCGCCGGAAGCTACATCGGCGTCGCCTTCGTCAAGGTGCTGACTGCGCGAGGGCTGTTCCAGCTTACGGTTTCGTTGACGTACGTGGTCTTTCTCGGCGCGGTCGGCACACTCATTCTCGTCGAAGGCATCAACGCGGCGCGAAGAGCGCGCCCGGGCGGCAGCGCGTCCACCCGCAAGCCGGGCCAGCACGGCTGGATCGAAGGCTTGCCGTTCAAGATGCGGTTTCCGCGGTCGAAGCTCTACATCAGCGTGGTGCCGCCGATTGTGATCGGCACGTTCGTCGGCTTCATCTCGGCGATCATGGGCATCGGCGGCGGCTTCGTCATGATCCCGGCGATGATCTATCTGTTGCGCGTGCCTACAGGGCTCGTCATCGGCACGTCGCTTTTTCAAATCGTCTTCGTTTCGGCGGCGGCGACGGTACTGCACGCGGTCGAAAACAAATCGGTCGATATCGTTCTCGCATTGATCCTCATCGTGGGCGGCGTGCTTGGGGCGCAGCTGGGCACGATGGCTGGCGAGAAAATCCGCGGCGAGCACCTGCGCGTGCTGCTCGGTCTCCTGATCCTGCTTGTCGCCGCGCGCATGGCGGTCGGTCTCGTGGTGAAGCCCAGCGATCTCTTTTCGCTCGCATCCGTTCCGGGGGCGTCGTGATGCGAACGCTCGTTGGCGCTGCGGTCGTCTGGATGCTCGCGCTGATGGGTGGCGCGCTTGCGCAGCAACGCCCGCCCGAAAGCGTGGAAGCGGATGCTTCGACCCGTCAGGTGGCAATCACATCGAGTTTCACCGGGACCGAGATCCTGGTTTTCGGTACGGTCGAAAATAGCAGACAGCCAAGTCCGGAGGCGGGAACATACGACGTCATCGTCGTCGTCGAAGGTCAGGCCGCGCCGGCGGTCGTGCGTGAGAAATCGCGGGTTGCGGGCATCTGGATCAATACCTCGTCGATGCGGTTCGACGCGGTGCCGAGCTATTACGCCATCGCTTCGACGCGGCCAATCGACGAGATCGCAGGGAATGCGCTGCTCGACGCGAAGCAGATCGGCTTCGATCACATCCACATGTCGCCTTCGGGCTCAGAGACGGCAGAGGGAGGCGCGGTTCAGACCTACAAGCAAGCGCTCATCCGGCTGAAGGAGGGGCAGGGCGTCTATGTGAAGAGGGACTTTGGCGTCACGTTCATCGGGCGCAGCCTCTTCAGGGCGACGATTTCGCTGCCGCCGAACGTGCCCGTGGGGCCGCTGACCGCCCGGGTTTTTCTATTCAAGGAGGGTCGTCTCCTCGGCGAGTATGAAAGCCGGGTGGGCCTGAGGCGCGAAGGAATCGAACGCTTCATCCACGAGTTCGCCCTGTCGCAGCCGCTTGCCTATGGCATCGTGACAGTTCTGCTCGCGGCCGGGGCGGGGCTGGCGGCGGCCTTTGCGTTCCGCAAGCCGGCGTAAGTCAGTCGTCGCGCAGAAGACGTGGCGCGACGGGATAAAGGCCCTCGTGGCCAAGCATCCAGACATCGAGGCCGTCGTCTCCGAACAGCGGCTCGAAGGCGGCGTTGAGAATGTTCAGGCCGCCCGTGAAGGCGCCGAAGGCCGGCATGACAAGGCGCAGGCGATTGCCGACGAAGCAGGGGCGGCGCAACGACGTGCCGTGGAAGACGAGGCGGGCGGCGGGGTGGAAGTGCCCGGCGATCTCGTGCGTGCGGGCACCCGCCCGGGGTTCATGGCGAAGCGCGATGCCGCCGACGACGATTTCCGGAGTGACGTAGCCTGCGAGCATGCGATCGATTTTCGGATCATGATTGCCGGTGATCCAGATCCAGTCGCGGCCTTCCTGCAGCATGCGCAGGCTTTCGATGTCGGTCGCATCCATGCGCGCGGCGCCGTCCTGATCGTGGAGGCTGTCGCCGAGGCAAATGACGGTTTCGGGATCGTAGCGGTCGATCAAGACGGCGAGCTTCTGCAGCGTGTCGCGCGTGTCGTAGGGCGGAAGCATTTGCCCGTAGGCGGCAAATGATGAGCCCTTCTCGAGATGGAGATCGGATACGATCAGCGCGCGCTCGGCCGGCCAGAACAGCGCGCCGGATTTGTGCGCGAGAAAAGCCTTGCCGCACACGTTGACGGGCTGGTCGGCGAAATCGTCGAGCCCCAGCCGTTCCGGTTTCAGCATGTTCATGTCCGCATGTCCCCCGTTGCTTCGCGGATCAGTTCATCTGCGGCATCGCGTAAAATTGCGTCACGGTCTTGGCCATAAACCAGCTCGACGCCGATTTCCAACAGCACCGGCACGGCGAGCGGGGATACGCGATCCAGAGTTTGATGTCTGATTCTCTGCTTTATGCGAGCGAGAAACGTGCCGAGGCGCTTGATATCGAGCAGCCCCGTGGCCGCGTCGGCCCATGCGGCTTCGAGCAGCAGGTGGCCGGGATCGTGGCGGCGCAGCACATCGTAGATGAGATCTGTCGAGATCGTCACCTGACGGCCGGATTTCACCTTGCCCGGATGGCGGCGCTCGATCAGTCCGGCGATCACTGCCGCCAAACGGAACGTGCGCTTCATGAGCGCGCTTTCGGCGAGCCAGGCGTCGAGGTCGTCGCCCAGCATGTCCTCGTCGAAGAGTTCAGCCAGCGAAAGGCGGCCACTCTCGATGAGGCTCGAGATGTCTTTGCGCGTCCAGACGGCCATCGCGTAATCGTTGGCGACGAAGCCGACAGGATTGGCGCCGATGCGGTCCAGACGGCGGGTCAGCAGCATGCCGAGAGTCTGGTGCGCGAGGCGGCCTTCGAACGGATAGGCGACGAGGAAGTGCCGGTTGCCGCGCGGGAAAGTTTCGATGAGCACTTCATCGGGCGCGGGCATGACGGAGCGCTCGGTCTGCAGCTCGAGCCAATTGCAGACGGGATTGGGCAGCGCCGACCAGACGCTCGGATCTGCGAGCATATCGCGCACGCGTTTCGCCAAGTGCGTGGAGAGCGGGAACTTGCCGCCGTCGTAGCTCGGCACCATCGGATCTTCGGCGGTGGCGCGCGAGACGAAGACTTCCGTATCGCGAATGCCTTCGAAGCGCAGGACTTGGCCCGCGAAGACGAACGTGTCGCCCGGCGTCAGCTGTTCGGCGAAGCCTTCCTCGACTTCGCCCAGGACGCGGCCTCCGATGCGGGCGGTGTTCTTCTTCGCTCCGCGCGATGAGATGAGGCGGACCTTCAGGTGGGGCGCGTCGACGATGGTGCCGACGTTCAAGCGGTATTGCTGGACGATGCGCGGATGGGCGACGCGCAGCTTGCCGTCTTCCTGGCGGCGCAGTTTCGCGAACCGTTCATAGGATTTCAGCGCGTAGCCGCCGGTCGAGACGAAATCGACGGTGCGGTCGAAATGCTGGCGCGTCAGGCCCGCGTAGGGAAGTGCTGAGCGAACTTCATCGAAAAGCGCGTCAGGATCGAAGGGGGCTTGGCAGGCCATGCCGAGAACGTGCTGGGCGAGGACATCGAGTGCGCCGACGCGGGACAGCGTGGCGTCCTGATCGCCCGCTTCCGCGGCCTGCTGGGCGGCTCGGCATTCGAGCACTTCGAAGCGATTGCCGGGAACGAGGATTGCCTGCGATGGCTCATCGAGCCGGTGATTGGAGCGGCCGATGCGCTGCAGCAGGCGGCTCGCGCCCTTCGGTGCGCCGAGATGAATGACGAGATCGACGTCGCCCCAGTCGATGCCGAGATCGAGCGTCGAGGTGGCGACGACGGCGCGCAGGCGTCCCGCGGCCATCGCAGCTTCCACCTTCTTGCGCTGGGCCGTTTCGAGCGAGCCGTGATGCAAGCCGATTGGATAACTTTCGTCGTTGATGCGCCAGAGTTCCTGGAACGCAAACTCGGCCTGCATGCGCGTGTTGACGAAAACGAGCGAGAGCTTGTGCCGGCCGATCGCCTCATAGACTTCGCGCATGGCGTAACGTGCGGTGTGGCCGGTCCAGGGAATTTCGTTTTCAGCTTCGAGGATTTGGATGATGGGCTTGGCGCCGCCTTTGACGGTGACGATGTCGGCGAGACTCGTTTCGGTTTCGGGTGCGGTTTGCGGCACGAGATAGCCGCGCAGCTCGCTCGGGCGCGCGACGGTGGCCGACAGTCCGATCGTCATGACGTTGGGTGAAAGCTTGCGCAGGCGCGCGAGGTCGAGCGCGAGGAGATCGCCGCGCTTCGACGCGGCAAGCGCGTGCAACTCGTCGAGGATGATCGTGTCGAGATCGGCGAAGAGAAAGGGCGCGTCGGGATGGCTCAAGAGCAGCGCGACCTGCTCAGGCGTCGTCAGCAGGATGTGCGGCGGCTTCACGCGCTGGCGTTGCCGCTGCGCGATGGAGGTATCGCCGGTGCGCGTTTCGGTGCGGACCTTGAGGCCCATTTCTTCGATGGGGTGGGTGAGGTTGCGTTCCACGTCGGCGGCGAGCGCCTTCAGCGGCGAGATGTAGAGCGTGAAGAGTCCGGCGCCAGCTCTCTTCTTCTGGCCGTTGTGGATGGAAATGAGGCTCGGCAGGAAGCCTGCGAGCGTCTTACCTGCGCCGGTTGGCGCGATGAGGAGCGTGGAGCGGCGTTCGCGCGCAGCATCGAGCAGCGCCAGCTGATGCGGACGCGGAGCCCATCCACGCTTCGCGAACCAGGCTGCAATCTCGGGCGGCAGCTGTTCGTGGACGGGCCCGGGAGCAGGAGCGGGTTTCGCCCGGCGCGATTTCTTCTCCGCCGCTGGAGCGACGAGCGCGGCACTGCGCGGCTTTTTGGGCGCGCTCGCCTTTGCCGGCTGCCGCGCTGCCGTTTCCGGAGACTTCGAGGTTTTGCGCGGCAAGGGCAAAGATGGGCTCAGGTCGATCTAAACGCTTTTATGGGCAACTTGAACCTTATAGCGTTTCGACGCCGGAAGGCCTCGTGAAAAACGCGCGACCTAGAGCGGCTGTTTCGCCCAGTAGTCGGCGTGGCGGCCGCGGATGGCCGCGAGGCTCGTCTGCCGGCCGACGTGCAGCGTTTTCGTGAGGTGCGACTTGATCTCCCCGATCAGCGCCGGACCCTCGTAAACAAGACCGGTGTAAAGCTGCAATAATGTGGCGCCGGCTTCGATTTTCTCCAGCGCGCGCGCGCCGCTGTCGATGCCGCCGATGCCGATGAGGGGGATCCGGCCTTCGGTCAGTTTGTAGACGCGGGCGAGCATGGCGGTGGAGCGCTGGAAGACGGGGCGGCCCGAGAGCCCGCCGGCTTCGGTCGCGTGTGGCGATTTCAGACCGTCGCGCGCGAGCGTCGTGTTCGACACGGCGATGGCATCGACGTCATAGGCGACGAGCTTTTCGACGATTGCGGCGATGTCGTCTGCCGCGATGTCGGGCGAGATTTTGACGACGACCGGACGTCTCTGGGCACCGTCGTCGATCAGGCGCTTGCGCGCCGTCATGATGCGGGAGAGGAGCTCCTCGAGTGCGGCGGGGGCTTGCAGGTCGCGAAGGCCCGGCGTGTTCGGAGACGAGATGTTGACGGTGAAGTAGCTCGCGACCGAATTGAACCGCAGCAGGCCCAGAACGTAGTCCTCGGCGCGATCGACGCTGTCTTTGTTGGCGCCGATGTTGACGCCGACGATGCCGCCGCGATTCTTGCGCGCTTCAAGCCGGCCGAGCGCGGCTGCGTGGCCCCCGTTGTTGAAGCCCAGGCGATTGATGAGCGCGTTGTCTTCGATCAGGCGGAAGACGCGCGGCTTTGGATTGCCGCTTTGCGGATGCGGGGTGATGGTGCCGATTTCGGCGAAGCCGCAGCCCATGCCGAGAATGGCATCGGGAACGCGCGCGTCCTTATCGTAGCCGGCAGCGATGCCGACGGGATTGTTGAATTCCAGGCCGAAGACAGTTTGCGTGAGTACGCGATCGTCGCTCGCCCGCCCTCGCGGATAAACGCCGTATTCCAATGCGCGGAGCGAAAGTTCGTGTGCTTCCTCCGGAGAAACTGCGAAAAGCGCATTCCGTGTCAGCCGGTAAAATTCTTTCAGCACGTGAGAATGTCCTCGTCGAGATAATGAACGCCGTCGCTATCAATTGGCAGCGGCCGCTCCCATAAAGCCACAGAAACGTCCAGCGGCGCGTAGAGATGGGGAAAGAGATCCCCCTTTCGGGATTGTTCCCATTTCAAATCGGCGCCTAGCCTTGATGCCTCGAACGCGATGAGAAGCAGATCGCGCTTCCCTTTGAAATGCGCATCTAATGTGCCGCGCAACTGGCGGCCTTCCGACAAATGGATAAATCCATCTCGCCTGTCGTCCGACGATCCGTCATACTGACCTTTTTTCTTTGCCTCCGACCATTCGGCCGACGTGACAATTTTGTAGACTATCATTTTCATTTGATTTTGAACTTTGATGAAGCGCGCGAAATATGCGGATTGGGGTATATCGCTGGCGCTTGCCGGGGGCTAGGGACGCAACTGTCACCAGTGCGCGCTTGTTTTAGCTAGTGGCGATTACTGAGGCTAGGGAATAGCAGTCAAGAGGGTTGTGGCAGCGTGTATCCTACGGCATCGCTAAGCATTTCAGAATTGTTGTCCGGTCCTTACCTTCTGAACATCCCGCTCTTCCAACGGCCCTATTCGTGGGGGCGCGAGCAGGCGGAGCAGCTTCTGGACGATCTTCTCGAGGCTGCCGGGATTTCGACGGACGACGAAGCGGAACCCGCTTATTTCCTGGGCGCGGTCGTGCTGATGGATGCGCCGGGCGCCGAGACGGCAAAGCTTTCACCCAAAATGACGGCTCGCGAATTCGGCGTGATCGACGGACAGCAGCGCCTCATCACTCTGATGACGCTTCTGGCTGTTCTGCGCGATCTCGAAACCGATCCGCGAAAAATTGTTGCGAAGCGCGTGCACAGCATGCTGGTCGCCCAGGTGGGGACGCGGTTTTTCCGGACGGAACGCTTCCGGCTGCATCTGTCGACACGCGAACGTGCGGTTTTCGAAGACAATGTTCTGCAACCCGGAAGCTCGATCCTGCCGGCTGACGTTCCATCGCCCACCCTGCCGGAGGCGACGCTGCTGGAGGTGCGGGACCGCTTCAAGTCCGTGCTGCAGGAACTGACGAACTCGGCGCGCGCGCGGCTTGCCGATTTCATTGCTGACCGGTGTTTCGTCGTTGTCATCGTTGGCAACGATATCGACCGGTCTCACCAGATGTTCGTCGTGTTGAACGAGCGGGGCAGGAAGCTGCAGCGCAACGACATCCTGAAATCGGATATTCTTGCCCGCATGTCATCGGGCGACGCCAAGTGGGCGGTTGCCAAGTGGGATGACGTGAGCGCTGAGCTCGGCGAGGGGTTTGAGGCTTTCTTCGCGCATCTGAGGACGATCTATGGCCATGGGCGCCTGCAGATCGTTTCGGGCGTGCGGCAGGTCATGCGCGATTCCGGGGGTTCGGAAGCTTTCTTCAAAGACGTGTTCCTGCCGCTGGCGGAGTCCTATGCGCTCATTCGCAAGAACGGGCGGGACGAACTGCCGCCTGAGATGCGGCGGCTGCTCACGTATCTCAATCGCTTGCCGGAGGCAGACTGGGCGCCGGCGGCAATTTTCGCGCTGAAGGATTGGAAGCGCGATCCGGCGCGGGCATTGTTCCTGCTCGGCGAGATCGAACGCCTGGCGATGCTGACGCGGCTGTTGTGCGCGGGATCGGGTAAGCGCGTCCGCCGTTTCGCGGAATTGATCAGGGTCATTCGCTCGGGCGAGGCGATCGACAAATCGCATCCGGTTTTACAGATGACGCGGGACGAGGTGCGCGGCATCGCGTTTCATTTGAAGGACTTCCATAAGCGCAATCCGAAGGTCTGCAAACTGCTGCTGCTGCGGCTGGGCGACGAGATGTCGGGCGGATTGGATGCGGTCGATCCCGATCTCTATACGATCGAGCATGTGCTGCCGCAGCGGCCCGCGGCTTTGAGCCCGTGGCGGCAATCGTTCCCGAGTGCGGAGGAGCGGGCGCAACTCGTCGAGAGCCTCGGTAACCTGGTGCTGATCACGCAGCAGGAGAACGACCGCGCGCGCAACGCGTCGTGGGAAGAGAAGAAGCAGATCTATTCGAAGGGCTTGCGGGACGCGCCGATGCTCGCCATCACGCGCGACGCTGTCCAGGAGCGCGAATGGCTGCACGGGCAGATCGAGGCGCGCGAGCAGCGTCTCATCGGCCTCGTCGACCGCATCTGGCGCGTGGACATTTCAAGCCAGAAATCCGCGGGCCGCAGTGTGCATGCGGCCGAGGAGACGGAGAGGGCGGCGCCGGTCGTCTGACCTTTTGCGCTCGGCGATTCTCGTTCGTCGAGCCGGCCGCCGAGTGCGCAAGGATGCGCGTCTTACGCGCTGGCGAGCGCGCCGGAGAGGGCCTTGGCGATCAGAGCGCGGGTTTCGGGAATGCCGTAGAGCGCAACGAATGTGCCGAGGCGCGGTCCGCGTTCCTGGCCGAGCAGGATCTCGTAGACCGCCTGGAACCAGTCGAGCTTGACGCCCGGGCCGCCGGTGGGGCTCGTCTTGGTCGGGTCCTGATAGCGCGGAATTGCGCGTCCGACATCGAGGATGGCGTTCTGGATCGCATCGCCATTGCTGTCGGCGGGAAGCGCGGCCAGCGCCTTGTCGAGGCTTTCGAGCGCTGCCGCCTCGACCTCGTCGGGCGTGCGGAACTTCTTCGTCGGCTTCACGAAATCTTCGTAGTAGCGGATCGCGTAGCCCGCCAGCTGATCGATGATCGGATTGTCTTCCGGCTTCGCGCCATGCGTGTAGCGATTGAGGAAGCCCCAGATGACGTCCTTCGTGTGCGCGTGGGAGGCCGACACCAGGTTCAGCAGCAAGCCGAACGTGACGGGGATTTGCGGCTGCGGCGGCTGGCCTGCATGGATGTGCCAGACCGGGTTGTCGAGCTGCTGCTTGGCGTCCTGCTTCGGAAAGCTCGAGAGGAACTGCAGGTATTCATCGACCGCGCGCGGAATGACGTCGAAGTAGAGCCGCTTGGCGCTGCGCGGCTTCTGATACATGAAGAGCGACAGGCTCTCGGGCGAAGCGTAGGTCAGCCATTCGTCAATCGTCAGGCCGTTGCCGCGCGACTTGGAAATCTTCTCGCCCTTGTCGTCGAGGAAGAGTTCGTAGACGTAGTGCTCAGGCGGCGTGCCGCCGAGGATTTCGCAGATCTTGTCGTAGATCGGCGCGTTCGTCTGATGGTCCTTGCCGAACATTTCGAAGTCGACGCCAAGGGCGACCCAACGCATGCCGAAGTCGGGCTTCCACTGCAGCTTGACCTGGCCGCCGGTGACGGGAAGCGTGATGTCTTCGCCGTCTTCGTCGGCAAACGTGATCGTGCCGGTCTTCGGGTCGACCTTCTTCATGGGGACGTAGAGGACGCGGCCCGTCTTGGGCGAGATCGGCAGGAAGGGGCTGTAGGTCGCCTGGCGTTCGGCGCCGAGGGTGGGCAGCATGACCTTCATGATGTCGTCGTAGCGCTCGACCGCACGCAGCAGGACCTCGTCGAAGCGGCCGGACTTGTAATACTCCGTTGCGCTCGCGAATTCGTAGTCGAAGCCGAAGGTGTCGAGGAAGCGGCGGAGCATGGCGTTGTTGTGATCGCCGAAGCTCGCGTAGTCGCCGCCCCAGGGGTTCGGAACCGACGTCAACGGCATTTGCAGATAGGGCTCGAGCGCCTTCCGGTCGGGAACGTTTTCCGGAATCTTGCGCATGCCGTCCATATCGTCGGAGAAGCAGAGAAGGCGCGTCTTGCGCTTGCCTTCCGTCAAAATCTCGAACGCGTGCCGCACCATGGTCGTGCGCGCGACTTCACCGAACGTGCCGATGTGCGGAAGGCCCGAGGGACCATAGCCCGTCTCGAACAGGACCGTCTTCGTCGCGCCGTCCGGCAGTTTCTCCAGCCGCTTGATGAGCCGGCGGGCTTCTTCGAACGGCCAAGCCTTCGACTGCTGGCTGGCTGAGGCCTGATCGGGCGTGAAGACGAGTGCGGTCATCGGGTGCTGCTGCGGTCGGTGAGGTTGATATTACAAAGGCTTGACGTGAGACGAAGGCGCGCACCGTAGGTGGCTCGGCCCTCAGCGTCAACGCAGGCCCTAATGCTTCGCGGTAAATGCCGCAACGGCATCGGCGGCGGCTGCCAGATTGCCTTTTCGCGTGAAGCCGGAATTGCCACGCGGGCCGAAATCGTGATCGCCGTCGCTGATCCAGGCGAAGCTGATTTTCTTGGAAAGCCTGACTTTCTCGATTTCGCTGCGGTTTCCGAAGGGATCGCGCTCGCCCTGGACGATGAGAGCGGGGCAGCGGAGTTTCGTCAGGTGGTCGATGCGCAATTTGTCGGGCGTTCCCGGTGCGTGGAAGGGATAGCCCAGACAGACGAGGCCGCCGATCGCCTTTTCTGCGTAGAGTTCGTCGGCGAGCATGCTGGCGACGCGGCCGCCCATCGACTTGCCGCCGATGAAGAGTTCCTGGCGCGGGTTTTCAGCGGCGACCGCGCTCACCATATCCCGGAATTCCGGGATCAGCTTCTCGGCTTTCGGCGGCGGGCGCTTTGGGCCGCCTTCACGTCTGGCCGACATGTAAGCGAACTCGAAGAGCGTGAGTGCGATGCCGCGCTCACTGAGGAGTGAGGCCATCTGGTCCATATACGAAGAAGTAATCCCCGCTCCCGCGCCGTGGGCTAAAATCAGGCGAGATTTGGCAGCGGATATGCCGGTATCGATGCGAAAGACGGTATGGGGCCCAGATGCGGGGCCTTTGGCCGGCGGTTTGGTAACTTGCTGAAGGGGTTTCATAAATGCTTCGGGCCGGAGCTAATGAGATGGATAGACGGGGCGACCAAATGGCTGCGGTCCATTAAGGCGGTGCTAGGCAACCGCGCAACTACAGACGACGTTGAGCCAGAATTTCGCCCGAGAATGGTCTAGAATGATGCGAGGCAAAAACGGGGACATAGCATGAGGGCCGCAAGGTTCGTGGTGCTCGCGGTCTTCTGTGCGATGGCCGTGGCCGTGGCTTCGTGGCTCCAATCGCCAGGTGCGCCGTTTACCGCGCTGGAATTCATCGGGCCGCTGCGTGCCGAACCCCGGCCCGTCGACGATTCAAGCGGCGTTCCCGTTTCGCCGGATCCGGCTCATCCCGATGTGGACGCGCATGCGCCGCTCCCGGCATTCGTGCCGAAGGGTGGTGTGCTGACGAATACGGAGGAAGCGGCTGCGCAGGGCGAGGAGCCGGTCAGTCCGAATGCTGCTGCGCCGACTCGCGATACGACGACGGGGTCGGTGGCGCCCGATCACCTCCAGGGGACGGCGGTCGCGGCGGGCGCGAAGTCGTCCAAGGCGCGGCCAATTTCGATCGAGGTCGAGCCCATTCCCGGTCTCGGGACCGTGGAGCCTCCGACCGCGCCTGTCTGGCCGACGTTCGTCGGGGCGAAGACGCTTTTCGGCGCTGCAAAGGTGCCTGCGCCGCTCGCGCCGCGCGCCATCGGGTCCTATTCGCGCGGCTGTCTCGCGGGCGCTGTGGAACTGCCGATCGACGGGCCGGCTTGGCAGGAGATGCGCCTGTCACGCAATCGCAATTGGGGACATCCCGAGCTGGTCTCGCTGGTCAAACGATTTGCGATGGATGCCCAGACGCTCGATGGTTGGCCGGGTCTTCTCGTCGGCGATCTGGCGCAGCCGCGGGGCGGTCCAATGGTAACGGGACATGCGAGCCATCAGATCGGGCTCGATGCCGACATCTGGCTGACGCCGATGCCTGATCGACGCCTCACCGAGAAGGAACGCGAAGAGCTGCAAGCGACGTCGATGCTCGACAGCACCGGGCTTGCGGTCGATCCGACGATTTTTACCGAGAGACAGACCGCGCTCATCAAGCGGGCGGCGTCCTATCCTGAGGTCGAGCGGATTTTCGTGCATCCTGCCATCAAGAAAGCGCTCTGCAAGATGGCCGATCCGGTGGACCGCGCGTGGCTCGGGAAGGTTAGGCCGTGGTTCGGGCATTACTATCACTTCCACATCCGCATCAAATGCCCTGAGGGCTTTGCCGGATGCACACCGCAGCCGCCGCCGGGCAATGAGGATGGGTGCGGGAAGGAAGTCGACAATTGGCTGGCGCGCGTCATCCCCGCCAAGGAGCCGGCGCAACCGGCGCCGCCTCCGCCAGTCTCCAAGCTGAAGCCGCCGAAGCCGCCGCTCATGCTGGCGGAACTGCCGAAGGAATGCCGCGCAGTGCTTTCGGCGCGCCCGGATCCGGTCAAGGTTCCTCAAGAGGCGCTGCTGACGCCTGTACAAGTCAAGAAGGCTCTAGCGAAGGCCGCTTCGGTGCATGCGGCGCTCGCGAAAGCCGCGGCGGTGCCCGGCGCGAAGCCGCCGCCGTCAAACTTGGCGGCGCGGCCGGCTCTGAGGCCGCACGTGCGCAAGGCAGCAACGCCGGACCCAAAGGCCTCCGATCCCAAATAGAAGGTCAGTGCTATTTTCGATTGCGCAGGGCGGCTCCCAATGAGGAAGCGGCCGCCCGGCGAATCTTTTGATTGCGCCCGGCGACTCCCCGCTGGGAGCCGGCCGCCGGGCGCGATGGTGCTTCAAGTGGAGGCCGCAGGCGCGGGGCAGGTCACGCCCGTTCCCGCAAGACCGCAGTAGCCGCCTGGGACCTTGGCCAGATACTGCTGGTGATAGCCTTCGGCGAGATAGACGGGGCCCGCTGGCCCGATCTCCGTCGTGATGGGACCGTAGCCCTTGCCGGCGATCGCCTTCTCATAGGCTGACTTCGACGCTTCGGCAGCCGCGAACTGCTCGGGCGTCGTCGTGTAGATCGCCGAGCGGTACTGGGTGCCGACGTCGTTGCCCTGGCGGAAGCCCTGGGTCGGATCATGGGCCTCCCAGAACGTCTTTAAGAGCGTTTCGTACGAGATCACCTTGGGGTCGAAGACGACCACCACGATTTCGGTGTGCCCGGTGCGGCCGGAGCAGACCTCCTCATACGTGGGATTCGGCGTAGAGCCTCCGGCATAACCGGCTGCGGTGATCCAGATGCCGTCGCCCAGCTGCCAGAACAGACGTTCTGCACCCCAGAAGCATCCCAGACCGAAGACCGCGACTTCGAGACCCGCGGGATAGGGTGGGTTCAGGGGGCGCGAAAAAACAAAGTGCTCTGCATTGGGCGCGAGGATTGGAGCCGGGCGGCCTTTCAGGACCTGCTCCGGAGCTGGCATTGCAACCTGCTTCCTGGCGAACATGGATTGGCTCCTTCTCAATGTTTGGATCACGCCCAGTATACGGTGGATCATGGCGTTTCGTTTCAGAAGGACGAAGGCCGATTCGGGATGCGCCGGCCGCTACAAACTTGAATGCTCTCAATAGTCGTTCGCGAATATGCGGATGCGGCGGCGCGGCCGTCCGAGATAGCCGCACGCAATCGCGAGCAGGAGGAAGATCAGCGTTCCCGGCAGGGACAGAACGGTCGTCAGGACCGGGTTCCAGAGGGCGGGTTCAATCGACGTGGTGACGGACCGTTCGAAGGCTTCCAGGAAGGCCGGCGCGCCGGTTTCAAGGTGCTGCATCAGAGAGATGGAGCCGGGCGCCGCGCCTTCGACCGATGGCTGGGTGATGTCGGCGGCAAACGAGATGAGGGCGCCGAGGGCGAAGAGCGCGGCGAGAAACCGCAGCATCAGCCGCGGGCGGGTTTCTGGGTTCACCACGCCCATGACGAGGGCGATCAGGAACGCAGCCCCAGCCAGCCGGAGCAGCCAGCCGTTGTTGGGCTCGCCCGCTGCGTACCACAGGCAACAGTAGGCCGTGGCGCTCAATGCGGCCATTCCGGCGAAGATTTTCAGCAGGACTGACGAGGTCATGGACGCACTATCTCGTTCACCGGCTCGTTCATCGGGCCTGAAAGCGGCGATGAACGGGCGCCATGAGTGGCGCTGGGAGGTAAGCCATTTAGTGTGGCTCAGGCGGGCCGCGGTCAAGTGGCGGAGTTGTTCGAGTGGCGTTGCGCTTCCGTCTCGGATCGGTTAAGTGACCACCTTCGCGATTGCGATGGAGAGGTGGCCGAGTGGTTGAAGGCGCTCGCCTGGAACGCGTGTAGGCTCGCAAGGGTCTCGTGGGTTCGAATCCCACCCTCTCCGCCAACCAACCTGAGACGCCCGCGGTCACACCATTTTTCGCTACGATGCCCCAGCGAGCGAATGCGCTTAGTTCGCCTGTTGGACGTCTGGCCTCAGGCGGATGAAAACGGCTCCGAGGGCCGCTCCGAATATGAAGCCGGAAACATGTCCAGGCTTCGGATATCCCGCATACGCTAGGTCCAGAGCTAATCCTGTCACCAGGACTAGTGCCGCGAGACCGAACGCCGGCCGCCAATCGATGGCGCCAAAGATGGCCAGCACGACAGAACATCCTGCGAAGGCAAATACTGCCTGCGATGCCCCTGTGCCCACATTCCATGGCGCCTCGATCAGAACAGGGCTGATGGCCGTTGCTAAGCCGCCAGCCACAAGCCAGAGAAAGATGAGCCGGAGAGAACCGATTGCCTGTTGCAAAAGGCTTCCAAGCAGGAACAAGCACAGAGCGTTGAAAAGCATGTGCGGGATCTTGGCGTGAACCAATTGGGCGGTTGCCAGGCGCCAAAGCTCCAGATGCGCGAGGTCCTCGAAGGTTGTTCCGCCATAGCTTCTGAGATCAGCGACCTGAGCGGTTTTGAAGAGCGAACCATTGAGATGATAGGCAACTGCCAAGGAGACGGTCACCGTAGCCAATGCCAAGAAACTGGCGGCGCTGAACCACCTGATCGTTCGCGGGCGATCAATCATACGAATATCCGCAACACGCCTCTCAAGCGGAACAGCTCACAATCCAAACACGTCGGCAGTGGGACCAATCGAGGGGCATCATTGAGTGCTTTCGAAGGCGATAGAGGACGCGCCCTGGTCGCCGATTTTATGACGCTCTCTGCAGGCTTTTGATCTTAGCAATCAGGAAATTCCGGCGCCTCGGGCTGGCGAAGCCCAAGAGTAGCGCGCAGGCGCCGGCTTCGAAGGCATTTCCCAGTTCTTCGTCCTGAAGCTCTCCAGCGATCCAGAAAGAAACGCAGCCGCGGAAGTGGAAGGCGAGTTGGTTTGCGAGGATCGCTTGCGCGACGTCCTTCATGTCCGGCGCGATGCCGGAGAAGTTGCCGAGCGCCAGCGACCAGAGCTTTCCAGAGTGCTGGTGGACCGAACTCGGATGGGGACCGGCCACGCCAAGGGACCCCACCACGGCTTTGTGAACCGTGGGCTTCTCCAGCAGGAGTTCAACGCTGATCCGTCCCATCGCCAGAAGGCGGTCGATGGCATCGCCTTCCGGTTCTTCTTCGCGGAAGCGCGTGGCCATGCGTTCGATGAGACGGGACGACAGCGCCTGCATGATCGCGTTCTTGTTGCCGAAATGATTGAACGGCGTCGCGAAGCCGACGCCGGCTTCAACTGCGAGAGCGCGCATTGAGAACTCCGCATTCGGGCTCTCTTCTAAAAGCCGCTCGGCGGCATCCAGCACCACGTCTCGTGCGAGCTGCTTGTTCCGCTCCCTGAGCGGCTGCGGCGTGGCCTTCGCTGCGGACATAAGGTTCCCCTTGAAATTTGCCGTCGCAGAAACCTATATCATGATATAAGTCAAATATCACGATGATAAAAGTGCAGTTGGGCCCTCAATGAGGGGCGGTTTCGATGGAGCAGCCGATGAGCAGTTCAAAGATATTCTTGATCACGGGCGTCAGTTCCGGCCTCGGAAAAGCGTTCGCCGAAGGCGCGCTGGCGGCGGGGCACCGCGTTATCGGCACGGTGCGAAACGCGGAGGCCGCGACTGCTTTCGCCTCCGACAAATCGGGCCGCGCGCACGCCGTGTTGCTGGACGTCACGAATTTCGGCGCGATACCGGATGCCGTCGCGATGGCCGAGCAGGCGGTGGGTCCGATCGATGTCCTCGTCAACAATGCCGGCTATGGACATGAGGGCATCCTGGAGGAAACGCCTTTAGAGGACGTGCGAAGGCAGTTCGATGCCAATGTCTTCGGCGCGGTTGCGATGATCAAAGCCGTGCTGCCGGGCATGCGGGCGCGGCGTTCAGGGCGCATCATCAACGTGACGTCGATGGGCGGCTTCATCACGTTGCCCGGCATCACCGCCTATTGCGGCAGCAAGTTCGCGCTCGAGGGGATTTCCGAAGCGCTGGGCAAGGAAGTGAAGCCGCTCGGCATTCACGTGACGGCGCTGGCGCCGGGGCAGTTTCGCACCGAATGGGCGGGGCGCTCGATGGTGCGCGCAGATAGGAGCATCGCGGACTACGATGCCGTGATGGATCCGATCCGTAAGGGCCGTCAGGCGAAGAGCGGAAAGCAGCCGGGCGATCCGGCCAAGGCAGCGCAAGCCTTGCTGAAGCTCGTTGCGTCGGATAATCCGCCCGAGCGGCTCTATCTCGGCGCTGACGCTCTCAAACTGGTCGGTGATAAGATCGAAGCCATGAAAGCGGAGATGGCGGCGTGGGAGACCGTCTCGCGATCGACCGATTTTGATGAGTGAAGCCGCGGGTTCGGAACATTTCCGAACCCTTCCGTCTGGAGCCCGTGCAGAGCCTTCGCCTGTGCCCGAAGATTGCCGTTGCGTCACGCCGCGGCGTATGATGGGCGAGAGGACGGTTTTGGGGGACACGGGCGACATGAATTCTTCGGGAATGCTCTGGACGGGACGCGTCTTGACCGCGCTGTTTGCTCTTTTCATCCTCGCAGCCTCGGTGGCGCCGAAGCTCGCGGGCGCGACGGTCGTTGACGAGACGCTCTCTCAACTCGGCTGGCCGACGCACTTCGGGCTCATGCTCGGGCTGATCGAACTCGGTTGTCTCGTTCTCTATCTCGTTCCGCGTACGAGCGTTCTCGGCGCCGTATTGATGACCGGGTTCCTGGGCGGCGCCATGGCCACGCAAGTTCGCGTGGGGAGCCCGCTCTTCTCCCATCAGCTCTTCGGGATTTATCTCGGGCTTTTCATGTGGGGCGGCTTGTGGCTGCGTGATGTGAAGTTGCGCGCGCTCTTTCCGCTACGCGCGCCGTGAGTGATTGCGCCAGATCCTCGGATTATAATTTGATAAGATTATTTCAACGAGGCTGTTGCCCTCCAGTGACGCATTTGGCTCAGAGTAACCTCTATAGCCTCTCACACCGGGCTTGATCCGGGACTTAAGAATCCGCTGCGTTCGTCCAACGATTTCGACCTCGGCTGCAATGCGGTGGGGGCATCAGGGATGGGCGTCGTACTCGAATTTCTCGTCATCACTGTCCCCTATTGGGTTCTGAGACTTTGCGGCTACCTGCTTCCGTCCAGCAGATTGAAAGACCGCATCGACGCGTTTTTAAAATTCATAAAGCGGCATCGTCGATACCCGAGTGACAAGTCCGTTTTCAGCGATGTCTTGTACCGGATCAAATCAGGAGGCGAGCTGTCCGATCCTGTCCGCACATTCACGACCGACAAGGAACTCGCAAAGATCTTCATCAGCGGTGTTGTTGGCCCGGCTTATAACGTTCCGACGATTGGGGTCATTCGATCGCGGGCTGAACTCGCCGCATTCCAGTTCCCGGAGCGGTGTTTCATCAAGGCAACGCACTCTTCCGGTCTCAATGTTTTTCGCGAGCGCGGCGAGCCGGTCGATTATGCAAAGCTGGCCGGGTGGCTCGAGCACAGTTATTACAAGAAAAAACGCGAAGCCAATTATCGCGATCTTCGGCCAAAGATCATCGTCGAGCCGCCGATCTTCGAAGGGCGCGATTTCTACGAACTCAGCCTGTTCTGCAATGACGGTGCGGTGAAAGTCATCATCAGGCAGTACGGTAACAAGCTCGCGAAAGGCTTTCGGAGGAGGCGGCTTTATACGGCTGCGTGGGAGGATTGCCATTGCTCGATGGGGTATCCACTCGCGGACGTAGCTGAAAGACCCAAGAAGCTCGATGAAATCATAGTCGCAGTAAATCTCCTGGCCGCTTACTTCTCATTCGTTCGGATCGACGTTTATACGGATGATAATGCATTCTTGATCGGCGAGATCACGCACAGCCACGCTGGCGGCGGGCAGTCCTTCATTCCAAAGAAGGCGGAAATCGACGTGTCGAAATTGATTTTTGACGCTTCACCGAGAAACGCATGAGCCTTGTCCGCTCTTCTTGATCTCGTCTCATTGGCTAGCCCGCGAGGGAAACTCATCACCGCGGCTGAGCGACTGTGGGACTCTGGTCAGTCATCTACGCGCAGGAAACGGCCGCCGGCGGCAACGGCGAGGAGAAGGACGGCGATCAGGATAAACGCGGTAAGTAGGCCAACGGCGTGCGCGATGAAGCCGATGGCGGCCGGACCGGCCAGAATTCCCAAATAGCCGATCATCGTTACGGCCGGCACCGCGACATGTTCAGGCATCGCCTTCTGGCGTCCGATGGCTGTGAAAAGTATCGGCACGACGTTGGCGCAACCGACGCCGACGAGGCCAAAGCCGATGACCGTGCCCCAGGAGGAGGGCACGAGCGTTACGACGAACAGGCCAATGGCGGCGCAGAGGGGACCTGCGAGCAGCATGCGTGCGCGCCCCACGCGCTCGACGACGGCGTCGCCCGTCAGCCGGCATATCGTCATCGTCAATGAGAAGGCCGCGTAGGCCAATCCGCCCAGGGAGGGATCGACGTTTCTGATACTCGTCAGGAAGACTGCACTCCAGTCGAGAACAGAGCCTTCCGTCATGAAGACGACGAAGCACAGAAGTCCGATGAGCAAGACCACACCGTGCGGGATTGCAAACGCAGCGCCATCGCCTTCCGCGCCGTAGGGCAACAGATAGGGCGCTGCCATGGCCATTGCAGCGACCGTAAGCGATACGATGAACATGACGGCCGAGAAGGGGGCCAGTCCTGAAGATAGGAGCAGCGTCATGAGGCCAGCTCCGGCGAGGCCACCCAGACTGAAGAGGCCGTGGAAGCCCGACATCATCGCGCGGCCGCTGGCGCGCTCTACGATGATGGCCTGAATGTTCATGACGCAATCGAGCGTTCCCAAGCCGACGCCGCAGACGAAAAGGGCAAGGGCCAAAAGCGGGAGCGACGACGCGAGTGACAGAACGGGAAGAGCCGAAATGACAAGCTGCACGGCAAAGAGGATGGGGAGGCGGCAGCCGTATTTCTTCGACAGCCATCCCGCGAGCGGCATTCCGGCAACGGACCCGCCGCCGAGGCAGAGGAGAAGCAGACCGAGCCCGGAGTCGCCGAGATCGGTGCGATCCTTGACGTAGGGCACGATCGGGGCCCAGGCGGCGAATGTAAATCCCGCAACAAAGAAGCAGACGCGGGTAGAAAATTGCTCTGCGCGGCCTGGCAGGGTTGAGCTCGGGCTCGTCGGCGATGCTGACATTCTTCTGGTCGATTCCGCTTTTCTTGGCGGGCGACGGAAATGCCAGCGTCTGCGGCGGCATTGGCCCGCTACCCGCGAACAGGCCGGCTTTGTAAAGCCACTGCCGCTTTTGCTGCAGGACGAATGAAGCGTCGCTGAGCAAATGGACGCGCCCGGGGAGGCGATGCCAGTTATTCTCTCCGTTGGAGGCTGAATGCGGTGCTCGCGCGTTTCGCGTTCCGTCACCTTAGCGAAACGCAAAGTGTTTGGTTGTCACCTGCGCGCGCACATCACTCACGCTTGTGATTTATGCTGAGTGCAAACTCAAACATTCCTTGAGCGATCTGCAAAAGCTCTGTTGACGAGTTTCGCTGTGACGTGGCGAACATAGACGTGTGCGGATCTTTACGCTACGACGGGTGCATTCTCTCTTTTGCATTCTTTCAAGTCATTTTCGCGCGTTTGGCCGACTCTTCCTTTTTATGGGTAGCTTTCAGCAGCCGACTTTCTTGCGTGCGTGCCAGCTCATTTTTCGAATTTATATTGTCCGACGGAGGTTCTCGGTGAAGATTTTATTTGTGAGTCCGGAGGTCCCGTCCTTCGGTGAGACAGCCGGCATTGCAACCTATCTCTCCGAAGCTACAGCCGCTCTTCACGCTGCCGGTCACGAGTGCCACGTGCTCACGTGGCGCGATGGTGTTCAGCTCTTTCGCACGTCCAATCAGTTCAAGCACGTTCTGCACGAGGTCCCTATCGATCTCGATGAACACCCGAGGGTAGAGCGGAATCTCGTGATATCGGCGACGGTGGCTGATGCCGTGCTTGCGCTGCATCGAAAGCACAACTTCGATATCATCGAAGGAACCGACTGGCGTGCTCCGCTGTACTGCCTGCTGCAGCGGCGCAACGTTGAGCCTTCTCTCCGGAACTGCGTCATCACCGTGTTCAATCACGGCACGACCTACAACATTGCGAGGCACCAGAAAGCGTTCATTCCGAGGTCGATCTATCAGACGATCAATCTCGAATACCAATGCTTCCGTTTGGCGGACAAAGTCATATGCCCCTCAGCCGCGACAGCAAAGAATCTGGTGGTGTCGCACGATGTTGCGGCCGATCGGATTGTAGTCATTCCTGAACCTCTCGGGATGGCGGCGAAGCCAATCTCCGCCGCGTGGGTGCCTGCGAAGGTTCTCTGGTATGGGTCCGTCATCGTCTCGAAAGGGCTTGCGCAGTTTACCGAACTCGCCAAGCGGTTCCTCGACTACAATGCGCAGTTGAAGGTCGAATTTCTCGGGCCGGTTCATCCGATGGATGTGCCGATGGCGGAGTTCCTGCAGAAGATCTTGCTGGAGTTCTATCCCTTCGGCGATCGCGTCTCGCTTTGTCCCGGGCGGCCGCGCGAGCTTTCGCTTCAGCGCATCGGCGATTCCGACATTCTCATCAACATGTCGCCTCGGGAGACGTTTTGCTACGCGGCCGCCGAGTCGATCCTTTGCGGTGCTGCACCGGTGATGCTGGCCGGCAGCGCGCAGAGTGAATTCATTCCGCCAAGCCTCAGGCACCGTTATTGTGTGAACAACGGTGCGCGCGATATCTCGACGTATCCTGTCGACCAATTCTTTCTGAATTTGGAGAACGATCGGCCAGAGATCATTCAGTACGTGACTGATCTGACGGCGCCTCAGCGGTACGTGGAGGCCTATGAGCGGCTCGCACCGAAGCCTTCTTCAATGCATGTTGCGCCGGCCCGCAGAGAAAGCGATTGGGGCGTTAGCATCCTCATCCCCGCGCACAATCCGGACGAATTTCTTCTCGAGACGGTCCAATCCGCGCTTCATCAATCGGAAATTCCGGCGAAGATCATCGTGGGCAATGACGGCAGTTCGAAGCCTCAGTCGTTGGACGTGCTGAAGAAAGCGGCGAGCTATGAGAACGTTTCCGTCGTCAATTTCAATTGGCGCGGCCTCGCCGAGACGCGAAACCGTCTGCTCGCCGTATGCGATACTCCGCTCTTTGCATTCGTCGATGCGGACGATCTCATCTGTCCCGACTTCGTCGCCGTCAGCCGGCGCTACCTGCAGGACAATTTTGCGGAGAACGTGCGCTCCGTTCAGGGCTGGTACGAAATGTTCGGCAGCGAGTCCGGAGTTCGCGCGCCGACGGTTTTTCAGCATTTTTCGCACTTCGTGTGGAATGATCTGAAGAACAACCACATGGGCCATACGGAATCCTTCCAGGGCCTCAAGTACAATAGCGGGCTGACCCGAGGTGAGGCGGAAGATTGGGAGTTCTGGCTCCGCTACTTCAAGGCGGGGTATGAGACGCGGGTCATCCCGCAGGTCTTATGGCGCTACCGCCGTCACCCGGGTGCGATGTCGGTGAAGTGGTCGCAAGAGATGTCGGTTGGCACAGCTCGCGCTAATTCACGCGTGTTGAGCGAATATCTGGCGACGGCGACGCGGTCCACCGAGCACATTTGGGAATTCATCGGCGACTATCTCTATCTCGGCGAAGTCTTCTTCAGCGGTTCGCCGCCGGGCGGGTTCGCCGGGAACGGTTCAATGCGCGTTGCGAAAATTCAGCGTTCGTTGTCCGAGTTCCAGCGGAGGGGCCGCCCCCCGAGCCGGAAGCAACGTCTCGCGCTCAGTCTCATGCGTAGCTTGTCGCATTCTTTCAGCAATTGAATTTTTGCCGCGTAGGCGTCGAGGATTGCGATCCGGCGAATTTGCCGGAGCACGGCTTGGTGTGCCCAGACCTACGCAGTTCCTGCCGCTGCCACTCAGTCGGACCAATCGGCCACGGGCCCCGCATTTTATATTTTTTTTCGAATAATGCCTTTTCAAGGGATGCAAGCATGCTTCCGAAATTGGATGTTATCGTCCCCGTCCGGGATGGGGAAAAGTATATTGGGTCTGCGATTTCCAGCCTGATTGCCGATGCGGCATTCGTAAACAAGTTGATCGTGGTCGACGACGGTTCTTCGGATGGAACTGTCGCCATCCGCTCCAATCTGAATTGGAAGGGGAGGCTCGAGATCATCCAGCAGCCGAAGCTTGGAATCTCAGCTGCGCTCAATCGTGCGCTGGTGGCTGCCGAGATGCCGTTGGTGGCACGTATGGATGCCGATGACATTTCCATTCCCGGGCGCTTTGCGGCACAGATCAGCTATCTTCAGTCGCATCCGGGTGTGGCCGCGGTTGGTACACAGGTGATGGTCATCGATGCGGAGGGCAAAGCGACGGGCGACCGTTCGAACTATCCGCTCGATCCCTCTGCCATTCGAACGCAGCTTTACAGGAAGGGGAGTTGCGCGATTTCGCATCCGACCGTCGTGATGCGGAAGGATGCGGTTCTGGCCTGCGGCGGCTATCGAGGCGCGTTCCAGCACGCGGAGGACTATGATCTCTGGCTGCGGCTGTCCGAGCGGCATCACATCGCGAACCTGCCCGAGGCATTCTTGTATTACCGGCTTCACGATGCGCAGGTCGCATCGCGCTTTCATGCGCGGCAGTCGTTCTCGCGTGACTTGGCGCTCTATGCGGCGCGCGAGAGAGAGGCTTCAGGCCGAGATCCCTGTGCGGAACTTAAGGAAGCTCCAAACTTCGAAGATCTGATGCGATCAGCGGGGCGCCATGGACCGACAATCCGTGCGCTTGCAACGGCCTATGACGCGATCGTCGCCATGCAGGAAAAGCGCCGGACGTCGCTCACGCTGGCAGCGGCAGAGGCGATACCGGCTCTTGCGCTGAAGCGCTATCTGGGCGAGAGCCGGCGCCGCCGCTATGCGCTTATTCGCAATGCGGCTTGGACGGAATTGACGAGTTGGAATTTCCGGACGGCGCTTGAAGCCTATTTCGCGTTTCTGCAGTGCCGGATCGGCGATAGCAAAATGTTTCAATCATTGGCTCGGAGCTTCAGTGTGACAGGCTGAAGCTATCAAGTCTTCGGATAAGCGCGGGCGCTTGTTCTTCGTGACGACTGGCAGTCAGCGGATGACCAATGCGATGTCGCGCAGAACGCGCGTCTCGAGGCGTGCTTCTTCGAGACGGTACTTCAAAACGTCGCCGATGCTGATGATGCCGACGACGCGGGCGCCGTCTCGAACGGGAAGATGACGGATCCGCCGGTCCGTCATGAAGCGCGCGGTCTCGGCGATGGGATCGTCCGGCGCGCAGGTCGGCACATTGCG
The DNA here is from genome assembly GCF_035687085.1 of Hyphomicrobium sp. Taxonomy (GTDB): domain Bacteria; phylum Pseudomonadota; class Alphaproteobacteria; order Rhizobiales; family Hyphomicrobiaceae; genus Hyphomicrobium_B. Next base: position 396,656 of record NZ_DASRYS010000013.1, on the reverse strand, counting down.
GCTCATCACGTCGGACGCATGCAGCGCGCCAATGCCGGAACCGTGGAAGGCGACGCCCGATGAAATATCGCGTTCGGAAATCATGCCGTCGAGCGTTCCTGCGCCGGAGCTTACCACTACGGCGCCGACGTTTTCCGTAACGAGCCGGTGCGCGACCTCGCAAACGCTATCGCCGGGCCGCACGGTGACGACTTCAGTGCCCTTCGCCTGCAAGATGTTTGCAACCTTCATAGCTCGTCTCCGGTGTTAGGCCATGAAAGGCAAGTAGTGGGACTCTGTTGCCATGCAAGGTCAAGTCCGGCTTGGGGGCTGCCTGAAAACTTCTTCGTGATGCGTACTGAACGCATAGATACTTGCGGTTTCGGTGCAGATTTAATGATCGGGAGTTTTTTAGCACTGCCCAAGATTAGTGGGTACGCATCATTCCGCTTCGCGCGCAATGAGCTTGCGCTTGCGGTCAATGCCCCAGCGATAGCCGGACAGCGAGCCATCGCTGCGCACGACGCGGTGACAGGGAATGGCGATGGCAATCTTGTTGGCGGCGCAGGCGGCGGCGACGGCGCGCACCGCATTTGGCATGCCAATCCGGCCGGCAATCTCGGAATAGGTGGCTGTCGTGCCGCATGGAATTTCGCGGAGCGCTTGCCAGACGCGATGCTGAAAGGCCGTTCCGCGCACGTCCAGCGGAAGATCGAAGCCGGTTGCGGGTGTCTTCACGAGGCCGATCACCTTTGCTACGACAGCTTCATAAGCCTCATCGCCGCCGATCAAGACGGCGTTTGGAAAGCGGTCCTCGAGTTCGTGCAGAAGCGTTTCGGGATCCTCTCCGAGGAAGATGGCGGCGATGCCTTTGTCGCTGCTGGCGACGAGGATGGCGCCGAGCGAACACTGGCCGACCGCGAAGCGCAGCTCAGCCTTAATGCCGCCGGAGCGAAACGCAGCGGGTGCCATGCCGAGCATCGCATCGGCCTGATCGTAGAAGCGGCTCGTCGAGTTGAAGCCAGCATCGTAGATGGCTTCGGTGATGGATCGGCTGTTGGCGAGGCTTGTCTGCACCTGCTTGCGGCGGTGGGCCATGGCGTAGGCTTTCGGCGTCAATCCGGCGATCGCTTTGAATAGGCGATGGAAATGGTAGGGGCTGATGTCTACTGCTGCGGCGAGTTCGGCAAGAGCCGGCGGCGCTTCCGCTTCCTCGATCATCCGGCAGGCGAGGGCGATTTTTGCCGCATAGGTATCGCGCAACGATTGTTCGTTCGGCTTGCAGCGCTTGCACGGCCTGAAGCCCGCGGCTTCGGCTTCCTGGCTCGTTGCGTGAAATCTGACATGCTTGCGCTGCGGCCGCCGCGCGGGGCACGACGGGCGGCAGTAGATACCGGTGCTGGCGACGGAATAGACGACTTTGCCGTCAAAGGCGGGATCGCGCTTTTCGACTGCGTTCCAGAAATCGGCTGCTTCGTTACCAAGCGGGAGCGAAGGCTGCAGAGTCTCGCCTGCGTCGAATCCCGGTTGTGCTGTTCTTGATCTCATTGCTTCACGATAGCCAAGGTTTGAGGCGGGCGCACTCCGTTACTTGCTTTCAAACTCTGCGGAGTCGACCGTTTGAAGCTTCAGCGAAGCGTGGCCGGAACCAATGGCGCCGCTCCACCTTAACCCCTCGGGTCCGATCCGGCATGACGCGCGGCTCGGCTGTGCCCGGTGGCTGCCGATGGACGCTGTTGCACACGAGAAATCATCTGGCATTGCGAACGTCTTCGTTACTGCCGTTCCGGCGCTGCTCTTCGGGGTGCGTTTGACGGCGGCGGTGTCCCTTGCGCTTTTCACCGCTTTCTACCTTGAACTCGATGCGCCCTATTGGGCGGGCACGTCGGCCGCGATCGTTTGCCAGCCGGTCGTCGGCTCTTCGCTACTCAAAGGCGTCTACCGGCTGGTGGGAACGCTGGTGGGCACGATTGCGGCGCTGGCACTCACGGCCGTGTTTCCGCAGGAGCGCGCGGGGTTTCTGTTCGCAATGCTTCTTTGGGCTGCGGCTTGCTCGTTCGTTTCGACTTTGCTGAAAAACTTTGCGGCCTATGGCGCGATGCTGGCTGGTTATACGCTGATCATTATTGCAAGCAGCGTCATTCCCCAGCCCGACCAGATATTCCAGATCGCAATGAACCGGGCGTCGGAAATCAGCATCGGGATTGCGAGCGGAACGTTGGTGATTGCGCTTACATCCCTCGGCGACTCGCCGCAACGGCTGGAGATGCTGCTGTCGGAGCTCATTGAAGAAACGGCTCGGCACTTCGAAGGAATACTCGCCGAACCTTGGAGCGCTGCTGGCCCCGAGAAGCGGCGCATGCTTATCAAGCGAACAGCGGATCTCATACCGGTTATCGATCAAGCGGCGGGCGAGTCCCCGGAAATCATGCAGAGAAGAGCCATACTGCGCGTCGCAGTCGATGGCTTGTTTGCAGCAATATCCGGCGCGCGGATCGTGGAGACGCACCTTCGCGGGCTTCCCAGCGACGAGGCCAATCATATCGCGGCGGAGATTGCAGATGTGCTTCCTCCGGAATGGAGCCCGGGAGCAGCGCTCTATCGCGATTTCGACGCGGCGCTCGTGCGTAAGTTCATGGCGATCAAGACGAACGATGTTTCGTGGCGGCTTGCGGCGGATGCGAGTGCTGAGGTTGCGACCGGTTTGGAAGCTGCAGCGAACGGTCTCGCGCTTCTGCGCGATCCGCGCACGGCGCGGGACGCCGTACGCATGCCCAACGTCATCGTCGCCGATTATCTGCCGGCGCTCGTCAATGCCATACGCGTTTTCATCGGCGTCGGCATCGCGGTGCTTTTCTGGATTGTCACGCAGTGGCCAGCCGGCCTGTACGCCGTTATGTTTTCCGGCATCACGATCATGCTCCTTTCGCCGCTCTTGGACCTTTCCTCAAAAGCTGCGTTGGGACAGGTGGTGGGCACGCTGATCGCGGCTGTCGTCGCCGGGCTGCTCAAGTTCACGGTGCTTATCAATCACGAGACGTTCCTCGCGTTGTCTCTCATCTTGTCGCTTGCGCTCGTTCCGATCGGGGCGCTGTCGGTCGTACCGCTGTTCGCCCCTGTCTTCATCCCGGCCACAGTCAACTTCATGCCGCTGTTCGCGCCGACAAACGTGATGACTTTCGATCCGCAGAACTATCTCAATACGGCGCTCGGTCTCGTGGCCGGTTGCGTGGCGGGAGGGATCGCCCTCGTGCTCATACCGCATCCTTCGCCGGCACATCGGGCGCAGCGCTTGGTCGATCTGTCCATTCGCGACCTGCGGCGGCTTGCAGCCGGGCGGCGGCGCTGGACTTTTACCCAATGGCAGGGCCGCATCTACTCGCGGCTGGCCGCGCTGCCCGAGGAGGCTGACCCTGTTCAGCGATCGCGGCTTGTTTCGACGCTGCCCGTCGGCGTGCAGCTCATCCGACTTCGGCCGCTGTCGAAGCACGGCCGGATCGGTGCGGAAATCCGGGATTTCTCCGACGCGCTGGCTGCCGGAGATCTACCGCGGGTCCGGCACATTCTGAAAGTTCTCGATAAGGAGATCGCGTCCATTCCCGAATCCGAGCCCGGGGTGCGCGGGCGAATGCGCGCGCGGGCCATGCTGCTTGCGGTGGCCGAGGCTGTCGCGCGCTCGACCGACTTTTTCGGAAGCCAGCCCACATGAGCTTCGTCGAAATCAACATCCTGGGCGTTCTCATTTCGCCGCTTGTGCCGCTGATGGCGCTGGCGTTCGCAATCACGATGATATTGCGCGTGATTGCAGTCGAGCTTGGTTTGGCGCGCCGTGTGTGGCATCCGGCCCTTTTCGAGTTTTCCGTGTTTCTTATCGTCTTGTCGGCCACGGTTGTCATCTTTGGGCATCTTAAAATTTATCATTAGGCTCGGTCAGCATGCCAGAGATTGCATCAACCGGCCGTGAGGCACCGCTCAGCAAGGCCGCGAGCCGGGAGAGGAAAACAACCGTCTACGATCCGCCCTCCGTGCGGAGACGTCTCAGGATCTTTCCCGTCCTGGCGACGCTGTTCTTCGCGGCGCTCGCGGGCGGAGCGCTGTGGATATTGTGGCAGGATTACATGTCCTCGCCCTGGACACGCGATGGGACAGTCCGGGCCTACGTCGTGAGGCTAGCGCCCGAGGTTTCGGGCCGGGTCGTCGACCTTCCGATCAAGGATAATCAGTACGTCAAGAAGGGCGAACTGCTGATGAAGATCGATCCGCGCGACTACAATGTTGCGGTCGATCTTGCCAATGCGGCCATCAAGCAGGCTCAGGCCGACCTCGAAAACAAGATCGCACAACGTGAGCGGCGGAAAGCCCTGAGTGATCTGGCGGCGTCAAAGGAAGAGCGGCAGACCTATACGTCGGCCGCGGAAATGGCTGAAGCCACGCTGGCGCAGCAGAAAGCTAATCTCACGCAGGCAAACAACAATCTGGCACGCACCGAGCTTCGCTCGCCCGTGAACGGCTGGGTTACAAATTTGCTGATCCGGCAAGGCGATTATGCGACGGCCGGGCAGCAGGTCGTGTCCATCGTGGATGCAGATTCGTTCTGGATGGACGGCTACTTCGAAGAGACGGCTTTGAAGCACATCAAGGACGGCGATCCGGCCAAGATCTGGCTGCTCGGCTACAACAAGGTCTTGCACGGACATGTGGACAGCGTGTCTCGCGGTATCGTGGTGTCGAACGCAACGCCAGGTAAGAGCGGCCTTGCGACCGTCAATCCGATCTTCACGTGGGTACGGTTGGCGCAGCGCGTTCCGGTGCGCATCGATTTCGATGAGATTCCAAAGGACCTACGGCTTGTCGTCGGCATGACGGGCACCATCGAGGTCGAACCGAAGTCCGGGAGCGCGAAGCCTGAAACGCCAAAGCCGGAAACCCCAAAGTCCGAAACGCCGCGCGGGGAGGCAAAGGCGCCTGAAGGAGCGAAGGAAGGGGGCGGCCGCGGGGCCAAGGGCGCCAGCAGCGGTGAAGTCGGAAAGGGGACGGAAAAGAGTTCCAAGTCATCGAGAGGGGGAAGGCGTCGCAGACCTTCCGTGCACGTGCATTGAAGTCGGTGCTTTATGGTTTGAGTGCGGAATATTTCAAAATCGAAGGAACCGGGGCGGATCTCTGCTGTTGTCAGGCAAACTTTGAGGATTCGCCCTATGTCACTTTTTTCGCAGAGCATTGCCGAGAAATTGAAGCTCGCTGCCAACAAGGAGCTGGCGCAACGATACGCGCGGCGGCAAGAGCACGCACGGGAAGTGCAGGACCGGCGGGGCAGGACCGTGACGGTCGTCAAAGTTCAGCGTTCCAACCGGTCGAACGGTCTGCTCGACGATTAGGCGGGGCTTTCCAGCGTTTCTTCTTCGATTTTAAGGCGCAGGACGGGGTAAGCGTTTGTTTACCCCGGTACGGCACATTTGTTCGAAATCTGTTCAGATTTGGAGCCGTTGTCCGTCATGCGTCGCTCGTGGTTCTTGGGTTCAGCCGCCGTCGCTGTCCTCGCTCTCGCTTCTCCGCTCTCGCGCGTTCTTGCCGAGAGCACAGAGACGGTGGGGGTCACGGCGGACGGCTCACAACTCGAAGCAGCGGGTGCCGACAGCGATCCGGAAGCTTCGGCAAAGAACCTCAATACCATTCCGGAAGACGGCTCCGGTTCGCGGCGGTCCGCAGGAGCGGATAGTCCTCTCGTTCGCCGGCTCATCGCATCGCGTCCGAATGAAGACTTGGTGATCTGCGTTGCGGGATGCTTCAGCGGGCGCGATCCCGTCGTTTACGCGCAGCCAGCCCAGAAATATCTGCGTAAGCCGGTTGCCGCGCAGACGTCGCTTTCGGGGCCGATGCAGAACCCCGGCCAGAAGATTGCCGTCGACCCGAAGCCGGGGAAAGCCGCGGCGGCAGATGTGCCGTTGATGCCGAGCGAAGATCCGCACGCGCCCAAAATCATCAATGGGGCGAATTAAGCGCGCGTTGCCCGCTTACACCCAAATCGAGCAAGGCTAGGGCGAAAGCGCTCTTAATGTCCCTCGAATTGCTCATTCGATTCAGCTGATCTTTGGGTTGATCCAAATCGCGAGGCCGCGACGGATCACGCGTGCGTCCCCGTTGTTACCCCGACGGCCGGTAAATTCCCCCTGCCTATCCCCGGCCCAAAGGAGAGCGCCTATGAAAACTTTATCTCGCGGTACGTGGATCGCACTTGCGGCCGTCATCGCAGTGCCCGCGACCATTGCCATCGCCAAGCCGGGCGAGAAGATGTCGCCTGAGACCCGCACGCGTCTGCAGGAAGGCAAGCTCGCGATGGTGAAGACCGCGCTTCAGCTAACACCCGATCAGGAAAAGCTCTGGGCTCCTGTCGAGACGCAAGTTCGCGAAGGTTTCAAAGCCCGCCAAGCGGCGCGCGAGGAATGGAAGAAAAAGATAGAAGAGCGAAAGGCTGAGCAAGAGAAGGGCGGCGAGCAGAAGCGCGCCGATCTTGCCGACCGCATTCAGAAGATGAGCCAGCGGATGAGCGAGCGCGCCGACCGCATGAAGGCGTTCTCGGCGGCGTTCAGCCCGTTCTACGCTTCACTCACGGATGAACAGAAGGATGTGCTGAGGCCGCTGATGAAGCAGCTGATGCATCACGGCCGCGGTCATAAGTTTGCCGGCGGATGGGGCCCAGGCGGCCGTCACGGCGGCTGGTCCGGGCACGAAGGCAAAGGCGGCCCGATGATGCAAGACAACGACGACGATCGCGGTGAGCCCGACAAGAAGGGCTGATCCGGGTCCGGCCCTCTTCTCCTGACAGAGTTCCCCAGACTGGCCGGGCATATAAAAAGCCCGGCCTTTTTTATGGGCCGGGCTTTTTTTGTTTGGCCCTGGCGACTCTCCTCCGGAGAGCCGGCCGCCAGGGCGGGAAGTATTAGCGCGCTGGGCGGCTGCGGTCGCCGTCTTCCCGGCGCTTCATGAACTTAGGAGCATCCGTTCCGCCCTTCCATGACGGACGGCCTTCGCCGCCGCCCTGATGGGGCTTTCTCGGTCCATGTTGACGGGCGCCATCTGCTTGACGGGGACCGTCGCCATGACGTGCGGGACGCGCATCGCCACGATGCTCAACGCGGGGTGCGCCTGCGCGGTGTTCACCATTGCGGTTCTCACCCTGGCGATGTTCGCCGGGACGATCGCCAAAGGAACGGCGCGGGCCACGGGGGCCGTCCTGATGGGGACGATCCGAACGCGGCTTGTGCTCGCGGTCAGCGACGCCGAACTTGGCGGCGCCTTCGCCCGCGGGACGGGCAATCGAGGCTGCCGGATCGTAGGGCTTACGTTCCGGACGCTCGCGGCGGCGGTCATCCGGCCGGTTGCCAGACTGATCGCCAGCTGCCCGGTCCTGACGGGGACGGCCGTTGGCTGCGCCCTGGAATGCCGGACGGCCACGATGGCCTTCGGCACCACGTCCACCGCGCGGCGGGCCCGAGCGGCGCGGACCGTTGTCGTCACGGCGGCGTTCCGGCATGGGCAAGTCTTCGCCGCCGATGTCGTCGATGACTTCGATCGGCTGCTTCATCATCTTCTCGATGGCGCGGATTTCGCCACGCTCCGAGGGATCGCACAGCGAGATCGCGATGCCTGTCGTGCCCTTGCGGGCCGTACGGCCGACGCGGTGCACGTAGGTTTCCGGGTCGAGCGGCATGTCGAAGTTGACGACGTGCGTGATGTTGGAAACGTCGATACCGCGGGCGGCGATGTCGGTCGCCACGAGAACGCGGATGTGGCCGAGCGTGAAGTCGTTCAGCGCGCGCTGGCGGGCGTTCTGCGCTTTGTTGCCGTGGAAGGCGGACGAGCTGATGCCCGCCATGCCCAGCCGGTCGGCAACGCGGTCGGCGCCACGCTTCGTCCGCGTGAAGACGATGACGCGCTTGGCTTCTTCGTCGGCGAGGATCGTGTGCAGGCGGCTCTGCTTTTCAGCGGAGCGGACCATCATGACCTTCTGGTCGATACGGTCGACGACGATGGTCTTCGACGAGAGATCGATGCGGTAGGGGTCCTGCAGGATATCGTAGGCGAACTTCTTGATCTCCGTCGCCATCGTTGCCGAGAAGAGCGCGGTCCGGCGCTTCTGCGGGATGAGCGAGACGATCTTGTTGATGTCGCGGATGAAGCCCATGTCGAACATACGGTCGGCTTCGTCGATGACCAGCGTCTGCACGCCGGAGAGATCGCAGCTGCGCATATTGACGTGATCGAGGAGACGGCCAGGCGTCGCGACGAGAACGTGGACGCCACGCTTCAGCGCGTTGATCTGCGGGCCTTTGCTGACGCCGCCGAGAACGACCGCACGGCGGAGGTTCATGAAGCGCGAGAGCTTTGCGACTTCCTGGTCGATCTGGACGGCAAGCTCACGCGTCGGCGCGAGGATGAGTGCCACGACCTGTTTCCAGCCGGGCTCGAGGCCTTCGGCGGCAATCTTGTTCAGGATCGGAATAAGGAAGGTGGCGGTCTTGCCCGAGCCCGTCTCAGCCAAGCCGAGCAGGTCGCGGCCTTCCAGCTGCGGCGGGAGCGCCTGCTGCTGGATGGGAGTCGGCGACGTGTACCCGCACTGCGTCAGGGCACGCGAAAGAGGCTCGGCAAATCCGAAAGCCTCGAAAGTCTGTACTGTCAAAGTGGAAAAGTCCCAAGGGCTTCGTTCCCCGCGCATCCTGTGCCGGGGTTCGTCCCATGGCCCACACCGGCGCTTTCGGGGTGCGGCCTTGTCTATAAGGATTGATCTCAATGCAGGGTCGAGCGCGGTGATTGAACCGCTTAAAGTGGCACGAGGACCCGAGCGCCATCGAAGAGCAATGCGGGGTGTATCGTGGTGTTTGTATTAAAAGTCAAGCTGTACCGGGAGTGCGTGCGTCTCTGACGCGGCGGCTGGGCCTTACTTTTCAATGCTTTGCATTGCGCAGGGCTTCGCTTTTCAGCGAAGGCCGGCGGCGATGGCGCGGCGCATCGCGTCCATTACACCCGGCTCCGTCATTGAATGTCCGGCATGATCAATGATGTCGAGGTGGCAGCCCGGCCAGGCGGCGGCGAGGGCGTAGGCGTTCTTCGGGGGGCACAACAGGTCGTAGCGGCCTTGAATGATGGTGCCGGGAACGCCAGCCAGCCGAGATGCGTTTGCGAGCAGTTCTCCGGGCTCCAAGAAGAAGCTGTGCTTGATGTAATGCGCCTCGAAGATGGATGTGGGCGGCAGTCGCGCGTCGCTCGCGACTTCGTTCGGCAGCGCGGCATTTTTGGGCGCGAGTTCGGAGAGTGCGCGCTCATAGGCGAACCACACGTGGGCGGCGGGAGCGTGAACGGCCGGATCTGGATCGGTGAGACGCTTGACGTAGGCACCTAGCGGGTCGTTGCGCTCGCGGGGCGGAAGGTGATTGCAGAAGGCTTCGAACAGCTCGGGGCGGAAAATACGCGGGCCATCGACGAAGGCCCAGCGGACCTCTTCGTCTGTGCCCAGAAAGACCGCACGCAGAATAAGTCCGGAGGCGCGACTCGGGTGGTGCTCGGCGTAGGCGAGAGCGAGGGTCGAACCCCATGAGCCTCCAACCAGAAGCCATTTCTCGATCCGAAAATGTTCGCGCACGTGCTCGAGATCGGCGATCAGATGCTTCGTGGTGTTGGCATTGCAGCAAAGATAGGGATGGCTGCGTCCGGCGCCGCGCTGATCGATGAGAAAGACGTGGTCCCGTGCCGGATCGAACAATGTTCGATGCAGGACCTGCGAGCCGCTGCCGGGGCCGCCGTGCAGGAAGACGATGGGGCGCCCACCTTTGCAGCCCACTTCTTCAACATAAATCCAATGGCCATCGCCGACATCGAGCATGCGGGCGTCAAAGGGGCGGAGCGATTCAGGGAGAGTCTTCATCGCCCAAGTGCTGAGCACGCTTTTCGATAAACGGCAAGATCGGGCGGTAAGCGGCGCGCAACCATCGTACACGGAAGGGCATCCGCCCGTCTGCCCAAGTGTCGTACGACCTTCACGTGCGCATGCGTGATTTGAAATTACGGCGCGCAGAGGGCATTCTGCTGTGCATCTTTTTTAGTCTGCTTGGAAGCTTGAGAAACTCTTGGTTTCCGGGACGTGATGAATTGACGAAATCTGAATCGATACTTACCTGCCCCACGCCACCAACTCGGGTGTTGAGCGTTATGAAGATCAAAACGCCGATCTCAATGGAGTAAAATATGATCCAGAGCAAACTTTGGAAGGCGCCCCGCGCATTGACGATAGGCGTAACGCTCGCAGCGGTGCTCGGTATGCATTCGGCAGCGGCAACTTCCGCGAACGCTGCGGAAACCATCGTTGGGACGTGGGCCGGCGGCGGTTCCGTCAGCTTTTCGACTGGCACCAAGGAAGGCGCAAAGTGCCGTGCACGGTTCTCCAAAAGTGGTCCGCTGAGTTACGTCATGAATGCATCGTGCGCGACGGCATCGGCGCGGGTCGATCAGTCTGCTCAGATCAGGAAGGTTGGCGCGAACAGCTACGCCGGCAACTTCTTCAACGAGCAGTACAACACCGGCGGACAGATCCGCATCACCGTCAACGGCCGCAGCCAGACTGTCCGGCTTTCGGGCGAAGCGGGCAGCGCGGTCTTTACGCTGAGCAAGCGCTGAGGCGCCAAACGTTCACGAAACAACGGCGCGCGAGATTTGCGCGCCGTTCCTGATTTTGAAATCCGAAAAATTTGAGCATGGGGGCCGGGACCGGGTTTGGTCGGCGCGCGGCAGAAATCGTGCGCGCCCGTAATTTCTCATACACTCAACAACTGCATTTCATTGTAATTTGACTGCATCGCTGATTCGCTCTCGGAGGACATGCCGCACATGCGGGTCCGCTCCCGGTGAGCGGGTGTAACTTCGGCGACAATGCCCAACACCCACTCGCCGTCTTCCCGGAGCCCACTATGACGCGTCGTTTTCTGAGCGCGGCTGCCGCTGCGCTGCTGCTTGCATCCCCATTCCATACCGCTTCGGCGGACGTGATCGACGCCTCCACGCTCACCTGCCGCGATCTCGTTGCAAAAGCGGCGTCGTCCGACAAAAAGGAGGAGTATGGCGCGAGCGTCATTCTCTATTGGGTTGCGGGCTATCTGGCGACGGTAGAGCAGGGCACGGTCGTAGACTTCGACAATCTCGGGACCGAGTTTGGGCAAACGATCGAGTTTTGCGGCGATAATCCCGATATCGGCGTCATGACTGCCGCGCAAAAGTACATGGGCGAGAATGCCGAGGACGCGACGTCGAAAGCCATCGACCTTGCCATCCTGAAGTGCGAGGGCGTGATGAACTCGGATGTGGAGGATGCCGACGGACTGGGGCAGATCCTCATGTGGCTCGCCGGCTATCACGCGAGCTACGCCGAGTCGAAGGTCATCGATACGGACAAGTTCAAGAAGAGCATCGAGAAGATCGCGAACTACTGCGCCGAGAACCCGCAGATGGGGCTCTTCACCACGAGCGAGAAGTTCATGGGCGGAGACGGCGAGTAGGCGGTCTGCATAAATAAACTACCGGAGCGAAGTGGCGCGTTTGCGCTCTAAACTGCGCAATTCTGTAGCTAGCCTACTTCCTCCGGTTTGTTGCGCTGCTGGATGCTCAAGCGCCTCGAGGGCAAGTTCCAGCATCCGAGACAGCGGTGTAGATGAATTCTCCCACGTTACGATGGTTTGACGGCTGACATCGAGTTCCATGCGCAGCCGTTCTTGCGTATAGTTGTTTCGCTTTCTCCAAGCTTTCAAATCGGCGCCGATCATTTGTCCACCTTAGGCCCAATCGTTAGCACCCATTCGCTTGCGCGGAATTTGCCCTTCCATAGGTTGAGAGAGATCTGACGCAGACGGAGAGTTACCTGAGACGGTGCTCGCCACTCATTTGAAATGCCACATAACTGGATGTCGTGTTTTTTTACATTTCCACCAGCGTCAGACATGTATTGGCTCCAAAATAAGGCCCGATGCGGACCAATCCTATTCTGGAAGCTATTGCTGATTGGTTAACGGATGCTTAATCCCTGTCCTTTTATTTACACGACCTGCGCCGTGCCGAGGTTGCCTGTCTAAATGGACGGGCCTCGAACGCTCAAAGGGAAGTCTATTACTCCCCTTCGCGCCGTTCGCTGGCGAATTCGGCTTCGAGGTCGCGTTCGAGCGTGACGAGGTCTTCGGGCAACGGCATGCCGGTTGCCCTGATCTGATTGAGCTTTTCTTTCAGCGAGAGGTAAAGCTCATGCCGGTCCTGCGGCTCGTTCTGCATCTCGGTCAGCAGTAACGCGATTTCCTGCTTGATCTGCTCGAAGGCCATGATCGCACCCTTTCACGAAAGGAGATGCAGGCGGACTACTCCGCCGCCTGCTTGTCGGCGTAACCGAGCTGCGCGTTGAGCTTCTCGATGAGATCGGCCGCGGCTTCGGGAATGTTGGTGCCCGGGCCGAACACCGCTTTCGCGCCGGAGCGGAAGAGCTCTTCGTAATCGGATGGCGGGATGACGCCACCAACAACGATCATGATGTCGCCGCGACCTTCCTTGTCGAGGGCGGCCTTGAGTTCCGGCACGAGCGTCAAGTGTCCGGCCGTCAGCGATGAGACGCCGATGACGTGCACGTCGTTTTCGACGGCCTGGCGCGCGGCTTCGTCGGCCGTTGCGAACAGCGGTCCGATGTCGACGTCGAAGCCCAAGTCGGCGAATGCGGAGGCGATGACCTTCTGGCCGCGGTCGTGGCCGTCCTGACCGAGCTTGGCGATGAGAATGCGCGGGCGGCGGCCATCGTTCTTGTCGAAGGCTTCGACCAATTTCTTGACGCGATCAACGCTCGGGTTCATCGCCGCTTCCTTCTTATAGACGCCGCTGATGGCGCGGATTTCGGCCTTGTGACGGGTGAAGACTTTTTCCAGCGCGTAGGAGATTTCGCCGACGGTCGCCTTCTTGCGCGCGGCCTGCACAGCGAGATCGAGCAGGTTGGCGTTGCCCTTGGCGCCCTCTGTCAACGCGTTGAGGGCTGCTTCGACTTCGCCCTCGTTGCGTTCGCTGCGCAGGCGGTCGAGCTTGGCGAGCTGGGCTTCGCGCACGGCGCGGTTATCGACCTTCAGGAAGTTGACCTCCCGGTCGCCCTTGATCTGGTACTTGTTGATGCCGGTGATCGTCTGGCGGCCGCTGTCGATGCGGGCCTGTGTGCGGGCGGCGGCTTCTTCGATGCGCAGCTTCGGGATGCCGGCGGCGATTGCTTTCGCCATGCCGCCTTGCTCTTCGATCTCCTGGATATGGGTCATGGCTTTTCTTGCCAGCTCATACGTCAGGCGTTCGACGTAGTGGCTGCCCCCCCACGGATCGATGGTGCGCGTGGTGCCGCTTTCCTGCTGCAGCAGAAGCTGCGTGTTGCGGGCGATGCGGGCGGAGAAGTCCGTCGGCAGCGCGATGGCCTCATCAAGGCCGTTCGTGTGCAGCGACTGTGTGTGGCCCTGCGTTGCGGCCATGGCTTCGAGGCACGTGCGCGTCGCGTTGTTGAAGATGTCCTGCGCGGTCAGCGACCAGCCGGACGTCTGTGAGTGCGTGCGCAGAGACAGCGAGCGCGGGTCCTTGGGATTGAACTCTTCCTTGATGAGCTTCGCCCAGAGGAGACGCGCGGCGCGCATCTTGGCGATCTCCATGAAGTAGTTCATGCCGATCGCCCAGAAGAACGACAGGCGCGGTGCGAACGCATCGATATCGAGACCGGCGTTGACGCCGGCGCGTGCGTATTCGATGCCGTCGGCGATCGTGTAGCCGAGTTCGAGGTCCGCCGTCGCGCCCGCTTCCTGCATGTGATAGCCGGAAATCGAGATCGAGTTGAACTTCGGCATGTTCGCGCTGGTGTAGGCGAAGATGTCGGAGACGATGCGCATCGAGGGTGCGGGCGGATAGATGTAGGTGTTGCGCACCATGAACTCTTTCAGAATGTCGTTCTGAATGGTTCCGGCGAGCTTCTGCGGCGGCACGCCTTGTTCTTCGCCCGCCACGATGAAGAGCGCGAGAATGGGCAACACGGCGCCGTTCATCGTCATGGAGACGGTCATGTCCTGGAGCGGAATGCCGTCGAAGAGAACGCGCATGTCGTAGATGGAATCGATCGCCACGCCGGCCATGCCGACATCGCCCTTCACGCGCGGATGATCGGAATCGTAGCCGCGATGGGTCGCGAGATCGAAGGCGATGGAAAGACCCTTCTGTCCGGCTGCGATGTTGCGGCGGTAGAAGGCGTTGGAATCTTCCGCGGTCGAGAAGCCGGCGTACTGGCGAATGGTCCAGGGCTGCAGCGCGTACATCGCGGGATATGGTCCGCGCACATACGGAGCAATGCCCGGCATGCCGTCAATGAAATCGAGACCGGCGGTATCCGCGTCGGTGAAGACGGGTTTGACCGGGATGCCTTCCGGCGTTTCCCAGACGGGCGCCTCGGGGGCAGTGGCCTTAGCGGCCGGTTTTGCGGTCGCGGGCGGGTCGAGAGGCACCTGTGCGAAATTCGGGATCGACGTCATTTAGGGCACTGATCCGGTATGAGATGATGGTTTGTGAAGCAGTCCGCTGCACGGTACGGCAAAACCGGGTACCGAGACAATCGCCGTGCGACTTTCTTACTTGCACTGGGCGACTCCCGCTTCGCGGAGCCGGCCGCCCAGTGCGGGGATTCCGGTTGCCGCTGGCGCTGGCTGCCCAGTGCGGTTGGCGATGTTGGCCTAAGGGGTAGGTGGCTCGTTATAGGCGTCTTCGAGCGAGGAGATAGTCGCGCCGGCGCAGCAGCAGATCATAGATGACCGCGAAAAGTACGCCGCTCAAGAGGGCCGTGATCAGGTCGTTGCGCTTGACGCCCGAGGGTGTGAGGGCGTCCGGCGAGAGCATGAGATAAATGGCTTCCCCTGCCAGAAGCCAGATGATTGCGCCCAACACGATGAACTTCGCCAGCCGAGCGCCGCCGCTTCCCGAAGTCGCGCCGGAGATCTTGGCGAGCGGGGGAAAAACGAACGTCCCAATCGGAATATACCAGAGGAATGCCGCCATCAGAGCGGTCGGCAGCGCTTCGGCGTAAGTTTGAAAGGCCGCTCCGGGCGGGGTTCCCGAGGAAGGCTTTGCGTAGAAGAGATAGTCGGCAAGCGCCTGCATCGTGATGGCCGCAAGAATTGCCGAGATGATCGCGGCAAGCAGCCCGGTTGCCGTCAGCCGCAAAAGCGACAGGCCTTGCGTGCGGGCGGGCATCGGTGACGTAGGCATGACGATCATCCTTTGCTGCTCGCCGGCGGCGGTACACGGTGCATGCCGATGGCGGGAATGGGAACGGTGCCGTTCATCCAGATTCTTTTTCAAACGCCCGACCGGCCTCAGAGTTTGCCACAAACTTCCGCATGATGCGTGGATCCGCCTTCATCCGGTTCAGGCATGCAACACAAGCCCTCTGATCCGCTTCCTGGCCCGCTCTCTGGCCCAAATCCGAAGCAAAGTGCAGCGCGACTGTGGGCGCCGCTTGCCCGTTTCATCGAGTGGGAGTGGCGCGTGGGCGTGGCGGCGCAAGCGCGAGGGCCCGCCGCGCACTTCGGCTATGAGTTCGTCCGCTTCGGCATCAAGCAGGCGTGGGCCTGCTTGTTCGGTGCGTTGCTGCTGGCGCTTCTGATCGCGACGCATCTTTTCTATCCGAAGGGCGCGCCGCTCGCGCGATACGATTTCCTCGTCCTCGCGGCTGTTTTCATTCAAATCGTCATGATCGATTTCAAGCTCGAGACGATCGACGAGGTGAAGGTCATCTGCGTGTTCCATGCTGTCGGCACGGCAATGGAAATTTTCAAGACCTCGGTTGGATCGTGGATCTATCCGGAGGCGAGCCTGCTGCGCATCGGCGGCGTGCCTCTATTCACCGGTTTCATGTATGCCGCGATCGGTTCGTATATCGCGCGGTGCTGGCGGCTCTTCGATTTCCGGTTTACGCGGCATCCGCCTATTTGGGCGCTGATCATTTTGAGCGTGGCGATCTACGCCAATTTCTTCGGGCACCATTACGTTTGGGATGCGCGGCCAATTCTCTTTGCGGCGGCGATCATCCTCCTCGGGCCGTGCACGATCTACTATAAGATTTGGCGCGTACACCGGCGCATGCCCCTGCTGCTGGGCTTGCTTCTGGTCGCGATTTTCATCTGGTTTGCGGAGAATATCGGCACGTTCACCGCGGCCTGGGCCTATCCCAACCAACGGCACGGATGGGTGCCGGTCGGGCTCGGCAAGCTCAGCTCTTGGTTCCTGCTGATGCTGATTTCATATACACTCGTCGCGTGGCTCAATCGGCCGAATGCGATGATAAAATCACAATAGCTAAGTACATTATTTACCGCGAATTCTCGTGCTTATTTCCCGGAAGGCATTGCCGTACAATAAGACGGCATCAATCGGGAGCGGACTTATGGCGCAATCACCTTATCTCGTATCGGCGTTGCTTTTGGCGGCGTCCCTCGTTGCAACGCAGGCATCAGCGGCGGGCAACTTCGCTGCAACCGACCTCGCCGCGCAGGTGCGGACGCAAGGTTTCAAGTGCGATAAGCCGCTGAGCGCCACGAAGAATGAAGGGGCTTCCCGGCCGAACGAGGAAGTCTGGGTTCTCGATTGCGAGGACGCTTCCTACCGCATGACCGTCGTGCCCGACATGGCAGCGCGAGTTGAAAAGCTAGGCGACTAGCCGTCCCGAGTTTTCATCCTTTCCACACGGTGTCACCCGCGGAACAGCGGGAGCTCTGAATTTCCTGCATTCTCCCTCTCATCAGACACCAGCCCGGTTTTGAAAGCATTCGAGAGGACCGTGATCATGTCCGTCATCGTCGTTGCATCTGCCGCTGCAGCCATCACCACCGTTGCCACTGTCGCGGTCGCCGCGCTGCCTGAGGCTCACGCGCTTCTGTCGCCGCTGACGGAAGGCGGCAACGAGTATGCCGTGACTGCCATCTCGATCCTCGCCTCCATTCCGATGCTCGGCATCATGGCCGTGATCGCGACATCGGCCCGCGAATAGCCTTCCCCGCGCTCCGCTCGCAACTTACTTCCAGCACCTTGCCGGCTCTCATCGGGAGCCGGCATTTTTGTTTTCATGCCGCACCGTTCGGCTCAGCCGGAGCATGCTCGCGGCCATTCTCCTGCCTTGGTTACTAAACAATTATCTTGAGGGAAGATGAGGGGTTAGCGAGTTCGCGCCCGAGCGTTGACCGAATTTTCGAACGGAGTGATAGCGCCGGTGCGGGCCGGTTCGATGAGTGGTTCCAAGTATCGCGTGGGGGTGTGCGTCGTGAAATTCAAAGCTTTGATTGTCGCCGGAGGTGTGATCGCCGCGTCGACACTTTCCGCTCCCGTAGGACAGGGCAGCAAGGCGGGGGCAGCGGATGCGGGCGATTTGCCAGTTCGGGAAACCGTAACGGTCCCCGAGTTCGTACCGATCCTGAACTTCAGCCAATTCGTGCTTGCGACCGAACAGTTCAGCACCGCCAACCGCGATGCTGCCGCGCAAACGATCGGGGCGAAATTCGCGTCCGCTTCCGAAGGTCAGCGCATCGAACTCAATCAGGGCCCGCAGCCGACGCCTGCCATCGTCGAAACGGCGATCAGCATTGCGGTGCCGGATCCGGCCGAGAAGCCCGAGGAGCCGCTTACAGATCCGGTGAAGGTGGCGACCGCTGCCGCGGATGAAGCGCCGGAAACGGCGGCTGCTGAGGAAGAGGCTGCCCCGCCAGCGGCGGCGAAGACGAAGCCTGCTCGCCATTCGCGGTCGAAAGCGCGCTTCCAGCCCGCCATGGGTCTTGGCATGGCTGCCGATCCGGAAGAGGCGGCGGCGCCCGTTACCTCCACAAAGCCCAAGGTCAGGAAGAAAAGCGCCGCTCATGCGAAATCCGAGACGACGATCTTGGGCCGTCTCTTCGCTTCGATGACGCCGGCAAGTGGTGCGGCTGAGAGCGTGGCGCCCACCGTCGAGACTGCGCCGCCGAAGCCCGAGTATCAGGTCGGCATTCCCGGCCAATCCATGGAGCCGCTGATCTCCAAGTGCGCCAAGGCCGATAGGACCTGCTACGGGGCGCTCTGCGGCTGCTGATCACGAACCGGGCTGGGGCGGCTTTGCTGCTCCAGTTTGCGCGCGCGGTGCGTACGCATGCGATAGCGCGTGGTAGAGCGGTTCGCGGCTGATCAAGCGCGAGACGCCTGCTGCAAGCAAGGCTGTCGCCATCAAGGGGATCACCATGTTGCGGTCGCTCGTCATCTCCATGACAATGACGACGGCCGTCAGCGGCGCCTGGACGACGGCCGCGAAGTAGCCGACCGTCATCAGCAGCATGAAGGCGCGCGGATCGACGAAGGTGACAAGCGGCGTCAGCATCGAGCCCAGGCCAGAGCCGACCGCGAGCGAGGGCGAGAACAGCCCTCCCGGTATGCCGCTCGCCGAGGACAGCATGGTGGCGACGAGCTTTGAGGGTCCGTACCAGAACGGCAGCTGCTCGCCGAACAACAGGCCTGCTCGGGTTTCGCGGTAGCCGTTTCCGGACGCATAGCCTGCCGTCGCTACGCTCAAGGCGGCAACGATGAGACCGCAGATGCCGGCGAAGATCGCCGGTTTCGTCCGCAGCACTGCGATGACGCGCGGTGGCCGTTGCGTGATGGTGACGAGCAAGAGCGAGAAGATGCCGCCCATCAGGCCGCCGAGAGCCGCGCAAATCGGCACGGCCGTCCAGTCGGCGGCATTGATCATTTTTGCCGAGACCTCGCCGAAGTAGGCATAGTCGCCGAGGATCAGCCAACTCACGCCGCCAGCAATGGCAACGGACGCGATGACGATGTCGTTGATGCGCCCGGCGAAAGATTTCGCCAGTTCTTCGATGGCGAACAGAATGCCCGCGATCGGCGCGTTGAATGCGGCGGCAATGCCGGCCGCAGAACCCGCAAGGACGAGGCCGTTGTGGCGTCCGATGCCGGCAACGCTGGCGACAGCGAACATCACCGACGCGCCGACTTGCACCGTCGGGCCCTCGCGTCCGACCGACGCGCCGAACATCAGGGCAAGCGCGGTCATGACGATCTTCGCGATCATCGTGGGCCAGCCGAGGAGGCTCAGCCGGTGCGCGGTATCAGAACTCGCGCGGGCGGCGATGACTTGCGGGATGCCGCTCCCGCCTGCAGCTGGGAAGAAACGCGCAGTGATATGGGCAAGTCCAATGAAGCCCAATGGCGTCATGATGAACGGCAGCCACGGCCACGTCTTCATGATCTCGTAGTAGAGATCCTGCGCCTTGTCGGCGAGTTCGGCGAAACCGACTGCCGCGAGGCCGACGAAGATCGCGCCCGAGAGGAATACGGCACGCCGATGCCAAACGCGGCGCGAAAGGCTGACATAGCGATAGCGGCGCAGCCGCAAAGCAACGCGGGCGCGCCTCCTATTATTCTTGAGAACTGGTGCGGATGGCTGGTGCACTGATACTATAAGCCGTCCGGCTCAGGAGAGTTTCTCCTGAAGGCCCTTGAGGGTTGCGACAGCGTCTGCGCCTGCGAACAGGAACTGGTCGACGCCTGCGGCTTTGAGCGCATTTTCCTTGTCGCCTGGACGACCCGCCATCAGGACGAGCTTGGCGCCTGCGGCTTTCAAGGCTTGGGCTGTCGGCTCGGCGAGCGTTTCGTTGATCGCGTCGGACGAGCAGATGCAGGCCGCGTCAGCGCCGGATGCCTTGAAGGCTTCGGCGGCTTCATCAGCCGTTTTGTAGCCATCGCTCACGAGGGTCGCGATGCCGCCGGCTGCGAGATAGTTCTTCGTCCAGGTCGTGCGAACGTTGTGATCGACGATCTCGCCCATGCTGGCGAGGAAGATCTTGAAGCCGCCGTGCGCGTCGGCTGCGTCGCGCAGTTCCTCGAAGGCTTCGCCGAGGCGATGAGGCTTCAGCGGGGTCACTTCGACTGCCGCTTTTGCGGTTGATGCGGAAGGCGGGTCCCAAGCCTCCGCGTGTACGCCATCGTCGCCCAAGAGCGGGAATGCGTTGACGCCCGTCAGCTCCTGCCGGACGGTCGCGACCGACTTCGCGCGTGCTTCGGCGGTCTTGCCGATGGTCTCCTGGATGTAGCCCGAGCGCAGGCATTCCAGCAGGCCGCCGCGCGCTTCGATGTCCTGGAAGATCTCCCAAGCTTTGCGCGCCATTTCGTCCGTCAGGTTTTCGACGTACCAGGAGCCGCCAGCCGGGTCGTTGACGCGGCCGAGGTTGCTTTCTTCCTGGCAGACGATCTGCACGTTGCGGGCGACGCGGCGTGCGAATGCATCGGGCTTGCCGAGTGCGAACGTGAAGGGAAGAACAACGATCGAGTCCGCGCCGCCGAGGGCCGCGCCAGCGCACGCGATGGTGGTGCGCAGAATGTTCGTCCAGGGATCGCGCTTGGCCATGATGCGATAGGACGTCGGGCAGTTGAGCTTCACTGCGGAGGCTGCATCGCCCGCGCCTGACGCATCGGCGACGCGCCAGATGAGGCGTCGAGCGGCGCGAAGCTTCGCAATTGTCGAGAATTCGTCGATGTCGGCTGCGAGCGCGACATTGATTTTCGGCAAGGCCTTGGCGGGCGGAATGCCGCCTTCATCGGCTGCGCGCAGATATGCGACGAGCGCGGACAGCATGAAGGCCAATTCCTGCGCTTCGCTGGCGCCGGCAACGTGGGCGACAACGCCGTCGGCCGTCATGACCTGCACGCGGGGGCTCGCCTCCGTCGTGTTCATCAAGGCGACGGCGCGGGCCAGTGCCGTTTCCACGGACTCGGAAAGGCGGCCGGTCGCGGCGAGTGTTCCGAGCGGGTCGGCGCCGAACGAGCCCTGGCGGTCAGCGGCCTTTATGCCGCGCGCTTCCCATTCGGCATTAAGCGCCAGCGCGGCGTCGAAAAAGTTCTCCTGGGCGACGAGAACGACCGGGCAGACGTCTAGGAGCACGTCTTTCAGCGCGGCGGCGAAAGCCTCTTTCGTAATGGGCAAGCCGTTACCGCCCGCCTGCAGAGCAACCGACGTGACGCCGCCCGCAAGATCTTCGAGGATGGCGGCGTTCAGGGGCTTCGGATCGGCCTCGATGTGGATCGTGCGGATGTCCCAGCCGAGGCCCTCGCGAACGGGCTTCGTGCCGCGCGTATAGGGGGCTGTGCCGGGAAGCCCGTTCAGGGTCTCCGGCAGCGTGTCGCCACGCGTATAGAGCGGGTTAATCTTGATGCCGTCGGCGGTACGGGTCACGAGCCGTTTTTCGAAATCGGCGCCCTTCAGAGCCTTATCGACCAGCGCGCGCCACTGATCCGTGGTGGCGGCTGGGAAATCGTCGGCGAGGTGCTGTTCGTTCGTCGAGGTCGTCATACAACTTGGCTCCCACAGGCGAGAGGGCGTTACCGATACGCCCGCTTTCCGATATACCCGCTCAGGAGGCCGGTGCGAGCGCGAAATATTGAGGGCGGTTTGGCCCAATTGCCGCGCTTGGAGATCATTTGGGCGGGTTTGCTTCGCCCCGCGGCGCATGGCATCACCGGCCAAAGCGGCCGAGATGAGTCGGGTTCGAGCATAGTGGAGGAGAAATGACTGGAACGCACGGCGCAGACCGGGCTGGCGAGCCTGTCGCCGATCCTCGCGACTATGTGCAGGATGGGCTCATTCTCATCGGTGTCAGCAAGTCCGGGCACGATTTGAAGCCCGAATGCATCGAGCTTGCGCTCGCCAATCGCCATGGTCTCGTCACGGGCGCGACGGGCACCGGCAAAACGGTGACGCTGCAAGTGCTGGCTGAGGGATTTTCCGCGGCGGGCGTTCCCGTGTTCGCGGCCGACATCAAGGGCGATCTCGCTGGCATTGCCGAGAAGGGCAAGCCGCTGCCGAAGCTCGTCGAGCGTGCGGAAGAGATCGGGCTGACGCGTTACGGCAATACGTCATTTCCGACGGCGTTCTGGGACATCTTCGGCGTTGACGGACATCCGGTGCGCGCGACCGTGCAGGAGATGGGGCCGCTGCTTCTCTCGCGTCTGATGGAGCTGACGGAGCCGCAAGAGGGCGTGCTGAACATCGCGTTCCGCTGGGCGGAAGATCAGCGCGCGGCGGGCGACGACAACATGACGATCCTGGATCTCAAAGATCTGAGATCGGTCATCGACGAGATGGGCAAGCAGGCGTCGGCGCTCCGCAGCAAATACGGTCACGTCGCGCCCGCGACGGTCGGTGTCATTCAGAGGCGATTGCTCGTTCTGGAAGAGCAGGGCGCGGATAAATTCTTCGGTGAACCGGCGCTCGACATCATGGACTTCATCAAGCTCGCGCCAGATGGGCGGGGCATGGTCAACGTGCTCGCCGCCGAGAAGCTTATGAACACGCCGCGCCTCTACGCGACGTTCCTGCTGTGGCTGCTGACGGAACTCTTCGAGAAGCTGCCCGAGGTCGGCGATCTCGAGAAACCCAAGCTCATCTTCCTCTTCGATGAAGCGCATCTGCTTTTCAACGACGCTCCAAAAGCGGTGCTGGAGCAGATCGAGCGCGTGACGCGCCTCATCCGGTCGAAGGGCGTTGGCGTCTATTATGTGACGCAGAGCCCCGGCGACGTGCCGGATCGGGTTTCAGCGCAGCTTGGCAATCGCATCCAGCATGCGCTTCGCGCGTTTACGCCGAAGGAACAGAAAGCGATCCGCGCGGCGGCGCAGACGTTCCGGCCGAATCCCGCGATCGATACGGAACGTGCCATTCAGGAGCTGAAGGTCGGCGAAGCGCTGGTCTCGCTGCTCCATGGCAAGGGCGAGCCCTCGATCGTGGAGCGCACGCTCATCCGGCCGCCGATGTCGCGTGTCGGTCCGCTGACCCCGGAAGAGCGGAAGGCGCTCATCGCTGCCGATGCCGATAACCAGCGGAAATATGGGACGGAACTGGACCGTGAGTCGGCGCACGAACGGCTGCAGGCGCGAAATACCGTCGTCGGACAGTTGAAGCAGCGGCTCTCGTCGTTCTCGAACATCCTGCGTGGCAAGGGCTGAGCGGGGAGGTCTACGGCCCTCCGTTGAATGTAACGGTCAGAACCGCTAATTTTCGCATGAGAATCGCAGACGGCTTTGGCCGCTGAGGAGAACGACCATGGGTCACTTTCGCTTTCGTAAGACGATCAGCATTCTGCCGGGCGTTCGCATCAATCTCAGCAAGACGGGTGTCAGCGGCAGCCTCGGCGGCAAGGGCGCGACGGTGAACGTCGGCAGGCGAGGGCAGATGGTGACGCTTGGCATTCCGGGTACGGGGCTTAGCTATCGCACGCCGGTCAGCCTGATGCTGGTGCTCGTACTGCTTCTCGTCGTGGTGGCCGTTGGGATCGCGTATCTCATTTCGCCGGCAACCGTGACGGCGCTGCTGCACTGGTGGCAGCCGCATTGGTTCTGAGCAGGTCTTTGACCGCCAGATGATTGTTTGGGCGCCGGGCGATCTGCCGGGCGCCTTTCTCTTTTATGGGTTCGGTTTTGCGGGCGGCCCGATCAGCCGCTACCGGGCATTGCGGCTGAGGACGATACTTCGCTGCCGGCCGGCGGCATAACCGGTGCCTGACCCGGCGGCGCCTTCATCCAAATGTTTCTTTGACCCTCGGCCAGGCCTTCGGCATAGAGCGCGGCCTGATAGTGCGGATCGTAGAGTTCTTTCGTCTGTAGGCGGAATGAGGGCGGCACGGCCATGAAGTTGAAATCGGCGCCGCCGTCGAGCGCGACGCGATAGATCTTGTAAAGCTCGCCCTGGTTTTGGCTCTTGATCAGCGTCGAGATTGATCGCGCCGCGATCTGCAGCGTCGTGGGCGTCACGACTTCCTGCACGGGCGTGGCCTTGCCATTCTTGATGACGAAGTAGCGGCGCAGCGGCGGGTTTGGATAGAGCGAGTTGAAGGCGCTGAGCGGAGCCTCCACGGGGCTGACGAAAACTTCGCGCGTCGTCCCGCCGTCGACGTGTAACTCGTCATACATGCGGCCACCGGCTTCAACTTCGATTTTGACGGGCGGGAAGGCGGCGGGAATGGCGGCAGACGCAAGGATGACCTGGCGGAAGAGCTCGGTCGCGCGCGGGCTGCGATTGAGCGCGATTTCTCCCATGTTCCAGACGACGGGGCGCTGGGCGTCGAGGTTTGTCGTCAGCACCAACAGAACGCGGCCTCGCTTATACTGCGCGGCGATCCGGTCGAGGAAGCGACGGTCAATGTATTGTGCGATCAGATCTTGAAGAGGCGCGGTGCTCGCCAGCGCGGGTCCGCCCAAGAGGCCGGACAGGATTTCCGGCGTGACGACCTGATCCTGTTTGTATTGGGTCCAGATGACCCGAAGCTTTTCATCTTCCGAGGGGCCGAGATAAGCGAACGGAGCGATGATGGCCCCGGCGCTGACGCCGGTGACGACTTCGAACTCCGGACGGTCGCCGCGCTTCGTCCAACCTGCAAGGACGCCGGCACCGAAGGCGCCGTCTGCGCCGCCGCCCGAGAGGGCAAGTGTCTCTATGATCTTCCGGCCGTTCCGCATTTTGGCGTGGAGGCCGACTGGCGGCATGTGCGCTGTGCGGCGGCGGACTTCTGCCAGCGGATTGCGGGGGACTTCGTCGGCCCAGAAGCGGACGCCGGGCATGCCGGGGATCTCGGCCGTTTCGGCCAGCTGGGCGCTGCTGATTCCATTGCGGGGGATTGCCGACGCGCAGCCGGATACCAGGAGCGCCAACACCACCAGTAGCCCGACATGTCGCCTAGGCCCTTGCACTCTACTTACCCCCGAAACGCGCCTAATCCCCGATACGGCTTCCGGTTTACGGCAGCCTCAAGGCTGCGGCAATGACAGAGGAGTCTCAATAAGATGATAAAATAGACTTCTCCTGAGAAATAAATGCGCTTTCGGCAATAGAAACGGGGCGCCGCGTTGGCCGGCTTCATCAGCCGACCACAGCAGCGCCCCCATTGAATAGATGCGCTCGGATATAGCGCTTGTCCGGAGTTAGCCGGCCAAGGCCTCAACGTGCTCCCAGTTCACGAGATTGTCGAACCAGGCTTCGAGGTACTTCGGACGCGCGTTGCGATAGTCGATGTAGTAGCTGTGCTCCCAAACATCGACGCCGAGGATGGGCTTAGAGCCGTACATCAGTGGGTTTTCGCCGTTGGGCGTTTTGACGACTTCGAGCTTGCCGTCCTTGATGGCAAGCCAAGCCCAGCCCGAACCGAACTGGCCTTTGCCCGCCTCGATGAAGTCGTTGCGGACCTTGTCGTAGCCGCCGTAGCCATCGACGAGCGTCTGAATGCTGCCCGGCAGCTTCTTGCCGCCGCCGCCCTTCTTCATCCACTGCCAGAAGTGCAGATGGTTATAGTGCTGGCCGACGTTGTTGATGAGGCCCACGGCCTTGTCGGCGTAGGCGTTCTTCACGATATCCTCGAGCGACTGCCCTTCGTATTTGGAGCCAGCGAGGAGCTTGTTGCCGTTCTCGACGTACGCCAGATGGTGCTTGTCGTGGTGAAACTCGAGCGTCTCGGCCGACATGAACGGGGCGAGAGCATCATAGGCGTAAGGAAGATCAGGAAGTTTCAGGGTCATAGGACGACCAATCATGCGGTTGGAGGTGGATCGAAAGCCGGCGGGAAAGTAGCTTCAGCAGTCCACTTGCACAAGACTTGGACTGAACCGGCGATTGGGGGCGTAGTTCCGGCAATTGACCGCCCGGGCGCGTCGTGATTGGAGAACGAGTGCCGCAACCGACACTGGGCAAACGCTGGCTTTGACGTTTCTCTCGGCGCTCTTCGTTTGGGATGTCTCAATCCGAACTGAAACTCCGGGCGATTTCTCTCTTGCGAAATGCGCCGGAGTAGAAAAGATGCAAAAACGCCCGGTGCCGCTTCGCTGAGCTGTTTTGGCGTGCTGCGGATAAATGCAGCCCGCAATGCTCGCTCAATTGCCAGCTAAATGCAAAAAAGCTGACTTTTGTTCTCGCCTTTCGCAGACGCGGCGGGAGGCGTTTACTCTTGGGGTGGGCTTAACGCCCAGTGTTGCGGTAGGAACCGGTCAGAAATTACAAATCAGAGATTGCGGATGAGGGCTTTGGATCTATTTTCCAGAGGAACCGGCCTCACGTAATATTTGTTGTTCAAAACGGCGCTCTGCCGTTTATTTCAATTATATAGGCGAGCGCACGCATCGCAAAAATCCGGTTTGCGGCCCGAAGCTCGGCGTCACCATGATTAGCTTTCGCAACAAAAACTGTTTGCCGAAAATTCATGAGTATTGACGAGTGTGCGTTGACAAGGGAGCCCAAGGCGGAGATTGGTGCTGCGGAAGCTTGAAAATAGGGCTACATCGGCCGGGCGCGCATTAAATAGAGGTTTGAGTTTGTCATGCGAAAGGTTCAAAAAATGGCGGGGATCAATGTCGACAAGCTCTCGCTAAAAGAACTTGTCGATCTTGAGTCCAAGGTGCAAAGGGCTATCGCCGTTGCCCGCGATCGCGAGCGTTCCGAGCTTAAAAAGAAAGTGGCGGACCTTGCCGAAACGCATGGCTTTTCGGTTGCCGAATTGTTTGGAGGAACGCGCGGCCGCGGACCTGGCAAAAACAAGTCGGTCGGTGTTGCGAAGTACGCCAATCCCGAGAACAAATCCGACACTTGGACTGGGCGCGGGCGTAAGCCGAACTGGCTGGTCGAGCGCCTGAGAAAAGGTGCAAAGCTTGCCGACTTTGCGATTTAATCAAGTTGATTATTACGCAGTCAGTAGCTGAATTAGCTAGAATAGGCGGCTATATCATTAGGGATATGCCGCCTATTCCGTATACGCTTCAAATTGCGTTTTGCCTGGTCAGTACCGCCTTTTCTAAGGCTGCGAAATTCACCGAAGCCGTCAGACACACATAAGTCTGTTTGTGCGTGCAACCCAAACAACGGTTGCAGGTTTTTCCAGCGGGGATCGTTACCTCAAAATTGGCGGGCATTAGCACTCACCTGTTGACAGTGCTAACAGGCTGCCGCATATAGCTGCGGTGCGCGGGCTTAGGGCAGCAGTCGCGATTTTGCCGGGCGAGCAATCATCCCCGTCAAAGCGACCCCGAGCCCCCACCCTATAGAATTGTTCCGTCAAATCATGAGGTTACTCCCATGACGTTCCGTCCGCTCCACGATCGTGTAGTCGTGAAACGTATCGAGGAAGAGTCGAAGACAGCCGGCGGGATCATCATTCCCGACACTGCCAAGGAAAAGCCGCAGCAGGGCGAAGTCGTTGCTGTTGGACCGGGCGCTCGCGACGAGTCCGGCAAGGTCAACCCGCTCGACGTCAAGGTTGGCGACCGCGTTCTGTTCGGCAAGTGGTCGGGCAGTGAGGTCAAGATCGACGGCGAAGATCTTCTGATCATGAAAGAGAGCGACATCCTGGGCGTTCTCTCGGCTCCCGCCAAGACCAAGGCCGCCGCTTAATTCTCTCCCCGAATTCCAGCACAGATTAGGAGTTGCTCAACATGGCAGCTAAAGACGTCAAGTTTGCACAAGACGCCCGCGAGCGCATGCTGCGCGGTGTCGACATCTTGGCCAACGCGGTCAAGGTCACGCTCGGTCCCAAGGGCCGTAACGTCGTCATCGAGAAATCGTTCGGCGCGCCCCGCATCACCAAGGACGGTGTGACGGTCGCGAAGGAAATCGAACTCGAAGACAAGTTCGAGAACATGGGCGCGCAGATGCTCAAAGAGGTCGCGTCCAAGACGGCCGATCTCGCCGGCGACGGCACGACGACGGCAACGGTTCTCGCTCAGGCGATCGTTCGCGAAGGCGCGAAGTCGGTTGCTGCCGGCTCGAACCCGATGGACCTGAAGCGCGGTATCGATCTCGCCGTTCAGACCATTGTCGAAGACCTCCGGACCAACACGAAGAAGGTCACGAAGGATCAGATCGCTCAGGTCGGCACGATCTCGGCGAACGGCGATGAAATCGTCGGCAAGAAGATCGCCGAAGCGATGGACAAGGTCGGCTCGGAAGGCGTGATCACGGTCGAGGAATCCAAGACGCTCGACTTCGAACTCGATGTCGTCGAAGGCATGCAGTTCGATCGCGGCTACCTCTCGCCGTACTTCATCACCAACGCCGACAAGATGATTGCCGAGCTCGAGAACCCCTACATTCTCATCCATGAGAAGAAGCTCTCGGGTCTGCAGGCGATGCTTCCGGTTCTGGAAGCCGTCGTTCAGTCGGGCAAGCCGCTCCTCATCATCGCTGAAGACGTCGAAGGCGAAGCGCTCGCAACGCTCGTCGTCAACAAGCTGCGCGGCGGCCTCAAGGTTGCTGCCGTCAAGGCTCCGGGCTTCGGCGATCGCCGCAAGGCCATGCTCGAGGACATCGCTGTTCTCACGGGCGGCACGGTGATCTCGGAAGATCTCGGCATCAAGCTCGAGACGGTCACGCTGCAGATGCTCGGCCGCGCCAAGAAGGTCACGATCGACAAGGAAAACACCACGATCGTCGACGGTTCGGGCCAGAAGGGCGACATCGAAGCCCGCGTGAAGCAGATCAAGGCGCAGATCGAGGAAACGACCTCGGACTACGACCGCGAGAAGCTCCAGGAGCGTTTGGCCAAGCTCGCTGGCGGCGTTGCCGTCATCAAGGTCGGCGGCGCGACGGAAGTCGAAGTCAAGGAACGCAAGGACCGCGTCGACGACGCGCTGCACGCAACGCGCGCAGCCGTTGAAGAAGGCATCGTTCCCGGCGGCGGCGTCGCTCTGCTTCGTGCCGTCAAGGCTCTCGACAAGCTGAAGCCCGAAAACGACGACCAGAAGGTCGGCATCAACATCGTCCGCAAGGCTCTGCAGGCTCCGGCCCGTCAGATCGCCGCGAACGCTGGTGAAGATGGCTCGGTCATCGTCGGCAAGATCCTCGAGAACTCGACGTATGCCTACGGCTACAACGCGCAGTCGCACGAATACGGCGATATGTTCGCCCAGGGCGTCATCGATCCGACGAAGGTCGTTCGTTGCGCACTGCAGGACGCGGCTTCGGTCTCTGGTCTCCTGATCACGACGGAAGCGATGATCGCCGACGTGCCGAAGAAGGACGCTGGCCATTCGCACGGCGCTCCCGGCGGCGGCATGGGCGGCATGGGCGGCATGGACTTCTAAGGAAGTTTTCGCCCCTGGCGCCGGGCGACTCCCCTGTCGGGGAGCCGGCCGCCCGGCGCAATCGGCTCGACCAAAAAATTGCCGCCGCGGAGAGATCCGCGGCGGCTTTTTTCATGGGGCCGGTTCTACCGGTCATTCAACCTTGAAGCGGTTTTCGAGAGGCTCGCCCTCCGGCCAGAAGGCAACGTCCTTCTTCGTGTCGAGCGCCTTGTCGCCGTCGACATCCTTATAAAGGGTCGCCCACATCGCCGAGCCCGGTTTCAGATCGGCTCCGACGTCGACCGTCACGTTGTTGTGGTTGCCCTTGTCGAGCGCGGTGAAGCCAAGGACCTTGTCCGAGCGCTTGCCGTTCTCGTCGGCGAAGATCGCGACATACCCGTTTTGCGGCAAACGAACGTAGCTGATGGCGACCGATTTGCCCTTGGGCTTTTGGTCGAAGGCGATGAGCGAAGCAGGAAAGTCGGCGGCTGCATCCTGGCTCGCCGGCTGATCGGTCATCGCGAAGGCTGGGCTGGCTGCGACGGCAAACATCGCGGCAAGGGCGGCCGAGAGGACGCGTTTGGGATCAGCTGCATAAGTCATAGACGTCTCCAAGGTTTTCAATGGTTGTTAAAGCGCTCTTGGAAGCGCGCCTGCGATATGGGTAGCCGTCCGAAAATTTCAGCGGGTCCGGTCTGATCACGGCCGATAACGTTCTCATCAGCGAGGACGTGATTTCGGCACTGCAATTCGTGAACGGCTTTGCTGGCGCCTCGTGTGGGCAGGCGGCCTAGGTGCCGTTGGGTGGCTGTCCCGTGTCGCGAATTCGCTAGCGCCAAGCCCGAACACCATTCCTGCAATTTATAGCTGTGCACAGTCTGTCGCACCTGTTGGTGAAACGCAGAATTCCTGTACATTTCTTCTTGCGCATTACTGCAAAATTCGAAGTTGAGCGTCCGCATGAACAGTCATGCGCAGGCGAAGGGGATGCTTATTCTCTAAACAACAAGTACAAAGGGAAGAATAAATGTCGGACGATATTCTGTCCAAGCTCAAGAGCTTACACGACGACGTTCGAGCGCGCATTGAAGCGTCGCCGGACTTCAAAGCAATGAAAGCCGTCGAAAGGGTCATCGGCGAGCTTTCGGGAGATGAAGGTGAGGCGTCCGCTCCTCAGAGCGAATCTGCCGCCGCCGAGCCGGCAGTGGAGGCAGCTCCGGAGGTTGCGGCCGAGGCACCCGCTGAAGCCCCTGCAGAGGCCGCTGAGGCGAGTTCAGCTGCCGAGGCTCCTGCTGAGGAGGCTCCGGTGGAAGCCGCTCCTGAGGCCGCTCCGGAGGTTGTAGCCGAGGCGACCACTGAAGCGGCCGCCGAGGCGCCAGCCGAGGCAGCTGCGGAGGAGGCGCCAGCGGTAGAGGCAACTCCAGAGCCGGAAGCGGCAGCGGAGGCTCCGGCAGAAGCACCTGCTGAAGCGCCTGCGGCTGAAGCTCCGGCCGAGGAAGCGGCGGCCGAGGCGGCTCCGGCTGAAGCTTCGGCGGAAGAGGCCGCAGCTCCGGAAGCTGCGGCTGCGGAGGTCGAGGCTGAATCAACTGCTGCCGAGGCGACGGCTCCGGAAGCGGCCGACGCGCCGGAGGCTCCTGCGGAGGCGCCAGAGGCTCCGGCTGAGACGCCGTCGGAGGATGTGCCGCTCGCGGCGGCGATCGTTGCGAATGGGGCAGCCCCGGCGGAGCCTGCTCCGGCGAGCCAAACTCTCTCATAGGGTCGTTCACAGGGTCGTTTTAAACGGATCGTCCGGCCACACGCGTGCGACGGGAGCCCCGGCCGGGACAGCCGGGGCTTTTGTGCGGAGGTCACATGGTGGTGCGCGATGCGTTCAGGTGGAACTCGGCAGGGCGTGCTGAATTCGGGGATTGGAGAGCAGGCAACGAACTGAAGCCGTGGATCGAGATTGACCGGATAGAAAGCCTGGGAGGCTCAACCATGAACGCGGTCGAAATCAATAATTATGCCCGTCAGCTCTATGCGTCCGAGGGGCCCAAGGCACTCGCGGAGGCGGCGGAGATGGTGCGCCGGTACGCTCAGTGCGGAGATAAGGGGTTGGCTGAGGATTGGCGGCGCATTGAGGCGGCGCTGAGAGAATTGCGCGGTCCGATCGCGAGCTGAGGCGCCATTGGATTGCGATTGGCGACACGCGTTCCGCGAGCCGGCAGCCAATCGCGTATGCCCCTTGAGCCGCGCGCCTTACTCAAGCGAGCTTTGGCCCGATGCGCGCTGATGCCGAATAGCCGAAGCGGCTTTGGCTGAAGGCGTGCGTGCGGCCGTGGCGTTCGGCCATTTCGCGAATGACGTTTTCCAGCTCGAGCCGAGGCGTGACGCTGAAGCGGGCAAGCCACGCGCGCATGGCGCTTCGGGCTGGCCCAGGCATTCGCACCATCGTGCCGAAATCGACGATGTGGAGTTCGCCGCGCGGGCCAAGCTGCAAGAGCGCCCGGTCGATCACCGCTTCCCACGGGGGAATCATCGACAGCGCGTAGGAGATGAAAATGCGGTCGAACTTATTGACGCCGAAGAGTTCAGCCGCCGAGAATGCCGTGGCGTCGGCTTGCGCGATTACAATGTCATCGCGGGCGGGGCTACGCCCTATCGCGGCGCGCGCGGTCTTCAGCATTTCTGCTGAGACGTCGATGCCGTAGAATTGCGCAGCTGGATAAAGGTGGGCTGCCCGCAGAAGATTGCGCGCCGTTCCGCAGCCGATCTCGAGAACGGTGCCAGCGACCGGCGGATCAAGGTCATCGATGAGTTGGTCGCGGCCGAGGAGATAGTAGCGGCGCGTCACGTCGTAGATGTAGCGCTGATGGCGGTACATGCCGTCCATCGCGCTCGCGGCGGTGCCGGTCATCGTCACGCTCATGCGGTTTTGACGTAGAGGTGGAAGCCGCCGTAGATCGCCGAGCGATCCTTGGCGTGGATCTCGGCTGATTCTTCGGCGTCGTAGGCCCATTGATTGAGGATGGCGGGGGAGACCCGTCCGGGGAGGATGCTTTCCTCGCCCGCGGTCCGGAAGATGACGCGCGCGCCGGCGCGCGCCGTGCGCGTGATCTCACGCCAGAGGGCATTGAGCGTGGCGTCGTCCATCCAGTCCTGCGCGTCGAGCAGCACGTAGCGGTCGAGGCTGTCGGCCGGTTCGTTCGACAGGAAGCGGATCATGTTGTCGTGGATGACGTTCACTCGGCTGGCGCGGGCTCTGACGGCCATGAAGTTTGCTTTTTCGAGATAGGGCGGGCAGGAGCCTTCGCCCTGGGGGGCGTATCGCCGGCCGAAGGCCTGCCAGGCGAAATAGTTGTCTTTCAGATCGAAGCCCGTCGCCAAGCGGCGGGCGCGCTCTTTCAAAACGTCGGCCATCGCGCGCGTGCGCCCGTTCGACAACGCGTCGTATTGGGCCGGCGGGATGCCGAGGCCGAAGAGCGATGCCGGGTTTGACGTGATCCAGCG
Organism: Hyphomicrobium sp.; assembly: GCF_035687085.1. Taxonomy (GTDB): domain Bacteria; phylum Pseudomonadota; class Alphaproteobacteria; order Rhizobiales; family Hyphomicrobiaceae; genus Hyphomicrobium_B. Next base: position 364,037 of record NZ_DASRYS010000013.1, on the reverse strand, counting down.
CAGGACCGGATGATCGAACGCGGGTGCCACGTCGCGGTCGAATATTTCGCGCTGTTCTTCAATGGTGCGAGCTTCGAGGATGCGTTGAGGATTGGCGCCGAAGATGCGCGCCGCGAGATGCCCGGTGGCGATGAAGCGTCCGAGCAGGCCGTAGCGATAGAAGTTGCGGGCAAAGCGCGTGATGCGGCGGCGGCCCGTCAGATCGCGGCCTTCCCAATAGCTGCGCGTTGCCACATCGAGGTGCGGGGCGACGAGATCATTATAGAGATGGACGTTGCGGCGATCGTTAGCGACGCCGAAGAAGCGGAAGAACGTCGCGTAGTTCGGCAGGTGCTGCGCGGCCGCGAGTTTCAGTTTCAAAAGTGCGATGTGCGTTTCATTGAGATCGATGGCGTAGATGCGCGCTGGGTTGGCGGTGAGGTAGCTCATGACGTTGCAGCCGCCGGAGGCAATCGTGATCATGCGGCTTTGCGGCGTCAGCTCCAGTGCTTCGAGATCGGCGCGCGGATCCTCCCAGATTTGCGGGTAGACCATCGAGCGGAACGCGAACGTGAAGGTGCGTTCCAGAATGCCTGCGGGGCTGAGCGCGCTGTTCTGGTGAACCGCCTCACTCAGCAGATCGACGTTTGCCGGTTCAAAGACTTTGGCAGTGACGTTCAAGGAAGGTCTCCTTTGATATTGTTTCAGGCGACTCCCGTTCCGGGAGCCGGCCGCCTGAAACGAAGCCCGTGTCGCGAGCCGGCTGCCCGGCCTGAAGCTATGCCGCTTCGATCAAGTGGTGGCGCTGAGAGGCTTCAGCGCCGCGGGTGGCGAGGCGTTCCTTCCAGCGAATGATTTCAAAGCGGCCGTCAAAGCGCTCGCCGATGGCCGTGCAGCTTTCGACCCAGTCGCCGCAGTTCAGATAGTGGATGCCGCCGATGATGCGTTCGTTGGCGTAATGGATGTGGCCGCAGATGAGGCCCTGCGCGTCGCGGCGGCGGGCTTCCTCGGCCAATGCGTCCTCGAATTCGCCGATGTAATTGACGGCGCTTTTTACTTTCTGCTTCAGGAACGCGGAGAGTGACCAGTGGCCGAGGCCAAACATGCGGCGCAAGAAGTTGAGCGGCACGTTGAGCGCGAGTGCGGCTTCGTACGAGCGATCGCCGAGGAATGCCAGCCAGCGGGCGTAGCGGACGACGACGTCGAATTCGTCGCCGTGGAGAATGAGGTAGCGTTTGCCGTTGGCGCCTTCGTGCACGGCATCGCGGCGAAGTTCGACGCCGCCGAAGTTCATTCCGGCGTAATCGCGCAGGCCGTCGTCGTGATTGCCAGGGATGAAGATCACGCGCGTGCCCTTGCGCGATTTGCGCAGCAGCTTTTGCAGGACGTCGTTATGGCTTTGCGGCCAATGCGGGCCGCGCCGCACCTTCCAGAAATCGACGATATCGCCCACCAGGTAGAGGTCCCGGCATTCGACGTGTTTCAGAAAGTCGAGGAGGGCTGTGGCTTGCGAATTGCGCGTGCCTAGGTGGATGTCGGAAATGAAGACGGCGCGATATTCCAGGTGATCCGGGTTCGGTGCGCTCAATGTCGGCCCCCCAGTCGGTACGCTTTTCACGAAAGCAGCTAAGCTTTTCATGGGAAAACGTAGGACGGGATTCATGTTACAGGCGTGTGACGATCGCCTGCGGCAGCTTCGAACGCTGATGGTAAATGTGCGGCGCCAGCAGGATTTCGAGCGCACTGTGGATGAATTCAGTCGCTTCGGGGAGCGCCTTGGATGTGCTTTAGCGCCAACGGCCGGCCCGGTGCGCGAAGTGCCCCGTCCCCCCGGACGTCCACGCGCATTCCCGGGCCGGCTGGCGCTCTCTTTCAGAGTTCGGAGCGCTGGGAAATCCGTTCCCAGGCAAATAGAAGTGCCGTGTCGATGGCGCCGACGAGAAGAAACGCCAGCGCAATCGGATATGTCGATGTTTCAGGAAGGCCCAGGTCGACTCCGCGAGTTGCGACTGCCAGGGCGGCGATAAGGCTGAGAAGTGCTAGTGAGCCGAAGACAACTTGAACGAACCTGAGCGAACGCTCGCGCTCGCGACGGATAGTTTCCATCAGGGCATTTCCTCAACGCATTACATTACACGGCTTAATCCCCACTGTTCAGAGAGCTTAGCTTGAGCACAAGTCGAGGTGAAGTGAAATTTGATGCTTAGCTATGCAAGTGCCTTGTTAGCCAGTTCTTTCAGCACAGTGCGTTGTTGTTCGGCATCGGAAGGGAAATTGTTCCCAACCCACCATTTTTCAAAGGCCTGGAGAATTCCGCCAATGGCGGGTCCCGGCGCAAAGCCAAGCGCAATCACGTCGCTGCCGGAAACCGGCATTTTGGGGGCTTTCCAGCGGTCGGGCAGCAGCGCTCTGGCGCGCCAGACCGGATCATTGGGAGACGCATCCGAGCGCGCCCAGGCGAGCAGAACGGCGCGCTTGAAATTTTCCGGGCCGAGCTTGTAGAGCGCGGCGCGGCCTGTTGTTTCAGGCGTATGCGGATCAATTCCGGGCTCGCTCGCGAAGACGGCGCCAATGCGCGAGGCCTCGGCATTGGATAGTTTGAGCTGCGCTGCCAGAAACCTGTCGTCGCCCGGATGAATGACGGCGAGTGCGGCCAAGCGCGTGACCGGATCGGGGGCTTCGCCAAGTGCTGCTTCGATTGCTGCAAACCGCTCGAAGCGATCGGGCTCGAGGCGCGTACGGACCACGAGTTGCAAGATGCCGGCTTTGTACATGACTGCCAGAACCTCCGGCGCGCCGGGCGCTGCCAGAAGTTTCAACATCTCAGCGCGGACGCGTTCGGCGGAGAGAAGGCTCATGCCTTCCTTCATCTCTTCCGCGGCAGCGAGGCCTGTGGGATCGATCTGGCCGTTGCCATATTGGGCGCTGAAACGGAAGAAACGGAGGATACGCAGGTAATCCTCGCGGATCCTTTCCTTGGCGTCGCCGATGAAGCGGACACGGCGCTTGCGCAAGTCTTCGAGGCCGCCCACCGGATCGTAGACGTTGCCTTCGAGATCGCAGTAGAGCGCGTTGATCGTGAAATCGCGGCGCGAGGCGTCCTGCTTCCAGTCGTCGGTGAAAGCCACGACCGCATGACGGCCATCGGTTTCCACGTCGCGCCGGAGCGTCGTTATCTCGTAGGGATGGCCGTCGGCCACGACCGTTATGGTGCCGTGGTCGATGCCCGTGGGATAGGCGCCAAGGCCAGCGGCTTTTGCGAGCCGCATCGTTTCTGCGGGTCGCGCGGTCGTTGCGATGTCGACCTCTTTGACAGGGCGATCCATCAGTGCGTTGCGGACGGCGCCGCCTACGACGCGCGTCGTCGCGCCGCCTTTTGCAAGGGCGGCGAACACTTTCCCGATCGCTGCGGTGCGCAGCCACCGAGCGTTCACGCGCGGCCATTTGATTGCGGCGTCTGTCATGGGTCAGGGCTTGGCCGGTTGCTGCTCAGGCTTTTCGGGAACATGGATACTGCGGGGCGGCTCGAGCTTTCCGTCCTCAAGCGACGCCGGCACGTAGACGTCGTGCGGATCGTTATTCGAGTGAGAGGAGAACGCGACGAGGGTGACAAGCATCAACGCGGCGCCGGCAAAGAACAGGCGGAACAGCGGCGCGCGGTTGACGATCGTGGGCAAGCCCGCCCATTCGTCTTCCTTGAACGCGATCCACATGACGTAGACGAGCGTCGGCAACATGAAGAAGAAGATGTTCTCGATAACGATCCGTGTCATGTGCTGAACAGTCTCCGATAGAGCGCGCGAATGATGCCCGCCGTCGCTCCCCAAATATAGCGTTCTCCGTAAGGCATCGCATAAAAATGACGCTCGGCGCCGGCGAACGTGCGGCTGTGTATCTGATGATTGGCTTCGTTCATTAAGAAAGCGAAAGGCACCTCGAAGACGGCGGCGACTTCCGAAGGATCGGGCTTCAGTGTGAAGCCGGGACGGACGAGGGCCACGCAGGGTGAAATGATGTAGCCCGTGCCCGTGCGATATGCCGGGAGGAAACCGACGGGCTCGATGAAGCTTTTATCCAGGGCGATTTCTTCATGGGCCTCCCGCATTGCAGCAGCGAGCGGGCCGCTGTCGTGCGCCTCGACCTTGCCGCCGGGGAAGGCGATTTGGCCTGCGTGCGAAGGCAAATGGTCCGTCCGCGTGGTGAGAAGCACGGTCAACGGTGTGTTGGCGACCACCGGCACCAGGACGGCGGCATGACGAAGGACCGCGTTCGCAGGCTCGCTTCCGGGATTGAGATCGTGGTCACCGGAGGTAATGGGGCCGTCAAGCAGAGGTGGGGTAGCCAGCAGCCGAGATCGCGCTAATTTCTCGAATGTTCGGGCGTCGAATTCCGGAATGTTCATATTAGTCATAATAGAGGCGGAAATCCGGATCATTGCTCGGCGTTACAGGACGTTGACGATGAGACGACCCGGATGGCCGATCTCGAACGGAATCACGGTACCTTCTAGTGGTGATAGCAAGCTGCGTCTCGTGGGCAAACTTGATGACAGGCAGGTGAGGCAGGGTGGCCTTTTTTCAAACGACATCACGATTTCGCAGCTTAAGCGCTTTTTTCGTGGCGCTGGCTTTGCTGTTTTTCATTCCCTCGACAAAAGCGCACGCGCTTTCGACGGCTGATTTTCTTGGCTCTCTGTCCTACAGCGAGGCGGACCAGTTCCAGGCGTGGAAGGCTGCGCGGCGAGCCTATCAAGCGCAACTCGACCAATACTGGGCTGCGGTGGACCAGAAGCGAGCAGAGCGCAAGCGAAAGCGGTCGCAGAAAGTTCCCTTCGCCGCCAGCGATTATGTGATGAGCTTCCCGCCGAAATATACCGGGCCTTCGCTATCGGCGGATCTCGCTGCGAAGTACGACCGCTTCCTTGCGGCCCAACGGCAAAGCGATCCGACACAGCCGAAGGAGCTTGCAACGGTGCCGGATTATCTCGCGGCCGCGAAAAGCGTCTACAACTTCGTGCCGGAGCGGGTATCGGAGAAAGAGTTCAAGGTTCGCTATGCCCGCGAGGCGGTCGCGCTTGGTCTTTCGAAGGAGCAGGTCGTTCGCGTTTATGCGCTCGAGACCGGCGGCGTCGGCACCTACGACATGCAGTCGGGCATTCATCCGACCAACAAGAACGGCAAGGCCATTTCGAGCGCGCTCGGCTATGCGCAGTTGCTTGATGCCAATTCGGTCAACGAACTTGCGCGCAGCGGGCCGATTTTCATTTCGCGCATCACGCAGAAATTGCGCGACCCGCGCAACACGCCGGAACGCACGGCGCTGTTGAAGCACAAGCTCGCGGTGCTGAAGAAGATGTACGCCAACGTCAAGCATCAGCCGTTCGAATGGACAGTGCAGCAGGCGTACGCGAAGACGCGCGAAGGCATGGGTATTCACGCGCTCAACATCGATGGCGACATCGGTCCGATGCTACAGGCGATGAAGCTCAAGACGCTGCAGGACGTTGCAGCAAAGAACGGCCGCTATGCCCTTTCGGGTGCCGAGTTAGAGCTCATGAATTTGGCTGGTCCCGTGACGGGGCTCGAGATGATGGTCGCGCCCGGATCGAACGCGCCGACGACGAACTTCTTTTCGCGGCGCGCTTACTACGTCAATAAAATGGTGATCGGGCTGACGGGGGCACAACTGCAGGCCGAACTCGACCGGCGAATGACGTTTGCCATCAACAAGCCGGGGTCGGTGGAGTTCGCGGCGGCCTTCGACAGTATTGCCGTGCAAGGCGCCGAGCGTTGAGCCCGGCGCCTGTGTTTGTGTGATGGGATCGCTTCTCAGGCCTGCGCCTCTGCCTCTGAAAGCACGGGGTAGTCGGTGTAGCCTTTGGCGCCGCCGCCGTAGAAAGTCGCCGGGTCCTGTTTGTTCAGTGGCGCATTGAGCTTGAAGCGCTCGGGCAGATCCGGATTGGCGATGAACTCCTTGCCGAATGCAACCGCATCGACGGCGCCGGAGCTGATGACCGCCTCGGCCGATTCTTTCGTGAACTTCTCGTTGGCGATGTAGACGCCGCCGAACGCCTTCTTGAGTTCGGGACCAATCCAGTCGTCGGCTTGGTATTCGCGCGAGCAGATGAAGGCGATCTTGCGCTTGCCCACTTCGCGAGCGACGTAGCTGAAGGTGCCGAGGCGATCGCTGTCGCCCATCGAGTGGGAGTCGGCGCGCGGTGCGAGATGCAGACCGACGCGGTCGGCACCCCAGACCTCGATGCAGGCATCGACGACTTCGAGCATGAGGCGTGCGCGGTTCTCGATCGGGCCGCCATAGGCGTCCGTGCGTTTGTTCGTTGAATCCTGCAGGAACTGGTCGAGCAGGTAGCCGTTGGCGCCGTGGACTTCGACGCCGTCGAAGCCGGCGCGCTTGGCGTTCTCAGCGCCGCGGCGGTAGTCGGCGATGACGCCGGGAATCTCGTCGAGTTCGAGAGCGCGCGGCACGACGAAGTCGCGCTTCGGACGCACGAGGCTCACGTGGCCCTGGGCGGCGATGGCGCTCGGCGCGACCGGGAGTTCGCCGTTCAGGTAGATGGGATCGGAGATGCGGCCGACGTGCCAGAGCTGCAAGAGGATGGTGCCGCCCGCAGCGTGAACGGCGTCCGTGATGCGCTTCCAGCCTTCGACCTGCTCATCGGACCAGATACCTGGCGTGTCGGGATAGCCGACGCCCATCGGCGTAACTGACGTCGCCTCGGACAGCATCAGTCCGGCGGATGCGCGCTGCACATAGTATTCGCGCATGAGATCGTTGGGCACGCGGCCCTCGCTTGCGCGGCAGCGGGTGAGCGGCGCAAGTACAACACGATTTTTAAGCCGGAACGCGCCAGCCTGAAGCGGATCGAAAAGTGATGCCATTGTCTCTTCCTGGAATTGACGGCGGGAAGCTGCGGATACAGGCGACTGTTACGGGTGTAACGCCGGTATGAGCAGGTCGTTGCAGGTTTCGCAAAGCTGGTAGCCGCGCGGCCGCGACGCAAGCCAAAAGGCACTGCGTTATTGACGCGGCTGCCATACCACTGCCGCTGCTGCAAAACTCATCAGGGTTCGTTTGTGTCACGGTCTCGTAAGACTGCGGCCAGGGCCAATGGCCGGTAGGTGCGTTCTTCGACACGATTGCCGCAGGCTTCGCGGATCGTCTGCCCGAACCGGGCAAAGGCGCTCTCGTCAATCTTCTCGTTCTGAGAGACATGGCCGCCGGGGAGCTTGCTCGTTCGCAGGTATCCGAGAAGGCGGCGGCGCCCGCGTGGAACGCTGCCTGTATTCTGCTGAACGAGGCGCAGATAGGGAAGGCGACGGCTGAGGCGATCGCGCCAGCCGCTGCCGGGCGCGTGTTGCATGCCGAGCGGATCCGCGCGTGACTGCCGTCGCAATTGTTCCATATCGAGCGCGAGGCCCGTGGCCGCTTGGATTTTTTCAGCCATCCAGAGCACTGCGATGTCGGAGAGGCCGGTCTCCGACCAGATGCCGCCGATGTCAGCGTGTGTTCCGGGAAACCACGCTTGTTCGACGTGGCAGTGTGCCGGCATCGCGACGTCGTGGGGAAGCGTGAACATGATGGGACGCAATGCTCCGCGCGTCTCGTCGATCGCGAGGGCATGGAGCGCGAGATCGACGATGTCCTGACAGCGGATGTCGTGATGGCTTCGCTTGCGGCGGAACACTGTCCATGGCCAGCGTGGCGTTCTCGCGTATTCGACCGTGTCCCACAGGCCGATGCAGCGGATGCGAACCGGATAATGACAGGCGCCGCTCAATTCGGCGACGGCGTTGAAATCGCGCTTGCGGTCCGGCTTCACATAGAGCCGCCAAGCCTCATCAAGGTCAAAGTCAGCATCTCTTCGCGCGACGCCGAAGAGCGCGATGAAGCTTGCGAGGCTGCGCGCTTCGTAAGCGCCGCGCGCAAAGCCGAAGAGATAGACTTCGTCGCCCGGCTCATAGGTGTTGCTGAGGAACCGGTAAGCCGCCTTGATGCGTTCGCCCATCACGGCGCCGGCGGCCTCCTTGAAGGACATCGATCCTTCCTGCGAGGCGGGAATGCCGGCGACGTAGCGAACGAGTTGTTTGACGCCGTGTGTGTCGGCGGGGAGAACGGCGCGCGTAAGCTTGGCCACGTTCGTCGATGGCAACGCGCTGATATCGTCGTTCCACGTGCCATCCATGGAGCAGACGAGGCGTTTCATTGTGCCTTCCCCCGAAGGCCTCTAACGCGCTAGCGAGGCATGCAAGCCATTAGGGCCATTTCACCACGGGGGGCATCGAGGAGAGAATGCTCTCGACGTTGCCGCCCGTCTTCAGTCCGAACATCGTGCCGCGATCGTAGAGAAGGTTATATTCGACGTAGCGGCCGCGGCGGATCAATTGTTCCTCGCGCTGCTCGTCCGTGTAAGGCATCGTGTAGTTGCCGCGCACGAGCATGGGGTAGACGCTGGCGAACGCGCGTCCGACATCTTGCGAGAAGGCGAAGGCTTCGTCCCAGCCGCCCTCGGCCTCGGTGGGCGTCAGGTAATCATAGAAAATGCCGCCGATGCCGCGCATTTCGTTCCGATGCGGCAGGAAGAAATAGTCGTCACACCATTTCTTGAACTTCGGATAATCGGCGATCGGGTGGGCCGCGCACGCGCCGTACATCGCGGCATGGAAGGCCAGCGTATCGGCATCCGACTGTGTGCGGCGCTTTTCGAGAACGGGCGTGAGGTCGGCGCCGCCGCCGAACCACCACTTGGACGTGGTGATCATGCGGGTGTTCATATGAACCGCCGGCACGTTGGGGTTGCGCGGGTGCGCGATCAGCGAAATGCCGGAGGCCCAGAATTCGGGGCTTTCTTCGGCGCCGGGAATTTGCTTGCGGAACTCAGGCGCGAATTCGCCGTGGACGGTCGATGTGTGCACGCCGACTTTTTCGAATACGCGGCCATGCATCATGCTCATGACGCCGCCGCCACCGTCCGCGCCGGTGTGATCGGTGCGCGACCAGGGCTTTTGCGTAAACGTCGCGGGCGCATCATTGCCATGCGGCGCCGTTTCAGGAAGCGAAGCTTCGAGTTTCTCGAAGGCCAAGCAAATATCGTCGCGCAGCTTTTCGAACCAGGCGCGCGCGGTTGCTTTCTTTTGCCCTAGGGTCGTATCGGGAGCGTTCATCTAGAAGGGGGTATCCCGTGTCTTGTTTTTGACGGAAAAGACCCTTAGCCCTATCAGGCACCCACTTTCAATATCCGGTCGCCGTCGCCCGTCGGGACTCCCGGCCTGCGATCATGCGCCGCTTTTTTGCTTGCGATAACAATCATGCTTAGCCGCCTCATGACGTGGGGGGAAACCCGCATCAAGCCGTTCGACGACCGCGCCATTGTGCGGCCGCCCGACCAGCTTTGGGCATTCTATTGGCATTTTATCAAGCCGCTCTGGCCCTATTTCTTGCTGCTGCTCATCGCGGGCTGCCTGGGCTCGACGATCGAAGTGGCGTTGATGGGCTTTGTCGGCACGATCGTCGATAAAATGCGCGCGGAGACCGATCCGGCGCAATTCGTCTCGAACCATGCCTTGATGCTGACGTTGATGGCGTTCGTGGCGCTCATCTTAAGGCCGGTCGTCTCGGTCGGGCACGACTTCATCAAGAACCAGATCATTGCGGCCGGCTGCACCGCGCGTATTCGCTGGCAGACGCACCGCTACGTTCTGCGGCAGAGCCTCGGCTTTTTCCAAAACGATTTTGCTGGCCGCGTCGCCAACAAGATCATGCAGACGGGAACATCGCTGCGCGAAAGCGTGGTGCAGCTCATCGATGCGCTTTGGTACGCGAGCGTGCAGTTCGTCGGTTCGGCGCTGCTTTTCGCGGCCTCCGATTGGCGGCTGACGATGCCGCTTCTCGTCTGGCTCGTCGCCTATATTGTGACGCTTCGCTATTTCGTGCCGCGCATCAAGCAGCGTTCGACGGAATCTTCCGAGGCGCGTTCGATGCTGATCGGCCGCATCGTCGACAGCTACACGAACATCATGACCGTTAAACTCTTCGCGCACGCCGAGCGCGAGGACGCCTACGCGCGCGATGCGCTGACAGAGCAGGTCAGTAAGTGGCAGGCTTCGCTGCGGCTCATCACGGGCATGGAGATCGTTCTCTACCTGCTCAACGGCGTCCTTCTTGTTGCGACGACCGGCATGGCGATCTGGCTGTGGACCTTGCAGTATGTCTCGGTCGGCGACATCGCCGTCGTCAGCGGCCTCGTCATTCGCATCGTGACGATGTCAGGCTGGGTCATGTGGACGATCTCGGACGTGTTCGAGAACATCGGCGTCGTGCACGAGGGCATGGAGACGATCTCGCGTCCGAACCTTCTTCTCGACGCGCCCGATGCCAAGCCGCTCGTGGTGCCGAAGGGCGAGATCCGGTTCGATCACATCCACTTCCATTATGGTGCGGGCCGCGCGGCTTCCGAGGACACGCCGCCGCGGGTCATCGAATCTTTGTCGCTGACGGTTCGGCCGGGCGAGAAGGTGGGGCTCGTCGGCCGTTCCGGTGCGGGCAAGTCGACGCTCGTCAACGTGCTCCTGCGGTTCTACGATCTCGAAGGCGGGCGCATCCTCATCGACGGGCAGGATATCTCGCGCGTCACGCAGGACAGCCTGCGCGCCGAGATCGGAATGGTGACACAGGATACGTCGCTGCTGCATCGCTCGGTTCGCGACAACATTCTCTACGGCCGCCTGGACGCGACCGAAGAAGAAATGATTGCTGCGGCGAAGCAGGCCGAGGCGCACGACTTCATCCTCGGGCTCGAGGATATGAAGGGGCGTCGCGGGTATGATGCGCATGTCGGCGAGCGGGGCGTGAAGCTTTCCGGCGGGCAGCGCCAGCGCATCGCGATTGCGCGCGTTTTGCTGAAAAATGCGCCGATCCTCATTCTCGACGAGGCGACGAGCGCGCTCGATTCCGAAGTCGAGTCCGAGATCCAGGCGAGCTTCGAGAGGCTCATGCGCGGCAAGACGGTGATCGCGATCGCGCATCGTCTTTCGACCATCGCGGCGATGGACCGTCTCGTCGTCATGGAAGAGGGCCGGATCGTAGAAGAGGGGTCGCATGCCGAGCTGCTGAAGCGCGGTGGGCTTTATGCGCAACTCTGGTCCCGCCAGTCCGGCGGGTTCCTGGCTCGCGAGGCGGCTGAGTAAAGGCCGCCTCGCCAGCGATATGGAACTGCGAGTTTAGTTGCTCGGGTAGCCGTTCGTCTGGCGAAGCGCTTCGCCGAGCACGATGGCGGCTGCGACCGCGACGTTCAGCGACCGCAATCCGGGCCGCATCGGGATTGTGATCCGCGCGTCGACGATGTCGTGAACTCTGTCGGGTACGCCGGCGCTTTCGCGGCCGACCATCAGGGTATCGTCGGGTGCAAAGCGGAAGTCGCAGTGGGTCGTGGCCGCCTTCGTTGTGAGCAGCACGAGGCGCCCGGGCCCAGGCGCGGCAGCCTGTGTTCGCCTTTCCATGAAGGAATCGAAGCCCGCGTGGCGCACGACGTCCGCGAAGGGCAAGTAGTCCATCGCAGCGCGCTTCAGGGCGCGATCGCTGATGTCGAATCCGGCCGGTCCGATGATGTCTACGGGCACGCCGAAGCAGGCGCAGAGGCGCAGGATCGTGCCCGTATTCTGCGCGATGTCGGGCTGGTAAAGGGCGAGTCGCATGGCCGTCGGGACCTGCGGTAACGCCGTCTTTCATGTCCAGCAAAAACTGTGCGCCAAATTGCCTCTCGCCTTTTGTCGCGGTGATCGTTGATAGCCGGAGCAAAGGCTGTCAGAACCATGCGCAGGGAAGAGAAACGAACAAACCAGAGATAACAAAAACGGCATTGGGGCGTGGGTTTCTCCGCGTGACCAAAAAGCCATCACAACGTCTCTGGTGTTCCCAATGCGAGAGGCATTCGTGACTCCTGAAGCACTAGAACCAGACCGCCGCGACTTCTTGGTGGTTGCTGGAAACGCGTTCGTCGCCGTCGGCGCCGCGTCACTCCTATGGCCCTTCATTCAGCAGATGAACCCCGACGCGAGCACGAAGGCGCTCTCGTCGGTGGAAATCGATCTGTCGCCGGTCAAGGAAGGTCAGGCGATCACCGCGATGTGGCGCGGCAAACCGATCTTCATTCGCAACCGGACGAAAGAGGAAGTTCAGGCTGCCGAGGACGTCGACCCGGCGAAACTGCCAGACGACAACGCGCGCAACGAAGGCCTTACCGGCGTTCAGCCGGCGACGGACGCGAACCGCACCGTCAAAGGCCATGAGAACTGGATCGTGCTCATCGGCATCTGCACGCATCTGGGCTGCATTCCGAAGGGACAGTCCATGGGCGATCAACGCGGCCCCTACGGCGGCTGGTTCTGCCCGTGCCACGGATCGGCTTACGACACGTCAGGGCGCATACGTTCAGGCCCGGCACCGCGCAATCTCGAGGTGCCGCCTTACACGTTTACGTCCGACACCAAGATCAAAATCGGCTGAGGGGGAGAGCGACCATGGGAGGCTCGACTTCCAGTTACATGCCGAAATCGCGCTGGGGCAAATGGTTCGATGAACGGTTGCCCATCTTCCGTCTGATGAACGACAGCTTCGTCGTTTATCCGACGCCGCGAAACCTGAACTATCTCTGGACGACGGGCGGGATCCTGACCGTCTGCCTTGTGGCCCAGATCCTCACAGGCGTCGTGCTCGCCATGCACTATCAGCCGAGCGACGCCGGCGCATTCAACTCCATCGAACACATCCGGCGCGATGTGAACTACGGGTGGTTGCTGCGGAACATGCACGCCGTCGGCGCGTCGATGTTCTTCCTAGCCGTCTTCGTCCACATCTTCCGCGGCCTGTACTACGGCTCCTACAAGGCGCCGCGCGAGGTGCTTTGGATCCTCGGCGTCATCATCATGCTGTTGATGATGGCGAGCGCCTTCATGGGCTACACGCTGCCATGGGGACAGATGAGCTTCTGGGGCGTGACCGTCATCACGAACCTCTTCTCCGCGCTCGATACGATCTACAACGGCTTAGGGACCGCGATCGTCGAATGGCTGTGGGGCGGATATTCGGTGTCGGGCGTGACGCTCAACCGTTTCTTCGCGCTCCATTACCTGCTGCCTTTCGTGCTCGTCGGCGTCGTCGGCCTGCACATCTGGGCGCTGCATGTCGTGGGGCAGAACAATCCGACGGGCATCGATATCAAGGAACCATCCGACTCCGTGCCGATGCATCCCTATGCGACGGCCAAGGACATCGTCGGAATCTTCGCGTTCCTGATCATCTTCGCGTGGTTCGTGTTCTTCGTGCCGGATTACCTTGGGCATGCGGACAACTACATCGAAGCCAACCCGCTGGTGACGCCGCCGCACATCGTGCCGGAATGGTACTTCCTGCCGTTCTACGCGATCCTGCGCGCCTTCACGAGTTCGTTCCTCGGCATTCCGCTCGGGCAATATGCGAAGCTCTGCGGCGTCGTTGCGATGTTTGGTGCTGTGGTCATTATCGCGTTCGCGCCGTGGCTCGACACCTCACGCGTGCGCTCGGCGAAGTACCGGCCGATGTTCAAGTGGTTCTTCTGGGCGTTCGTCTTCACGTGCGTGGCGCTGGGTTACCTCGGCTCCAAGCCAGCTGAAGGCATCTACGTCACCGCGGCGCAGATCTTCACGCTCTACTACTTCGTATTCTTCCTGGTGGTGATGCCGGTCGTCGGCCTCATCGAAACGCCAAAGCGATTGCCGCGCTCGATTACGGAAGACGTGTTGAGCAAAGGCAAGGGGGGCGGCTCGGGATCGGGTCTGCCAACGGGAGCGACTGCCGCTCCGGAAGTGCGCTGAGGGGAGAGCGAACCATGAAAAGACGTTTTTCTCTCGCTTGCGCGTCGATCGCCGCGGCCGCTGTCATGGCCGGCAGCGTATCGGCCGAGGATGCGGGGCATGTCAGCATCGAACGGCAGTCGTGGCCGTTCGCCGGCTTCACGGGGCAGTTCGACAAGGCACAGCTGCAGCGTGGCTTCCAGGTCTATAAGGAAGTCTGTTCGGCCTGCCATGGTCTGAAGCGGCTGGCGTTCCGCAACCTCGTGCAGCCGGGCGGTCCGGAGTTTCCGGAGGACTCGGTGAAGGAACTGGCGGCCACGTGGCCCAACCAGATCACGGATGGGCCGAACGACGAAGGCAAGATGTTCGAACGGCCGCCGCTGCTCTCCGATCCGATCCGCGGGCCGTACCACAACGACCAGGAAGCGCGGGCGGCTCAGAACGGGGCGCTTCCGCCGGACCTGTCACTGATGGCGAAAGCCCGCGATGTGCACCGCGAATCGAGCTGGTGGGCGCATCCGTTCCTCATGCTCGGCGACATCGCGAAGGGCTATTCGGAAGGCGGCGCAGACTATTTGCATGCGCTGCTGACCGGGTACTCGGAGCCGCCGGCAGACTTCAAATTGACTGAGGGCCAGTATTACAACACTGCTTTCCCCGGCCACCAGATCAGCATGCCGCCGCCCTTGTCGGAGGGGTCTGTCACCTACCAGGACGGCACGCCGGCTACGGTCGAAAACTATTCCAAAGACGTCGCCGCATTTTTGTCATGGGCGGCCGACCCCAACCTCGATCAGCGCAAGCGGATGGGATGGCAGGTCATGCTCTTTCTTATCGTCACGACGTTGCTGCTCTATCTGGGCAAAAAGCGTATCTGGGCCAACATCAAGCATTGATCCTGAACGCTTGTGACGATTTGCAAACTGAGAAAGCCTCGCTTGCGGGGCTTTTTTTCTTTTAAGTGTCGCGAGCGTTGGGCGAGGGAGGCTTCGAGCATGGCGGCTACGGTTCTGGGCATTGTCGGCGGCAGCGGTTTTTATCATCTGCCGGGTCTAGCCAATCCCGAATGGAAGACGATCGACAGCCCTTGGGGTGCGCCTTCGGATGAGGTGCTGTTTGCCGACATCGACGGGCTGCCCATCCGCTTTCTGCCACGGCATGGCCGCGGCCATAAGCTGACGCCGGGCGGCATCAATTATCGCGCCAATATCGACGCGCTGAAGCGGGCGGGCGTGACGGATCTCATTTCCGTTTCGGCCTGCGGATCGCTCAAGAAGAAATACAAGCCGGGCGACTTCGTGCTTCCCGACCAGTTCATCGACCGCACATTCGCGCGCGAGAAATCGTTCTTCGGCAACGGCTGCGTCGCGCACGTCGCTATGGGCGACCCCATCAGCCCGCTCCTGTTCAAGGCGCTCGAAAAGGCGGCGAAGCACGAGGACATCGACGTTCATAGCGGCGGCACTTACCTCGCCATGGAAGGACCGCAGTTTTCAACGCGCGCCGAGAGCAATCTCTACCGCTCGTGGGATTGCGATGTCATTGGCATGACCAACATGCCCGAGGCGAAGCTCGCCCGCGAGGCTGAGATCTGCTACGCGAGCGTCGCGATGGTGACCGATTACGACTGCTGGCACGACGATCACGCCGACGTCGATGTCGCTTCGATCCTGGAAGTGATGAAGGAGAATACCGCGAAGGCGCAGCGGCTCGTCGCTCGCTTGGCAAGGGATTTTCCGCGCGAGCATCCGGCGTGTCCGATCGGCTCGGATCGTGCGCTCGAAGTTGCGATCATCACGCCGCCGGAGGCGCGCGACCCGGATCTCGTCTCGAAGCTCAAGGCCGTGGCGGGCCGCGTTCTCTTTTAAGCCGCGCTCAGTTCGGGAAGCTGATCAGGATCTTCATCTTGATCAGCGCGGGGAAGAGCGCCTGCAACACGGCGCCCATGCCCCACAGGATCGCGCCGAGCAGGATGAGCGCGGGAATGCCGGCGATGACTGCTTTCAGGAAAAAGCTCACAAGATGGACGAACGGCACATCGAAGCGGCGCACCACACCGCCGGCGGAAATCTGCTTGGCCTCGTCCTCGCCGGTGTCGCTCGCAGCGTAGGCTTCAAGCCGCGAGTCCAGGCGCCGGTCCGCTGAGCCTAAGGGCAAGCTGGGGGCTGCTGCCCGCTCTTGCATCGCGCGTTCGCGTGCTTGCCGGGCGCGGGCTTCCTTCTCGCGTCGAAGGGTTCTCGGCAGATCTTCCGTGTCCTCCTCCAAAAGCGGCTCGAAGTCGGGGCTCGCCATTGCGGAAGGGCCTGGGGCTGCCATCGCGATGTCCTTCAGAAGCGGCACATGAGCATGCATCGGCACGATCGGTGCGTGCGCGTTGCTCTAAAACTACCTACACGTAGAAGATATTGGTATTTTGCGCCGTCAATTTGACGGGAGTGAGCCACGTGAAGAACCTCGACGGCCTAGAAGAACTCATTCGAACGATTCCGGATTATCCGAAGCCGGGCATCATGTTCCGGGACATCACCACTCTGCTCGGCGATCCGATCGGGCTCAAAAAGGCCATCAAGGGGATGGCGAAGCCTTTCGAAGACGGCAAGGTTGATGCGGTGGCCGGGATCGAGGCACGCGGTTTTATTCTCGGCGGCGCTATCGCCGACCGCCTGCAATGCGGCTTCATTCCGATCCGGAAGAAGGGCAAGCTGCCGTGGAAGACCATCGGTCAGGAGTATACGCTGGAGTACGGCGTGGACGTGATCGAAATGCACGAGGACGCCGTGGAAAAGGGTTCGCGCGTGCTCATCGTCGATGATCTGATCGCCACCGGCGGCACCGCAGAGGCGGCGGTAAAACTCGTGCAACGTTCGGGTGGTATCGTGGTCGGCGCGACGTTCATCGTGGACCTTCCCGATTTGGGCGGCATGGACAAGCTCACGGCGCTCAATATCCCGCACCATGCGCTTGTCGCGTTCGGAGGTCACTAAGGGGTTGCCTTGGACCTGCCACAGGAACATCTGACGGAGGCTATGGATCGGATCGCCGCTTGGCGCAGAGATCCGGCCGCCGTTCAGCCATGTCCTGTTTGCGGAGCCCCCGGCCTGGAGATCATCGACCGCTCCGCGCGGCCGTACTCGGAATGGTATGCGCTGAAGTGCGCTGAGTGCGGGCTCGATGCCGTCATTCACATTCCGTTACCTGGTCCGGTTACGTATTGAGCATGGCGAATGATGCTCCCGAGATCGTGCTGCTTCCGGGCCTGGATGGAACAGGGGAGCTGTTCGATCGCATCGTTCCGCATCTGGCTCGCGAATTCGCGGTCACTGTCGTTCGATACCCGGACGATGTCTCGCTCGGATATGCGGGCTATGTGGAACTCGTCCGTCATGCGATTGGCAACCGGCCGGTCTATGTGCTGGGGGAATCCTTTTCCGGGCCGGTTGCGGTTCTGCTGGCGGCCCAGCTTGGCGAGCAGATACTGGGCATCGTGCTCGCCGCGACGTTCGTGAAAAATCCTTGGCCGGGCTGGATCATACGCCGGTCAGCAAGACTGGAGATGCCGCGGGACATCCGCGATGCCGTGCTCATGGGCGCCTATGGCGATCCGGAGCTGCAGAAAAAGCTCGATCACATCGTGGAAAACCTGTCGCGGCCGGTTCGGATTGCAAGGCTTCGTGCCGTGGCGGGCGTGGACGTGAAACCGGAATTCATGCGGCTCACGTGTCCGGTGCTTGCCGTTCATGGCCGTTACGACTGGCTGGTGCCGATGGCTCCGATGCAAAAAGCCATTGCCGAGAAGGGCCGGGCGCGGATGATCGCCTTCCCGGCGGCGCATATGCTACTGCAGACGTGCGCGGCGGACGCCGCCACGGAGATCATCGAATTTTCGAAGTCATCGGCGGAGGAAAACTATGAAGCTTGATGGGGTATCCTCGCGCACGATCTGGCTTGAGCCGGACGGATGGTCGATTGGCATCATCGACCAGACGGTGTTGCCGCATAAGCTCGTGCGATTGCGCCTCGCAACGGTCGAAGAGGCGGCGCATGCCATCAAGTCGATGCAGGTGCGCGGCGCGCCGCTGATCGGCGTCACCGCGGCCTATGGCATGGCGCTGGCGATGCGCAACGATCCTTCCGATGCGAACCTGGAGCAGGCGGTCAAATTCCTCGGCGCGCAGCGGCCTACTGCCGTCAATCTGCGCTGGGCGCTGGAAGAGCTTCGCGCGGTTCTTGCGCCGTTGCCGCCCCGGTCACGGGCCGAGGCTGCCTATGCGCGCGCCGGCGTGCTCGCCGAAGACGACGTCGAGACCTGCCGGAACATCGGCGTGAACGGGCTGCAGCTGATTAAGGAGATCGCGGCGAAGAAAGGTGGGCGGCCGGTCAACGTCCTCACACATTGCAACGCCGGCTGGCTCGCATGTGTCGATTGGGGAACCGCTACGTCGCCGATCTATCATGCGCATGATGCCGGTATTCCCGTCCATGTCTGGGTGGATGAGACGCGGCCGCGCAATCAGGGCGCGGCGCTGACCGCGTTCGAGCTTCTGCAGCACGGCGTTCCCCATAGCCTCATCGCGGACAACGCCGGCGGCCATTTCATGCAGCGGGGTGACGTCGATCTCGTCATCGTGGGCACGGATCGCGTGACGGCCGATGGCGATGTGGCGAATAAAATCGGAACGTATCTCAAGGCGCTTGCCGCAAAGGATACGGGCGTTCCGTTCTATGTCGCGCTTCCCTATTCGACCATCGATTGGCGGACGGAGGAGGGCCGGGATATTCCCATCGAAGAGCGCGGCGAAGACGAGGTTCTGCGGGTGCAGGGCAAGCTCGCGAACGGCGACTCCGGCTCGGTGCTCATTGCAGCTGAGGGCACGCGGGCGCGCAATCCGGCGTTCGACGTGACGCCAGCGCGGCTCGTGACGGGCTTCATCACGGAACGCGGTGTTTGCCCGGCGTCGCGCGAGGGATTGCTGTCGCTTTATCCAGAGAAGACGAGCGCAGCGGCGTGAGCGGGTTGAAACGAGTCAGCGAAAAAGCCTTGCGCGAAGAGATCGTCGAGGCGGCTTTGTCGATGAGCCGCTCGGGGCTGACCGTCGGTCGGTCCGGCAACGTCTCGTGCCGCTTCAAGGATGGGATGCTCATCACGCCTTCGGGCAAGCGCTACGAAGAGACGAAGCCGGACGACATCGTCTTCGTGGCCGGCGATGGGAGCGTTCCCAAAGGGCAGGGCAAGCCGTCGACCGAGTGGCACTTTCATCTCGCGGCCTATCACGCACGACCAGACCGGCATGCCGTCGTCCATACACATTCGACGCATGCGACCGTGCTGGCCTGCGCGCACAAACCGATACCGGCGTTTCACTACATGGTGGCTGTCGCAGGCGGAAAAGACATTCCGTGCGTGCCCTATGCGACGTTCGGGACGGAAGAGCTTGCGGCCCATGTTGCAGCCGGACTGAAGGATCGCGATGCCTGCCTCATGGCGAACCACGGGCAGATCGCGATTGGGCCTTCGCTGGCGCACGCGCTGGAACTGGCGATTGAAGTCGAAGCCTTGGCGGAGCAGTATTATAAGGTCCTATGCACCGGCGCCGGGCACATCCTTAGCGACGCCGAAATGCTACAAGTCGCCGAAAAATTTAAGAGTTACGGCAAGAACACCGAAGCAGGCCCGACGGACAAATAGGCGGGCGCGCCATCTTTTAGGCAGGCGCGTCATCTTTTACTTTGGAACGGCTATAAGTTCGCCTTATAAGATTTTCCTGAAAAAAAGATTGGAGACGAAAGTTTTTCTGATCTAGGCCGGTGGCGGTTTCCTCCAGGAAGGACTTCTCACGATGAGTGACACCAAGAAATTAACGACAACAGCCGGCGCTCCTATCGCCGATAACCAGAATTCGCTGTCAGCTGGGCCCCGCGGCCCGCTGCTCATGCAGGACTATCAGCTGCTTGAGAAGCTTGCGCATCAGAACCGCGAGCGCATTCCCGAGCGTACGGTTCACGCGAAGGGCTGGGGCGCTTACGGCACGCTCACGATCACGGGCGACATCTCCCAGTACACGAAGGCTGCGGCGTTGCAGCCGGGCGCCAAGACCGAGCTTCTGCTCCGCTGCTCCACGGTTGCCGGTGAACAGGGCGCCGCCGACGCCGAGCGCGACGTGCGCGGCTTTGCCCTCAAGTTCTACACCAGCGAAGGCAACTGGGATCTCGTTGGCAACAACACGCCGGTGTTCTTCGTCCGCGATCCCTACAAGTTTCCGGATTTCATCCACACGCAGAAGCGCCACCCGAAGACGAACATGCGTTCGCCGACGGCCATGTGGGATTTCTGGTCGCTGTCGCCGGAAAGCCTGCATCAGGTGACGATCCTGATGTCGGACCGCGGTCTGCCGACCGACATCCGCCACATCAACGGCTACGGCTCGCACACGTTCTCATTCATCAACGCGAAGAATGAGCGCTTCTATGTGAAGTTCCACTTCAAGACGCAGCAGGGCCACCGGCACTGGACGAACAAGGAAGCTTCCGAGATCGTCGGCCGCACCCGCGAGTCGACCCAGGAAGACCTGTTCACGGCCATCGAGAAGGGCGACTTCCCGCGCTGGAAGATGCAGGTCCAGATCATGCCGGAAGCCGATGTCGGCAAGCACTGGTACAATCCCTTCGACCTCACGAAGGTTTGGCCGCACGGCGACTATCCGCCGATCGACGTTGGCATACTCGAACTGAACCGCAATCCTGAAAACTACTTCGCGGAAATCGAGCAGGCTGCGTTCTCGCCGTCCAACATCGTGCCGGGCATCGGTTTCTCGCCCGACAAGATGCTGCAGGCCCGCATCTTCTCGTATGCGGACGCACACCGCTATCGCCTCGGCACGCACTACGAGCACCTGCCCGTGAACGCGCCGAAGTGCCCGGTTCATCACTATCACAAGGATGGTCCGATGAACTTCTTCGGTCAGAAGACCGGGGTGACGGACGCTTACTACGAGCCGAACTCGTTCAACGGCCCGGTGGAAGACAAGTCGGCTGCAGAGCCGCCGCTGGCGCTCACGGGCGCTGCGGACCGCTATAACCACCGCGACGAGAACGACGACTACCGGCAGGTGACGGCGCTCTTCAACCTGTTCACGAACGACCAGAAGGCCCGCCTCTTCAACAACATCGCCGAAGCGATGTGGGGTATTCCGGACTTCATTGCCGAGCGTCAGCTCGCGCACTTCAAGAAGGTGCATCCGGATTACGAGGCAGGCGTTCGTGCAGCTCTCGAGAGCATGACGCGTGCGAAGGCTTCTGAAACCGCACAGCAGCAGAAGATGCCGCAAGGTGCGGAAGCCGCTGAGTAAGCAACTCTGCATTATCGACAAATGAAAAAGGCCCTGCATCGTGCAGGGCCTTTTTTGTTATCTCGTCTGTCTGACCACAAGTTCTTGCAACTCTGTTGCTGTTGCGGCGTTGCCTGGACAGCGCTCATTGTAAATGAGGAGGAGCGGATATGCCGCGTGGTGACAAATCGAGTTACACATCCAAACAGAAACGACAGGCCGAACACATCGAAGAAGGCTACGAGGATCGTGGCGTTGGAAAAGGCGAAGCTGAAAGGCGCGCCTGGGCCACGGTTAACAAGGAAACCGGCGGCGGCAAGAAGAGCGGTTCGGGCCGGGGCCGCAAAACGTCAACGGCATCCTCGCGCCGTGGCGGCAAGATCGGTGGCAGGGCCGCCGCGTCGCGTTCGACGGGTGCTCGCAAGACTTCGGCTGCGCGTGGTGCAGCTGCCCGCAAGCGTTCAGGCGGCCGTACGACGACGGCTGCTCGCAAGACGACCACGACGCGTTCTGCAGGCGCCAAAAAGACGACGACGCGCAGTGCAGCTGCCCGGAAGACTTCGGCTACGCGTTCGACGGCTGCGCGGAAGACGTCCACAACGCGTTCTACAGCCGCCCGGAAGGCTTCGACGAAGCGCTCGGCAGCTGCCCGCAAGGCTTCGGCGTCGCGTTCCACCGCGTCCCGGAAAGCTTCCGCAAGAAAAGCTGCCGCCACCAGAAAGCGGCGAGCAAGCTAAGGCTAAGCGATTATTCGGCCGCGCGAACGTACGGCTCGACTTTGCCTTTGAGTTTCAGCGTCATCGGACGGCCGGCACGATTCTTCGCGTTGCCGGCCGCGACGCGGATCCAGCCTTCGCTGACGCAATATTCCTCGACGTTCGTCTTCTCGACGCCGTTGAAGCGGATGCCGATGTCGCGCTTCAGGATTTCTTCGTTGAAGTAGGGGCTTTTCGGATCGTTGCTGAGCCGGTCGGGAAGCTCGATGGACATTGGCTGTTGAACCCCTAGTTCGCAAATCGGAAGTGCATGACGTCGCCGTCTTGGACAACGTAATCTTTGCCTTCAAGCCGCATTTTTCCAGCTTCTTTTGCGCCCGTTTCGCCATTGCCCGCCACGTAGTCGGCGTAGGCGATGGTTTCGGCGCGGATGAAGCCTTTCTCGAAGTCCGTGTGGATGACGCCTGCGGCCTGCGGCGCCTTGGTGCCGCGCGTGATGGTCCAGGCGCGGGCTTCCTTCGGGCCGACGGTGAAGTAGGTCACGAGATCGAGCAGGCTGTAGCCGGCGCGGATGAGGCGGTTGAGGCCCGGTTCGTCGAGGCCCATTTCGGCAAGGAAGGCGTCGCGGTCTTCCGGCGCCAGACCTGCGAACTCGCTTTCGATCTTGGCGGAGATGACGACGACGGCTGCGCCTTCGGCCTTGGCGCGCTCTTCGACCTGCTTGGAATAGGCGTTGCCTTCCGCCGCGGCGCTTTCCTCGACGTTGCAGACGTAGACGACGGGCTTCGACGTCAAGAGCTGTAGCGCACGGAAGGCTGGCATTTCTTCCGGCGTCATCTGGGCAAGGCGTGCGGGCTTGCCGTCGCGCAGGAGAGCCAATGGCTTCTCCATGACGGCGTATTGCGCCTTGGCTTCCTTGTCGCCCGTCTTCGCTTTCTTCTCGATCTGCGAGATGCGCTTCTCGAGGCTTTCGAGATCGGCAAGCATCAGCTCGGTTTCGACGACGTCGGCGTCGGCGAGCGGATCTATGCGGTTCTCGACGTGGGTGACATCTTCATCGACGAAGCAGCGCAGCACATAGGCGACGGCATCGACTTCGCGGATGTGGGAGAGAAACTTGTTGCCGAGGCCTTCGCCCTTCGATGCGCCGCGCACGAGACCGGCGATATCGACGAAGGTGAGACGCGTCGGAATGATCTCTTTGCTGCCGGCGATCTTGGCCAGCGTCTCAAGACGGTCGTCAGGAACCGCGACCTCGCCGACGTTGGGCTCGATTGTGCAGAAGGGATAGTTCGCTGCCTCTGCCTGCGCGGTTTGCGTCAGCGCGTTGAAGAGGGTCGACTTGCCGACGTTCGGCAGGCCGACGATGCCGCATTTGAAGCCCATGGCGGGGAGATGTCCGGTTTTGTTGCTGCCGTGGGGTTAAGCGAGCGGCAGCCCAATGTGAAGCCTAATCGGCGTCTTCTGCGGCCCTATGGCTCACCGAGCGAATTTCGTAAACGCAAATGCCGAATAGCGCGACGGCGCGGGCAGGTTCGACGTGTAGGACATTGCCTCGGCCAAGGCTTCGGAGAGGTGCGTTCCCGGATCGGCCTGCCGCACTGCAATGACGATGAAGGGGCGTTGCCAGCTCGTGTCGCTGTCTTCGCAATCGGAGCAGGGGTTGACGTACCGTCCGAGGTTCAGCGTCCACATCGGAATACGCTCGCCGAGCGCTTGTCGCACCCATTGGGCCGTGCGCGCTGCGCGTTCGGCACCGCGCTGCTCCTCGCGCGCGACTTCGCCTTCCTGGCTCGCCAGACCCACTGCGATCAGCCCACGGGCGGAGCCCAGGCCTTCGCGCAATTGCGGCGCCAGAACTTCGTCCTGGATTTCCTGTGGCGACAGGCGGCGGTCGTCCTTTGCAAGTTCGGTGGTCGAGCCGCGCACCCAGCCGTAATTCCTGGTGAGAACGACCACATCGAACACGGCGCGGCGGCCAGCGCGGTCGACGCCTTCGATGGGGAAAACGAGCGTGCGATCGTTCCAACGCTTGGCGAGGATGCGGCGGGCGCCGCTCTTGTCCTTGCCGGCAGAGTTATACGCGTCCCAGCCAACGCTTCCGAATACGCCGAGTGTGAAGATGAGGATGAGGGCGCCGGCAATGCCCTGGAACACGCTCTTTGTGCGTGGACGGCCGGAATAGATCTCGTCTTGATACTCGGACATGACGCTGGCTCCCCGCGAGCGTCCGTGTCGAGATGATCACGAATTCTCGTTGCCGGATTTTCGCGCGCCCAACCATTTTTTCAAGTTCTCGGCCAACGCCGACTGGCGTTTGGAGGCGCGTTCACCGGCGGGGTGTGGCCCGGATGCCTGCTTCTTGGGGGCACGCGGTTCGTCCGTACGCGTGTTGCGCTCAGGTTTGGGCGCGGGCGCTTCGGGTTCGTCCTGCGTGAGGCGGGCAACATCGCTCAGGAAGCGCGCGTCATCGCCCTTGGCGAGGTAGCCCGCTGCATCGGATACGGCGTCGAGCAGGATGCCCAGCCACTCGCGCTCCGACTTCGCAAAATCGTTCAGAACGTAATGGACGACAGCATCCTTCGAGCCGGGATGGCCGATGCCGAGGCGGACGCGTTTGTAGTCGTTTTCGATGTGCGCCGTGATCGAGCGAAGGCCGTTGTGACCGGCGTTGCCGCCGCCGGTTTTAACCTTCACTTTGCCGGGCGCGAGATCGAGTTCGTCGTGAAAGACGTAGACGTCACTGAGCGGAATTTTGAGAAAGCGCTGGGCTTCGCCGACCGAGCGGCCGCTTTCGTTCATGTAGGTTTCCGGCTTCAGCAGCGTAACGCGCTTGCCGCCGATTTCGCCTTCCGAGATGTAGCCCTGGAATTTCTTTCGCCAGGGTCCGAAGCCGTGGCGCTCGGCGATGCGATCCATCGCCATGAAGCCGATGTTGTGGCGATTGGCGCGATACTTGTCGCCAGGATTACCTAATCCAACGAAGAGCTTCATTTTTGATTGCACCTTCCGACTCGCCAATTTTTGTCTGGGTTCGGCGACTCCCCTCCGGGGAGCCGGCCGCCGAACCCTGCCTTTGCGGCGACGGCGGCGAAGCGTCTTGGAGAAACCGGCGCGATGCGAGCATCGCGCCGGTTCGTGATCGTCTTACTTCTTGCCTGCGGGCTTCGCTGCGGGCGCTGCCTTGGCTGCGGGAGCAGCCTTGCCAGCGGCAGCGGGAGCAGCCTTGGCGCCTGCTGCAGGAGCTGCGCCTGCGGCGGGTGCTGCAGCATCGGCCGATGCGGCTTCGTCGTCGCCACCCTTGAGCGCGCCTGCGATCGTGGCAACCGTGAAGTCACGGTTCTTGATGACCGGCGAAACGCCTTCCGGCATCGAGACTTCCGAGATGTGGATCGAGCGGCCGATCTCCATGCCTTCGAGGTTGATCTCGAAGAAGCGCGGGATCCGGTCGTAGGGGCAGTACACTTCGACATCGTGACGGACGATGTTGAGCACGCCGCCGCGCTTCAGGCCGGGCGACTGCGTTTCGTTTACGAAGTGCATCGGGATCGAAACGCGGATGACGCCATCCTTGCCGACGCGCTGGAAGTCAACGTGAAGGGGCGTGTCACGAACGGGATCGACCTGCACGTCGCGAGCAAGCACGATGTGCTTCTTGCCTTCGACGTCGAGTTCGATAGCCGTCGAGGTGAAGTGGCCGCGAAGGACCTGCTTCCAGAGCTCGTTGTATTCGAGGTTGATCGTTTCCGAGGCTTCGTTGTTGCCGTAGATAACGGCAGGAACGTTTCCATCGCGGCGAGCTTGGCGTGCGGCCCCCTTGCCGGCACGCGGGCGCGCCGTAGCCTTGAGCGTAATGAGCTCAGCCATGGCATCATCTCCGAGTGTTGTGGCTCTCCTGCCTATCAGAAGAGCCAAATAGCCGCGAGCCGGCCTCCAAGGGTGCCGGGCGGCGTCTCAGGAAGGTCTTCTTGAGATGGGGGGTGTATACCTGGGGTTCCGCATACGCGCAACGGCGGAAAACCGGGCGACTTGGCCGGGAAGCCGGATGCGGGCCCCGAATTTGGGGGCGCACAGCGGGTGCCGTTAAGAATTGGCGGCCCGGTCGCGCTCACTGCGCCCGGACCCCCGTCAGCGCATGACCACTGCTTAGTAGAAGAGGCTCGAGACGCTTTCTTCGCGGCTCGTTCTCAGGATCGCTTCGCCGATGAGGGGGGCGATCGAGATGACGCGGATGTTCTTTGCTGCCTTCACGGCCTCGGTCGGCAGGATCGAGTCGGTGATGACGAGCGATTTCAGCCGCGAGTTCTGGATGCGGCTCACGGCGCCTCCCGACAGAACTGCGTGCGAGATGTAAGCGGAGACTTCTGTTGCGCCGTTCTTGAGCAGGGCCTCGGCCGCGTTCACGAGCGTGCCGCCGGAATCGATTATGTCGTCGATGAGAATGCAGCGCTTGCCGTCCACTTCACCGATGACGTTCATGACTTCGCTTTCGCCGGGACGCTCGCGGCGCTTATCGCAGATCGCGATGGGGGCGCCGATGCGCTTGGCGAGGGCACGGGCGCGGACGACGCCGCCGACGTCGGGCGAGACGACGACGATGTCGTCGGTATTGCCGTAATGCTCTTCGATGTCGCGCGTCATGACGGGCGCGGCGAAGAGGTTGTCGGTCGGGATGTCGAAGAAGCCCTGGATCTGTCCGGCGTGGAGATCGAGCGTCAAAACGCGATCGGCGCCGGCGCGCTCGATGAGGTTGGCGACGAGCTTTGCTGAAATCGGTGTTCGGGGGCCAGGCTTACGATCCTGCCGGGCATAGCCGAAGTAGGGGATCACGGCGGTGATCCGGCGGGCGGACGAGCGCTTCAGCGCGTCGCACAGGATCAGCAGCTCCATGAGATTGTCGTTCGCGGGGAAAGACGTCGACTGGATGATGAAGACATCCTGGCCGCGGACATTCTCCTGGATCTCGACGAAGACCTCCATATCCGCGAAACGCTTCACCTGGCCCTTGGCCATAGGAAGCTTCAGATATGAACAGATGGCGTCCGCAAGCGGCCGGTTACTGTTTCCCGCTACGATCTTCACGCCCAGCTTTCCCCGGCCTTCCATACCGCGAGCGTCGACCTTGGCATCAAAAGGCATTTTCGCTCCGGAACCTCGTTACGCGCGGGCTTGTAGCAATTGGGCCCGGACTGTTCAACTGTCCGGGCCCAATGATCTCAACGTTCTGGTGCGTTATGCGAATATCGCGCACAGTTTGCTTAATCTACGTTCTTGCCCGGTAAGAGCTTGATAATGCCCTGTGCTGCGGCCGCGGCTGCGGCATCGGCGGTCTTGCCCCAAGCACCATCGAGCGAACCCTGAGGCACTTCGTTCTTCTGCGACACTGTGCCAAGCTTCTTGCCGGCGGGGTCGATGACGTTCCAGTCGATCTGGATCGGCTGCTTGCCATCCTTCGCCTGTCCCATCGCGACCTTGCCTTCGACTTTGTAGGCCTGAGCGTTCGGCACGTTGGACAGGGCCAAGCCATTCTTCGTCAGCTCGCGCTGAATGGCCGACGTCAATGTCGTGCTGCCGTCGCCGGGTGCACCCGTGACCGTCGGCACAACCGCCGTGATCGGGCCTGACGTCGTGATGCTGCCCGTCGTGGGCGCAAGCGGAGGCGCGCTCGAAGACGTGGGATAGGACGGGCTCGGCGCCGGGCCCGTATTGTTCGAGGCGACGACGGTGGACGGTGCGCCGGTGTTCGAGGTCTGGTTGGCGGCGACGGGAACGTTGGCGCTGCCCTGCGTGGACCACCAGCTGGCGATCTGCCTCGTTGTTTTGTCGGCAATGCTCTGGACGACGGGTGGCGTGACAGCGGCCCACGGATCCTTGCCGGCTCCGCCGATCACTTCTTCGCCGGTGATGCGATGGACGCGCTTACCCGCCTGATCGGTGATGTCCCAGATGTAGGAGATCTTCGCCTTCGTCTTCTCACGGGCAGCTACGATGTAGCCACGCACGACGTATTCACCCGTCGCGTTGCTGGCGGTCGCGACCTGAATGCCGTTTTTGCCCATCGAGGACGCGAGCTGGGACTGCAAGTCCCGAGCAACGTTATCGGGCGAACCGATGATGGGTGCGATCTGGAATTTCGCCTGAGCGGCGACTGGAGCTGTGGTTGGCGGAAGGGTCAGCGAAGCCTGAGGCGCGTTACCGCCACCGCTCAATATGTTCGATGCCGACTCGCAGCCGCCCAATCCCATCGTGGCGACGGCGGCCAGGAGCACTGGACCCATCACCCGTAGACGCGTTCTGCGCTCACGCGCACGTGCAAACCAAAAGGTCGTCAATGGACGTCCCCCCTTATCCAACCGCGACTTCTCCGGCGGCCGGAAAACGCTACTCCCGCGGCCTGTACTCCCCTGAAAACTACCGGAACTGACCTAATCCCTCTAGATCAGCCAAGAACTGCCCGTCCAGATGGCGGCCCGGCGAAACTGTTTGCAGGTCGTGTAAAGCCCGGCGCACCTCGCCATTGGTTGTGGATTGTGCAGTTACGCCACGACGATGGCAGAGATTTGTCGGCCGTAATCAGTGTCTCCACGGTGAGTTTTACGCCGGTAGCTGAAGAAAAGCGATTCGTTCTCGTAGGTGCAGAGCGCGAGATTCTCGGTA
Source organism: Hyphomicrobium sp. (assembly GCF_035687085.1). Classification (GTDB taxonomy): domain Bacteria; phylum Pseudomonadota; class Alphaproteobacteria; order Rhizobiales; family Hyphomicrobiaceae; genus Hyphomicrobium_B. The sequence continues at coordinate 335,513 of NZ_DASRYS010000013.1, read as the reverse complement.
TTGCTAACGCCGGCGGCCGCGAGGCGGCTCATGACGAAGCCGGGCAGATCGAAATGCGGACGTCCGCTCTTCGAATTCTGCTTGAAGTGGCGGGCGTAGGCCGGATCGCGCGACACGAAGGCTGCCTCGAAGTCCGGCCCGACCTCGTAGGCCGCCTGGCCGATGCACGGGCCGACGGCGGCTGATATACGCTCGCGGCGAGCACCCAAGCGCTCCATTTCGCGAATGGCGCTTTCGATGATGCCATGAAGCGCGCCGCGCCAGCCTGCGTGCGCGGCGGCGGCGACGCCGGCTTCCGCGTCAGCAAGAAGAACAGGGGCGCAATCGGCGGTGAGGATGCCGATGACGAGACCGGGTGTTTTCGAGACGACGGCGTCGGCGTGCGGGAGCGCGTCACGCGAGGGGGCCTCAGTCACTTCGAAGGCGGTCGTGCCATGCTCCTGGTAGAGCGTGATCACGCCGGGTCCGAATGTCGCTTCATCGCGACCTAAGTGCAAGCCGATGCGGCGCCGGTTTTCAAGCACGAGCGTCTGATCGTCGTTGGAGCCCAGCCCGCAGTTGAGACTCTCGTAGATGCCCGTTGAGACGCCGCCTTGGCGCGTGAAGAAGCCGTGCTTGATGCCGGCAAGGGCATGCAGGTTTTTCGCTTCGACGGGTTTGAGCGTCATATGCGGCGACCTTCGTTCAAGAGATTGCGTAATCAGGCCGGGCCAGGGGCGGCGCTGGTGGCGCGGGCGGCGGTGAAGCCTGGGAGCGGCGGCAGGCCGGGCGAGCGGGCGGCGAGCACCTTGAAACGCGAGCCCATGCCATTGGGCGCCAAGAGCCGTGCGACGCCCATTTCGATTTCGCCGGCGCGGGCGGGGTTCGCCGACATCAAGCGCGATGCCCGTTCGACGATGCCGAGCGCGCCCAGGAATTCGGCCTGCGTGACCGGGCCATCGAGCAGGAGGCCCGCGCGGTGAAGCGTTGAGGCTAGGTCATAGAAGTTCACATGGACCGTCAGGTCGGCTTCGCCGGGCGAGGTGAGGGGCGATTCATACCGGTGCTCGCGAACGGCCTGCAGCGTGTCGCCTGCGGCCGGTGTCGTGTGGCCGTAATCGATCATGAGGAAGGCGATGGGCCCGCGCTCGGCCAACGCTTTCAGCGCTTCGGCGAGCTGGTCCAGGCGCTGGGACTCGATCACCGTCCCGACGGGCGCGTTCGGCAGAAGCGCTTCGAAGGCTTCGTGCGGGCAGTTCCTGTCGATGCCTGCGAACTGCAACTCGCCCCGGGCATCAAGGGTGACGCCGCGGATGTGCCAGCCGGATGCCGTCTTCACCCACTGCGCGACGGGCCAGGCGTCGAGAAATTCATTGGCGAAGATGATGGCGGGCGGATTGAACTCATCGAGTTCGCGGCCGAAGCTCAGGGAGTCGCGGAAGTCGGCCAGCGTCTCGGCCTGGATCTCGGCGAGGGCGTCGCTGCCTTCCACCAGATGGACGCGCGTGACGTTGGCGAAGCCCGGTACGATGCGGGCGGCGCGGAGCACGTCGCGCATCATGGTGCCGCGTCCGGGGCCGTATTCGACGAGGGTGACGGGATTGGGCGCACCTAGCACGCCTTGCCAGACGACGCCCGCCCAGACGCCGATCAGTTCGCCGAAGACCTGGCTGATGTCGGCGGCGGTGATGAAGTCGCCCGCCGCTCCGAACACGGGCCGTGTCCGGTAGTAGCCGTAGTCGGCATCCCAAAGGCAGATCGACATGTAAGTCTGAATCGTCATCGGCCCGTCGCGCCGGATCCGTTCCTTGATCCGGCGGGACAGCGGCGTGTCGCGACGCAATCCAGGGTCTACAGTCACACGACGGCCTTTCCGGCAGCATACTTCCGGTTTGCGTACCAGATCATGAAGATGCCGAGCACCAGCATCGGAATGCAATAGACTTGGCCGGCGGTGAAGGGGCCGATGTTCAAGATGTGATCCGGTTCGGGCTCGCGGAAGAACTCGCAGATGCTGCGCGCGATGCCGTACCAGAGGAGCCAGAGGCCGGTGACGAGACCCGGGCGCTTCAGGGCATCGAAACGATGGATCGCGACGACCAGGATGATGAGCAGCATGAGGCCCTCGAGCAGCGCTTCATAAAGCTGGCTCGGGTGGCGCGGCATCGGCCCGCCGTTGGGAAACACCATGCCGACGTAGGCGTCGGTCACGCGGCCCCAATGCTCGGAGTTGATGAAATTGGCGATGCGGCCGAAGAAGATGCCGAGCGGCGAGGCGGCGCAGGCGAGGTCCGTCGCGGAGAAGGTCGGAACCTTATAGATGCGCGCGAAGAGCCAGAGCAGGAGCGCGGACGCTACGAACGCGCCGTGGAAGCTCATGCCGCCGTGCCAGACTTTGAAGATTTCGGCCGGGTTCGCAAAGTAATATGCGGGGTCATAGAGCAGGACCTGGCCGAGGCGGCCACCGGCGATGATCGCGACCGTCATGAAGAGCAGAAGGTCGTCCACCCGTTCGAGCGTCAGGGGCGGCTTATTTCCGTACCAGAGCTTCGGGGTGGAGATCAGGCGGCGGACATAGAGCCAGCCGAGCAGAAGCCCAGCCATGTAGGCGAGGCCATACCATTTGACCGCAAATGGTCCGAACTCGATCGCAACGGGGTTGATATTCGGGTAGGTCAGAAGGGCGAGAGGTGTCATCGGCGCTCCGAGCAAAGTTCGGCTACTGGCCGTAGCGAGGCCCTGGAAAAGCCTGACTGCGAAGCGTTGTTTGGGAACGCTGGGGCAAAGTCAAGCGGCATCGCTTGCGGCTTTCGGGGCGGCTTGCGGGTTCCTGGTTGGCCTGAGCTTGCGGGCCTGGACCGCAATCGCCATAACTTGTGAACACACTCAAATTCGAGACCTCAAATGACCCAGACGACGAACAGACTCTTTGATGACTTTGCCAAGCTGATGACGGACGCCGCCGGGGCGGCCGATGGCCTCAAGCGGGAAACCGAGGCGATCTTCCGCGCTCAGGCCGAGAAGTTTCTGCGCGAAATGAATGTGGTGACGCGCGAGGATTTCGAAGCGGTTCGCGAGATGGCGCAGAAAGCGCGTCAGGAAAACGAAGCGCTCGCGGCCCGCGTGGCAGCGCTCGAGTCCCAGGTCGCGCAGCTCTCGCTGCAGGGCACCTCGACGGTCTGATACGTGCTTTCGAAGCATCCACAGTTTAAGCGGCTTTTCACCAGCAAACGTGGGTGAACTGCTTTCCGGACCCCGGCGCGCCCGGGCTTTGCCACTTTGATCGTGGACAAGGTTTGCGCGTCGGCCGGGTCTGCTTGCGACTCGACGGGGCGTCTGGTTTTGTCCGGCGCAGTACTAAGGCGGCGCTTACGGTTGAGTGTTTTGCGTCGTTCGTTAAGCCATCCCGGCGCGGCAGACTTGGAGAACCAATTACATGGCAGTTGCGGAACAGGGTTCTGACCGCGTTCTCAATCCGATCGATCTCATCGAGCAGCTGGCCCAGACCCACGACTGGCCCTGCGAACGGGCCAGCGATGAAGAGCTGACGCTCATCGTTGCCGGGACGTGGGCTGATTATCACATCTCGATCAATTGGCGCGATGATCTCGAAGCCCTGCATCTGGCCTGCGCGTTCGACTTCCGGGTCCCTGCAAGCCGCTTGACGGAAATGTATCGCCTGATCGCGCAGATCAACGAGCAGCTTTGGCTCGGTCACTTCGATCTTTGGACGCAAGAAGGCCTGGTGATGTTCCGTCACGCGCTTTTGCTCAACGGCACAGTGGCGACGGTGCGCCAGTGCGAGGCGATGCTCAAGGCCGCGCTCGAAGGCTGCGAGCGTTACTATCAAGCCTTCCAGTTCGTGGTGTGGGCGGGTAAGGAGAGCAAAGAAGCTCTCGTTTCGACGATGTTTGAGACGCAGGGCCAGGCTTAAAGCCGGACGCCATTTCCTGGGTTCGGCGTGCTTCGCCGAGGAATTCCCAGAATGCCGTTGCAATTGAATGGTCCGGTGGTGCTTGCGGGCGCCGGTAAGATGGGCGCCGCCATGCTGGAGGGCTGGCTCGAGCAAGGGCTCGATCCCGCCAGCGTTCTTATTCAAGATCCAAATCTTGCGGGCGCGGCGCTCGATCTCGCCAACCGCCACGGCATCAAAACGGCGGCCGAACTCGGGCCGCTCGACGCTGCGCCTGCGGTGATTGTCGCCGCGGTGAAGCCCCAGGTGATGGACGACGTTTTCCCGGCGCTCGCAAAACTCGCGGGGCCGGAGACGGTCGTCGTTTCGATTGCTGCTGGCAAGACGCTTGCGAGCTTCGAGCGCCATCTGCCGCCCGGCGCCGCCGTTATTCGCGCGATGCCGAATACGCCGGCTGCTATCGGGCGTGGCATTACCGGTGCTGTCGCCAACGCGCATGCAACCCAAGCTCAGAAGGACGTTTGCGAGAGCCTGCTCGGCGCCGTCGGCGAGGTGGTGTGGGTCGATGATGAAAGTCTCATCGATGCGGTAACGGCCGTCTCAGGATCTGGTCCGGCTTACGTTTTCCTATTGGCAGAAGTGATGGCAGAGGCGGGCGTCGCGGCTGGGCTTGATCCGGCGACGGCAACGCGGCTCGCGCGCGCGACGGTGTCTGGCTCCGGCGAACTTCTCCATCGCTCAGACACGGACGCGGAAACGCTCCGGCGCAACGTGACGTCGCCCGGCGGCACGACGGCTGCGGCGCTTGCCGTGCTGATGCGCGAGGGCAGCGGTCTCAAGGAGCTGATGCAGGAAGCCGTGCTCGCCGCAAAAAAACGCGGCCGCGAGCTGGGACGTTGACCGGGGCTGGGATGTCGGTCTCGGTCTCAGTTCGCGGCCACTAAGCTCATCCCGAATGGGCTGTGGCGGCCCCGGCGATCGGGAATTTCGGTACCGGTGGACTCAGGCTCGGAGGACACCTTGCCAAGTTCGACGGGTTTGGCCGCCGGTCCGATGTCCCTCAATTTGTAACTTCATAACATAACGGTCAAATCACAAAGCTGTGTGAAGCTTTTGATCTAACATCTTCATCTACAAAGGTTTTCGGGAACTTTTTCCCTACTTCGGAAGGGAAATAATCGCCCGCAGGCCGCCCATGGAGCTTTCGCCCAGGGCGATCTCGCCGCCGTGGCTCTTGGCAATGTCGCGGGCGATGACAAGACCGAGGCCGCTGTTGCCCTCGTCCTGATTGCGGGCGTGGTCCAGCCGGTAGAAGGGACGGAAGACGTTCTCGCGCTCGTGCTCGGGGATACCGGGGCCGTCGTCATCGACCTCGATGCGGACCCAGCGGCCTTCCGGCGCGACGCGAATGATGATGCGGTCGCCGAAGCGCGCGGCGTTCGTCACGAGGTTCATGATGGCGCGCTTCAAGGCCTGCCGCTTCAACGGCAAGACAATGCCGCCTTTGCTTTTGCGGATCTTGAGTTCGATGTTGCAGGCATAGATCGAGGCGTCGTCGACGATCTCTTCGAGCAGCTCCTTCAAATCGGTGGGCTTGGCTTCCTCGCCGCCGTCGCCCTTGGCGAAGGCCAGATAGTCTTCCAGCATGTGCTGCATTTCGTCGACGTCGCTCGAAAGCGCGCGCGTCTCGGCCGTGTCCTCCAGCAGCGCCAATTCGAGCTTGAAGCGCGTCAGCACGGTTCTGAGGTCGTGACTGACGCCGGCGAGCATGGTCGTTCGCTGCTCGACGTGCTGCTTGATGCGGTCGCGCATCTGCAGGAAGGCCAGAGCCGCCTGGCGAACCTCGCGGGCGCCGCGCGGCCTGAAGTCGTCAGGGATGCCGCGGCCCTTGCCGAAGGCATCCGCCGCATCGGCGAGACGCAGGATCGGCCGGATCTGGTTGCGCAGAAACAGGATGGCGACCGTCAGCAGAATGACGGAGGAACCCACCATCCAGAGCAGAAAGATATGCGAGTTCGAGGCGTAGGTCTGACTTCGGGTCGCCACGAAGCGGAGAATGGCGTCATCGACCTTAACGCGGATTTCGACGTTCTGATCGCCGACGGTGTTGATCCAGAACGGCAGCTGCACGTGCTTGCGCAACTCGTTCGAGAGCGCGCGGTCGAGCAGGCGGAAGAAGGGCTTGGGGCCGGGTGGGGGAAGATCGCCGTTGGGTAAGACCTCCATCTGGAGGCTCAAACGCTCGCGGGCGAGATCAATGATCTTCTGGGCGCCGTCGGCTTTCGGCAGGTCCTCGTAGACCTCAATCAGGGCTGCGATGTCCCGCGCGGTCGCTTCCGACAGGCGGCGCGTCACGGCCTGCCAATGGCGCTCCATAAAGGCGAAGGCAATGACGCCTTCGAGGACGACGATTGGTGTGATGATGATGAGCAGGGCGCGGGCATAAAGGCCCTTCGGCAGCATCTCGGCGCCGATGTTGAGCAGCCCCACGACGATCGGATGCTCACGGAAGCGTTGATACCGCGAGGCAAACCTGCCGGTCTCCGGGGTTGTTTCGGGCAAGACCACCATTTGGTGCAATTATTCCGCCGTTGGCGTGTCCGGCTTTAAGCCGGCCATCGCGGTCAATCCGTGTAGAGGATGTAGCCCTTGCCTCTGACCGTCTGGAGGTAGACCGGGTTTGAGGGATCGGCTTCGATCTTGCGGCGGAGGCGGTTGATCTGGACGTCGATCGCGCGCTCGCTTCCCGTGCTGTCATCGCTCGAGAGTTCGTGGCGGGGAACGGCAACGCCGATGCGCTGCGAGAAGAGGCGCAGGAGATCGCGTTCGCGTTCGGTGAGCTTGATGGCTTCGTCGTCTCTCTTCAGCTCGCCGCGGGCGATGCTGAAGACGCAACCGCCCATGCGGATCTCGTCGCGCGGGGTGGTTTGCACCTGCCCGCGGCGCAGGATGTTGCGCAGGCGCAGCAGCAACTCACGGGGGTCGAAGGGCTTGGATACGTAGTCGTCGACGCCGGCTTCGAGACCAGAGATGCGATCCTGCGCTTCGGCAAGCGCCGTCAACATGCAGATCGGTACGGGGCGGGTGAGTTTCAGATCGCGCGCGAGCGACAATCCGCATTCGCCGGGCATCATCACGTCGAGGAGAACGAGATCGAACGAGAGACCGCGCATGAACGAGCGTGCCGCGGCGGCGTCTGCCGCTTCGGTTACGCGGAAGCCATTGCTCGACAGGAACCGGCCGAGCAAGCCCCGAATTTTCTGGTCGTCGTCTACAACAAGGATGTGGGGGGCGTTGTCCGGAATGGGTTCGGCTCGATCCTGCGCCATCAGGTCTCTCACGGGTTGTAATCGGGTGCAGCGTCCGAGGAGCCGGGCCGCTGGCCTTTGATGAGGGTCTCCACCTGGGGCCGGTCTTTCTCCGTGATCATCGCAAAGAGAAAGTTCCGGGCTACGGCATCGGCGCCTGGGCCAAGTTTCGCGAGCGCCCCCTCGATGCGTTTGGCCTGAATTTGTGTCAGTTTATCGTTCAGCCGCGCGCCTTTGGCGGAGAGGTAGAGACGGCGTTCGCGCCGATCCTCGTTTCCGGCTTTCTGAATGATGAAGCCCTCGTCCACCAGCTGCTTCAAAACACGCGCCAGAGATTGCTTCGTTATCTTCAGAATATCCAGCAATTCCGCGACTTTCAGCCCCGGATTGCGATGAACGAAATGCAGCACGCGGTGATGGGCGCGACCGAAGCCGTATTGAGACAGGATGGCGTCGGGGTCGCAGGTAAAGTCGCGGTAGGCGAAATAGAAAAGCTCAATGCACGCGATGAGGTCGAGCGGGGTGGCCCGGGCATCTGACGTCGCGCCGGGAGCGGAGTTGTGCCCAGTTGCGGCAGGGTGCCCTGTGGGGCCTTCTGACGTTATGTCAGTCATGTTGACTTATTGGCCTCGATTGTATTCTGTTGCAAGCCAAAATGCTGGCTCGTCCCGGCAGGTCTCTCAATCTCGCGCTTGGCGCACCGAAGCCGAACTTTCAAGCGGTTTCAAGCTCCAGGGCTCAGCTTCCGAGACATCGGGAAAACCTCCAGTACTCGCTAACTATAAACGCCCGGGAAGGACTTAGAAGCGCATGGCCGATCTCATCCCTTTTCATGACCGCGATGGGCTCATCTGGTTCGATGGGGAGCTCATCCCTTGGCGCGACGCAAAGGTCCACCTGCTGACCCACGCGCTCCATTACGGGAACTCCGTATTCGAGGGCGAGCGGGCATATGACGGCGAGATCTTCAAGCTCACGGAGCACAGCGAGCGGCTGGTGGAGAGCGCCCGGATCCTGGATTTCGAGATCCCCTATACCGTCGCTCAGATCGATCAGGCTTGCCGCGATGTCATGGCCGCCAACAAGCTGACGGACTGCTACGTTCGTCCGATCGCGTGGCGCGGCAGCGAGCAGATGGGCATTTCGGCGCAATTGTCCAAGATCCATCTCGCGATCGCGGTGTGGGATTGGGGCTCCTACTTCCCGATGGAGCAGCGGCTCAAGGGCATTCGCATCACGAATGCCGTCTATCGCCGGCCGGATCCCGCCTGTGCGCCGTCCAAGGCCAAGGCGGCAGGTCTCTACATGATCTGCACGATCGAGAAACATCGCGCCGAGCGCGCGGGCTATTCGGATGCCTTGATGCTCGACTGGCGCGGCCGCGTCGCCGAGTGCACGGGCGCCAACATCTTCTTCGTCAAGGACGGCGTGCTGCATACGCCGGAGGCCGACTGCTTCCTCAACGGCATCACGCGGCGCACCGTTATCGATCTTGCCAAAGCGCGCGGCATAACGGTTGCCGAACGCGTCATCATGCCGGAAGAGCTCGCGACCTTCAGCGAATGCTTCATCACCGGAACGGCGGCAGAAGTGACGCCCGTTTCTGAAATCGGCGAGCACAAATTCAAGCCGGGCACGATCACGGAAACGCTGCTCACTGATTACATGGAGCTGGTGAAGCCAAAGAAGCGCGTGGCCGCAGAATAGGATTTATGCTGACGTTTGCGCCTTGCGCTGAGGACCGGAGAGGTTGATGCTCGCGATTTGCGGCTTAAACTTTTCCGGTACTCGAGATGGCGAGAGCATACTTTGTCTCGGCAGTGCTGATTACCGCGTTTTGCGGTTCTGAGGGGGTCTGGGCCCAAGAGCCTCCGGCCCCTTCGCCCACCCTTCAGCGCGATTGCCAGTCCATATTGACATGCAATTACAGGCCCGGCCGCGGTTGGCGGGGGTGCCTTTCTTCCTATTCCTGCCGGCGATGTGAGTTCGTGCCGGGACCATGTCCCGGTGGCGGCCGGCGTCGGCGCGTTTGCGAGCAGCTCGTTTGTGATTGGGCCGGCAGCTAGGGGAAAAGCGGCGTGCTCAGCCGCTGCGGCCGCCCCGGACGGCCGCCGTGATGACGGCTTCGGCGGTCGGCTTGCGCAGCATCAGCGGCGCACAGATGGCGAAGAGGAATACTGCGATCGTCGCGAATACGGCGCCAAGAGCTACTGGTGAAAGCGGTACATCCATCCACTGCGATGCCAGCTGGATGATCACGCTCCAGAAAATTGCGGGGCCAAGCGAGGCGATGGCAATGCCGGCGAACCGTGCCGAACGTCCACGTTGGGGGCTACGAATGGCGGTACTACGCGGGAAGACGGTGGCGGACGTTGCAGATCGCATGGCTCACTCGACCTTTCGCCGGGCGCTTCGGCCCAATGAGAACGGGCATTCCATCAGTGATTCGCGCAACGCTACGCTGAGTCGTTAAAGGCCCGGTAAAGAGAATGACCCAAATTTAATCTTTGCACTGAACAGTAGTTGTACGCCCGACTGGGGGTATCCGTTCCCGCTCCGGTTCGAAGCCTAGGCTAGAACCCGCCGCTTTTGCAACCATAGCGAACGTTATCCCCAGTTAGTGCAGCCGCAAGTTGGAGGATTGCGCTCGAACAACGCGGTGATACATGTGGCGCCCACGTTGGACCCGTCGGCAAAGCGAGGTCAGAGGATGGAGGGGCTGACGGGCCATGCGGGTGACAGACACCATCGAAATACCGGAGACGGAGCTGGAGGAACGCTTCGTTCGGGCCTCTGGTCCGGGCGGGCAGAACGTCAACAAGGTCTCAACGGCGGTTGAGCTGCGCTTCAATGTCGGCGGGAATACTTCCATTCCGGAGTATGCGCGTGAAAGGCTCAAGAGACTGGCGGGCCGCCGCCTGACGACCGAGGACGTCATCGTCATCCAGGCCGACCGGTTTCGCAGCCAGGAGCAGAATAGGGCGGACGCACGGGAGAGGCTCGTCGAACTCATCCGGTCTTCCCTCGAGCGCCCGAAGCTTCGCATCAAGACCAAGCCCTCCCGCGGTCAGCGCGAGCAGCGGATCAAGGCGAAGTCGGTGCGCGGACACGTCAAGAAAATGCGCAGCCGTAAAGTCGATTTCGACTGAGGGGCAGAGGCGGTGAGGCGCTCACCGTCACGCTCAAGCGGAGGCTCGCAGTGAAATGGCGCGGCTATTCCTGACAGATAGGCACGCCGTGCCTACGCAGAACGGGTCAACCCTGTTGACTATCGCCAATTATGCTCTCGAGTTGGTCGACTCATCTTAGACTTCGGAGTCGGCGCTACGATGCCCATTACGTGCAGCCGGTGGCATTTCCACGACTGATCAACGCAGCTGGCGCGATTTTGCAGTAATATATTGGGGGGACTTATGTCGGATCAGATTGAAGGTATTTACGCAGCATACATGACCGGCAGCACCGGCCAGGGCTTTGCGATGTTCGTAATCCGTGACGGCCTCATTTTGGGCGCGGACCCCTTAGGTGTCACCTTCGATGGGACTTATGTACCTACAGGCAGAGGCGACCACTCAGGCAAAATCAATGTACGAGTGCCTCCGAACGGCTCAACCATCCAAGGCGTATCTGTTGGCCCTCACGGGCTCACCTATGATGTAACGGTATCCCTGCCCAACTCCATTACCGATCAGGACATTGTGCAGTTGGGAACGCCGCTCGGCCCCGTCAATGTGCGGTTGAACAAACTAAGAGGGGTGTGATGCCTGACGTATTCCAGGGCGTCATGACATTTGCGGCGCTCGCGACAGCTGTCTTCGCCGCTTATGCGACGTGGCGCGCCCCTCTTTCAGCCGCCGAACTCGCTGAGCGATTACGGGAAGCAAAGGCACAGCACGAAGAGCGGAGGCGACACAAGCTTCACGTCTTCGCGACGTTGATGCAGGAGCGAGCCACACTATCATCTCTCGACGGCGTTCGAGTTCTGAACTTGATCGACGTCATATTTCATGATTGCCGCGAGGTCCGCGAAGCTTGGGCGGAACTGCACCTCAGCTTTGACGCCACGAAGAATATTCCGCCGCACGCGCAAGAAGAGCGCGTCCGGAAGCTGCTGATCGCAATGGCGAAAGACTTAGGTCTAGGAGAGCAGTTGAGAAACGACGATTTTGGGCGGGTCTATTACCCAAATGCCTTGGCCGAGGAAGAACTCGTACGGCAGCTGGAGAGAAAATCGACGATATCCCGGCTGCAAGGTCAACTGCCTACGGCTAACACCACGCCTGAGATTGCTGGGTCGCGCTGGCCGCCGAAGCCGGATTAGAGCAATTACTGAGAGGCGCGACGGGCGCGCGCCCGTTACCAATTTGATGTTTTAGCCAGCAACATCAGTTTTTTATCTGAGAGCTGGTAGCGGGAGGCGGACTTGAACCGCCGACCTGCGGATTATGAGACCGCCGCTCTAACCACCTGAGCTATCCCGCCACACCTGCCAGCATGCTGCTGGCGTCGGAGCGACCGTCTATAGGGAGCGCCGTAGCGTCCTGTCAACACGGCGCTCCGTCCCGGCTGCATATGAATGCAAGAAAAATTGCAGCAGCCGGAAAAAGCTTAGTTCGCGCAGCCTATTCGGCGGCGACGGGGCGCTGGTTTGCCGCCTCTTCCTTGCGGAAACGCATCATCGTGAAGATGCCCCAAGGGCGCAGGGCCTTGCGGTCGATGAGCTTCAGCTCGGGGCAGACCATCACGCGCGAGACGTCGAAGACGGAATGCCAGCCGACGAGATCGGCGAAGGGCGCCATCTGGCGCTCGACCCAGCCGCGCACACCGTCTTCCTGGCTGAAATGGTTGATCAGCATGACTTCGCCGCCCGGCTTCGTCACGCGGGAGAGTTCCTGCATCACCTTCTGCGGATCGGGAACGACGGTGATGACGTACATCGCGACGGTTTTGTCGAAGGAATTATCGGGGAAGCGAAGGTTGCTCGCATCCATCTCGTAGAGGCCGGAGATGTTCGTCAGCTTCTCGGCTTTTACTCGTTCGCGGGCCTTTTCGAGCATCTCGGGCGCCAGATCGATGCCGACGATGTCGAGATGCTTCTTGTAGTCGGGAAGGGAGAGGCCAGTGCCGACGCCGACCTCGAGCACGCGGCCTGTGCCAGCGTTGACGATCTCGACAGCGTGGCGGCGGCCTGCCGTCGAGATGGCGCCGAATGTGTAATCGTAAACCGGGGCCCAACGGCGGTAAGCTTCGCGGACCTGGCCTTCATCGAGCTGCACGACCTTCGCGTCAGAACGCCTCTTCTGTGCTCCCGCGTGCACACCCGTGGAGGCGTGGAAGCCCGAAGGCTTATTGTCGCTCACTGCCCGATCTCCATTCGTCCGCAATCGTTATACCCGATCGGCCTAGCGCTGTGCTTTGGCCATCGTGCCGTTCGCCGCCACATGCTCCTCAGCATTCGCGGCCTTGATCGTTTTTGCAATCCATCCCCCGCCGAGGACACGTCCCTCCGCCCCGGCATCGGCATAAAACACACACGCTTGCCCGGTCGCAATACCCTCTTCGCCGTCGGCGAGATCGACACGGACGGCGCCCCCCTCTTCGATTGTGAGCGCCGCCGGCCGCAATGATTGCGACGAGCGCATGCGAACATAAAGGGAAAGCCCGCCGTCTGCGACCTCGCTCAGGGGCTTTTCCCCGAGCCAATTGACGTTGCGGAGCATCAGGCCTGTTGTTCTAAGCGCGGACCGCGGGCCGACGACGACTTCGTTCCGGGCCGCATCGAGGCGGACCACGTAAAGCGGCTCAGCTGCCGGGATCTTGATGCCCCGGCGCTGGCCCACGGTGTAATGGACGATACCGTCATGGCGGCCGAGGATGCGGCCATCGAGATGAACAATGTTGCCCGCGTCCAGCGCGTTCGGCTTCAGCCGTTCGATCACGTCGGTATACTTGCCCGTCGGAACGAAGCAGATGTCCTGACTGTCGGACTTATCCGCCACCGGCAGATTGAATGACCGGGCGAGGTCGCGGACGGCGGCCTTCTGCATGCCGCCGATGGGGAACCACAGGGAGGCAAGCTGCTCCTTGGTGATTCCGAACAGGAAATAGCTCTGGTCACGATCCGCATCGACGGCGCGGGCGAGAACAGGCCCGTCTTCCGTCTCGTGGCGCTGCACATAATGGCCCGTCACGAGAATGTCGGCGCCGAGATCCTTGGCCGTATCGAGCAGATCGCGGAACTTGATTTCGTTATTGCAGGTGACGCACGGGATTGGCGTTTCACCGGCGACGTAGCTCTCGGCGAAGGACTCGATCACCTTGGTGGCGAAGCGCGTCTCGTAGTCCAAGACATAGTGCGGGATATCGAGCGCCTCGGCGACGCGGCGGGCATCATGAATATCCTGGCCGGCGCAGCAGCTGCCCTTGCGGCCTGTTGCTGAGCCGTGGTCGTAGAGCTGAAGTGTGACGCCGATCACTTCGTGGCCCTCGGCCTTCATGATGGCTGCGGCGACGGAGCTGTCGACGCCGCCCGACATCGCGACGACGACACGCTTTTTTGACGCGGCGGCCGGATTTGGGGCGCGCGCGGTGCCGCTGGCGATAGATGATGTTTCGGTCTGGTTCATCGTGATCGGCCGGCTCGGGCTTAAGCAGAGGAGCGTTTCTCGCCCCTACAACACTGCGCGACGCCGCTGTCCTTCAAAAAGATCCAAATAATTCAGAGAATTGCCCTACACGGGCGATTGTAATCTCAGCGGGTATTGGGTCGTGATCATCAATACTGGCCAAATCCGCCGTCTGCAAGGCAACGCGGAGCCGCGCCCCACGTTCGTTGGCCCATTTTTCGCTGAGAGGTCATCGGGGCACCATGGTGCTCCAAACTGAAACGGATAGCGTTGACAGCGTTACTTTTCAGACAGCGAATGTGGTTATGGCACGCCGATTTATATGTTTTTCACTCAACGGGTTAGTGCTAATTTAATCGCATCCGGTTATAACTAATCGTGGTCAGAGAGTGTGTATTGAGTATCATGACCGAACAGCAGATGAGAGCGCGCGGGCGCTACGTGATCGGACCCGATGGGTCGCCGCTCACGGTCGCAGACCTTCCCCCGCGGGATACGAAAAGATGGGTCATTCGCCGCAAGGCTGAGGTGGTTGCCGCTGTGCGCGGCGGGCTTCTCAGCATCGAAGAAGCTTGCGAGCGGTATACCTTGACCGTCGACGAGTTCCTGTCGTGGCAGCGTTCTATCGACAAGCACGGCTTGCCCGGCCTTCGCGCAACGCGTTTACAGGACTATCGGGACTAACTTTGCCGGACTGACCCCTTGGTCAGGCTGACCTCGTTCGTTTCCTCCAGTCCCTGGAGACACATCAGAGTACTGTTTATGGTTGCCGGGCGGGCTTCGCCTGGGCAGCTTTAACCTTTGCTTGCGTCTGGGGCTTTTTCGCCGGTGGAGCTGCGTGTGCAGTTTCGGGTGGCGCAGGAAGCCAGCCGGCGACGGTGGAGTTTGTTGCGCAGCCGTCCGTGCCTCGTGCCCAGCGGGTGATGTCGTCCGTCATTGCGGAAGCGAATGCATCCGGCATCTTGCGGTTTTCGACCGCGAGCGTGGCCGAGGATTCTCCGGTTGGTTCGATGACGACAACGTAGGCTTTCGGTCCACGCGGATTTGCTTGCGTCGAATCCCGTTCGTGAATGGCAACCTCGGCCTTGCCGCCGCGCGAGGGCGCATCCGCCTTGGCGTGGAAGATATAATCCTTCTTCAGCGGACCGCCGACGGTGAACCAGCAACTCATCGCGCCGCGCGCAAGGCGTGAATAAATTTCGGTCGCAGATCCGATCGCGCCGGGAATGACCTTGCCGGCAGGGGCTTCGCCGCTGGGGATCGCCGCTACTGCCGGCGGATTCGGACTGGCGGGCTGGACGCTTAGTGACTGCAGTTCCGGGGCGTTGCCCGCACAACCGCTCAACGCTGCCAAAGTCAGCAGCGCCGGCATCCTTACTGATGGGAAGCGAACAGACATCTTTCCCCGAGCCGCGGCTCACCTAAATTTATGTTTGAACACAAATGGAAGTTGCAACTCGTGCCCGCCTCGCACGATTCTGCAAGGGGATACAGTCGCATCAGGCGGCAAAGCCAACAGAATTTGGAGGGAAAAAGGCGGCGTCTTTCAGGCGGGCCGCATCGCCGGGCAAGCATTGAGCCGGGCTCCGGGGAGCCCAGCATCGCAAAAGCGTTTAGCGGAGGGCGGTTACGCCGAAGGGGCGGTCACGGCGGCCAGCGCGATTATCATCGATGTTCGCGGCCTGCTGGGCGGCGCGAGAGAACTGCTCGAGGGTATCGTCCCGCTCACGGACGGCGGCGGCGAGCTTTTCCCGCAGGCCTTCAGTCGACTGCCTGAGATTGTCTCGACGCTGGGCTGCGGCCTTGGCGAAGGTCGAATAAGAGAAGTGAGCGCGATCGCGAATGCCGGTGCGATCTTCCTCGAGCTGGATCTGGCGTTCGAGGTCGGCTGCCATCTGATCGAATTCGCGAATAATTCGTTCTAGATCGTCAACCTTTCTAGACTTCTCTTCTACTTCACGACGCTTCAGGCGCATGGCCATGTCTCGTGACTTCATCGTCCGATACCCCAAACAAATTCGAACTTACGTGTACCTTCGGGTTACCCAAGAAGCGTGCCAGTCAAGATGAGGCGTCGCTGCTAAAGCAACATTGAAGAAATGCGGTAATTCTGATGGGCCGCCGCGTTGCACCAGCGTCCGATGACCCTCAATAATAGTATATGACATACTGCACTTAAGTTGCGGTAAAGCAACGGGTAACTATTTCTGACGACCCGTGCCGTTTGGGGTCAAAATTTCGTTCCTAAGCAGTCTAGGGCAATCTGGCGAATTCTGTTAGCTGTTGATTCGAGCCAATGCAGGTCGGAAGCGATCGGGGTCGGATGACGGGGTGGGCGCCCCAAAGTCAGATCTTGCGGAAAACCTGCGACGGTTAGAGGGGCGCAGTTCTAATATTCCAAAACAATAGCGGGCCATGCTTTGGCGCGAACGGGGAAGTTTTGCCTCGTGACCGCCATCGGTATTGAGCCAGCTTCGCGAGAGCTTTGAATCCATCGGTAGTTGCCGTCTGAACACGGCCGATACTGGATGGTGAATTAGCTAACGCGAATTAGGGTTTGTTAACCTCTCGTCGCTAACTTCCTAACGATCGCTTAGCTCGACAGTTGTGCGTTCTCTTTGAGCGAAGGACAGACATAGCGCGGACACGGATCGTATAGGGCACCAGAGGGACGGTCATGCGGGTTCTACTCATTGAAGACGACAGTGCCACGGCGCAGAGCATCGAGCTTATGCTTCAGTCGGAAGGTTTTAACGTTTATACAACCGACCTCGGCGAAGAGGGCGTCGATCTCGGTAAGCTTTACGACTACGACATCATCCTTCTCGATCTCAATCTCCCGGATATGAGCGGTTATGAAGTTCTGAAGACCCTTCGTGTTGCGAAGGTCGGAACGCCGATCCTCATTCTTTCGGGGCTTGCAGGCATCGACGACAAGGTTCGTGGTCTCGGCTTCGGCGCGGACGACTACATGACGAAGCCGTTCCACAAGGACGAGCTCGTCGCACGTATCCAAGCCATCGTTCGCCGTTCGAAGGGACACGCGCAGTCGGTCATCGAGACCGGCGATCTTCGCGTCAACCTCGATACCAAGACGGTCGACGTCAATAATCAGCGCGTACATCTGACCGGCAAAGAATATCAGATGCTCGAGCTTCTTTCGCTGCGGAAGGGCACGACGCTGACGAAAGAGATGTTCCTTAATCATCTCTACGGCGGAATGGATGAACCTGAGCTGAAGATCATCGACGTCTTTATTTGCAAGCTCAGAAAGAAACTTCAGGCTGCAACCGGCGGCAAGCACTACATCGAAACGGTGTGGGGCCGCGGTTACGTGCTACGCGATCCGGGACATGAAGGTTCCGAAGCCGCTTAAGCGTCGCGTTACCAAGTTTTATTCACGCGCACAGGGGCCATGATGGCCCTTGTCGTGTTTTTGGGGGTCGCTACGAGCGATCCGCGAGCGATTCCTAGTTACTTTCTGATGCGAGATCCGCGCTGAGTTACCAGTGCTTAGGGATGGCGCACGTGTGCTTGCATCCGCTCAGCAATCGAAGCTCCAAATGCAATCAAGGGCCCACGAGGGGCCCTTGAGAATTCTCATAGGTCGGAATGAGACCCGATAGCTGGGTCTCAAGGACGCCAGTTGATCGAGAGCCGGCCCGTCTGGATATCGGGGTCGATGCGCGCGGCCAGACCATCCTCTCCGGGGAAGAGTTCGAGGTTTTTGCTTTCCAGATCGATGTAGCGATATTCGGCTTTGAGTGAGACCGAATCCCAGATCTTGGTTTCGATACCGCCACCAATGAATGCGCCGGAGAAACGTTTGTCGCCGTATAGTGTCGTGGAAACCGGAGGGTCAGTGATACCTAAGGTGATATCGGTCCCTGCAAGTCCGGCATTGGCGTAGCCGCCGCTGACGAACAACAGCGTATCGGGGGAGGTCAAGTAACCGATCCGGCCACCCACCATGAGGATGTCTTTGAACTCCCCGCGACTGCTCCAAAGATTGATGCCTTCGATAGTGTTGCTGTCGCTGTATTTCAGGTTGGAGAAATCGGCGTCAGCAAACGCACCGACGACGAACTTCTGTCTGAATTGGTGGTCGTAGCCGACCGATGCGGAGATGAAGCCGCCGTCCATGCTGACCGGGTTATTGATGGGTCCGGCCTCGGCGCCGAAATCTTCCTGCTTGTGGGCGACGCTGTAGCCTGTACCGAAGCCCAGGTACGGGCCGGTCCAGCTGGAGGTGATCGGGGGAATTGAATTATCGACAACCTCTTTCTTGCCGTCCCCGAAGCGATAGTTGAGGCCCAACCTCATGGTTTGAATTTGCGGCTTGATCCGAGTGGTCAAACGCTCCCCACCCTCATCGAAAATGGCGTCCTCGGCTTGCATTGAGGTGTAGCGATATTCGGCCTTCAGGCTGAAGCCGCGGCCAAGCAGCGTTTCGACACCGTTGCCGAGAAAGTAGCCATTGAAGCTGCCGATACGGCCGCGGAAGCGATCGTCATCGCCGAAGTTCAGCGTCATGTCATCGGGGTTGGAATGGGCGTAGCCGAACGTCGAGAAGAAGAGCGTCGTTGGCGAAACCTGATAGCCGATCCGGCCGCCGACCGAGAGCTGATCACCGAGCTTTATGTGGCCAAGATTGCCCAACAGAAGGGTGCTGGTATGGGTATCCGTATCGGCGAAATCATAGTCGATGAAGGCGCCGACAACGATCGGGCCGAACAGGTTATGGTCATAACCTGCGCTTAGCGTGAAAAACCCACCGGTGCCAGCCTGGCCATTCTTGGAAAAATTCACTTCCTCTGGGAAATCCGTAATGAACGAATCGGCCTTGGTGTTCGACATCGCGTAACCGCCGCCGATGCCGATATACGGGCCCGCCCATTCATTTGCTGCGGCCGGTCCGACGGCGACGCTCAAAATGGCTCCTGTGACGACTGCTACGCCGGTAAGTTTCTCGATCATGGCATTCCCTTAGGCGCGCGGTCGGAACACGCGCTGATTTGTTTTTTATTCAAAATCGGCGGGCGGTTATGGGGGCCCTGTTGATATCGTTATCTGATTCGCGGACTAAGGAAGACGTCGCGCCAACGAGCCGCTTCGCGATCAACAGTGAATTGTTCTAAGACCAGCGAAGCAAATGGAGTTTCGACGATGAGCGATCAGCGCGCCAACGTTCCGTCCCCGCTCAAAGCGGCGATCATTCGCGTGACGCCGTTCGAGCAGAACTGCACGCTGATCTGGGATGACGCGACGAAAGTCGGCGCCGTGGTCGATCCGGGCGGCGATCTCGACCGCATCGAATGGGCGATCAAGGAAGCGGGAATCACGGTAGAGAAAATCCTGCTCACGCACGGCCACATCGATCACGCCGGCGGGGCCGCGGATCTGCGCGATGAACTCGGCGTAAAAATCGAAGGCCCGCACCGCGCCGATGCGGTTCTGCTCGACGCGCTGGATAAGCAGGGCGAGATGTACGGCTTTGACGGCGTGCGAAACGTCACGCCGGATCGCTGGCTGGAGGAAGGCGACAAGGTCACCGTCGCGGGCCATGAGTTCGAGATCTTTCATTGCCCGGGGCATTCGCCAGGATCGGTCGTCTTCTTCAACAAGCGGCAGAAGTTCGCGCTTGTCGGCGACGTGATTTTTCAGGGATCAATCGGCCGGACCGACTTCGCCTATGGCGATCACGAAGCGCTGATCTCGTCGATCAAGACGAAGCTGCTGCCGCTCGGCGACGACATCGCCTTTATTTGCGGGCATGGCTCGCCGAGCCAGTTCGGTCAGGAACGAAAGACCAATCCGTTCCTCGTCTAAGCGGATGCCTCGCGGTCAGAACGAGAATTCGTAGGAGCCGCCGAGGCAGCCGAAAATTCCGCATTCGCGCTGCAGCGTGCCGTAGCCGCCGCTCGAGATGGAATTGTCGTCGGAGCCGAAGAAATCGACCGTCTGGACGCGCAGGGTTTCTTCGCAGCTTCTTCTGCAGTCCACCCAGCCGCCGCGGGGAAGGCGGACCTGCCAGCCGTATCTCGGCGCGCGCCGTACGATGCTCTTGATCGCGCCGTTGCCGAAGCGGCTGTAAGCTGTGATGACTTCGCCCTGTTTGTAGTCGGTGCGAAGACGGCCGATGTGGGCATCGGCAGCCGGCGGCACCAGCGGAATGAAGACGGCCGAGGCCACGGCAACTGCTGCCAGCATCTTTGCGCGCATAGAAAATCTCATCCTTTGGTGGTGGGTTTCCATCAACGCGACATCGAGATGTTGACGCCCTTGAAAGACGGGCCACTGGTTGCGACCGTTACGGAATGCGAGCCGCCGGAGATCGACACCGACATCGAGCCGCTGATGCCGCCACTGATGGCAAGGTTCATTTTGTTGGGCGAAGCGCGTCCGGCGATGGTGCCGGACTGATTGTAGGTGCGCTCTTCCCAATCGCCGCTGACGGCGCCGTTGGCGTTCGTAAGGTTGGCTCTGAGTTCGACCTTCGAGGAGGCGTTGGCGCAGCGAATCGAAAGACCGAGGTTCGTCGGCCCGCCGTTATTGGTGTAATAGCCCTTGCAGCGGAGGCTTTCCGTCTTGCCGTTGTCGAAGCGCGCGGTGCCGGATCCGCTCCACGTGCCGGCAAGTTCGACAAAGGGATTGTCCGACGCCGCGGCGGCGGGACGAAGCGACAAGGTCATGCCGGCTGCTACTAGCGCGACGCACGCGGCAACTGACGCTGCAAGTCTGTGATTGCGCACCACGAGTCTTCCTTCCGATTTTGTGGGGCCCCCGAAGCGGACGATATTATCGTCCGATGTAAGCCGATTTGCGAGCCATATGGGAGCGACTTTGCTCGGCGTGGAGAGGTGTTGCTCTCAAGCGACACCGCGCGCACCCATCGGCGACACGACTCCGTGCCCGTTCGAAGAGCACATGAAGCCTGAAGTTTCCTAATTATAGCCTACAAAGCGTCGCGATCGAATTCTAAACCTCCAGTATTGCCGGATGGCGCTGAGAACAAGACAGCGGCAAGTGTCCGCCGGGCGGGACTCGGGGTGCGCCATCCAAATCATATGTCGAGGGAGTTTGCCGATGGGCCGGTCGTACCGCGTCGCCACGTATGTAGCTGTTGCTGCCATTTCAAGTCTGCTGGCACCTGAAAACCGGGCCGCTGCGCCGATCGATCCGCTGGCGAGCCTCGCAGGGCGCTGGGTCGGGATGGCAACGGTGTCGTCCGCGTCGGGGCCGGATTCGAGCTTCAAATGCGTCGTGACCTACGTCGCCCGCAAGGATGGGGTCGCGGGTATGCGCCAGACGCTCAGATGCGAGGATGGCGCGAGCTTCAAGCTTCACGCGGCGACCGATCTTTCCGTCGAGGGAGAAAAAGTAACCGGCGCCTGGCAGGACAAGATCAACGACATCGGCGGCACCGTTGCCGGCACCGTCACCGCGGACGGTTTTGATGTTCAGCTCTCCGGCCAATTTTTCGCAGCACACATGGCTGTGGCGGGGCAGGGTTGCGTTCAGTCCGTGAAGGTTCTTCCGCAGGATGCCAGCCTGTTCCGGGAACTCGCTGCCAACCTGAAGAAGTGCTGATCGGCGTCCCGGTCTCTCGTCAAAACGGCTCGATCACCTGCTTCACGATCGGAACCCGGTCGGTTTCCGGATCGTAGCGCAGGTCAATGATCAGGTTGAAGACGTCTTGTGGCCAGAAGGCGGGATAGCTGCCCTCTGGAGCACCGAGAAGTGCTGCGATCTCCGGCAGTTTCTTATGGTGCCAGCAGATGACGAGCAGCTTCCCTCGATACTCGGGCTTGGAAAAGATCTCCCTGACGAGGGATTTGAAATCCTTGTCTTCGATGTGGTGCTGCAGTTCGAGGCCCAACGCGGCAGCGAGCGGCTTCATCGTTTCGATGGAGCGGATCGACCGCTTCGAGCGGGCGGCGGCGTAGATGAAATCGGGACGGCCAAACGTCTCTGGAATGTAGGTTACGAGCCGCTCGGCGCGCTTTTGGCCATCCGGCGACAGCAGAATGTCGGCTTCATCTCCCGTTTTCTCGGCGTGGCGCATGAGCAAGATCCGGCCCGGTCCGCCGTCGGGATGATCGGTTGCGGTGATTTCCGGCTCGGATCTATCGCGCCCCGTCCGCCAAAACAGTTCGGTGATCGAGCACAGCCAGGCCCTGAGGCCGCGGCTCCAATCCGCAGAATGGCTCAACTCGGCATCCTCACTGCGTTCCGGCGCTCTGCAATGCGCGCCCCGCCGCTCTTTGGCGAAGCTTTATACCTTTAGCCGAGCTGAAATGTTTCCGCGCGTCCCGAAAACGCCGTGCACGGCGCGGCTTGCTTGCAAGAACCGCCATAGCGTCAACCCTTGCGCAACCTTCGCTACCTAACTTTTCGCAAATAGGACGCTCACATCGATTCGAGGCGAGGACCGCCATGACGTGTGCCACTCCCGATCGCGAACTGCTGCAGCAACTCGCGAGCATTCCCGAGGTCTCGCTCAGCGGGTTTTCCGTCAGGGAAGGCCTGTCCGGCACCGGCGTGACGGTCCTGCAGGGCCGGAATTACTTCGGCAGCTGGCGGGCAGTGGACCGGCAACTCGTCTGGGTGCCGGCAAACCTCACCGAGCCGGGCCATATTTGCGAGACGGTCGAGGAGGCCGTGCGGCAGACGCTGCTCATGATTTTGAAGAGCATCCAGCCGCCAGGCTCAAAGCTTCCGCGCGCGCTTGCCGGCTGATAACCCCGGTCTTCGCCGCAAATTCGCCTCATCGGACCCGTGCAAATTCGCTGGATGAATGCGACCGTCAGCGTAGGCCAAAGGGGAGCGCAATCGTGAACATTCGCCGTCTGACGTTATCATCGGTGTTCGTTCTAGCTCTGGTTGGGGCCGCAGTGGCAGATCCGGTTGAGCTGCCCTCACGCAGACCCGGTTATTGGGAGATTTCGATCGGGCACGGATCGAAGGCGGCTTTCAAGATGACCGTGCACGCGTGCATCGATGCGGCAACCGACAAGGCGATGATGGAGGCGGGCACCTCGGCGATGGACGAGATGTGTTCCGATCGCGAAGTGAAGCGCGAGGGCGACGCCTGGATCTGGGACACGAAGTGCACGATGGGGCCGATGAAGACGTCGTCTCACATGGTGATCACCGGCGATTTTCAATCGGCCTATCAGATGGAGATCAGCAGCGACGTTACCGGTCTGGATGCGCCGGAGAAGACGGTGATGACGCACAAGGGGAAGTGGCTGTCGGAGGCTTGTCCCGCAGGCGTGAAACCGGGGGACATGCAGATGCCGGGCGGTATTACGATCAACGCCGGCGAGATGATCGATTCACTCGGTGTCGCGAAGACGCCGTGGCAGCCCTAAGCAAAATGGAAGGATATAAAAGATAGGACTGCGGCCGCCTTTCCGGCAGCCGCAGTCATAGTGCGCGTTACGCCGCGAGCACGGCGCGTTCGTGTTTTCCTTCCTCGATCTCTTCGATGATCTTGGCGACGAACGCATCGAGATCGCCGGGGTTACGGCTCGTGATGATGCCGTCCTCGGTCACAACGGGCTCGTCGACCCAGTTGGCGCCGGCGTTGATCATGTCCGTCTTGATCGAAGAGTAAGACGTGGCCTTGCGTCCACGTACGGCCTTCGCCTCGATCAGCAGCCAGGGTGCGTGGCAGATGGCGGCGACGACCTTGCCTTCGGCGAGGAAGGCTTTGATGAGCTTCATCGCTTCCGGGTTCTGACGCAGCGTGTCGGGATTCATCTGTCCGCCCGGCAGAACGAGCGCGTCGTAAAGCGAGGTCGAGGCCTCGCTCAATTCCATATCGACTTTGACGGGTTTGCCCCAGTCGGTCTTATCCCAGCCGAGGATGGTCTCTTTCTCCTTGCGCTCTTTCGGCGCGGCGACGTGCACCAGCTGGGCCACCGCTTTCAGTTTCTCGCGCGGAACGTCGAGTTCCGATTGCTCGAAGCCATCGGTCGCCAGAATGAGGATTTTCGCTTTCGAGATTTTAGTCATTTTGAGAGGGTCCTCGATTGCTTCAGATTGGGAAACAACCGATGGCCGCAGTCGAGGTTCCCGCTACGAAAACCCACGCATTTTCAGGCGGAACCTTATTGCCCCGGCCGGCCGGTTTTGCGGGGGCGGCCGCGGCGGGCTTTCTTCTCGCCCGTATCCTCGAATTCGCGCGTGCGCGTCGGGATGGAAATGCGCGAAGGCTTCTCGCCGCTCTTCACGGGCAACGATGCGTGCGGGCCCATCTCGTCGAGCGTCGGCTTATGAGGGCCTGCAATTCTTTCGCCGAATGCACCGGCCTTGGTGCGGCTATCGACGTGCTTCGTGCGTGCTGGCACCGGCCGGTCGGTGCCTGGCCCCATGTCGTCGAGCGATGGCTTTTTGATGCGCGATGTCGACTGCGCATAGGTCGGCTGCACGGGCTCGTATTCAGTCGCGATGCGGCTGCCTTCGGCCTTCGGCTGCTTGGGAAGGTTGGCGCTCGGGCCGTATTTGCGATCACCCTTGAACGCGCCTGCCTTGTCCTCGACGTCCGACTGGCGCGCTAAAGGATCGTTGGCGATGGCGAGTTCGGTATCGCGCAGACGCTTGACCTCGTCGCGCAGTCTTGCCGCCGTTTCGAACTCGAGATCGGCTGCGGCCTCTTTCATGCGCCGTTCCATATCGGCGATGACGGCCTGCAGATTGTGTCCGAGCACCTGCACGTTCTCGCCGTCGGCGAGGCCAGCATCGACCGTCACGTGATCCTGCTCGTAGACCGACTGCAGCACGTCCTGGATGTTGCGCTTGATGCTTTCGGGCGTGATGCCGTTCGCCTCGTTCCACGCGATCTGCTTCTCGCGGCGGCGGTTGGTTTCGGCGATGGCCCGCTCCATCGAGCCCGTCATCTGGTCGGCGTAGAGGATGACCTTGCCTTCGACGTTACGCGCGGCGCGGCCGATGGTCTGGACAAGCGAGGTTTCCGAACGCAGGAAGCCTTCCTTGTCGGCGTCGAGAATGGCGACGAAGGCGCACTCGGGAATGTCCAGGCCTTCGCGCAGGAGGTTGATGCCGATGAGCACGTCGAAGGCGCCGAGGCGGAGATCGCGGATGATCTCGATGCGCTCCAGCGTTTCGATGTCGGAGTGCATGTAGCGGACGCGTATGCCGCTCTCGTGCATGTACTCGGTGAGGTCTTCCGCCATGCGCTTCGTCAACACGGTGACGAGCGTGCGATAGCCTTTCTTCGATACCTGACGCACTTCATCCAGCAGGTCGTCGACCTGCGATTTCGCGGGCCGGATTTCGACGACGGGATCGATCAAGCCAGTCGGCCGGATGACCTGCTCGGCGAACGTGCCGCCGGTCTGCTCCAATTCCCAGCTTGCGGGCGTTGCCGACACGAACACGGATTGCGGCCGCATCGCATCCCATTCTTCGAAGCGCAGCGGCCGGTTGTCCATGCAGGAGGGTAGGCGGAAGCCATACTCGGCAAGCGTCGCCTTGCGCCGGAAGTCGCCGCGGAACATGCCGCCGATCTGGGGCACCGTTACGTGGCTTTCGTCGGCAAAGACCAGCGCGTTATCGGGCAGGTATTCGAAAAGCGTCGGCGGCGGATCGCCGGGATTGCGACCCGTCAAATAGCGCGAATAGTTTTCGATGCCCGCGCACGAGCCTGTCGCCTCCATCATTTCCATGTCGAAGGTCGTGCGCTGTTCGAGGCGCTGGGCTTCAAGAAGTTTGCCCGCCGCATAGAGTTCATCGAGGCGTTGCTTCAGCTCGGCCTTGATCGCTTTGATCGCCTGCTGCAGCGTCGGCTTCGGCGTGACGTAGTGCGAGTTGGCGTAGAGCTTCACGAGCGACAGCTCGTCAGTCTTGTTGCCCGTCAGCGGATCGAATTCGACGATCGACTCGATCTCGTCGCCGAACATCGAGAAACGCCAGGCGCGGTCCTCTAAGTGGGCCGGGAAGACTTCGACGGTGTCGCCGCGCGCGCGGAAGGAGCCGCGAACAAAATTGTGATCGTTGCGCCGGTAGTGGAGGGCGACGAGGTCGGCCAGCAACTGGTCGCGCGAGAGCTGCTCGCCGACGCGGACCGTGAAGGTCATGGCGGTATAGGTTTCGACCGAGCCGATACCGTAGATGCACGACACCGAGGCGACGATGATCACGTCATCACGCTCGAGCAGCGCACGCGTTGCGGAGTGGCGCATACGGTCGATCTGCTCGTTGATCGAGGATTCTTTCTCGATGTAGGTGTCCGTGCGCGGCACGTAGGCTTCGGGCTGATAGTAGTCGTAGTAGGAGACGAAGTATTCGACCGCGTTCTCCGGAAAGAAGCTCTTGAACTCACCGTAGAGCTGCGCTGCTAGCGTCTTGTTCGGCGCGAGGATGAGTGCAGGGCGCTGCGTCTTCTCGATGACGTGCGCCATCGTGAAGGTTTTGCCGGATCCCGTGACGCCCAGCAGCACCTGATTGTGCTCGTGTTTGCTGACGCCTTCGACGAGTTCCTTGATGGCTTGCGGCTGGTCGCCCTTGGGCTCGTATTCCGAGACGATCTTGAATTTGACGCCGCCTTCGCTCTTCTCGGGCCGCTCGGGCCTGTGCGGAACGAATTGAGGCATGCCGCCCGAGACAATCGGGTGGCTCGCCATCAACGGCTGACGCGCGAGCAGTTCCTTGGCGCGCTCGGAGCGTTCGTGCGGCTTCGTCAGAAGCGCGGTCAGGCTGTCCGTCAGCGTTTCGCTGCCCATCGGCGGGCGCGGGCCGGATTGCCGTAGCGCCGGCAGACTTGGAAGGCCCGTCGCTCCGCGTTTGCCGGAGAAATCGGCAGGCGCGAAATAGGAGCCGGCTTCACCAAAGCCCGGCGTTCCCGCCTCTGTCTCCATGGGAGGCTGAGTGGGTTTCCCCGACTTGCCGCGCGAAGGGCGAGGGGCTTTGGGTCCGGATGATTTTGTCGGTGCTGGCACGGGATCTATATAGGAAATGGAGCCTTGGTCATAAATGCCGTTCTGACGCCACAGTGTCACGCCCACGCCCCCCAGAGTCACGCAAAATAGCAAAAAGTTCGGGGCGTTTTGGTTCCCGAAAATTCTCCTTACGGAAGGGTATGTTCTGGCGTTCTTCTCAGAGTGTTAGCGAGGCGGGACCAACCCCGGTGTCGCGCGTTATCCGGGTTGTCAATCGGAGGGCCGCTGCCGGCCGGGCATGTTGGGCCGGTTCTCGCGGACGGTAACCCCAGAGAGCGAACACGGAGAATTCGATTATGACCACCAAATTGATTGCTGCTGCCCTTGCCGCCACGTTCGTCCTGAGCACCGGAGGCGGTGCTGCCTTCGCGGCAATGAGCAAAGGAGCCGCCGCTACGGAATGCTCCAAGCAGGCGGATGCGAAGGGCTTGCATGGTAAGGAGCGCAAGAAGTTCCGCGAGACCTGTAAGCGAGACATGATGCAGGGTGGCATGAAACAGAGATAAAAGACGAAAAGCACTAACGCCGTTTGGCGAAAGTCCTTGAATGAGAAACCCCACTTTCTACGGTGGGGTTTTTTCATTCTGCTGCTTATGGCAGGTGGGGCGCGGTTCGAACTGCCGTTCCAAGGCCGGAGAGCGTGTGGTGAGGGCGTGTCATGGCGTATGCGGAAAATACGAGGACTGCGCTCGTGACGGGCGCCAATCGCGGCATTGGATTTGAGATCGCGCGTCAGCTTGCGGCGCAAGGTTTCGCGATACTCGCCGGCGTCAGATCACGCGAGAAAGCGGCCACTGTCGCAGATGAGTTCAAGAGGGCCGGTGCCGATGTCGAGCCAGTCATTCTCGACATGGCGAATTCAGCGCGCCTGCCAGAAGCGCTCGTAGAACTGGAGTCCAGGCACGCGCCCATCGATGTGTTGGTCAATAATGCCGCCATCTTGATCGATGGTCCGGGCGGGTTCAATTCTTCTCTCTTCGAGCTTTCAGAGGACGTCTTCCGGCGGACGTGGGAGACGAACGTGCTCGGCCCCATGTTGACGATGCGCGCCCTCATGCCGGGGATGCTGACCAGAGGGTTCGGACGCGTGGTCAACATGTCGTCTCTTGCCGGGCAACTGAGCAACATGGGCAAGGGCTATCCCGCCTATCGCGTTTCGAAGGCCGCGCTCAATGCTTTGACTCGGATTGCTGCGGCAGAAGCTGCTGCGTCAGACGCGGACGTCAAGGTCAACGCGTGCTCGCCCGGTTGGGTCAGGACAGGAATGGGGGGAAAGGATGCGCCACGCTTACCAGAGAAGGGCGCGGAAACTGCAGTCTGGCTGGCCACGATCGACCGCGAAGGCCCCAACGGCGGGTTCTTTCAGGACAAGGAAGCCCAGCCTTGGTGAGCGGATCGATTGGCGATGGCGGCTCCCATGGGAGAGCCGGCCGAAGTTTTGATGGCGATGGCGACTCCCGTACGGGGAGCCGGCCGAAGTTTTGATGGCGATGGCGACTCCCCTTACGGGGAGCCGGCCGCCATCGCGGGCTAGAGCGTGCGGCCCGTGCGGCCGTTCACGACAGGCGCGCCGTTTTGCTGAATTTCCATCACGAAGCGGATCGGACGTGCGGCCGTGTCCCTCAGGTCGCGGGCCGTCACGAGCACGAGCTGGCTCGAACCGGGTGAAGTGTCGATCTGGGTGATTTGCGGTGAGACGTCCGCGACGGTCGCGACTTCAAGGGTGCGCCGGACGCCGCCGAGGTTCATCGAAATCTGGTCGCCGACGGAGATCGTCTTGTTAACCGGCGTCGTGCCCGAGCGCATCGCGGTCAGCCAATATTCTTCCGACCCCGCAATGGGAGCCGAGGCGGCGCTCGCGACTTCCTTGATTTCTACGTTCGTGCGGCTGAGAGCGGTTTGGAAGCTTTTGCGCAGGACCGTTTCGCTATTGGCGAAAAGCAACGCGCCGGCGACCGCGGCAACAGCGGCTCCTGCCGCCAAGCCCAGCTTGATGGGCCTCAAGTCCTGCTTCGTCATGCTCCGGTCTCCAGCATTCCAATCAGGCTGGTGAGCCACCATTCGAGCGTCGCTCACCGCTAACAGAGGTACAGTCGAGATTAAGGCAATTCAATAGCGCGTCCCGACACATCGGCCGACTATCCTACCTTGTTCGCCGGCGGCGGCAAACCGCGGGGGCGTAAGCGCGCTTGACGTGCCTCAGGATAGCTAAATCTAGTGCCGCCAGTAATGAGAATGCAACCCCAAGTAGTCCCCATGCCGCACTTGTGCTGGTTTGGCGGTAAACGGCATCGGCCGGCGAGCTGGCCGTGGCGATTTCGATCACGGGCAGGGGGCCGGGCTCGGCAAGGGCTTCTGTGAAGGCGGGGGAGGCAGGGCGCTCAATCCCAGCAAAAGCTGCCGGATAGGGTCCTGCTTTGACGGGTGCGATCAGCATCGTCGTCACCAGGGCGAATATTGCACCGGCGGCGGCTGCGTCCATCACGGGCCGCCAGAGCCCAAGTCTCAAGGAGCGCCTCGGCTGCGCGGCTGGAGTGACATTCCGGCGGTGACGTACTTCCTGCAGAACGCTGACTGGCATCGTCTCGATTCCTCCCGCTCGTCATCAACTTGGTAGTCAATCGCGCGTCGCGAAAGTTGATCCCTGCTTCTGGGCGGCCTTGGGTCCGGATTGTGGCGCCACGCTGAGAAAATGCGCACCAGCTTATTTGCAGTGGATTTGTTGCGGCCTGGCATCAGCGCGGGCGCCGTCTGGCGAGGGACAGCCTTGTGAAAACGCCGCCTTGCGACAGGGAAACATTACAATTACGGTCCGCGCCGCTTATTCGCGACGCGAAAAATTCCAGTTCTTAAATCCGCAAAACAGGCGCTAGACCATGGGCTTCATCGCCGACAGTTTGAACCGCATCCAACCCTCCGCGACCATCGCCGTTTCGATGAAGGCGCGTCAGCTCAAGGCGCAAGGGCGGGACATCATTTCGTTGTCGGCAGGCGAGCCGGATTTCGACACGCCGCAGAACATCAAGGATGCCGCCAAGCGCGCGCTCGATGAGGGCAAGACGAAGTACACCGACGTCGACGGTATCCCGGAGCTCAAGGCGTCGATCGTCGCCAAGTTCAAGCGCGACAATGGCCTCGACTATAAGACGAGCCAGGTTTCGGTCGGCACCGGCGGCAAGCAGGTGCTCTACAATGCGCTGCTCGCGACGCTCAATCCGGGTGACGAGGTCGTCATTCCTGCGCCGTGCTGGGTCTCCTATGCGGACATCGTCCTGCTCGGCGGCGGTAAGCCCGTGTTTGCCGAGACGACACTGGAAGACGGCTACAAGCTGCGCGCCGATGCGCTCGAGAAGGCGATCACGCCGAAGACCAAGTGGTTCATCTTCAATTCGCCCTCGAACCCGACGGGCACCGCTTATTCGGCTGAAGAGCTTAAGGTTCTGACGGACGTTCTGCTCAAGCACCCGCACGTGTGGGTGCTGACGGACGACATGTACGAGCACCTGCTTTACGACGGCCTCAAGTTCGCGACGCCGGCGCAGGTCGAACCGAAGCTCTACGATCGCACGTTGACGATGAACGGCTTGTCGAAGGCCTACTGCATGACCGGGTGGCGCCTCGGTTACGCCGCGGGCCCGGAAGTGCTCATCAACGCCATGCGCAAGCTGCAGTCGCAGTCGACGTCGAACCCGTCGTCGATCGTGCAGTGGGCGGGCGTTGAAGCGCTCAACGGGCCGCAGGACTTCATCGCTGCGAACAACAAGATCTTCGTCGAGCGCCGCGATCTCGTCGTCAGCATGTTGAACCAGGCGAAGGGCTTGCAGTGCCCGAAGCCGCAGGGCGCGTTCTATGTCTATCCGAGCATCAAGGGATTGATCGGCAAGACGAGCAAGTCCGGCACGATCATCAAGAACGACGAAGACTTCGTCACGGCGTTGCTCGAAGAGGAAGGCGTTGCCGTCGTGCATGGCGCAGCGTTCGAGGGCTCACCCTCGTTCCGCGTGTCCTACGCGGCTTCGACCGAGTCTTTGAAGGATGCCTGCACGCGCATTCAGCGCTTCTGCGGAAATCTCGCTTAAGACGAGGCTCAGAACAAAAAACGCGCGGCTCAAGCCGCGCGTTTTTCAAATCCGGTTTATGGGCCTCTTGAGATCAGGCCGTGTTCTTAGCCGTGCTCTCAGGCCGGCGTGGCGCCGTGGTGCACGAAGCGCTCGGTGAACCAATCCCAAGCGTTTGCGATGTGCCCACCGAAAGGCTTGCTATCGGCACGCGGCTTAACAGGGCGCCAGATTGCAAGAGCCGTTGCCGGCTGCGACTTGAATTCGAATACTTCCGGTTCGGCGCCGAACGTATCGGGCAGTTCTTCCTCGGCGGCCATGACATATCCAGCAGCGTTGGCCGCGGACATCAGTGTTTCAATACTCATAACCCAGCCTCGCATTTCCTGAGCCAACGTCCCTCTGGCTCATTCCGAACGTCTCGCTTCGGGTAATAGAACGCGCGAAGCGCCGGAGAGTTCACAATGCCGCAAGTTTGAAGTTATTCAAGTTATTTTGTCCTTACTGGCCGCGAAGAAAAGACGATCGAGAGAAGTGGCTTCGGCGATGCAGTATAAAAATGCGCCGTTCAAAGATGATCTACTGCATCGCAATACATTCTTCACGAAACTGTGCGGCGAATCACGTTGTGCTGATTGAGCTTTGGAGCGACCATCGGCGGGCCGCTCTCTCCCGAGGTGCGGGGCGCGGTTGCATGGTCGCGCGCCTCGCAAAGGGAGGCAATCATGACAAGCTCGGATGGCCCGAAGGGCGGAAGTGGCACTCAAGGCAATAGAGCCGGGGTCCGAGGCCCACGCTGCGTGGCGCTGATCGGACCCTTTGCCAGCGGTAAGACAACTCTTCTGGAAGCCATTCTCGCCCGCACCGGCAGCATCACGCGCGCGGGCTCAATCGCCGATAATTCGACGCTCGGCGATAGTTCGCCTGAAGCCCGCGAGCACGCTATGAGCGTCTCCCTCAATGTCGCCGACGCGACATTCCTCGGCGAGACATTCACCTTCATCGATTGCCCAGGCTCGGTCGAGTTCGCGCACGAAGGCGCGCTCGCGCTGCCCGCTTGCGACATGGCGGTCGTTGTCTGCGAGGCCGATCCCAAGCGCGTTCCAGCGCTGCAGGTGATCCTGAAGCAGCTCGAAGACATGAGCGTTCCGCACATTCTCTTCCTGAACAAGATCGATAGCTCGACGATCCCGGTTCATGACGTCATTCCGAACCTGCAGCCGGCGAGCGCCATGCCGCTCGTGCTGCGGCAGATCCCGATTTTTGAGAACGGCATTGCGACAGGGTTCGTCGATCTCGCGTCGGAGCGGGCCTACGTTTATCGCGAACACGATTCCAGCAAGATCATCGAGCTGCCGTCGGCCATCGAAGCGCGCGAGAAGGAAGCGCGCTTCCAGATGCTCGAGAAGCTCGCCGATTACGACGATGAGTTGATGGAGCAGTTGCTGGCCGACATCCCGCCGCCGAACGATCGCGTGTTCGAGGATCTCTCGAAGGAGCTGCGCGAGGGGCAGATCTGTCCGGTTCTCATCGGCTCGGCCGAGCACGGGCACGGAATTCTGCGGCTATTGAAGATGCTGCGCCATGAGTGTCCGAGCGTCGAGCACACGGCAAAGCGCTTGGGGCTCGATGGCCACAAGTCCGCGGCCTACGTGTTCAAGAGCGTGCACACCAAGGCGGGCGGCAAGCTTTCCTATACGCGCATCTTCGCGGGTGAGATTGCCGATGGCGCGACCGTTACGGGGGCTGCCGGTCAGGAGCAGCGCGTCGGCGGCATCTTCACAATTCGCGGCGAGGAAGCCGTCAAGCGCGGCACGGCGAAGGCCGGCGAAACGGTGGCGCTGGGCCGGCTCGACAGCATTCATTCCGGCGAGACAATCGTCGTCGGCAAAACACCCATCGCGCAAATTCCGGTGCCGCAGCCGATGCAGCCGGCGCTCGCGATCGGTCTCGGTCTCAAGGACCGCAAGGACGAGGTGAAGCTATCGGCGGCCGTCGCCAAGCTCATCGACGAAGATCCGTCGCTGACGCTGGAACACAATGCCGAGATGCATCAGATTCTGCTGCACGGGCAGGGCGAGATGCACATTCGCGTGGCGCTCGAACGCCTCAACCGCAAGTACGGCATCGACGTGCAGCGGGAGAAGCGGCGCGTCGGCTACAAGGAGACGATCCAATCAGGCACGGAAGTTCGCGGCCGCCATAAGAAGCAGTCGGGCGGGCATGGGCAGTTCGGCGACGTCAAAATCGAGATCAAGCCGCTGCCCAGAAGCTCAGGGATCGTGTTCGACGAGACGATCACCGGCGGCGCCATTCCGAAGAACTTCATTCCCTCGGTCGAGATCGGCGTGCGCGATTACCTCACCGAGGGGCCTCTCGGCTTTCCCGTCGTCGATGTCGCGGTGACGCTGACGGACGGCTCCTATCACTCGGTCGATTCCTCCGACATGGCCTTCCGGCAGGCGGGGCGTCTCGCGATGTCCGAGGGCTTGCCGAAATGCAATCCGGTTCTGCTGGAGCCGATCATGGCGGTTTCGGTCGCCGTGCCGTCAGAAGCCAATGCGCGGATCAACGGCATCATCTCGCAGCGGCGTGGGCAGATCTTGGGCTTTGATGCGCGTCCCGGCTGGCCCGGATGGGATTTGATAGAGGCCCATATTCCGGAAGCCGAGATGGATAATCTCATCATCGACCTGAGGTCGGCGACGGCGGGTGTGGGATCGTTCACGTTCGCGTTCGACCACCTGTCGGAGGTTTCCGGGCGGCTGCGCGATCAGGTCCTCGCCGCGAGCCGGGCGGCGGCGGAGTAGTTTCAGCCGTTGAAGAGCTCGATACAATAAAGGGCGGCATTGAATGCCGCCCTTTCGAATTCGCTGCGATCTATTCGGACTTCAGGCCGGGACCGCCTTTGCGGGCGCGGCTTTGACCGGCGATTTCGGTCCCTTGAAGTAGTCGGTCACGGCTTCGACGAAGAGCGGAGAGATGCCCTGGGCGCCCTGGTCGAGGTAGGCCTTCAGCGCGTTGCGCATCCGCGGTTCCCAGAAATTGTGAATGTGCATGGAGATCCCATCGAGGGCTTCCTGCTTGGGATAGGCCTGGAAATACGCCGCAATCTGATTGGCCATGCGGACGAGATCGGAGCTTTGCATGTTGGACCGATTTTGTTGGGATTGACGGATGGGACAGGTGGCTAGTGATTGAAGACCACGGGGCCGTTGGGGCCCAATGACGCCAGGAACAGGTTGGCTTTCTTGGCGAGTTCCAGCGCAAGGACGGTCGGCGCTGAAACGGTGACCAGACCGACGATGCCCGCCGTCACCGATTTCTGCACGAGTTCGAAGCTGCAGCGGCTGGTCATCAGAACGAAGCCGTCCGTGCGGTCAATGCCTTCGGCGTAGAGCGCGCCGATGAGCTTATCGAGCGCGTTGTGGCGGCCGACGTCTTCGCGAACGAACTCGATTTCGCCGTCCTTCGACACCCAAGCGGCGCCGTGGACCGAGCGGTTGAAGCGGTTCATCGGCTGGTACTCGAACAGGCTCTTGTCGGCGCGCCGGATGACTTCCGGCGTGGGCGACCAGGTCCGCTCGAGCTGCTGCAGCGGCCGGACGGCCGATTCGATTTCTTCGACACCGCAGAGGCCGCAGCCCGTGCGCGCCTCCATGGCGCGGCGGGCGAGACGCGATGTTTCGATCGCCTCTTCGGGCACGGCGACGTCGATTGCCATGCCGCCGTCCACCGGCATCACGAGGATGCCCTGGATCTTCGCGGGGTCGGGGACGATGCCTTCGCCGACGAGGAACCCAATCGCGAAATCGCGAAGGTTCGCCGGCGTCGCCATCATCACCGTGTAGGGCTGAGAGTTGATCTGGAGCGCAATGGGCACCTCCTCGGGGAGCTGCCACGTGATCGACTGCGTGCCCGACGCGGACTGCAACTCGCCCACGGCCGGACGGGAGCACAGCTCCGGTCCGCCCTCAGGCTTGATTGTGTTCTTCGGCACGACGTTCATCGCAATCTTAACTCCAGGCCAGAAGGGCAGCGCTTACTCTGCCGCTTCCAGCTTCTTTTCCTTGGCAATACGCTTGTTCTCGACCTCGCGGCCCTGCCATTCCTCCTGCCATTCGGAGGGATGGTTGGAGACGTTCACCTGCACCGCCGTCACCTTGTATTCCGGGCAGTTCGTGGCCCAGTCCGAGTTCTCGGTGGTGATGACGTTGGCGCCCGTGACCGGATGGTGGAACGTCGTGTAGACGACGCCCTGCGGCATGCGATCGGAAACCTTGGCCGTCAGCGTGGTGGCGCCGACGCGGCTTGCGAGCGACACCTTCATGCCTGTCTTGATGCCGCGAACTTCCGCGTCGTGCGGGTGGAGTTCGAGGATGTCCTCGGGATGCCAGGCGACGTTGTCCGTGCGGCGCGTCTGGGCGCCGACGTTGTAGTGCGCAAGGATGCGGCCCGTCGTCAGGATGAGCGGGAAGTTCCGGTTCGTGCGCTCAGCTGTCGGCACGAAGCCCGTCAGCATGAAGCGGCCCTTGCCGCGCGTGAACTCATCCGTGTGCATGACGGGCGTGCCCGTCGGGTGCTCGTCGTTGCACGGCCACTGGATCGAACCCAGCTCGTCGAGACGATCGAACGACACGCCAGCGAATGTCGGCGTGAGGCGGGCGATCTCATCCATGATCTCGGCCGCGTTGTTGTAGTGCATCGGATGGCCCATGGCGGTCGCCAAGCGCGATACGACTTCCCACTCGGCCATGCCCTGCTTCTCGCGCATCACCTTGCGGACGCGGTTGATGCGGCGCTCGGCGTTGGTGAAGGTGCCGTCCTTCTCGAGGAACGACGTACCCGGCAGGAAGACGTGAGCGAAGGCCGCCGTCTCGTTCAGGAAGAGATCCTGGACGATGACGATGTCCATCGACGACAGCGCATGCTCGACGTGGTGCGTGTTGGGGTCGGACTGGGCGATGTCCTCGCCCTGGATGAACATGCCGCGGAACGTGCCGTCAGAGGCCGCATCGAACATGTTGGGAATGCGCAGGCCGGGCTCGCTATCGAGCTTGGTGCCCCATTCCTTTTCGAATGCGGCGCGCACGTCAGCGTTGGACACGTGACGATAGCCCGGCAGCTCGTGCGGGAACGAGCCCATGTCGCACGAACCCTGCACGTTGTTCTGGCCGCGCAGCGGGTTCACACCGACGCCTTCGCGGCCAATGTTGCCAGTCGCCATCGCGATGTTGGCCATCGCCATGACCATGGTCGAGCCCTGGCTGTGCTCGGTGACGCCGAGACCGTAGTAGATCGCAGCGTTGCCGCCCGTTGCGTAGAGCCGTGCAGCTTCGCGGACGAGCTGAGCCGGTACGCCCGTAATCTCTTCGGTTGCTTCCGGAGAATTCTCCGGGCGCTTGATAAACTCTTCCCAGCGGAAGAAGTCAGCTGGCTCGCAGCGGCGCTTGACGAACTTGCGATCAATCAGGTTCTCGGTCGCGATGACGTGACCGATGGCGTTCATGATGGCGACGTTGGTCGAGGGCTGAAGCTGCAAGTGATAGGCGGCTTCGACGTGCGGCGAGCGGACGATGTCGGTGCGGCGCGGATCGATGACGATCAGCTTCGCGCCTTCGCGCAGGCGCTTCTTCATGCGCGAACCGAAGACGGGGTGGCCGTCCGTCGGGTTGGCGCCGACGACCATGATGACGTCGGCCTTATCGACGCTCTTGAAGTCCTGCGTGCCGGCGGATTCGCCGAACGTCTGCTTCAAGCCGTAGCCCGTCGGCGAATGGCAGACGCGGGCGCAGGTATCGATGTTGTTGGTATTGAAGGCGCCGCGGACCATACGCTGGACGGCATAGACTTCCTCGTTCGTCGTGCGGGAAGAGGTGATACCGCCGATCGAGTCCTTGCCGTACTTCGCCTGCGTCGCCTTCAGACGCTCAGCGGCGTAGCTGATCGCTTCGTCCCACGATACGACTTGCCAGGGATCGGTGATCTTTTCGCGGATCATCGGCGTCAGCACGCGATCCTTGTGGGTGGCGTAGCCGAAGGCAAAGCGGCCTTTGACGCAGGAATGGCCTTCGTTGGCGCCGCCGTCCTTATAGGGCATCATGCGCACGACTTCCTCGCCACGCATTTCGGCTTTGAACGAGCACCCGACGCCGCAGTAGGCGCAGGTCGTAACGAGCGAGTGTTCGGGCTGGCCGACATCAAGTACCGACTTCTCGATGAGCGTCGCCGTCGGGCAGGCCTGCACGCAGGCGCCGCACGACACGCATTCGGAGGAGAGGAACTCTTCGTCCATGCCGGCGGAGACGTGCGAAGCGAAGCCGCGGCCATCGATCGTCAGCGCGAACGTGCCTTGCACTTCTTCGCAAGCTCGCACGCACCGCGAGCAGACGATGCACTTCGAAGGATCGAACTGGAAGTAGGGGTTCGAGCCATCCTTCGGCTTGAAGCGGTCGTTGACCTCGCCATCGGCTCGCTTGGCGAAAACGTGGTTTTCACCGTCGTAGCCGTAGCGGACTTCGCGGAGGCCGACAGCGCCCGCCATGTCCTGGAGTTCGCAGTCGCCGTTGGCGCCGCAGGTCAAGCAGTCGAGCGGGTGGTCGGAGATATAAAGCTCCATGACGCCGCGGCGGATGTTGGCGAGACGCGCATTCTGCGTCGTGACCTTGATGCCGGATGCGACGGGCGTGGTGCACGATGCGGGCGTGCCCTTGCGGCCTTCGATCTCACAAAGGCAAAGGCGGCAGGAGCCCCAGGCGTCGAGGCTGTCGGTGGCGCACAGCTTCGGGATCTGAATGCCGAGCTGCATCGCCGCGTTCATGATCGAGGTGCCTTCGGCGACCGTGATCTCTTGTCCGTCGATCTCCAGCGTCACCATCTTGGTGGCGTCGGTCACATCGGGGCTTGGCGTGCCGTAATCGATCTCTTTGATCAGGGTCATCGGCTTGACGTGGTGGTTCATCGAGCGTCCTCGTTGAGGATGTCTAGTCCTGAATTTACTCTGCAGCGTCCGCTAGAAACTTGTTCGCTGGCGGCGCAGGCTTGTGGAAGTCTTCGGGGAAGCCACGCACGGCACTCATGACCGGGAACGGCGTCAGTCCGCCCATGGCGCACAGCGAACCGTCCGTCATGGTCACGCACAGGTCTTCGAGCAGCGCCAAGTTCTTGTCGCGATCGACATTGTCGATGATCTTGTCGATCACCTCGACGCCGCGTGTCGAACCGATGCGGCAGGGCGTGCACTTGCCGCAACTTTCGATGGCGCAGAACTCCATGGCGAAGCGGGCTTGCTTGGCCATGTCGACCGTGTCGTCGAACACGACGAGACCGCCGTGGCCGACCATAGCGTCGACCTTGGCGAATTCCTCGTAGTCCATCGGCACGTCGAACTTGGATTCTGGAATGTAGGCGCCGAGCGGTCCGCCGACTTGGACCGCGCGAACCGGACGGCCCGTCGCCGTGCCGCCGCCCCAGTCTTCGATCAGCTGGCGCGTGGTGACGCCGAAGGCCTTTTCGACCAATCCGCCCTGCTTGACGTTGCCGGCGATCTGGAATGCCAGCGTGCCGCGCGAACGGCCGACGCCATAGTCGCGATAGAACTCGCCGCCCTTGTCGATGATGATCGGTACGGCCGCGAAGCTCATCACGTTGTTGATGATCGTCGGCTTGCCGAAGAGGCCTTCAATGGCCGGGATCGGCGGCTTGTAACGCACAATACCGCGCTTGCCCTCCAAGCTTTCGAGCATGGAGGTTTCTTCGCCGCAGATGTAGGCGCCTGCACCCATACGTACGAAAAGATCGAAGGAATGATTGGTTCCCTGGATGTTATCGCCCAGCCAATTGGCCTTGCGCGCGATCTCAATGGCTTCGCGCAGAACGTGTACAGAGTGCGGATACTCGGAACGGACGTAGATGTATCCCTTCTGCGCCCCGCCCGCGATGGCCGCGATCGTCATGCCTTCAATGAGGCAGTAGGGGTCGCCTTCCATCAGCATGCGGTCAGCGAACGTGCCGCTGTCGCCTTCGTCGGCGTTGCAGGCGACGTATTTCTCGCCGGCGGGAAGGTCGTGAACCGTCTTCCACTTGATGCCGGTCGGGAAGCCGGCGCCGCCGCGGCCGCGCAGGCCCGATGTCGTCACTTCAGTGACGATGTCGATCGGCTTCATCTGCAAGGCCTTGGTGAGGCCCTGGAAGCCGCCGTGCTTGCGGTAGTCTTCGATCGACAGGGGATCGGTGATGCCGCAACGCGCGAATGTCAGCCGCTCCTGGTTCTTGAAATAGGGGATTTCCTCGGTCAGGCCGTGGCCCAGAGCGTGGGCCTCGCCTTCCAGGAAGCCTGCTTCGAAGAGGCCGGCGACATCGCTTGCTGCCACGGGACCATAGGCGACGCGGCCTTCAGCTGTTTCGACTTCGACGAGCGGCTCGAGATAGAGCATGCCGCGCGAACCGTTGCGGACGACTTCAACGTCCAGCTTGCGGATCGTGGCTTCCGAGACAATCGCAGCGGCAACTTCGTCGGCTCCGACGGACAGCGCTGCGGCATCGCGGGGTACGAAAACCTTGATCATTCCGCGGCTTCCTTCTCAAGTCCGCCGATGATCTCATCAAAGCGTTTAGGATCGACTTTGCCGTAGAGCTTCTCGCCGACCATGATCGCGGGTGAGAGCGCGCAGTTGCCGAGGCAGAAGACCTGCTCGATCGTTACCATACCGTCGGCTGTGGTGCCGCCGAGGCGCGTGTGCAGTGAACGCTCCGCGTGCTCACAAAGTGCATCGGTGCCCATGGCCTGGCAGGCTTCGGCGCGGCAGATCTTAACGACGTGCTTGCCGGCCGGCTGGCGTCTGAATTCGTGATAGAACGTCAGCACACCATAAACCTCAGCGCGCGAACGGTTTAGCGCCCTGGCAATCACCGGCAGCGTTGCATCCGGCACGTAGCCGAGCTGGTGCTGCAAGTCGTGAAAGATTTCGAGAAGCTCGTCGGGCTTGTTTCCGTGGCTTGCGCATACAGCCAGTGCCGCGACCTCAGCAGGGGTCGGAGCAGGAAATTGTTCTACCCGTGAGCCGTTAGTTTGCTTTCCGGCCTTCTTCGCCATGTCGGCGTTTCCTCAACGTTTTATTGGCGGTCGCCATGACGCACACGCCACTTTGCCGCATGATTTTACGTGTGTCATTCCGCCCTGGTATTCAAATCGATATGGTCGATCCTATCATAGATTTCGCCTATGATCGGGCGCAATAACTATGGCTAAACGCGCAGTTTGAGACGAAGGCCGCGGACTAAGTGCCGGGCTGCGCTCAAGAAATGCTGTTGGCCGAGAACTTGGCAGCCGCTGCCTGAAACGCGCGCACGAGGGGTGCGACAGGATCGCGGTCCTGCGTTAAGAGGCCGACGCTGTGGGCCACTTTGGGTTCGACGAGGGGGATTGCTTTCAGGCCCGGGTCTTTGCCCAACAAGTCCAAGAGATAATGGGGCATGACGCTGGCGAGCTGCATCAGCCTCACATTCGAATAAAGATTGATAACGGAGTTCGTTTCCAGCGCTGGGGCGGGCTGGCAGCCGGCGTCGTGAAAGGCCCGGTCGATGATCCGCCGGTTCTGCATGTTCGATGTCAGAAGTCCGAGCGGCAACTCGGCGGCTTCGCGCCAAGTCACGGTCTCACGATTAGCGAACTCGTGACCGTCCGGAATGAAAAGACAGTAGCGTTCAAAGTAGAGCGGCGTCGCGATGAGATTGTTGATCGGTTCGTTGTCGAGGTAGCTGATGCCGGCGTCGATCGAATAGTCATCGAGCCCGCGCAGGATTTCCTCCGAGCTCATCGACATGATCGTGAAGTTGATCTGCGGATGCAGCTGCTGGATGTCGCGCGTCAGGTAGGGGATCATCGGCAGCGCCGACGGAATGGCGCCGAGCGTCAGGCGGCCCGTCAAGCCGAAGTCGCTGATCGCGAGGTGCGCCAGCTCCTGGTGCATTGAAGCCCAGTTGTTGAGGATCAGCTGCGCCCACTTGAGGACGCGCTCGCCCTCCTGTGTCAGGCCCTGATACCGCTGGCCGCGCTCGACGATGGGCACGCCGAGTTCAAGCTCGAGCTGGCGGATACGACCCGACAGCGTTGGCTGCGTGACGTTGCAGGCCTGGGCCGCACGCGTGAAATGCTTCTCGCGGGCAAGGGCGACCAGATATTGAAGCTGGCGGATGTCCATTCGTCTCTCTCTCCCGAGAGAGGGCTAATCATCGGCGGTTCGATGATCAAATACAATCGAGCGGCCCTTTGAGGCTCGATCGGCTCGCAGCGTGCGGGCGACTGCTCGGCAGAGTTAGAAGTCGAGCCCGCCCGCGTCGAAGACGTGGCCCGAGAGCGAACGGCCACGGCGGGAAGCCAGATGCAGCGCCAAGCTCGCCACGTCCGGTTCGTTCGCCAGGTAAGAGCCCGAGCGGCTGCCGTCATAATAGGTTGCCGGGCCGACGCCGTTGATACGGATACCTTTGCCCGCCCATTCACGGGCTTCCCGGGCAATCATCGATGCGAGCGCCGTTCGAGCATAACCGGCGATGGCAGCGGTGCGGCCGTCGTGGGGCTCGGGCATTTTCAAAACGTTTAAGACCATGCCTTCGCTCAGCACCACGCACATGCGGTTGGCGATGACGCGCGTCAGTTGGGCGAGAGGTGCGAGCTTCGCCGACACGAGCGCTTCGAGGTCGCCGTCAGCGCGAATGGCGCGGATTTCCGCTGACGAGATCGAGGCCATGTTGATCGCGGCGTCGAGCCCGCCGTAGGTCTGGGCGGATGTCTGCGCGAACTTCGCGGCCGAATCGGCAGTCGATATGTCGAGCGTGTGGAGGCGGATTTCGCTGGCGCTCTGGGTCAGCAGCGCGGCGAGTTCCACCAGCTCAGGGGAAAGGTCGGTCGTATGGACGACGAGCCGGGCTTTGAGATCGGCAAAGGCGCGGGCCACGTCGACCCCTGCTATGCCAGTGAGACCCGTGATGAGGATGCGCGCCCGCGCAAGTTCACTCGAGACATCTGATTCGACGCTGGTACCAACTCGATCCATGTACATGCGGTCTTCCCCTCCAGGCATACGCTTTACCAACAAACGCGAGGCGCCGTCGGTCTGACGATAGCACGCCGATTCGCCTAACGAGATCTAAACAGCGCGCCGATTCGGGTTTGCGGGAGACAGGTCAAGGGCGGTTTTGCGGCTATGCACCGCCGCAGCAGATATGTTCATAAATAGAATCGTGTGACCCGGACGCCCCGCCGGTAGTATGATCTGAACAGTTGAGCCGATGACGCGCCAATAAGGTGGTGATAGCGGTCCCCGGTACATTGCTTCCGTTCATCCGTCTGCGAAGGTTGAGAGCAAGACGAATCGAAGGCAGCCTGGAACACCATGACAAAGCAGGATAATTCAAAGCCGCAGGTCAGTGTCGCTCCCACCGACACCGCTGCGCCGTCGCAGGCTCTCGGACCCGCTCCAGCAGCCGGACCCGCCGCACCGCCGACGGGTGACGCTTCAGACGGGGGAACGCTGGAGCCCCAGTCGCGAGACGGGCTCATCGTAGCCTCGATCGTGATCGTTTCGGCTGCTATCGGCATGATGTGCTTTGCGCAGATCGGACTGTCGCTGCATGTTTCTATCGCGACAGGCGTGATCGTGCTGGCGCTGTCGATGCTGCTTCACAAGCACATTCAGAAATCGGCGCAGATCGCTCAGCTCAAGGCTGAACTGGCGCGCACGCGGCATGAGACGAAGCCGAGCGGCGCGAAGGCCAGCGATGCCAAGGCGGCTGCTTCAAAGATAAAGGCTGCTCCGGTGCGTCCGGCCGTTGCTGGGGCGGGGGCTTCCACCTCGCCGTCACTGCCCGTCGGGCAGACGCCGGGCACGCCCGAATCTCGGATCCGCGAGTTGAGCCGCGACATCGGCAACATCGTGCCTCGCCCGGACGTCGTTCCGGTCCCGCCTCTCAACGCAACGCAGCCGAAGCCGGCAGCTAACGAACCTATGAACGTCCGCCCGATGGCTCCGGCTGACGCTGCCGCCGAGCGCGGAAGCGACAAGGCTGCCCGTACGGCGCCGCCCCGCCCGGTGATCCAACAGGGTCTGCAGCCTTCCCTCGAGATGCCGCCCAAGGCTCCGTTGGTCGCGGCGAACGATGCAAAGGGCCGTCCTGCATTCGCAGCTCCAGTCGCGGACAGGCCTGCGCCTCCAGCGGAGCCAACCCGTGAGCGCTGGTCGTTCCGCCGACGCGTCGATGCGCAGCCGCAGCAGCCGCCGGTGAAGGGTCTGCCGGGCTGGCCGGCGGGCGCCGAGGAGGCGCCTGCCAGCAACGTTGCGATGACGATCGAGGGCGATCTGGAACTCGTCCAGCGGAAGATCAAAGAGCTCGCAGACGAAGTGAATGCTGCCGAAGCGATGCGTCCGGCCAAGCCCGTGCGTACGAATGACGAACCGAAGGCGCCGGCGAGCGCGCTTGAGGATTCCATCGGTGCGTTGCGCGCCGTTGCCGCCAGCATGCGGCAGCGTCCGGGGTTCGG
Source organism: Hyphomicrobium sp. (assembly GCF_035687085.1). Classification (GTDB taxonomy): domain Bacteria; phylum Pseudomonadota; class Alphaproteobacteria; order Rhizobiales; family Hyphomicrobiaceae; genus Hyphomicrobium_B. The sequence continues at coordinate 292,126 of NZ_DASRYS010000013.1, read as the reverse complement.
CGATTTCGTGCCGGGTTTCGACACGGCTGCGCGGAAGCCCGCGCCGGCTGTGCCCGCACCGGCAGCTGCGGCTCCGATTGCGCCGCCCGTCGCGCCGGCTCCCGCGGCGTTGGCCGTCCCGCCAGCGCCGGTGGCTGCCGCGCCCACGGCTCCGGCACAGCAGCCGTACGGCCCGCCCGCACCGCCTGAGCCGGCGCTGTCGCAAGGTCTCGGCGAGCTGGTCATTCCAGCTACGGCTGAGCGAATTGCCGGCTTCGATCCGGATGACACGGTCACGGCCGGTCAGGACTTCGATGAGCCAAGCTTTGAGCTGCCTTTGGGTAATGACACCGCTCGTCAGGACGGGGAGACCGCGCTTCCAGAACTGACGCTGCCCGATTTGCCCATTCTGGAGTTCTCGGCTGAAACGGCGCCCACGCCGGAGCTGCCGCCGCGCGCTGCCGCGATCGCACGCGCCATTGAAGATGAGTCGATTGAAGTCATGTTGGGGCCGATCGTTACGCTCGCGGAGCATTCGGTTGGGCATTACGAGATGACGACGACGCTTCGGTCCTCCGCAGGCGATGCGCTGGAAGCGAACGAAGACGACTTCGCCCTGATCGGCGAACTCGACTCGCGCTTCGACATCGCGCGTCTCAATCGGGCGGCAGCTCTCGCGGCGCGAATGGATGCGCGTGAACGCGGCGGTTCGCTTTTGGCGAGCTTCCTTGGTTCGTCGGTGACGAGCAGGGCGTTCCTCGAATCCTTCGCCAATACTTACGAAGCGCGGCCGCGCATTGCCCAACAGCTCGTGCTGACGTTCTCGCAACGTGCGATCGACAGCTTCACGCCATCGGCGTGGCAGGCGCTGCGGGATATGCACTCGTTCGGCTTCCGCTTCGGGCTCGAATCCATCGAGCACATGGGAACCGACTTCGCGGTGCTTCAGCAAACAGGCTTCCGCTTCGTACGGTTCGACGCGCAAACGCTTCTCAGCGGGATGTCAGCGCGCGACCGGTTCGTGCCTGCGGAAGAGATCTTGCAGCGTGCGTCGGCAGCTGGTCTGTCGGTCGTCGCGAGCGGGATAGCAGATGCCTCGGCGCAGAAGCGTTTGCTCAGCGCGGGCGTTCTGCTTGGACAGGGGCCGCTGTTTGGCGCACCTCGTCAGGTGAATGTCGATGGCAGCGCGGGTACTGCGCCGGCGAAGCATTCGGCTGCTGCTTAAGGCGCGCGCCGGACAAGAAACGACGTGTGACGACGGGGCCGGATGACAGTTCGGCCCCGTCTCCATTATAGGCCGGGCATCGAGGTCACGTTGGCGGATCTCGCGTGAGGCCTCGCATGACCGACATCCCGCTCATCACTTCCATCGCACCGCTCGCCGCTTCGTCCGACCTCTGGTTCGTCGACATATGGGGCGTCATTCACAATGGCGTCCGTCCGTTCGCGTCGTCGGTTGCGGCTTGCGAAGCATTCCGGAAGAAGGGCGGCACTGCGCTTCTCGTCACCAACTCTCCGCGTCCGCATGAGAGCGTCATGCGCCAGCTCGACGGTATCGGCGTCGCGCGTTCGGCCTATGATGGCATTGTCAGCTCGGGGGACGTTTCGCGCAGCCTGATCGAGGCTTGGGCGGGGCGGGCGATCCTGCACATCGGTCCGTCGCGTGATCTGCCGATCTTCGCCGGACTTACCGCGAAGCCGGGCGCGACCGTCGATGATGCCGAGGTTGCCGTTTGCACCGGCCTCTATGACGACGAAACCGAGACGCCGGCCAACTATTCAGCGCTGCTTGAAAAGCTCAAAGCGCGGGGCGTGCCGATGATCTGCGCCAATCCTGATCTCAAGGTCGAGCGCGGCGGCCGCATCGTCTACTGCGCCGGTGCGATCGCTGCAGCCTATGCGGCACTGGGCGGCGACGTGAGCTACGCGGGCAAGCCGCATCATCCGATCTACGAGCTGGCGCTGCGCACAGGATCCGAATTGCGCGGGGCTCCGGTCAGCAAGGATCGCGTGCTTGCGATCGGCGACGGCGTGGCGACCGATATTGCCGGCGCCGTGAAGTTCGGCATTCGCTCAGTGTTCATTGCGAGCGGCGTCTATGTCCGTTCAGGTGAATCGCTCACCGCTGCGGCCGGGCGGCTTTTCCCATCGGATAAGCCGCAGCCGGTCGCGGTGATGAAGAGCTTCGACTGGTAAGCCTGACGGTCCCTCAGGCGACCGTCAGCACGATTTTGCCGATATGAGCGCTGCTTTCCATGCGCGCGTGCGCGTCGCTCGCCTGCGCCAGGGGGAAGGTGCTGTCGATCGGGATCTTGATCTCGCCCGCGACGATGCGCGGAATGACGTGTTCTTCGATGCAACGGGCGATGCCGCCCTTCACTTCGGAGGAGCGAATGCGCAGCGTCGAGCCGGTCAGCGTCAGCCGCTTCAGCATCACGCGGATGAAATCGACCGTTGCGGTCGAGCCCTTCTGATAGGCGATGTTGACGAGGCGGCCATCGTCCGCCAGCGAACGGATGTTTTTCTCGATGTAGTCGCCGCCGACCATGTCGAGGATCACGTCGACGCCTTTGCCGCCCGTTTCGGCCTTGATCACCTGCGCGAAATCTTCCGTGCGGTAATTGATGGCGAAGTCCGCGCCGAGCGCGCGTGCGGCTGCGCATTTCTCATCCGAACCGGCGGTGGTGAAGACGGTCGCGCCGAACGCCTTGGCGAGCTGGATCGCAGTGACGCCGATACCGCTCGTGCCGCCGTGGACGAGGAATTTCTCGCCGCTCTTGAGATGGCCGCGATCGAACACGTTGTGCCAAACGGTGAAGAACGTCTCCGGAATGGCTGCGGCTTCGATGAATGAAATCGCGTCCGGCTTCTTGATGCAGGCGAGTTCGGACACCGCGACGTACTCAGCGTATCCGCCACCGGGAACGAGCGCCATGACGGCATCGCCGACGGCGTAGTGTTCAGCGTTCTCGCCAAGCGCTGCAATGGTGCCTGAAACTTCGAGGCCCGGTAGCTCGGAATGGCCTTTGGGAGATGGATAGTTTCCCTGCCGTTGCAGAACGTCCGGCCGGTTTACGCCTGCTGCTGCAACCTTGATCAAGACTTCGCCGGCTTTGGGCTGTGGCACCGGCACGTCGCTCAGCTTCAACACCTCGGGGCCGCCGGATCCGGCGATAGCAACGGCTTTCATCGATGCTGGCAGGGTCATTTCGCTCGCTTTCTCAGTTCAGGTGAGGCGAGAGGAATGCACGGGGATGTTCATGGGAGCAAGCACATCGGCGCCAGGCGAAGCTTCGTTCCACCAATCGTCTCGACGATGAACTTCCTCGTGCGCGAGCGCTCGACCGTTGGCGGCATCTCAAATAAGGTCGCGCGAAAAGACGGAAAGGAGGAGCAGCCATGGACCTCGACGATCTCGTGCCGCAAAAAAAGCCCGATGGCGTGGCACTCGGAGATAACCTCGAAAGGCTGTCCGTCGCCGAGCTGGAAAAGCGGGTGGTGGACCTCGAAGCGGAGATTGCCCGGGTGAAGGTCGAACTCGGCCGGAAACGTCAGCACGAGGCGGCCGCGCACTCACTTTTCAAATCGTGAAGAGCGGCTGAAACTTTTATTTCAAATGCGCTGCATGCCGTCCGTTTTTGGGAATGCTCCGAATTCGGACGCTGTTTCGAAATGCTAACGCTGAGGTTAGCAGCTCATGACACGGCTTAACCGAAGCTTAAGCATATCGGGCCATTTTGGGAGTCGATCCAGGCCATCTGGATATAAGCGGGCCCTCTGCCGCTGAATTGACGCCTCCCTGTTGACTTTCGGGCCGCTCGGTAGGGCGGCTCTTTTTTTGCATTGTCCACAGGAGCCTCACCGTAGATGGGGAAAGATGCCCCGTTTTGGGCGTTCTTGTTAACTACTGGTGCTCTAATGTCAGTTCGTGGTAGCAGTTGCGGACGGGTAAGCGTTTGTATCGTTGAGGGTCATGAGTAACGTATATCGCGTGGACGGCGCCCCTGTGAGCGGCGCCACAACGGTCTCGTTCGGTGAGCGATTTCAGTCCTCCGAGCAGTTTGACCACATCTTCAAAGAAGGCATGGCGCTCGTCGAGAGGACAGCCAGCTATCTTGATGGACCAGGGCGCAAAGAAGCCAAGGATCTCGCCGGCAGCGTCGGCGTGCTCTATGCCACCGAAAGCATGCGGCTGACAACTCGGCTGCTCGACCTCGCCTCATGGCTCCTGATCCGCCGCGCGCTCCGCGAGGGCGAGATCACGGAAGACGAAGCGCAGAAGAAGCGCCGGCGCGTGAAGCTGCAGGCCTTCGGCCGGCCTTCGCATGTTAAGGGCTATTCCGAGCTTCCGCAGGGCCTGCAGAACCTCATCGAGGAAAGCTTTAACCTGCACGATCGCATTTCTCAGCTCGATCGCGTTTTCACGAAGCCTTCGGCGGCCGAGATGCCGCAAGCGGCGGTCAACCCCGTCGCTCAGCAGGTGGGCCTGCTGGAACGCGCCTTCGCAGCCAAGTTCAGCTGAACTTAGCGCTCAGCTCAGCCCGATACGAAAAAAGCCCGGTCCTGCGACCGGGCTTTTTGTTTTTCGGTAACGATGCCGATCGCGACGCGGCGATCAGAACATGCCTTCGAACTTCTTCTTGAAGCGCGAGAGGCGGCCGCCACGGTCCATCAGCTTCGCGTCGCCGCCGGTCCAGGCGGGGTGCGTGTTGGGATCGATGTCGAGGGTCAGCTTGTCGCCGGGCTTGCCGTACGTCGAATAGGTCGTGAATTCGGTTCCATCGGTCATCACCACCGTGATCTGGTGGTAATCCGGGTGGAGGTCAGCGTCTTTCTTCATGGCCTTGGGTCCGTCTGGTAATGCGTTTTAACGGCGAAGCTCTGACGAGCCCCGGCCCCGGTTCGTTGCAAAGGGGACTGAATTGGCGGGATCTTTAGCCGAGATAATGAGCCTGCACAAGGCCACATAGCGCGGCGAACCTGAGTAAACCGTAAGGATTGACAGTCAAAAAGCGGCCCATTGTCTCTTGAGCCTAGCTGCCTCGTGGGGCATGGTCCGGGCCGGCTTAAGGGCGGAAACATCTTGTTTCCCCGAGCTTTGAGACCAAAAAAAAGGCCGATGAGCAGCGACGTTGCAGAGCAGGGCCCCCAAGGGGTCCAAACCGCCGAAGAAGATACTCGGCAATCACGGCGCATCGCGCTCAAGCCGCTTCTCACCCTGAAGCCCCTGATCCTGGCCCATAAGGGGGCGCTGTGGGGCGCGATCATTGCCCTCGTCGTCTCGGCGTTCGCGATGCTGTCGGTGCCGCTTGCCGTCCGCCGCATGATCGACAATGGCTTCGGCGGCAACGATCCGGCCCTGATCAACGCCTACTTCGCGACGATGATCGGCATCGGCCTCATCATCGCCATCGCCAGCCCCGCGCGCTTCTACTTCGTGAACTGGATCGGTGAGCGGGTGGTCGCGGACCTTCGGGCGAAGGTGTTCGCGCAGCTTGCCAAGCTCGGTCCAGCCTACTTCGATCTCAATCATTCCGGCGAGATCATGAGCCGCCTGACGGCGGACACGACGCAGATCAAGGCGGTCGCCGGTTCGGCGCTCAGCCAGGCCGCGCGCAACACGATCATGCTCATCGGCGCGCTCATCATGATGTTCGTCACGAGCCCCAATCTGTCGGCGCTCGTGTTCCTGGCGATCCCGATCATCGTTCTGCCGCTCGTCGCGTTCGGGCGCGCCGTGCGCCGCCTGTCACGGGAGGCGCAGGATACGCTCGGCGAAGCCTCAGCCTATGCTTCCGAAAACCTTGCCGCTTACCGGACGATGCAGGCCTATGTGAACGAGAAGACGGTCTCGGAGCGCTTTACGCGCGCCGTCGAGAAAACGTTCAGCGCTGCCAAGCGCCGGATGCTCGCGCGCGCAGCGCTCACCGGCGTTGCGATCTTCCTCACCGTCGTCAGCGTGACGGGCGTGCTCTGGTATGGCGCGTCCCAAGTCGTCGAAGGCGATATGACGAGCGGCCGGCTTGGGCAGTTCGTGCTGTACGCGCTCTTTGCAGCCGGCGCGCTTGCGGAGCTGTCAGAAGTCTGGGGCGAGATGAGCCAAGCGGCCGGCGCGGCGGAGCGTTTGACCGAGATGATGGCGACTGTGCCCGACATCCGTTCGCCCGAAAAGCCGACGCCGCTGCCGGAGCCTTCAACCGGCACCATCGCGTTCGAGAACGTATCCTTCGCCTATCCAGCGCATCCAGCGGAGAAGGCGGTCCATGGCGTGTCGTTCCGGGCGAACCCGGGAGAAACGTTGGCGCTCGTCGGCGCTTCGGGTGCGGGCAAAACGACGATATTCAACCTGCTCCTGCGCTTTTACGATCCGAACGAAGGTGTCGTTCGCGTCGATGGCGTCAACGTCGTCGATGCCGATCTGGCGGCGCTTCGCCAGCGGATCGCGCTCGTACCGCAGGATGTTGCGCTCTTCGCCGATACGGTGGCCGAAAACATTCGCTACGGCACGCCGGGCGCCACGCTGTCGGAAGTTCGCCGTGCGGCGGCGGCTGCTCAAGCTGACGAGTTCATTCGCCGTCTTCCCGACGGTTACAACACGAAGCTCGGCGAGCGGGGCACGTCGCTTTCCGGCGGCCAGCGGCAGCGTATCGCCATTGCGCGCGCCATTTTGAAGAACGCGCCGATCCTGCTGCTCGATGAGGCGACGAGCGCGCTCGACGCGGAGAGCGAAGGCGCGGTGCAGCGGGCTCTTGAAGATCTGATGCAGGGCCGGACGACGATCGTCATCGCGCACCGGCTGGCCACCGTTCAGAAAGCCGACCGGATTCTCGTCATGGAAAAGGGCCGGATCGTCGAAGCGGGCACGCATCTCGAATTGGTGCGCCGCGGCGGAATTTACGCGCATCTGGCAGAGTTGCAGTTCGGGCGCGAAGCCGCCGAGTAGCGCGGCGGCTCCCGGCAATTTTAATCGACTCTTAATATCAGTAGACTGATCATCAGTATCATGAGGATTCTGATGGTCATAATCCTGCTCTTTGGCGGCTGCGCGTACGATATCTCGTGCAACAACGGCGAGACGATCCATTGGCTCGCCTACACGATCGGTATCACGTGAGGGTACGAACGCAGCGGCCAAGCCGAGCTTTGATAGCGCTTCGCGGCTACGAGGCGGCGCTTTATCTGTTCGTCAGTTTGAGCTCGATGCGCCGGTTCTTTTGGAAGGCTTCTTCCGTTAGCCCCGTATCGATCGGCGCGAACTCGCCGTAGCCCGCCGCGACGAGGCGTTCAGGCGGGACACCCTTCGAGATCAGATATTTGACGACGGAGGAGGCGCGCGCCGTCGATAGTTCCCAGTTGGACGGATACTGCGAACGCGAGATCGGGCGGATATCGGTGTGGCCGTTGATCTGCAATGCCCAATCGATGTCAGGTGGGATCTCCCGCTGCAATTCGATGATCGCGGCGGCGATCTGATCCATCGCAGCATCACCCTCGGGCGTCAGCGTTGCCGATCCGGCGGCGAAGAGAACTTCCGATTCGAATACGAAGCGGTCGCCGGCGATGCGGATGTCCTTGCGGTCTTTCAGAAGCTCGCTCAGACGGCCGAAGAAGTCGGAGCGGTAGCGCTTCAGCTCCTGCACCTGCTGGGCGAGCGCGGTGTTGAGGCGGGCGCCGAGATCCTTGATCGTCTTGTCGCTTTCGGTGCTCTTCTTCTGGGACGCATCAAGCGCATCGCTCAAGGCGGCGATCTGGCGGCGCAGCGCCACCAGCTGCTGATTGAGAAGATCGACTTTCGACAGGGCTTCGGCCGAGATGTTCTTCTGCTTTTCGAGATCGGAGCCGAGCGCTGCGACGCGGCCTTCGGCGGCCTTCGCCCGTTCGTCGGCGCCAATGCCTGCGCCGCTCAGCTTCTCGTTCTCGCTCTTGAGTGCGGCGAGGGACGCTTCCAAAGCGGCGAGTTCATCCTGGGCTGATTGCGACTTACCCTTCTCAAGCGAGAGCATAGAGGTCAGCTCGCTGATCTGCTGTGTCAGGCGCTGAAGTGCTGAGTCCTTGCCTGTGACCTCCTGCGCTGAGAAGTACTGCGCGATCATGAAGATCGACATCAGCAGGGTGACGACGAGCAGCAGCGTCGACAGCACGTCGACGTAGGCAGGCCAGAACTCCCCGTACTCACCGCCGCGACGGGACCGTCCGCGTGCCATGGGCGCTCTAGACCCCGCGCTTCATGGCGTCGGCGAGATTGCGCAGCATGTGGGCAACCTCGGCCTGGCTTTGGGCCTGTTCGTCGACCCACTCCCTCACGACTTTCTGCTCCGAACGCATCTGGGTGACGAGCTGGTTGACCCCGCGGGCGAGGTCGCGAACGTCGTCCTGAGCGGGCGCGCTCTTGGCGGGAAGCCCCGCCTGATCGGCGACACGATTGGCGAAGTCCTCAAGCGAGCGCTGCATCTCGACCACTGCGGAGAGGAGCTGGCGGTTGACGTAGTCGTTGGTGTTGGCGCCGGTTCCTGCGGGCGTCAGCTCCGTGATGCCCGAGAGCCATTCCTCAAGTTCGTTATAGAAGCGGTTGTGCGCGTGGCTCGCCTGAAGTTCCAGGAAGCCCAGCACGAGCGATCCTGAAAGACCGAGCAGAGATGACGAAAAGGCCGTTCCCATGCCCTTCAGAGGCGCGGCCAGGCCCGCCTTCAGATCGCTGAAGAGCTGGACGTTGTCGGTCGCCTTGCTGTCGAGCGTATCGATGGCGTGGCCGACGGAAAGGATCGTTTCGAGAAGACCCCAGAAGGTGCCAAGGAGGCCCAGGAAGACGAGGAGGCCGACGAGATAGCGGCCGGTGTCGCGGGCTTCATCGAGCCTGGAACCGATCGAGTCCATGAACGAGCGCATGGCCGCGGTCGAGAGCGAGAGCGTGCCGGTGCGGTCGCGCAGCATCGTCGCCATCGGCGCCAGCAGGACGGGGCGGGCGCTGATCGAGAGGCCCGGATCGGAAATGCGGAAAGCATTGACCCAGCGAATTTCCGGGTAAAGTCGGAAGACCTGGCGATAGGCGTAGACGATGCCGAGCGCCAAAGCACCGACGATCAGGCCGTTGAGGCCCGGATTGTTCAGAAACGAGTTCTTTAATTGATCGAAGAGAATGGCCGCCAGAAAGCCGACCAACGTCAAAAAGATCGTCATCCGCAGCAAAAAGACACCAGGTGGTGTCAGCCGCCTCGATACCGGCGCGAGTGCCGAAGCATCGCCCGGGCGGATCTTGGCCATTTCTCGCCCTCCGGAAGCCCCGCTTGTCCGCTAGAACCTTAGCGCAAGGCTGTCCCATCGAAAACGGGCAACATCATGCCCAAGCCGCGGCTGGACCGCGACTATGCAGCACGATGCGGCAGGATTTCAGGACTTTCTGATGAGGTAGGAGCCCAAAGCCTTGTGAATGGTGGCGTTGGCGGCCAAAACGTCGCCCGTTTCCAGCATCTTATCGCCACCGTTAAGATCGGTGACGAAGGCCCCCGCTTCGCGGGCAATGACGATGCCGGCGGCAACGTCCCACGGCTGAAGATTATGCTCCCAGTAGGCATCGAAGCGGCCGGCGGCGACGAAGGCCAGGTCGAGGGCGGCGGAGCCGGTGCGGCGGATGCCCGCCACTTCCTTCATCAGCACGTCCATCTCTTTCAGGAAGCGGGCGTGGCCCTCGCGGCCGCGATGGGGAATGCCGGTCGTGACGAGGGCATCGCCCAAGTTCTTGCGGGCGGCGACGCGCAGGCGGCGGTCGTTCAGGTAGGCGCCTTTGCCCTTTTCTGCGGTGAAGAGCTCGTCGCTCGCGGGATTGTAGATGACACCCGCCACGAGCTGGCCCTCGCGTTCCAATCCGATCGAGATCGCGAACAGCGGATTGGAGTGCAGGAAGTTGGTGGTGCCGTCGAGGGGATCGACGATCCAGGTGTGGGTCTTGTCGGCGCCGACGATTTCGCCGCGTTCTTCCATGAGGAAGCCGTAGGTGCCGCGGGACTTCGAAAGCTCGCGAAAGATGATGTCTTCGGCCTTGTGGTCGGCGGCGGAGACGAAGTTCGCAGGCCCCTTAACCGACACCTGGAGATGCTCGACCTCGCCGAAATCGCGGATCAGGCTGCGGCCGGCCTTGCGGGCAGCCGAGATCATGACGTTGAGGGTCGGGGAGACGTTGCTGCTCATTTCGATGGTCCGGACGGGCGCGAATAGGGGAGTGCGGGCTCTAACGGCTCTTGCCCCGGGTGGCAAGGTGACGGAAACGCTAAGGTGCGTCAGCGAGGCCCGCGTCCACTCTTATCCGGTCGGACCAGGCGGACGCTGCGGCTTCCGCTTTCTGGCGATCCGCCTTGGGCATGGCGGCGATCCGCGCGTCGAGTTCTTCGTCCTCGTAGCCGTTCTTCTTAGCGATCAGCCGCCACTTGGCGGCTTCGACCGGATCCTTCTTCACCTTGATGCCGTCGAAATAGATGTAGGCGAGGCGATTTTGCGCTCCGGCGATGCCTTTGCCGGCCGCGGCTTTCATTAATGCCGGAATTTTTGGCTCGTCCTTCGTCAGACCCATGCCCTGGATGAGGCGAATGGCATACTCGTATTGCGCCTCCGGGTAGCCTTGCTCGGCGGCGCGGGAGAGCCAACGGGCGGCTTCCAGAGCGTTGGCGTCCGTACCGGTTCCATTTTGGTAGAGGGCGGCGAGGTCGTACTGGGCCTGGGCCAAGCCTTTCTCTGCAGCGTAGCGGATGTGCTGGAAGGCGCGAATTGGGTTTTCGGGTTTGCCGTCGCCTTTGAGGAAGAGCAGGCCGAGATTGTAGTTGGCGTCGGGCTGCCCGGTGAGCGCCGCCTTCTCGAAGAGTTCGGCGGCGGCTTTGCGGTCCTTCTTCACGCCTCGGCCTTGCGCATAGGAGATGGCGAGCGCGAAGGTGCCTTGGATGTCGCCCAGGTCGGAAGCGCGCTTGTAGTATTCGAACGCTTTGCGGTCGTCCTTCTGGACGCCGAGGCCTTCTGTGTAGATGCGTGCGATCAGCGTGTTGGCTTGCGGCTCGCCGCGGGCGGCGGCTTCTTCTGCGAGCTTCAGGGCCGTCAGATACTGGCCCTGATCGAAAGCCGTGTAGGCGGCGTCGTCGCCCGTCGCCGGCACCTCCGTCGGGATCTTGTTGCGCATGTCGGAGGCGCCACCCGGCTCAGGCACAAGCGTGGCGGGCGCCGTCGATTGGGGGGGCTTCTTGGGCGACGGCGCGAGCTTGGGGACCGGCGTTTCCTTTTCGCGCGTGAACCAGGAGCTGCTTTCGGCAAACGCTGGCGCCGCGGCTGCGACCGCAACGACGCCGGCAAGCGCCAGAGGGACGGCGAACTTCGCCGCGCGTTCGATCATTGCGCGGGCTCCGGCGTGGCGAGCGCCGCCGAAAACTGGCGCATCCGCGCGCCGGCCGCTTCCTCTGTATCGGCAGAAGTGATGCGTATGGCGACGAAGTCTGCGCCCGCCAAGGCGAGGGCATGCGCGGCGTCGGCATCATCGACATTGAAAGCGACGCAGGGGATCTCGAACAGCTCGCTCCACCAGGAGACGAGATCCAGCTGGCGCTCGGCGGCGCGTTCGCGATCTTCGACGTGAGGTGGAACTCCAAAGGCCACGTAATCGGCGCCGCCTTCGGCAATTTCCATCGCGTCGTGACGGCTGCGGCCGGCGTCAACGCCGATCACCATCGACGCCGATGCGGATTGCTTCAACGTCTTGAACTGGCGGGCGATATCTTTTGACCAGGGAAGGTGGATGCCGTCAGCCCCGAGCTTGCGCGCGTCGTCGACGCCCAAAGCAACGAGCGCTGCGATATTTCTTTTTTGAGCTTCAGCAATGAGCTGGCGTGCGGTTTCTGAATCGAGTTCCGCACCCTCGGCAGCTCTGATGAGAACGCTCTCGACAGGGGCTGCCGCGCAGGCCGCAATCAGCACGCGCGCTGCGTGCGCTGGGGCGGATCCTGCAGTGACCTCGAAGTCTAGATAAAGGCTAGTGGCGCTCGACAAGCGATAAGGCTCCCAATTTCACGCCCGCTCTTCGAAGCCGATTGCGGCGGAAACAAGAAGGGGCGCACATTCACACGATTTGACAACATCGTTTCCGGCTCTGGGTCGCAGTAAACGGGTCTATACTCAAGCCGATTCGAGTTTTCTCGGTCACAGACCGGTTTTTTCGCCGGATTCCGGGGCTTACGCAGTTTACCAATCCGGGGGGACGGGCGATGCTCGCCTATCTCTAAGTTTCGGCGTTTTTCCGCCAACTTGAGGGCTCACGTAATGCTGGCAACGCTGGCATCGGCGCGCCACTCGCCTATCGGAGCCAAACGGGGAATGAATAAATCTTCTCTTCGCCTTCTGGGCGTCAGCATGCTGGGGGTTTGTTTAGCCGGCGTTCCTGCTGCCATAGCCGGGCCCATCATTCAGAATTCGCCAAGCGGCACGACGACGTATTTTGCTCCACCCGGCACACCCGCCACGACGGGCGCCCTTCCTTCCGCAGACGTGGCGAAAGACGAAGCCACGGCCGCGCCATCACCTACAACACCAGCACCTGCAACACCGGCGGCTGAAGCTCCGGCTCAGCCCGCGCCTTCGACGGCGGCGGTGACGCCGCCAGCAAGCGAGCCGCCTCAGCCCGCGCCGGATGTCTCGCAGACGCCGGCAGCTCCCGCACCCGAGACAACGCCGGCCACGGCAACGCCCACCGATACGGCTACCGAGCCAAAGCCCGAAGCGATGCCCACCGTTGCGGCTCCTGTCGCGCCGCCGGTCAGCCCGGTCGTTGCGGCCGCGCGTACGGCGCTTGCTGACAAGTCTCTCGGCGGGCGCAACAACGTCGCCGAGGATCTGGCTGCGGCGCGCGACTTCTACAACACGCGCACCGAACCGCTGTGGGTTTTTGATGGGGCGTACACGCGCAAAGCCAAGGCCGTTATCTCGACGCTGAAAAGCGCGGACGATTGGGGGCTCGAGCCTGCCGATTTCCCCGTGCCGGAACTCATCGTCGGCGCGAGCCCGGATGCGCAGGGCGTGGCGGACGCGCAGTTGACGCTTTCAGCTTTGAAGTATGCGCGCTTCGCACGCGGTGGCCGTCTCGATCCCGTTGCGCTCAGCAACATTCTCGACATGAAGCCGCCGGTCAAAGATGCCAAGAACGTCATCAACGAGCTGGCGAGCGTGGCGGAGCCCGACGCCTATCTGCGGGGTCTCAATCCGAAGCATGAGGGTTTTGAACGCCTGCGCCAGGCGCTTCTGAAGGCGCGCGGCCCCAAGCAGGAGGAAGAGGCGGTCGATCCGGCGCTTCTCGTCAAGCTGCCGCAAGGCAAGCTGCTGAAGCCCGGCGCCCAGGACGATCAGGTCGTGCTTCTCCGTCAGCGTTTGAAGGTACCGGCGAGCAGCCCGGCAGACGAGAGCGTCTACGACGACAATCTCGTCGATGCGGTGCGTTCTTTCCAGCAGGATAACGGGCTCAAGGCCGACGGCATCGTGGGCAATCGCGTGCGCGCGGCGCTGAACAAGGCCGGTGAGCCCAAGGTCGCCAATCCCAAACGCCAGCTCGACCGGCTGATCGCGAACATGGAGCGTTGGCGCTGGCTGCCGGTGGATCTCGGGCCGCTCTACGTGATGAACAACATCCCGGAGTTCTCGAGCGAAATCTGGAAGGGCAACAGCCAAGAGCTGAAGCAGCGGATGATCGTCGGGCAGCCGTCGTGGCCGACGCCGGTGATGTCCGCCAAGATGCAGTTCGTGATCTTCCGCCCGAGCTGGGGCATGCCTGACGGCATCAAGGCGAAAGAGCTCATGCCGCGCCTCAAAAGCGCGTCGGGTGGATCCGGTTTCGGCTTCTTCGACCAGCTGTTCGGTGGCGGAAGCAGCGGCGGCGCCCGCGTTCTCCAGGCCTACAAGCTGCAGGTTTATTACCGCGGTCAGCCGGTCGATCCGGATTCGGTCAACTGGAGCACGGCAGACATTCGTCAGTACAGCTTCACGCAGCCGCCCGGTCCGGACAATCCGCTGGGTCTCGTCAAATTCCGGTTCCCGAACCGGCATGACGTCTACATGCACGACACGCCCGAGCGCGGTCTCTTCAATCAAAGCAATCGCGCTTTGAGCCATGGATGTTTGCGTGTCGAGGAGCCGCGCCGGACCGCCGAGGTGCTGCTGGCGGAAGACAAGGGCTATTCGCCCGAGAAGGTCGCTCAGCTGTGGGACAGCGGTGCTAGCGTGACCCTGTCGAAGGAAGTGCCGGTCTATCTCGTGTACTTCACCGCGAGCGTCGATAACGACGGCCGCCTGCAGACGTTCTCCGACATCTACGGCCATGACGACCGGATCATGTCGGCTCTGCGCGGCCGTCCGGTTCGTTACACGGCGCCGGAGGCCGTCGATCCGATCGAGGCGAACGAGCCCATGGCCTCCAACTCGTCGAGGAACGCCAACACGTTCAGCGATGCGGGTTCGGACAGCATGATGGACGCGCCGCCGCCGTCGAAGAAGAACACCAAGAAGAGCGCGTCGGCGAAACAGAAGCAGCAGCAGAGCAAGTCGTCGGGCGGCACCATTCAGGATGCGCTGTCGAACATCTTCCTGAACTAGTCGCGTCTCGCCACTTCGGCGAACGCTGAAATAAAGCTGAAATAAAAAAGAGCGGATCGTTCGATCCGCTCTTTTTCGTTTCGATTGATGCTTGGCTCAGGCGGCCTTTTCGAGCTTGTCGCTCCATTTGCCGAGAGCAGCGAGGCTGTTCATCTTGGCGCGATGCGTGAAGGCGCGCTGACCGGCAGCGACGTTCTCTGGCTTGCCGCCCCAGGCCTGAATCGCTGCGGCCTGCAGCGCGCGGCCGTAGGAGAACGTCAGCGGCCAGGGCAGGGGACCCGAAGCGTTCATCAGCGACAGGTGCTCGGTCGCGGCCTCGTCGGACTGGCCGCCCGACAGGAACGCGATGCCCGGAACAGCGGACGGCACCGTTTCCTTCAGGCACTTCACCGTCTTCTCGGCGACTTCGGCGGCGCTCGCCTGCTTCGGCGACTTCTGACCGGCGATGATCATGTTCGGCTTCAGGATGATGCCTTCGAGCTCGACCCGGGCGTCGTAGAGTTCGCGGAAGACCGTGCGCAGCGTCCAGGCCGTGACGCGGTAGCACTCGTCGATGTCGTGGCCGGAGTGCGGACCGTCCATCAGCACTTCGGGCTCGACGATCGGCACGATGCCAGCTTCCTGAGCGAGCGCGGCGTAACGGGCGAGCGCGTGGGCGTTGGCCTTCACGCAGTTCCAGCTCGGCAAGCCGTCGGCGATGGTGATGACGCCCCGCCACTTCGCGAAGCGCGCACCAAGCTTGTAGTACTCGGCGAAGCGCTCGCGCAGGCCATCGAGGCCTTCGGTGATCGTTTCGATCTTGGACGTCGGGCCTGCCAGCGGCTTGGCGCCCAGGTCGACCTTGATGCCGGGGATGGAGCCTGCCGCCTTCATGATGTCGACGAGCGGCGTGCCGTCTTTTGCCTTCTGCCGGATCGTCTCGTCATAGAGAATGACGCCTGAGACGTAGTTCTTCATCGCGTCCGTCGAGCGGAACAGCATCTCGCGGTAGTCACGGCGGCTGTCCTCGGTCGAGGCAAGGTTGATCGTGTCGAACCGCTTCTTGATCGTGCTCGTGCTTTCGTCAGCAGCGAGAATGCCTTTGCCTGGCGCTACGAGAGCGCGGGCAATATCCTCAAGTCTTTCACTCATTTCTGCCTCCGTCGAGCTTTGTCATTCTTTTCCCATGAAAACGGGCGCCATTTGCAGGCGCCCGTCAGTAACTTAGATCAGCTTCGCCATTGCGATGGCCGTGTCGGCCATGCGGTTCGAGAAGCCCCATTCGTTGTCGTACCACGAGACAACGCGCACGAAGTTCCCGTCCATCACCTTGGTTTGATCGAGGGCGACCGTCGATGAGGCGGCGTCGTGGTTCAAGTCGGAGGAGACGAGCTTCTCCTTCGTCGTCGCCAGAACGCCCGAGAGGCGGTTCGACTTCGAAGCCTCGATGAGTGCTTCGTTGACTTCCTCGGCCGTCGTGTTGCGCTTCGCCACGAACTTGAAGTCGATCAGCGAAACGTTGGGGGTCGGCACGCGCATCGAGGCGCCGTCCAGCTTGCCGTTGAGATCCGGGATGACGAGGCCAACCGCCTTCGCGGCGCCCGTCGTCGTCGGGATGATGTTCAACGCGGCAGCGCGGGCGCGGTAGAGATCCTTGTGCAGGGTGTCCAGCGTCGGCTGGTCGCCCGTGTAGGAGTGGATCGTCGTCATGAAGCCATGCTGGATGCCGAGGGCATCGTGCAGGACGCGGACGACCGGCGCCAGGCAGTTCGTGGTGCACGAGGCGTTCGAGACGACGAGGTGGTCCTTCGTCAGCTTGTCTTCGTTGACGCCGTAGACGACCGTCAGGTCGGCGTTGTCCGCCGGGGCCGAGACGAGGACGCGCTTGGCGCCTGCATCGAGGTGCGCCTTGGCCTTCTCCTTCGAGGTGAAGATGCCCGTGCACTCGAACGCGATGTCGACTCCCAGCTCCTTATGCGGAAGCTCGGCAGGGTTCTTGATCGCGGTCACCTTGATCGGGCCGCTACCCACGTCGATCGTGTCGCCAGAAACCTTCACTTCTTTTGGGAACCTTCCATGCACGCTGTCGTAACGCAGCAGATGGGCGTTCGTTTCGACCGGGCCGAGATCATTAATGGCGACGACTTCGATGTCGGTGCGTCCACTCTCGATGATTGCGCGCAGCACGTTACGACCGATGCGGCCGAAACCGTTGATCGCCACCTTCACAGTCATTCTCGGGGGTCCTCCGGGGTAAGAGATTTATGCTGGGGCTGATGAGATCTTGCCCGTTCCACTGGGATCTTCAGCAATTGCGGGTCTTTAACGTCAGTTGCTAGGGAGCTGTCAATCAGATAGCCCCGCGACCTCGGCAAACGCGCGACCAATTCTTTTCGTTCAATCGGGTACAAACACGGTCTCGTTTATTGACGTCGTTTACCTTCGCCACGTAACGTACATCTCAGCATTCGTGACTGGTGCGTCAATCGTGTCGCCCGAAAGGGTGAGTAGAGGCCATGACTGAACGCAACGCCGTAAAATTAAAGCGTGGGGAAGACGTCAAGTCTACCCGCAAGCCGGGCGACGTCGAGCTCCGGTCAGAAAACGAGCGGCTCAGGGCAGAGTTGGCGTCCGCAAACCAGCGGATCGCAGAGCTCGAGCAGCGATCAGCCGATGCGCTCAACCGCATTGATTGGGTTCTCGATTCGCTTCATAGTTTGGCCGAGAGCGGGTGACGGTGCGCGTCGCTCCAGAGAGCGGCGGAGCTGCCGGAAAGAATGGCCGAGGTCCCGTTCACCTTCAATCAACGCACCTACCGCTTCGTGTGCGAAGAGCACGACGTCCAGCGTCTCACAGACATTGTCGATTATCTGAAGGCTAAGCTCGACGGGCTGGTGCTGGAGCACGGCGCCGTCGGCGATGAGCGCCTCATCCTTATGGCGGCCCTTATGGTGACGGACGAGCTTTTTGACGCCCGGGCCGATGTCGACGAACTGCTCGGCGAGGGCCCCTCGGAGGCCCGGTCGGCCGCCATTCGCAGCATCCAGGCCGATGACGCCGGCACCGATCACGAGGACGACGACTTGGAGCCCGTGCGGCGGCGAGCCAAAGGCTAGCCGCTAAATTCCCGCCAAGGGCCTCGGCTGGCCCTGGATTTTTCGGCGCGGGTGACCTAAATCAGAGTGGCTGCGGGGCTCGTCAGGGACAAATGACCCGGGGGCCTATAAGATCCGCACGGGCGCTGTCCCTGTCCGGAGCCGTGGCTTCGGACACATGGTGCCCACCTACGCTCGTAGGGACCACGCGGGTTCATGCTCCCAACGGCCTTCGCGGCATTTTGTTTTTTGATGGGTTGAGCGTTTGACTGCTGACGTTATGCCAAACGCTAAAAAAGAGCTGCGAGCCGAAGCGCTTCTCCGGCGGAAAGCGGCCTTTGAGCGTCACGGGGCGGAGGCCAGCCGGATGATCGCGGCTCAGGGCCTCGATTTCCTGGGCGTCAAACCAGAGACGATCGTCTCTGGCTTCGCGGCCATCCGCGACGAAATCAATCCAGGACCATTGATGGCGTGGCTGCAGGCCGAAGGGTTCAAGCTCGCCCTTCCTGTCATGCAGGGTCGTGAGAAGCCGCTGCTGATGCGCGCCTGGTCACCGGGCGACACCATGGCCCCGGCGCAATGGGGCATCGCCGAGCCGCTCGACGACAAGCCCGAGGTTGAACCCGACGTTGTCCTCGTGCCGCTTCTAGCGTTCGATGCGCGGGGCTATCGGCTGGGTTACGGCGGGGGCTTCTACGACCGGACGCTCAGGCGGTTAAGGAAGCTGAAGCCCGTTGTGGCAGTCGGCATCGCCTACGACGAACAAAGGGTCGACGCGGTACCAGCCGAAAGCTATGACGAGAAGCTCGACTGGGTGCTGACACCTTCGGGCCCGCAACGTTGTCTCGATACCTGATCCGGAATTCTTTATGCGTCTCTTGTTTCTCGGCGATATCGTCGGTCGTCCGGGCCGGACTGCTGTTTGCGAAGCATTGCCGGGACTGATCAAGCGCTACGGGCTCGATTTCGTCGTCATCAACGGCGAGAATTCTGCCGGTGGCTTTGGGATCACCGAAACAATCCTTAACGATCTGATCGATGCGGGCGCCGACTGCGTGACGCTCGGCAATCATTCGTTCGACCAGAAAGAGGCGCTCGTTTTCATCGAGCGGCATGAGCGGCTGATCCGTCCGCTCAACTATCCCAAAGGCACGCCGGGGCGCGGTGCGACGCTGCTCAGGGCGAAGAGCGGGCAGGATGTGCTCGTCGTCAACGCGATGGGCCGCGTGTTCATGACCGAACTCGATTGCCCGTTCCGCGCCGTCGATGCGGAGATTTCGGCTTGTCCGTTGCGGCATGGCGCCGACGTCATCCTCGTCGACTTTCACGCCGAGGCCACGAGCGAGAAGCAGGCGATGGGCATGTTCCTCGATGGGCGCGTCAGCGTCGTCGTCGGCACGCACACACATACGCCGACCTCCGATACGCGCATTCTTTCGCATGGCACGGCCTATATGTCGGACGCGGGCATGTGCGGTGATTACAACTCGGTGCTCGGCATGGATCCCGAAGAGCCGATCAACCGGTTCATCACGCGTATTCCGCGCGGCCGGTACGAGCCCGCCACTGGGCCTGGGACGCTTTCGGGCCTCGCCGTCGACATCGACGATGAGACGGGGCTCGCCGTGAAGGCTGCGCCGGTGCGCATCGGCCCGCATCTGGAGCCCGCCATTCCGGCGTTCTGGTCCAACGATTGAGGGGCCGCGCGCGGTTTTTCAGAGCGTTAGGCGGGCTTTCTTAGACCTATGCCCGTGTTTCATAGGGGTGTGCAGGCCGCCGCCTATGCCCCTCTCTTGACCGGCGCGCGGGCGTTGCGCAAAAGACTGAGCCTCAGATCAGCGCAATTTTTCCAAGTCGAGCGAGCACGAGCATGGCCGGCCATTCGCAATTCAAGAACATCATGCACCGCAAGGGCAAGCAGGACGCCATGCGTTCGAAGCTCTTTGCGAAGCTTGCCCGCGAGATCACGGTGGCGGCGAAATCAGGCACGCCCGACCCGGCGATGAACCCGAGATTGCGGCTCGCCGTGCAGGAAGCGCGCGCAGAGAACATGCCCAAGGACAACATCGAGCGCGCCATCAAGAAGGCGCAAGGCAACGATCTCGCGAACTATGAAGAGGTTCGCTACGAGGGCTATGCGCCGGGCGGCGTCGCGGTGATCGTGGAAGCGCTGACGGACAACCGTAACCGCACGGGCGGCGTCGTCAGAAGCGTGTTCACGAAGTACAGCGGCAATCTCGGCGCGACGGGCGCGGTCAGCCATATGTTCAATCATATCGGCGAGATCACCTACAAGCCGAATGCGGGTTCGGCCGAGGCCATTCTCGAAGCCGCGATCGAAGCCGGCGCGGACGACGTGGTGTCGGATGCCAATGCGCACCTCATTTCCTGCGCGTTCGAGTCGCTCGGCACGGTCGCCGGCGAACTCGAAAAGACGCTCGGGGAAGCGCAGAGCGTCAAAGCGGTCTGGAAGCCGAACCTCACGACGCCGGTCGATGAGGACAACGCGCAGTCGATCATGAAAATGCTGGCGGCTCTCGAGGACGATGACGACGTGCAGAACGTCTACGCCAACTTCGAGATCTCGGACGAAGTCATGAAGAAGCTGACGGCGGCTTGATGCGAGAGGCCGCCAGCCGGTGGCCATTCTCCGACGACCTCAGCACTGCATTTATCCGGGCGGCCAGATTTGGCCGCCCAATTTTTTTCAAGACTTTTGTTAACGGCCAATTCCGTCATAGCAGCGCGTAACTGTTCGCCGCAATTCAGCTGCCATCAGTGTCCCGACGATGCTGATCTAACGGCCACAGCACACTGTAAATCTCGTGTTCAGCCAATGGCTGGCGCCATCAAGAAGGGGTGGCGGACGTCTCAGCAAAAGATATGATTGGTTCGCACACTGCGTAGGGGGCGTGAATGTCGGCGGACGGAACATCGGGGGCGAGGGGCCGGGTTCGCGTCGGATTGGTTGTCGTTCATGGCGTCGGCGAGACGGAGCCCGGATACTGCGTCAACGCCGTTCTTGATACGCTGGCTTCGACACGGCCTGGTTACAGCGTTTCCCCCGCCAACGAATACAACCGCATAGCCGAGCCGGAGTCCGGATCGCCGCCACGGGTCTTCCCCGTCATTCGCCGCGGCGCCGCACATACCAGCGGCATCGAAATCGAAGCCGTGGAACTGCATTGGGCCGACCTGACCACGGTTCAGGAGGGCCGGGTCGATACGCTCCTGCAGCTCTTTCGTGTCATCTTCGAGTCCCATCATCTGGTCGATGCGATGCTCGACCGGTCGCGCGATGCAATCGCGTGGCTGCTTAGAAAAATTCTCTGGGTTGCCGGATGGCTCATTCGCGGTCCGAGCGCTGCGCTGACGATCGTGACCTCGGTGATCTGCGCGCTGTTTCTTTTCGAGCCCGCAACGCTCACGACAGACATTTCCGACGTCAGATCGCAGGTGCTGATCGTGACGGGCGTGATGTTCTTGGCGTCTCTCTGGGTCTTTCACCGGATCACGCGGAAGCAGGATTATTCCTGGTACGACACTGTCTTCTGGCTGGCGATCGCGGCGCTCTCGGTTTTTGTGCTGACGTTCTACAATTTGCTGCTGCCGCTGTTGCGCATGGTTCCGGATCTCGAAATCGGCCCGGAGCGCTTAGCGGGGCGGCCACAGGTGGAATGTGTGGCGGCGGCGACGTCGGCCGCGGCCTGTTACATCAACGGGCTCTATAAGGTCATCATCTGGGGCTGGCGCTTCTGGGGCGGCTTGATGCTGTTTGCGACGGCGCTGCTCGGGATTGCCTATTTGCGGGCGCTGAGCACGGGCGACCGCTCGCGGCTGGCCACGGCATCGACGAGCATCGGCATTTTGATCATGCAGTTCCTGCTTTGGACGACCGTTGTCGTCAGCGCGATTTATCCCATGCTCAATCGGGCCGAGACGATCACGACGCTCAGGGAAGCGCAGCCGATCATCAATCAAGCGATCAATGCGGGCCAGCTGGCGAGCGACAGTGCGCTCGCCCGGCTGGTGCAGGTGCCAAACATCGAGCTCGATTGGATCGGGCGCTTCAAATTCATCTTCGCGGCGGCGGCGCTCACGGTGATGCTCTGCATCATCGGCGGCGGCATCCTGATCGAACTTCGTCACCTGAAAGCGAGGCGCGGACTCTCCGATCTCCAGCAGACGGCGCGCAGCATGCCAAGGCTGCTCTTCAGTCCCGTGCTCGTCGGCCTGCTGATCGTCGCATTCGTCGTCGTCTTCGCGCTGGTGTTCGTGCAACCTTATCTCGACAGCAATGAAGTGTTCGTGACGCTCAGGGGCTACATCTTGCCGGTGGCGGCGATCGTCGCGGTGCTGCTGCCGTTCTTCTTTGGGCGGCGCATCGCCAACGTCGTCAGTGTGGCGCGCGATCTCATCGATCATCACTATCAGCCGCGGCAGGAGACGGCAGCGTACCTCATTCCGTCGGTGTTCCGCTCACGCTTCCGGCGTTTAAGGCGTGAGCGCATCCAGGGGCGGCTCAATCGGGTTCTCGAACACTTCGTTCAGAACCAGGGCTATGACGGCGTGATCTTTCTGGCGCACAGCCAGGGCTCGATCATCGTTTATGATTTTCTGCGTGATAACGGTCCGCATTATGCCCGGCTTGGTGACGCGTCGCCCGCGCTGCTGACGTTCGGCTCGCCGCTCGGCACGCTTTACCAGAAGTACTTCCATGAGTACTCCGCAGCGAAGGGCGTGCCGCTCGGCATTGCGGCGAGCCTCAAATGCTGGATCAATCTCTATCGCGTCGATGATTACATCGGCGGCCGTATCGACCCGCCGCGCGGCCTGCGCATCGACAACCATGTGATGGGCATCGGCGGGCACACCGGCTACTGGACCGAACCCGATGTTGCGGAAGCGCTCGATGCCATTCTGACCGGCAAAGTTGCCGACGCCACGAAGCCACCGCCGCTGCCGCCGCCACCTATGACGCCTTCGGCGCCCTATGCGGTTCGTGCTATGCGGAGAGCATGAATGGACGAACGATTCGCATTATCGGCATCGACCCCGGATTGCGGCGGACGGGGTGGGGCATCATCGAGAGCGACGGTCCCCGGCTCGTTTACGTCGCGTCGGGCGTCATCACGCCACCCAAAGACGATGATCTCGCCTACCGGCTTTCCGCGCTGTTTGATGCTGTGACGAGCGTCATCCAAAGTTTCAGCCCGTCGGAGGCCGCTGTCGAAGAGACCTTCGTCAACGAGAACCCACGTTCGACGCTGAAGCTCGGCCAGGCGCGCGGCGCCGTTCTGCTCGCACCTGCTCGGCTCGGGCTCCGGGTTGCGGAATACACCCCGAACCTGATCAAGAAATCGGTGACGGGTGCCGGGCATGCCGAAAAACAGCAGATCCAGGCGATGATCGGCTTTCTGCTGCCGAAGGCGACGTTCGGATGCGCCGACGAGGCCGACGCGCTGGCGATCGCCATCACGCATGCCCATCACCGCGTCAGCCGCCAGCGATTGGCGACGGTCAAAGCCAAGGTTCCGCAGCCATGATCGGCAAGCTCAAGGGCAAGGTCGATGCGGTGGGCGAGAGCTTTCTCATCATCGACGTCAATGGCGTCGGCTACGAGGTGCAGGCGTCATCGCGAACGCTGCGCAACCTGAAGGCAGGCGATGCCGTGTCACTCACGATCGACACGCACGTGCGCGAGGACGCGATCCGGCTGTTCGGTTTTCAGAGCGAATACGAACGCAGCTGGTTCCGCACGCTGCAGTCCATTCAGGGCGTCGGCGCGAAAGTGGCGCTGAGCGTTCTCGGCATCATGTCGCCTCAGGACCTGGCGAGCGCGGTGGCGATGGGTAACTGGGCGGCGGTCGAAGAGGCGCCGGGGGTCGGCAAGAAGCTCGCGCAGCGCATCGTCGCGGAATTGAAGGACAAGGTGCCGGGACTTGCCATGGGCGGCCACGATATTCCTTCGGGCGCTCAGGCGACGCCTTCGGCGAACGGCGTGCCCGCCGGCATGGCATTTGCGGAAGCGCTCTCGGCGCTCACCAACCTCGGTTACAACCCATCGCAAGCCACGGCGGCCGTCGCCGTTGCCGCGAAGGAACTCGGTGAGGGGGCGGAGACGGCGGGTCTCATCAAGCGAAGCCTCAAGGAACTCGCGCGCTAGCAACGCGCAACGGGCATAATCGAGGGAAAGCTCGGCACATCATGCGACAGATCTCCTTGAGCAACACGCAACGCGCCATCTGGATGGTGCTCATCAGTTCGCTCGCCGTTCCCTTTTTCGCCGGTGTCATCGATCTTGGTCTGATGCTTCTCAGCCCTTTGACGGACGCGGTGCTGCCGGCTCGCGGCAGCGGAGGTGCCGGCGAAGCCGCGGCGGGGGCGTTCGTGTGGAGCGTTCTGCCGGCGGCCGTCGCCGCGCTGGGGCTGACGCCGTTCGTCTTGCAGCGCGGGACCTACAGCTGGCTCGAAGCGGCGGTTGCGGGCGTTTTGGGGTTCATGGCCGCTGTCATCATTTTTCCCTTCGAACCGCCATCGGGCGTGCCGTTTCTCGCGTTCACTGCGGGTCTCATCATGATCGGCATGCGGCGCTGCTGATCGCTGCTGGAATCCTCAAGCCATAGGCAGGAGCGGCCTTTAAGACCTCGCCCTCGACTTGACGGCGCTGCCGAATAGCCCCACGAACAAACCATGACCGACAGGCTCGTCAGCAGCGCGCGAAAAGACCTCGACGCCTTGGAGGCGACGATACGACCGCAGTCGCTCGACGAGTTCGTCGGGCAGGAGCAGGCGCGCGCCAATCTCAGAGTGTTCATCAAGGCGGCGCGCGGGCGCGGCGATGCGCTTGATCACGTGCTCTTCGCGGGACCGCCGGGCCTCGGCAAGACGACGCTCGCGCAAATCCTTTCAAAGGAACTCGGCGTCGGCTTTCGCGCGACCTCGGGGCCGGTGATTTCGAAGGCGGGGGATCTCGCCGCGCTTCTGACCAATCTCGAAGAGCGCGATGTGCTCTTCATCGACGAAATCCACCGGCTCAATCCTGCGGTCGAGGAAATCCTCTATCCGGCGATGGAGGACTTCCAACTCGATCTGATGATCGGCGAGGGGCCGGCGGCGCGGTCGGTTCGTATCGACTTGCCGAAATTCACGCTCGTGGGCGCGACGACGCGGGCCGGCCTTCTGACCAATCCGCTGCGCGATCGCTTCGGGATTCCGGTGCGTCTCAATTTCTATTCGGTCGAGGAACTGGAACTCGTCGTTGGACGCGGCGCGCGGGTGCTCGGCGCCCAGATGTCGTCCGACGGTGCGCGAGAAATCGCCAAGCGCTCGCGCGGCACGCCGCGCATCGCGGGCCGGTTGCTGCGCCGAGTCCGCGATTTCGCGAGTGTCGAGGGCGCTGTCGTCATCAATGCCGAAGTCGCCGACCGGGCGCTCAGGATGCTCGAAGTCGACGGCGAGGGGCTCGACGCGCTCGATCACCGCTATCTCGGCTGCATCCTGCAGAATTACGAAGGCGGGCCCGTGGGCATCGAGACGCTCGCCGCCGCGCTTTCCGAACCGCGCGATGCGCTGGAAGAAATCGTCGAACCGTTTCTGCTGCAGCAGGGCTTCATCGGCCGCACGCCGCGCGGACGGGTGCTGACTTTGAAAGCTTACCGGCATTTGGGCGTCAGCGGCCCGGCGCGCGCGGTCTCGCCGGAGTTGCCGATTTTCGACGACGGCGCGGACGAGACTTAACGCCGCTCTTGCCGCTTTGCGTTGGCCAAATTCACCGTTTCGACAGCATTCTCTGGCGACAGTGGAACGGTTGCTGTTCTTGCTTCGCAGCGCCGGCCCGATCGGTCGGGCAACAGGAAAATTCAGCTGAACCGGCCAATTAAACAGGCCAGTTGAACGAGCCAATTGAACGGGACTGAGGGTAACTGGTTTGATCAGCCGCCGCGATCTGCTCAAGTTGACGGGTGTTGCCGGCGTTGGCTCCACAGCGCTGAGCGGTTATGCGCTCGCAGAGGCATTCCGCGAGAATGTCACCACCTACAACCTTATTCCGCCGAACTGGACGTCAGGGCTCAAGCTGAAGCTCGCGGTGCTCGCCGACCTTCATGTCTGCGAGCCGTGGATGTCGGTCGAGCGGGTGCAGAATATCGTCGAGCAGACGAACCGTCTCGAAGCCGACGCAGTGCTGCTTCTGGGCGATTACGTCGTCGGTTACCGGCTCGGCCAATACTCCGCCAAGGTGAGCGATCAAGCGTGGGCGCAGGCGCTTGCGGGTCTCAAGGCGCCGCTCGGCGTGCACGCCGTTCTGGGCAACCACGACTGGTGGGACTCGGAAGAGGTCCAGGAGCGAGGAGCGGGCCCGACGCCTGCGGGATTGGCGCTGCAGGCGGCCGGGATCACGGTGCATGAGAACACGGCCGTGCGGCTGGAAAAGGACGGGCACCCGTTCTGGCTCGCCGGTCTCGGCGACCAATGGGCATTCCGCCCGCGCGGAGCGAGCTCCGACGAGTTCGCTGAAGGCAGTAAGACACGCTTTCGCGGCGTGGACGACCTCCCGGGTACGCTGCGGCTCGTCACCGACGATGCGCCGGTCGTCTTGATGGCGCACGAGCCCGACATCTTCCCGGTGATGCCCGAGCGCGTGTCGCTGACGATTTCAGGTCATACGCACGGCGGGCAGGTTCGCATCTTCGGGTACGCGCCGGTCGTGCCGTCGCGATACGGCTCGCGCTACGTGTATGGCCATATCGTCGAGGGCGGACGCCACCTGATCGTTTCGGGCGGTCTTGGGTGCTCGTCGTTGCCGATCCGGTTCGGCTCGCCGCCCGAAATCGTCATGATTGAACTCGGCGGTGCCGAGGAGGGGCAAGTTTGACTTCAAGCCAGTGGCCAGATCTCGCCGGACGCATCGTTCGCGATGCCGAGGGTCAGCATCACGTTCTCCCCGTGCGCGTCTACTTCGAAGACACCGATGCCGGCGGGGTGGTCTATCACGCATCCTACGTCCGGTTCGCGGAACGCGGGCGCACGGACTTCCTGCGGCTGCTCGGCACCGATGCGCGCCGCATGATCGATGGTTCGGACAGCCGCGAACCGGCTGCCTTTCTCGTCCGGCGGATGAGCTTCGATTTCGCACGTCCCGCCCGAATGGACGATCTGCTCGAGGTCGAGACGCGGGTAAAGGCGCTGGGCGCTGCCAGCGTCACGCTCGACCAGAGGATTTGCCGCGAAGGCAAGGTGCTCGTCTCGGCGGAAGTTGTCGTCGTGCTGGTCTCGATGTCGGGAAAACCGCTGCGCCTCAGCGATACCGTGCGTAGCGCCTTCGAGGCGCACGAAGCGGTGAAGAATTCTTCCGCCTAATGCCTAGTCCACCGCGTCTGCTCGCGATATTCGCGGCAAATGGCGATGCGCGGCCACACGGCAATTGACATGCAGCAGCGCCCTCGGCATGGCTCATGGTGAGATCAATGGCCGCATTTTTCGTGGATAAACACGACGATGCGTCATTGCCGTCGGCTACACACAGCCCTCGTTTGGTCATATTGGGCGTCAAAAGCTCTCGACGCGAATGAGTGCGGGTAAGC
This sequence comes from Hyphomicrobium sp., assembly GCF_035687085.1. Lineage (GTDB taxonomy): Bacteria > Pseudomonadota > Alphaproteobacteria > Rhizobiales > Hyphomicrobiaceae > Hyphomicrobium_B. The sequence goes on along the minus strand of NZ_DASRYS010000013.1, from coordinate 264,879 downwards.
GACGGGCTTGCTGCCGGGGTGAGGGTCATTACGCCGTCATACGCAAACTTCATCGGGCTCGCGCCCGGCGCGTCCCAATGCTGCCGAAATTCCAAGGCCCGTGCGGCTCCGTACGGGTGTCCTAATTCTACGACATGGATGGTGAAATGAATCCCGCGGATGTCGCCCAAAGCGCCGTTGCCCCGGTCGCAGCGGGAGGTTTCTCGTTCGTCGAGCTCTTTCTACAGGCCCATATCGTCGTCCAGTTGGTGATGACGGGCCTGGGCGTCGCGTCTGTGTGGTCGTGGGCGATTATTTTCGAGAAGCTCCTGGCGTTCCGGCGCGCGCGCGTCGAAAGCGACCGCTTCGAGCAGTTGTTCTGGTCCGGCCAGTCGCTGGACGAGCTTTACGCGAACCTGTCGCGCGGGCGCACGATCACGATGGCGGCGCTGTTCGTTGCGGCGATGCGCGAGTGGAAACGTTCTGTCGAAGGCAACATCCGCGCGCTGGGCGGTATTCAGCTGCGCGTCGAGAAGGTGATGGACGTGACCATCAGCCGTGAGATGGAGCGTCTCGACCGCCGCCTTCTGTTCCTTGCGACCGTCGGATCGACTGCGCCCTTCGTCGGCCTTTTCGGCACGGTCTGGGGGATCATGTCGAGCTTCCAGTCGATCGCGGTGTCGAAGAACACCTCGCTCGCGGTCGTGGCGCCCGGTATCGCGGAAGCCTTGTTCGCGACGGCCCTCGGCCTCATCGCCGCCATTCCGGCGGTTGTATTCTACAACAAGTTTTCGGCTGATTCGTCGGCCATTTCGCAGCGTCTCTATGCCTTTTCCGACGAGTTTGCAGCGATCGTGTCTCGCCAGATCGACGTGAGGACCTGAACCGATGGGGATGAGCGTCAAAGGCGGCGGGGGCGGAGGACGCGGGCGGCGCGGCCGTCATATGCCCATGAGCGAGATCAACGTCACGCCGATGGTCGACGTGATGCTCGTGCTTCTGATCATCTTCATGGTCGCCGCACCGCTTCTACAAGTCGGGATCCCCGTCGAACTGCCGGAAGCCAAGGGCCAGGAAATCCCCGCGCCGAAGCAGGAACCGCTGGCCGTCACGGTCAAAGTCAACGGCGACGTGTTCATCGGCGAAAGCCAGGTTCCCATCGATGAGCTCGCAGCGAAGCTCAAGGCCATCGCCAAGAACGGGTACGACGAGACCATCTTCGTGCGTGGCGACAAGGGCGTGTCGTATGGAATCGTCATGAGCGTCATGGGCCGCATCAATGACGGCGGCTTCAAAAAACTGTCGTTCGTTCTCGATCAGGAAAAGGGAGGCACGTAGCGCATACATTCGCCAAAGGACGATACGTATGACGAACCAGAATGCGCGTCCGCCATGGGAGACGCGAAGGGCGATGTTGGCGCACCGCACAGGCGGTTCGAGGCCACTTGCGTGCATTTCCGTTCGCCCGACGGTTCGCCCTCAGCTTCGCCGATCAGACCTTACGCCCCTTAGCGATGATGGGTGCTGACCCGTGCCCTTCGGACTTATTCTGTCGCTCCTGCTGCACGCTTCCCTTCTCGGGTGGGCGGTATTCTCCATGCACGCCAATCCCCCGCTGTCGCCGGATACGCCGGCGATCGCCGCGGACATCATCACGCCGTCGGAATTCCTGCGCCTGAAGCAGGGCGCGGAGAACGCAAAAAATCTCGAGACGAAGGCGAACGACCAGCCCAAGCCCGACGACAGCAAGAACGATACGCCGAAGCCCACCAACGCTCCGCCACCTCCGCCTCCGCCCGCCGAAGAGCAGGTGGCGAAAACCGAGCCGCCGCCTGAGCCCGAGCCGCCAGAGGCTGCCGAGCCACCGCCTCCGCCGCCTCCTGCCGAGCCCGTCGTGAAGCCGAAGGAGGAGCCGCCGCCACCTCCACCTCCGCCGGAGCCCACGCCTGGTCCAACGCCGGACGAGAAAAAGCTTCTCGAGCAAAAACTCGAGGAGGAAAGGCGCGCGGAAGAAGCCAAGAAAAAAGCCGAGGCGGAAGCCAAGAAAAAGGCTGAGGAAGAGGCGCGTAAGAAAGCCGAAGCCGAAGCCAAGAAGAAAGCCGAAGAGCAAGCCAAGAAGAAAAAGGCCGCCGAACTCAAGAAGAAGAAGGAAGAAGAGGCCAAGAAGAAAGCTGAGGCGGCGAAGAAGCAGTTCGACCCGAGCAAGATCGCGTCTCTGCTCGAGAAGTCGCCAGAAGATTCCACGCCCAAGGCGCTTCTCGACAAGGACAAGCGCAAGAAGGGGCAGCAGGCATCGGGTTCCAGCGCCACTTCGGAGAAGTTCGGCAAGGAAGCCGGCACGCAGACGGGGACCGACACGGTCCTTTCGGCGCGCGAGCAGGATCTGCTCAAGGGGATGCTGAAGTCACAGCTCAACGGCTGTTGGCGTCCGCCGGGCACGGGTGGCGGCAGCGAGGTTCCGGTCGTCGAGCTCCATTGGGAGCTGAACCCCGATGGCACGCTCGCCGGAGAGCCGCGCGTCACGTCCGCGCCGCCGACGACTGCAGGTCAGGTGTACGCCGAGGCAGCCCTCAGAGCCGTCAGGATGTGCTCCCCGTTCCGGCTGCCGCCGGACAAGTACGAGGGCGGATGGAGATACATCGAGTGGACGTTCGATCCGCGAGAAATGTTGTAAACGCCCAAAAGTTGCTTCATTCGACCGCGAAGCGAAGCATCACGCTATTGATTTTCTGCAACGCCGCTGTGCCGCAATGAGAGACCATCCATGACCTTGAAAGTCCGCCTCAAAAGGCTGTTTTCCGTTGCGACGCTCGTCGCCCTCGGTGTCTGGCTCGTACCGGGCTTTACGCCTGTTGCCAGGGCGCAGCTGAAGGGTACGCAGACCGAAGGCACGATCGCGCCCATTCCGATCGCCATTCCCTCCTTCCTCGGTGATGATTCCGAGCTTGCGCGAAATATTTCGGCGGTCGTCGAAGCCGATCTTGAAAGATCGGGGCTGTTCCGCCCGCTCGATCACCAATCGTTTCTGGAACAGGTCCGCGACGTCAATGCCGCGCCGCGCTTCAACGACTGGCGCGCCATTCAGGCCGATGCGCTCGTCGTCGGGCGTGTCGTCAACGCCGGCGACGGCAAGGTCGGCGCTGAATTCCGCGTGTGGGATGTGGCCGGCGGCAAGCAGCTCGCCGGGCAGCGTTTTTCGACGGCTTCGCGGAACTGGCGCCGCATCGGCCACCTCATCGCCGACAGCATTTACGAGCGGCTGACGGGCGAGAAGGGCTACTTCGATACGCGCGTCGTCTACATCGACGAGACGGGGCCGAAAGAGAAGCGCATCAAGCGCCTTGCCATCATGGACCAGGACGGCGCCAACGTCCGTTTGCTGTCGCAGGGCCAGGAGCTGGTGCTCACGCCGCGGTTTTCTCCGACGAACCAGGAGATCACGTATATGTCCTATACGAACGATCAGCCGCGCGTCTTCATCATGAACCTGGAGACGGGACGCCGCGAGCTCGTCGGCGATTTCCCGAATATGACTTTCGCTCCGCGGTTCTCGCCTGACGGCCAACGCATCGTCATGAGTCTTGGAACGCCGGACGGACGGTCGAGCATCTACGAAATGGACCTGCGGTCTCGGCAGCCGCGCCGGCTTACGCAGTCCGACGGAATCGATACCAGCCCGAGCTACTCGCCTGATGGCAGCCAAATCGTCTTCGAAAGCGACCGGAGCGGCAGACAGCAGCTCTGGGTGATGAACTCGGACGGATCCAACCAGCGTCCGATCTCGATGGGGGATGGCAGCTACTCGACGCCCGTCTGGTCGCCGCGCGGGGACTATATCGCGTTCACCAAGCAAACCGGCGGTGAGTTCATCATCGGCGTCATGAAGCCCGACGGCTCGGGCGAGCGCACATTGACTGGCGGTTTTCATAACGAAGGCCCGACCTGGGCGCCCAATGGCCGGGTTCTGATGTTCTTCCGCGAGTCGCAAGGCGCCAATGGCGGGCCCCGAATCTACTCGGTCGATATCACCGGCTACAACGAGCGGAAGGTCGATACGCCGGCGTTTGCTTCCGACCCCGCGTGGTCACCGCTTCTCAATTAACACCCTATTTACGAATGGCGCGGCGCAATTCTTAACGGCGCCTCGGCCGATAACTCAAAAGATGAGCGATTTCATATGATTGCTCATCTTAACTCTCGTCGCCGAACTGTTGACTTTTGCCCACTAAGTCCCGTTGCATTTTCGCATCTATTGCCTTGGAAAACTTGAGAATTGCCCCCTCTGTCCTTGATCGGGACGCGCCCTCCCGGTACCCCAGAGTACGGCTTTTGCCGGAATCGTATCAGGAGATATGACCATGCAGGGTGTGAAGGGGCTGATCCTTTTGTCAGCAGTTGTCGCGGCAGTCGCTCTCGGCGCTTGCCGTCGCGAAGCTGAACATACGCCTTTGAAGCTCGGCGGCCCGACGGCTTCCGACCAGGTTGCTCGCTAATAGCGAGTAGTCTGATCAAAGGAGACTACCTGTGAAAGGCGCATTCGATTTCACTGTGATCTTCCTGGCTGGTGCTCAGCGCCAGTTCATGAAACGCGGTGGGGCCGTCGCTCAGGAGCAGGTCGCGCGATAAGTGCTACCTGCCTACTGGGTACTGCGTTTTTCATCCTATTCTTCAAGACCGAGTTGTTGGCGAGTAACTCGCCACCATCTCGGTCTTGAGCTTTTTTAGGCCTCGTTTCCGAGGCCTTTTTTTGATTCTGAATTCGTGCTTTCGGCGTCCCAAAACTGCTTTGAAAAATTCGATTCCACCGCCTGTTTTTGACGCGGGAAAAGATCGAGAAAAGTGCTCAAAACCAAATTAGTCGCACGCGCACCTCTCATTGTGATGCTACAAGTTTGTCAGAGACGGATCGCGGGAGATCCAGATTTACCGGGCTCTCTTGAGAGTCCCGGAGGGTCATCCGTGGACTCGGCCATATTTTAGGCTGAACGATTCTCTATGCGGAGATGAAACAGCTATCTCTCTGCCGGGCAAAACAACTGCCGATGGCGAGAGAGGTGAGATCGATACGAAGGGGATGTGCGAAATGATGGCCACGTTTGCGCGGAGCTGGGGTCTGCGCCTTGCCGCCGTTTCGATTCTTGCCGCAACGCTCGGTGCGTGCGCCAACAAGGACATGCAGCCTGATGGGCTGAGCAGCAAGTACGGCAACGCAACGCCGGGCTCGCAGCGCGACTTCACGCAGAACGTCGGCGACCTTGTCTACTTCTCGACCGACTCGGTGGATCTGACGCCGGAAGCCGCACAGACGCTGTCGAAGCAGGCGCAGTGGCTGCAGCAGTACCCGAATTACACCATCACGATCGAAGGTCACGCCGACGAGCGCGGCACGCGCGAATACAACATCGCGCTTGGTGCCCGCCGCGCCACGACGGTTCGCAACTACCTCTCCGAGCATGGTGTGAACGGCGGCCGTATCCGCACGATTTCGTACGGCAAGGAACGTCCTGTCGCAGTGTGCAACGATATCTCGTGCTGGTCGCAGAATCGCCGCGCGCAGACAGTGCTTAACAGCGGCGGCGTCGTCAGCCAGCGCTAACCGTGTTGGGCGCCAGCGGGCCACTTGCTTGCTGGCGGGCCCGGGTGGTGGTTCGTCCGTGCCACAGTTCCACAGAGCTTTTGCGTCTCATCGAATTAGCAAAGTTTGGCCTAATTGGCCTCCCATAAGGGCGTCAGCATTTTTATAGTTGCGGCGCCAGTTCGATGTTCAAATTGCCGACTACCAATCTAGCGATTGGCATTCTCTGCGGGATGCTCGCCGTAACGGCGGTATTTGCCCCTCGCGTATTTGCTGAAGACCACTCACAAGACCAATCGGCGGACGGCGAGAAAGCCACCGAGTTGCTCGAAGACGGGCTCGATGCCCTGTCGGATCACGCCGAGGATTCGGGCCGCCGATTGCTGGGCCGGGTGGTCAGCGATTTTCCGGGATCGAAGGAAGCTCTGCGCGCCAAGCGCGTACTCGCGGCGCTCGATCGTGGCGAGAGGATTCCGGACGAGCGTGCCGTGATCAGAGCGCGCCTCGCGGAACGCACCGATCAATACCGGCGTGCTTTTCTGATCGATGTCGGCGACCGGGTGTTCTTTGCGGAGAACAGCGCGGTCATCGGCGGGCGGGCGCGGCACCTGATCGAGAATCAGGCGCGCTGGTTGAATGCCCGGCCTGACCTCGCGGTCGTGATCATTGGCAGGGCCGACGACGGCGGCAGCGGGCCAGCATCGGGTGCGCTTTCGTTACAGCGCGCTGAGGCGGTTCGCGAGCGGCTTGTGGCCGCCGGGCTTGCGGAGAATCGCATCGAGATCGAAGCTGCCGGAACCGCGGACAGGCTGGCGTTGTGTGACGACCCTCTTTGCCAGGCTCAGAACCGGAACGCCGAAGTCTACATAAGGGATTGGCGCATCGACAGAGGCCGGCAGTCGCGTCCGGCTGTTTCGGATTTGCCGGCGCGAACGGCGATAGTGCCGCTGAGCGGTCCGCGCCCTGAGCCATCCGAAGCGGTGTCGCAGTAAATATCGCTCCGGCCGTGCATGCCGATTGATCCGTGCTGCGACGCGGCGTAGGTGGAGGCGCACACGGTGCTGAGCTACAGTTTCAGGCAGCCGGCAAATGACCGCCGTTCTTCTTGAGAATTTCGTTTGATCAAACATCAGAGGTAGTGCCGGGAATGGCCAAGCTTGCGGGGATTCTTCGGAGTGGCTTGCGATTGCAGGTCGTAGCGCTCGCGTGCGCGCTATCGGCCGCTCCGGTTCTGGCGCAGTCGAGCGATGCGCGCGCGCCGAAAGGTGCGGCGGGAGCTTCTGCGGCAGCGTCCTCTGGCGATGCGGCCCTCAAGGCGCGGGTGCAGGCTCTCGAGGAGCAACTCGTCGATATGCAGGTCGTCGTCGGAACTTTGGAATCGCTGGCCAAGGGCGGCGGTACGGCGGCGCAACCCTTTCCCTCATCCGGCGGCGCAGTAGCGGCGGATCCGGCCCGAATCGACGGATTGGAGACGCAGGTTCGCGCGCTCTCCGCGCAAGTGCAGCAGCTGTCGGATCAGATTCGCAGTATGGGCGGTGTCCCGCGGCGCTCGGATGTTAATGGCGTTGGCGATGGCGGCGCCCTCGATCACGCCGATGCCTCGGCAGGCGGCTTCGGATCGACGACGATTTCGCCGGGCGGCGACGCCATCGGCGGGTTGCTGGACGACGCAGGACAGGCTGCGCCCGCGAGCGCGGCTGGCGTTGCCGCATCGGCTTCGGGTGTTCAGACGGCGGCTTTGCCGCTCGAAAGCGAGCCCGTTGGCGATCCCAAGCAGCTTTACGAGACGGCGTACGGTTATCTGCTCCAGCGCGATTATGCGTCGGCGGAAACAGGCTTCACCGATTTTCTGAAGAAGTTTCCCAACGACTCGCTTTCCGGCAACGCGCAATATTGGCTGGGCGAGACGTATTTCGTGCGCGGTCAATACAAGGCGGCGGCGAGTTCGTTCTTGAAGGGTTATTCGACGTACGGGCAGGGCGGCAAGGCGGCCGACAGCTTGTTGAAGCTCGCCATGTCGCTCGACCGGCTCGGCCAGAAGGAGGCGGCGTGCTCGTCCTTCTCGGAGCTGGCGTCGAAGTTCCCGGCGGCGCCGCAAAACGTGAAGGCGCGCGCGCAGACGGAGCGGCAGCGGATCGGCTGCCAATAAGCGATCAGGGAGAGCGGGCTCATCTCCGCTAAGGAACCCGTGAGCAGCGTATCGCCACTGCCGATTAGGGAAGCTGAAGCGGACGCCGCCTTCGCGCCTCTCGCTCGGTTTGGGCACGTTGTTCTGGCTGTATCCGGCGGACCGGACAGCATGGCGCTCATGGTGCTTGCCGCCGACTGGCTCGCGCGCGCGAAGTCCATTCGTCCATCGCTTTCTGTCGCGACCGTCGATCATCGGCTTCGGCCAGAGTCGCGGCTTGAAGCGGAACTCGCCGGCGAGACTGCCCGGCGTCTCCGTTTGCCCCACGTGATTTTGCCGTGGGATGGCGCGAAGCCGCAAACGGGAATCGCCGCCACGGCGCGCGAGGCGCGCTACCGTCTTCTGGAAGAGTACGCCCGCAGCTTTGGCGATGGCGGCGTCGCAATCGCGACGGCGCATCATCTCGACGATCAGGCCGAAACGTTTCTGATGCGGCTTGCGCGTGGCGCGGGCATCGATGGTCTTTCCGGGATGCACTCGGAGCGGCCGCTCTGCGCACAATCGTCTGTTATTCTCGTACGGCCGCTGCTCGGCTTCGCGAAGGGCCGTCTCATCGCTACCGCCGTCGAGGCGGGCGTCGCCTACGTCGAAGACCCCTCGAACACGGATGATCGCTTTGAACGCGCGCGCGTGCGTGCGGCCATGGCCGATCTGAGCGGCTTGGGCCTGTCGTCGAAGGCCCTGGCGACGTCGGCGCGGCGGCTGGGAGAAGCGCGCGAGGCGCTTTTGTATGCGGAAGAGTTCTTCATCCAATCGCTCGAACTTTCGTTTGGGAACGAGGTGTTCGCATCTCTCGATCGCCGGGCCTTTGACGAGGGACCGGCGTATCTGAGGCAGAAGGTGCTGGCGCGTCTGATTGGCCGCTTCGGCGGCGCCAGTCCCGAGGCGCGGCTTTCAGAAGTTGAAGCTCTGGCGGCGCGCCTGAGGGGCAAAGACCGGTGCGCCGCGACGCTCGGCGGGGCGATGGTGTGGGCTGGCCCGCGCCATATCCGCGTTTGGAGAGAAGTGGGCCGGCTCAATCAGAGCCCGGTCGAACTTCCGCCGCAGTCCGTCAGAATTTGGGACAAGCGCTTTGCGCTTTCCTGGTCTGCAGAAACTGGCGGCCTCACGTCGCAGATCGCGAGTCGAGCGATCACGGTGAGGCCCCTGGGCAGCGCCGCTTACGCCGCTATCCTGCCGCGGCTTCGCGACGAATTGCGGCCGCCGGCGCGGGCGGCTGCGGCGTTGCCGTCGTTCTGGGCGGGAGATGAACTTGTTGCAGCGCCTTCTTTGGCGCCTTTTGCCCTTCCAGAGGCCCCGCCGCTCGACCCGCAGGGGTTCCAATTGACGCCCCTGGCCTCGGTTACATCTTAAGAATTGGGGGGTAAGATCGAGGCCCGAAAGCTAGGTAATCGCACGAACTTGTGCGGAGATTGGCCGCCACCTATGTTAAGCTCTCACTTTGGGGGCAGCAGTGCCACCGAGCACGCGCCATTTTGGTGCCGATGGCGCCATCAAGGAAAAAAATGAACCCGAATTATCAGAAACTTGCGATCTGGGCGGCGTTATTCGTCCTCTTGCTGGCACTATACAACCTCGTGAGCAATCCGAGCACGACCCGCCGCACGAACGAAATTCAATATTCGGAATTTCTAGATGCCGTGGATAAGGGTAACGTGTCGGAGGCCGTGCTTTCGGGCAATCGCATCACGGGTACGAAACGGGATGCGGGCGCCGGGGACGCGACGTTCTCGACGTATGCTCCGGAAGATCCCAACCTCGTGACCCGCCTGCGCGAGAAGGGTGTGAAGTTCAAAGCGAAGCCCTCCGAGGATGAAGTGCAGTCGATCACGAGCATTCTCCTGAGCTGGTTCCCGATGCTGCTGCTCATCGGCGTGTGGATTTTCTTCATGCGTCAGATGCAGTCCGGCTCCGGGCGCGCGATGGGTTTCGGCAAGTCTCGCGCGAAGCTTCTGACGGAGCGGCATGGCCGCGTGACGTTCGAGGATGTCGCCGGCGTGGACGAGGCGAAGGCCGATCTCGAAGAGATCGTCGAGTTTCTCCGCGACCCGCAGAAGTTCCAGCGCTTGGGCGGACGCATTCCGCGCGGCTGCTTGCTGGTCGGCCCTCCGGGCACCGGTAAGACGCTCATTGCACGCGCCGTTGCCGGCGAAGCCAACGTGCCGTTCTTCACGATCTCGGGTTCCGACTTCGTCGAAATGTTCGTCGGCGTCGGCGCAAGCCGCGTGCGCGACATGTTCGAGCAGGCGAAGAAGAACGCGCCCTGCATCATCTTCATCGACGAAATCGATGCCGTCGGCCGTCATCGCGGCGCCGGTCTCGGTGGCGGCAACGACGAGCGCGAGCAGACGCTCAACCAGCTGCTCGTCGAGATGGATGGTTTCGAGGCCAACGAAGGCATCATCATCATCGCGGCGACGAACCGTCCCGACGTGCTCGACCCGGCGCTGCTGCGTCCCGGCCGTTTCGACCGCCAGATCGTCGTTCCGAACCCTGATGTGGTCGGACGCGAGCGGATCCTGCGCGTTCACATGAAGAAGGTGCCGCTGGCGCCGGACGTCGATGCCAAGGTCATCGCGCGCGGTACACCGGGCTTCTCGGGTGCGGATCTTGCGAACCTCGTCAACGAGGCAGCCTTGCTTGCCGCCCGCCGCAACAAGCGTCTCGTGACGCAGGCCGAGTTCGAGGATTCCAAGGACAAGGTCATGATGGGCGCCGAGCGCAAGACCATGGCCATGACCGAGGAAGAGAAACTCGCGACCGCGTATCACGAAGCCGGCCACGCCATCGTCAACCTCGTCGTGCCGGGCAACGATCCCCTGCACAAGGTGACGATCATTCCGCGCGGCCGGGCGCTGGGCGTGACGATGAGTTTGCCGGAGCGTGACCGCCTCAGCTATTCGAAGCAGTGGTGCGAGGGCAAGATCGCGATGGCCTTCGGCGGCCGCGTCGCCGAGCAGATCATCTATGGCCGCGAACACTTGAACACGGGTGCTTCGAGCGACATCAGCCAGGCGACGAACATCGCCAAGAAGATGGTGACGGAGTGGGGCATGAGCGACAAGCTCGGGCCGCTGCTCTACTCGGAGAACCAGCAGGAAGTGTTCCTGGGCCATTCGATCACGCAGCAGAAGAACATGAGCGAGGAAACCGCCAAGCTCATCGACGAGGAAACCCGTCGCATCGTGACGACCGGCCAGAGCATCGCGTGGGAAGTTCTGACCAAGCACAAGGCCGAACTCGAAGCCATGGCGCAGGCGCTCATGGAATACGAGACGATCAGCGGCGACGAGTGCCAGGCGATCATGCGCGGCGAGAAGATTTCGCGTCCGACGGACGATGACGGCAGCAAGGGCCCGGCCGGTTCGGCCGTGCCATCTGCGGGCCGGCAGCCGCCGCGGCCGCGGGGCGAGCCCAAGGGCGGGATCGATATCGAGCCCGAGCCGCAGCCGCAGTAACCGGCCGGAATGGTCCTCTATTTTCCCGGCGGCCGCGATCATCTCGCGGCCGCCTTTTTATGAGTTGGGCGTCGAAAGAGCTTCCTAAGAAATGAAACGATCCGTCTATCTGCAACCGAGTGCAATCTTCTGGGACCGGAGCGTGCCTCGCGCCATCGACGAAGCCGACGTTCCGGAGTGGAAGGGGCTGCCTCTTGCCGGGAGCCGCCTCTCTTTTGCAGCGCTCGACGTGCTGACGCGGGCCTCGCCCGTCACGAAGCGGCGAACGGTCGTGCTTGGCGATGCCTTCAGCGGCGACTGGGGACGCGACGCATTATCGGCTGCCGATATCCTGCAAGAGCTGTCGCAGCCGCGCGGGCGCGTTGCGGGCTTATCGCTCGACCGGCCGCGCATCATGGGCATCGTCAACGTCACGCCGGATAGTTTTTCCGACGGCGGTCAGTTCGCGACAACGGAGGCGGCGATCGCACAAGGCTTGCGCCTTGTCGAAGAGGGCGCCGACATTCTCGACATCGGCGGTGAAAGCACGCGGCCGGGTTCTGACGCCGTTCCCCTTGATGAAGAACTGCGCCGTGTCATTCCCGTTGTCGAAGGCTTGCGGGCCAAGACCGACGCGGTGATCTCGGTCGATACGCGCAAGTCGGAAGTGATGCGGCAGGCGGCTGCCGCGGGCGCCGACATTCTCAACGACGTCTCGGCGTTCACGTACGATCCGGAGGCGCTTGAGGTTGCCGCCGAGACCGGGCTTCCGATCTGCATCATGCATGCGCTCGGCGATCCTAAGACGATGAACGACAATCCAAAGTACGACGACGTCGTGCTCGATGTTTTCGATTATCTGGAGAGCCGCATTCAGGCGTGCGTTGCTGCCGGTATTCCGAAGGCGAAGCTGATCGCTGATCCGGGTATAGGTTTTGGCAAGCACCTTCATCACAACGTGGCGGTCATGGCGGGACTTGCGCTCTATCACGGGCTCGGTGTGCCGATCCTGCTCGGCGCCAGCCGCAAGAAGATGATCGGTCAGCTCTGCAATGTGGATGCCGCGAAGGACCGGGTGCCCGGTTCGCTCGCCTGCGCGATCGCGGGCGCGGCTGCGGGCGTGCAGATCATTCGCGTGCACGACGTTGCGGAAACGAAACAGGCGATCGAGGTCTGGCGTGCATGCCAGGCCGGCACGGAGAAGGGGCTCGACTGAGCCTCGCGGACGTTGGCGATGTAGAGCGCGTAGAGCGAGCCAAGCGTCGTTCGCGCATGCGTTGTTCACCCCACCCCTAACCCCTCCCCGTCGAGGGGAGGGGAATCCGAGCGGCATACTCAGTGTCCTGGGCTGAACCCCGTCAAGGGGAGAGGGAATCGGCCTGCGCTATCTGATTTTGGCGGGCATCATCCGCAGGCCGGCGTAGAGGCAAAGGATGAGCGCGATGAGTGCGCCGGCCAGTGCCGGGGCGCGCCAGTCGGTGCTTGCCACGCGTGTGATGATGAGTCCGGCGCAGACGACGATCCCGGCGATCGGCAGGGCGATCGGAATCTCGAATTGTCCGGTAGGTTCGCCCGCGCGCTGCTTCAGGACGACGAGCGACGCATTCACGGCAATGAAGACGACGAGCAGCAGCAGGACGGTCGCTGCGGCGAGGTCGGCTATATCTCCGGCTACGACAAGCAGGAGCAACAGTGCGAGGATCACCGCGACGGCGACGTGCGGGGTTCTCCGCGTGACGTGTACGCGGCCGACGAAGCCAGGCAGCAGGCCCTGGCCCGACATGCCGTAGATCAGGCGCGAGGCCGTCACGTAGTTGACGAGCGCTGTGTTGGCGACCGAGAAGAGCGCGATGAAGCTCATGAGTTCGGTCGGTATGCTCGGCGCGGCGCGCTGGAGGACGGCGGTCAGGGGGCTCGGGGCGGCGGCGAGTTCGTTCCACGGCAGCACGGACACCGCGGTGATCGAGACGCCGACGTAGAGGAGGGCTGCCGAGGCCGTCGCTATGATGAGCCCGCGCGGAATCGTCCGCTGCGGGTCCTTGCATTCCTCGGCGACGTTGATGGCGTCCTCGAAGCCGATGAAGGCGAAGAACGTCAGCACGGATGCCTGCAGGACGACGAGCGCCACGCCCGTTTCCGATTTGCCTGCGGGGGTCTCGAAGTAGTCGACCGTGCCCCAGTAGGAGAAGCCCGCGGCGATAACGAGGAGAATCCCTGAGACTTCGAGCAACGTGCAGAGCACGTTCACCCACATGCTCTCGCGGATGCCACGGAAGACGATGCCGCTCAGGATCAGCAGAAAGCCGATCGCGATTCCCGTCGGCGACACCAAGTCGAGGCCGGTGAGGTCGGCGAGGATCGCGGCGAAAATTTTTGACTGCGTCGCAATCGAGGTCAGGCCTGATGCCACCAGCGCGAGCCCGATGGTGAAGCTCAGCACCGGAATTCGGAAGGCGCGGTCGGTCACGTAGGCGGCGCCACCGGCGCGCGGGTAGCGCGAGCCGAGCGATGCGTAGGACAGCGCCGTCAGTAGCGCGGCAAACATGGCAATGAGAAACGACAGCCAGACGGCGGATCCCGCTTCGCCCGCAGCCTTGCCGATGAGCCCGTAAATTCCCGAGCCCACCATGCTGCCGAGCGCATAAAGCGCGAGTTGCGTCGTGCCGATGGAGCGGCGGAGGCCCGGCTGTTCGTCAGTCGGCGCTTTGGCCACCACGTCACATCCTTCTTGCTATTTGCTGGAACTGGTCAGCTGGCCGCGGCCTTGCGATCGGCGAGGCGGCGTTCGACCCCTGCTATGATGGCTTTGCGGATATCATCGGTTCGCTTCAGGGTCGGCGCAACAGGCACATGCTGCGCTTCCGCCAACGCCCTGAGGTTTTCCGCCGATTTGATTTCCTGGAGTGACTTCATCAGGCCTTCGCGGCCGTGCTTGGCGAGTGTGACCATGGCGGAGAAGCGGTAGGGATTGAAGGCTTCGCCACTGCCACTGCTCCGCTCGCGCTTAGGCGCGGGAGCTGGGGCTCTCGGAGCTTCAGCAACGGACGGCTGCTCGACGAGGGAGGGGGCCGGCGGCATCTCGCGGACGAGCATGCGATTGATGGATTTCGTCAATGCGGCGGCCAGCCGGCCGGCGGCCTCGGCATCGAGGGCCGTCTCGCGATCAATATGCGCGCGGAAGAACGCTGCCATTTCATCGCCGGGCCAGAGCTGCTTGCCTTTGCTCATGTTCGACGCTTTCCCGCCTTCGATGATTAGGAAACGGAGACTTCGTTCTTCTTGTTTGCCGCCACGGTTTCGACCAGGCGCGCAATCTCCTGATACAGCTCTTTCACATCGCCGGCGCCATCGGAATACTTGACGTCGATCGATCGCAGCTGGCCGATGTAGTCGAAGGCGTTGGCGATGCCGTTGCGCTGCGGCAGAAACGTCTCGAGCACGGGATGCACGAGGCTGATCTCCTCGATCATCATATAATCCCGGTCGTCGTTGCGCACGTAGTTTGCGATGCAGACGTAACGGCGGTCTTCGGCCGGCATGGCGGCCAGATCGTCGAGACTGCGCATGTCTTCAATCAGCATTGCGACACGATCAACGGCCAGCTGAGACACGTAGTCCGGCCGGAAGGGCACGATGACCTTGTCGGCGGTCTTCAGCGCAGCGAGGGCGGCGAAGGAGAGGCCCGGCGCGCAATCGAGGATCACGACGTCATAGTCGCCTTCGAAGCGGCGGATGAGGCTTTCCATGCGGCCGCGAACGCGGTTGGCGACGATTTCGGGAACGTTGCTCTGGCTCGCCTGCTTCAGATAGAGCTCGCCCTGGATGTCCTCCAGAAGCAGCGAGCCGGGGACGAGCGAAATGGGGGCCGGTTTGCCGTTCGCCATTGACACGTCGCCGACGTTCCTTGCGACGTAGTCCGGGGCGTTCGCCGGAATGCCGTCAAAAAGGTCGTAGAAGTAGTCGGCGATCGTTTTTCCGGCCTTGCGGGCTTCGTTCCAGCCGTGGCCGCCCATGAGAATGAGTGAGGCGTTGCACTGGGAGTCGAGGTCGAGCAGCAGAACGCGCTTACCGCCGTAGACGGCGAGCCCGTGAGCCAGCATCACAGAGACAGTAGATTTGCCGACGCCACCCTTGCGGTTAGCGACCGCTAGAAAGACTGCCATAACGATCCCCTCGGATTGCGCCCGCTTATCGACTTTGGCCCCGAAGCGCGCGTCGCATCAATAGCGGACCTATGGGCCGATTCCGTGATGCGAGCCAACCTGTGGCTCAAAATCTCATTATGTGGAAAGAACCCCCATGTCCGTGCAACCCGGAGTGGAATCCGGTGCAAAAATTGCGGCAATTCAAACCATCACAATGGAATGCGCGTGCGCTGTCGGGCATCTATGGTCTCTAAGGGGAAGGGGAACCGCGCCGATGTCCGTCGGCGCTCGCGTTTCGCCGCAATTTCTTCGGATTGGCTTTGTTCGGGCGTTCTGCGCGACTGAGTTGATCTGCACGACGGGAGGTTAGCATGGTACGCCGCTATTTCGGCACGGACGGCATTCGCGGTCTCGCCAACACGCATCCGATGACATCGGAGATCGCGCTGAAGGTCGGGATGGCTGCCGGCACCGTTTTCCGTTCGGGCACGCACCGCCACCGCGTCGTGATCGGCAAGGACACACGGCTTTCCGGCTACATGCTGGAGGCGGCGTTGATGTCGGGGTTCACCTCGGTCGGCATGGACGTGTTTCTGCTGGGGCCAATGCCGACGCCGGCCGTCGCCATGCTGACGCGCTCGCTTCGCGCCGATCTCGGCGTGATGCTGTCTGCCTCGCACAACCCCTCCTACGATAACGGCATCAAGCTCTTCGATCCGGACGGCTACAAGCTGTCGGACGATATGGAAAAGCAGATCGAAGAGCTGATCGAATCCGATTCGAGCGCTCTGCTCGTTGAAGCCGATCGCATCGGCCGCGCCACGCGGGTCGAGAGCGCGCAGGAGCGTTATATCGAATTCGCCAAGCGCACGATGCCGAAGCAGTTGCGTTTAGCGGGTCTGCGCATCGTCATCGATTGCGCGAACGGTGCGGCTTACAAGGTGGCGCCGGAAGCGCTGTGGGAACTCGGCGCAGAAGTCATCAAGATTGGGGTCGAGCCCAACGGCCACAATATCAATTTGAATTGCGGATCGACGTCGCCGAAGGCGCTTGTCGAAAAAGTGAAAGAGCTGCGCGCCGATATCGGCATCGGTCTCGACGGCGATGCTGACCGTGTCGTGATCGTGGACGAGAAGGGCGAGATCGTCGATGGCGATCAGCTGATGGCCGTCATCGCGGAGAGCTGGCACCGGACCGGCAAGCTCGCGGCGGGCGGCATCGTCGCGACCGTGATGAGCAATCTCGGCCTTGAGCGCTATCTGCGCTCCATCGGCTTAACGCTGGCGCGCACGCCCGTGGGTGATCGCTACGTCACCGAGCACATGCGCAAGCACGGCTTCAATGTCGGCGGCGAACAGTCGGGCCACATCGTGCTTTCCGACTTCACCACGACGGGCGACGGATTGGTTTCTGCACTGCAGATTCTGGCCTGTGTCGTCGCCACCGGTAAAACCGTGTCGGAAGTCTGCAACCGTTTCCAGCCGCTGCCGCAGATCCTGCGCAACGTGCGTTACGCGAACGGCCAGCCGCTGGAAGATATGCGCGTCATCAAGGCGATCGAAGGCGCGAAGGCGAAGCTCGGAGACAATGGCCGTCTCGTCATCCGGCCGTCGGGCACGGAGCCAGTCATCCGCGTCATGGCGGAGGGCGACGATGAGAAGATCGTCTCGACCATCGTCGGTGACATCTGCGAAGCCGTGAAGTCGGCTGCAGCGGCGTAAAGTTTTTTCCGCTGACGATGAGGAGAGTGGCTGCAGGCGCGCGCCGTTAACCTCTCGTTAGCATCCCAGTGAGTTTACGGTTTCTGCTCCGCCGTCTCAAATTCCGACTGCAATTAAACTCGTCTTAAGCCTTCTCGGTAATATTCAGGACCGGTTTTTAGTACCGGTCCGGCGCGCAGCGCTGCGCCGCTTGAGAAGGGAAATCACATGCTCATTACGCGCAAAGTATTGCTCAGCGCGGCACTCGTTCTTGGCAGTGCTCTTAACGCGTCAGCGGCCGACCTCGGTGAGTACGGTCTCAAAGATGCCCCCATCATGGAGCCGATGCCGCGGGCTTCCGCCGGCTGGTACATCAGAGCGGACGGCGGCTACAATTGGTTCGCGAGTCCTTCCCTGAGCTTCAGCGGCCTTGATGTCGGAAACACCAGCCAAGACGGCGCGTGGAGCGTCGGTGGCGGTATCGGCCGCTATTTCGGACGCGGGTTCCGCGGCGATATCACGATCGACCACATCTTCAACTCCACGACTGAGTCCTCGCTCTTCTATGAACCGGGCGGTGGCCTTGTCGGCAATGCTCGCTTCGATCTGAGCAGCACGGTCGTGCTCGCCAACCTCTACTACGATTTCAACCGCGGCGGCCGCTTGGTTCCCTACATCGGCGCGGGCATCGGCTTTGCGCACAACTCGACGTCTTCGGGCACGTTCGAGCAGTGCGGCTGCACGAGCGAGTTCGACGGCAGATCGACGAACAACTTCGCGGCGGCGGCCATGGCCGGTGTGTCGTGGCGTCTTCGCGGCGGCCAGACAACCTACGTTGGCGGCATGAAGGATGAGCCGGTTGCCGTCAGCTCGGGCAACGCCCTCTATCTCGATGTCGGATATCGCTTCCTCTACCTCGGCGACGCCCAAACGGCTGCGTTCGACGGAGACGGTGTGGTTTCCAGCGAGAAGTTGAGCGACATCACCGCTCATCAGCTGCGCGTCGGCCTCCGCTACGATCTGAACTGATCTTTATCCCGGGCGCGCTTCTCCCGCGCCTTCGAGAAGAATGGAGCAGGGGTGTCTCGCGCCTGCTCCGCCCGGAATGCCAAAGGTGTGGTTTGTTCCGCGTGTTTTGCGTTCGTGTGTCCCTCCCGTGAAGCGTAGTGGGCTCCCTCTTCCGTCCGGGGAGCCCACGGACACCGATTGAAACCCGCTTTTCCCTCCTAGGGCTCGGTTAGCGCGTGTGTAGCGTTGAGCAGAGTCTTCGAGTGGCGCGCGTCATGCCGGCGCCTCGAATTGAGGGATCAGAAATGAAATTTGCGAAAGCGTGGGTTGCCACGTGTTTTCTACTTGCCGCCGGTGGAGCGCCTGCGATGGCCGCTGACTGGGGTGGCGTCAGAGATATGGGCGGCGGCGTTGCGATGCCCGTTCCCGCACCTGTTCCTGTTCCGACCTATGATGCCGATTCCGACTGGTATGTCGGCTTGATGCTGGGTGGAAATCTTTCGCAAAGCGCTTCGATCACAGACACGGATATCAATCTATTCGGGGATTCGAGCCCTGGCCACTTCGCCCGCGACGATGGCGATCTGCCCATGTCGCCGATCTTTGGTCTGACGTTCGGCCGCTATTTGACGCCGTCGTTGCGTGCTGAAATCGCGATTGACTACACGCCGGAATATCAGATCAGCAACGATTTCAGACTGGGGTATGTCGCAACGAACTCGGCACCGAACACGTCTGTCGGCGGCATCGATACGAATGCGTATTCGATTTCGCGCACGGACACGGTGAAGCTTTCGCGGACGACGGGCCTCGTGAACCTGATCTACGATATCGATACGGGGACGCGGTTCACGCCGTACATTGGCGGGGGCGGCGGTTTCTCCTGGCGACGCTTAAGGCGTACTTATGACGAGTCGGCGACGTGTATCGGTGCCATCAACTCGATCGACGGCCCGTATGATCCAGGCACCTGCTCCGGCAATCCCTCTCTGCCTGCTGATACCAGCACCACCAAAGGTTCCATGACCAAGAACCAGATCAATCTGGCCGCTGCGGTCCAGGCGGGTGTCGCCACGAACCTGACGGAGTCGATCATCTGGGACAATGGCTGGCAGATGCTGTGGGAACAGGGTGCCATTTCCTCCCACGTGCCGTCGGCGTCGGGCGGAAATCGCATCGTCTACAAGGATGCCGTCCTGCAGCAGTTCCGTTCGGGCCTGCGCATCAAATTCGATTGAAGACTTTCGCACCCCCGTGTTGCTTTGGTGCTTGGAAGGCGGTCGTTCGCGACCGCCTTTTTTCTTATGCGGCAGGCGTGCTAAAGAGCGCCCGATGTCTGAACCGAAGAAGCCGCAAGTCAAACCTGCCCGCCCGTTCTTCTCGTCCGGCCCGTGCGTCAAGCGCCCGGGGTGGACGCCCGATGCTTTGCGCGATGCGCTCATCGGGCGATCGCATCGCTCCGTAGACGGACGGGAAAGGCTGAAGCTCGCGGTGGAGCGCACGCGGGATATTCTGCGACTTCCACCTGGCTATCAGGTCGCGATCGTTCCGGGTTCCGATACGGGCGCGTTCGAACTTGCGATGTGGAACCTGCTCGGCCCGCGCGGTGTGGATGTGCTGGCGTGGGACATCTTCGGCCGCAACTGGCTGCGCGATGCCATGGCTGAGTTGAAGCTTGCCGATCTGCGTACGCTGGAAGCCGAGGCGGGGCATTTGCCGAACTTGGGTAAGGTCGATTTCTCCCGTGACGTGCTCTTCACCTGGAACGGCACGACGACGGGCGTAACGGTGCCGGATGGGAATTGGATTCCGGATGATCGCGAAGGCCTCGTGATCTGCGATGCGACGTCGGCCCTTTTCGGCGAGGTCATCGATCTCAACAAAATCGACGTGCTGACCTATTCCTGGCAGAAGGCGCTCGGTGGTGAAGCCGCGCACGGGATGCTCGTGGCCTCGCCCCGCGCGCTGGAGAGGCTCGCATCCTACCGGCCCCCGTGGCCCGTGCCGAAGCTATTCCGGCTTACGAACCAAGACGGGGTCATGCATGACGTTTTCGAGGGCGTGACCATCAACACGCCGTCGATGCTGTGCGTGGAGGACTATCTCGACGCGCTCACGTGGATCGAGGGCCTCGGCGGTCTCGATGCGGCCATCTGGCGGGCCCGTGTCAATTCTCAGGTCCTTTACGACTGGATCGACCGCACGCCGTGGGTGGCGCCGCTTGGGGCCGATCCCCAGACGCGGTCGCACACGCCCGTCGCCATGCGGTTTGCGGACCCCGGGCTGATGAGCGCGTCTGAGAGCGTGCGTCTTGATGTCATGCGCGAACTCGTGCGTCTGCTCGAAGCGGAGGCTGCAGGCTTTGATATTGCCGCTTACCGCGGCATGCCGGCCGGCCTTCGCGTCTGGTGCGGCGCTACGGTCGAGCGCGATGACATCGTGGCGCTTCTACCGTGGCTCGAATGGGCGTATGCGAAGGCTCGCAAAGAGGCGGTTTCGGGCTGAATTTGCTGGATACGTTTGCGTATTCTGGTTAACACCGGCCCTGTCAATGCCTTTTTATCGCGCTTCCCATCGGCCATAATTGGCGCGGCGGTTTCCCGCCCGGCAACGCGGTTCATCGGGGCACCGTCAGAGCTCAACCCAAGCGAAGGTCACAGCGAGATGCGTCTTGTCTTTGCGGCAGCTTTTCTGGCCGCCATGCCGTTCCACGCGCTTGCGGCCGAGGTAGCTGCCACATCGGTGGTCGACAACGTGACCGTGTTCCTCTCGGGTGCCGAGGTGACCCGCGTCGCGAAAGTTCACGTCGACAAGGGCGAGCATACGATCGTCATCGGCGACATCCCGGCGAGCGCCGTACCCGGTTCCATCAGAGTTGAAGGCAAGGCTACGGGCAAGCTCGACGTGGGCTCGGTTGATACGGCCGTCCGGCTCCTGCAGCGCGCCGAGAGCGAAGCCGCCGACCGGCAGCGCAAGACGCTGGAAGACACGATCCAGGCGCTGAAAGACCAGAGAACGACCGTCGAAGCGCAGGCGCAAGCCGCCAAGACGCAGAAAAAGCTGATCGGCAACCTGGCGCAGCTTCCGGCGCGCCCATCGCCACAAGCCGCTGGGTCTCCCGCTCCCGCCGCCGATGACTGGCCAAAGATCTTGGCTCTCATTGCGCAGGCGACCCAGGATGCGAGCCGCTTGGCACTCGATGCCGAGCAGAAAATTCGCGACATAAACCGGCAGATCACTGATGCCGAGAAGCAGCTCGCGGCGTTGGCGCCTGCCCGGACGGAGCAGACGGAGCTTCGCGTACACGTCGTCGCGCAGACGCCGCTCGAAGCCGATTTGAGCGTGCATTATCAGGTTCCGGACGCGCATTGGACGCCCTTGTACGACGCCCGCCTGGAGACGGGCTCGAAGATGGAGCCGCCGAAACTTTCGCTCGACCGGCGCGCGGCGATTACGCAGCGCTCGGGGGAGAATTGG
Organism: Hyphomicrobium sp.; assembly: GCF_035687085.1. Lineage (GTDB taxonomy): Bacteria > Pseudomonadota > Alphaproteobacteria > Rhizobiales > Hyphomicrobiaceae > Hyphomicrobium_B. Next base: position 243,370 of record NZ_DASRYS010000013.1, on the reverse strand, counting down.
GAAAACGTGTCGCTCAAGCTTTCAACGTCGCGACCGGGCGATGGCTCGTCGGCCCCCGATATCGATTCGCAATTCATCGATTACGAGCAGGAGCCAAAGCCGTTGGCAGCCGCCGCGCCGGCCGCTCCCGCGCCAGAGCAGATGGCAAAGCGCCGGAGTTTTGCCGCGCAAGACGCAGCCGGCGGCAACCTTGCGCAGGAAGCGCAATCGGAGCGCGTCCGCGTCGAGGAAACCGTGGCGCAGCTGCAGAGCGCGCCGTTCGAGGCCACGTTCGACGTTCCAGGGCGCGCAAGCATTGCAGGAACGGGCGAAGCCAAGCGCGTGCTGCTTGCATCAGAGGCGTATGAGCCCGCCTTGAGCTGCCGCGCCGTTCCCAAGCTCGATACCAGTGCTTACCTTTACGCCAAGCTCAAGCTTGCAAAGGGCACGCCGCTTCTGCCCGGCAGCATCTACCTCTTCCGGGATGGTACGTTCGTCGGCACGGGCGATCTGCCGCTTCTCAACCCGGGAAGCGAGCACGATATCGGCTTCGGCATCGACGATCAGGTGAAGATCAAGCATGCGGTTTTGGAAGAAAAGCGCGGCGAAAGCGGGCTCATTTCGACCTCGCACGTCGATAGCAGGAACTTCCGGGTCAGCGTAAAGAACATGCACGAGCGGGCCATCGACGTCACCATTCTCGATCGCGTGCCTGTGGCGCAGAACGAGGAGATCAAGGTCGAGCAGACGGGCAAGGTTTCGCCCACGGCGCAGAACGTCGATGACAAGCGCGGTGTCATCGCCTTCAAGGGCAAGCTCGAGCCGGATGAGGAAAAGATTCTGGAGTACGGCTATCGCGTTTCGTGGCCGGCTTCGAAGTCGATCGTCTACGGGCCTTAGAGGTCTGCGAGAGCGGTCTGGAAATTAGCAAAGCGGAATTGCCGCGAGGCCCTGGCCGTTGCCGGGGCCAAATCATGAGAAGTGTGGAAGGTTGAACTAAATGGCAAACGTCGTCGTGGTCGGAGCCCAGTGGGGAGACGAGGGCAAGGGCAAGATCGTGGATTGGCTGTCGGAGCGCGCCGACGTCGTCGTGCGCTTTCAAGGCGGGCACAATGCGGGGCACACGCTCGTTATCGGCGGCACGACGTTCAAGCTGTCGCTCCTGCCTTCAGGCGTTGTGCGGCCTGACAAGCTTTCGGTTATCGGCAACGGCGTCGTCATCGATCCGTGGGCACTGACGGAGGAGATCGCCCGGCTGACGCAGCAGGGTGTTGCGATCACGCCGGATAACCTCCGCATCGCCGAGAATGCGACCCTCATTCTGCCTTTGCACCGCGAGCTTGACGTCGTTCGCGAAGCCGCCGCCGGCACCGAAAAGATCGGCACCACGGGCCGCGGCATCGGACCCGCTTATGAGGACAAGGTGGGCCGCCGCGCCATTCGCGTGCAGGATCTGGCTTCGCCTTCGACGCTCGGGCCGAAGATCGACCGGGCGCTTGCGCATCACAACGCGCTGCGCCGGGGTCTTGGCCAGCCGGAAGTTGCGAAGGACGAGCTGATGTCCGAGCTTCTGTCGATCGCGCCGAAGATTCTCCCCTACACTGATGTGACGTGGGAGCTGCTCGAGCAGGCGCGGCGGCAGGGCAAGCGCATTCTGTTCGAGGGCGCGCAGGGCGCACTCCTCGACGTCGATCATGGGACATACCCATACGTCACGTCGTCGAACACTGTTGCGGGTCAGGCCGCAACGGGCTCCGGCATTGGCCCCGGCCACGTCGGCTATGTCCTCGGCATCGCGAAGGCGTACACCACGCGCGTTGGATCGGGACCGTTTCCGACGGAGCTTACGGACGCGATCGGCGAGCGCATTGGCGAGCGTGGCCGCGAATTCGGCACCGTGACAGGCCGCAAGCGGCGCTGCGGCTGGTTCGACAGCGTTCTCGTCCGGCAGGTGGCGAAGGTTTCGGGCATCGACGGCATTGCGCTCACCAAGCTCGATGTTCTCGACGGCTTCGACACCATTCGCATTTGCGTCGGCTACAAGCTCAACGGCGAGCGCATCGAGCGTCTGCCGGCAAGCTCGTCGGCCCAGGCCGAAGTCGAGCCGATCTATGAAGAGTTCGAAGGCTGGTCGCAGTCGACGCAAGGCGCGCGGCGCTGGGCGGATCTTCCGGCACAGGCGGTGAAATACGTGCGCCGCGTCGAGGAGCTGATCGAATGCCCGATTACGCTCCTCTCGACGAGCCCCGAACGCGACGACACCATCCTGATGAAGGACCCCTTCATCTGAGCTGAAAGACTGAGCCTCCGGCGGGAAGCGCCGGGGGCGAATGCCCGTGGCTGAGCAGGGGGATCCATGTTTTTTGTTGCGTCGAAGGTCATCTTCTTCTGCATTCAGCCCTCCAGTCTGGCATTCCTCGCGCTTGCAGCGGGCCTTATCTCTTTGAGTTTGAAGCGTTCGAAGCTGGCTGCGTTTTTCCTCTCTGCGGGTCTTGGGATCGTCGTGCTGTTCGGCTTCTTGCCGGGCGGGAACATCCTCGTGCTGCCGTTGGAGCAGCGTTTTGCGTCACATGTGCCGGACGTGCCGCATGAGAAAATCAGCGGCATCATTCTGCTCGGCGGCTTCGAAGACGGCGCGATCACCGCTAGTCGCGGCGGGCTCGCGCTCAATGAATCTGCTGAGCGGCTGACCGAGACGCTGCGCCTTGCGCGTGCGCTTCCCGACGCGAAGGTGATTTTTACTGGCGGCAGCGGCTCCCTTCTCGGCGGCGAGGGGATGGGCGCGCAAATTGGTCAGTTCTTCATCGAGGCGGGTCTCGATCCATCGCGCATCGTCATCGAAAACAAGTCGCGCACGACATACGAGAATGCGGTCTTCACGAAAGCGCTCGTCAATCCCAAGAGCGATGACACGTGGGTGCTCGTCACGTCCGCCTATCATATGCCGCGCTCCGTCGGCGTGTTTCGAAAGGCTGGCTACAACGTCGTTCCTTATCCAGTCGATTTCCGGACGCGCGGGAGACGCGATGCGATCCGCCCGTTTGACAGCATATCTGCGGGTCTCCAACGCACGGATCTCGCTGTCAAAGAGTGGTTGGGCTTGCTTGCATATTGGGTAACGGGCCGGAGCGCTCCGCTTTTTCCCGGACCTTGACGCCGCCGAGCTTCCCGCATTCGAGTTCACGCACTTCGCGCAAAACTTTCCTGAAAGTGGCTCTCGCGATGGTGCAGGCTTCGTTGCCTCTTGCTTTGAAATAGCATTCGCGCACTCAAAGCATATGCTCGCGATGAGCTGGTGTGTCCGTTTCCGACCTTCCGCCCGGGTTTTGCTGTCGGCGATTTGCCCTGCCTTAACACTAGGAGGCTCGTGCATTGCAAAACGTTCACGTCGCAGGAACTAGATCTTCCGAGCCCGGTTCTCGGCACTAAGGGTTCCGCTTCCTGCGGTCACAAATTGTTGTGGCGTCTTGCACTTGGCGCTCCCGGCCACGCCCAACTTGGGGAAACGCCGATGCCGAATTTCAGGCCCTACGTCTTCATTCTCTCTATCGTGCCACTTTTGGCATTCCATCCCGCTCCATCGTTCTCGCAAACCCTCGCTCAACAAAACGTCTCGCGGCCCAAGGTTCCGGCTTTCGCAACGGCGGGTGGCAACGAGTGGCAAATGCCCGGTGCCAACACGGCTCTCACGCGGTTCAGCTCGCTCACCGACATCAATGCGCAGAACGTTGCGAAGCTTCAGCCAGCCTTTACCTTCTCGATGGGGACCGATCGCGGACAGGAAGCGGCTCCGATCGTCATCGGCAATACGCTTTACGCTCTCGGGCCTTATCCCAATGTCCTTTATGCGCTCGATCTTTCCAAACCCGGCGCACCGCTGAAATGGAAGTATGAGCCGCGTCCGCTCGCAGCGTCCCAGGGCGTTGCCTGCTGCGACGTCGTCAATCGCGGACCGTCGTTCGCCAACGGGCGCATCTTCTTCAATACGCTGGACGGCCACACGATCGCTGTCGATGCCAACACCGGCAAAGAGATCTGGCGCACGAAGATGGGCAACATCAACATCGGTGAGACGATGACGATGGCGCCGCTTATTGCGAAGGACAAAGTGATCGTCGGCAACTCCGGCGGTGAAATGGGCGTGCGCGGCTGGGCTGCGGCGCTGGACCAGGGTTCCGGCAAGGTGCTGTGGAAGGCCTACAGCACTGGCCCCGACAAGGATGTGCTGATCGGCCAGGGCTACAATGCCCATTACCCGCAACTCCAAGGCAAAGATCTCGGCGTCACGACTTGGCCGCCGGGCATGTGGGAGCAGGGCGGCGGCACCGTTTGGGCGTGGGTTTCCTACGATCCCGAGCTGAACCTCGTCTATTACGGCACATCAAATCCCGGCCCGTGGAACTCCTCGATGCGTCCGGGCGACAATCTTTGGACCGCTGGAATTTTCGCCCGCGATGCCGATACCGGCCAGGCGCGCTGGTTCTACCAAATGAGCCCGCACGACGTGTCGGACTACGACGCGGTCAACGAATGCATTCTTCTCGACATGGATTGGAACGGGAAGAACCGCAAGGTGATGGTGCACCCCAATCGTAACGGTTACATGTACATCCTCGACCGCACGAATGGCGAAGTCCTCTCCGCCACTCCTTTCGTGCCGATCACGAGCAGCCAGACCGTGGACCTGATGTCCGGACGGCTGATCTACAATGCCGACAAGCGCCCGTCGCTCGGCAAGACCGTGACAGATGTTTGCCCGGCGCCTCCGGGCGGCAAGGATTGGCAGCCGTCATCGTTCTCGGAAACGACCGGGCTTCTCTACATGCCGCACAACAATTTGTGCATGGACATCAAAGAGACGGATGTCGGCTACATCGCTGCGACGCCTTATGTCGGTGCTGACGTGCACATGAAGGCGGGACCCGGCGGTCATCGTGGCGAATTCACCGCGTGGGATATTCAGGCCGGCAAGCCCGTTTGGAAGATCAAGGAGTCTTTCCCGGTCTGGAGCGGCGCGCTGGCAACGGCGGGCGATGTGGTCTTCTACGGCACGATGGAGGGCTGGTTCAAAGCTGTCGATGCGAAGAGCGGCAAGCTCCTCTGGCAGTACAAGACGGGTTCCGGAATCATCGGCCAGCCGACGACTTGGCGCGGACCTGACGGCAAGCAGTACGTGTCCATCCTATCTGGCGTTGGCGGTTGGGCAGGCGCAATCGTGGCGGGCGGATTGGATCCGCAAGACGGCACCGGCGCTCTCGGCTTCGTCAACGCGGTGAAGGACCTTCCTCAGCATACGACGAAGGGAGGCTCGCTGTATGTCTTCTCGATTCCGTAAAGCGGGCTTTCTCGCACTTGGCGTGCTCGCAGTTTCTGCGGGCCCGCTCTGGGCGCGAGAGTTGAAGTTCTGCGCCGATCCCAACAACATGCCGTTCTCGAACGATCGCGAGGAAGGTTTTGAAAACCGCATTGCGAAGGCCGTGGCCGAAGAGCTGGGCGCGACGGCAACGTTCGAATGGGCTCCGGAGTGGCGAGGCTTCATACGCAAGGGCCTAGGCGCCCGGCGTTGTGACGTCGTGCCGGGCGTGCCGACAGGTCTTGAACGCGTGCGGCCGACGAAGCCTTATTACAAGGCGAGCTACGCGTTCGTTCAGCCTCACGGCGCAACGCCGATAACGTCATTCGACGATCCCGCATTGCGCGAGAAGCGCATCGGCGTGCAGCTCGTCGGCAACGACGGTGCGAACACACCGCCGATGACCGAACTCGCGCGGCGCGGGATCACCGACAAGATCAAAGGCTACATGGTGATCGGCGATTGGTCGAAACCCGACCCGCTTTCTCCCATCGTGCAAGGCGTGGCGCGGGGCGATGTCGATCTTGCCGTCGTGTGGGGTCCTGTCGCCGACTATTACGCGGCGCGGCAGTCGCCACCCTTGCTGGTCACGCACATCGACGATGTGCAGAATATGGCGTTCCCGATCTCGATGGGCGTGCGTAAGCCCGATGCGGAGCTTGCGGAAGAAATCAACCGTGCGCTCGAGCGACGGGATGCCGATATTCGAAAGATCCTCGCGGAATACAACATCCAGTCTTCCGGAACGCAGAAGAAGGCCGCAAAGGCGGAGTAAAACCTCGTGAAAAAATATCTTCCATTTCTGGGTTGCGCTGTTCTCGCTTTGCTGATCGCCGGCTGCAACTCCGATGCTGCCGACAAGCCCAACACGGCTGAGCAGACGCAGAACACCGAGCCGCAAGTCTCCCTGGTTCCGCTTGCGCCGGGCGGCGGCGAAATCATCGCTCAGACGAGCGCTGAGGGCCGCAGAATTGCGAACGATCCCGCGCAAGTCGAGCAGGGCCGTCAGCTTTACGCCCAGATGAACTGCGTCGGCTGCCATGCCCATGGCGGTGGCGGCATGGGCCCGGCATTGATGGACAAAGTCTGGATCTACGGCGGCTCGGTCGAGAACATCGCGGCGTCCATTCGCGAGGGCCGTCCGAACGGCATGCCATCGTTCCGCGGGTTCTTGCCGGATGAGCAGGTCTGGCAGGTTGCCGGTTATGTGCACTCCCTATCCTACGGCATGCCGAAAGGCAGCGGCGGAGGCGGTGGAGCGAACACGGAGGGGAAGTAGGCCGGATTGGCAGGCATACGCGAATCCTCAATTGGGATAGCGGCTCTTCCCGCCACGGCGATCATTTACTCCGGTCCAGCGTTTGCTGACCCGCCGCTCAGCTACCTCAGTGCCTTCGGGCCGAAGGCAGATTCGACAGCAAGCCTCACATGGGGCTTGCTCATCATCTCGATCCTGGTGACGGCCGTCATGACCGGCCTCGTCATCTGGGCCATCTTCAGGAAGCGCGCGCCGGTCAGCGGTCCCGGGCCGGAACCTGAAACTCACCACATCAGCACCTTCAATATCTTCGGCTGGGGACTTGGCCTGACCGCGTTGATCCTTGCGGGCTGCGTCGGCTGGACCATGATGACGCTCGCGGCAATCGATCAGCCGCCGAAGACACCGGCCGTGAATATCGAGGTTACGGGAAACCAGTGGTGGTGGCGTGTGCGCTATCTCAACGACGAACCTTCGAAAAATTTCGACACCGCGAATGAGATGCACATTCCGGCCGGCGAGCCGGTGAAGGTGACGTTGCGATCAGAGGACGTCATTCATTCCTTCTGGGTGCCGTCTCTATCAGGCAAGACGGACGTGATACCCGGGCAGCTCAACACGACGTGGATCGAAGCGCGGGAGCCTGGCACCTATCAAGGACAATGCGGAGAATATTGCGGGCTGCAGCACGCGCACATGCAGTTCAAGGTCATCGCAGATAAACCAGCCGATTATCTGGCCTGGCGCGACAATCAGCTGAAACTCGCACCAACTCCGGCGCCGGGCGACCCGCAGGCGGGGCTCGTGGTGTTCGAGAAGCGGTGCGGCGCCTGTCATGCCGTGCGCGGTACGATGGCCGGCGGCTATCTCGGTCCCAACCTTTCGCACTTGATGACGCGCAGCACGCTCGCCGCCGGTACGCTTCCCGCAGATCAGGGCGATCTCGCTGGATGGATTTCGGACCCGCAGTCGGTGAAGCCTGGCACGCGCATGCCGCATGTGCCGCTCTCGGGTGACGAAATGCAACTGGTCATCACGTATCTGAGCAGTCTCAACTGACGGGCGTGCCGATGGCGAACACGATGACAATTCCAGCAGTCCAGGAGACGCCCGAGCTGCGCGCGAGACTCGATCGTATCTGGGAAACGCCCAAGGGTTTCGCGGGCTGGCTCTCTTCGGTCGACCATAAATCCATCGGCATCCGCTACATCGTGACGGCGTTTGCCCTGCTGGTGATCGGCGGCATCGAAGCCTTGATCATGCGCCTGCAGCTGGCGCGCCCCAATCAGCAAATTCTAACGCCGGCTCAATACAACGAGCTCTTCACGATGCACGGCATCTCGATGATTTTCTGGTATGCCTCGCCGATCCTCTCGGGCTTCAGCAATTATCTCTGGCCCCTCATCCTCGGTTCGCGCGACATGGCGTTTCCGCGCCTCAATGCGCTCTCCTACTGGATCTATCTCTTCTCAGGCGTTTTCCTGTACGCGGCGTTTGCGATCGGGATCGCGCCGAATGCCGGCTGGTTCGACTACGTCCCTTATGCAAACCAGCAATACAATCCGGGGCAGGGGATCGATGTTTATGCAATGGCGCTGATCCTGCTCGGCATCTCGACGACGGTCGGCGCCATCAACTTCGTCGTGACGCTGATGCGCACGCGCGCGGCGGGCATGTCGATCAACCGCATGCCTATTCTGGTCTGGGGAACGCTGACGGCGTCAGCCGGTAACATTCTGGCCGTTCCCGCGGTTAGCCTCGCATTCTTCCTGCTGTGGCTCGATCGGCGGTTCGGCACGCACTTCTACGATGTTCCGGCCGGCGGACAGCCACTGCTGTGGCAGCATCTCTTCTGGATGTTCGGGCATCCGTGGGTTTATGCGATCGTGCTTCCCGCGATGGGGATGGTGTCGGATGGGTTGCCGACGTTCTGCCGCCGGCCGCTTGTCGGCTATACGCTCGTCGCCCTTGCCACCGTGCTGACGATGGTGATCGGCTTCGGCGTTTGGGTCCACCACATGTTTGCGACAGGCCTGCCGGACATCGGCATGTCGTTCTTCAGCGCGGCGTCGTTCGTGATCGTCATACCGAGCGCGGTTGCCGTTTTCGCGTGGACCGCGACGATCGCGCTCGGCCGGCCGCAGCTCACGACCGCGTTCCTCTTCTTCGCGAGCACAATCGTTCTCTTCGTCATCGGCGGCGTGTCCGGTTTCATGACCGCTTCGGTTCCTGCCGATTGGCAGTTTACCGATACCTATTTCATCGTCGCGCACATTCATTACGTGCTCATCGGCATCAACGTCTTTCCGGTGCTTGGCGCGCTTTATTATTGGTTCCCCAAGATGAGCGGGCGGATGCTCAGCGAGCGCCTCGGCCAATGGAACTTCTGGCTCATGTTCATCGGCTTCAATCTCGCGTTCCTGCCGATGCATCTGACGGGCCTGTGGGGTATGCCCCGCCGCGTCTACACGTATGGCGCGGACTTCGGCTGGAATACGTTGAACATGATCACGACGATCGGTTCTTTTGTTTTGGCGCTGGGCGTTCTGCTTCTCATCGTCAACGTTGTGATGAGCCTTTTCCGGGGCGCTGCGGCGGGGCCTAACCCGTGGGATGCGGCGACGCTCGAATGTGCCACGCCTTCACCGCCGCCGCCTTACAACTTCGCTGTTCTGCCAACGGTCGCGAGCCGCCATCCGCTGTGGGAGGACCGGTTACAGGAGAGCGATGAACGCTCGCGCATCACCGTGGGGCCGGCGCTCGACAATGGACGCGAAGCGCTCGCCACATCGCCCATCGACGCTCAACCCGATGCCATTTTGAAGATGCCCGAGGATAGCTACGCGCCGCTCGTGCTCGGTCTGGCGTTATCGGCGCTCTTCGTCTCGATGTTGGCGATGTCGCTTCCGGGCGTGCTTTGCTCGTTCGCAGTCGGATTGATTGCCATGCTCATCTGGCTTTGGCCCGCGGGCCTGAGCTTCCGGCCATTGAGGACGACCGATGGTTGACGCCGTTGCATCAGGAGCGGAAGAGCAAGCCCGCAGCCCAAGTATTGCGAGGTCGTCGGGCTGGTGGGGAATTATTTTCACCATCGCCACGGAAGGCGCCGTCTTCGCGTACCTGCTCTTCAGCTATTACTACATGGCGATCTCGTCACACGCGACTTGGCCAACGGCTCCGCTTTCGCTGAAGCTGGCGCTGCCCAACACGCTGATCCTGCTTCTCAGCAGCGGGACGATCTGGTGGGCTGAGAGACAATACTCGACTGGCAAATCAACCAACGCTCTTCTGGGGCTCGTCGTCACTTTCATCCTCGGCGCCATCTTCGTGAGCATTCAGATGGTCGAGTGGCACCAGATGAGCTTTTCGCCCACATCCGGTCCTTACGGATCGCTGTACTTCACGACGACCGGCTTCCACGTCGCACATGTGGTTGTGGGGCTCTTGATCCTCTTGGCACTCATCGGCTGGGTGGCATCCGGTATTCTCGAGGATCGCCGCCAGAATGCGGTCTCGGTAGGCGCTGCTTATTGGCACTTTGTCGATGCTGTCTGGCTCTCGGTCTTTTTCACCTATTATCTTACGCCCTATTTGAGTTGAGCGATGGCGAGTGATCTGCCCGTTTCCGGCCCATCGCATCCCGCCCCGCACCGCGGCAGGGCAAGTCCGTTTGCCCTTTGGTTCGCAATTCTTGCGCCGCCGCTCGCATGGTCCATTCGGCTCATGATCAACACCGTCATCGCCGGGCGCAACTGTAAGGGTGCTGAAGTGATGGCGGTTCATCCGGCGGGGCGCGTGCCGCTCATGCTGACCATCGATCTTGCAGCCTTCATTATCGCGATGGCGGGTTGCATTATCGCGTTCCGCTGCTGGCAACAGACGAAAGCAGAAAGTGGAGAAGATACGCGCCGCTTGATGCATCTTGGCGAGGGGCGCACGCGGTTTCTGGCGTTGTGCGGATTGCTCACGAGCTCGCTCTTCGCTGTGGCGGTTCTTGTCGATGCGCTCGGCATCGTCCTGGGGCCGCCATGTTGAGGCGATTGGCATTCCTCACCGTTGCTTTTGCGGTGCCGGTAACGCAAGCCCATGCGCACGTTGTTGGCGCCGATCCTGATGTTCCAGAGACGCTCAGATATATCGAGATGATCGCCATAGCGTCCGCCGTGATCGTTTACGCCTTGGGCGTGCTTCGCATCCGGCGCAGCGCTGGAGCGAACCGCGTCGTCAGTGCGTCGCAGACGCTGGCGTTCTCGCTCGCGCTTTCGCTGTTCGTCGTCATCCTGTCGCCGCCCGTTGATCGGGTGACGGACGCGCTCTTTTCCGCGCACATGGTGCAGCATCTGGTCCTGATGCTTTTCATTCCGCCGCTGCTCGTTTGGAGCCGCCCGTTTCTCGTGGGGCTTTGGGCTCTCCCGGCCGCGCAGCGCAAGGCGATATCGAGTTCGCGCTGCCTCCATGTCTTGCGTGCAATGGGGGCGTGGCTGATGCGGCCCGTGGTCGTTGCGGCGCTCTTTCTCGGCGCTTTCGCCTTCTGGCATCTGCCGCGGCCTTACGCGTGGAGCCTTCAGAACGAATGGGTGCACGCCGCAGAACATCTGAGTTTTTTGCTCACCGCAATCATGTTCTGGTCGCTCGTGATCGAGCCATCGGGCCGCCGACAGATGGACCACAACACCTCGCTCATCTATGTGGCCGTCGTCGCCGTTTTGAGCGGGCTTCCGGGCGCTTTGATGCTTTTGTCTCCCATTCCCCTGTTTCGCGCGCATGGGGATGCGCCGCTCTCATGGGGTTTGACGCCGCTCACCGATCAGCAGATTGCCGGGGTGATCATGTGGGTGCCTGCCGGCATCTTCTTTCTCGTCCCGATCGGCCTCCTGTTCGTCAGAAGTTTGCAATCGGCCGAGCGGCGCGCGAAGGCGGCAAGCGCCTCGCAAATGGAGAGAACCCGTTCGGCCGGGTAACGATCTTCGGCAAGCGCGACGCCAGCCACTTCGGTCTGACGTCCGTTTAATTCGAATACCGCAATAACTTGCTCTTTTGCTGCGTTGTCTGTGTGCATTGCAATGAATTGGGATGTTGGCCGGAGCGCCGCAATTTCCGGAACAAACTCGCGTTATCCGGGTTCATTCAGCGGCATAATGTGAGGAGACGTGCAGTGCACGAGATCATTTATCTGATCGGATTGATCGTGGTCATTTCGCTTCTTCTGGGGCTTTTGGGTTTTAGATGATCGATGGAGAAGCCACGATGGTAGAAGTTGTCGATATGCGTGAGACGCCTCCGTTCCTCAGCTGGCGGGGCATCATCGCGGGCGCGGTCGTTGGCGCCGCGCTGTCATTCGTACTGACTGCACTCGGCATTGCCGGGGGCTTGTCCTTTTTGTCTCCGTGGCCTGGCCAGTCGCATAGCGGACTGGCAAGCTGGATTGCTGCGCTTTGGGCCCTGATCGTGACGATCGCGACGTTCCTCATCGCCGGATACGTTGCTGCCCGCGTGCGTCCGCGCGCGGCCGACGTGCCGCCGGACGAGGTTGAATTCCGCGATGGGCTACAAGGCTTGGTCACATGGGGCGTGTGCGTTCTATTGGGCCTCTTGCTCGCCGCAAGCGCGGGTTCGGCTGCCCTTAACGCCGGCTCGTCCGCCGTTTCCAAATTCTCAAGTGCGAATTCCAGTCCGCTTTCAGGCATTGTTTCGGCTTTGGCGACGCCGCCGGAAGGCAAGCCTGTGACCAACGCTCAGCTTATGTCGCCCGATGAAGAGAAGACAATCGAGGCAGTGTTCATGCGCTCGTTCGGTAACGACAAGCTGGCGCCAGCCGATCGCAATCTCGTGACGTCGATCATCGCTTCCAAGGCCGGCATTTCCCAGGAGGAAGCGCAGAAGCGTGTCGACGACGCTTATACCAACGCGATCGCCGCGCTGGACAAGGCGAAGAAGACCACGGAGATGACGGGACTTCTCACTGGTCTCGGTCTGCTCATCGGCTTGGCGGCGGCATGGTACGGCGGCGTGCGTGGCGGGGCCAGCCGCGATACGAATGTACCGGCGCGCTTCAGGCTGAGATCGTTCTGAGAGATCGGATGCGATAAAGACTTCAGAGACGCGAGGAAACTCGCGTCTCTTTTATTTTGGGCAGGCGATCATTGGCCGTCCAGGATGATGTAGGGGCGGCGGCGCCGGGGCGTCGGCAGGGTCGGCAGCGGCGGGCCGAACACAGGCTGCCTCAATGTCCAATTTGGACCGGCTGTGCCGGCCGTACTCACGCCGCCACGATTCCAGCCCGAATCCGGCAGCAGAAGGTCATCGGCCGGAAACGTCGGGCCTAAGCGATCCACGGGGGCCGATAGCACGCTGCCGCCCGGCCCACGGGGTCCGGAACTGGAGCGCGGGGGCTGGGGGGGCTGCGCCGAAGCGGCTGCGGCTGAGAGCAACAAAGCGGCTGTGGCGGCGGAGGTGAGAGCAAAAGAGCGCATCGCATGGGTCCTTCGCATCGGCGCCGGCTCGCGCGCTGGCGTTGAGAGAAATTAATCCTCAACGCCAATAACTAAAAGACCGTTTAACCGGATCCGTCAGCCTGCTGCCATAATGCAACAAATAGCAGGGAGGCCGCTGCAATCGGCCTTCCCCGGCTAGTACATCGGCCAAAGCCATCGAATTGAAAGGCGCTCTAGTTTCCGCGCAGGAGTTGCAGGATCGGCGACTGGCTCGTGTCGGTATTCGCCACGTCATAGAGCGCAGCGAACTGAGCGATGATCTTCGTTACCTTCTTGGGATCTTGAAGGTCTGCCAAGTTAAGTTTCTTCGTGATCATTTTCGCCTGCGTGTCGATATCGGCTGCCGACATCATCGACGATAGGCCAAGCGCGGTCTGTGCGAACTGGAGCAGCGCCTTATCGGCAAGGATCTGATAGGCCGACGTGATGCTCGAGGCTTTCTTCTGGAAATAGAGCGCCAGGCGAACGCCCTCGCTCTGTTCGCCCGCTTGCGTTTCCATCATCTGCTCGAGGTAGCCATCGAGCGTTGACACGAGCTGGTGGCGGTTCTGCGTTTGGCCCGCCGGCACGTCGAGCGTCTTGCCGTCGGTGCCGAAGTTGAAGGCGATGGCGAGATCGCGATACTTGGCGTTCTCGGGCTTGTTGATGAAGCTCTTCTTATCGAGCGGATCGCTTGTCAGGATCGTGCGCAAGAGCGAGGCCGAGGGATTTTCGCTCTTCAGGCCAAAGGCGCTGACGATGAAGTTCACGAGCTTTGAGTCTTTCAGCAGGTCATCGACGTTCGTGATCGAGCCCATCGCCGTCATGTAGTAGTTGCTGTCGGCCTCGGCCTGATCGAGCTGGGCCGTCTCGGTGCCCGCCTGCTTCATATAGAGCTTGATCGTGGCGTTGAGATCGGAGTCCGTCTGCGCGACCTGTGCGGTCTTCGCCTTGCCGTCTTGGTCGAAGTTGAACGCCGCCGCCATCGCGATGTAGGCGGGATCATGCGACTGGTTGGCGAAGCTGTTGGGGTCGTCCGGATCGCTCTGCAGAATTTTCGCGACGGTGTATTTCGTGATCTTGGAGGAATCTATTCCGTAGGCGGCCAAGATGTAATTGTAGGCCGTGCTGTTCAGCAGGTCCTGAACGCTCGTCGCGGTGCTGACGGCGTTCTGGTAAGCCTCCGTGGCTTGGTCATTGAATGATTTCTGCGTGGCGTCGTAGCTCGCCATGTACCTGTTGATCAGGCTTGTCACCTGCGTCGCCGTTTGCGCCGCGCCGTCCGCCACCGAGCCGTCGGTGTTGAAGCTGAAGGCCTGCGCAAGGTTCTTATAGGCTGCGTTCGTCTGCTTGTTGGCGACGCTTTCGGGATCGGAGAGGTCGCTCGTCAGGACGTCCTTGATGAGCGTCTTGGATTGCAAATTGGGATCAAGGCCGAACGCCGTCATCGCGACGTCGAAGAGCGTCGCGTTTGCCAAGAGGTCATCGACCGAGGTCACGCCAGAAATGGCGGCCTTGTAATACTGCGTCTTGAACGCCGCCGCAGCGGGGGTGCCGTTCGTGCCGGTGGCGTTGAAATACTGGGAGACCGCCGCGATGGTATTGGCGGACGACTGAGCTGTTCCGTTCACGCTGCCGTCGGCTGCGAAATTGAAGGCGGAAGCGAGAAGCTTATAGTTGGAATTGGAGGCGCCCATCTTGTTGGCGACGCTGTCGGGATCGGAAAGATCGCTCGTCAGCACGGCTCTGATCGTGGCCTTGGTCGCGTTGCTCGAACCCAACCCGTAGGCGGACATCACGAAGTTCAGCAGGCGGGAATTGCCCATCAGCTGATCGACAGAGGTCACGTTGCCGATGTTTGCCTGATAGTAGGTGGCCTCGGCCGAAGCCGCGATGCCCTTGTTGACCTGCTGCTGTGTGTAGAGGCCGATCGTTTCGGTCTCTTCGTTCGCGTTCTGAGCGACGAGCGACTGGGTGGCGAGCTTGCCGTCGGGCGAGAACTGGTAGGCTTTGGCGAATTCGACGAACCGGGTGTCGGTGAGCTTGTTGACGAAGCTCTTGGGGTCCGACAGATCGCTCGTCAGCACCTTTTTCATGAAGGCCTTGGCGTAGGCCATGTCGCTCAGGCCATAGGCCGTCGTTGCGTACGTGAAGAGCCGCGAATCCTTCAGGAAGTCATCGACCGTTTTCACCTTGCCGATGTTCGCCTGATAGTACTTGGCAGCGTTCGATATGTCGTTCTGGGCAGAAATGCGCGACAGAGTCTTCGGCAGGTCGGAGGCGTAGGTCCGGTAGAGCAGGTAGGTGGAGATCATCGCGGGCTTTCTGCTGCAGGCGATTCGGCTTCGCTCAATATGCTCTCGTAGTTTGGACTGGACCTGACAAGCGTTTTGCTGCGTCCCGGACGAAGCCGGATACAACTCGAGCGTCACCGCCGGCCGGATCCGATCGTCAGGAGATTCGCGTTACGATGGCGTTACCGCGCGGGAGCGGGACGCGTCAGTTTTCAGGTGTTTTTGCGGGTGGCTCTGCAACCACGAGGCCGCTGTAGCCGGACAGCGCGCCCGGCTCCAGTTCTTGCGCCAGAATGCGCGCGGGATCGACCGGGCCTGGGAAGGTGATCTGGCCCATAGGCACGGCCTTGAAGCCGAAGCGGCCGTAATAGGGGAGATCTCCCACCAGCACGACGAGCTTGGCGCCGCCAGCGCGTGCGGCTTCGAGCGCGGCCGCAATGAGCTTGCTGCCGAGGCCAAAGCTGCGATGGCTGGCATCGACCGCGACGGGCCCGAGCAGGATCGCGCCTGTCGCGCCGCCTATGGAGACTTCGGTCGTGCGGATGGAGGCCACGATTTCGTTGCCGGCGCAGGCGACGAGGCAGAAGCGTGAGATGTGCCCTTTGCCTTCGCGCACGCGGTAGGCCGAGCGGGCGAAGCGTCCGGGTCCGAAAAC
Organism: Hyphomicrobium sp.; assembly: GCF_035687085.1. Lineage (GTDB taxonomy): Bacteria > Pseudomonadota > Alphaproteobacteria > Rhizobiales > Hyphomicrobiaceae > Hyphomicrobium_B. The sequence goes on along the minus strand of NZ_DASRYS010000013.1, from coordinate 227,358 downwards.
GCGCGCGTGCAAGCTCGACAATGCGGCGAGATCTTCAGGAAGCGCTTTGCGGACGACGATCGATGGGGACATGCACGGACAGTCAGACTTGAGGACGCCGGCAATGCCCGGCAGGCGGGCCTTCTATCACGTTTGCGGAATTGTGCGAGCCTCGCTTAAGCGGCTAATTCGCTCTGCTGCCCGCTTGATTACATGAGCCGGCAAGGCGTCCAGTGGGAAGAAGCGGGCTTCGCGCGTGCCGTTCGCCATATCGCGGGCTTTTCCCCCTGTCGAAAGCCGCTGCCAATTGCGGACGACGTACAGTCCCATTTGGCGGTTGCAGCCCTCAGAGGAAAAGCCACGCAACTCCGGCCTGGAATTAACCTCTATGCCGTCCAAGTCTCGCAGGAGACGGCGGAGCGCCATTTCGAGGCTTTCACCGTCGCGCACGGCCGTTGACGGCAGGTGCCAAGGGCCGCCTGCGTCGTGCCGCACCAGGAGAATCCGGTTCGCCTCGTCCAGGACGCACGCCTCAACATCCAGAAAGAGCCCGCGCGTTGCCCGCCAGAATTGCTGGAAAGCGCGGGTAACGACGTAGCCTAGAAGGAAGCGGTCTTCTCTCAACGGCGGCCTCTTTCTCATTCGTGCCCGGCTGCGGCGCTAAGCATTTGCTAACACCTCCGGTATGGTAGACTACGTTTTCGCCAGGATACGCCATTCCCGACATGACCGAGACTTTCACGCTTGCGCACTTTTCCGATGTGCATCTGCCGCCCGCTTTCGGGTCCGGGTGGCGGCATTGGAACGCCAAACGCGCTCTGGGTTATGTGAACTGGATCCGCAAGCGGCGCCGCGTCCATCAAGGTGTGATCGCCAATATGCTGCTTGCCGACGCGGTGGCGCTTCGCGTCGATCATATTGCCATAACGGGTGATCTCATCAATCTCGGATTGCCTTCGGAATACGAGGCGGCGCATCGCTGGCTGAAAGGCATCGGCCCGCCGGAGAACGTCACCATCGTTCCCGGCAATCACGACATCTATTCGAGCCTGCACGGTGATCTGGGCGTTGCGCGCTGGGCTGAATACATGGGCGGGGAGAACGAGACACTGGCCTTTCCGTTCGTGCGGCGCGCCGGGCCCGTCGCGCTCGTGGGGTTGAATTCCGCCGTTCCGACGCCGCCCTTCGTCGCCAGTGGCCGGCTTGGCGCGCATCAGCTCGAGATCGCAGGCGAGCAGCTGGCCAAGCTCGGCGAGGAAGATACCGTCCGTGTCGTGCTCATCCATCATCCCCCGCTGCCGGGTCTCGCGCCGCCGCGCCGGGCGCTGAGCGATGCGGCCCACTTCGCGCATCTCTTGCAGCGTGGCGATGCTGAGCTCGTGCTCTACGGACACAATCACGTGTCGCGCGTGGATTGGGTGCAGTCGCGTAGCAAATCCATTCCTGTTGTGGGCGTTGCGTCCGCTTCAGCCGGCATCACGCATCGCGAGGAGCCGCTCGGATGCTACAATCTCTTCACGTTCTTCAAAAGCGAGACCGGGCTGCGCATCCGCCATGTCGTGCGGGGGATTGACGAAGCGAGCGGTGAGATAAAAAAAATCAGCGAGAGTGTTCTCACGCCGTCCTTGCCGTGATTGCGTCGCTGCTTCGGCGCCGTGCCGTTAGCGGCCAAATGCCACGCGCACGCTCATAGTAGCCGTGCTGCACGCTGACGCACGAACGCGAACAGCAATCACAATTGTGCATCTCGCGAGTTGACGCTTACACGCTGAGCACATCGGCGGCACTTAGCGCACAACCGTTGAGCAGAGATGCTTCAACAGGCACATGTAACATTTACACGCTAGTGACCGATCTTTGCGATTGCGTCAGGCGTTCTGCCGCGGCGTCTAGGTCACAAGCTTGCCTCGGGCGTTAATGATATGGAATCGCTGGCTGCTGGTTCAGAGCGGCCTCGCGGGGAGCAATGCAGTTTGCCAAAATCTGCCTACATCAATCTTGCCCTTCAGGGCGGTGGAGCGCATGGCGCCTTCACGTGGGGCGTTCTCGACCGCCTCTTGGAAGATGACACGCTTCAGTTCGGCTGGATCAGCGCGACGAGTGCTGGCGCCGTCAACGCCGTTGCACTTGCGGCAGGTCTCGCTGAGGGGTCGCGCGATAAGGCGCGCGAGAAGATGTACAAGATCTGGCACGCGATTCATAACGCGGCCATTCCCGACCTCACGCGGCTCAATCCCTTTCTCAATGGGCTCGTGCGGCCGTCGCAACTGACGACGCATTTCGCGACGATGCTGTCGCCCTATGAGTTCAATCCGCTGGGCTTCGATCCGCTGCGGCGGCTCCTCACCGAACATGTCGATTTCGAGCTGATCCGCGCCAAGTCGCCGGTCGATCTGCTGATTGCGGCAACGCATGTTGCGACGGGACGGGCGCGGCTTTTCCGCGAAGACGAAATTACGGTGGATGCGGTGCTCGCATCGGCCTGCTTGCCGGTCATGCATCACGCCGTGGAGATCGAGGGCGCGCCCTATTGGGACGGCGGATTTTCCGCCAATCCCGATCTCGTGACGCTCGCCACCGAAAGCCCGGTCAGTGACACGCTGCTCGTCATGGTCGCGCCGCGCGTGAACGAGAAGCTGCCGACGACGGCGCGCGATATTTCGAACCACGCCAATCGCCTGACGTTCAACGCGCCGCTGCTCCGAGATATCGAAGTCATCCTGGCTGCGCGCGAGACGTCGGGGCCGCTGCTCGCCAAGGGACGCTTGGCGCCCATTTGCAAGCACCGCTTTCATCTCATCGATGGCGGACCGGTGACGGGCTCGCTCAATCCCGAGACGACGGTGAAGCCCGACTGGGACATCATCACGTATCTGCACGGCGCAGGCCGCGAGTACGCGCAGAAGTGGCTCGAGGTTGCGCGCTCGGCTGTGGGACGGCTCGAGACGGTCGATCTCGCAAGCCACTTCTTCCCACCGGTTGAAGACGGCGTGAACTTTCGCTCGCCTCTCACGTCGAAGCGGCAGGTTCCCAAGCGGGGCGTCGGCGGGAAGCGGGCGAAGTAAAGCGCAGCGCGTCATCGGATGAAAATCGCAGAACCGGATTAGCTGACGAGCTTGGCGTAACCTTCGGCCACCGTCTCATCGAGCTGGCGCTTGTATTCGGCGTAGGCCGGGTTCTTCGGCGTGATCTCGCCGAAGGCATCGGCGTTGAAGCTTTCGCGCTGGGCGTAGAGGATGGGCGTCGCGACGGGAATGAACGTCGCGCGCTGCTTGTTCAGTGTCGTGATGATCCCGCGCATTTCTCCTGCGCGATCGAGCTGCGAGACGACGACCATCCGCATCGCGCCTTTCGTCAGCGAAACGAGATGGATGAAGCTCGATGACGCCGGAATATAGAGGCGGCCGCGGTGGGCGTAGGGTGCATCCGGGCGTTCGCGCTCCTGGAAGAGCAGGCTCGGCCATTCGGCGTCCCAGCTGATGTCGGTGCGATAGGCGATGATCGTGTCGGGAACGGAGAACGCGCGTCTCAGCGTCAGGTAGCTGCCGATGTAGTGATCGACAGCTGCGCGCGTGTAGGCGCCCATGTAGACGGGAGCAATGCCGCCGCCGTTCCCCTTCAGCTCCAGCGGTCCGCCCGCGCTTTCAAGCGCCACGGATTCGCCGTGCCAGGCATCGCGCAGACCGTGGAAGTCGAGCCCCAGCACCATGCAGACATCGAACAGCGTTTGATCGCGTACGGAGCGTCCGCCGAGCAGGTTCTGGATCGTCTTTTCGTGGCAATCGGCAGCGTCGGCGAGTTCCGCCTGCGTCAGCTTCTTCTCGACCATCGCCGTCTTGATGCGATCGAGCGCATCGGGACGGCTGGTGACGGGCGCAGGTTGGGCGACAGCTTTCTTCATTGGCCGCTTGATGCTGAAACCCGGTGACGAACGCCGCCGGTACCGGAAAATACCGATTTTTTCCGTTCGGACGCAATCGGAATTGAGAGGCAATAATCCGGCTGCGCACCATTACCGGGAGGTGACGCCCGACGGCCTCACGTTTCCTAACGGCTTTGCGCATTCTCAGCCCTGTCACCACGGGGTGGCGGGGCGCTGATGAAGAGCGCCGAGACTTTTCGGAGATGGGCACATGTCGGACACTGGAAGCATGAAATTGGCAGCAGGCGTGGCAGCTGGGTCATTGTTGGCGCTGGCTTTATTCGCAAGCGCGGTGCGCCCCGCCGCGGCGCAGGAATTCGACTGCCGCCGCGCGCAAACGACGTCGGAACGCATGATCTGCCGGAGCGACCGTCTGGCCGGGCTCGACGAGCGCATGAGCTCGCTCTATTCGGAACTCAAGTCTTCATATGGCAATCGCTCGCAGCGAAACGAGCTGAAGAACTACCAGCGGCGGTTCCTCGACGCGCGCGACAGCTGCGGCCGGGATACCGAATGTATCCGTGGCGCCTATCTCGATCAGATCAGCGTCTTGGAATCGCGGCTGGAGCGGTCTTACCGGGCCTCGGAGCGCTGAGCGACAGTTTCGGCGCGCTGAGCGTTCGCTTGGTCGAGGACCTCGAGCTTCACGGCGGCCAAACCCATGCCGGTCATGCGGAGGTCCTCGGCGGCCTTCGTCGAGAGGTCAATCACGCGGCCCGGCTTGAAGGGGCCGCGGTCGTTGATGCGGACGATGACGCTCTCGCCGCTATCGACCCTCGTCACGCGTACGCGGGTGCCGAAGGGCAGGGTTTTGTGGGCTGCCGTCAGGTCTCGGGGATTGAACGGCTCCCCGGTCGCGGTGCGGGCGCCCTTGCCATAGAACGAGGCGATGCCCTTCATCGCGTGGCCGTTCCCGGGTGAGGCGGGTCCATGCAAGGCGTAGGTTGGCTGCGGATGCGCCGCTTGGTTCGCGGCGACCTGCTTCGGAGCGGGAATTTTCGCCTTTGCGGCGACTGTCTTGGACTGCCAGTCTTTGGCGGGTACTGCCGGCGGCGCGATGGCGGTCGTCGTGCTCCAGCTGCCTTCGGTTGCCGCCCTGTTTGCGGGACCGGCTAGGGCTCCGGATAGAGACTGAGCTTCGGCTGCCGATTGAGCGCCGGAAACCGGCTCGGAGCCCGTTGAAGACGGGTCCGTGGCAACTGGCTGGTTCTTGGGAAGGGGCTTGGGGTCAGAGTAGGCCGCGGCGTCGGACAACGACTGAGCCCCGGCAGGACCGCTGACAATAGGCGCAAGCAAAGTGGCCGACACAGCCACGAAAGCGCAACTCAAGCTTCGGCGCACGCATATCCCCCCGGATACTCCCCAATCGCGAGGACTATGCCGATTCGCGATGGCGAAAAAACGTCGGGAGGTATTGGTATCCCCAACACCTCCCGAAGTTTGGTCGTCCGGCCTTCAGGCTTAGCTGCGGCCGAGAACCTCGAGCGAGACGCGGGCGAGACCGGCGCCGGTCATGTTGATCTTACGGGCAGCGCCGCGCGACAGGTCGATGACGCGGCCGCCGATGAAGGGACCCCGGTCATTGATGGTCACGACGACCGACTGGCCGTTCGACTGGTTGGTGACGCGAACGCGCGTTCCGAAGGGGAGGGAGCGGTGAGCAGCGGTCAGACCCTCGGGATTGAAGCGGGCGCCCGAGGCGGTCTTCTGGCCCTGCCAGTAGTAGGAGGCGATGCCGCCCGAAGCGCTGCCGCTGTGGGCAACCTTCGCGTGGGTCTTCTTCTTGTAAGCGGTCTTCTTGTAAGCAGCCTTCTTGTAGGCAGCCTTCTTGTAGTAGGTCTTCTTATACGCAGCTTTGTGGGCTTTGCTGCAGTGATACCCCGTGCCTGCGCATTTCGAGGCCGCGGTTGCGGGAACGGCTGCTGCCGTCATCCCAGCAAATGCTAGCGCGGCGATCGCGATCGTAGAACGCATTAGTGCACTCCTATCAAAGGAGCAGCAGTGGTCCGGATCGAATGAGCGGTTTCCCCCGCCCGCGGTCCGCATCGATGGCGACCACGGGGCAACCGCTTCGGAGCGGCACCGTCGTTAAGATTGGGAGAAAGTAGCTCGTAAGGCAGATGACCCCTATGACCCGTAACTGAACTCCAGAACCCAGTTCTTCCTGCTGCCCGGTATGACTGGGGTTCCCCCCGTCCTGGCGCGCCCAACCAGCATCCTGTGGATAGGAGGTCAACCCATTGCTGTTACCACCTTTTAACCATAATTTCTAAGATGCGGAAATTTCTAAGTTATTTTAAATGCATCTTTTGGTTGCGCGACGCCACGTCGCAGAAGTGAACGGCTATTAACGGAACAAAAATCCTGAGGCGAGCCGCGCCACAAAATGTTTACCGTTCAGTCCGTTAGCGCGCCGATAAAAAGATCCGTCCGCATACGCCCTTTTCAACGGAGCCCGCGATGTGGATCGCATAGCTTGCAGAGCGCGCGCGATCCGGCCAAGCGATGAACGCCCTGTCGTCCGATTGCGCTCTAGCGAGGTCCCATGACTGAAAGCAGGCCAGTGCCTGAATCGGCTGGCCGTTCGGCCGATCCGGCCTTCGGCGAGGCATTGCGGGTATGGGCGCAGATCGGGCTGATGTCGTTTGGCGGACCGGCCGGTCAGATCGCGCTGATGCACCGGGTGCTCGTCGAGCAGAAGAAGTGGTTGGACGAAGCGACCTATCTGCTCGCTCTCAACTTCTGCACGCTGCTGCCGGGACCCGAGGCCATGCAACTCGCGACGTACGCCGGTTGGAAGATGCATGGCACGCGCGGCGGTCTGGCGGCGGGCCTGTTGTTCGTCGCGCCGGGTGCGCTCGTCATCCTGGCGCTTGCGGCCCTTTATGCGTCCTTCGGGAATGTGCCTGTCGTCGCTGCCGTCTTCACCGGCATCAAGGCCGCCGTTCTGGCGATCGTGATCGAAGCGTTGATCCACATTGCCCGGCGCGCGCTCAAGGGGCGGGTCGACTGGGGAATCGCGGCGGCGTCCTTCCTCGCGATTTTCATTTTCAACGTGCCGTTCCCGCTGATCGTGCTTGCGGCCGGGCTCATCGGTTACTGGCGTGGGCGTTCGGCAGCCGATGACGGTGCGCTACAAACTGCAAGGACAGCACCGGTGCCGTTTGCCGAGACGGCGCAGACGATCGGCATCTGGCTCGCGGTCTGGCTCGTGCCACTCTTCGGCGTGGCCGCGGTCTTCGGGTTCGATCACGTGCTCACGCAGCTGGCGGTGTTCTTCTCCAAGCTCGCGGTCGTCACGTTCGGCGGGGCCTACGCGGTTCTTGCCTACATGGCGCAGCAGGCCGTTTCCGGCTACGGCTGGCTGACACCGAACGAGATGCTGGATGGCCTGGGCCTTGCCGAGACGACGCCGGGGCCTTTGATTTTGGTCACCGAGTTCGTCGGCTTTCTTGCGGGCGCGCGGCATGGCGGGGAGCCCGCGATGCTGTTCGGACTGCTCGGGGCCATCGTTACGCTGTGGGCGACCTTCGCGCCGTGCTTCCTCTACGTGTTCGCGGGCGCCCCTTACGTCGAATGGCTGAGATCGGTCCCGCGGCTGCAAGCCTCGCTATCGGCAATCACGGCAGCCGTGGTCGGCGTCATCTTCAACCTGTCGGTCTGGTTTGCGCTGCACGTGCTGTTCTCGGCACGTTCCGAGCTGGCGATCGGGCCGCTGCATTTTCAAGTGCCGGAGATCGCGAGCCTGGAGCCGGTGCCGCTCGCGCTCGGCATTCTCGCCGCGCTTCTCCTCTTCGTGTTGCACGCTGGGATTATCACCACGCTCGGCGTCGCGGCGGCCGCGTCATTGCTGCTGACGCTTCTGCATTGAGGCCGGCGGCGATCAGAGCCAGCCTTTCTTCTTGAAATAGAGGTAGGGAACGAGCGCCGCCACGAACATCATAATGATGGCCATGGGATAGCCGTAGGGCCAATCGAGCTCGGGCATGTGCCGGAAGTTCATGCCGTAGATGGAAGCGACGAGAGTCGGCGGCATCAGCATCACCGCCATGACCGAGAACAGTTTGATGATCTGGTTTTGCTCGTTGGAAATCATGCCGAGCGTCGCGTCGAGCAGGAAGCTCGTGCGCGCGGAGAGGAAGCGCATGCTTTCCATCAGCGAGAGGATGTCGTGGTTGGCCGCTTCGATGCGGGTTGTGATGCGCTCGTCGTCCTTGCGTTCGCGGGCGGCGTTGGCAAAAAACAGCGAGAGCCGGTGTAGCGACATGGCGCTTTCCTGCGCTCTCGCCGTGATGTCGCCTTCCTTGCCGACGGTTTTCAGAAGGACCTCGAGGCGGCGGCTGTGTGGCATGGTTGCCGTGCTTTTCTGACCGAAAACGAGCGGCGCGATACGCTCGACCTCGTCCTGGACGCGCTCGATGAGATCGGCTTCGCGCTCGATCAGCATTTCCAGAAGACCGATCATGACACCGGCGCCCGTGCCGCAACCGACATCGCCTTTGGACGCGCGGGCAACGTAGAGGGGAAACGCGCGCGGCGACGCGTAACGGACGGTCACCAGCTGGTTGCCGAACAGGATGAACGTCACCACGGACGTCAGGGGAACGTCCTGATCGGTGTTGTGCAGAATGATGCCGGTCATGTAGTAGGCGCCATTCTCCGTATAGAAACGGTTCGACGCCTCGATTTCGCGCATCTCGGAGCGCGTCGGCACCTCGATGCCAAGCGCCTCTTCGATGAACTTGTCCTCGTCCTCTTTGGGGTCGGTCAGATCGATCCAGACGGCGGTCGAGAGATCTCCGACGCTGCTCCGCTCGACCAGTTTGTCACCATCCGCATCATAGACCGTAATCATTGTAGGTGGACCTTCGGATTTGCTCGTCGCATCGGCCTCTCGCGTGTTGCGCCTCGAGGGCGCAGGCTGCAAGCGGCTCGACGCCGGCAGAGGGGGCAGGCCTCACGTTCAGGACGATACGGCCGGTCTGTTGCGAGGAGACGCGCGAAGTGTGACAATCGTTTCAGAGGAGATCACAGATGGCTTTAGCAACGAGGACCACTTTCGGAGCTGTCGTCACGCTGCTGGCTGCCGGCCTAGGCTTGCCGGCGGAAGCGGGCGTCGTCTGCAAAAAGGGCTTTCAGATGGTGCAGGGTGCGCCGCTGGCAACGCCCTATTGCCAGGATCAGTACGTTGCGCAGGTTGCCCGCGAGTACGGGTTCAAAGCGTCGCCCGAGCGCGGGCGCCAGGATCCTATCTACAAGCAGACGCTGTGCCGGTACATCGGCCAGGATATTCGCATCAAGGAGTCTTGCGACGAGGTGAACCCGTCGGGGCGTGGCATCTTCTAAAATCTGAAGGACCATCGGAGCGGTGCGGTGATGATCGCTGCGCTCGCGGCAGTCACCGGCATCGTTCGGAAAAGGTATTGCGGACGGCGGTGCCGCCGGCCGCGCTCTCGAGATTTCAGTTTCAGCTCGGAGCTCAGCCGAGGTCGGGAGTAACTTCGGCCGCGTCTTTGGCGCGGCGGACGCTACCGTCGAACTGCGCGCCTTCGTCGATGGACAGCGTCTGCTTGATGATGTCGCCGTCGACGCGCGAGGTGGCGTTCAGGTTCACCGAGGTGCCTTTGAGCGCGCCGCTGACTTCGCCTTGAACCGTAATCGTGCGCGCCGTGATGGTGCCTACAACGCTTCCCGTCTCGCCGACGGTCACGGACTCGCCATGCACGTCGCCCTGGATGTGTCCGGCGATAAGGAGGGAGCCCTTGGTTTTGATGACGAGCTGCTGGCCGGAAATCGTAATGTCCTGGCCGAGCACCGAGGTCGGCGCGTCAATCGCCTGAGCGGACTGCTGGACCGGTGAGCCGAAGAGCGGCGGTGCTGGCGTCTTCAATTGCGGCATTGCAGGCTGCTGTGGCGTGAGTGTCTTGACCGGCTCAGGGCCACGCGAATCCGGCGTCGCTACGCGGTTGAACATAATGACTTCCCCCAAAAAGAACTGCTATCGCCCGTCCCGCTGATGGCGATTTTAAGCAGTGTACTTTGGGTACATTATGGCCAAGTTGTCATAACTGCCAGTCTCTCCCCACCGCGATGCGACAAGGATTTTGGGGAAGATTGTTAATGCGCATCTGCTGCCCAAAAGCTGAGCGGTTCGCCCCATTGGGCGCCGCGCGCCGGGCCGCATCGCGCGCAGTGCACTACCTGTGGATATCGACGAACGGGGCCACGATGTGCTTGCCGCGACGGCCTTCATGGACGTGAACGAAGGGCGCATCGACGACCGTCCGGCGCCCGCTTTCCACCCGGGTGAACGGTGCGCGTACGACATTTTTGCGATGGCGGCGGTGATAGTGCCGATGCCCGTCGCGATCATGCCTGACTTTCGCGACGCTCGACGGTGTCTCGCTCACCGGCTTTGGCATCTGCAGCGCATTGGCCGAGGAGGCGATCATCGCACCCGCGCCCAGAACGGCGCCAATCGTTAGCGAGGAGCGGAAAAATGCCAGCATAAGATACTCTTTTCGTTTCCGTTTGTAGGGCATTGAAATGTCTAAGAGCTGGACCCGGTTTCGCAATGCCCGCTGCGGCATAGTGCGACTCATGCAAACTTATGCTGAGCAGGAGTTCGGCGCAGGTGACGCCGGAAAGCGACGTGTGCGCCGCAATTTCATGAGCCGGGCTGTTGATGCGACTGGAGTCTGCTAGGTTCGGTTAATAAGAAAAGGGAGGACAACATGCTGTTCGTTCGGCGGGTTGGTTTCGTGTTCGGTCTGACGGCCGTTCTTGCCGTCCCGGCTGCCCGCGCGCAAGACGAGCAGGCATGTCCTCGTGCCGGCACGCTCGGCGTCTCCCGCACCGTTGAGATCGACACCACCGGCGGCCCCGGTTTCGGCACGGCCAACTACAAGGCTTACGACTTCCTGCAGGACAAGGAAGTCATCCTCACGTTCGATGACGGTCCGCAACGGCAAACGACCGAGGCTGTGCTCAAGGCACTCGCAGACGAATGCGTAAAGGCGACGTTCTTCTCGGTGGGGAAGATGGCGCTCGAATATCCGCAGATCATTCGCGAGGTCTCAAGGGCAGGGCACACGGTTGGAACACACACATGGAACCACAAATCGATTCCTAAGCTGAAGACTCCCGAAGAAGCGCAGGATGAGATCGAGCGCGGCGTCAGCGCTGTCCATCGCGCCGTGGGCGGGCCGATTGCGCCGTTCTTCCGCTTTCCGACGCTTGCGGATTCACCCGAGGCTGTTGCCTATCTCGGCCAGCGCAACATCGCGATGTTTTCGACCGATATCGACAGCTTCGATTTCCGCCGGCAGACGGCCGAGCACCTCGCCAAGACGCTCATGCAGAAGGTCGACAAGCGCGGCAAGGGCATCCTGCTGATGCACGACATTCATAAGGTGACGGCGAAGGCCTTGCCGATGATCCTCGCTGATCTGAAGGCCAAGGGATACAAGGTCGTTCACATGACGGCGAAGGCCCCGGTGGTAACGCTGGAGAAATACGATCAGGAGATCGAGAAGGACACGAAGGGCCTGCCGCAAGTCGGCGCGGAGCGGCCGGTTTCCAGCATCGTGAAAACGATTGAGGGCGCCGAGCCGCCGAAGCCAGCTGCAGCGAGTGGCGGAGCGCCTCAAGATCTCGCGCCAGCGCGTCCCGATAGCTCGATGAATAAGGGTTCGGCCGCTGCTACGCCTCCCGCTGAAGCTGCACCCGCCCTTCCTACGTTCCCCTCATTGCCTTCGCGGGAACCTGCCGCGCATTCCGTGCCGGACAAGCAGTCCGCCGCGCCGCCGATGACCTCGGTTGCAGACAACGCAGCGCATTCGTCTCCGCCGCTTCCTCCAGCTCCGGCGGCTCCGGCAACGGGCAGCCTTGCCTCAGATTCCGCAGCACCGCCTTCGTCCGCCACTGCGCCGGAAGCTCCGTCGCCGGTGAAAACCGTTGGAGGGGAGGGAGATCAAATCGCCGCTGCGAATGCGCCGGCCGCGCCGATCATGCCGATCGAGACTGCCCCTGAGGCACCGCAGGCGCCGCCGAAATCGATTTCACAGCGGGTGAAGGAAGCCTGGCAATATTGGTTCGGCGAATAGCGCGTGTTCTCGAATTGCGTTGCCGACACTCCTTTCGTCGCGCCGGCCGGCAGCGCATGAGCGCTCACAAAAAAGAAATGGGCAGCGTATCCGCCACCCATTTCTTTTTGGACGCCCTGTTAGGCCCCCCCGGGCCCGCCGCAAACCAAGTTCACAGCCTTGAGCGCAATACAGCGCAGTGGCTTTTCCTTGGGCGTTCGCTACGGCCGACGATGCACATCGGCGTGTAGCGTTTCCGGCTTTAGGTGGGACTTTTGACTCCCCCAGTCGATCCCCCGATCGGCTGCCCACCTGACGCAAAGCTATGCGGGTTACCGCGCCTCTACCAGACAAAAGGAATCATCTTGCTCTGATTTCAGGCAGCTGTGGCGTCCCGGATACAACTCAGCGAATTATCAGCGTACGGTTTATAATGCTGTGGATAGGCTCACGTGCGTGCGATGCGGATGCCCAAGAAAAAGAAAAGGGCCGCTCGTGAGAGCGGCCCCGTGAGATCATCACGTTTAGCGGAGTGCAATGTCTACCGCTTCAGGTCTCAGCTGCGATCCAGGAGAGTTCCGGATGCATGCCCGAGCGACCTCGACATCGTCCACTTCAAGATCCCACTCGACATCGGATCACCTCCTTTCGGTTGTTGAAAGATGAACTCAAGCTGGCATCGTTGACCGGCTTTGAAAAGACCCTGCGCGCAGGTGTCTCAATCTGAGCGCTCTCAGCGAAGCTTGGCTGTAAATCCGCTGCGCTCGTCCGAGAACCTTCGCCCTAGCCGTGCTTGCCCGTTCGCATCTCCATCGCGCGGCCAAAGCCTGCGAGCAGCGATCCCACCGCAAACAACGCCAGCGTGATGAGCTGGAGGTAATCTTCAACCGGCTCTTTCGCCATCATGTAATCGGAAATGTTGGCGTCCGCCGTGCGGAAGCGTTCGATTGCCTTATCGCGCTCGGCTTCGGCTTCCTTGATCTTGTCGGCGGATGTGTTGAGCGCCTGGAGCAGCACGATCCGCGTTTCGAGCGTCGCCGTCGTTTGAACCTGCGCCGATTGCTGGATGCTGAATGCGGCCAGCCGCCATTCGATCTGGCGCTTCAGCGGGTCGAGGTAAAACATTTGCATCGCCGTCGCGCCGAGCAGAAGCACAATGCCGAACAGTTCGCCGAGCTGGTAAATTTTGAAGCGCATTCCCGTTCCCCCGTTTTGCGCACTCCCGTTTGTCTTTGATGCGATAAAAGCGAAAATCGAGCCAACGGTATTTTGGCTGACGATCCGTGTGCGTTGCTCGCGGATTGGCCACCGGCTGCGCAGCGGCAGGGAACTTGATCACCGGCCCCCGGTAGAAATCGTATCTCTGCGAGGAGCGCCAGGATAGGAGTTGTTCCAATGACCACGTGTGCGTGCTCGAATTGCCAGTACTTCGACACTCAAAGAACGGCTGCCGCAAAGCGCAAGGAGACCGACACCGGATTGTGCCGGTTCAATCCTCCGCTTCCGCAATCTGGGTCTCATGAGACTCGTGGGGCATGGCCCGTGGTCGAGAAGAACGACTGGTGCGGACACTTCGCGGCCACGATCGAGCGGATGGCCTCGATCGCGGCTTGAACATCCGCAAAGCAGCAGCTCAGTTCGCTAGAAAGGCGCGAGCTGCAGATCCGCTCCTTGACTCGCCTCAAAAATCCTGACGGCAATCGTGAGGCCGCGCTGCATCTTCGTGCGCGACGCGCCGGGGACCGGCAGGCGCCGAGAAGTCAGGGCTTCTTATTTGATAAGTTCTCGCGAATCACTCAGTGAAACTAACCATCGTTCACTGAGGGTTTCTTATCTCAATGAAGTCGACGTTCTTCGCCGCCGCGGCGCTCATTGTGACCGCGACACCTTCGTTTGCCGCCGATCTCGGAAAATTCGGCGCGACGCCGCCCATTTCGCCGCTTTACAACTGGTCGGGCACGTACGTCGGCTTGCAGGCTGGGTATTCCAAGAATCATCAGGACTACGCCTCTCTCGGATACGGCGAGGAAGCGGGCGACAATTACTTCATCCACGACAGCGTGTCCGCCTTCGTCGGTGGCGGCCATGCCGGCTACAACGTCCAGCGTGGGAGGTTTGTCTACGGCGTCGAAGGCGATATCGAATACGATAGCACCGACAACTCCGTTGAATTCCCGATGGACTTGTGGGGCTACCACGCGAAAACGGGCCTGCAGGGCTCTGCGCGCGTGCGGCTTGGCTATGCCTTCGACCGTTCGCTGATCTACGCTACTGCCGGTTTGGCGGTTGGCGAATTCTCGTTCAAAGAGTTTTGTGACTGGTGTTCGCCCCCGGAAGTCTCGCGTTCATGGGACCAAGTCCGCGTCGGCTGGACGGTCGGCGGTGGTCTGCAGTATGCGCTCAATGACAGGTGGTCGGTCAGAACCGAGTATCGCTACACAGATTTCGGAAAGCAGACTGAAGACGTTTCCGAGTTCTGGGACTCGAACTACAGAAGCACTTTCTCTTTGACATCACACGATGTTCGCTTCGGCGTCTCGTACGCGCTCGGCAAATAAGCGGCGCAAGCGCGATAGAGCTGAAATTGAAAAAGCCGGGCATGCGCCCGGCTTTTTTTGTTTTGCTCGGTGGATGGGGATTCAACCGTCCGTCGTCCTGGCGGCGTCCACGTAGAGCTGTTCGCCCATGGCTTTGAACTTCTCGCTCATCTCGGCCATGCCAACTTCCTTGTCGTTCAAGGTTGCCGCGTAGTCGCGGACGTCCTGCGTGATTTTCATCGAGCAGAACTTCGGGCCGCACATCGAGCAGAAGTGGGCAACCTTGTGCGCGTCCTTGGGCAGCGTCTCGTCATGATAGGCAACCGCCGTGTCGGGATCGAGGGAGAGGTTGAACTGATCTTCCCAACGGAAATCGAAGCGTGCGCGTGAGAGCGCGTCGTCACGCAGCTGCGCCGCCGGATGTCCCTTGGCGAGATCGGCCGCGTGTGCTGCGATCTTGTAGGTGATGACGCCGACCTTGACGTCGTCGCGGTTCGGCAAGCCTAGATGCTCCTTCGGCGTCACGTAGCAAAGCATGGACGTTCCGAACCAGCCGATCATCGCCGCGCCGATGCCGGACGTGATGTGGTCGTAGCCCGGCGCGATGTCGGTCGTCAGCGGTCCGAGCGTATAGAACGGCGCCTCTCCGCAGGATTTGAGCTGCTTCTCCATGTTGACCTTGATCTTGTGCATCGGCACGTGGCCGGGGCCTTCGATCATCACCTGGCAGCCCTTTTCCCAGGCGATCTTCGTCAACTCGCCGAGCGTTTCGAGCTCTGCGAACTGCGCGGCATCATTCGCATCGGCGATCGAGCCCGGCCGCAAGCCATCGCCCAGCGAGAACGAGACATCGTACTTGCGCATCAGATCGCAGATCTCGTCGAAGCGCTCGTAGAGGAAGCTTTCCTTGTGATGGGCGAGGCACCACTTCGCCATGATCGAGCCGCCGCGCGAGACGATGCCCGTCACGCGGTTCGCCGTGAGCGGCACGAACGGCAGGCGCACGCCGGCGTGGATGGTGAAGTAATCGACGCCTTGCTCGCACTGTTCGATCAGCGTGTCGCGATAGAGTTCCCAGGTCAGCTTGACGGGATCGCCGCCGCATTTCTCCAGCGCCTGATAGATCGGCACGGTACCGATGGGCACGGGGGCATTGCGGATGATCCATTCGCGCGTCGTATGAATATTGCGGCCCGTCGAGAGATCCATCACGGTGTCGGCCCCCCAGCGGATCGCCCAGACCATTTTTTCGACTTCCTCTTCGACGGAAGAGGTGACGGCCGAGTTGCCGATGTTGGCGTTGATCTTCACGAGGAAGTTGCGGCCGATGATCATCGGCTCCAATTCGCCGTGATTGATGTTGGCCGGAATGATGGCGCGGCCGCGCGCGATTTCGCTGCGCACGAATTCCGGCGTGATGTGCTCGGGCAGTTCCGCGCCGAAGCTTTGGCCATCCGCCAACGCTTCTTTCGCGCGCTCGAGCACGGCTTGGCGGCCGAGATTTTCGCGATGGGCAACGTAGATCATTTCTTTGGTGATGATGCCGGCGCGCGCGTATTCGAATTGCGTGAGCGGTTGCGAGGTGTCGCCGCGAATTTCCCCTCCCCCTTGCGGGGAGGGGTTAGGGGTGGGGGTAAGGGGCTGGCGCGATGCCTCGGCGTTTCCGCTTTGGTCCTCACCCCACCCCCGACCCCTCCCCGTCGAGGGGAGGGGAGAAGAGTGCGCCCGCATCGGGCGGTAAACGGTTGGGAAAACGCGGGCGGCGTGGGCGCCCGAGACGTTGCCGTTGTCTTCGGGCTTGATCGTGCGGCCATCGTAGCTCTCGATGCCGCCGCGTTCTGCGATCCAGGCATCGCGAATGCGCGGCAGCCCTTTCTCAACGTCGATCTTGGCGGCTGAATCTGTGTAGGGACCAGAGGGATCGTAGACGCGGAAGGCCTTCTCGTTGACGTCGCTCAGCGCGATTTCGCGGAAGGGCACGCGGATATCGCTGTGGCCTTCGGGCGAAGAATAGACCTTCGTTGAGGCTCGATGCGGTCCCGTCGTGACCTTCGGTGTTTTGATATCGGCAGCGCGCGTCAGCTCGTTCATGGCAGTTCTGCTCCTTTCCCGCCGCCCCCTTTTGGCAGGGAGAAGCTTTTTTAGCGTTGCAGCGCGCGCGAAAACGCGTGCTGAAAATTGCGTTGCCTGGAAAGGTGCGGAATGGTGGCGCTGTGATTGCCAACCGCGTGCTCCGTCCCTTCGCCGGCATAACCCGGATCAGGTTCGAAGGGTGCTCGCGCTTCATTACGCGATCTCAGCCGGACAACCGGCGCCCCTCGGAAACGCGATCATTGTCGCTCCGTTATGCGCGGATGGCAAGTCGTTTGGTGACGGCGATGCGCGGGCACACGTCAACGCGGCTTTGCCGCGTGTGCTCACGAACTTGTCTAGAAAGGCTTAAGCCGCGACCGCTTGTTTTGCGAAATCGACCCAGCTTTTGATTTTCTCAATGTCGGGCGGGCGGCCTTCGCGCAGTACGCGCTTTCCTTCCGATGTCATGGCGAAGCGCAACACGTCTGCTGACAGCGCAATCGGATCGGCGTCGGCAACCGCTTGAGCGGTGCGGTATCCGGCGCCGACGAGCAACTGTGCGTGCGTGCCTCTGAGGCCTGGCACGTCGATCACAAGGCGCGCCTGCTCCTGCCATTCGAGAAGCGTTTCGGCATCGAAATGCGGATCGTCGAGGACGTGGGCCAGTTCCTCGGGATTTTGCTCGAGGAAGTCGCCGACGGTGAAGATGCCGGCGGCAGCGATGCGCTCCGCGGTCTTGGCGCCAATGGATGGCGCGGCTTCCAGATCGTCGGTGCCACTGAGGTAGGGACGGGCTTCACGGGCGCGCACATCCCACTGGCGCGTTGGACTGGACGCGGTGACGCGCATCTGATCGGCTTGTGCTGCCATCGTCTCGGCACGCGGACGTGGCGGCGGAGGGGACTGAGGAAGAGCGGGCGGCTGCGCGGTCACGGATGTCAGCGCCGCTGCCGATTTGGCGACGGCAATTTCGAGCGGCGTATTGTCGTGGCCTTCAATGCGGGCGGCGCGCGCCTGGCTGCGTTGAGCCATTTGCGGGGCCAGAACTTCCGCGTAATGCAGGTCGCGAATGGTTTTGTCGTCTTCTGTCAGCGCGTGACGAACGGTGCCCGTCGCGCGGAGTTCGTCGTAAATGGCGGCGACGCGTTGTCTGTCCTCGGCGTTCGTCAGCCGCTTCTCGATGAACTTGCGCGGGATTTGGGTGAGGCTGAGGAATGTCTCCGACGTCAGATCGACGGCCGGCACAAGGACGTTCGCTTCCGCGATCGCGCGGTCGAGAACCTTGCCGAAGCCAACGGACGCATAGATCAAAAGCTCGGCAACGATGTTCCGGCCAATGGTGTCGAGCCCTTCTTCGGGCCGTGTCGCGCCCTTGTGAATGTCGTAATGCGCGATGAGCTTCTCGTAATAGCCATGGGCGAATTCGGCATTATTGCAGACGAATTCGGAGAGCCAGTGCGGACCTGTGGGAACGCGAATGGCGGGCGCTCCATAGCGCCGTTCGCCGATCGCGCGCAATTCATTGTACGAGCGGCTGATGCTCCACTCGGCTGCGCGATGCACGGCGTTCTCGGCTTCGGTCTGTCCGGTGTGGAAGGGCATGACCGGGTCGGTAAAGTAGTGGCTCAGGACACCCGCTGCGTAGACGGCTTGCGGCCAGTTGTTGGCTTTGAGTTCAAAGACCGTGCGGCCGTACCATTCGTTGACCTTCTCGAGCGCGCCGCCCCAGTAGTTCTCCGAGACGTGGAGAACGTGGTTCTTGAAATCCTTGAACGTCACGTCCGGCGCTTTCGCGCCGTCGAGATACAACTCGACGTGCTTCAGAAAGAGCCGCGTCCACTCTTCCCGGTCGTCGCGCGCCATGGCTTGCAGCGCATCGAGGGCGAGCTTGTGGTGCGTGCCATTCGCGTGTGTGGCGTAGACAATGCGATAAAGGAGCGACATGGGAGCCTCGGGGTGAGCAACCGCTCCCGCCGATCTACGTGAGTCGCACCTCCCACTCGATTGATTCGCTCCCCGGCAATGCCGGTCATCAACGATTTTCGCGATTGCGCGCGTGTTTTTCGGCCGCGAGATTGATGATTTCGGCGCTGCCGCTTGGGTGGCGGGACATCCGGCCGGCCATCGCGGCCCGCCGCGCCAGCTGAACCACATTCAAGTCGCGCGCTGCGCTTTCATCCGGGAGGACGCGCTTCAGTGCCTCCGGCGCCAAGCCGCAGGCTGCTCCAAGGGCGAGCGCTTCCTCGTGCGCGATGGTATGGGCGGTTTCGATGTAGCCCATCAGCGCGGCGGCTGAGTGCGCGCTGCCGAGCGGCCCGGTGCGCTCGACCGTTCCCAAAAGCGCGAGCACGCTTTCTGCGATTTCCACCGGCGCGGGCTCGCCGCCGAGCAAAATCTTGGCATGCCCGTGCATGGCCGCGCCGGCACCGCCGATCAGCGCGGCATCGACAAGCGCGACGTCCTGCTGTTCCAGAAGTTCAAACAGGCTTTGAGACTCGCGCGACGTTCGGGAGCCGAGATCGACGAGCACGGTGCTTCGCCGCGGTTCAGCCGTGCGGCGTACTTCGGCGCCGATCGCGAGCAGCTTCTTGAACGTATCGGTATCTTCGATGGCCGCGAGCACGACGGGGCATCTGATCGCGAGGCTCGTCTGGTCTGCCTGCTCCAGCATGTCGCCGTAGGGCACAGGCGGAGAGCCTTCGAGGCCTGCGTACATCGTGTGGAAGTGACACGCAGCGATACGCCGGGCGATCGCTGCGCCGAATTCATCGTTGCCGATTACGCCGATTGGCCGATTGTTGAATGCGTGACCCATGGCGCCGTGCCGTTCCTTATTCCGCTATTTCCTATCTTCCCTCACGCCACCAGGCCAAAGCGATCAGGGCGAGCAGCGCCGAGAGCGCCGCGAGGCCCGTGAACATCGGCGTCAACTTCACGCCGCGGGTCAGGAAGGCTTGCCGGTCCTTGAGGCCGAGCCAGCCGGACCCTGCCATCACTTTGGCTGCCGACATCATGGAGATACGCGGCACATCGATATCGGTTGCAGACGAGAGTGCGCCTGTCGCCTTCGTCCAGAAAACGCCACCGCCCGTCGCATCCGCAATCGGCTTCATTTTCTGATCCGTTGCGGTCACTTCGCTCATTTCGCGCGGATCTTCGACGCCGGCGTTGGCAACGGCGGTCAGTTCGCCATCGGGGCCAGCGGTTTCAATTTTATAGAGTCCGGGGAGCTTCACATCGATGGCCGAGCGCCAAACTCCCGGTTCAACGGGAACGGCATCGAGCGTAATCTCCGATGTGTCGCCGCCGGGACCAAGCACCTTCACCGGGCCGACCTTGTCTTCCATCGAGCGGCGCTCAATCGTGAGCTTCAAGCCTTTGGCCGACGCGAGAAGACGTTCCTCCTCGAGATCCGGTTCCTTCATCAGCCAGTGCGACAGACGGCGCAGGAGATCGGTGTGCGGGCCGCCACCGTCATAGCCGCGCGCCCAGAGCCACGCGTGATCAGACGTCAGCAGCGCGACGCGGCCCTTGCCTTTGCGGTCCAGAATGAGGAGCGGCTTGTCCTCCGATCCATTCATGACCACGCGGCCGCGCTGAGGGGTCACCTCGGCCTGACGGTACCATTTTCCCCATGAGGGCTCGGGAGCCGCATCGGCCACCTGCGCGGCGTTCCAGCCGGGAAGGTCCTTAGTGACGGGGTGCTTCTGCCCGTCGCCCGTGACCTTCGCCTTGAACGGCATCTCGAGCACGCGGCCTGTCGGCGTCGCGGGCAGTACGGGCGCGAGCGGCGTCTTGTAGATGGAGTAGGGGCTCGCGAAATCGTCGCCCGCCGCGACCAGCAGCGCGCCGCCGTGCTCGTTCACGTAGCGGGCGATGTTGTCGTAGTAGAGCAGCTGCAGGATGCCGCGATGCTCGTAGCGGTCGAAGATGATCAGGTCGAATTCGTTGATCTTCTCCGAGAACAGTTCGCGCGTCGGGAAGGCGATCAGCGACAGCTGATTGATTGGCGTGCCGTCCTGCTTCTCGGGCGGGCGCAAAATCGTGAAGTGCACAAGATCGACAGCGGCGTCGGATTTCAAAAGGTTGCGCCACGTGCGCTCGCCGGGATGCGGCTCGCCCGAGACGAGCAGCACGCGCAGGTTCTCGCGCACGCCTTCGGCGGCGACGACGGCGCGATTGTTGGCGGTCGTCAGCTCTCCGTCGACAGGCTGGAGTTCGATTTCGACGATGTTGGTGCCGGTGTGCGGGATCGGCATGTCGACTTTGACGGTGCGGTTGATCTCGGTGCGCACGGTCTCGTCGGGCTGGCCTTCGCGGCGGATGTTCAGGGTCGCTGCGCCGGAGTTTGCCGATGGCGAGCTTCCCGTCTCGCGCACGGCGACCTGGATCTCGCGCGACTGGCCGACGAGGCCATAGCGCGGTGCTTCGATCACTTCGATGCGGCGGTCGAATTCGGTGGGCTTGCCGGTCAGCAGCGTATGAACCGGCGCGTCGAAGCCGAGCGCGGCTGCGGATTTCGGCACATCGTGGACTTGGCCATCCGTCACGAAGAGAACGCCGGCGATGCGGTCGGGTGCGGTATCGTTCAGCGCGGCGTTTAGATCGGTGAAGAGGTTCGTTCCGGCTGCCGCGGAATCCGTCGGCACACCGCCCGTCACCCACTTGATGTCGAGGTTCGGGATCTTCGCAAACTTCGTTTCGAGATCCGAGCGGATCGCTTCCATCTGCTTGCTGCGGTCGGCGAGCTTCTGACTCGGGCTTTCATCGAGCACGACGATGGCGACGTTGGCGAGGCTCTCGCGCTGCTCTTCCTTCAGGATCGGATTGAAGAGCGCGCCGAGAAGCGCTGCGAGCGCCGCGGCGCGAATGATGGCTCCGCGCGAGCGGCGGAACAGCATCACCAGGATCAGCGCAACGGCCAGCACCGTCAGGCCGATGAGGACCGGCGTCGGCAGCAGGGGCGCGAATGTAATCGACCAGTTCAAAGACTATGCCTCTATTGACCCAGCCTCTCGAGGAGGGCGGGGACGTGAACCTGATCCGCTTTGTAGTTGCCGGTCAGCGCGTGCATCACGATGTTGATGCCGCCGCGGAACGCCATCTCGCGCTGCATCTCGCCGCCGGGCACCACGGGGTACGTCGGGCGGCCGCGCTCATCGAGCGCCCAGGCGGCTGCGAGATCGTTCGACGTGATCATGATCGACGTGACGCCGTCCGACACGCGGGCCTTGTGGGTATCGTTTTCGTTGTTCGACGAGGCCTCGACCCACAGCTGTCCGCCATCCCAACGGCCGGGGAACGAGCGCAGCAGGTAGAACGATTTCGTCACCACGTGATTTTCAGGAACGGGTTCAAGACGCGGCACGTCGAGCTTGCTCAAAAGGCGCTGCAACGCCGTGCCGCCGCGGCCTGCGAGCGGCAGCGTGTTGGCGCCGCCCTGGCCGTAGTCGCGCGTGTCGAAAATGATAAGGCCGCCTTCCTTCATGTAGGCGTCGATCTTGGCGATGACCGCGTCGGGCAGCGCTTCGGCGGATTCGAGCACCGGCCAATAGAGCACGGGATAGAACGCGATCTCGTCCTTGGTGATGTCGACGGCTGCGGGCTCGCCCGGCTCGACGGCGGTGCGCGTTTGCAGAACGCGGCCCAGGCCTTCGAGACCGGCGCGGCTCGTCTCGTCCGTTTCGCGGTCGCCGCTGACGACGTAGGCGAGCGTCACCTTGCTGGTGGCGTCGATGGCCGCTTTGTCGGCCGGTGTCGGCGCGGAGCGGACGATTTCGGGGCCCGACTGCTGCGTGCCGAGTGGGGCGAAATTGTCGAGCTGCGGGATATCGCGGAAGTCGGGTTGGAAGTCCTGCGCGCGTCCGTCGCCGGCTCCTGCGAAGGCGAAAGCCGACACAACGGCAAACACGATTGCCGCCGTTCCCGCGCCCGTGGCGCGTGGACGGCCTCCGGGGCGGCGGGAGAAGAGCCCGCGCAAGCCGCCGGCCTGCAGCAGCATCACGGCCAGAATATCGAGGAAGAGCAATGCCAATGCCGCACCGAGCAGGTCGGGCTTCAAGGCGGTGCTTGCAGCGTTCTCGTAGTTCAATCGTGTGACGCCTGCGGGCAGCGACGGGAAGGGCTTTAGCGTACTCTTCACGTCGAGCACGTTGAGGGCGCGCGGGCTTGCCGGCTGACCATAGTAGCCGGGCGGATGTTCGAAGCCGGGCTTTGCCGACTGCAGCTCGGAGGATTTCAGCGGCTCGGCGGTCGGCGGCGGGAAGCCGAGCGTGCCCGATCCGTTCAATGTCTTGAGCGGCGGGAGCACGCCTGCGGCGCTGTTTGCCGGGGCGGTGTCGGTCTTCGCGGATGTCGTCGTGGTGCCTTCTCCCTGGCCGGAGTTCGACGCGCCGACGACGCCCATGGTGGAGAGACGGCACAGCATCTCGACGAAGAGACCAGAGATCGGAAGATTCGACCAATCGGAATTCGCGGTCACATGAAAGAGCACCAAGCGGCCGTTGCCGCGTTTTGCCGACGTGACGAGCGGCGTGCCGTCCTTGAGGCGCGCCCAGATCTCGACGTCCGGCGTCAGTTCCGCCGGGTCGGCGAGCACCTGCCGGTTGACCGTGACGTCCTTCGGGATCGCGAGGCCCGCGAACGGGCTGCTCTCGTCGAAGGCCGCCAAAGGCTGCGGCGAGGACCACGAGAGCGCGCCGCCGAGCGAGCGTCCGCCAGAGCGGAGCGCGACGGGGAGGAGATCGTCACCGGCCTTTTCGAGCCGTGGGCCCGCGAAGCGGACGAGCAGGCCACCGCGCTTGATGAAGTCATCCACCTTCTCGGCGGCTTCGCCCGTCAGCGTGCCGATGTCGGCCAGCACGAGCACCGACACGTTCTGCTTCAGAACCGAGTTGAGGCCCTGCACGAGGTTTGAATCGCGCGTCACGACCACGTCGGCGTAAGGCTTGAGCGCTTTTTCCACGTAGTAGAGCGGCGCCAGAAGCGGCTGGGCTTCTTCGCGGCTTTCGCCGGAGAGCAGGCCGACGCGGTGCCATTGGGTCATCGCATCGATGAGACTGACGGCGCCGGCGGAGCGTTCGCCTGCGATCTCGATGCGGGCCACCTGGTTGCGCAATTCGAGCGGCAGTTCGAACGTCGCCTTGGCGGACGCGGCGCCGGGCCCTAGCGAGAAGGGTGCGTCGCCCAAACGTTCGCCGCGCGCGGAATAGGCGTTCACGGTGCCTTCACGCGCGGGGCCGCCCGGCGACAGGACGGTGGCTTCGAGCTTGCCCTTTTCGGCCAAGTTGGCGGTGAGGCCCAGCGGCTCGCGCCCGTTCGTCTCATCGAGCACGGCGAACGTGCCGTCGCCTGCCAAGTCTTGCAGCTTCTTCGCAACGCTTCCTGCGTGCCCTCTGTGATCGATGCCGTCGTGCAGCCAGACGATGCTCGGGTTCTTCACGCCCGCGTTGGAGAGGGCCGTCTGCAACGCGCCGAAGGCTGCTTCCCGATCGGGATCGAAGGGTTCGGGCGTCAGCGCGGCGGCGGTGCTGCGGGCTTCGCGCGGCGGTTCGATCTTGACGCTGTGGAGTTTGCTCGCGGCCGCCGTCGGCACGATGACGACGGGGCGTCCGGCGCTTTCGGCTTCGCCGATGATGCGGTCGATCATGCTGGCGCGTTCGGGCCAGCGCGAGGCCGCCGCCCAGCCGTTGTCGGCGAAAACGACGACGGGGCCGGTGCCGGCGAGGTTCGCGTTCTTCGACGGATTGAGAATGGGTTCGGCCAGCGCGATGATGACGAACGCTGCAGCGAGTAACCTGATGAGCGTCAGCCACCAGGGCGTTTTCTCGGCAGTCTTCTCGTCGTTCTCGAGACCCTGCAGAATCCGCGTCGGCGGAAATTCGACCTGCGTCGGGCGCGGCGGCACGGCGCGCAACAGCCAGTAGATGACGGGAAGCGTGATAAGCGCCGCGAGCAGCCAGGGATTGAGGAAGGCGAGCGGGCCGAAGCTCATCGGGCGCGCTCCTTGATGTCGGTCGAGACGGCGTCCGAACTCGACGACATCCAGCGATAGCCTTGCGCCGATCCATTGAGCCGCATCAGGAGCGACAGCAGCGGCTCGGAGGCCGGCCGGTCTGTGTGATGGGTCAGCAGCGACCAGCCGAAGCGTTTGGCCATTTCGGCTAGCTCGGCGCGGTGCGCTTGGAAGCGCTCCTGATACTTTGGCCGCAGGGCTTCGACGCGATCGGCGGTCCAGCGTTGATTGCCGGACGGCGTCATGAATTCAGTGCGGCCGTGATAGGGCAGCGTCTCTTCCGCGGGATCAATGATCTGCACGAGGTGTCCGCCGACGCCGTGGCCCGCGTACCCTTCAAGGCGTTCGCGCAGCGCATGCACGGGCGCCAGAAAATCGCTGAAGAGAATAAGCCCGGCGAAGCGGTTGAGCCCGGCATTCGGCGGCAGGCTCTTCTGCACATGCTCGGACTTGGCGTTGACGGCGATGGTCTCGGCGATGCGGGTCGCGGCGTTGCGGTTGGCCGTCGGCAGCGTCTGGCCGAGGAGGGCGACGCGTTCGCCGCCCCGCACCAGCATTTCGGCCGAAGCCAAGGCGAGGACCAGCGCGCGGTCGCGCTTCGTCACGTTCGACAGATGGCTTTTAAAATCCATCGAGGGCGAAATATCCGGCCAGAGATAGAGCGTGTGGGCGGCTTCCCATTCGCGTTCGCGGACGTAGAGATGGTCGGAGCTTGCCGAGCGGCGCCAATCGACGTTGCTCGCGTTCTCGCCGGGCTGATATTGCCGGAACTGCCAGAACGTTTCGCCGGGACCTGCGCGCCGCCGCCCGTGGATGCCCTGCGCGACCGTCGATGAGATGCGCGCGGCTTCCATCAGCAACTCAGGCATGCGGTCGACGAGCGATACGGCTTCGCGCTCAAGCGCAAGAACGCGCCGGCTCTCGGAGCCCGCGCCGTCGCTTCCGCCGCCTGCTCGCCCTTGAGGGCCTGCCATTCGCGCTCCTTATTCCACGGCCGCGGCGAGGCGCGCGATGATGTGCGTGAGATCTTCGCCTTCGGCGCGGGCTGCGAACGTCAACGCCATACGGTGCTTGAGGATCGGTTCGGCGAGCGCCACGACGTCATCGACCGAGGGTGCGAGGCGTCCGTCGATCAGGGCTTTGGCGCGCACGGCCAGCATCAGCGCTTGGCTGGCGCGCGGGCCTGGACCCCAGGCGACGAAGCGGTCGGTGTCGGCATTCTCGCCGGTGCCGGGACGCGCGGAGCGCACGAGCTTCAGGATGGCTTCGACGACCTTGTCGGGCACGGGGATCTGGCGCACGAGGCGCTGCGTCGCCATCAATTCCTGCGCGGAGATCACGGCTTCGAGCTTCGGCGTCTCGGTGCCGGTCGTCGCGTACAGCATACGGCGCTCGGCGACGAGATCGGGATAGCTGACGTCGATCTGCAAGAGGAAGCGGTCGAGCTGGGCTTCAGGCAGCGGATACGTCCCTTCCTGCTCCAGAGGGTTCTGCGTCGCCAGCACGTGGAAGGGCGAGGGCGTATCGTGGCGCTGGCCCGCAACCGTCACGTGATGCTCCTGCATCGCCTGCAGCAGCGCCGACTGCGTCTTGGGCGAGGCGCGGTTGATTTCGTCGGCCATCAGGAGCTGCGTGAAGATCGGACCCTTGATGAAGCGGAACGAGCGGCCGCGGCCCGGCTCGTCCTCCAAGACTTCCGAGCCAATAATGTCGGAGGGCATCAAGTCCGGCGTGAACTGAATACGCTTGGCGTCGAGCCCCAGCACCTTGCCCAGTGTTTCGACGAGCAGCGTTTTCGCCAGACCCGGCACGCCGATGAGCAGCGCGTGCCCGCCCGAGAGAATGGTGATGAGCGTGCGCTCGATCACCTGATCCTGCCCGAAGATGACGCTCGCGGCGGCCTTATGCGCGCGCTGCACGCGTTCGGCGGCGGCTTCGAGCCGCGGCACGATATCGGTGTGGGTTTCGACGACAGTGCTCATAAAGGAGGCCTCGCGCAGCAGCTTCTTGTCATTCTTGTTTGCGGAAACGCCATTGAAAACAATGGCCGAGCAGCGGTGTTCCCGGCAATGGAGTGAACCTAGACGATCCCGCCCGGCCCTCATAGGGTCAAGTGAACGTTACGTTAGGATATTGCAGTCTTTGAGGCTCCCTTTGGGAGCGATTGTAAATGGCGGATGAAAAACCAGCACTTGTGCAGCTTGACAGCAAAACTGACGCACATCCGCGCGCGCACGCCTCCGGTCTCGAAGCCCTGATGCGGGCGGCGTCCGAAGGCGGGCCGTCAGGCGCCAGGCCTGTGGACAAGTGGAACCCGCCGTACTGCGGCGACATCGGAATGGCGATCCGCCGCGACGGCACGTGGATCTATCAGGGCAGCCCGATCGGGCGCATGGCGCTTGTCAAGCTCTTCGCATCGATCCTGCGAAAGGACGACGACGGGCGCACCTATCTCGTGACGCCGGCCGAGAAGGTGGACGTCGCGGTGGAGGACGCGCCGTTCCTCGCCGTCGAGATGGCGGCGACGGGCGAGGGCCGCGAACGGACGATCACGCTGCGCACGAACGTCGACGACGTCGTGACGATCGACGCGGAGCATCCCCTGCGCTTTGCGGCGTCCGAGCCCGACGGCGGGTTGAAGCCTTACGTGCGCGTGCGCGGACGACTGGAAGCGCTCTGCACGCGTGCGGTCTACGCGGAGCTTGTCGAGCTTGCCGAGCCGCGCGACATCGACGGCGACGAGGTCGGCGTGTGGAGCGGCGGCGTCTGGTGGCGGATGGGGTGAGGGCGCGAGCGCGCTATCAACCTCGCCGCCAGAGGGTTTCGACGTTCCAGACTTGGCTCTCGGAATCGCGCGCGGTGGCTTGGCCCGGGGCGATGGCTGAGATCCAGGCGAGGTCCAGGCTTTGCCCTTCCAGCCATGGAAACGTCGAAAGCCCGATGGTGTACGCGCCGGACCCGCCATGGCGCACCGCGTACGAGAACTCGCAATCGAGCATCTCGCGAATGGTCTCGAGATCGTCGCCCAGTCCGCGCACTACCTCGACAAGCGGCAGCTTCTGCGCAATCGGGTGCTTGCGGTTGCGGGCGCGCACCGCGTGGTTGCCGGTTACGTAGAGGCATTCGGTGACACCATCCACGGTCCGCATGAGATGGATCGCGAACGCGGGGTTCGTCTCGAGCAGACGCCAATCCTCTACATACGCGCCGCTCGGTGCGTATTCGATCATCAGGCTGCCGTTGTCTCTCCACTCGAGCCAGCCGGGCTCGGGAAAGCTCACGACGGGCTGGAAGCGAAAGAGATCGAGCGAGATCGGCCAAATGGCGGTCGGGTACGGCGTCGTCGTGGGATCGAACAGCGTCGTCATGCAGAAGCAGTCCTGCCCGGCCAAGGCGAGCAGCTCATCGCGGCTGCATTCCGCGAGCCCTGTGCGATGGCTGAGATCCGGACGTTCCACTGAGATGCGCATGTCGGCGACGCCGGAGGCCGTCTGCAGCCAGATGACGCGCGTGGTGAGGTCCACCGTTCCGTCTTGCAAGGCGATGCTGTGCCTCTTCCAGCAGCCGATCAGCTGCTCCGGGACCGTCCGCGTGCCGGTTCCATTGTCTTCGACCAGTGACAGGCACGCCATTCAAGGGCTCTCCGTGGTGTTTGTTTTCGTGCACGCTCAGGATACGCGGGAGCCCCTCAACGCCGAATGCTGCGCGAGCATCGCGATGTGATCGCCTTCAGTGCTGGCCATCATTGCTGGATGGAGCGCACGTCCAAACTAAAGCCCAAGACTATGCGTGGACACAAGCATGGTTCGGCTTGCTTTGGCGATGGATTGCGGGGTTGTCCGCACGGGTGCGAGTTCGGGACGTCGTGCCTGCGGATGTGCGTGAGGGTGAGGGGGGATGGGGCGGATGGGGGGCATTGTTCCTACACGTAACATCGATGACGACATTGTATTAAATGAAATCGCAGCGTAAAGACGTGTCATTGGGTATCCATATGCGATTTGCTTCGGAATACATCAGTGGCCATTCGTCTTCCTTCCCGATATGAAGATCTCGATGTTGCCTTTAAGGGCGACCTCCGTCCCAATCAGAGCCTACTGGAACAGGTACAGCGCGCTTTCCGATCTATGTCGGTCAGTGGCGGGATTCGCTTTTTGCCGATCTATGGGAAGAGCGGAAGCGGTAAGTCGTCCGCTACCTTTGAATTGGGTACGCACCTACCCGAGGTTAAAGTCTTTGCTCTTTCTCGAGACTCTATAGAATCGCGCGACCGGTTGATTGACGAGATCCAGGACAGCACGCTGCAATATTCAGGGTCGCCACTTATTGCAGTCATCGACCAGTATGAGGAAGTAGCTGCTCACCAAAGCAGGATCCCAAAAGAGTTCGTAGAAAGTCTCGCCCTACTCGATCGGGGTAAGCTCAGGGACAATCCGGTACTATTCGTTTGGCTAACCACGGATCGAAGTTTTCAAGCCGATCTAGTGAATGCAACGTCGAGAAACAACCGTATTCTAGCAGCGCCCAATTTCGAGATTGAGGGCCCCCCGCTTTCTGAATGGCCTGCTATTATTGAGGAGACGTTTTCCTTCCACAACAAGGGGCAGGTTTTAGCTGACTACCAACTTCTCGCGCCTGACCTAGCTGCTTTAAGCAAGCAGGCGAAGACCCTCGGAGATGCGATAGAAGAGACAGGGCGTCGCCTTACAGACAAACAACCCGCACTTCAGGACATGTCGAAATATCAAGTGGTAATGCTATGGCCTGTCACCGATTCAACTCGCATTTCTCGGATCCAGCAATTTACAGATAGTCGACAGGGGTACAAACTTAATTGGTCCGCGTGGTTTCAAAGTCTAAATGGTGATGAGCAAAAATCCAGTGAGCTGCGGGAATTGAATCGGGCACGTCTTTACTTCGATGTGCGGCTTATACCGATCGCGGCTGCGGACCTGCGTATAATCTATCGCCCGACTGACACCAAGGAGATACCTCGCACGGTGTTGGATCGGTTTGGAAAAACCCACTTCTACACTATTTTGTCCGGCGCCTGGAATCCCGAGTCTTACGCTCCGCTACGCGAGCGTGACTCCAAACGCGCTGTCGAAGCGCGAGAGTGGTACGAGACTGTAACGCAGGATCCTACCGGGATAGGTAAAAGTATTGCCCAGGCACTTACAGCTCTGGGTCTTAAATCGCATTATGAAGCGAAGCTAAAAAGTCCCAATGGAAGTTTGCGTGCGGACGTATTGGTTGATCGCGGCGGCGGTCTACGGTCAGAGGTAATTGTTGAGATTAAGGCGTTTGCACCGGAGAATACGCGCCCATCCAGCATTTCAGAAGCAGTACGAGCGACGCTGCGGAAGCACGCAATATTTGCAGGTTTTCTGAAGCGGTAAGATTGCTGCAAGCCACCGCAACATTGATGGGCGAAAACGTGTGTATTTTCCACGCGCATCGGGGTTTGCGTTGGATTGGGCATGCCGAGTCGTCAGCTCTCCGCTCAACCTTCCTTCGTCATCCTCGAAGGCGTGAGCGCAGCGAGGCGCATTCGGGGATCCAGCGTTAGAAGCGCCGGAGGCTCGATATTGCGTCTGCGACGAGTCTCACGCTGGATCCCCGACCTTCGACGCGGTTTCCCCGCGCTCGGTCGAGGATGACGAAGGGGGAGTGCTCGCGTTCCGCGAGCCGGCCGCCAGCGCAGTCGCCGCGTTCGGTCGAGGATGACGTTAGGCGTCCCGCATCTGCGGTGTACTGCCTTCTCTGGGACGACGAGAACTTTGGGAGCAGCCATCTGCAATTTCAGCAACGTCATCCCCGCGCAGGCGGGGATCCGTCCAAGATGGATTTCATCGCAAATATCTGGTCTGGACAGATCCCGGTCTTCGCCAGGATGACGGGCTCAAAAAACTTATCCCCGCTCTTTCCGCGTACCCCATACTCCCTCGCATCCCGCCGCGCTTGCAAGGGCGCGCACCCAAGCATCGAGGTGTGCGTGCGGAGGGGAGCATGCCGGGCCGCCAGCGAGATCGGCGCGTTCTGGAGATGTCCTGCCGGCCGCGATCGGGCCTCTTAGGAGGCGTCGTAGTTCAACTCTCGCTCCGAACTCGGGATGCACGGGAGGATGGTGGGCTCAACGGCTCGAAAGGAAGTCCGCTTCCTTTCAGGTTGCGAGTGCCCCGGAATGCCGGTTCGGCCGCCGCTGGGTGCATGAACAAGACTTGGCACTGCACGGGGCGGCGATGGCTGCATCCGAAGCACATAGTTTTGAGAGCGAGGCCCCGCCGTCCCGGACCTTGTTTGTTGGCAATCGGCGACTCCCCTTCGGGGAGCCGGCCGCCGATTGCGCTTGCCGTATCGCGCCGGCCGCCGATTGCGTTTGCGGTTGCGTCGTTCGTGATCGTGGAGGGGGTGCGAGCGTCTAAATGGATCGCTGGTTGACGCGCTTGGAGAGTTCCTCGGCGGTTTCCTTGCGCTCGCTGTAGCGGTCGACGAGGTAGTCCGCGCGGCCGCGCAGGAGCAGCGTGAACTTCACGAGTTCCTCGGTCACGTCGACGACGCGGTCGTAGTAGGCGGAGGGCTTCATGCGTCCGGCTTCGTCGAACTCCTGGAACGCCTTCGCCACGGAGGACTGGTTCGGGATCGTGAACATGCGCATCCAGCGGCCGAGCACGCGCATCTGGTTCACCGCATTGAACGACTGCGAGCCGCCGGAGACCTGCATGACGGCCAGCGTTTTCCCCTGCGTCGGCCGCACCGCGCCGTCTGCGAGCGGTATCCAGTCGATCTGGGCCTTCATGATGCCGCTCATGGCGCCGTGGCGTTCGGGCGAGCACCAGACCTGGCCCTCGGACCAGAGCGCGAGTTGGCGAAGCTCGTGGACTTTCGGATGCGTCGCGGGTGCGCCGTCGGGCAGCGGCAGGTCGCGCGGGTCGAAGATCTGTGTTTCGGCGCCGAAGGCTTCGAGCAGGCGTTGCGCTTCGAGCGCGAGAAAGCGGCTGTAGGAGCGGTCGCGCAGTGAACCGTAGAGCAGCAGGATGCGCGGCTTGTGCGTGGAGAGCGATGGCTGTTCGAGCTTGGCCTGATCGGGGCGTTCGAACGCTGCTGCCGCGATGTTCGGCAAGTCGCACGCGAGATCGGATTTCCCGGCGGACATTATTTCACCTTCGGCGCTTTGACGACTTCGCCGTCTTCCTTGGTGAAGTCGCCGATGTTCGCGTTGGGCAGAATGTCGAGCACGGTCTCGGACGGGCGGCACAGCCGCGTGCCGAGCGGCGTTACGACGATGGGGCGGTTGATGAGGATCGGGTGCTGCAACATGAAGCCGATCAGCTCGGCGTCGGTCCATTTCGTATCGTCGAGGCCGAGCTCGGCGTAGGGCGTGCCCTTCTTGCGCAGGAGTTCGCGCGGGGTCAGCCCCATGTCGCGGATGAGCGTTTCGAGTTCGCTGCGCGTGGGGGGCGTTTTGAGGTACTCGACGACGCGCGGTTCCTCGCCGCTTTGGCGAATGATCGCGAGCGTGTTGCGCGAGGTTCCGCAGGCCGGGTTGTGATAGATCGTGATCGTCACGGCGTTATTCCGCGAGGCGCTGTCGCAAGACGCGCGTTATTTCCACAGTCCCAAATCTTCCCATTCGCTTTCGGGAATCTCGGGGCCGATTTCGAACTCGAACGACGTCGCCTTCATCTGGTCCTTGGTGACGGCGCAGGTGAACTTCACCTGATACCAGCGATCCTTGGCGCGTGCGGCGCCGCCCTTGGCGACAACGGTGGTGCCGTCGAACGTCGCGCGCGAGAGGATGCTCGTTTTCAGCCGGTCGACGCGCTTCAGCTTTTTCGAACGGTTGAGATCGTCGATGCCCTTCAGGATGCATACCTGATGCGCGCGCTCCTCCGGATCGAGCTTGAGGAGAGTCTGGTCGATCGACGCGGCGTTAGCCTGCGAGACCAGGCCCGCAAAAATCACAAAAAACCAGCGATACATTCCCCCTCCGTGGGCATTCTACATTGCATCCATCCTGCGGGAAAAAATCGGCTGGATGGAGGCTCTGTTTCTCGAATGCCCTTATGCCGAGAGAAGGTGGCAATTGCCACGCTGTTTTTCGGCGGCGCGCGCTTTCGTCTTGGGATTGCCGGGATTATTCGCGCGCACCGGCAGCTCCGCCTGAAAAAACGGAGCGCCGGTTGCGCTGCGAATGCGTGCTTATGCTTCGTCGCTGTTGACCGGCGCGTCGATGACGTCGTCGGTGCTGGGCTCGGTCTCGTCCTCTTCGATGAGGATATCGGCGGCGTCTGCGTCGTCGGCCACGTCCTCGACGTCGATACCGGCTTCGGCTGCTTCGTCTTGCTCAGCGGGGCCCTGCGTCAGCTTATAATCCTTGCCGCGCGTGCGCTTGCCGGCTTCCATAACGAATGTGTGGCGCGCGGTGACTGCGGCCGGGTCGAAGGTCTCACCGCAATAGGGGCAGTCCGTCGGCGAGCGGTTCAGATCGTAGAATCTCTCGCCGCAATCGTCGTTTCCGCACGTGTGCTTGGTGCCGCGTGCGGCATGCATGTGGGTTGCGCTGCTATACATCGTTTCAGTCCTCGCCGGGTTGATGGGTGCTTTCAAGCACCTGCAAAGCGAGATGCACACCGCGTGAAAAATTGGCCGTTCGCTCTGTCCAGTATTTCGGGACGGCTCTGTCAGCTGTCCGAAAGGGCGTTCCTTGCTGCCGCCGCGTTCCGCCTATGCCGATGCACAGCCGGTCCCTTCGAGGAACGGCCGCCCGTCGTGCGTCATTGATCGGTGTCGCAGCGGTATTTGATGCTGCAAGATGCTTGGCCATGCCTCGCGCGGATCAAGGCGAGGCGACAGAACTGCCGAACATTCGCACCCTATCGGAATTATCCCCGCAAAGCAAATTTAAGCTATTCAGTGCTAGCAGAGAGGTTGCCGAGCGCACCGGACCGCTGCGAGCGGCACATTTTGAACGAAGCGGGCGCAGTTGCGTTTCTCCGTCATGCAAAGGTGGATCTCCATAGTTCACCGAGCCGCTGCTGCCTCGCGGACAATCCCGGTCGGGCTGCGCTATCTTGTGACCGTCGCGCTGGTGTCTGGCGTCGTCTGGATCCAGCACAATTGGGCTCCGGAAGCGGCGCATCGCTATCCGTTCCTGGCGTTTTTTCCGATTATTTTCATTGCCGGCTCGTTCCTCGATCGCGGCAATGGTTTCTTCGCCACTGTCTTGAGCGCGTTGGCGGTCTCGTACTTCTTCCTGGAGCCGCGCTACTGGATCGAGAGCTTCAACCGCTCCGATCAAGTGGCGCTTGGCCTTTTCGTGCTGATCGGATTTGCGATTTCCTCGGTGGTCGAAGCGCTGCATCGTGGTCTCGTGTCGCTCGCCGTCGAGCATGAGCGCGTGAGCGAGGCGGTGCGGGACCGGGACGTGCTCCTCAACGAGCTGTCGCACCGCACGCGGAACGATTTCGCCAATGTCGTGACGCTTTTGAATTTGCAATCGCGTTCAGCGAACGCGGAGGCGCGGGAAGCGTTGGCTTCGGCTGCCGAGCGCGTGCAGACGATCGCGCGCGTTCACCGGCGCCTGGAGCTGCGCGACGAACACGTGTTCGTCGATACCAAATCGTACATCGAGGAGCTGTGCGCCGACTTACGGCTGTCGCGTCTCGCGATGCGGCCCATCGCGCTCGAATGCCGTGCGGAGAGCCATTCGATCAGCCTCGAAAAAGCAGTGCCGCTTGGACTGATCATCAACGAGTCCGTCACCAACGCCGCCAAGCATGCGTTCCCCGATCAGAAGCAGGGGACCATCCTCGTTCATTTCCAGAAAGTGGGCGAGGTCTACAAGCTCGTCGTCGCGGATGACGGCGTGGGGAGGAAAAAGGTCAGCGGTGAAGGCGGCGCGGCGCGGCCCGGGGGTGACGGTATCGGCAACCGCCTGATGGGCATGCTCGCCGCCCAGCTCGGCAGCAAACTGGAGGTTGAAGACCGTACGCCGGGCACGGCGATTGTCGTGACGATCCCCGAAAAGACCGTCAAATGAGGGAAATGGCGACACATAAAAAAGGCAGCGCTGGTGCGCTGCCTGCGAGTTTTAGGGGCCCTAGGCTACCCCAAGGGTTCCATAGACTAATGGCAATTCCGGCGCAGGCGGTACTTACAAATTCGTAAAGCCCTCCCTGATCGTCAAAGCCGTTTGGCGCGCTCAGAAAAGCGAAACCGCACTTATCCCCGTGCTGAAAATCGCTGCTAATGTACCTTCAGTTCGGCTCCCACAAGCCTCAGCTCCGCTGGGCGAATGAGTTTCGAATGCGTCACGGTCACTTTGTAGAGCTTGCCTTCGAGCTTGGCGGTCCAGAAATCGAGGAAGGACTTCAGCTTCGGAAAGCGAGGCGCTGAATCGTATTCTTGCCAGATGTAGCTTTGGAGAAGCGAGGGATGATCGGGCAGACGATAAAGGATCTCTGCGGTCGTCAAGCTAAAGCCGGCAAGCTGAGCTTTGAAGCCGTGGTCGTAAGACATTTCGCGTGCGGTCACGTAGCAATCTCCTTTCAACTAGGTGATTGGGCGCGCTCCCTTAACGACGATGATCCAGCGAGATTCGTTCCGTGTCCATATCGAATATTCGCCGAAAGCAATTGTTAGCAGCCGCATAAATCGAGTGCTTGCATTCGCGTTCTGGCAATGCGCTCCCTCGCTGCAGACGGCGGGGTTCCTCTGAGCTGACTTCAAAGGTGCACGACGCATGACGGAGATGGCGCTCAAAAGCTTCCTGACGTTTTTCGTGACCATCGGCCCGATCGAAGCGGCGGTGTTGTTTGCAGCTCTGACGCCGAAGATCTCCTACGAACTGCGCCGTTCGATCGCCATCCGTGCGACGGTGATTGCATCGGTGATTCTCGCTGTGTTCACGCTGTTCGGCGATCCGATCCTGGGCGAACTCGGGGTATCGCTCGCCGCCTTGCAGGTCGCCGGCGGGATCGTTCTGCTCGTTATTTCCCTCGACATGATTTTCGCGCGGCCGGGAGGCGCGATCAAACTCACGCCGCCTGAGGGCGCGGAAGCGCAATCCAAGGACGACATCGCAGTCTTCCCGCTCGCGACGCCGCTGCTTGCAGGCCCAGGTTCGATGAGCGCCGGCATTCTGCTCGCCGCCAATGCGCATGGCGAACCGCTCGGCCTCGCGGTCGTGATGGCGACGCTCGCCGCGGTGATGGTGATCACGCTGGTGCTGCTCCTGCTGGCTATCCCGCTCAACCATTTGCTCGGCATCACGGCGCAACGCGTGCTCATTCGCGTTTTCGGAATCTTGCTCGCCGCGATTGCGGTGCAGGCCGTTTTCAACGGCATCAAATCCTCGGGCCTGCTTCCCGAGGTGGTGGAAGCGCGCCGTCCGGCTAATTGAGCGTTAGCGCGGCCTTAACCCTTGGCTGTTTCAATCCCGCACAATTTGAAAGGTTCTGTTGTGTTTGTAGCGTAGGCTCAGGCGTTCCATGTTCGTGTTCCCCGGCGGCCGCTGGCCGCTTGAAGCGTTGCGCGCGAGGCTTGTGCCTTTGGCCGCGCCGGTTGCTGCTCTCGCGCTCGCCGGATGTGCGACGGACAATAACACCTACAACGCCGCTTATGCAGGCTCGCCCCCGCCGGCTTACGTCGCGCAGGGGCCCGCCGTCGAAATGGAAGCCGATGGCATGCCCGCTCAGGCGGCTCCGGCAGTGCGTATCCGCTCGTTGCCCGACGATCCCTCCGAGCCCTTCAGTCCCAACTACGGTGGGTCGAACCCGGCGAATGTGCGCGCGGAACCCGTAGCCCAGAGCGCATCGAACGAACCGGCTGCGCCTTCGTCGATTCCGGCGGATCTGCCGCCGGCGTTTCGACACCAACTCGTCGCCACGGTCGAGACGGCAGGATAAGGCGCGGTGCCTTCGGTCGCGTTTTCGTGCTACGTTGACGAATGCCAATAACCGCCGACATTTGCCGGTATCTCGAAGTCGATCTGACGCCCGAAATCGCGCGCGGGATCGACGCGATCTTTTATGAATCGAGCAACACGAAATCCTTCGAGACGGAGCGCTCGCGGCTGGCCTTCCGCGATCGCTGGCTCGGCCGCTATCTGCGGAACGATCCCGAATTCGCTTATCTTGCAATGAGGCCCGACGGTGCCGTCGCCGGATATCTGGTGGGCGCCGTCGACGATCCGGCTGCGCACTCGCGCTTCGCCGATATCGGGTTCTACGCAGACTTCAGTCTGCGGACGAAGCAATTCCCCGCGCATTTGCACATGAACGTCGCGGCGCAGTTTCGCGACAACGGCATCGGCCGGCGATTGGTCGAACGCTTCGCAACGGACGCGAAGGCGCATGGGGCAGCGGGCGTGCATGTCGTGACCAGCGCCGGCGCGCAGAACGTCCGGTTCTACAACCAAAACGGCTTCGAAGAGGCTGCCCGCACCGGGCCTGCCGGAGAGCTGGTGTTTCTGGCGCGGGTGCTCTGAGAAAACTTATCCACATGCCCGGGCGCCGTGGGATGATGCCCTGAACGTGACGGCCTTGAAGTTGACGGACGAAGCGGCGAAACCCTGGCCCATGACATTCCGCTTCATCCATTCTTCGGATTGGCACCTTGCAAAGCCGTTCCGCCGTTTTGCGCCTGGCCTTGCGGGTGAGCTGGCGGCGGCGCGGCTCGGCATTATCGAGCGGCTGGCCAAGATCGCGCGCGAGCGCGGCGCCCGGCACATCCTGGTTGCTGGGGACATTTTCGATTCCGAGTTGATCGCGACGAGTGAGATCCGGCGGGCGCTCGCGCAGCTGGCCGAAGAGAGCGATCTCGCGTGGCTGCTGCTGCCGGGCAATCACGATCCGTTACGGTTGAGCGGGGTGTGGGATCAGGTCTCGCGCCTCGGCGTGCCGCCCAATGTGACGGTGCTGTCGCAGGCCGCGCCGCTCGCGCTCGGGTCCGACGCCGTGCTGCTGCCCGCGCCGGTCACGTCGAAGGATCCGGGGCGCGATATCACCGAGTGGATGGACACGGCCGCGACACCGGCCAGCGCTGCCCGGATCGGACTGGCGCATGGGTCCATTCGCGGCTTCGGCAGCGACGACGATGCCTCGCTTTTGATGGCTCCGGATCGTGCGAAGCGGGCGGGGCTGCAATATCTGGCGCTGGGTGATTGGCACGGCGCGGCCCGTATTTCGGCAGACACTTGGTATTCGGGCACGCCCGAGCCCGATCAGTTTCCCGACAACGAGCCTGGATTTGCGCTCGCGGTGACGGTCGAGGGCACGCAGCTGGCGGGCGTCGAAAAGGTGCCGGCCGCAAATTTCACCTGGATGCGGCTCGAGCGGAACATCCATTCGCTTGCCGACCTCAGCGCCATCGAGCCCGATCTGCGGCCCGCCGGAGGGACGCTCGCGAAGACCCTCGTGCGTCTGTCTCTTGATGGCCACCTCTCGCTTGCTGATCGCGCCGCCCTCGATCTCTGGCAGGAGGATTGGAGTGCACGTCTGCGCGTGTTGGAGATCGACGACAAGCGGCTGACCATTACGTCGTGTTCGGGTGATTTCGAAAGTCTCGGTCTCAGCGGGCCGCTGCTTGAAGCTGCCAAGCATCTGTCCGCCATGAGTTCCGATCCGTCGAACGGTGAACGCGAGGCCGCCGCGACGGCGTTGCTGCGTCTCGCCGGCTTTACGGCGCAGGCCCGGAGCGAGGCGCCATGAAGATCCTCGCCGTGCGCCTCGCCGCCTTCCGGCGATTTGATGAGCCAGCCGCGATCGAAGATTTCGGCGACGGCGTGAACCTGCTCTGCGGGCCCAACGAGATGGGCAAGTCGACGATGTTCCAGGCGCTAGAGGCAGCCTTCCTCGTCCGGCACAAAGTGAGCGGTGGCGTGCTCGACGGCATGCGCCCTTATGCGGGTGGCGAGCCGCTGGTGGAGGTCGATTTCGAAGCGCAGGGCGGGCGCTGGCGAATCCGCAAACAGTTCGGACGCGGCAGCAGCGCAGTGCTCAGCGACCTGATTTCCGGCGGCGCCGTCGCGCGCAATGCGGAGGCTGAAGAGCGGCTTTCTGCGTTGACCGGCGCGAGCGGCGATCTCCCTGGCAGTCTCGGTCTGGTGTGGGTCCGCCAGCAGCGGACGCTGTCGCCGCCTGACCCCGATTTCGATCACGTCAGCGGCAAAACCAAAGCGCGCGGCGAGGGCGCCATTCTGCGCGACGTCATCAGCCGCGAGATCGA
The DNA here is from genome assembly GCF_035687085.1 of Hyphomicrobium sp. Classification (GTDB taxonomy): domain Bacteria; phylum Pseudomonadota; class Alphaproteobacteria; order Rhizobiales; family Hyphomicrobiaceae; genus Hyphomicrobium_B. Next base: position 188,520 of record NZ_DASRYS010000013.1, on the reverse strand, counting down.
GACGGCAGCTTTCGACGCGACCTTCGAGGGCGTGCGGGATCGCACGAAGCGCGCGCTCGATCTTCTCGCCACGCCTTCGCGCAACGCCGCGAAGAAGGACGGGCCGCTCTACAACGCGGTGAAGCTTCGCGAGGAGTTAAAGGCCCGGCTGGATGAGACGCGGGCAATCGCGCAGGCCGCAGAGCAGCGGCTCAATCAGATCGCGGCGATGACCGCGCGGCTCGGCGAACTCGAGGCGCAAGCGCAGTCGCAGGTGACGGGTGAGGGCGTTGCCGAACTCGAAGCTCGGCGCGCGGCTGCCGTTGCCAATCGCACCGAGCGGGATCTGGCGCGGCAAGCGATGCTGAGGCACGAGGCGGAGCATGCCGCTGCGGCGGGTGCGCTCGCCGCGCGCAATAAGTCGGCGGAGGAACTGGCGGCAAAGCAATCGGCGTTCGCGGCGGCGTCCGAGATCGCTCAACGCATAGAAACATTGACGGCGGAGATCGCGCCCGATCTCGCCGCAGCGCGCGTCATCGACCGGCTGGGCGAACTCGAAAGGCAGCGAGCACTCGCCGAGGCTGAGCTTTCCGGTCATGCGGCGCACGTCGAGATCGCGCTTGAAGAGGGCGGGCGCGGGCGCGTCGAGGTCGGTGGCGAGGCCTTAAACGAAAGCCGCAGCTTTCAAGTCGTCGAGCCGGTGGAAATCCGCATCGCCGGCGTCGGCACGATCGGCATTTCGACGGCGCACGCGGTGCGTGGGGCAGAACTGCGCCGGGCGAGCGAAGCCGCGGGCGCTGAGATTGCACAAGTGCTCGCTGAAATCGGTGCTTCATCGATTGAGGAGGCTCGCGGGCGGAGCGCTACGGCGGCGAAAAAGCAGGTCGAGCTGTCAGGCGCCCGCGCGAAGCTTTCCGGGCTTGCTCCGCGTGGGCTGGATACGCTTGCCGACGACATCGCGCAGCTCGCGGCGTCGATCGCGGCTTCGGATGTGGGCGCCGTTTCCGAAATGGACGTCGAACGCTTGAGGTCGGCGGCTGTGGACGCGCGTCTGACGTTCAACGCGCTCAGCGCCCGGGCGATGAGCGACGATGATTTCCGCAAACTCGATGCCGAGATTGCAGCGGCGCGAAATGCGGAGGCTAGCCGCAAAAGCGAGATCGAGCGTCTGCGGCAGGAGCTTGCGCATACGAAGGGCGCGCAACAGGCGCTTGATGAGGAGGGGCGTGCGAGCGAGCTTGCCGCGCATCAGGGCGAGTTCGAGCGAGCGGATGCTGAGATGCAGCGCTGGCGGCATGAAGCGGAAGCGCTTCGTCTGCTCGAGCGAACGCTCGGTGAAATCGAAGCTCGTGCGAAAGCTGCTTATTCCGCTCCGATTTCGCGGCGCGTCGCGCGGCATTTGGAGCGGGTGTTCGGCGTATCGGAGCTGACGTTCCGGGATGATTTTGCGATCGATGCTTTGCGCCGCGGGGAGCGGCCAGAGACGGTCAGCGTGCTGTCGGACGGCACGCGCGAGCAGCTGTCGCTGCTGGTGCGGCTGGCGTTTGCGGAGATTCTTGCCGAGAGCGGCCGCGGTGTGCCGCTCGTCGTCGACGATCCCTTGGCTTATTCGGATGACGTTCGGCTTGCTGCCGTGTGCGGCGAGCTTGCGGCCGCGACGAGCGTTCCGCAGATCATCGTTCTGACGTGCCGGGAGAAAGCGTTCGAAATCCTTACCGGCCGTCGACTGAAGGTTACAAACTGGCGGCCGGAAAGGTGAGTTAGGCCCTCGGGGGGAAGGCCTGGGGCTTTTGGGCTGGGCTAGGGTTCAGGTGACTGAGGTGTTTGGGTGTGAGGTGTCAGGAGGCTAGTTCAAATTCGGCAAATCGGGTGGCAGCCGGGGCGGCACGACAAAGCCGATCGGCTCGGGCTTCGGTGCGGTGACCGTGCGCGGATCTTCCTTCGTGCGGCGCGACTTGCCTTCGAAGAGCGCGCCCTGTTCGATGGATAGCGACTGATGGAAAATGTCGCCTTCGACCTGGCTCGTCGTCTGCAGCATGACGCGGCGTCCACGGACCGATCCGACGACATGGCCACGAATGATGACTTCCTCGCCGGAGATGCTGCCCGTCACGGTGGCGTTCTCGCCGATGACGACGTTGCTGCCTTGGATGTCGCCCTCGACGATGCCGTCGACCTGGACTTCACCCTTGCAGATGAGATTGCCCGTGATCGTGAGGTCGGCGCCGATCACAGAGACCGATTTGGGGCCTTCGGTTGCAGCGGAACGCGGCATGCTGAGGAACGGGCGCGGCTGGAACGAGGGGGCCGGGCTCGCTTCGGCGGCGGAGCCGGTGGGCTGTGATTTCGTCTCAGCCTCGGAACGGCGGAAATTAGGCAACATGTCGGCTTCCCCTCTACACAACTTCAAGCAACGATCAGCACTCAGAGCGGTTCTAACGCATTACAACATACAAATCCGCGGCGACCACGTGTGATTCGGGTAGCACTTTTGGCGGGTCCGTCCATCGTAGTGGTGGACACTTTCCACCGGAAATTCGCTGCATCGCCACAGCCGGCGTGATTCTTCGTTGAGAAGTGTGGCGGAAGATCAACGGATGCCGGTCTTCGCGCCGGCTTGTTTAACTTTTGAGCGTTCGCACGGCTTCGAGGACCTCTTCGGCGTGTCCTGGAATGCGGACCTTGCGCCAGCTGCGGGCGACCTTCCCGGACTTGTCGATGAGGAAAGTGGAGCGTTCGACGCCCATGTATTTGCGGCCATACATCGATTTCTCGACCCAGACGCCGTAGGCCGTGGCGACCGTTTTTTCCTCGTCCGACAGGAGGCGCAACGCAAGATCGTGCTTGGTTTTGAACTTCTGATGGCTCTTCAGGCCGTCGGGAGAAATTCCGATGAGTTCGGCGCCCGCCGCCGCAAATTCGCCGGCCAAGCATGAGAAGTCTTTTGCCTCTTGTGTACAACCCGATGTGTCGTCTTTGGGGTAGAAGTAGAGGACGACGGGACGGCCTTTGAGCTTGGACAGGCGCACCTCGCCGCCGTTATCATCCGGCAGGACAAAATCAGGTGCTTTTTTTCCCTCGTAGATCATCTTGAATGTGCCTTTCTTTTGTCGTTTTTCGGCTCTGTAGCTGGCACGTTGGGAGGTCTGAGGCCAGAGGATTTAGACGTCCGTTTTGTGAAGGCATTTTCTGTCCGTTCCCGGCAACGGCACGGGGGACCGGGCCAGCTTGGCCCGCGGGGTTTTGAGGAGCGGAGTTGACGAAACTGGCAACCGGCGGGCGCCCTCCCTATCGGCGCGATGCCGACCACAGCGCGCAGCAAACCGGCGTGCGACGAACTGCGGTTTCGCAGCGCGTGGCCACGACACCGCCCGCACTCCCAATGCCCGACGAGGAAGACGGCGTGGCGGCCACCGGCCTGCGGCACTTCTTTGCCGGCTGCCGCGTGCTCTTTTATCTGATCGTGCCTCTGACGCTGCTCGCCATGATGGCGACCGGCCTTCTCTACGTGCGCCTGAGGCACGGCCCGATCGCGTTCGATTTCGTCGTCTCGCCGATCGAGCGTGGCATCAACGCGGAACTCGTGACGAGTGCGGTGAAGATCGACGGTGCCGAGCTTCGGCTTGGCGCAGAGGGCGAACTCGAGTTCCGGCTCAGGGACGTCAGCGTGCTGGAGCAGGGCGGGGATGTCGTGCTGTCGTCGCCGCTCGCCGCCGTCAGCCTTTCGTGGGGCGCACTGGCGCGCGGGCGCATCGTGCCTGCCCGGATCGAGTTGATCGATCCGATCATTGCTCTCGCCTATTCCGAGAAGTCCGGGTTCGTGTTCGAACGCGCGGTCCCGAAACCAACGCCCGTGCGTCCTGAAGGTGCCGGCCAGGCCCCGCCGCCCGTTGCTGCTGCTCCGGCCACGACGGTCGCGATGCCGCATTCCGTCGAAGATGGCACGAAGGTGAACCTCGCCAAAATGCTGAGCGACTCGTCGCGCCGGGCGCGCAAGCGCCTCGACGCGACGTCCTACCTGACGGAATTCGGCCTTTCGAATGCGACGGTCGTCGTCGACTACGAGGGGCAGCGCAGCTCCTGGCGCATCGACGAGGCGAGCGTCGATTTCAATCATGCTGCCCGGCGGAGCGTGATCTCGGGGCGCGCCAGCGTGGCCTCGCCGCGTGGTGCCTGGTCGTTGTCGTTCATGACGGATGAAAGTGTCCAGACCGGCAAGCTCGATGTGAAGGCGACGATCCGCGATCTCGTGCCCTCGACGCTTGCCGCCGCGGCGCCGCCGCTCGCCTTGCTCGGCAATTTCGAATTCCCGGTTTCGGGCGAGGCCACCGTTGAGCTTTCCAACGCTGGCGAGATCGAGAGCGGGGAGCTTGCCCTCGAAGTCGGCAGCGGCCGCGTGCGGCTTCCATATCTCGTCCAGCCCATGGATCTCACGGCCGGGCTCTTCAAGCTGACATTCGATGGCAAAGCCCGGCATTGGGAGCTGCAGCCGAGCCCGGTGAAATGGGCCGACGGCACGATGATGTTCACCGGCAGCATGCGGGACGTCGCGCAGGGATCGGACGCGCCGCAATGGCAGTTCGCGCTCGACGGCAAAAACGGTGTCTTCGAGGCCTCGGATTTCAACGTGCCGCCGGTTACGATCGACACGTGGACGGCGCGCGGCACCTTCATTCCGAGGCGAGGCTATATCGATCTTGCCGAATTCCGCCTTTCCGGCGGAGGCGGCGAGGCCACCATCAAGGCTTCGACGCAAGCGGGTCCGCACGGACAGAGCATGGCGGCGGAGTTCGCCGTTTCGCCGATGCCGCTCGCGACGCTGAAAGCGCTGTGGCCGCGTGCCGTGGCGACGGGAACGCGCGATTGGGTCGGCAAGAACGTGTCGGCCGTCAATTTCAAAGGCGGCACTTTGAAATTTTCCAACGAGGATGTCGGCGGCATCGAGCCCGGCACCGTGTCCACCGCGTTGGAGCGCGTCAGCGCGGCTTTCGAGGCAAGCGATGCCGTCTTTACGCCGCTGCCGGGAATGCAGGCCATTGCCGCGCCAAGCACATCAATTCACATCAACGATAACGCGCTCGAGATCATCGTTCCTCAGGGCGAGGTGGCGCTGCCCAGCGGGGGCCGGCTGCCGCTCAAGGACGGCCGACTGGCCGCCGACAACATCATGGCCGAGCGCCCTAATGGCGAGATCGGCTTTTCCGCCGCGGGTGAGCTTGCGCCGTTCCTGGAGGCCATGCAGCAATTGCCCGCCCGGGCGGTTCGGGATGCGTCGCCCTTGCCCAAGGCTGGCGAGGGCAAGATCGATGCACAGCTTCTGATCAAGCTGCCGTTCTTCCCCGGCGTCAGCGGTGACGACATGGCGATTACCGGCAAGGCGCGGGTGTCGGACGGGCGCTTCGGCAAGGTGGCGGGCCGCTTCGATATTCAGGGCTTCACGCTCGATCTCAATCTCACGGACACGTCGCTCGACGCGAAAGGTGACCTGCTCATCAACGGCGTTCCGGCGAAAGTCGTCGGCCAAAGGCTTCTGCGGCAGGATGCCGGCCAGCAGCAGCCTCCGCTCAAGATCGTGGCGAAGCTCGATGAGGCGGACCGCACACAGCTCGGCCTCGACATCAACGACATGGTTCGCGGCGTCGTGCCGATCGAAGTTTCCCTACAGAAGGGCGATCGGCCGGAGCCTGCGATCAAGCTTCACGCCGACCTGACGGACGCCGAACTGAATTTGGAGCACCTGCAATGGCGTAAGCCTTCGGGGCGCAAGGCGAGCCTTGATACCGAAATCGTGTCGAGCCCTGGCCGCGATACGGAACTGCAGAACTTCAAGGTGGTGAGCGACGACATTGCCGCCGACGGTCGCATCGTTTTCGGCACCGACAGCAAGATCAAAGAATTCAACTTCCCCGGACTGAACCTCAATGTCATTTCGCGGCTCGACATCAGCGGGCAGCGAAGCAAGGACGACTTCTGGACGGTAAAAATTTCGGGATCGAACTTCGACGGGCGCAATTTCTTCCGGTCGTTGTTCAACGTCGGCGATGGCCCGGGTCCGAAGACCAAGGATACGCCGGCTGGCGCGCACGTGACGGTCGATCTCGCCAACGTCATCGGCAGTTACGACGTGTCGCTGCGCAATCTGAAGATGGCGATCGAGAAGCGGAACGGAAACCTCTCGGCTCTTGACGCCAAGGGCACGCTCGACGGCGGCGGATCGCTCATCGCAAAGTTCGATCAAGGTCCCGGCGGACGGCGCTTGCTGGTCACGTCGAGCGATGCGGGCCAGCTGCTCAAGCTCGTGAACTTTTATCCGAACATGCAGGGCGGGCGCATGCAACTGGAAGTCGGGCTCGACGGGGCGGGACCGGCGGAGAAGACGGGCGTGCTCGTCGTCGACAATTTCCGGGTTCTCGGCGATCCGATCGTGATGGAAGTCGTCAGCAGCGCCGATGAGGGGCGTCCGGCGATTGGCGGCAATCGCAAGGTGACGCGCGAGGTTTTCGAATTCAACCGGATGCGCGCGCCGTTCTCGGTTGGATACGGGCAGTTCGTGCTGCAGGAGTCGTATTTGAAGGGACCGATGCTCGGCGCGACGCTTCGCGGCAAGGTCGATTTCCGGACGAAGCGCGTGAACATCGGCGGCACCTACATTCCGTTGCAGGGCCTCAACGGTGCGTTGGGCGATATTCCATTGCTGGGGCAGATTCTGTCGGGATCGCAGGGAGAAGGCATCGTCGGCATGACGTTCGCCGTGCAAGGGCCGACGTCCAACCCGCAGGTTATCGTGAACCCGTTCTCGCTGGTGGCGCCCGGCATCTTCCGGGACATCTTCCAGATGACGTCGATGGATCCGACCATTCAGGTCCGCGAGGACCGCACACCTCAAATTCCGATTGAAGATCGGGTCCGTGTGGCGCCCAGCGTGTCTGGCACGGGCGAGAAAGAGAAGAAGAAAGCTTCAACGCACAAGCCGAAGAAGGCAGCGCCGAAGCCGAGCGCGACGGCCATCGACGGCTGGTCTTCGACGACGACAAGTCAGTGAAGTTGCGAGCCGGCCGGGCATAAGGCCCCGCCGGTCGCCTCCATGATCAGACCGGTTTCAGAAGAACGTGCTTCTTCTTGCCGAGCGACAGCTTGATGACGCCGTTGGCATCGGCGTCGGCTTTGCTAAGCGTCGCCTTATCGTTCGTCACGGCTTGATCGTTGACCTTGAGGCCGCCGCCCTGCACTTGCCGCCGAGCCTCGCTGTTGGAGGCTACGAGCCCCGCTTTTACGAAGGCCGCCAGCACGCCGAGCCCGGCTTCAAGATCGTTGCTTGGAATTTCGACCGTCGGCAGATCGGCAGCAAGCGTTCCCTGCTCGAACGTCTTGCGAGCGGTCTCGGCTGCGGCTTCGGCCTTCTCACGGCCATGGAGAAGGGCTGTCGCCTCTGTCGCCAGAACCTTCTTGGCTTCGTTGATTTCGGAGCCCGACAAGCTTGCGAGTTTCGCAATTTCGTCCAGCGGCAGGAACGTGAAGAGCTTGAGGAAGCGGCCAACGTCGGCGTCTTCGGTGTTGCGCCAGAACTGCCAGTAATCGTAGGCGGAAAGCTGGGCCTCGTTCAGCCATACGGCGCCGGCCGCCGTCTTGCCCATCTTGGCGCCCGACGCCGTCGTCAGCAGCGGGCACGTCAATGCGTAAAGCTGTTCCTTGACGCCCATGCGGCGGCCGAGGTCGATGCCGGTGACGATGTTCCCCCACTGGTCCGAGCCGCCCATCTGCAAGTTGCAGCCATAGCGGCGGTTTAGTTCCACGAAGTCGTAGGCCTGCAGCAGCATGTAGTTGAATTCGATGAACGACAGTTCCTGGTCGCGCTCGAGCCGCAGCTTCGCGCTGTCCATCGTCAGCATGCGATTGACGGAGAAGTGACGTCCGACATCGCGCAGGAATTCGATGTAGTTCAATGGCGCGAGCCATTCGGCGTTGTCGACCATCAAGGCATCCGTCCGGCGTTCGCCGAAACGGAGGAATTTCGAGAAGACCTGCTTGATGCTGTCCTTGTTGGCTTCGATCTCCTCGACGGAGCGCATGACGCGCGTCTCGTCCTTGCCGGAGGGGTCGCCGATGCGCGTCGTGCCGCCGCCCATGAGCGCGATCGGCCGGCCGGCGCCGGATGATTGCAGCCACCGCAGCATCATGATCGACAGCAAGTGTCCGATATGGAGCGATGGCGCGGTGCAATCGTAGCCGACGTAGGCGACGATGCGGTTCTCGCACGCGAGCCTGTCGAGGCCTTCGATATCCGAGCCCTGGTGAATGAAGCCACGCTCGGTCATAATCTGGAGAAATTCGGATTTCGGTGTCGTCATCGCAGTTCTTGGCTTCCGCTTGGGTGGCCGCGGACATCACGTTGAGCCGTACCGCGGGCGGGCGGCACCATGCACGGGAAGGTGCTTATGAGCAAGTTGATGCGGGCGATTGGCCTCATGAGCGGCACATCGCTCGACGGCATCGACGCCGCGTTTCTGGAAACGGACGGGGAAGACATCGTCATCCGGGGCCCGGCGCGCACCTATCCTTACGACGATGGCATGCGGCGCCTGCTTCTGACGGCGATCGCCGATGCTGGCGGCCTTATATCGCGGGCTGAGCGTCCGCACGCGCTAGCCGAGGCCGAGCAGGCCTTAACCGAATATCATGCCCGTGCCGTTGCCCAGTATTTGGCGGATGTGGAGATTGACCCGGCCGCGATCGACGTCATCGGGTTTCACGGCCAGACCGTGCTCCATAGGCCGGAGGCGCGGCTCACCGTGCAATTGGGGCGCGGAGATTTGCTCGCGCATATGACGGGCTGTCCGGTCGTCTACGATCTGCGCGCGGCCGATGTCGCGGCGGGCGGGCAGGGCGCGCCGCTCGTTCCCGTTTATCATCGGGCGCTGACGGCCAAGCTGCCGCATCGGCCGGTCGCCGTCGTCAATATCGGCGGGGTTGCGAACGTCACCTGGATCGGCCGGGACGGCTCGCTGATTGCGTTCGATACGGGGCCGGGCAACGCAATGCTGGACGATTGGATGGCGCGGAAGACCGGCGCCTATCTCGATGCCGGTGGCGCGACGGCGGCTCAAGGCCTGGCCGATGAGGAGATCGTCCGGCGTTTCCTCAGCCACGCCTACTTCAACGCGCCGCCGCCGAAATCGCTCGACCGGAATATGTTCTCGTCTGACCTCATCGAGAATCTTTCCGCGGAAGACGGTGCGGCGACGCTTGCGGCGTTCACGGCGCGCGCGATCGCCAAGGCGCGCGAGCATATGCCTGTCGAGCCGGAGCTTTGGATTGTTGCGGGTGGGGGCCGGAAAAACCGCGCCATCATGCGCATGCTGGCCGAGCAGGTTCACAACGCGGTCGTGCCCGCGGAGACGGTGGAATTCGACGGCGATGCAATGGAGGCGGAAGCGTGGGCCTATCTGGCGGTCCGCTCCATTCGCGAACTGCCGATCACGTATCCGGGGACGACGGGCGTTCCGGCGCCGATGAGCGGCGGGGTGCATGCCGGCCCCACCGCGTATTTCGTTCGCTGAAGGCTTGTTCGCGAGCGCCGGCCAGCGGCGCGCCGCGAGATTATTCCTCTTCGCTGTCGTCCTCGCTGGCGGCGGCTGCCGCCGGGGCCTGCGATTCCATGCGCTCGAGTTCACGCTGGCGCTGACGTTCGCGCTCACGTTCCCGCTCGCGCTCCTTGTTGCGTTCGCGATCCTGCTCGAACTGGATCATGCGGTCGTCGAGGTACGAACCGACGATATCGGCCATTTCTTCGGTCTTGTTCTCGAAGAAGTGGTTGGCGCCCGGCACGACTTCGTGCGTGATCTTGATTCCCTTCTGGACCTTCACCTTCGCCGCCATTTCAACGACGGATGCCGTCGGCACGACGCGGTCCATGTCGCCGTTGATGATCAGGCCCGACGAGGGGCAGGGCGCAAGGAATGAGAAGTCATAAAGGTTGGACGGCGGCGCGACGCAGATGAAGCCATCGACTTCCGGGCGGCGCATCAGAAGCTGCATGGCAATCCAGGTGCCGAACGACACGCCGGCGATCCAGCACGTCTTGGCATCGGGCTTGACCTGCTGCAGCCAGTCGAGCGCGGATGCTGCGTCCGCGAGTTCGCCCGGTCCGCCGTCCCAGACGCCTTGGCTGCGGCCGACGCCGCGGAAGTTGAACCTCAGGACCGAAAAACCACGGGCCGCGAACGTATGGTAAAGAGAGTAGACCACCTGGTTGTTCATCGTGCCCCCGAACTGGGGGTGCGGATGCAGGATCAGCGCGATGGGGCTGTCGCTATTGCTCTCGTGGTGGTACCGGGCTTCCAGGCGACCGCCTGGGCCGTTGATAATGAGTTCGGGCATCGGAAACTACTCGGTCTTTCGGTAAATTGGCTTCAGGGCAGCAACGGAGGGCAATGGTGGATGGCCTCCGGGTGATCAAATCCTTGTGGGCTGAATCTCAATCCTTGACTCCGGCGCTCAGGATTTCCATAACTTTAGAACCGTTCGAAATGTAAGGTCCTGGCTCGTTTACAAGAGGCGTGGGATCAGGGCGGCTCTCTTAGCACAGTCCGGGGTGCCGGGCGCAAGGTTTGGATTCCGTCGCCACTTGAGGCGGCGATAGTCCGGAGATCGAAGACGTGGAATTGACGACCAAAGGCCGGTACGCGGTCATGGCCATGGCGGATCTCGCCGGTCATGCCGATGAAGGTGCCATCGCGCTGTCGGTCGTCGCTGAGCGGCAGAACCTGCCGCTGGCCTATTTAGAGCAGATTTTCGTTCCCTTACGCCGCGCCGGCCTCGTCGAGAGCGCGCGTGGCCGCTCTGGCGGCTACCGCCTTGCCAAGCCTGCCGCGGACATCTCGATCGCCGCGGTGATGGCCGCGGTTGAGGAAGACACGCGCTTCACCCGCTGCTCGCACAACGATCCGCGCTGCTCAGCCGCAACGCCATGCGTCACGCACTGGCTTTGGACGGCGCTGGGCGAATCGATGGGGCAGTTCCTGACGTCGGTGAACCTTTCCGACGTGATTGCGGGCGGGCGGTATTCGTCGGCTCCGGCGTTCGCGGCCGCAGCTGGCCGGATGACTGGCAAGCGGACCTATCTCGATTACAACGCCACGGCGCCGCTGAGGCCCGAGGCCAAGGCTGAGATGATTGCTGCGCTCGATGTCCCGGGTAATCCATCATCGGTGCATGCCGAAGGGCGCCGCGCGCGCTCCGTTGTCGAAAGCGCGCGCGAAAGCGTCGCGCGGCTGATCGGCGCCAAGCCGTCCGAAATCGTTTTCACGAGCGGTGCGACGGAAGCCAACAACTGGGCCATCGCGCAGCCGTGGGCGACGATTCTGACGAGCGGAACGGAGCACGATTCCATTCTCGCACCCGCTCGTGCGGCACGTGCCGAAGTCATCATGCTGCCGCTCGATCGGAACGGCGTGATCGACGTGCAGGAATTCACGGCGAGCATTTTGAGCCGCGAATTCGCGGGTTCTTCGCTGCTCGCGCTGCAGTTCGCCAATAACGAGACGGGCGTCGTTCAGCCGGTTGCGGAAATTGCAGCGCTTGCGCGTGAACGCGGCATCGCGGTGCATACCGACGCGGTTCAGGCCGCTGGACGCATGCCGATCGATTTTGCGGCGCTTGGTGTGGAGACGCTCGCGCTCTCCGCGCACAAGCTCGGCGGCCCGAAAGGTGTTGGCGCCTTGGTCATTCGTGACCATATAGACCTTGTGCCTTCGATTAGGGGCGGCGGACAGGAAAGACGGCGGCGCGCCGGCACAGAAAACGTCGCTGCCATCGCTGGTTTTGGTGCTGCTGCCGAAGCAGCGCTCCGCGATCTGGAAGCGGTTGCGGCCATCCAGGCGCTGCGGGATGAACTCGAGGCGGGCATCAAACGTATCAGCCCTGAAGCCGTGATCATCGGCGAAGGCGCGCAGCGTCTCGCCAATACGACGGCGGTAGCGTTGCCCGGCAAGCTCGCTGAAACGCTCGTCATCCGGCTCGATCTGGCTTGCATTGCGGTGAGCGCTGGGTCGGCTTGTTCGTCCGGCAAGGTCGGCGCGAGCCACGTTCTCGAAGCGATGGGGTTGGGTCACGATATTGCGGCTGGCACGATCCGCGTCAGCCTTGGACCCACGACGACGAAAGACGATATCGCGGCGTTTCTCACCGCGTGGACAGGAATTGCAGGAGCGCCCGCGCTCGCTGCTTGAGTGATGAATTTGGTTGTTAGGGCCGCCGGTTGGCGGCGTTGAAAGAGAGACGAGGAAATGGCTGCTGTTCAGGAGACGATCGATCAAGTCCGTAAGATCGATGTCGACCAGTACAAGTACGGTTTCGAGACGCTGATCGATAGTGTTCGGGCGCCGAAGGGCCTCGATGAATCGACCGTGCGCTTCATCTCGGCCAAGAAGGGCGAGCCGGAGTGGCTGTTGAATTGGCGCCTTGAAGCGTTCACGCGCTGGAAGGCGATGACCGAGCCCACTTGGGCGAAGGTCCACTATCCCAAAATCGATTTTCAGGATCTCTATTACTACTCGGCGCCGAAATCGACCGAGGGTCCAAAGAGCCTTGATGAAGTCGATCCGGAGCTGCTCGAGACCTATAAAAAGCTTGGCATCCCGCTCAAAGAGCAGGAGATCCTCGCCGGCGTGAAGAGCTCGAACGTGGCCGTCGATGCCGTGTTCGACAGCGTCTCCGTCGTCACGACGTTCAAGGACGAGCTGAAGAAGGCGGGCGTGATCTTCTGCTCAATCTCGGAAGCCGTCCGCGAGCATCCCGAACTCGTGAAGAAGTATCTCGGCTCGGTCGTGCCGCAGTCTGACAACTACTACGCGGCGCTGAACTCGGCTGTGTTCTCGGATGGCTCGTTCGTCTACGTGCCGGAAGGCGTGCGCTGCCCGATGGAGCTTTCGACCTACTTCCGCATCAACGCGAAGCAGACAGGGCAGTTCGAGCGCACGCTGATCATCGCTGATCGCGGTGCTTACGTCTCGTACCTCGAAGGCTGCACCGCGCCGATGCGCGATGAGAACCAGCTGCACGCGGCTGTCGTGGAACTCGTGGCGCTCGATGATGCCGAGATCAAATACTCGACGGTCCAGAACTGGTATCCGGGCGACAGCGAAGGCAAGGGTGGCATCTATAACTTCGTGACGAAGCGCGGCGACTGCCGTGGCCATCACTCGAAGATCTCGTGGACGCAGGTCGAGACGGGTTCCGCCATCACGTGGAAGTACCCGAGCTGCATTCTGCGCGGCGACTATTCGCGCGGCGAGTTCTACTCGATTGCGGTTTCGAACGGCTATCAGCAGGTCGACAGCGGCACGAAGATGATCCATCTCGGCAAGAACTCGTCGAGCCGCATCATCTCGAAGGGTATCGCTGCGGGGTTCTCGCAGAACACCTATCGCGGTCTCGTATCCGCGCACCGCAAGGCGACGGGCGTCCGGAACTTCACGAACTGCGACTCGTTGCTGATTGGTGACAAGTGCGGCGCGCACACCGTGCCCTACATCGAAGCCAAGAACTCAAGCGCGCATTTCGAGCACGAGGCAACGACGTCCAAGATCTCGGACGACATGCTGTTCTACTGCCGCCAGCGCGGACTCTCGGCGGAAGAGGCTGTGGCGCTCGTCGTCAACGGTTTCGTTCGCGATGTTCTGCAGCAGCTGCCGATGGAGTTCATGGCCGAATCCCAGAAGCTCATCGGCATCTCGCTCGAAGGCTCGGTCGGCTAATCAATTCGCGAATTCACATACAAAGGTTACGCAAGATGCTTGAGATCAAGAACCTGCACGTAAAGCTCGAAGACGAGGACCGGGAGATCCTCAAAGGGCTTTCGCTGACGGTGCCGAAAGGCGAAGTGCACGCCATCATGGGCCCCAACGGCTCGGGCAAGTCGACGCTCGCCTACGTGCTCGCAGGGCGCGATGGCTATGAAGTCACCGACGGCGACATTCTGTGGAACGGCGAGTCCATCATCGAGATGGAGCCCGATGAGCGCGCAGCAAAGGGCGTGTTTCTCGCATTCCAGTATCCGATGGAAATTCCGGGCGTCGCGGGCCTCACGTTCCTGCGCACCGCGCTCAACGCCGTCCGCAAGCAGCGGGGCGAAGAAGAGCTGACGACGCCGGTGTTCCTGAAGCTTGCGAAGGAGAAGGGCGCGAAGCTCAACATCGACATCGATATGTTGAAGCGTCCGGTCAACGTCGGATTCTCGGGTGGCGAAAAGAAACGCTCGGAAATTTTGCAGATGGGCCTTCTCGAGCCGACGCTGTGCGTGCTTGACGAGACGGACTCGGGCCTCGACATCGACGCGCTGAGGATCGTCTCTGAGGGCGTCAACGCGCTTCGCTCGCCCGATCGCGCCTTCCTCGTCATCACGCACTATCAGCGTCTGTTGAACTACATCGTGCCGGACAAGGTTCACGTCTTGGCGGACGGGCGCATTCAGAAGACGGGCGGAAAAGAACTCGCGCTTGAACTCGAGAAATCCGGATACGCGGAATATACGAACAAGGCAGCGTGAATATGAACGTAGCAGTCATGAAGACGAAGGCGGAGCAGGCCATCTCGGAGAGTTTCGAGGCGGCCGCCGCAAAGCTTCCGGGCAACGCCGCGGTGAAGGAACGCCGCGCGCAGGCGATCGGTGCGTTCAGCGGGCTCGGTCTTCCGCACCGCCGGATCGAAGAGTGGAAGTACACCGATCTGCGCGCCAACCTGAAGGACGTGCTTCCGGCCGCGGTTGAAGACAAGACGCCTCTGACGATCGCCGAGCTTCTCGTCGCTCTCGGACCGCTTGCTCACGTCGATGCGCATCGCATCGTATTCGTGAACGGGCACCATCGCGCGGATTTGAGCGACGTCTCGGAAGCCGCTGGAATGTCGGTTTCGACCATGGCTCTGGCGCTGTCGACCGCGTCGGATGAGAGCGTTGCCAGCCTCGCTTCGACGCCTGAAGGCGGTGATGCTGTCGAAGTTCTCAACACAGCTTTCATGACGGACGGCGCGATCGTTGACATCGCTGCCGGTGCTTCCGTCGCCAAGCCGCTGCTCATGGTTTTCGTGCGCGCCGGGTCGGAAGCAAACACTGTCACCGTCCGCAACCTGATCACCGCTGCGGAAGGTTCGAACGCAACTGTCATCGAAGCCAATGTCGTGCTGCCCGGCGCGGTGCGCGACGCGCACCTCAACACGCTGACCGAGGTTTCGGTCGGAAAAGGCGCGACGCTCAATCACGTCAAAGCGGCGGTCGATGAGGGCCGCTCGCTGCATTTGTCGAATTGGGACGTGAAGCTCGCAGCTGATGCGAACTATCGCGGTTTCCAGTTCTCGTCGGGCCTCGGCTTTGCGCGGCACGGCACGAACGTCCTTTACGAAGGCGAGGGCGGCAAGCTCGACCTTTCGGGCGCGTTTCTCGCGCGCAATTCGGAGCACGTGGACACGACGCTCGTCGTCGACCACGCGGTGCCGCATTGCGAGAGCCGCGAGCTCTTCAAGGGCGTTCTCGACGATCATGGCCGTGGCGTGTTCCAGGGCAAGATCATCGTGCGGCCCGACGCGCAGAAGACGGACGGCAAGCAGATGGCGCAGGCGCTGATGCTTTCGGAAGATGCCGAGTTCGATTCAAAGCCCGAGCTCGAGATCTACGCCGACGACGTCGTTTGCGGTCACGGCACGACAAGTGCGCAGCTCGACGAGGATCTTCTGTTCTATTGCCGCTCGCGCGGTATTCCCGAAAAGGAAGCGCGCGCGTTGATGATCGAATCGTTCATTGGTGAGGCGCTCGACAAGGTTGAGCACGAAGGCCTGCGAGAGGCGCTTGCATCGTACGCGATGCAGTGGCTCGGCCGCTCGCCGCGCGGATAGGAATACATGGGACGCGAAACGTCGATCGATGTAGCAAGAAGCACGGCATCGCAGGCGGGCCTGACCGGCGCGCCCTACGATGTCGAGCGCATTCGTGCGGATTTTCCGATCCTCTTTCGCGAGGTGAACGACCGTCCGCTCGTCTATCTCGATAACGGGGCCTCGGCGCAGAAGCCGCTCTCCGTCATCGAGGCGATGGATCATGCGTATCGCTTCGAATACGCGAACGTGCATCGCGGGCTGCACTACCTGTCGAACACCGCGACGGAGCATTATGAGCAGGCGCGCGAGACCGTGCGCCGGTTCCTCAATGCCGAGCATCAGGACGAGATCATTTTCACGCGCAACGCGACGGGGGCCATCAATCTCGTCGCGCGTTCGTTCGGCGAACCGCGGGTCGGTGAAGGGGACGAAATCCTCGTCACCATCATGGAGCATCACGCCAACATCGTGCCGTGGCACTTCCTGCGCGAGCGCAAAGGCGCCGTTCTGAAGTGGGCGCCGATGACGGATGCCGGCGAGCTGATGATCGACAAGCTCGACAGCTTGATCACGAAGCGGACGAAGCTCGTCGCCGTCACGCACATGTCGAACGTGCTCGGCACGATCAATCCGGTGAAGGAGATCATCCGCATCGCGCACGCGAAAGGCGTGCCCGTGCTCGTCGACGGCAGTCAGTCGGCCGTGCATATGGGCGTCGACGTTCGCGATCTCGATGCCGATTTCTACGTGTTCACGGGGCACAAGACTTACGGCCCATCGGGCATCGGCGTGCTCTATGCGAAGCGAGAGCATCTTGCCGCCATGCCGCCTTATGAGGGTGGCGGCGACATGATCGAGAGCGTGACGCTCGACAACGTCACCTACAACGATCCGCCGCACCGGTTTGAAGCCGGTACGCCGCCGATCGTCGAAGCGGTGGGTCTCAGCGCTGCGCTCAACTACATGATGCAGGTCGGCCGCGAGAAGATCTCACGCTACGAAGCGGAGCTTGGCGCTTACGCGGCGGAGCGGCTCGCCGAGCTGCCGTGGCTGAAGCTTTACGGAACGGCGCCCGGCAAAGGTGCGATTTTCTCGTTCACGATCGACGGCCTGCATCCGCATGACGTCTCGACCATTATCGACCGGTCGGGCGTTGCGATCCGGGCGGGGCACCACTGCGCGCAGCCGCTGATGGAGCGCCTTGGCGTTTCAGCAACCTGCCGCGCATCGTTTGCGTTGTACAACACCAAAGCCGAGGCTGATGCGCTCATTACCGCGCTCACCAAGGCGCATGATCTTTTCGCTTAAGGAGCTTCCGCATGGACGGGAAGCAGATTGAAGACCGGGCGGCCGTGAGGCAGGCGGTGGAAGCTCTCGATTCGCCCGAGCCCGCGTCGGAACTTGCGACGATGGATGAAGCCAAGACCCCTTCGTCCGGTTCGGCACTGCCGCCGGAAGAGGTCGAGCGGCTGACGAACGATATCGTCGCCGCGCTGAAGACGGTTTACGACCCCGAGATCCCGGCTGACATCTACGAGCTGGGGCTCATCTACAAGGTTGAGATCGACGACGACCGCAATGTCGCGATCGACATGACCTTGACGGCGCCCGGCTGCCCTGTGGCCGGCGAAATGCCGATCTGGGTCGAGAATGCCGTCAACGCGGTTCCGGGTGTCGCCCAGACGAAGGTTGCCATCGTGTTTGATCCGCCTTGGGATCAAAGCCGCATGTCGGACGAGGCGCGCCTCGCTGTCGGCATGTTTTGATGACACCCTCGCTTTTGGCAGCTGAATCCCCATATATTGGCTCTGCTGCCACCACTCGGATTTACGGAGGCTCGCGTGCCCTCGCTTAGAATGATGCCCAAGGTCATGACCCTGACGGACGCTGCCGCGTCCCGTGTTTCGACGCTCATTGCGCAGAAGCCCGGCGTCAAAGCGCTGAAGATCGGGGTGAAGAAGGGCGGCTGCGCGGGCATGGAATACACCATGACGTGGGCCAACGAGATCGGGAAGTTCGACGAAGTGGTCGAAGACAAGGGCGCGGTCGTTCTGATCGACCCGGCAGCGATCATGTATCTGCTCGGCACCGAGATGGACTACAAGACGGACAAGCTCTCCTCGCAGTTCGTATTCAACAACCCGAACCAGAAGAGTGCCTGTGGTTGCGGAGAGAGCGTCAATCTCGAGCCCGCGACGCCTGCTGGCGGCCTGGTTCCGGCCGACCACTGACCTTCTAAATCAGCGACGCCGCCGCACGTGGATGGATCATCACGTGCTTAGCGGCGTCTGAACTAGTTCTATCGGAACCTAGTATTTCCCGGGCTGATATTCATGCCGGCCGAGATGGCTTGCGGGCTGATACGGGCTCTCCTGCTCACGGTAGATATAGCGGGTGTGGTGGCGTTCGGCCCTCATCGACACGTCCTCCGGTGACGCGCCGTTGTGCTGCTCCTGATAGAAATCCCAGTTCTGCGGATCACCATTCGCATATCCGAGATAGCTGGCGCTCGCGGGGAGGCTCAACCCTCCTGCGAGGGCCATCACCGTTGCGCCTGCCAAAACCATGCCTTTTGTGGAAAGCACCATGGTGCTCCTCCTTTGCTTGAGTGACCTGTGAAGCTTGCGTCTTCCGACACGTCGCACAGGTATTCATTGCGAGGAGTGAGCCCAAGATAGTGCGGACGGTTGATCCGCTGGCTTAAGCCGAAACGCATCTGCATAAGCGAACGCCGCTCTGTTTGGAAAACAAAGCGGCGTTTGGTGTCGATCTCAGCGCTCGTCTGCTGATGTGGTCAGTTGCGGCGTTAACCGCGGCCGGGGACCTTCATCGGCCGCGACGGCTTGCGCATGAAGGCCGGCACGTTTTCGGCGAAGCCCAAGCGTTCCTCGCCCTTGTGGGGCTGCTGCTTGCCGCGTGAAGCTTCCTTTGCCGGTTCCCGCCGCTCGGAGCGCTCGTGGCGGGGACGGGGCGCGGGTGCTGGCTCGTCCGTCCACGAATCGGGCGCCGGAGCCGGGCGCGAACGCTGTGGCCGCCGTGCCTGCTCGGGTTGCCGCTCGGATCGCGTCTGCTTCGGCCGTGCCTGCTCGTGTTCGGCATGGCTCGCCCGTGGGTGATCCGTGCCCGGAAACTCAACGTGCGGCTGCTCGGCGTGCTGTGGATGCGGCGCGCGCTCGGGGCGCTGTGCACGTGGACGCTCCTGACGGGGGCGCTCGCCATGCTCAGCGTGCGGCTGACCGGGATGAGCGGCCCTGGGCTCCAGCTGGCGCTGCTTCGGCTTGGGCTGAGGAGCGGTCTGCTCAACAGGTTGCACCGAGGCTTCGGACGAACGGGCGCGATGCTCGGGGGCACCACGGCCGCCGCTACGGCTAGAACCCTGCTGAGCACCGCGTGACTTGTCCGCGCCTGCGCTTGCCCCACGTCCACCACGACCGCGGCGGCGTTTACCGGCGCCGGCAATGTCCTCTTCGGTTGGCGGCTCACCAAGCCAAACGGGTGTTTCGCTGGTGATTTTCTCGATGTCCTTGACGAACTTCAAGTCGTCGGGGCTTACGAGAGAAATGGCGTGGCCTTCGTGACCGGCGCGGCCCGTACGCCCGATGCGATGAACGTAATCATCGGCGGCCCACGGCAGGTCGAAATTGAAGACGTGCGACACTTCCGGGATATCCAGGCCACGCGCGGCGACGTCGGACGCAGCGAGCAGCATGATTTCACCGGCACGGAACTTGTCGAGCGTTTCCGTCCGGCTTCCCTGATCCATGTCGCCATGAAGCGCGCCGGCGTTGAAGCCGTGCTTTGTCAGCGACTTGTGGAGTACGGCGACGTCGCGTTTGCGATTGCAGAAGATGATCGCGTTCTTGACGTTGTTGCCGCGGATCAGCTCGCGCAGCACTTCACGCTTCGCCCAGTCTTCGCCATTCGGACAGTACACGAAGTTCTGCGTAATGGTCTTCGCCGTTGTCGCCGGCTTGGCGACTTCGATCCGTTCCGGATTGTTCAGGAACTGATTGACGAGGCGCGTGATCTCCGGCGGCATGGTCGCCGAGAAGAACAGCGTCTGGCGCCGCGGCGGCAGAAGTTTGCAGATTTTCTCAATGTCCGGGATGAAGCCCATGTCGAGCATGCGGTCGGCTTCGTCGATGACGAGAATTTCGACACCCATCAGCATGACGCGGCCGCGGCCGAAATGATCGAGCAACCGGCCAGGGGTGGCTATGAGAACGTCGACGCCGCGGTCGAGCTTCTTGACCTGATCGTCCATCGACACGCCGCCGATGAGCAGGGCGACCTGCAGCTTGTGATTGACGCCGTATTTTTCGAAGCTTTGTGCGACCTGGGCAGCGAGTTCGCGCGTCGGCGCCAGGATCAGCGAACGGGGCATTCGTGCCCGCGCGCGGCCCGTCTCCAGGCGCGCGATCATCGGAAGGACGAACGAGGCCGTTTTTCCGGTGCCCGTCTGGGCGATGCCGAGCACGTCTCTGCCGGTTACGGCAACCGGGATGGCGGCGGCTTGAATCGGAGTGGGGTTGACGTAACCCGCAGCCGTAATGGCTGCTTGGACCTTGGGTGATAGCCCGAGGTCAGCGAACGTCTTGGTTTCCAAAAGTCAGTATCTCCATCTGCACAGCTCGGATGGTCCGGCGCACCAGGCGTCCAGACAAGTCTTTCGAGAGCGCAGGGGCGGGTGCCGAAAGGACCTAAGCCGAATAGGAGTGCGGGATCAAAGGATTTAAAAAAAGCGCAAATAAATCCCCTGCGCTCCGGCACGTTCGGGTGCTCGCATACATCCTGGCCGAGCGCAAGGAAAACTCGCCAGTTCAGGCCTTTGCGACCGCGAGGTTGTGTCACAGGGCCATTCCTTGGCCGTATTCGCCGCGAATCGGGACCTCCCCCGTCGAATAGCCTGCCCCAGAATGCGGCTGGATTGTCTGGATCCCCCCAACGGTTAATCCAGCTCGCAGGGCCGTCCCGGCCGGGCCGGTCATCCTTGCTGACAATGCGATGCTCAGATTGCAGCTCATTTTTTACGCTGTACTCGGATCAATTTGCATCTCCCGGCGGATCGGCGAAAATCTGCAACGGTCGAAGTGCAAAATGTCCGCCTGATAATCTAACGGGCCGTCATTTGTGATAAGTTGGAATCGAGTTCCCGCCCGATATCAACGTCGTAGGCTATGCGGCGAAGCCTGATGCGTACATCGGATGGCCGAGTTGTGACCCCTGTTCGTGGGTCCCAGGTAATTGCAAATCGTAGCTCCGTTGATTCGCAAGGATCGCTAGATGACTGTGGATGCTGGTTCTGCTTTGAGTGGCTCGGGGCTTTCCGCACGTGAGATCGTGGGTACACCCGACAAGGGGGCCGATCGCCCACGAGGCGTCCGCCGTGGCGACGCCATCCGGGAACTCAAAAAGCGCGACAACTTCACGAATTTTGGCCCGATAGCGTTCGTCTACCTCGTCATCGTAGCGGCAATCTCGCTGACGATCCTCAGCTATGGCCTTGTTGCAGAAGTGGGCCTCGGCTGGTGGTGGAATATTCCGATGACGCTGTTATGCATCGCTGTGGTCGGCGCTTCGCAGCACCAGTTCGGCGGGGTTATTCACGAGGGTACGCACTTCATCTTGTTCGAGAACAAGACGCTGAATGAGCTGGCTTCCGATTGGCTGGCGGCGTTTCCGATTTTCACGTCAACCTTCCATTTCCGCCTGCACCATCTGGCGCATCATCAGTTCATCAACGATCCCGTCCGCGATCCCGATTGTGCGCAGCTGCATGACAGCGGGCATGATCTGGATTTTCCGATCACGCACGTTGAAATGCTTCGGGCGTTGGCGAAGCAGCTGTGGTTGCCAAACCTCTTTCGATACGTGATGGCGAGGGCCCGTTACAGCGCGCTCGGCGCTGTCAACAATCCGTATGTGGACAATCAGCGCCGGGGCGAGAAGCTGCCGACGGTCGCCATCATTCTCTATGCGATCGTGGCCTCGGCCGTGACCGTTCCGCTGCTGCAGACGGGACACGGATACTGGGCGCTCGGGGCACTCGCGGCGGTGACGGCAGCGACGATCGCGTATTTCTATTTTCTCGACGAAGAGAAGCTTCCCCATGCGCATGTCGATGCGGTGATTTCGCATCGCATCACCAACATCAGCCGCGTCGGCTATCTGGCCATCGTCTATTTCGCGCTGACCGGCATCGAACTTGCCGGCTGGGGGCCGGCTTGGATGTATTTCGGTCTGCTCTGGATGGTGCCGCTCTTCACGACGTTCCCGCTCTTCATGATCATGCGGCAGTGGGTGCAGCACGGAAACGGCGACCGCGGCCGATACACGAATACGCGGGTATTCCTGGTCAATCCGTTCATCAGGTACGCGGTGTTCCCGTTCGGCATGGATTACCATCTCCCGCATCACATCTACGCGTCGGTGCCGCACTACAAGCTGAAGGGCCTGCATGAACTGCTTCTGCAGGAGCCGGAGTACCGGGAGAAAGGCATCGTCGTCGAAGGCTACTTCAACTCGCCTTATGGCGACGTCGAGGGCCGCAATCCGACGGTCATCGAGGTTCTTGGTGAGAAGTATGCGCCGAAGGGCGACAGCGAGGTTTACGTCGACACCAATACGCTCGAGTACGCCAAGGTGCGGGATCCGGAGGCTATTGCGCGAGAGAATGCGGCGTCGGCTCGCGGCGAATAATCTGCATCGGACATGGATATAAGAAAGGGAGCGCCGGGCGCTCCCTTTTCATTTGGCTTGGCGGCTTCCCTAAGGGAGCACCGGCCGATCGGCTGGACTAGATGTCCAGATCCTTCGCGAATGCGGCGTGTTCCTGGATAAAGCGGAAGCGCGCTTCCGGCTTGGAGCCCATGAGCGCGTTGACGACCTCGCCCAATCCCTCGCGCTGGCCCTCGCCGATACCGACGCGCATCAGCATGCGGCGCGTCTTGTCCATGGTCGTCTCTTTGAGATCCTTGAAGTCCATCTCGCCGAGGCCTTTGAAGCGCGTCACCTTCGGCTTCTTGCCCTTGAAATGCGTTGCGATGAGTTCATCGCGATGGGCTTCAGTGCGCGCGTAGACGACGTCGCTCTTGTCCGAGATCTTGTAGAGCGGGGGGACGGCGAGGAAGAGATGGCCGTTCTCGATGAGCTCGGGCGTCTCCTGATAGAAGAACGTGATCAGCAGCGAGGCGATGTGCGCGCCGTCCACGTCGGCATCGGTCATGATGATCACGCGCTCGTAGCGCAGATCTTCGTCGCGATACCTGGAGCCGGTGCCGACGCCGAGCGCCTGAATGAGGTCGGCGAGCAGCTGGTTCTGCGAAAGCTTCGCGGAGGAGGCATTCGCAACGTTCAGGATCTTGCCGCGCAGCGGAAGCACAGCCTGGGTTTCGCGATCGCGCGCACTCTTGGCGCTGCCGCCGGCGGAGTCGCCTTCGACGATGAAGATTTCGGTGCCTGCCGCCTGCTGGATCGAGCAGTCGGCGAGCTTGCCGGGCAAGCGCAGTTTGCGCGTGGCTGACTGGCGCCCGACTTCCTTTTCGCGGCGGCGTTTCAGGCGTTCTTCGGACTGATCGATCGTCCATTCCAGAAGCTTGGTCGCCTGCTGCGGGCTGTCCGCGAGCCAATGGTCGAAGGCGTCGCGAACGGCCGTCTCGACGATTTTCGTCGCTTCGGCGGATGCGAGCTTGTCCTTCGTCTGGCCCTGGAATTCCGGCTCGCGGATGAATACCGACAGCATGGAGGCCGCCGTTCCCATCACGTCTTCCGACGTGATCTGGATGGCCTTCTTGGCGCCGACGAGTTCGCCGTAGGCCCTGAGGCCCTTATAAAGCGCCTGGCGCAAGCCGTTCTCGTGCGTGCCGCCTTCGGGCGTCGGGATGGTGTTGCAGTAGGAGGACGAGAAGCCGTCCTCGTTGGCGATCCAGGCGACGGCCCATTCGACGGAGCCGTGTCCGGCGTCCTTCTCGACGCGGCCGGAGAAGATGTCCTTCGTCACGCGCGTCTGGCCTTCGATGGAGGCCGTCAGGTAGTCGCTCAAGCCCCCGGGGAAGTGGAAGGTCGCCTCTGCCGGCGTGTCGTCCTTGATGAGTTCCGGCGCGCACTTCCAGCGGATTTCGACGCCGCCGAATAGGTAGGCTTTCGAGCGCGCCATCTTCATCAGGCGGGCAGGCTTGAACGCGCAGCCCTTGCCGAAGATCTGCTCGTCCGGCTTGAAGCGCACCTTCGTGCCGCGCCGGTTCATGATCGAGCCCATCTTCTCGAGCTTGGTCTGCGGCTCGCCGCGTGAGAAGACCATGCGATAGAGCTGCTGGTCGCGCGCGACCTGAACTTCCAGCGTCTCCGACAGGGCGTTGACGACGGAAACGCCGACACCGTGCAGACCGCCCGAGGTGTTGTAGGCCTTGGAATCGAACTTGCCGCCGGCGTGCAGGACCGTCAGCACGACTTCGAGCGCGCTCTTGTTCTTGAATTTGGGATGGGGGCCTACGGGAATGCCGCGGCCGTTGTCGGTGACCGTCAGAAAGCCGTCGGTCGAGAGTTCGACCTCGATCCAGGTGGCGTGGCCGGCGACGGCCTCGTCCATCGAGTTATCGATCACCTCGGCGAAGAGGTGGTGCATGGCCTTCTCGTCGGTGCCGCCGATGTACATGCCAGGGCGGCGCCGGACCGGCTCCAGCCCTTCGAGCACCTCGATCTGCTGCTCATTGTAAGCAGTCTCGACAGGCTTTCTTGCGCGCGACGATTTTTCGGTCATTTCGCTTTCGAATTCCGGAAAGAGGTCTGTTTGCGATCGGCTCATGTGCAGCTCCTCTTCGCGCTGGGGCGTGACCATGCCTTCGGAAAGAAGCAGCGGACACGCACGACAGCCAGGGCCGCTGAAGCGAATCTTGAGCGTTTCTTATAGCCCGAGCCGCTGC
Source organism: Hyphomicrobium sp. (assembly GCF_035687085.1). GTDB lineage: Bacteria > Pseudomonadota > Alphaproteobacteria > Rhizobiales > Hyphomicrobiaceae > Hyphomicrobium_B. The sequence continues at coordinate 163,753 of NZ_DASRYS010000013.1, read as the reverse complement.
CCTGCCACCATCGCGTTTGCGGCTTGTGGCGGCGCGGCAACTCGGCAAGCGCCTTAGACTGCGACGTTATCGATCAAACGCGTCTTGCCGAGCCAAACGGCGGCGAGCACGCGCAGGTCCCGCCCGTCCGCCTCATTATCGGGTTGAGCCAGCGTCTGGGCGTCGCGAACTTCGAGGTAATCGATTTTCTGGAACCCTGCGGCGGTCAGCTTGCGCTTGGCCTTGGTAACGCCCGAGCGCACGTCGGCGCCGTTCGCCACGTCCTTGGCGAGCGCGGAAATAACCGCGTGCAGGGTAGGGGCAATCTTGCGTTCGTCCTCACTCAGATAGGCATTGCGCGAAGAAAGCGCCAGGCCATCCTTGTCCCGCTTGGTCGGGCCGCCGATCAGCTTCAACGGGATGTCGAGATCGCGTACGACCTGTCGCAGCACCGCGAGCTGCTGGTAGTCCTTTTCGCCGAAGATCGCGATGTCGGGCGTCACCTGGTTGAAGAGCTTGGTGCAGACGGTTGCCACGCCATCGAAATGGAAGGGGCGGAATTCGCCTTCGAGTTCCTTGGCGGCGCTCCCGGCGCGGACGCTGGCGGAAAAACCGTCCGGGTACATCTCTTCGACGCTTGGGGCCCAGACGAGATCGGCATGGACTGCGGTCAGCTTTGCCAGATCGCCGGCCTCATCGCGAGGATAACGCGACAGATCCTCCTTCGGCCCGAACTGGGTCGGGTTCACAAAGATCGAAACGACGGCCTTGTCGGCCTTCTTCTTCGCAAGCTTGACGAGGGCGAGGTGGCCGGCGTGAAGGGCGCCCATGGTGGGCACCAGGGCAATGCTCTCGCCGCGCTGCCGCCATTTCGACGTGGCTTTCCGGAGATCGCGAAGGTTGCGAACGACTTTGATGCTTTCGGACAAAGTTCGGACCCCGATTGGAATTTGGCCGGCAATGGTGGAGGGGATTACCGGCTGCCCGGCAAGTGGACAAGGGGCTTCTATTCGTTCAACGCCTAAGTGCTCAGGCCGCAATCTGGTAATATCGCCGCCTGGGCGAATCGTGGATGAATGACTTCATCAGCGGGAAAATCATGGTCGCGACATTACGGCGCGAGGATAGCGTGACACAGCGGGGCCTCCCCCCGAGGGACGAGTTCGCCGCCCAGTATCTCATGGACGAGCCGCGGCTCGTTGGTGCGCTGATCGAACGCGCGCTCTTCACCGAAGACGAGCGGCGGCAGACGGCGGATGTCGCACGCCGCCTCGTGCACGCGGTGCGCGCCGACAAGTCGAAGCATGCCGGCGTCGATGCCTTCATGCACGAGTATGGATTGGCGACCGACGAAGGCGTCATCCTGATGTGCCTCGCGGAGGCGCTGCTGCGCATTCCGGATGCTGAGACAGCGAACGCCTTCATCGCGGATAAGATTTCCGGCGGCGCTTGGGAAAAGCACCGAGGCCATTCCGATAGCCTCTTCGTCAACGCCTCGACGTGGGGCCTGATGCTGACGGGCCGCATCATGCGGCTCAGGGAAGCCAAGGGCGCGAACCCCTTCCAGGCGATGAAACGGCTTGTGGCACGCTCGGGCGAGGGGACGATCCGGCTCGCGATCCGTCAGGCCGTGCGATTGCTCGGCGAGCAGTTCGTGCTCGGATCGACGATCGAGGCCGCGCTGTCGCGCTCGCGCGCCTTTCGGGAAAAGGGCTACCGGTTCTCCTACGACATGCTGGGAGAGACGGCCCGTTCGCAGCAGGACGCGGAGCGCTATTTCCAGCGCTACATGATGGCGATCGACGCGGTGGGCGCCGATGCCGGGCCGCTGTTCACACCGCATGCGGATGCGATTTTCGAGCGGCCATCGATTTCGGTGAAGCTGTCGGCGCTGCACCCGCGGTTCGAGCCCGGCAAGGAAAACCGTCTGCGGGCCGAACTTGCGCCGCTGCTGCTGACGCTCGCCCGCGCGGCGCGCGCGAAGGGCCTGGGTCTGACGATCGATGCCGAAGAGCAGGACCGGCTCGACATCACAGCCGACCTCTTCGGCGAAACGCTGATCAACCCGCATCTCGAAGGCTGGAATGGCTTAGGCATTGCCGTACAGGCCTATGGCAAGCGGGCCATTCCGATGCTTCGCTGGTTGCGCCGTCTCAGCGAGAAGACCGGCAAACGTATTCCCGTGCGTCTCGTCAAAGGGGCGTACTGGGACAGCGAGATCAAGTGGGCGCAGGAGCGTGGGCTGGACGATTATCCGGTGTTCTCACGCAAGCTGCACACGGATGTTTCCTATCTCGCGGCGATGCGCCTGCTGATCTCCGATCCGGAGGCTTTCTATCCTCAGTTCGCCACGCACAACGCGCATACCATCGCAGCCGCTTCCATTGCGGGCGGCGCGGTCGAATTCGAATATCAGCGTCTGCACGGCATGGGCGAAGCGCTCTACGAGCAGGTCGTGGGCGAAGGCAAGTTTGGGCGGGCGTGCCGGATCTATGCGCCGGTCGGCGGGCATGAGGATCTGCTTGGCTACCTCGTGCGGCGCTTGCTGGAAAACGGCGCCAACACCTCGTTCGTCAACCGGCTCGGCGATGAGGAAATGTCCATTTCCGAGATCATCGCGGATCCGGTGGAGATTGCGGATCGGGAATTCACATCGAGCGAGCGCGTCAAGCTGATCACGCGGCCGCGTGATATTTACCTGCCCGAGCGCAAGAACAGCGCTGGCTTGGCCTTGATGCAAACGGGCGTCCGCGAGGGCCTGCAGGCCGACATCGCGAAGGTTCTGAAGTCCCCGTTTGCTGCCGGGCCGATCGTCAACGGCATGATTACGGCGGGCGGCGAGTCCGCGGCGGTCTCGTTGTCGCCGCATGATCATCGCGACAGGATCGGCACGGTGCGGCTGGCCACGCCGCAGCATCTCGAAGATGCGATTGCGTCGGCCGTGAACGGCGCGCCCGGCTGGGAGCGAACGGATGCGTCGGAACGTGCGCGCATTTTGGAAGCAGCGGCCGATCTCTTCGAGCGGGATCGTGCGGTTCTGATGGCAGCGCTCATTCGCGAAGCCGGCAAGACACTGGAAGCGGCGCATTCGGAGGTGCGCGAGGCGGTCGACTATCTGCGCTACTACGCGGTTGAGGCGCGGCGGCTCTTCTCCACTCCCGTCCTACTCAAAGGTCCGACGGGGGAGGAAAATACGCTCACCCTCCGAGGCCGCGGCGTGTTCGGCTGCATCTCGCCGTGGAATTTTCCAGTCGCGATCTTCGTCGGGCAGGTGGCTGCCGCGCTCGCGGCTGGAAACGCCGTCGTTGCCAAGCCCGCCGAGCAGACGCCGATCTCTGGCTTTCTTGCGGTGAAGCTGTTGCACGAGGCGGGCGTACCGCCGGATGCGCTGCATCTCGTGACGGGTGGCGGCAAGCTGGGCGAGGCCATCGTCAAGGACACGCGCATTCAGGGCGTGGCTTTCACCGGCTCGAATGAGACCGCCTGGGCCATCCAGCGAGCCCTTGCCGATCGCCGCGGCGCCATCGTGCCGTTCATCGCGGAGACGGGCGGCATCAACGCAATGATCGCGGACTCCTCGGCGCTGCCGGAGCAGGTCGTGCGCGACGCCGTGCGCTCGGCGTTCGACAGCGCTGGGCAGCGATGCTCGGCCGCTCGTGTGCTTTTCGTTCAGGACGATAACGCGCCGCGCATTCGCTCGATGCTGGCGGGTGCCATCGAAGCGCTCGATGTCGGCGATCCCTTCGATTACGCGACCGACATCGGGCCGATGATTGACGAAGCGGCGCAGGATGCTCTGGAAAGCCACAAGGTCCGTATGCAACGCGAAGGGCGCGAGATCGTCGACCTTCCGATGCCTGAGGCCTGCCGCGCCGGGACCTACGTCACGCCGGCGCTTTACGAGATCGACAGGCTGAGCAAGCTCGACCATGAGGTGTTCGGGCCAGTGCTGCATATGATCCGCTATGAGCGCGGAAATCTGGAGAAGGTCGTCGCCGCGCTCAATGCGACGGGGTACGGCCTGACGCTCGGGCTGCACAGCCGCATCGAGAGCGTGGCCGACTACGTCGCTGAGCATGCCCGGGTCGGGAATCTCTACGTCAATCGCAATCAGATCGGCGCGGTCGTCGGCGTGCAGCCGTTCGGAGGCGAAGGGCTTTCCGGCTCGGGTCCGAAGGCTGGGGGGCCGAACTATCTGACTCGGTTTGCGACCGAGCGCGTGCGGGCGACCGACATTACCGCGACGGGCGGCAATTACACGCTCCTGAGCGGGAAGGGGTAGAGTCTCTGTTGGCGCTTCCGACTGCTTCGCAGCCGGCCGGAAGCGCGAATTGATTACTCGTAAAACGCGTAAAATTTCTTGGCGGGCTCAACGATTTCCCAGGTGCCGGTGAAGCCAGACGGCGACAGGAAGGCATCGCCTGCGCGGAAGGTCGCCTCCGAGCCGTCATCGCCGCGGACGATAATCACGCCTTCGAGCAGGTGGCAGAATTCGCTTTCTGTGAAGACGACGCGCCAGGTCCCGCGTTCGGCCTTCCAGATGCCGCTGTTGAAGCGGCCGTCGGCGCTTTGAAACAGGTTTTGCGCGGACTGTACCGGATCGCCAGAGATGATGCGCTCGCTCGGCGGGCGGTAGACGTTGGGAGCGGGCAACTCGCCTTGGAAAACGACAAGCTTGGGAAAATCGGGTTTGACCGTCACGGTGAGCCTTCAAGGTGGTTAGTGCGATAGGCGAGCCTACCGGTAGCCCGGCTGTCAGTCGCTCGCCATCACGAAGCAATCGACCGACTGCTTGCGAAGCGCGTCGCAGGTGGACGTCGCGCGGTTCGCATCGAAGCCGGTGAAGCGGGCGCGATAGACCTGCCGTCCGTCCTTCATGGCCGGATTCGTGACTGTGGGCACGCCCGCCAGAAGCTGACCGGCGCGGCCTTGCACATTCGTCAGGGCGCGCTGGGCGTCGTTGATCGAGACATAGGCGCCAATCTGTACGGCATAGCGGCCGGAGGGCTTGCGCTGCTTGCTGGTCTTCGCGGGCGCGGCAACGGAGGGGCTATGGGTGGAGGTGAGATGCAGGGCGGCTGCCTGAGCGCCGAGCGTTGACGGCGGCGTTCCGCGGACCACCGGAGCGGGATGGGAAGCGTCGGTGCTCGCTATACTGTTCAGCTTAGCTGGAGCGCGTAACTCCCGCGTGTCATCCGCGGTGGAGCTTGCCGTAACGTCGGGGCTAGAAAACGCGACCTGCTGGAGGCCCGGCGACGGGACCGCATAGGGCGAACTTCCCGTGCCGTCGGACGCTCCGAGGTTCGCCGGAGCGAAGGGGCGAATGACGACATCGTCGGAGGCCGCCTCTTCAGCAGGAGCAACGTGTTCAGCAGAGATTTCGGCCAAGCGAGCCCGATCCCATTTCGACGGCATGCTAAGCGATGGCGGCGGCGCGCGATCTGGAGCGCTGTCGGGCGCACCGTTTGTTGCTTCCATATCCGTCGTTTCATCTGGAGACGCGGGAGCGGCTGCCTTCGTCATGATAGGGACGGGGCGGACCTTGAAAATGCGGACCGGCGTCTCGGGGTCAGCTGCGGAATTTTTTGCAGGCTCAGGCGCGCTGGCTTGACGAGGCGTTGCAACGGCTTTGGTCTCTGCAACCTGAAGAGGCTTCGGCCTGGCGGCCGGCCGTTCGGCTGACTTCTGCTCGCCCTTTGCCTTCACCAGCTGCGTGGGCTTGCGGGTTTTGACTGAGGAGGCGCGCGATGCCATGCGCGTCAGAAGAACGCGCATCTCGGTGTTTCGCTCGGCCGCGGTGTTGCCGCCGAAGACGACGCCGATCAGGTGCTGATTGCCGCGGCGCCACGAGGTCACGAGATTGAAGCCCGAGGCGCGGGTGTAGCCAGTCTTGATGCCATCGATGCCGGAGAAGCTCTTCAGCATTGTGTTGTGGTTGCGATAGCTTTTGCCGCCGTACTTGAAGTTCTGCGTGGCAAAAAGGGGGTAATACTTCGGGAAATCGTCCTGCAGGCGCAGAGCCAGCGTCGCCATATCGCGGGCGGTCGTGACCTGGTCGGGGTTCGGAAGGCCGGAGGCATTTTCGAAATTGGTCTTCGCCATCCCGATCTCGCGGGCGCGCGCATTCATCAGGCGCACGAAATTGGCTTCGGTGCCGCCGATCTTCTCAGCAAGCGCCACGGCGATGTCATTCGCCGATTTCGTGATGAGAGCCATGACGGCGTCGGAGACCGATATCGTGGCGCCGGGCTTCAAATCGAGCTTGGATGGTGCGACACTTGCGGCGGCTTGCGAGATCGTCAGCCGGTCGGACATCTTCAGGCGCCCGGACTCGAGCGTCTCGAAGGTCATATAAAGCGTCATCATTTTGGTGAGAGATGCCGGGTGGCGAGGCGTGTCCCCGTCCTTCTGGTGGAGGACGGCGCCCGTATTGGCATCCAGGATCAGGGCTGCGTGACGTTCTTTCCCGGCGCTCGCGCTGCCGAGGAACACACCAAACACAACTACAAAAGCCGGCGCATAGGCCAACGCTCGTCGAAACAAGAGCAATTTCCCTCTGCCCGCTCAAATTGGAGCGGTTGATTTAACAAAGACTCTGCTTGTCTGCCTTTTCGGGCCCCCTGTGAGTAGCCCTGCAGACGAATTCCGAAAGCTGAGCACTGTTTTTAGGCACCTTTGGGGCACGGAATTTCCAGCACCCGCGATGCTTTGCCAAGCCTAAGTTGTGAGGACTTCATTAGGGTTAAGCGGCAGGGTAAAAATAGGCTAAACGGATGTCTCATTTTGCTCGCCAAGCCGGCGCGGCCGGGGCAATCTTGGAGGGGCCAATTTCAATGGGTCGCCGGCTTGAGAATCGAGGATTGCGGGACAGGCCGCCGTAGCGCTTCGTATGCCGCCCGTGGAAAGAAGCGCCGGCCCCGGAACCTGAAAGGACTTTCGTCATTCATCTGTTGGGAATGCCAAATGCGTCACACGGCTCGTTCTATTTTTTCGCTCGTCAGCGTGCCTATATTAAGAACTTGAATGACACGGGTGTTAGCTTGAACATCTGGAGCGAAAGACAAGTGCCCCTCTGGGGTCGCATTTGGAGGAGCGGGCGTCACCTTTCTGCCTCCCACATGCCCCCGTTGCGGGATAACGTTGGAAGATCCGATGGATTCGGGTTTTCCCCGAGGCACGCGATGACTACTGCGCAGAGTATCCGCTCATTGGCGGTCACGAGCATGGCCGCAGGCAACGACCCGCCCGACGGGCCGCGTCGCAATGATGGCGACGGCGACGGGGAGTCGAAAACTGGTATCGTCACAAAGACCCGTCCAAAAACGAAGAAGCCGAACCTATATAAGGTTCTTCTGCTGAACGACGACTTCACGCCGATGGAGTTCGTGGTTCTGGTGCTGCAACGCTTCTTCAACAAGGGACAGGAGGATGCCACGCGCATCATGCTTCATGTCCACCACAAAGGCGTCGGTATTTGTGGCGTCTATACGTATGAGGTCGCCGAAACAAAGGTGACCCAGGTCATGGACTTTTCGCGGCAACATGACCACCCTCTACAATGCACCATGGAGAAAGAGTAGGACTCTATTGACATCGCTCTCCAAAAATCTTGAAGCCTCGCTGCACCGGGCCGTGCAGTATGCAAACGTTCGGCACCACGAGTTTGCAACGCTTGAGCATTTGCTGCTCGCGCTCGTCGACGATCGCGATGCCGCGGCGGTCATGCGGGCCTGTTCGGTCGACATCGAGCAGCTCAGAGCGCGGCTGATCGAATATCTCGACACCGAGCTCAAGCCCATCGTCTCGAAATCGGCGCGCGATGCTCACCCGACGAACTCGTTCCAACGGGTCGTGCAGAGGGCCATCGTTCACGTCCAGACGTCGGGCCGGGAAGAAGTCACGGGCGCCAATGTGCTCGTCGGCATTTTCTCGGAACGCGAAAGCCACGCAGCGTATTTCCTGCAAGAGCAGGAGATGACACGCTTCGATGCTGTTCAGTACATTGCTCATGGGATTGCAAAGCGCCCCGGCATGTTTGAGCCGCGGACGGTTCGTGGAGTCGATGACGACGTGAACGCAACCGAAGGTGAAGAGAAGAAGCCGGGCGATGCGCTGAACACGTATTGCGTGAACCTCAACAAGAAAGCTCGCGATGGCAAGATCGATCCGTTGATCGGCCGCGAGCAGGAGGTCATGCGCACGGTTCAGGTGCTCTGCCGCCGCCAGAAGAACAATCCGTTGTTCGTCGGCGATCCAGGTGTCGGCAAGACGGCCATTGCCGAAGGTTTGGCGCGCAAGATTGTTGCGGGCCAAGTGCCTGACGTCCTCAAGGGCGCAACGATCTTTGCGCTCGACATGGGTGCGCTGCTCGCCGGAACCCGCTATCGCGGCGATTTCGAAGAGCGGCTGAAAGCCGTGATGAAAGAAGTCGAGGCGTTCCCCGGCGCGGTTCTCTTCATTGACGAGATCCACACGGTGATCGGCGCGGGTGCGACGTCAGGCGGAGCTATGGACGCTTCGAACCTGTTGAAGCCCGCACTGCAGTCGGGAACGCTCCGCTGCATCGGTTCGACGACGTACAAGGAATACCGCCAGCACTTCGAGAAGGATCGGGCGCTCGTGCGCCGGTTCCAGAAGATCGATGTGAAGGAGCCGACCGTCGAGGACGCGATCGAAATTCTCAAGGGCCTGAAGTCGGTCTTCGAGGATTATCACAAGATCAAGTACACGAACGAAGCCATCAAGTCGGCCGTCGAGCTGTCGGCGCGCTACATCCACGACCGCAAGCTTCCCGACAAGGCGATCGACGTGATCGACGAGACGGGCGCGTCGCAGATGCTGCTGCCGGAAGGTAAGCGGAAGAAGAAGATCACCACGAAGGAGATCGAGGCGACCGTTGCCGTCATGGCGCGTGTCCCACCGAAGACCGTTACGAAGAGCGATGCCGATGTCATTGCGCACATCGATCGCGATTTGAAGCGGCTGGTGTTCGGTCAGGACAAGGCGATCGAGGCGCTCTCGAGCGCGATCAAGCTGGCACGTGCCGGTTTGCGCGAGCCCGAGAAGCCGATCGGCTGCTACCTGTTCTCAGGTCCAACCGGCGTCGGCAAAACCGAGGTCGCCAAGCAGCTCGCGAACCTGATGGGCGTGGAGCTTCTGCGCTTCGACATGTCGGAATACATGGAGAAGCACACGGTCTCGCGTCTGATCGGCGCGCCTCCGGGCTACGTCGGCTTCGATCAGGGCGGCCTTCTCACCGATGGAATCGATCAGCATCCGCACTCCGTGCTGCTGCTCGACGAAATCGAGAAGGCGCATCCCGATCTGTTCAACATCCTCTTGCAGGTGATGGACCACGGCAAGCTGACGGATCACAACGGCAAGTCGGTCGACTTCCGCAACGTCGTCCTCATCATGACGACGAACGCGGGCGCGTCCGACATGGCCAAGCCGCCGATGGGCTTCAACCGCGTCAAGCGGGAAGGAGAGGATTCGGAGGCCGTGACCAAGCTCTTCACGCCGGAGTTCCGCAACCGTCTCGATGCGATCGTGCCGTTCTCGGGCCTATCGCCCGAGATCATTTCGCAGGTCGTCGAGAAGTTCATCTTCCAGCTCGAAGCGCAGCTTGCAGATCGCGGCGTGACCATCGAGCTGTCGGATGAGGCGACGCGGTGGCTGGCGGAGAAGGGTTACGACGAGAAGTTCGGCGCACGGCCGCTGTCTCGCGTGATCCAGGAGCACATCAAGAAGCCGCTCGCCGAGGAACTCCTGTTTGGGCGCCTCGAGAATGGTGGAACGGTGAAGGTTCTCGTCTCGGGCAAGGGTCCCGACCGCGAGTTGGCCTTCGACTTCCTGCCGCTTGATCCTTCCAAGAAGGTCAAGACTCCGGAAGACGAAGAGGTCGACGACGAGGACGAGGATCTTCCGCAGCCGGTTCTGGCCGACGCGACGCCGAAGAAGGCGCTGCCGGGTCCGAAGGACAAGGGCGATAAGCCCAACGGCTCCGGTGCGGTGCCAAGCGTGCCGCGTAAGAAGAAAGACGAGTAGCAAGATTTCAAACGGCCCGGCGATTGTCGGGCCGTTTTTTTTATGGGGGCCGGTTGGCGGGGGAGGCCGGGTGATCTGGATAGCCGCTATGCTGCTCGGAGGCTTGTCCGGCTGGTTCGGCGCGGGCGTCAATGCGCCGGCCGCGATCGGCATTCTGGTGGGCCTCGTCATCGCGATCGACGTTATCGCCGCCAATGAATTCACGGCCGCTACGGCGCAGATGCTTCTGATCCTCATTGTAGTGATCTTCGCCGTCTGGGGCGCCAGCCGCGCCCTCAGGCGTTATCTCAAGCCTGCCGGATAGCTTTGCCGTTCAAGCGCCCAGTGCGGCCTTGAGCTTCTCGGCGTTCGCGGCGAGGACCGGGCCTTCTTCCATGTTCCGCGCGTGCGTTTTCAAGGGCTGGCCCTCGTAGCGGGGAATGACGTGGAAGTGCAGGTGGAAGACGGTCTGGCCGCCGGCCGGCTCGTTGAATTGCGCGATGCTGATGCCGTCAGCCGCGAATGCCGTCTTCGCGGCGACGGCTACTTTCTGGACGAGCGGAATGATCTTGGCGAGGACGGCAGGGTCGGCGTCCAGCAGATTGCGCGATGGGGCTTTGGGCAGGACCAGCGCGTGGCCCGGTGATTGGGGCATCACGTCCATGAAGACGATCGCATCGGCATCCTCGTAGACTTTGTGACACGGAATTTCGCCGCGCAGGATCTTTCCGAAGATGTTGTTTGGATCGTACGACATGATGTTTTTCCACCGGGCTCGACGGGCGGCCGCCGCCTGCCGGGCGCCGCTTCAGCTTCCGTCTTTGCGATAGGGGCCCATCTCGGTCAAGTCGGCATTGATCCGGGAAACGGCGGCGCGCTCCTGCTTCAGGAAACGCTCAACGGCGCGCTCCAGCGCCGGGTCGGCTAGCCAATGGGCGGAGTAGGTTTTGACGGGCAGGTAGCCGCGCGCCAGCTTGTGGTCGCCCTGTGCACCCGCCTCAACGCGCGGCAGACCGTGAGTGATCGCGTATTCAATCGCCTGATAGTAGCAGACCTCGAAATGTAGCGCCGGATGGTGCTCGATGGCGCCCCAGTAGCGGCCATAGAGGCAATCGCCGCCGATGAGGTTCAGGGCGCCGGCGATGTAGCGGCCTTCGCGCTTGGCGAAAACGAGGAGGCAGCGCTCGGGCATTGCCTGACCAAGCAGCGAAAAGAACGCGCGATTGAGGTAGGGCCGGCCCCACTTGCGGTTGCCGGTGTCCATGTAGAACTCGAACATCGCGTCCCAATGCGCTTCGCCGATGTCTTTGCCGGTGACGTGCTCGATCTCTATGCCGGCCGAAAGTGCCGCTTCCCGCTCTTTTCGGATCGCTTTGCGTTTGCGGGACGCCAAGCTCGCCAGGAAATCGTCGAACGAGGCGTAGCCCTGGTTGTGCCAATGGAACTGCTGTCCCACGCGGGTCAGGAAGCCCATTGCGCGGAGGCGGCCGGCGACCTCTTCGTCCAGAAACGTCATGTGTACTGATGATAGGCCGCTGATGCGCGCGGCCTCTATTGCGGCTGCCGCCATTACCTGCTCGTCGGCGTAGGCGGTCGCTCCCGGCTTCACGAGAAGGCGCGGGCCGGGGACCGGCGTAAAGGGCACGGCGATCTGGAGCTTCGGGTAATAGCGCCCGCCGGCCTGCTCGTAGGCTTCGGCCCAGCCGTGATCGAATACGTATTCGCCCTGACTATGGGACTTGAGATATGCGGGCGCGGCCGCGGTGATCTCGCCGTTGTCGTCTTCGAGAATGAGATGGCGCGGAAGCCAGCCGCTCCTGCCGCCTACGGCGCGGGAGTCTTCGAGCGCTTTCAGAAATGCGTGCGAGACGAAGGGATTATATCTCGCGGAATCCGGATTGGCGCATGCATCCCATTGCGCGGCATCGATCGCCGCGATGGAGGTGGCAAGCTTGACTTCGGTCTCGGGGAATATCGGCATCGGACCCGTAGCTACGAGAGGCTCAAGTCTACGCAACTCTTGGCCAAGCTCCAAATCGCCTCGGGCAGGGCAGATGCGCGGTCTTGGCGCCGATCAGGCTCAATGATCGGGACGGAAGCCCTCGAAGATCATGGCATCGGCGTAGCTTCCGGCACTGCGCTGCTGCTTGGCCGTTCTGACGGTCCAGGTGAAAAGCGGCAGCCGGCAGACTTGCCGCACGTATTCCGTGACCGGCGTCGGCAGGGCGTCGACCTGATAGGCATAGAAATCCGGTGCGATAGGGCCCGACTCGAGGAGATTGCGAAGTGCAGCCGCGCGCTTCCGGCTTATCTGGCGCGACCACCAGCCGGTGCCTATGAAGCTTCCCGAGACGATGCCGCGCGGAATGTCCGGAGCCAGGCTTCGCATGGCGATCATCACGGCCGGATCGAACGACATCAGGGCGATAGGGCCGCGATAATTTGAAACGAGCGCTGCAATCTTCGCGAGGAAATCGCGATCCGGCGGATTCCATTCGCTCTTGATTTCGATCAGGAGCGGCACGCGTCCTGCGACGAGTTCGAGAAGGTCAGCAAGCGTCATGATCGCGGCGCCGCCTACGCGATGTCGCTGGGATTTCAGATCCTGTTCGGTGACGCTCGCGAGTGGGCCGCGGCCCTCAACGAGGCGGTTCAGCGTCACGTCATGGAAGACGACGGGGACGCTGCCTTTGATGGGGCGCACGTCGCACTCGATGCCGTAGCCCGCATCAATCGCCGCCCGGAAGGCAGGCTCGGTATTTTCGATGATGCCGCGCATGGCATCGTGCAGCCCTCTGTGCGCTATCGGCCGGAGGAAGGCTGCACGATCGAGCATGGCTCAGCGGATTTTCAGGATCGCGTCTATTTCGACGCAGGTGCCGAGCGGAAGGCTCGAGACGCCGACGGCGGATCGCGTGTGGCGGCCGGCGTCGCCGAGAACTGCGACGAGGAGGTCGGAGGCGCCGTTGATGACCTTCGGATGATCAACAAAATCAGGCGTGGAGGCGACGAAGCCGGTCAGCTTCAACACCTGGACGACGCGTCCGAGGTCGCCCAGGGCGGCCTTCGCCTGCGCGAGAATGCTGAGCGCGGAAGCTTTTGCTGCGGCCTGTCCGTCCTCTACAGAGACGCCAGCGCCCAGAAGGCCGGTCAGGACGCGTCCATCGGCGTCCTTGGCGACCTGTCCGGAGATAAAGAGCTGATCGCCGGAGATGAAAAAGGGCACGTAATTGGCGACGGGTTGGGGCGCCTCGGGCAGTTTTAGGCCCAACTCGGATAGCCGCTGTTCGACAGTGGTCATGGTCATGATTACTCGTGGTTAGAATCCGGCGCAGCTTGTGCCGCGCTGCCGCCTCTTTGCAACGGTTTATCTGCGAACTAGACTGATGTAGCTGTAAGTATCCAGCCGGAGATCGAGTAAGCCAATGATCATGCGCAAAGGCTATGCCACGTTTGGGCTTCTCGTGTTTGGGGGTGTGGCGGCCGGTGCTTTGCCCATTCAAACCGCTGCTGCTGCTGATCTAATTCCCTTCACGCCGCATCGGGCGATCTACGAGCTATCGATGGGAGGCGCGTCCGCGGGTTCGGGCGTTACCGGCGTCACCGGCCGCATGGTCTACGAACTGACCGGTTCGGCCTGCGATGGCTACACGCAGAACATGCGTTTCGTGACGGTCATGACCAACCAGGAAGGGACGGAGACGCTCAGCGATCTCAGGAACTCGAGCTGGGAAGAAGCCGACGCGAAGAAGCTCAGATTTTCGACGACGCAATATCAGAACGACAAGCTCGCGGACACGAGCCAAGGCGATGCGGCGCGCTCCAAAGGCGCCACGCCCGTCGTTGGCGTCGATCTCGTGAAGCCCGCGAAAAAGCGCGTGTCCCTGCCGCAGGACATCTACTTCCCCATGCAACACGCATCGTCGCTGGTGCAGGCCGCCAAGAGCGGCGTGAAGATGTTTGCAGCGAACCTCTACGATGGGTCGGAGCAGGGCGAGAAGTACTACCTGACCAATACGGTCATCGGCAAAAAGTTCGATAAAGGCAGCGCGGCTGGGCCGGTCGCGTTCAAAGGCGCCGATGTTCTGGCGAATGTCGATTCCTGGCCGATGGCGATCGGTTACTTCGAAGCTGGCAAGGACAAGCAGGATCAGACGCCTGCCTATGAGCTGTCGTTCCGCTACTTCGAGAACGGCGTCACGAGCGATTTGAAGATCGACTACGGTGAGTTTTCGATCAAAGGCCAGTTGAAGGAGGTGACGTTGCTGCCTCCGGGCAAGTGCCCAGTCGCGAAGGCCGCTGCTCAATAACAGCGCAAGGGCCACCGCGGCCTTTTGCCGATCATTGCGGCATTTGGGCCCGGGGCTTACGAGAAGTCCACTCCGGACAATAATTGATGGGCAGGCGCCATGAGAGCCGGATCGACGCCTGCTTCCTGACAGAACGTCAGCAATAGTCCTTCGTCAGAAAGAATATAGTCGAAGGCGGCGGTTTGAATTTCAGAAGAACCGGCCCCATGTCGGAGATCGTCCGGCGTAATTCCCGTCAACGCGAGGAAACGCGAACTCTGCGTATCGTCTGCGAGTAGGAAAGCCAGCACCTGCAACGCGATGGCCTCGGCATCGTCCTTGGACTTGAGTTTTGTTGGTTTCGATCGCTGCCGAAGCATTACGACTCCTACAGGTAGCTGACATTAACGGTTGGTTACGGCTTTAGATGCAAAGATGACCCATGGTTTAGCCGAGAATCGGTGCACAACGGCCGCAGTGGAGAGTGGGCGGTTCTATGACGTATCAGGAATCCGGAATGGACGTCGAGCGTCGCGTGCCTGAAGCGCGGCCAGCGACGCGCTCTGTTCTGATCGTCGAGGACAACGAGCTCAATATGAAGCTCTTCAACGATCTCCTCGTGGCCCACGGCTACAAGACGCTGCAGACGAGGAATGGTTTCGACGCGCTGGAACTCGCGCGCAAGCATCGTCCCGACCTGATCTTGATGGACATCCAGCTGCCTGAGGTCTCGGGCCTCGAGGTGACCCGATGGCTGAAGGACGATGACACGCTTCGCGATATCCCGGTCGTTGCCGTCACGGCATTCGCGATGAAAGGTGACGAGGAGAGGATACGCTCCGGCGGCTGCGAGGCGTACATCTCCAAGCCCATTTCGGTGATGGCGTTTCTCGATACCGTTCGAAAATTCATCGGCCCGTCGAAGTCCTAGTTCGTCTCGCAGATTTGTGATCCATGACAGCCCGCGTACTCGTCGTCGACGACATCCTTGCCAATGTGAAGCTTCTCGAAGCGAGGCTGCAGGCTGAGTATTTCGATGTTCTAACTGCCAGCAGCGGACAGCAGGCACTCGACATTCTGGCGCGCGAAAGCGTGGACGTCGTGCTTCTGGACGTCATGATGCCGGGCATGGACGGATTTGAAGTCTGCCGCAGCATCAAAGGCAGCCACGCTACCCACCACATTCCCGTCGTGATGGTCACCGCGCTCGACCAGCCCTCCGACAAGGTGCTCGGTCTGGAAAGCGGCGCCGACGATTTTCTTACAAAACCCGTCGATGACATCGCGCTCGTTACGCGCGTGAAGAATCTCGCTCGTCTCAAAATGCTGAACGACGAGATGATCATGCGTGCCACGACCGGCAAGGACATGGGCATTCCGGACGACGGCTCGCTGGCCCGTGCGCTTTCGGCGCGTTCGGGACGGGTCATGCTCGTCGACGATCATCCAAGGTCGTCGGCGCGTCTTCTGGAAGTGCTGTCGAAGGCGAACGACACCTACGGCGAACGCGATGCGCAGGCGGCTCTGGTGCGGCTTGCGGAGGGCAATTTCGACCTGCTGATCGTAAGCCTTTCCTTGCAGGGCTCGGACGGCTTGCGGCTTTGTTCGCAGGTGCGTTCGCTCGAGCGCACGCGGCACTTGCCGGTCATCATGCTGGTTGAGCCCGGCGACGAGGCGCGATTGCTGCGCGGACTCGATATGGGCGTGAACGATTATCTAATGCGCCCCATCGACCGGCACGAACTGCTGGCGCGCGTGAAAACGCAGATCAAGCGCAAGCGCCATTCCGATTTCCTGCGCCATCGCTTGGCGGAAAGCGTGGAGCAGGCGATTACGGATTCGCTCACCGGGCTGCACAATCGCCGTTACATGGAAGGGCATATGAAGACGCTCGTGTCCGAGGCGATCCGCACCGGCCGCAGCTTGTCGATGCTCGTTGCGGACATCGATCACTTCAAGAACGTCAACGACACGTACGGCCATGACGTCGGCGACGCGGTGCTGCGGGAATTCTCAGTCCGGCTTCGGCGGAATACGCGCGGGATCGATCTTGCATGCCGGCTCGGCGGTGAAGAGTTCGTCATCATCATGCCGGACACCGATCTCACGCACGCCTATCAGGTCGGCGAGCGACTGCGCGCATGCGTGGCGTCCGACGAGTTCGCAATTGGCGAGGGCAAGCATATCCGCATTACCGCGAGCGTCGGCCTCGGCACGCTCGAGAATGCGGACGACACCCCGGAGTCGATTTTCAAGAGAGCCGATTGCGCGCTTTACGTCGCCAAGCGGCGAGGGCGCAACCGGGTCGTTGCGGACGCGGCTTAGGTGCGGCTTTGATGAAGGGTGATCGTGTCGCTTGAGCAATTGTGGCCATGCAACGCGTCTGCTCGTTGCAGATCCCAGACCGAATTATTCTGAATTGACTGCGGGTTAGGGAGTCACCGCCCGATCGTCGGCGAGGAGGAATCGTTGCGCTGACGACACAGTAAAGCAGTAGTTGCTTTCTGCATCGTATTCTGGCACCAATCGAGCACCTGAACGGGGACTTAAGAATTTACTTTAGGTTTGGAAGGGTCGCGCGCCGCCGGCATTTTGCTATGCGCCGTGACAATGGAATTCCCGCGCTATTGGGCTCGCCGCATTGCTCGATAGAGTGGGTTGATCGAACCGAGCGACCACACGAGTGGCCTCCTCGACGGTTGCAGAGGGTCGATCGCGAAGCTGGGTGGGGAACAACGCCCTCTTTGAACCCCGCCCGGTTGTGGCCAGGGTCGTGAAGCTGTCTCGGAACGATTTACCCCGCTGCCGAGTTTGCTCGCGTCCCTGGCCGCTTACAGCCAGGGTCGTTCCACACAATCAGATTTTGTCGAAAGCAAACCAGCTTAGGCCGCGCGAGTGCGCAGCCTACTTGATCTTGGTTTCTTTAAATTCGACGTGCTTGCGCGCGACGGGGTCGTACTTCTTGAAGACGAGCTTTTCCGTCGACGTGCGCGGGTTCTTCTTCGTCACGTAGAAGAAGCCGGTGCCGGCAGAGGAGAGCAATTTGATTTTTTGCGTAACCGGTTTCGCCATGGGTCCTGGCCTTAATTGAAATCGCCAATGCCTTGGCGGAGGAAGCGCGCAACATACGCGCGATGTTTGCCATGTCAAGGCAGCGGAGGTGCGACCTTACAGGATATAAGATCGCGGCGATAGGCCGTTCCGGCCGAATGATAAAATGGCAAAAGATCGTTCAGCCCACTGATTGACGGATCAGCCTTCAGAAGCGCCACGATATCTTCGAGAACGAGCTTCGTGATGTGGGGCAGGTCGAGTTCGGCAGCTTGCGAAAATGTAAACCAGCCGAGGTCGAGCAACTCGCCGTCGGGTGGCGCACCTTTCCCCGATACTGCGTCCGCCTTCGCCACGAAGAACCAGGTGTCGTAGCGGCGGATGCGACCCGGCGGCGTGACGGCACGTGCAAAGGGAAGTAGCGCGCCTGGGGCAGGCGCGTGGCCGGATGCCGCGAAGGCTCTCCAGGCTGCGCTCTGATCAATTAACGCACCATCTCTTCCGATGATGAGCCCGGTTTCTTCACACAGCTCCCGGATGGCCGCGAGTGCGAAGGGCCGGATCTCGTGCGCCAGGTCCGCCGGCTTGAAATCGCTGTCGAACCGGCTGGCGAGAACGCGGTCATCATCTTCCAGGCGACCGCCGGGGAAGACCCATTTATCGGGCAGAAAGATTTGCGACGCATGCCGCCGGCCCATCAGTACCGTTGGCTCGGATGCGGACGTATCGACGACGACGAGGCATGCTGCATCGCGTATCGGCGTTTCCGTCTCCTGGACGGTCGTTATTTCCCCCGTCGCCGGCATGATCAGTTGGCGTTGGGTGGGGGGAAGTCTTCCGGCGGATCATCCGTCTCGCCGCCGAAGCCGTGCATGCGCAGCGCCCACTGATAACCGATCAGCGTGCCCTTCACGCGCGGCAGCAGCCAGAGGCTCAGCAGCACCAATGCGGGCATCCAGATCGCCAGCTGCACCCACGTCGGGGGCGAAAACAGCTTCTCGAGAATGAGGATGCCTGCGACGATGACGTGCGCCGTGATCGTCATGACGAAGTAGGGCGGGGCATCGTCGGCGCGCTGATGGAAAAGTTCGGTCGCGCAGACCGGGCAGAGGTCGTTGACCTTCAGGTATTTGCCATAGAGCCGTCCGTCGCCGCACTGCGGGCACTTGCTGTGCCAGCCGCGGCCCATTGCCTGCCAGACGTTGCGATGCGCGCCATCGTCGGCGGCGGGAATTTTGTTGGCGGTGTCGAGCATGGGCATGTGATGGGCCGTCGAGACGCCGGGGTCAAGTTACGCGTTAGTCGGGCCGCGCGTTTCTATTGCGGCGTTAACGACCCCTGCCTCTGAACTTCTTGCCCGGCCGGCGCTGGCGGGCGTGGCTGCCAAGCTTCTTGGCGAAGTTGCCCTTGGAGGGCTCGGTCAGCATCTCAAACCTTAACGCGCCGGCGGAGGGGATGGCTTCGAGCAGGCGCACTTCCACCGTATCGCCGAGGCGGTAGCCGGTGCCGGTGCGGGCTCCGACAAGCGCGTGCGCCTCCTCGACGTGGTGGTAATAATCGTTGCCGAGGCTCGAGATCGGAATGTAGCCGTCGGCGCCGGTATCTTTCAGCTTCACGAAGAGGCCAGAGCGCGTGACGCCGGCGATGCGGCCAATGAAGGTCGCGCCGATCTTGTCGGCGAGGTGAGCGGCGATGAGCCGGTCGGTCGTTTCGCGCTCGGCCGACATCGCCCGGCGCTCGGTGTCGGAGATGGCTTTCGCAATTCTGGCGAGGTGCGGGATTTCGTCGTCGCTCAATCCATCCGGACCAAGGCCGAGTGCGCGGATCAAGGCGCGGTGCACGATCAGATCGGCGTAGCGGCGGATCGGCGAGGTGAAGTGCGCGTAGCGGACGAGGTTCAGGCCGAAGTGTCCGATGTTCTTCGGATTGTATTCGGCTTGCGACTGGGAACGCAGGATCACTTCGTTGATGAGATCGGGAACGGGCAGATCTTTCGCCTGCTCAAGCACCCGGTTGAAGGCTTCGGGTTTCAGTGCGCCGGCGTGCGGCACCTTCATGTCGAGCGTTTCCAGGAAGTCGCGTAGGCCCTTCAGCTTCTCCGGGCTCGGCGCATCGTGGATGCGATAGACGAGGGGGAGGCGTTTTTCTTCCAGCGTCTCGGCTGCCGCGACGTTGGCCTGGATCATGAACTCTTCGATCAAGCGGTGCGCTTCGAGGCGCTCCGGCGTGACCACGCGGTCGACCTTGCCTTCGGCGTTGAGCAGGATCTTGCGCTCGGGCAGATCGAGGTCGAGCGGCCCGCGCTTGTCGCGTGCGCTGGCAACCGCCTTGTAGGCCGCCCACAGAGGCTTCAGCGCGCTGTCCATCAGCGGCTGGCACTTGTCCGACACGTTGCCGTCAATGGCGGCCTGCGCTTCCTGATAGGAGAGCTTGGCCGCCGACTTCATCATGCCGCGAATGAACGTGTGGCTGCGCTTTTCGCCGTGCTTGTCGAACACCATGCGGACGGCGAGGCAGGGCCGCTCTTCCAGCTCGCGCAACGAACAGAGATCGTTCGAGATCTTCTCCGGCAGCATCGGCACGACGCGATCGGGGAAGTACACCGAGTTGCCGCGCAATTGCGCTTCCCGATCGAGCTTGGAGCCGGAGCGGATGTAATGCGCAACGTCGGCAATGGCGACGGTGACGATGAAGCCGCCAGAGTTCTTCGAATCCGTATCCGGCGTCGCGTGCACGGCATCGTCATGGTCGCGCGCGTCTATGGGATCGATCGTGAGCAGGGGAATGTCGCGAAGATCGGTGCGGCCCTTCATCGTGGGCGGCGGCAGCGTCTCGCATTCCTGGATGACGGACTCGGGGAAGTCCTCAGGGATGCCGTGCGCGTGAATTGAGATCAGCGAGATCTTGCGCTGATCGTCGGGATTGCCGAGGCTTTCGACGATTTCGGCGCGCGGCGCTGAGAAGCGTCCGCTGCGGCCCAAGCGGAAACGCACGAGGTCGCCGTCAGCGGCGCCGCCGGTGTCATCGGCGAGCACGTGCCAGCTTTTCAGTTCCTTGCGGTCGATCGGCTCGATGGTGCCGCCGCCGCGCTGGGACGCACGATAGATGCCGAGCAGCCGGCGCTTTTCGCGCGGGAGCTTCTTGATCGGCGTTGCTTCGTACTGTGCGTTGCCACTGCCGCGAGGCAGTTTCTGGACGCGCGCCAGCACGTGATCGCCAATGCCGATTTCGGCGTCGCGCTCCTGGCGGATCAGGACGCGAACGACCGGCGGCTTGCCGTCATCGGGTTCCCACTGAAGGGGCTTGGCCAGGAGATCGCCATCGCTATCGCGGCCGGTGATTTCGAGCGCGGTCGTCGGCGGGAGCTTGCCCTTCTCGCGCATGCGCTTCTTATCGCCTGCGAGGGTGCCCTCTTCGCCCATCTCGGCAAGCAGGCGCTTCAACGCGATGCGGGCGCCGCCCGAAATTCCGAACGCGCGCGCGATCTCACGCTTTCCCGCCTTGCCCTGAGCCGTATTCAGGAACTCGAGGATCTGCTCTTTGGTCGGAAGTCCGCCGTTTGCGGGAGCTCGCGTCACCTTCGATTTGCGGGCCACCTGGCGCCTCTCGTTTGCCGTCAGGCCTTGGCCCGAGCGAGCTTCTTTGCAGGAGTTGCGGCTTTCGCCGATTTCTTCGCAGCAGGTTTTGACGCCTTACGTTCAGCCGCCGCGGCAGTTCCGGCCTTGGCCGGCTTTTCTGCGGCTGCAGCTTTCGCGGGCTTCGCCGCCTTTGGCGCTTTGGCTGCTGCTTTCGGTTTGGCGGCGCGCCCCTTGGACTTCTTGCCGCCGCCGTTGGCGATGCGTTCGGCGATGAGCGCGACAGCTTCGTCCATCATCAGCGAGGCCGGATCTTTCCCGCGGGGAACCGTGGCGTTGACCTTGTTGTGCGTGACGTAGGGGCCGTAGCGGCCCTCCAGCACCTGCACGGGGCCGCCTTCGCTCGGGTGCGCGCCGAGGTCCTTCAGAACCTTGGGAGCGCTGCGCTGGAAACGGCTCTTGCCGCCGCCGGCGCGCTTCTCGGCAATGAGCGTCACCGCGCGGTTGAGGCCGATCGTCAGCACGTCCTCGACGCTTTCGACGTTGACGTAGGTTTTCACGTCACCGTTCTCGTGGACGATGAACGGTCCAAATCGGCCAAGACCCGCAGTGATCACGCCGCCTTCGGTCGGATGCTGACCCACTTCGCGCGGCAGCGAGAGCAGCTGCATTGCTTTTTCGAAATCGAGCGTCGCGGCGTCGATGCCTTTCGGGATGCTCGAGCGCTTCGGCTTCTCGTCGCCTGCCGCTTCACCCAACTGGATGTAAGGCCCGAACCGGCCGGTGCGCAGCGTGACCGCGACGCCGTCGTCGTTGTAGCCCAGGATCTTGCCGTCGAGCGCGTTGGCATCGCCGTCGGCCGACTGCGTGAGCTGGCGCGTATAGTTGCACTCCGGATAGTTTCCGCAGCCGATGAAGGCGCCGTACTTGCCGGAGATCTTGAGGCTCAGGCGTCCCGAACCGCACTTTGGGCACAGGCGCGGATCGCTGCCGTCTCCCTTGTCGGGGAAGACGTGCGGTCCGAGCATCTCGTTCAAGGCTTCGAGCACGTCGCCGACGCGGAGATCCTTGATCTCGCCGACCGCTGCCATGAAGTCGCGCCAGAAGTCGCGCAGCACGTCCTTGTAGGCCAATTCGTCGTTCGAGATCAGGTCGAGCTTTTCTTCGAGATCGGCCGTGAAGTCGTACTCGACGTATTTCTTGAAGAAGCTTTCGAGGAAGGCGATGACGAGGCGTCCCTTGTCTTCCGGGACGAGACGCTTCTTTTCGATGCGCACGTAATCGCGGTCGACGAGCACGGCCATTGTCGAGGCATACGTCGACGGGCGACCGATGCCGAGTTCTTCCATCCGCTTCACCAGCGTCGCTTCCGAGAAGCGCGGCGGGGGCTGCGTGAAATGCTGGTCGGCGTTGACTTCCTTGTCCTTCAGACGATCGCCGACGGCAAGCGGCGGCAGACGGCGATTTTCATCGTCCTCATCTGCATCGTCTTTGCCCTTCTCGATCGTGCGTACGCGGTCGTCGCGGCCTTCCTCGTAGACCTTGAGGAAGCCGTCGAACATCAGAACGGAGCCGTTGGCGCGCAGGCCGTAGGTCTTGCCGTCGGAACCCTTGGCCTCGATCTCGGCTGCCGTCTGCTCGATGTCGGCAGCGGCCATCTGGCTGGCGATCGTGCGCTTCCAGATGAGATCGTAGAGGGCAGCCTGATCCTTCTCGAGGTAGCGGCGCACCTGATCGGGCTTGCGGCGCGGGTCGGTCGGGCGGATGGCTTCGTGCGCCTCTTGGGCGTTTTTCGCCTTGGTTTTGTATTCGCGCGCGAACGGCGTGTAGTTTTTGCCGAACTCGGCAGAGATCACGTCGCGGATGTGGCTTACGGCTTCCGGAATGATCTGGACGCCGTCCGTTCGCATGTAGGTGATGAGACCGACCGTCTCGCCGCCGATATCGACGCCTTCATAGAGGCGCTGGGCGATCTGCATCGTCTGCTTGGCGGAGAAGCCGAGCTTGCGCGAGGCGTCCATCTGCAGCGTCGAGGTTGTGAACGGCGGATAGGGATTGCGCTTCGTCGCTTTCTTTTCGATCGAGCCGACGCGGAAATCCCGGCCGATCAGCGCCTCCCGGATGGCGGTCGCGGACGCTTCGTCCTTGATGTCGAGCTTCTTCAGAGTCGTGCCATCGATGGCCACGAGGCGGGATTTGACGTCCTCGCCCTTGGCTGTCGAGAGCAGGGCTTCGATCGTCCAGTATTCGTCGGTCTTGAAGGCTTCGATCTCGGCTTCGCGATCGCACACGAGGCGCAGGGCGACGGACTGGACGCGACCGGCCGAACGCGAGCCCGGCAGCTTGCGCCAGAGGACCGGCGAGAGCGTGAAGCCGACGAGATAGTCCAGCGCGCGGCGGGCGAGATAGGCGTCCACCAGCGGTTCATCGATCTGGCGCGGCTCTTTCAGCGCTGCCAGGATCGACTGCTTCGTGATCGCGTTGAACGCGACGCGCTCGATCTCAATGTCTTTCTTGAGCGCTTTCTTCTGATTGAGGACCTGCAGGATGTGCCAGGAGATGGCCTCGCCTTCGCGATCAGGGTCGGTCGCGAGGATCAGTTTGTCGGCCTTCTTCACCGCCTCGGCGATGTCGCGCATGATCTTCTGGGACTTGGTATCCACTTCCCAGGACATCTCGAAATCATGATCCGGCTGGACCGAGCCGTCTTTCGCAGGCAGGTCGCGCACGTGTCCGTAGGACGCGATGACCTTGTAGCCCGAGCCCAAATATTTGTTGATCGTCTTGGCCTTAGCGGCTGATTCGACGATGACGACGTTCATCTGGCGATTTCGCTCCTGGGCCGTGCTTGGCGCGTCAGGCTGACGGCTAAGCGGCCTTCATTCGCCGCGGCGCGGCGGGCCGGGAACATGGTTGATCGCCGCAGCACTGTCAAATCCCGGGCAACTGCAATCATAGATTGATAAATTATCAGTATTGCGACCATAAAGAGAATGATCTATGTTAAGCATAAGTAATGGTCAGCTTCTTTCTCAGGGATAGTCAAGAGTTGCAGGACAGTGGATGTTCCGGCCCGGACGGCGGACAAAAGCGCGAGCATTTGGAATATCTCGCTGATCTGCTCGGCGAACTCCAGCGCATGGCAGAGCGCGAGGGTTGCCGGAAGCTTTCCAGGCTCCTTGCAATATCACATGCCGAGGCACGGCGTGAAACGGGCCGCCGGGACAGCTAAACAACCTTCAACGCGACGAGGCTATAGCCTTGGCGCTCGATGCGGCCGCTGAGATCAAGTTCCAACAGCGCGCCCTGTACGGCCTGGACCGATATCCCGGACTGCCGGGCAATGGCGTCGATGGTCACCGGCGCGGGCCCAAGGGCCGCTAGAACGGCTTTCAAGACATCGTCAGGGGCAAGCTCAGGGACGGGGGATGGCGCCGCTTCGGGCTCCGCCGGGAGCGGCTCCTGGGAGGCGGCGTAATCATAACGGCGTTCATCGAGGCCCATGATGGGGCGCAGAACCTCGACAACGTCTGCGGCTTTCGTGACGAGCGTCGCGCCCTGCTTGATCAGTCCGTTTGTTCCTTCGGCGCGGGGATCGAGCGGGTGGCCGGGGACGGCGAAGACCTCACGGCCCAGGTCGTTCGCGCAGCGAGCGGTGACTAAAGTGCCTGAGCGCCCGGCTGCCTCGACGATGACGACGCCGTGGGCCAGCCCGGCGATGATGCGGTTGCGGCGGGGAAAATCCTTGCCCTGGGGCTTGAGGCCAGGGGGCCGTTCGGTGACCAGGCATCCTTCGGTGCCGATGCGCGCCTGCAGCTCGACGTGTTCGGGCGGATAGACCAAATCTATACCGCCGGCGATGACGCCGACCGTACCCGTCGGCAATGACGTCTCGTGGGCTGCCCGGTCGATCCCGCGCGCCAGTCCGGAAACGACGACGAAGCCGGCCTTGGCGAAATCGGCCGCGAAGATCCGCGTCAATTGCGCGCCAGCCGCCGAACATTGCCGCGAGCCGACGATGGCGACCGAAGGCGCGTTCAAAAGCTCCAGCCTGCCTTTGACGTAGAGCATCGGCGGCGGGGCCTCGGCGCGGGCGAGCAGGGCTGGATAGTTCGGCTCGATCGTGAAAAGGGCCGTGGCGCCAGCGCGCCGGGCGGCCTCCAACTCGCGCTCGGCATCAGCTCTGGGGCAAATCCGGATCGGGCGACCCGCCCCCGACCGGCGGGAGAGCGCGGGAAGGGCTTCGAGCGCTTTCGTCGCCCCGCCATAGTGATTGATGAGTTCGCGGAACGTCACCGGGCCGACGTTATCCGACCGGATCAGCCGCAAGCAGGCCAGCCGCTCTTCGTCCGAAAGCTCCGCCGTGGGAAGCGGTGCGGGGCGAAAAAGCTGCTGCTGCTCAGGTTTTGGAGCCAATCCTCGGCTCCTGTCCGGCAATCAGGCGTTCAATGTTGGCGCGATGTTTGATGAGAACGATGATGCTCATCAGGGCGACGACCCACGCGAGTTCGGGGTCTCCCATGAGCCAGGCGGCGATGGGCGCGCCTATAGTCGCGATGATCGCCGCGAGGGACGATATGCGCGTGATCGCGGCGACGGCGAGCCAAAGCACGGCGAACACGAGCGCGCATTGCCATGCGAGTGCGATCAAGACACCGAGGTATGTCGCGACGCCCTTGCCGCCTTTGAAGCCGAGCCAGACCGGAAAGATGTGTCCGATGAAGGCGGCGAGGCCGGCGAACATTGCCGGGATTTCGCCCAGATAGTACCGGGCGATGAGCACCGCGACCGCGCCCTTGGCCGCATCGAGAAGAAGCGTCGCCGCGGCGAGCTTCTTGTTGCCCGTCCGCAAAACATTGGTCGCGCCGATGTTGCCCGAGCCGATGCTGCGGATGTCGCCGAGGCCTGCCGCCCTTGTGAGCAGCAGGCCGAACGGGATCGAACCCAGCACATAGCCGAGGACGAGTGCCGCCGCGATCAGACCCACCGAGCCGCCGTCTGTCAGCACTGCCAAAGGTAACAGGGAGCTCATTGGTCGATTTCTTTTCTGCGGTCTGCGGCGGGAGTGGGCGCTGGTCTTAAGTTCGCTCGATGCCAGCGTATTCGTAGACCGTCTGTCCGGCAACCATCGTCCTCAGGACGCGGCCCTGCATCTTGGCTTCGTCGAAGGGCGTATTCTTTGAGCGAGAGCGCAGCAGGTCCTTGTTGACGACCCAAGGTTCGCCCGGATCGAACAGGACAAGATCGGCAATCGCTCCCTTCGCCAAGCGTCCGGAGTGGAGACCCAGAAGGCGCGCCGGATTGATCGTCAGCGCCTTCAGCATCGCGCTGAGCGTGATGTCACCCGCGTGGACGAGGCGAAGCGCTGCCGACAGCAGTGTTTCGAGGCCGACCGCGCCGTCTGCGGCTTCAGCGAAGGGGCGCCGCTTGGTGTCGGCGTCCTGCGGGTCGTGGCTCGACACGATGATGTCGATATCGCCGTTAGCGACGGCCTGGACCATCGCGGCGCGATCTTCTTCCTTGCGCAACGGCGGGCGCATTTTGAAGAACGTGCGGTAGGGCCCGATATCGTTTTCGTTGAGCGTCAGGTGATTGATCGAGACGCCGCATGTGACGGGCAGCTTCTTGGCCTTGGCGTTTTTGACGACGTCCAGGCTTTCCTGACAGCTGATGGTCGCCGCGTGGTATCGGCCGCCCGTCATTTCGACGAGGCGAACGTCGCGCTCGAGCATGATCGTCTCGGCCAATTTCGATATGCCGGGCAATCCGAGGCGTGCTGCGACTTCGCCCGAGTTCATCGAGCCGCTGGAGAGATAGGGGTCTTCGGTGTGGTGGACGACGAGGGCGTTGAAGTCCTTGGCGTAGCTCAGGATGTTGCGCATGACGCGCGTGTTGATGACGCTCGACTTGCCGTTCGAGAAGCCGATGGCGCCAGCGCGCTTCAGAAGACCGATTTCGGTCATTTCTTCGCCCTGCAGGCCCTTCGTCATGGCCGCCATGGTCTGGACGTGGACGAGGGCGTTGTCGCGGGCGCGGCGCTGGATGAAGTCAACGAGCGCGACTTGGTCGATCACCGGATTCGTATCCGGCATGACGACGATTGTTGTGACGCCGCCGGCAGCGGCGGCGTGGCTCGCGGTCTTCAGCGTTTCGCGGTGCTCGTAGCCTGGTTCGCCGGTGAAGACCTGCGCGTCGATGAGGCCCGGCGCCAGGACGTTGCCTTTGCAGTCGATGACGTGGGCGCCTTCGGGCGCGTTACGGCGCAGGTGCGCGCCCAGATCGGCGATCAGGCCATCCTTGACGAGCAGGCCACCCGGTTCATCGCGGTTCGATGCGGGGTCGATGAGGCGAGCGTTGATGAAGACGGTCGCCGTGCCAACGCTCTTTGGCTTTTCAATGGGCTTTCTCATTGGGCGTCCTCCGCAAAGCCGGGGAGGTGTGCCGATAACGCTTCTAGAACTGCCATTCTGACGGCAACGCCCATTTCAACTTGTTCGCGGATAACGCTTTTGGAATGGTCGGCGACGGTCGAGGCGATTTCGACGCCGCGGTTCATCGGACCTGGATGCATGACGAGGGCGTCGGGCTTGGCGCGCGCGAGCTTTTCGTGATCGAGCCCGAAGAAGTGGAAGAACTCACGGGTCGACGGGACGTAGGAGGCGTCCATGCGCTCGCGCTGGAGGCGGAGCATCATCACGATGTCGACGCCTTCGATGCCCTTCCACATATCGGTGAAGACTTCGCAGCCCAAGCGTTCGGGCGACGAGGGCAGCAACGTTGTCGGTGCGATGAGGCGGACGCGGGCGCCGAGCGCGTTCAGAACGTTGATGTTGGACCGGGCGACGCGGGAATGGACGATGTCGCCGCAGATTGCGACGGTGAGGCCCGCAACGCGGCCTTTCGCCCGGCGGATCGTCAGCGCGTCGAGCAGCGCCTGGGTCGGGTGCTGGTGCGCGCCGTCGCCGGCGTTGATGACGGAGCAATCGACCTTCTGGGACAGGAGTTCAACGGCGCCGGCGGCGTGGTGGCGGACGACGATGATGTCGGGCCGCATCGCATTCAGCGTCACGGCGGTGTCGACGAGCGTTTCGCCCTTCGTGACCGAGGAGGTGGCGACGTTCATGTTCATGACGTCGGCGCTCAGCCGTTTGCCCGCCATTTCGAACGAGGCTTGCGTGCGCGTGGAAGATTCAAAAAAGAGATTGATGATCGTCCGGCCCGTAAGCACGTCGCGCTTGCGGCCATTGTTGCGGATGTGATCGGCGTTCTTGTCGGCCAGATCGAGGAGGAAATTGATTTCCTGGGCCGACAGACCTTCGCAGGTCAGCAGGTGGCGGCGCGGAAAAACTTTCAGCGCATTGGTATTCGATTTCGATGTCATTAAAGGCGCTTCTATAGGGGGAGTCTTGCGGGGCCGCAAGGAGGGGAGCGCCATCAATCCCAAAGGGACTTAACGGCACGTGAAGCGCGATGCGCCTAGAGACATGAGGAAGCAGAGAATTCTCAGGCGCTATCCGCCGCGGGCCGCCGATCAAGGCGCGTTGTTCAGGCGGTCGAGCGCGCTCTGCAGAATGATGGTCGCGGCGAGCTTGTCGATCACCTCGGCGCGGCGTTTGCGCGTCTGGTCGGCGTCTATCAACATTCGCTGCGCTTCCGCCGTCGTCAGCCTCTCGTCCCAGAGGAGGATCGGAAGCGGCGACAATTTATTGAGATTGCGTGCGAACGCCCGGGTCGCCTGGGCGCGGGGGCCCTCGGAGCCGTCCATGTTGCGGGGCAGGCCCAGAACGAGACCGGTGACGTTGTGCTCGGCGGCCAGCGCCAACAGGCGAGCGGCATCGGCCGTAAACTTCGTTTTGCGGATCGTCTCGAGCGGGGAGGCGATCGTGCGCCTCACGTCCGATAGCGCGAGGCCCAGCGTCTTGGTGCCGGCGTCGATGCCGATGAGACGTCCGGCCGCGATGTCGCGGAAGGCCTGCTGATCTTCCGTGGTGTGGCCCGGTGGCGCTGGAACGGCCGGCTGATTCATTTAAGCGATGCCTGAGTATGTGGAAGGTGAGGATTGCGTTTGAGGCTCTATCAGCTTTGGCGGCAAATTGGCATCGTCCGGGCCTCGGGAGCCGGATTAAGCCTTTGAAGGTCTCGGGGATAGTACCGCCGGTTGCATTGATGAGGGGAGGGCGGGTAAGAGAGCTTCGCAACATCCCCCGAATTCCTTGAAGGGACATTTTCATGCAGGTCGACGAAGCGACCGTTCGCCGTATCGCGCGCCTCGCCCGGATAAAAATCAGCGACGACGAAGCCCGGGGCCTCGAGAAAGAGCTGTCTGGCATTCTCAACTGGGTGGAGCAACTCGACGAGGTCGATACCGCAAACGTCGAGCCGATGACGCGCGTCGTCGCGCAGGAGCTCAAGATGCGGGACGATGTCGTCACGGACGGCGAGATCGCAGATCAGGTGACGGCAAATGCGCCGCTTGCCGAGGACAATTTCTTCGTTGTGCCGAAGGTCGTGGAGTAGCCGGTGACCGATCTTACCAAATTGACGATGGCCGAAGCCCGCGACGGCTTGGCGAAAAAGACGTTCACGGCGCTCGAGCTGACGGACGCGTTCATCGGCGCGATCGAAAAGGCGAACCCGGCGATCAACGCCTATGTGCTGGCGACGCCGGAGCATGCCCGCGTGCAGGCGAAGGACAGCGACAAGCGCATCGCCGAAGGCAAGGCGCGGCCGCTCGAAGGCCTGCCGATCGGCAACAAGGATCTTTTCTGCACGCGCGGCATTCGCACGACGGCGTGCTCGAACATTCTCGGCGAGTTCACGCCGACGTATGAATCGACCGTCGGCCAGAACCTTTGGGATGCCGGCGCGGTGATGCTCGGCAAGCTCAACAACGACGAATTCGCGATGGGTTCGTCGAACGAGACGAGCGCGTTCGGCAACGTCGTCAGCCCTTGGCGGCGCAAGGGTAAGGACGGCCAGCTTTCGACCGACAAGCTCGTGCCTGGCGGTTCGTCCGGCGGATCATCGGCCGCCGTTGCGGCCAATCTCTGTCTCGCTGCCACCGCTACCGACACGGGCGGCTCGATCCGCCAGCCGGCCGCGCTCACCGGCACGGTCGGCATCAAGCCCACGTATGGCCGCTGCTCGCGCTGGGGCATCGTCGCGTTCGCGTCGTCGCTCGATCAGGCTGGCCCGATCGCCAAGACGGTGCGCGACAGCGCCATCATGCTCAAAGCCATGGCGAGCCATGACCCCAAGGATTCGACCTCCGTCGATGCGCCGGTGCCGGATTACGAAGCGGCGCTGGGCAAGGGCGTCAAAGGGCTGAGAGTCGGCATTCCCCGCGAATATCGCGTGGACGGCATGTCGCCCGAGATCCAGAAGCTTTGGGACAATGGGATCGCGTGGCTGAAGTCTGCAGGGGCGACGATCCACGACATCTCGCTGCCGCACACGAAGTATGCGCTTCCCGCTTACTACATCGTGGCGCCGGCAGAAGCGTCATCGAACCTCGCGCGCTACGACGGCATGCGCTACGGGTTGCGCGTGACGGGCGACAACCTGATCGACACCTACGAGAACACGCGCCATCAGGGCTTCGGCAAGGAAGTTCGCCGCCGTATCCTCATCGGAACGTATGTTCTGTCGGCGGGCTATTACGACGCCTATTATCTGAAAGCGCAGAAGGTCCGGACGCTGATCAAGCGCGATTTCGACGAGGCCTGGGGTAAGGTCGATGTCGTGCTGACGCCGACAACGCCGTCGCCCGCCTTTGCCTTTGGCGAGAAGTCGGGCGATCCGCTGGCCATGTACTTGGAAGACATCTTTACGGTCACCGTGAACATGGCGGGCTTGCCCGGCATGTCGGTTCCGGGCGGTCTTTCCTCCGAAGGTACGCCGCTTGGCCTGCAACTCATCGGCAAGCCGTTCGACGAAGAGACGCTCTTCCGAACGGCACAGGTTATCGAAGATGCCGCCGGCCGCCTGGCGGTTCCGGAAGCTTGGTGGATGAAGGGCTGACAGCATGGATCCGAAACGGCCGTGGGAATGCGCAGACATGTCCCAGGTGCGCACTGAAATCGACCGCATCGACGCCGCCATGGTGGAGCTCATCGCAGAGCGGTTCGGCTACGTCGATCGCGCCTGGCAGCTCAAGATGGAATCGCGGGAAGGCGCTGTCGTGCCCTGGCGCATCCAGCAGGTGATCGACCGGGTGAAGGGGCAGGCAGCCGAGAAGGGTTTGCCGCCCGAGATGGTCGAGATGGTGGGCGCGCAGTGGCGCAACATGATCGGCTGGTTCGTCCAGTTCGAAGAGGAAAAGCTGCGGCAGGTCCAGAACGACACGCAGAAGTCGGGAGTTGACGGTGCCTGATTATCAGCCCGACGTACCGCTGATTGAGGTCTTCCTTTATGGCGTCCTCAATCCCGCAACGATCGTCGTTGCCTTCATGCTCGGCCGCCGCGCGGACGACAAAACCAAGATCTTGATCGCAGGTTTCGCCGGAGCCATCGCGGGATCGGCATTGCTCTACATTGCAACTTTTCTTCGCCTTTGGGACGCGCCTACGCTCGGCAGAGCGATCGCCGGCGTTTTCACAATGTCGTTCATCGCCGGCTTCATTTATGCGGCTGTGGGTTACGCGACCAAAGGATGGTCTGGAGGCGGGAAATGAACGCTCAGAAAATCGCTGAAAAGCCCAAGTCCAAAAATCTGATCCAGGGCGGAACGGGTGACTGGGAAGTCATCATCGGCCTCGAAGTTCATGCGCAGGTCGCGTCGAATTCGAAGCTCTTTTCAGGCTCTTCGACGGGCTTTGGCGCGCCGCCCAACAGCCACGTCTCGCTCGTCGATGCGGCAATGCCGGGCATGCTGCCCGTCATCAACCGCGAGTGCGTGGCGCAGGCGATCCGCACGGGCCTTGGCCTCAAGGCGCAGATCAACACGAGAAGCGTTTTCGACCGGAAGAACTACTTCTATCCGGATCTGCCGCAGGGCTATCAGATCTCTCAGTACAAGCAGCCGATCGTCGGTGAAGGCTCGGTCGAGATCACGGTCGATGGCGAGACGCTGACCATTGGCGTCGAACGGCTGCATCTGGAGCAGGACGCGGGCAAGTCGCTGCACGATCAGCATCCCGATTATTCGTATGTCGATCTCAACCGTTCGGGCGTCGCCTTGATGGAGATCGTGTCGAAGCCGGATCTGCGCTCGTCGAAGCAGGCGCAGGCCTACGTGACGAAGCTGCGCAGCATCCTGCGTTACCTCGGCACGTCTGACGGCGACATGGACAAGGGCAACCTGCGCGCCGACGTCAACGTGTCGGTGCGGAAGCCCGGCGACAAGCTCGGCACGCGCTGCGAGATCAAGAACGTCAACTCGATCCGGTTCATCGGACAGGCGATCGAATATGAGGCGCGCCGGCAGATCGACATCCTCGAAGAGGGCGGCACGATCGATCAGGAAACGCGCCTCTTCGATGCTGCAAAGAATGAGACGCGTTCGATGCGTTCTAAGGAAGAAGCGCACGATTATCGCTACTTCCCCGATCCCGATCTGCTGCCGCTGGAGTTCACGGACGCCTACGTTGACGAACTCCGGTCCGGGCTTCCTGAACTGCCTGACGAAAAGCGTGCGCGCTTCATGACGAGCTTCGGGCTTTCCGCTTACGACGCCGACGTGCTCGTGGCGGAGCGTTCGTCGGCCGACTATTTCGAGAAGGTCGCCGAGGGCCGTGACGGCAAGGTTGCCGCCAACTGGGTCATCAACGAGCTTTTCGGACGCCTGAACAAGGAAGGCAAATCGATCGACGAAAGCCCCGTTTCGGCGGCTCAGCTCGGCGCGATCGTCGATCTCATCGGATCGAACGCCATTTCGGGCAAGATCGCCAAGGATCTCTTCGAGATCGTCTGGACCGAAGATGGCGATCCGGCGGAGATCGTTGAGAAGCGCGGCATGAAGCAGGTGACCGACACCGGCGCCATTGAAAAGGCCGTCGATGCGATCATCGCTGCGAACCCGGAGAAGGTCGAACAGGCGAAGGCCAAGCCGTCCATGCTCGGCTGGTTCGTCGGTCAGGTGATGAAATCGACGGGCGGCAAGGCGAACCCAGCCGCCGTCAACGACATCCTGAAATCGAAGCTCGGGATCTGACGGCGGGTAGCGTTTCGTCAGCGGACGGTCTGAAAGGCGAGGCGTCTCGCCTTTCGGTCACGCAAGCCTTGGAAGGCGACGTACGCAATGCCCGCGCACGCCAGTATGACCAAGCCGAACGGAACGATGGCTGCGACCACGTAAGTGAGTTTTGTCATTGTCATTGGCCTCTCCCTCGAGGCTGGCCCTATGATGTGACAAAACATACCAGGAAGTGCTTGCAGTCCCGCTCACGCACCCCTGACAAATGCCATGTGCATTTTTGCGATCCGGTAACTCGTGGTTAACGGGGCGTTAGGGTCTGTATCGCCCGGAGAAGGCGCTACAGAGGCTTTACGATGAGGGGCATCCCACCCTTAGGCCTGAGCGTAACTCGGCTCACGGGCTCAGGTGAGTGCCTTCCGTCCCATTCGAAACGCATACTCTGCAGGAGGGTGGCCAGGATGGCCGTCGCCTCGAGAATTGCGAAGGACATTCCTATGCAAACCCGCTGGCCGTAGCCGAACGGCATGAACTGGGTGCGGGGATAGCGGGCTTCGTTTTCGGGCAGAAACCGGTCCGGATCGAAGCGCTCAGGGTCCTGCCAAAGGGACTTGTGACGGTGGATGACGAAGATTGGCATCACGACGAGGGTCGAGGCGGGGATCGCCTTTCCGCCGAGCTCGACGTCCTTGGCTGCGATGCGCGTCATGACGGGCGCGGGCGGATAGAGCCGCATCACTTCTTTGAGGACGCGGTTCGTGACCGGCAGTTTGCCGACGGCTGCGGCATCGATACGGCCTGAGCCGATGACGGAGACGATCTCTTCGCGCACGCGCTCTTGCCATTCGGGTGCGCGAGCCAACACGTAGAGCGTCCACGTCAAGGCTTTGGCCGTCGTTTCATGTCCTGCGAAGAGGAACGTCGCCAAGTTGTCGGCGATCAATTCATCAGGCATCGGCTCGCCGGTGTCGGGATCCTTTGCCGTCATCATGCGCGCGACGAGGTCGGTGCCGACGGCGCCTTCCTGGCGGCGCTCAGCGACAAGCTTTCGCACGATCGACCGGAGTTCCGCTGCCGAGCGGCGCATGCGGCCTTTGCCCGGATGCCAGACGTAATCGGGCAGCCGCAGCATCGAGAACGCGACTTCCCATGAGATCGGATCGAGATAGGCGCGGCCAGCGCGTTTGATGACGTCGCCGTCCCGTTTGCTGACGCCCGCCAGAATCGTGCGCGCGATGATTGCGAAGGTCGTGTCCGTCAGGTCTTCTTCGACGTCGGTGACGAACGCCTGCGATCCGAGCGACCGCCAGCGCATCACGCAATCGACGGCCGCGTCGACCATTGCCGGGACGTAGCCAAGAAGTTCGGCGTGGCGGAAGGGCGGGCTCGCGAGCTTGCGCTGCCAGCGCCAGCTTTCGCCTTGCGCTGTCAGCAGGCCCTTGCCGACGATCGGCGTCAGCACACGGCGGTCGAGCTGAGTCTTGGGGAACTGCTCGGCGTTCTTGAGGAGGATGTTCTCGATGAGCGCCGGATCCGTCACCCAGGCGACAAGCGGGCGCTTGCTGCCGTAGGTGACGACGGGCTCGGTGTAGACGGCGCGCGGAATGGCCCGCAAAGGATTGCGGACGAAGCGCGCTAGGAAGGGAAGTAAGGGCAGGGCACGCGCGGACGGCGTGACCGTCGGCGGGTAGAACGCAGTCGTCGTCATTTTGGCTCTCACGTCACCATATTGCGCCGGCGAGCGAGAACGTAATGGGAGACTGCGCCGCTATCTAGGCCGACGCTTTTTTGGCGCGTGCCTGGCCAGCAAGCTTCTTCAGACGCGTGCGGACGCCGGCGGTGTTGCCCTGGATGCGGCTCTGAGCCGGACGAGGAATGGCGCGCTTGGCCTTTTTCTTCTGCTTTTGAACATTCTTGAGCGACGTCTTAGACATGAAACAGGCCTCGAAAGGTGGGAAGATGTGAATCGGGGCTGCGCCCTGACGCAGCATTGGGCCGATCCTCTACGGGATCGCGCTTGTTCGCGCAAGCATGGCGGTCAATTTGCGCTGAATCCCGGGCGCCCCTGGGCTAGTGCAGGAGAAAGCTCAGGCCGAAATAGGTGGGTGCGATGATGCCCGCTGCCCAAATGACTGCGGACAAGACATTCACCAACTGGAATTGCCATTGCGGCATTGCGTACATGCCCGCGACAACCGGGATGACCGCCCGGACCGGGCCGAAGAAGTGTCCGAAGAAAACGCCAAGCGCGCCCCACTTCGCAAAGAATTCTTCGCCGCGGCGGACCAAATCGGGATGGCGATTGAAGGGCCAGAGCTTGTGAATCTCGTCCTTGTAGTAGAGACCGATCCAGTAGGACATCGCGTAGCCGAGGCTGCCGCCGATGCTCGCAGCGATGATGGATGGCCAAAGAACGCCGAGACCCACGCCGCTTTGCGCGAGCAGGGCGGACACGCCGATCAAAATCGCGGTGCCGGGCCAGACAATGGAGAGGAAGCAGAAACTTTCCACGAACGCGACGGCGAAGGCTATGGGAGCGGCCCAATCCTCGTTTGCCCTCACAAACGTGACGACCGCATCGACGAAGTCCTGCACGCTCATTTCGCCACTTTCAATTGGGATTTATTTTCGCGTGCAAGCCGGAGTGGCCGACGGTCGTGTGCCCATTCGCCAGATAAGAAGCCGGTTTATCGGGTTCAAGACTACCGGCACCGGCGCGCCATTTCCTGTGCAAGTTCCTTAGAAACTTCGCGTGCCAGCATCGCCGCGCGTGCGATCTGGCCCGTCGTCAATCCAACGTACCCGCCGCCGCTCAGCGCCGAGGGACCGCGGTCGGCTTCGGCCTTGCCGCGCGCCAGCTCGTTGCAGTTCAGTTCCTTGCGCTTTTTGCTGAATGCCATCAGCCGCACGCCGGACGCGTATTCATGCGGGCCGGCGGGGTGGTTCACCCAGGCGCGCGCGGGGTCCGACATGTAGGAATCGAAGACCATCTTGCGCTGGCTGATGCAGACGTTGCTGTCATCGACGCACTTCAAGCCGCGCGCGGGATCTCCCAATGCTGCTTCGTTGCCCCCGCAACCGGCCGCAACAAAGGAGATGGCGATGAGAAGCGTCACTGCGGCGTCAGATTTTCGGATCCGCGATGCATTATCGAATTTAAGCAAGGTAATTTCCGTTTTCGTTTCCCTCTGGCGGTAGAAAGCCACCATGGCAGGCTCGTGACGAACGGGGGCCGAAGATGTGGCCCGTTGTCAACCCACTAGCCGGATTCGCCGCAGAACTGCATCTCTACGCCCTGAGATGATTCAGAGGAGCCTACGACATGCCATTTGCAGTGCGGGTGCACGCGACGGGGGGACCTGAGGCTCTGGTCTATGAGGACGTCACCGTTCCCGATCCGGGCCCGGGAGAGGTCCGCCTCGTGCAGCGCGCGATCGGCGTCAACTTCATCGACGTCTATCACCGCAACGGTCTCTACAAGTTGGCGAAGCTGCCGGCGATCATTGGGTCGGAAGGGGCGGGCGATGTCGTGGCGGTCGGCCCCGGAGTCGATCGTTTCAAGGTGGGTGATCGAGCGGCTTATGCCGGTCCGATCGGCGGCTATGTGCAAGAGCGGGTCGTACCCTCCGACCGGCTTGTGAAGTTGCCGGACGGCATCTCCTACGAGACGGCTGCGGCTGGCCTTCTGCAAGGCATGACGGCGCGCTTCCTACTGCGCCAGGTCTACCGCGTCGGCCCCGAGACGACGATGCTGCTGCACGCGGCCGCCGGGGGTGTCGGACTTATTGCGTGCCAGTGGGCGCATTCGCTCGGCGCCACGATCATCGGCACCGTGAGTTCGGATGAAAAAGCGGAACTCGCGCGGGAGCACGGCTGCACGTATGTCATCAATACGAAGCGCGATGATTTCGTCAGCGGCGTGCGGGAATACACGCAGGGCGAGGCCTGCGATGTCGTCTATGACTCCGT
Organism: Hyphomicrobium sp.; assembly: GCF_035687085.1. GTDB lineage: Bacteria > Pseudomonadota > Alphaproteobacteria > Rhizobiales > Hyphomicrobiaceae > Hyphomicrobium_B. Next base: position 126,731 of record NZ_DASRYS010000013.1, on the reverse strand, counting down.
CGGCAAGGACACGTTTCCGCAATCACTCGATTGCCTGAAGCCAAAAGGTCTTTGGGTGTCTTTCGGCAACTCTTCCGGACCCGTTCCGCCATTTCCGCTCACGGCTTTGAAAGGGTCTCTTTTTGCCACGCGCCCGACGCTTTTTGCTTATACGGCAACAGCCCGAGAGCTTCAGGAGAACGCTTCTGAATTTTTTCAAATGGTGCTGAGTAATCAGATCCGGATTGAGATCAATCACCGATATCCGTTGACCAACGCCGCAGATGCGCATCGCGACCTGGAAGCCCGGCGCACGACAGGCTCGATCATTCTCATTCCCTAAGGAGCGATATGCACGACGACGGAGATGACGAGCCGATCGCACTGTATTTTTGGCCGACACCCAACGGCTTGAAGATCTCCATCATGCTCGAAGAGCTTGGCGTGCCGTACGAGGTCCGTTTCGTCGATATCGGCAAGGGGGAGCAGTTCGCGCCGGAGTTCCTGGCGATCTCGCCGAACAACAAGATCCCGGCAATCGTCGATCCGGAAGGGCCCGACGGCCAGCCGCTCGCGCTTTTTGAATCGGGCGCCATTCTGCAATACCTCGGCCGGAAGTTCGGTGCGTTCTATCCCTCGAGCGAACGCGCCAAGGCGGAGGTCGATCAGTGGCTGTTCTGGCAAGCGGGCGGGCTCGGGCCGATGTCCGGGCAAGCCAACCATTTCCGCATCCATGCGCGAGAAAAGATTCCTTACGCGATCGATCGCTATACGAAGGAGGTCGAGCGGCTGTTTGGGGTGCTGGACAAGCGGCTATCGGATCGCCCGTATCTCGCGGGCAAATATTCGATAGCGGATATCTCGTGTTTCACTTGGGTGCGGATATGGGAGATGCTGTCTCTCGATATCGGCAAGTTTCCGAACCTATCCCGGTGGCTCAGCGAGATCGGTCAACGGCCAGCTGTCATCCGGGGGCTGGCGGTTAAGAAAGCGTAAGCGGCCGAGTCCTACTGGGCGCGGCCAACGAGGCTTTCAGGGTCGACGGTGTTTCCGGTCACCTTCTGGAACGCCATGGCGCCCAGGACTTTGTTCGACTGTACATGACGAAGCGCTTCGGACGACGCGCCGCTTTGGGCGGCCGATGGGTTGTCCGTGGGGTCATCGCCGGAAAGATCGGCCAATCCGAGATAGGCAGGGTGTGAACCTTGCTGCGCACAGCCCGCAAGCAACAGAAACCCCGCAGCCGCTAACGAGCGGCGAACTACCGACTGAACCATATCCCTCAACTCAGGCCAGGCAGCCTGAACCCTCCTTAAGGCCTGTATGTCGGCCTATACCTATGGTTACCAGCACGCGGCTGAACCCCGGCTGAACACTCGAACCCCGTCGTTCGATCGAGCCGCCGCGGGACCCCTTTTTGAAGCATGGTTAGGAATTGGTGGCAACCCTCTTAAGCCCGGATCAACAACCGTCGCAGGGAGGACAAAATGTGCCGATTTCGGGCGGAAAGTAGCTGATCGTAAGCGCAGCTTAGCTTGCAGTTAAAGCGAATTTGCTGCGGTTTTTACGAGTTTTCATTCATCCCTTGCGATGGTTTGCGTGCGTTCATTGAATGAGAGCGCAGGGGTTTTTTGCCGCCCTCCGGGCATGAAGCGCGAGCCGGCGATTGGGAGTGTTTTCACATGGCACGCATGGATGTGTTGTCTCGTCAAATCGATTATTCCGCGCAGGGCGATCAGTCCGACGCATTTTTTGAGCTTGGCCTCAGCTTTTGCACGGGCCGCGATGGGGCGATCGACCTCATCCAGGCGCACAAGTGGTTCAACATTGCTGCGAGCCGCGGCAACGATGAAGCGAAGCGCTACCGTTCGGAAGTCGCGAGCGACATGAGCAAAGCCGAGATCATCAGGGCGCAGAGACTGGCCCGCGAGTGGCTCGGCTCGCTGCACTGAAGCCGTCGTTCAAAGCTGAATGGCGCGCCCCGGTTCTACGCGGCGTCAGCAGTTCGAGAAAAACGAGGCAAGGCACTTCCAAGAATTCTTGGCGGCGCCGCCAATTGCTTCTCCGGCCTTGCCGAGCGCGGTGCTCGCTGATTTTGCGGCTTCGCCAGCTGACTTCTGGGTGTCGCTCAATCCCGCGCCCGCGGACTTGGCGCTCTTCTCGACCATTTCCTGCACGGTCTTTGGCGGCGGCTCGTTCGCCACGGCTTCCTTCGGCTGATCGGGAGGCGGCATATCGTGGCCGGCCTCTTCGGGGCTCGCTGGCGCTCCGGCTGGCGCGGCTTGGCCTACGGCCGGTTCGGTCGCGGCGTGCTGTGGTTGATCCTGCGAGCCTGCGTCCTCCAGCATCGCTGGGACGGGAAGCTCTTTGCGTTCGCCGGGGCAGGGTGCCGTCATCGTCCGGTCGATCGAGCAGCTGGCGTGCGCTCCGGCCTTGGCGAGCGCCGTGATGCAATAAAGTTTGGGGACGGTGTCGACGGTCGCGCTCGACATGCCGTCGATGACGCAGGCGTAGCTCGCGTCGGGGCCGGTGCATTTGACGCACAGTTCAGCCGCGTTCGCACTTGCCGCGCCCGCGAGCGCCGCTGCGCCCATAACCAACTGCAATTTGAAGCAAGCGCGCACGGTTCGGCCCGTTTCCAATGGAGGCATACTGCTTGCAGGACACTAGGACGACTTTGGGGCAACTGCCAGCGGCGGCACAATCGCCGCTGTGCATTGTCCGGTCCCGTCTTGCATTGCGCTGGCGCCGCCTCTATAGGGGGCACTCGCCCATTGATTTGGGGAGACGTGGCCGAGTGGCTGAAGGCAACGGTTTGCTAAATCGTCATACGCTTTAAAGGCGTATCGAGGGTTCGAATCCCTCCGTCTCCGCCAGCGCCTTCGATAAACTCGCAAATGGTCTGAGCGGCTCGCCGAGCAGCGGGCACGCCCGATAGGGCTTCTGAGCTGTCCACAATAATCCGATCGATTTGAGCGCGCGGGCTTGGGCTCGCGAGATGCTCAATGCGCCGGGCGACTTCCGATCGGCATGCTTGCCGGCCAGCGATCACAGCTTAGTTCAGCATTACTCTCTGCTTGGTCCCGGCGGTGTCTCGTTGGACGATATCTCTATGAGATTGCCGTCCGGATCACGGCAATAGAAGGAGCAGATCTTGCCCATGGCGCCGAGTTTGCTGACCGGCCCGAGGACAATTTTGACGCCGCTCTCGGCTAGATGGTGCGAGACTTGTTCCGGTGAGTAATTGGTGAGGAAGCAAAGGTCGTTGCTGCCTGCCGCGGGGTGTTCTGCCGTGAACCATTCGGCCGGGCTCGCGTCGATCGGACGAAGGTTGATCTTCTCCGTGCCGAACCGGACGCTCGTTCGCGGCGTGCCGCCGGGGAGTGCATCGTGCTCGCGGGTCATGCCGAGTACCCGCTCATACCAATCCGCCGACTTTTCGACGTCGCGGACGTTCAGGACGAAATGATCGACAGAGATGACATTCAACATGGCGGTCTCCTGCAATCGATGATGCATCTGCCATTGCTTAGAAGTTCAAACAAATCTTGCCGAAGTGCCGGCCCGCTTCCTCAAAACGAAACGCGTCGGCGATTTCGGAAAGGCCAAAGCTTTTGTCGATCACCGGGCGTATTCCGGTCGCATCGAGTGCGCGAATGAACTCAATCTGGTTTTTCCGGCTGCCGACGATGAGGCCTTGAAGACGTGCCTGTTTCGCCATGAGCGCTGCGGTTGGCACGTCGCCGCCAAGGCCGGTGAGCACTCCAATCAAAGAGATGTGGCCGCCGATTGCCACCGAAGCGATCGATTCCGGTAGCGTGCCCGGGCCCCCGACTTCGACGATGTGATCGACGCCGCGTCCTGCCGTCAGTTCGCGGACGCGTTCGCTCCACAGTGGCACGGACTTGTAGTTGATGAGATGATCAGCGCCGAGCTTGCGCGCGCGTTCGAGCTTTTCATCGGACGAGGACGTGACGATCGCTTCTGCGCCCATCGCCTTGGCGAGCTGTAGCGCGAAAATCGATACGCCACCCGTGCCCTGAACTAGAACGCTATCGCCAGCTTTCAGATGGCCATCGACCACGAGCGCGCGCCAAGCGGTCAGGCCAGCTGTGGTGAGCGTTGCCGCCTCGACATCGCTGTAGCCTTTTGGCACGTGGGTGAACCACGTCGCCGGGCGCACGACGGCTTCGCGCGCGTAGCCATCGATGCCGTCGCCGGGGGTCGAGTCGAAATTGTCGACGTTCGGAGGCCCGTCTTGCCAAAAGGGGAAAAAGCAGGACACGACGTGGTCGCCTACTTTGAATTCGGCAACACGCTTCCCAACGTCTTCGACGACGCCCGCACCATCGGACATCGGAATTCGTCCCTCAGCTGTCTTCCATTTTCCGGAGGCCACGAGGTAGTCGTGAAAGTTCAGCGAATTTGCATGAAGGCGTACGCGGATCTCGCCGGCTCCCGCTTTGCCGGGATCTTCGATGTCGGCGACCGCGAGGTTATCCAGTCCCCCCGGAGCGGCTATTCGGATCGCTTTCATCTCGCTCATCCCGGTTCGGGAAACGGCATCTTGAATGCAACGCGGGAAGAAATGGATTTAAATGAAAACCCGTGCAGGGCAGATCGCTCAGGCCATCAACTTGGCGGATGGACCGCCAAGCATTCCAAAGATGCGCGTTGGCCGCTCGCGTGCGGCCCCGCCGATCAGGCCGCGCCAACGCCTAGCGCGATCGAGCCGGAGCGGGTCTCGACGCTGTAGATTCCGAGAAACGTTTCACCTTTGTGCACGCCCGTCGTCAGCCACCCGTTTATCTCGAAGGTGAAGCCCTCTGCCATTTCCTCGATGCGCGCGATCGATGCATCCGTCGCGTCGCCCTCGAGGATGAAGTGAACGTATTCGCTATCGGGATAAGCAAGCGCAGTCTGCAGAGCAGGTTTGTCGGGACCATCTACGATTTTCAGGATTTTTCTGGTCATGGCTAAACACTCCGCGAAAAAGCTGCTTCCGTTGAACTGCTTTTGCCGGGCGAGGTTCCTCTCCCTGGACGAGCTTTAAGCCTTCAGCCAGCTTCCGCCGTAGATGTTGTTTCAAGCTCTGCCGCGGTCGCAGGCGGCGGCCCGAAGAGGTTCTTCGCGCGCCGAACTTTGCCGGATTCCTCAGGCGGGATTCGGTCCACGATCTCAATGTCGAAGTGGATGACGTTGCCGAGCCCTTCCGCTGTCACCGACTGCTGCACGTATTGCCTGAGCCTCTCGACCGACAGCGTTTGGCCCGGCAGAGGCGCGGCGCGTAGAACGAAGCGGTTAACCCCTGTCTGCACGAACTGATGCTCTGCGAGGTTTGTCTCGTTGTGGAGGGCGAGCAAGAATACGTAGTAGGGCAGGTCCCGGATTTCGCCTTTGACGTTAACCCAGAACTGGTCCTTCGAACGGCCCTGGACGGATTGTACGAGCGGCAGCAGGCTTCCGCACTTGCACGGGGTCGCGCTCATCGTGACGATGTCGTCGATCTCATAGCGGATGAACGGCTGAGCGAGATTATAAAGGTTGGTCAACAGCACCTTGTTGCCGGGTGTGCCGTTCGGAACGGGATTGCCGTTGGAATCCACGACTTCGAGAAACGCGAGTTCGTCATTGAGGTGACTGCCGTGCGTCGCCTGGCATCCGCAGGTCAGCGCCATGCACTCGGCCATGCTGTAGACATTGGTGATGTGCACGCCGAAGGCTTTTTCGACACGTTCGGCGACGGGTTCAGGAAGCGGCTCGCTGATATTCGTCATCTGTTCGAGATCGCTGCTCGGCTTCAGCCGGCCCGCTTTCAATTCACGCGTGATCGTTTCGAGCGCGCTCGTGTAGCTGGTGATGAAGTTCGGCTGAAACTCGTTGAGCTTCTGGACGAGCACTTCGGGCGGATCGAATACGGAAAGCCGCTGTAGCTTGATGTAACGGCGCGCGCGCTCGGGAAAGTAATTGAAGAACGTGCTGCTCGGATAGAAGCCCGGCTTCTGTGTGATGATTGAAAAGCGCGCCGGATAGAGCAGCTGTTGAATGTAGGGAAGAAAGCGGCGGCTCAATTTCTTGCCGCGTGCGAACTGGGCGGCAAAAGTCGTCAGGATCGCGGGCTTGTCCTGGACGATGATGGCCGGTTGGCCCTGGCTCCCCGACGTGTGGCAGACGGCGAACTTGCCCTTGAAGTATGCGCCAACGTTGGCCGGATCACCCATGAAGCGCTCGAGTTCGGCGCGGGTGAGATCGCGATCGGTGAAGATATCGTCGAGGTTCGCCATCATGTCGGCTTTGGTCAACGTCGGAAGATCCGTGATCGCACAGGTCTTCAGATCGATGCCTTCGAACCGCTTCCGGTAGTACGGAGAATTGTCATAGGCATATTGGAGGAGCTTGCGGAAACGCTCTTCCTTGGCCTTCGCGCGCCGTTCCATGTCTTGGGGACGAGGCAGGAGAAGCGAGCGGATCGCGAGGGCCAGCTTCACCTGATCAACGACGGCGCCCAGAAATCCTCTCATGTGAGATATGCCTTCCAGATTGTTTCGCGGTTCATCGTGCCTTCGTTCGCTCGCTCATGCGGCGGTGTCAGTGTGCGGCTGGCGGTCTTCGCGCGCAACTCGCAACTGACATTGCGTGTGCTGCATGTGAAAGGGATCGCAAAAATGGCTTTTCCATTGTGCTCCGGTGGAGGCGTTTAGTCCGCGCGCGATCGTTCCCCCGGCGGGAAGCCAGGAAGAGGGCCGGGTAGAGAAGTCTCAGCCTCGGCTTGGAGTTCCGCTTCGTGCCGCTTCAGATAAATAAATATTGCGATTGCTGTCGCGACTGCGAGTGCAATTCCGATAGCTCCCGCGGGACCGTGAAGCTCATCAATACTGCGGCCCAAGGTGTAAGCCGCCATCCCCACCGCGCTTGCCCAGAGGACGCCACCGAGCGCATTGGCGAGGAGAAAGCGCGGCCAGGGCAGTTTGTTGATGCCCGCCAGAAGGGCGGCGAGGAAACGCAGTATCGCGAAGAAGCGGCCGATGAAGACGATCATCCCGCCGTACTTCTGAAACAGGTACTGACCGAGCTTTATGCGGCCCTCGGTTATGCCGACGTAGGGGCCAAAGCGGACGAGCAGCGGATATCCAAACTTGCGGCCGATGAGATAGCCTATGTTATCGCCAATGATGGCCCCAAGGGATGCCGCCGCGATGACAAGGGCGATGTTTCCGTCGTGTGTCGCCGCATAGACGGACGCGATGATCAGCACAGCTTCGCCCGGCAGGGGTATGCCTAAGCTCTCCAGACCGACCATTATGGCAACCGTCCAGATGCCATATGTCTCGAAGATGTGGTGAAGCTCGCCGGGCGTGATCAATGGCCAATCCTTTTTTTTCGGCCAAGTGAGTTTCCGAGATCGCGGACCCGCTAATGGGCGTTGATCGAGGCAATATTCAAGACGGCCAGACGCTTGAGAGAACTGCGTTTTCGGAATGGGGCCGCGCCCCGGTTAGTTACGAAGCAGTCAATATCATTGCCGAAATTCTATTCGCATCAGTCTGAAATATAGCCAAGTCCATTGCGCCGAGGCACGTGATCAGGCCGGAATACGGGTCGTTCAGCGGCTTTCTGTTGCGGGGCGGTTTCATATGCGTAATTACCGTCAACCATTGCGGCAAATAGGCCAACCGTCCAGCTTGCGAATTCGATATTCCCATTTCAAAAATGGGCAATGATCTGGTTGCCTAAAGATATCTGGTCTGGCCAATCTCTCTCGGGCTTACCCGCCGGCGCTGCCGGGGATGCCGCATTCCGGGTTTTCTGTACGCCGGAGCTGTCCCATTACCGCGCAAGCAATCACCCGGAATTGGCGGCGCGGGCGCGCTTTCATTTGCGCAGGGCAAATTGGGAGCGGATCGCGACGCCGGTGGCCGATATACAAACTTACGTCTTCGAACCAGATCAGCGCGAGGCAATCGGCAATGTGCTTGTCGTGCACGGGTGGACGGGTGAAGCATCCTTCATGACGGCCATTGCCGAGCCCATTCGGCGGGCGGGATATCGCGTCATCCTGTTCGATCTGCCGGCGCACGGATTAAGCGGTGCACGCTCGACCAATCTCATTGCGTGTGCGCGGGCAACGGCAATGATCGGCGCACATTTCGGGCCGCTCAGCGCCATCGTCGCGCATTCGTTCGGCGGGATGATTTCGCTTGTCGGCGTCGAGGGACATCCGCCGATGCCGCACGCGCTCGAGGCGCCGCGTATCGTGCTTGTGGCGAGCCCCAACAGTCTCACGGAGGTCACCGGAGAGTTTGCCGAGCGATGGAGGCTCGATGGCAAGGGCCGGCGCGCGTTCGAGGCGCGGCTGGAACGCATTGCGGGCCGCTCGCTCTCCTGCTTCACCGTCGTCAAGCTGCTGCGGGCGACGGGGTGCCGGGCCTTCGTGATCCACGATCGGGAAGACCACGAAGTCGCATTCCGTTGCGCCGAAGAGATTGCGTCGGGGGCCGAAGGCGCGGAACTGATGGCGTACTCGGGGTTCGGTCATCGCAATATTCTCTTCGCTCCTCCCGTCGCGCGGACGATCGTCTCGTATTTGTCGCGGACGGAAGCGAAGGCCGCGCAGCCGGCATATAGCGTCAGCGCGGCCTGAATAGCTCCAGAGCCTTGTTCTTCCAACGTGTGGCGGATAGGAACACCCTGCATCTACATGCGGCTGCATCCGGCTTGTCGTGGACCTCAATGGCGGACGAAGACTCGAGCATTTCGAAATCACCTGCTCACCGTATTGATGCGCTGGCAGTGTTGCCGGTGTTCTTCAAGCTGGATGGCAAGCGGGTCGTCTTGGCGGGCGGCGGAGAGCCGTCGCTCTGGAAAGCGGAGCTTCTGGCGGCATCAGGCGCGCGCGTTGAGGTTTTCTCCCAGAGCTTCGCCGAGGGCTTTCAGGAACTCGCGGCATCACCGCCCAATGGCAAGTTGGTTTTGACCGCGCGAGGGTGGACGCCAGAAGACCTTGCGTCCGCGGCCATGGCTATCGGCGCGTTCAGTGATGATGCGGAGGCGGCGCAGTTCGCGTCAGCGGCGCGCGCGGCCGGTGTTCCCGTCAACGTCGTCGACCGCCCGGCCTTCTGCGATTTTCAGTTTGGCGCCATCGTCAACCGTTCGCCGCTGGTGGTCGGGATTTCCACCGATGGGGCCGCGCCCGTGTTCGGGCAGGCGATCCGATCGCTCATCGAGAGTTTGTTGCCTGTCAGCTTCAAGCAATGGGCCGATGCCGCGCGCCGTTTGCGCGGCGAGGGCGAACAACTCGGGGGCACGATGGATGAGAAGAGGCGTTTCTGGCAGCGCTTCACGGATCTTGCGCTCCGCAGCCCCGGCCGCGGCCCGCGACCCGCCGAACTCGATGAGCTGATGCGTTCGCCTGAGGCCGTCACCCGGCATCCCATTATCATCATTGAGATCGGGGCCGGAGGAGCGGAAGGTTTGACGCTCGGCGCGGTCCGCACTCTGCGTTCGGCCGACGATATCTTCTTCGATGAAGCCGTTCCGGCGGAGGTGGCTGAGTTCGCCCGCCGCGAGGCCCGGCGGTATCCAGTCCGCAGAGATGCGGACAGCCGCGCGTTGGCGAACGACATGATAACGGCGGCGGAAAAGGGCGGCCGTATGGTGCGGCTCAGAATGCGCGCTGGCTCGGATGCCGGGCCGGACGACGAGGCGGACTTGCTTCGCGAAGCCCAGTTCTCGGTCGTGGTCGTGCCGCCAGGCTATACCTTTTAGCGGCGTCTTGCGTCGTCCAAACCCCCGTGGCGCGCTGAGCTTCGCTCACGCCGCTGAGCTGCCGCGATGACGGGGTAAGGGTTTTCTACCTAGCGGTAGTTCAGCCACAGGCTGTGATCGCTTCCGCATGGCCTCGAAATTTTCTCTGTGAATCAGCGAGTTAACGGCGCATCCCAGGGCCCGGCGCAGCTTGGAATGGCGTTGCCTCTTGTCTATACTTGGCCTGAGGGGATCCGTCCGGATCAGAGTTTGCCATGTTGGCGGGTTAGCGAGGCGCTTCCCACCAGGGGTGCTGCTCGTCCACTACAACTAGGCGTCATCAGGTATTCGGAGTCGCGTGCGCATGCGCTGCAATCCAGCATATTGGCTTTTGGGACTCGTCCCGATTGCAATAATGGCGTGGGTCGCGGTGCAGCTCGAGCATGAGGGCATCGAGAGCGAACTCGCGCATCGCTCCGGCGAAGTCTTGAAGCGGTCTGGGTTCGACTGGGCGAGCCTTCACTTTTCGGGCCGCGACGCCGTCCTGACGGGCAAGGCTCCGGATGAGCGCGATCCGGCCAAGGCGATGGCGTCGCTCGAGAACGTGTGGGGCGTTCGCGTTGCCGCCGACAGAGCCGAACTCATCGACAGAGTTGCCGACTATCGTTGGTCGGTCAGCTCGTCCGGCGGGGACCGCGTGCGGCTTACCGGATACGTTCCGTCAGAAGATGCGCGGCGCGCGCTCATCGAGGCCGCGTACAGCACATTTCGAGGGAGCGAAGTCACCGATGAGATGCGGCTCGCCCGCGGCGCCATCGATCGCGATGCCTGGCTCGCGGCCGCTGTCTTCAGCATGCAAAGCCTTTCGGGTCTGAAGCGCGGTGAGGCGGAGCTCGCCAACCTCAATCTCTCCATCAAGGGCGAGGCGAAGTCGTCGGAGGATTACCGGAAAGTCCGCTCGGCGCTGACCGAGCGGCGTCCGGCGGGAACGGCTTTGACGAAAGCTGACATTGCGCTGCCGGTGGCGCGGCCTTTCGTGTGGTCGATCAAGAAGAGCGGCTCGGGACTCGCGGTGTCCGGCTATGCGCCGTCCGATGACGAGCGCGAGAAGCTCGGTGCGCGGGTCAAGACGCTGTTCGGCACGATGTCGATCACGGACCGCATGGATATTGCGGCCGGTGCCCCGGATGGCTGGAGCAAAGCTGCGGGCGTCGCCGTCGAGCAGCTGGCGCAGCTGCGATTGGGCGAGGCTTCAATTTCCGATCGCGAAATGACGTTCTCGGGCGAGGCGTCAAGCGAGCAGATCGCGTCGGCCGTCAAGAAGACGTTGAAGCTGCAGGTGCCGCAGAATTTTCGCATCGTCGATCAAATCCGCTTTTCCAAGCCTGACGTCGTCGTGCCCGCCGGCGGGTACGTGATGGGCATCGTGAACGAAGGCGCGACGCTGAACCTCGTCGGCATGGTGCCAAGCGAGGCGGCGCGGGCGGCGCTCATCGACGCGATCAAGGCGCGGTTCCCGGGGCGTCAGCTCAACGACAAATCGCAAGTGGCGCCTGGCGCGCCGGATGGATGGCAGCAGTGCGTCGTCGCGGGGCTCGCGTCCCTGCCGCGATTGAAGAAGGGCAAGTCCATTCTGACCGACCGCAGCCTGGAGGTTTCGGGCGAGACGGACGACTATGCGGCGTCGCAAGCGGTGCCGGGTGACGTGAAGGCGGCGGCAGGCCAGACGTGCGAGACGCGCACGAACATTGCGTTCACCGGACAGCTGAAGACGGACCTCACATGGAAGGCGAGCCGTGAAGCCAACGGCATGGTGACCATCGAAGGCGAAGCGCCGGATGACGCCTCGCGCCTGCGCCTCGTCGACATCGCGCAGCAGATATTTTCGGGCTACAGCGTTACCGACAACATGAAGATCGTGGGAGCATCGGCGGAGCCCTGGTCGTCGGCGGCGCATCTCGGGCTCGAGGAGATGTCCCGCTTGAAGAACGGCGAAGTGACGATTTCCGGCAAGGAACTCGTCATCAAGGGCGCAGCCGAAAGCGAGCAAGTCGCCAGCGACATTCGCAGCGTGCTGTCGACCGATCTGCCGCCGGGCTTCAAGAGCCGCGACGAGATCACGGTCATGTCGGTTGAGGAGAAGGCGGCCGACAGCTGCCAGAGCCTGATGCGGCAGACGGCGAAGGGATCGATCAACTTCGAACGGGCGAAGGCGGATCTGACGCCGGATAGCATACAGACGCTCAAGGAGCTTGTTCAGATCGCCAACGAGTGCCCCCATTTCAGCATTCAGATAGACGGCCACACGGACGCGGAGGGGACGGATGAGCGCAACTCGCGTCTTGCCGATCGCCGGGCCCGTGCGGTTGCGGATTTCCTTTCGCAGAACGGCGTCGATGCGCGCCGCCTGACGACGGCCGGTTATGGGGCGACGCGGCCGATCGGCGACAATAATACCGAAGAGGGGCGGGCCAAAAACCGCCGCATCGAATTCACCGTGCGTGTCAACTGAAGGGCCCGGGAGCCACTTTATGGATTATCTGTTCCTGAAGTTGATCTGGTGGATGGCGGGAGCGTTCGCGCTGGGGCTCGTCGTCGGCTGGGTATCGTGCGGCGATAGAAAGAATTGAGTTCGGACTTTGGACGCCGGGGGCGAGCTGTTGTGTATCCGATTAGGTAGGAAATGACGTACCTGCTGTTACAGACATTCCTGCTTCTGCTCGCGTGCTATTTCTCGGGCGCGTTCGTGGCTTGCCTGCTCAAGCGCATGTTCGTTCGCGCGCCCGAAGAGATTGCGGAAGGCATGTCTCCGCCGATCCGGCTCGAAATCCCCGATCGCCCGCCGGTTATGGTGCCGCCGCCCGTCCGTGCGCATGCCGCGCCGCGCGTGCATCAACCGGTTCCGCCGAGAGCCATCGATCCTGTCCAGCCGAAAATCGAGGTGTTGCGCCGTCCCGAGCCACGGCCTGTGCCGAAGGCACTCGACCCATCGCGGTTTGAGCGCGCTCTTTTCGGGCCGGATCCCAACGAAGGTGTTCCGCGCCAGGCAATCGTCGAGGTCCGGCCGTCGGTGCTGAAGCCGGTGACCCCGCTTTATCAGCCTCCGCCGCCGCCCGAACCCGAGCCGCTGCAGGAGCCTGAGCCGCTGGCGGAACTCAAAGAGCCGACGGAGATCGAGGAGCCGGACGTCAATTGGGTGGATGCAGCGCCTGCTGACCTTCCTGAGGTTCAGCCGGAGCGCGAGACCGAGCCTGAGCCTGAGCCTGAACCGGAGCCCATCAGCAAGCCGTTGCGTCCTGGCGGTTTGGCGGCGCGGTTGCGCGACGCGACGACGGCTGCTGCGGCAGGTGCCGTTGCTGCTGCGAAGGCTGCCGCCGCTGCTTCCGTGATGATGCCGGGCGGGTTCGGGCAAAGACGTGCCGAAGAGAAGAAGGCTGAGGCGGAAGAAGCCGAGAGAGCTTCCGTTGCCGCTTCCGATGACGTGCCGCTGCAATCACCGGAGCCCGACGAGCCGATCGTGCCGGCGCCGGAACAGGAAATGGTGGCTGCTGCGCGCGAGCCTGAGCCAGAAACCGAGCCAGCGGCCAAGCCTGACATTTCGCCGGAGCCGGAAGCGGAGCCCGAGCCTGAGGCCGAGTCCGAACCCGAGCCTGATGCAGAACCCGAGCCGGAACTCGCGCCGGAGCCGGAAGCCGAGCCTGAATCAGGGCCGGAGCCCGAGGCAGAGCCTGTTGCTGAAGCTGAGCCCGAAGCGCAGGCCGAGCCGGAACCAGAACCAGAGCCCGAGCCAGAACCAGCTCCGCTGCCTGCTCCAGAAGTCGCAGCCCCGGTGGCCGCTCCGGCGATTATCGAGGGCGGTGATGACTTCCAGCGCATTCGAGCCATCGATTTCGAGATCGAGCAGAAGCTCAAGGCCGCGGGCATCAATTACTTTGAAGACATTGCCGCCTGGACGCCGGAAGACGTCAAACGGGTTGGGCAAGAATTGCAGATTCACGGCCGTATCGACCGCGAGCAATGGGTCGAGCAGGCGCAAATTCTGGCCAAGGGCGGCGAGACGTACTATTCGCGCAATCGCCTTGCGGCGCTGCGGGCAAATGCTGCCGCTTCGCCTCAGAAGCCGCCGGCGCCGGCTGGCGACCCGCCAAAGCCTGAAGCTGGTGCCACAGATTCAGCGCCGGCTGATCGCGACGAGCGGCCGGACTTGGCGGGTGTCATTGCCGCGAGCCATGGGCGTTCGGTCGCTGAAATGGCCGCTGCCGCGGCTGCCGCTATCGCGGCCGCGTCTGCGAGCGTGACGCGCGGGCGCAAGCCCATCGAGCCGATTTCGCCGCTCTCGAAAGTCGATCCAAAAATCTCGATCCCGGCCCGCATCACGGATGCGATCCGTGAGAAAAGTGAAATTGCGGCTCCAAGCGAAGGCGAGGAGGCGGAAGAAGCCGCCGCACCGCTTCAGAGCGGCAACGAAGGTCCGCGCGACGATCTCAAGCGCATTCGCGGCATCGGCGTGCTCATCGAGAAGCGGCTCAACGCTTTAGGCGTCAGCCGCTATGATCAGATCGCCAACTGGACGAGCGGAGACATCGATCGCATGAGCCGAGCCCTTGAATTCAAGGGCCGGATCGAACGCGAGAATTGGGTCGAGCAGGCGCGCATTCTCGCCAGCGGCGGTCACACGGAGTTTTCGCGCCGTGTGGACCGGGGCGAAGTCGATACCAGCCGCGAGACGTGACCGAAGTCGCTGCGCGATAGGGTGCCGTAGCGGGCGCCGTCGCGCGGCGCGTCGGTCTCGGCGAAAAATGCGTCGATGGCCGAGATCGTCGCTGCGTCTCTCAAGAACGGCGCATGGCCCTCATCGGGAACGGTGAGCGATCTGAGCTGCGGGTGACGCCGGCGCATTTCCTCGACGGTCTTCTCCGAGAGCAAATCGGAATTCGCTCCCCGCAGGACGAGCACGGGCATGCGCTTCATGGCTTCGAACTGCGGCCAGAGCTGCGGCACCGGCCCGTCCAGAACAGACAGGCACTTCGCGAGCTTGGGATCATAGCCGCGTGCGGGCTTGCCCTTGCGCTCGTTGAAGAGCTGGCGGGCGACGGCTTCGCAATCGGCGTCCGTCATTTTCGTGAATTCGTTGCTGGTGAGATCGCGCACAAGACGGCCAGCGTCGCTCCAGTTCTTGGGTAGCGGAATGCGGCCCACGTAGCCGGCAATGCGGGCGAGGCCGTCCATCTCGATGACAGGGCCGATGTCGTTCAGCACGACCGCGCCAACGAGCGACGGCTGCACGGCGGCAAGCACCATTGTGATTAGGCCGCCTCGCGAGGTGCCGATGATGCCCGCTTTGCGCAGGCCGAGCATCGTCAGGAAGTCCATGACATCCTGCATTTCGATCGGCACAGCGTAGTTCTTCCAGTCGCTATCGTGATCGGATAGCCCGCGCCCGCGTGTGTCGAGCGTGAAGACGTCGCGAGGCACGGAGCTCTGGCTCAGCGCCAACGCCACGTCGTGGAAGTCGCGGCTGTTTCGGGTGAGGCCAGCGAGGCAGAGCACTGGCCGCGCATAGGAGAGTGCGCGCGATCTGTAATGGCGTCCGTAGAGGCGCAGGCCATCGCGAGAGGTGAAGTAAATCTCTTCGAAGTCTTGATCGGTCGCCATGGGTCTCCGCCGGCCTTTATGAGTTTGGTCTCAACCGTCGCTGTTGTCTGCCACGCCTCCAGGAACTTTTGAATCTCCGCGATCCCGCAGAAGATCCTGCTTCAGGCGGAGCGGATTTTTCATACCGAGCCTGGCGCGGTAGATTTGAATGTTCGCCAAGACTTTGGTCACGTATTCGCGTGTCTCGGTGATTGGTATGCGTTCGATCCAGTCGAGTGCGTCGACCTTCGGGTCGCGCGGGTCGCCGTTTTCCCTGATCCATTGGCGCGCGCGTCCGGGACCGGCGTTATATCCGGCGATCCCTAGAACGTATGAGCCGCCAAAGTCGTCCATACGGTCGGCGACGTAGGCAGAGCCAATCATGACGTTATAGGGCGGATCAGAGAGAAGCCGCGGAATGGAGCACTTGATCTTGTAATCCTGGCAGACGTGGCGGGCCGTCCCCGGCATGACCTGCAGCAGGCCTTTGGCGCCTGCGCCTGAGACGATCTGGTGATCGAATTCGGTCTCCTGGCGCGCGATGGCGAGGAGCAGCGGCAGTTCAGGCGGGGCGCGCAGCGGCGTGTAACCGGGGAAGGGCTTCACCGGATAGCCGTAGGTCAGCAAGTTCTGGCCGTTGCCGATTGCGACCTTGGAAATGCGCAGCGACATTTGCGGGTCGCCGAGCGCGTCCGCGAGATAGGCCACCATTCCGACTTCCGCTTCGGTGTTCGCAGCATTGCGAAGGCCCGCAAGCAGCGTGCGCGTGATTTCGCGCGATAGCTTGGCTTTGCGCGCGATGACCAGCGCTTTCGCCGTCTCGGCGGACGCGAGCTTTTGAATTTGAGCTTGGGTCGGATAGGCAGGCGGCGAGATTTCCAGGCTCGTGCGGCCCGGATCGAGCATCTGCATCGCGAGCAGGCCGTGGAAGGTGTCTGAGTTTTTCGCGGCGAGCCGGTATTGCTTGGCTGCTTCCTGCGAGTCGCCCCGGGCATCCGCCACACGGCCAAGCCAATAGGCGGCCTTGGCGCGGCTCAACGGCCCATCGGCTGCTGCCGCCATATCCTTGAAGTGCCGCTGAGCCGTGTCGGGCTTCTTGAGTTCTCGGAAGGCGATGAAGCCGGCCAGGAATGTCTGCTCTTTGCGCGGATTGACGGAGATGGGGCCCGCATCTTTGACGAGGTCATAGGCGAGCGTCGGCTTGCCGATCTTCAATGCCCCGTAGGCGAGTTCGCGCCGTTCTGCCCACCATTCGTCGAGCCCCGCGATCTTATTGGGGTCCGGCGTAACGGCGAGAATGATCGCGGCTGCTTCCTCGACCTTTCCTGCCTTGCGCAACAGCTGCAGCTTGTGAAACGTGAGCCCGGTGTCGTCGCGGCTGCCCGGCGGCAGGGCGTTCATCAGTGCCTGTGCATTCTTCGCCTTGTTGAAGACGGCGAGGCGCGCTGCGGCGCGCTTTTGCTCATTCGGCGGCAGAAGGGGAATGAGGCGGCGCGCCAGTGCGACGCGGCCTTCACGGTTCCCGGCATAGCGAACGTCATCGGTCACCAATCGGTCGAAGCGCCACTTGTGGTCAGTGGGCGTCAACAGCGGGCCGAAGCGGTCGAGGAATCCGTTCTCGAGCTGAGGGGGAATGCTCATCTCGCGCCATGCGATGGCCGCGTATTTGCGGGCCGCTTCGGTATCGCCGTCAGCAAGATTGGCGGAGGCAAGGGCAGCGTAGCCCGCGCCGGTCTCAGGCTTCGAGTTCGTGAAGAAGCTTTTGATGGTTTTGGCGCTGCCGCCGTGCGTGAGAAGCGCTTCCTCGAAGCGCTGGGTCAGCGTCGGCCGGTCCGGCCAGGACGGATTGTCCCTGAGGAACGCCTGGAATTCCGCGGGCTCGCCAAGTCCCGCACGCAGCCGCATCCAGTCGGCGAGCTTGCGCGCGACGGGGTCGCTGATGCTGCTTTTCGCGCTCGCGAATTTATTGATGTCCTTGGCGCGGATGGCGGCGGCCGCGTCTCGTAGTGCATCGGCATCCTGTGAAGCGGGTGAACTCGCCAGGAGCGGCGCGAGCGCTGAGTCGAGTTTGCGTAGCTGTTCTTTTTCGGCCGCGAGGGGCGCGGGCGCCGGTACCGGCTTAAACGCCGATTCGGCGCTGGCAGATGTGCTCGCGACCGCGAGGGCAAGACAGGCGCAGGCTGCGGCCAATGGCGGTAGCGCGCGCGAGAGGAGGCCGATTAGTCTTCTGGGATCGAGGCTTAGATGCATCGCGTCCTGTGGGATGAAACGCCCAGGCCACCCGATCTTGCGGCGGGCTTTCCGAGCGCCTAATGTCGCGGCGCTTGCGTCGTCAGCAACGTTAAACCGTATTAAGCGGAGACATAGCTCGTGAAGCAAGCGGTTCGAGCCGGACGAGGTGGCACGCGCGTGCGGCGAGACAGTGGCCCGTGGCCGTAAAGGCGTGGGTCTTTCCACGTCGACTTTCCCGATTAAACCAGGGACGCAGCATCGAGCGGTGTTCGTCATGGTCTTTTCTAGCTAAGGCGAAGACATGTTCAAAGGTTCTATCACGGCACTCATCACGCCTTTTCGTAACGGGAAGGTGGATGAAGCCGCGTTCACGCGCTTCATCGATTGGCAGATCAGCGAAGGCACGCACGGTCTGGTTCCCGTGGGAACTACCGGAGAAAGCCCGACGCTCGATCACGATGAACATAAGCGCGTGATTGAGCTCGCCGTCGAAGCTGCCAAGAAGCGGGTACCCGTGATCGCCGGAACGGGTTCGAACTCGACGGAAGAGGCGGTCGAACTTTCGCAATATGCGGAGAAGGCCGGCGCCGACGCCGTGCTTGTTGTTACGCCCTATTACAATAAGCCGAGCCAGGAAGGTCTCTATCAGCATTTCAAGGCGATTAACGACGCCATTAACATTCCGATCATTATCTACAACATTCCGAGCCGTTCGATCGTCGACATGTCGGTGGCGACGATGGCGCGTTGTTACGAGCTGAAGAACATCGCCGGCGTGAAGGATGCGACGGCGAACCTTGCGCGCCCGTCGCAGACGCGCGCGGCGCTCGGCCCTGAGTTCTGCCAGCTGTCGGGCGAAGACGGCACGGCGCTTGGCTTCATGGCGCACGGCGGCGCCGGCTGCATTTCGGTGGCTTCGAACGTGGCGCCGCGGCTTTGCGCCGAGTTCCAGAACGCGTGCATGGCCGGCGACTTCAAGAAAGCGCTGGCGCTGCAGGACCGGCTGATGCCGTTGCATGAGGTTCTCTTCATCGAGACCAATCCTGCGCCGGTCAAATACGCCGTATCGCGGCTTGGTTTTGGAACAGCGGACATGCGTCTGCCCATGGTTCCCGTATCGGAGGCGAGCCGCAAGGCGATCGACGCCGTTCTGCTCGGTCTCGGTCTGATCGACGCCAAGGCCGCCGAGTAACGGCTGCTGCCGGAAAGCACTGACTGATGGCCTCTAAACGCGATGACGGCACGACGCTCGTCGCCGAGAACCGCAAGGCGCGGCACGAGTACTTCATAACCGACAGCTGGGAAGCCGGTATCGAGCTTCTGGGCTCGGAAGTGAAGTCGTTGCGCCGCGGGCAGTCGAATATTGCCGAGAGCTATGCTTCGGTTGAGGACGGCGGCATCTGGCTGATCAACAGCTATATCGCCGAATATCCGGGCGCTGCTCTTTTCCCGCACGAGCCGCGCCGCAAGCGGCGGCTGCTGATGCATGCGACCGAAATCCATAAGATCGGCATCGCCATCGAACGGAAGGGCATGACGCTCGTGCCGCTCGAGCTCTACTTCAATGAGAAGGGCCGCGCGAAGGTGAAGCTTGGGCTCGCTCAGGGTAAGAACCAGGGCGACAAGCGCCAGGATGCGGCCAAGCGCGATTGGAACCGCCAGAAAGCGCGGCTATTGCGAGAGAAGGGCTGATTAGTTGGCAGATAGCGCGCCACCATCCGGAGCGCCGAACTTCCCGGTTCCCGAGGACGATGGAGCCGCGAAGCATTTGATCGCGGGCACGCGTCTGCCGGATGTGGCGCTTGCAGCGACGCGCGGGGCCAGCGTCAATCTCGCCCGCTATCAGGAGCGGGCGATCATCTTCATCTATCCGATGACGGGCACTCCGGGCGTTCCCAATCCGCCCGATTGGGACATCATTCCGGGGGCGCATGGTTCGACGCCGGAAGCCGAGGGTTTCCGGGACGCTTACCCCGATTTCGAACTTCTGGGTTACGAGGTCTTCGGCCTCAGCTCCCAATCCGCCGACAGCCAGCTCGCTTTCGCGATGCGGGCGGGCATTCCCTATCTGCTGCTCAGCGACGCAACGTTCGCCTTTGCCGACGCGCTGAAGCTGCCGCGGTTTGGGACCGGCGGCGTCACGTATCTCAAGCGTCTGACGCTCATCGTCCGCAACGGCGTTATCTATCGCGTCGTCTATCCGGTGGTTTCGCCCCAGACGCACGCGGCGGAACTGCTCGCGGCGCTCAACCCAGCTCGCGCCTGATGGCTTCGAAGACGGATTGGAACATCTCAGGCGTCAGCCGGCGCGTGCTGGTGTTGTAACGCGAGCAGTGGAAGCTGTCGTAGAGGATGCGGCCGCCGCTCAGCTCGTGGCGCGCGCCGTGGGCGAAGGGGTAGAGGGCCTTCTTCTCACCGAGCGTTGCCAATGCTTGATCGTGAGCGATCCGTCCTAACGCCAAGATGATCTTGAGCTTGCTCAAGCTTGCCAGCCGCGCCTCGAAAAACGGGCGGCAGGTTGCGATTTCCTTGGGCTCGGGCTTGTTTTCAGGGGGCGCGCAGCGCACGGCGTTGGAAATCATGCAGTCGACGAGCTTCAAGCCGTCGTCGGGCCGGGCGTGGTACTCGCCCTTGGCAAAGCCGTAGCGGAGCAGAGTCTCATAGAGGAGAACACCGGCATAATCGCCGGTGAAGGGACGGCCGGTGCGGTTGGCGCCCATCCGTCCCGGCGCGAGGCCTACAATAAGCAGGCGCGCCTGGGTTGTTCCGAATGAGGGAACAGGGCCGTTGAACCAGTGAGGCTCTAGGCGCGCGTTTTCTTGACGGTAGGCTACGAGCCTCGGGCAACGCGGACAATCTTTGGGCGGCTCTGGCCCAAAGATTACATTGCCGTTCGCCCCGGCAGCCATGGTCGATACTCGTGCAGAAGAAGAATGTCGTCGTGCTTAGACTTCTTCTTCAGCGAGGTCATCATCACCGAGGTAATTGGTATCGCGGACCGGCGGCAGCGGAGCGCGAGGCGCATAGCCGCGTCCATCACGCGGAAGGCGGGCACCGCCGGCGCTGGCGCTCTGAGTGCGGCCGACTTGCTCTTCGAGATCGGCCAGGTCGACGAACTGGTCGGCCTGGCGGCGCAACTCGTCGGCAACCATCGGCGGCTGTGTCTGCAGGGTGGAAACGACGCTGACGCGCTTGCCCTTCTGCTGAAGCGCTGCAACGAGGCTGCGGAAATCGCCGTCGCCGGAGAAAATGACGATGTGGTCGAGATTGTCGGACAGACGCATGGCATCAACGGCCAGCTCGATGTCCATGTTGCCTTTGATCTTCCGGCGGCCGGTCGCGTCGGTGAATTCCTTCGTCGGCTTCGTCACCATCGAGAAGCCGTTGTAGTCGAGCCAATCAATGAGCGGGCGGATCGACGAATATTCCTGCTCTTCGGCAAGCGCCGTATAATAGAGCGCGCGAACCAGCTGACCCTTCTGCCGGAACAGCCCGAGCAGGCGCTTATAATCAATATCAAAGCCTAATGACTTCGCCGTCGCATAAAGGTTTGCGCCGTCGATAAAGAGAGCGAGCCGTTCGGCCGGATAAAAATGCATTTTTGTCGTTTCCTGAACCGGAATGAAAGTTAACTAAACAGCGTCCAGTACTCTCTCTGGAATGGGCGTGAAAACCCACTTCGCTAATGGTCTGAAGAGCTTAGACATTTACGGCAGCGACCCTAATCTACGGCGTAGAACACTGCTCCGCATGGGTTACCAGATGTGAATGCCAGTCAACAATTGTGACAATTAGTCTGTTTAACTGCGCTTGAGGCGGATTGCTATGGGGAGAGTAATTTTGCTTGTGCTTCTCCTCTGTACTGCTTGATTAAAACATCCAAACGTGGCAAAGAGGCATCAGCGTGGCGCTGGAAGGCGGTCCGATCGGCTGTTTGCGCCCTTTAATGCCTTACAACGTGCCAGTTTTTTCCAAGGGAAGGTTCTGCCCATGGCTCGCGTCACCGTCGAAGATTGCGTCGACAAGATTCCGAACAGATTCGAACTGGTGCTCCTCGCCGCGCATCGTGCGCGGTCGATTGCCAACGGCAGCGCCATCACCGTTCCGGCGGATGATGACAAGAATCCGGTTATTGCTTTGCGTGAGATCGCCGAGCGCACGCTGTCGCCCGACGACATGCGCGAGACGCTGATCTCGTCGATCCAGAAGAATACCGAAGTGGACGAGCCGGAGGCCGTTGCGGCGCCGTTGCTGCCGCCGGACCGCCGTGCGCCGATGCTCGGCCGCGACGATCTCTCGTCGGACACGCAGGTCGATGTCATGACCGAGGAGCAGCTGCTTCGTGGCCTGGAGAGCATGACGCCGCTGGAGCCTTCGGCGAACATCGGGTCGGGATCGGGTTCGGGCCGCGAACGGGACCGCGACCCGCGCGATCGTTCGCGCTAATTTTACATTAGCCCCTCTCGCGACACCAAGCTCGCGCCCACTCTCTTAATGTGTGCTGCGTCTTCGGTTACGCTTGCGCCGTGAAGGAGTGCGGCGGGTTATGATGCGGCAATACGAACTCGTCGAACGGGTTCTCAAGTACGATCCAAACGCGGACGAGGCGCTGCTCAATCGCGCCTACGTCTACGCCATGAAGGCGCACGGTCATCAGAAGCGTGCGTCTGGTGCGCCTTATTTTTCGCATCCTCTCGAAGTCGCGGCCATCCTCACCGATCTCAAGCTCGACGACGCAACCATTGCGACGGCTCTGCTTCATGACGTGATCGAGGATACGGACGCGACGCGCGCCGAAATCGATCAGATGTTCGGGCCGGAGATCGGCAGCCTCGTCGACGGTTTAACGAAGATCAAGCGGCTCGACCTCGTCTCCAAAAAGGCCGAGCAGGCGGAAAGCTTCCGCAAGCTGCTCATCGCGATCTCGACCGATATTCGCGTGCTGCTCGTCAAGCTCGCGGACCGCTTGCACAACATGCGGACGCTCGAGCACATGAAGCCCGAGAGCCGCCGGCGCAATTCAGAAGAGACGCTCGACATCTACGCCCCGCTTGCCGGCATGATGGGCATGCAGGCGCTGCGCGAGGAACTCGAGGATCTCGCGTTCCGCTGGCTGCGGCCCGAAGCCTATGACGCGCTTACCGAAAAACTCTCGGAAATGAGGGAGCGCAACCGCGGGCTCGTCGAGGAAATCCGGCAAGCCATCGCGAGGAAGTGTGCTGACGCCGGCATCAAGGCCGAGACCTTCGGGCGCGAGAAAAAGCCTTATGCCATCTGGCGGAAGATGGAGCATAAGCAGATCAGCCTCGAGCAGCTGTCCGACATCTACGGCTTCCGTGTCGTCGTGGATTCCATCGAAGACTGCTACCGGGTGCTCGGCATCGTCCACACGACCTGGAGCACGGTTCCCGGCCGCTTCAAGGATTACATATCGGCGCCGAAGCGGAACAATTATCAGTCGATTCACACGACCGTTTACGGGCCGCGCCATCAGCGCGTCGAGCTGCAGATCCGTACGTATGACATGCAGCATATCGCCGAGTTCGGTATTGCCGCGCATGCTCTCTATAAGGATCAGCAGCGGGGGCTCGCGAACGGCCACGATTTCGACCTTGGATTGGATGGGGACGACAGCCCGTATGGTCGTCTCCGCGCGATGATCTCGTCGCTGCTCGAAGCGGCGAACCCCGAAGAATTTCTCGAGCATACGAAGCTCGAGCTCTTCCACGATCAGGTGTTCTGCTTCACACCGAAAGGACGGCTCATCGCGCTGCCACGCGGGGCGACGCCGCTCGACTTTGCCTATGCGGTGCACACGGACATCGGCAACGAGGCGATTGCGGCCTACATCAATGGCCGCCACGTGCCGATCGACACGCATTTGCGCAACGGCGACGAGGTCGTGATCGAGACTTCGAAGTCGCATATCCGCCCGGCTGCGTGGGAAGCCTTCGCAGTAACGGGACGCGCACGCGCGGCGATCCGGAGAGCGGCCCGGGAAGCAGAGCGCCGGCGCTTCATCGAACTCGGCCGGCAGCTCGTCACTTCGACGCTTGCCGGTCTCGAAGTCGACTACTCGGAAGAGAAGGTCAAAGCGGCGGCGCCAAAGATCGGCTTCAAGACCGCTGACGATCTATTGGCGGCCGTCGGGCGGAACGACATTCCGCTGCAGGACGTGCTCGGCGCGATCCTGCCGCAAGGACAGACGCCGGGGGAAGAAGGCTACAAGCCGACCCGGCGTTTCGGACGCGCCCGGGAGCAGGATGGCTGGTTCAATATCGATAAGGTTACGAGCCTCAAATTCCGCACGTCGGAGATCGACAGCACGACGGCGGTGTCGATCGGCGGTCCGAGCCAGGATTTGCCGGTCGCGTTCGAGCCGGGCGGCGCCGTCCCCGGCGACCGGATCGTGGGGGTGATGGCGCCGGGCGAGGGGATCCGGGTCTTTCAGATCCATTCCCCGCGCTTGAAAGAATACGAGGAAGCCCACTGGATCGATGTGACCTGGGACGTTGATCCCGAGCGGCCGCAGCGTTTTCCGGCACGAATCAGCGTTACCGCCGTCAATGCCCCCGGTTCACTTGCCGAGATCGCCAAGGTAATCGGCGAGACGGGCGGCAATATCGACAATATCAAAATGGCCCGCCGTGCGGCAGACTTTACGGTGATGCACATCGAACTCGAGGTGTTCGATTTGGTGCATTTGAACCACATCGTTGCCGGTCTGAGAGCCAAATCGGCGGTTGCGAAGGTGGAACGGCTCTTCGAGTGAGCTATGTATGCGTTCTCTGGTTGGAGGCTTTTCGAAGCGTCGATGGGAACAGAACTGGTGAACGAAAAGCCTGAAGCATCTGGAGTGGGCGCCCGCTCGTGGCCCTTTAACTCGGTTGCTCTTCGCAACAAGCTTCGTGTCTTCTGGCGTCGGGTGCTGCTGCTGCGGGCGACACCGCATGAGGTGGCGCTGGGCTTTGCTATCGGCGTGTTCTGCGCGTGCACGCCCTTTCTCGGCATCCAGACGCTCCTGGCATTCGTGCTTGCCTTCGTTCTGCGCGTCAGCTTGCCGGCGGCGATACTCGGGACTTTTCTCAGCAATCCGTTGAGCTGGCCTGCCATTTGGAGCGGATCGTACGTGGCGGGTGCGCTCCTGCTCGGGCAAGATCCCGCTTACGCCGCTGATCATCTGACCGATACGGCCAATGCCCTTGGGGCAACCTTGAGTGCGCCTTCGCCGGAGGCGCTGAACAAAGCGGTCGGCTATCTGTCGCCCATCGTCGAGCCGATGGTTGTCGGCGGCCTTCTGGTCGGCTTGATAGCCGCGATATTTAGCTACTATCCTACGCGCCGGGCGGTACGGGTTTTTCAACGGCACCGCGGGCTTCGCTAAACTCAGAGCGGCGCAGGATCAAATCCCTCCTCTTCATTGGTGGCAAAGCACGTGGTTGCAAACCGCAAAATTTCCGAAGCCTATCAGGCGCCGACGCCGGTGCGCGCATTGCGATTGGGCGTCAACATCGATCACGTCGCAACGCTCAGAAACGCGCGAGGCGGGCTCCATCCCGATCCGCTGCGTGCGGCGCATCTCGCCATTGAAGGCGGTGCGGACGGGATCACCGCGCATTTGCGGGAAGACCGGCGCCACATTTCGGATACCGACATTACACGGCTCAAAAACGAGCTGACGCGTCCGCTCAATCTCGAGATGGCGGCCACCGACGAGATGCTGCAGATCGCGCTGCGGCATGTGCCAAATGCGTGCTGTCTCGTTCCCGAAAGGCGCGAGGAACGCACGACCGAGGGCGGGCTCGATGTGATCGGCTCGGCGGCGACGCTGAAGCCGTTCATTGCCAAGCTGAAGGACGCGGGGATTCGCGTTTCGCTCTTCATCGAGCCCGACATCAAGACAATCGAAGCGGCGGCGGATGCCGGCGCTGACATCGTCGAACTGCATACCGGCCGCTATTGCAATCTCGCGCTCGAGCATGACGCCGGAGGGGTCGCTTTCGAACTCCAGCGGCACAAGAAGGCGGCGAGCGCCGCTGCGTCGGCGGGGCTTGAAGTTCATGCCGGGCATGGCCTGACCTACAACACGGTGCAGCCCATTGCCCGTATCCCTGAGATCGTGGAACTCAACATCGGCCATTTCCTTATTGGAGAAGCGATCTTCGGCGGCCTTTCGATGGCGGTTCGCCGCATGCGCGTCCTGATGGACGAAGCTCGCGAGGCGCTATCGGCACAGAGAGGGTGATGATCATTGGCCTCGGCAACGATCTCTGCGACATCCGCAGGATCGAGCGGACAATCGAGCGCTACGGTGAACGGTTTCTCCAGCGCGTATTCACGGCGGAAGAGCGCCGGAAGGCCTTTTCGCGAGCGCATTATGCTCGAACCTTCGCCAAGCGTTTTGCTGCCAAGGAGGCGGCTTCAAAAGCGCTGGGGACCGGTTTCCGGTACGGTGTTTATCTGAAGGACATCGGCGTCGTGAATGCGCCGACGGGCCGTCCGACCCTGGCGCTCACTGGCGGCGCGGCGGAACGCCTCGCGAAAATGATACCTGACGGATTCAAGCCGCGCATCGATGTCACTCTGACCGACGAGTATCCGCTGGCCCAGGCAATCGTGATCATCTCGGCGATCCCGGCCGATGAAAAACAGCCCGGTTGACCATTTCGCCGCGGCGTAAAGCATCCCTTCGCCACTAACTTGCCGCAACGCAGGTAGAGCGCTGAGTTATTGTTATTCCTTACCGTTTTGTCAGGTTTGTGCCCGTCGTTGCGGCTCAGGAACAAACTCGCTATAGCGGACCGCCTAACATGAAGCGAGCCCCGGCCAGTGCCGCCTGGCGGCGCAGAGGAGCCTCTGGATGAGCGTTGGTATCAAGACGTCGAGATCGAGTTGGTCTGAAACACTCGTCATCGTCGTCGAAGCACTCGCCATTGCGATGTTCGTCCGCATCTTCTTCTATCAGCCATTCAACATTCCGTCCGGCTCCATGAAGGAGACGCTGCTGATCGGCGACTACCTGTTCGTCTCGAAGCTCTCCTACGGCTACAGCAAGTTCTCCTTCCCCTTCAGCCCGAACATTTTCGAAGGCCGCATCTTCGGCGCGGAGCCCAAGCGGGGCGACGTTGCCGTCTTCAAGCTGCCGAAGGACAACTCGACAGATTACATCAAGCGGGTCATCGGCCTGCCGGGCGACGAAGTTCAAATGAGGGACGGCCAGCTCTTCATTAATGGACAGGCGATCCCGAAGGTGCCAGCCGGCGACTTCACGACATTCGAGGATGGCCGGGAGCGGACGATTCCGGTATTTGAGGAAACGCTTCCCAATGGCGTGAAGTACAAGGTTCTCGATAGCGATCCGAACGGCCCCTACGACAACACCGGGGTCTACAAGGTTCCCGAGGGTCACTACTTCATGATGGGTGACAACCGCGATAACTCAACCGACAGCCGGGTGCGCAGCGCTGTCGGCTTCGTCCCATACGAGAACTTCATCGGTCGTGCCGAGATCATCTTCTTCTCCGCCAAAGTTGACGAGCCTGGTGCCTTCCGGTGGTATGCGCCCTGGAGCTGGCCATTTGACATCCGTTGGGACAGGTTCTTCAATCTGGTGCGATGACCGCAAAGCGGCATGTTTGCCATGCTGAGACCTCGAAAGTTCAAAGAACTCGAGACCAAACTGGGCTACAAGTTCAAGGATCCTGCGCTTCTGGAGCGGGCGCTGACGCACGCCAGCGTGCGTGGCGGCAAGGTTGCCCGGTTCGATAACGAGCGGCTGGAATTCATCGGCGACCGCGTTCTGGGGCTTGCGATCGCCGAGGCGCTCAACGGGCAATATCCGGACGCCAGCGAAGGTGAGCTTGCCCGGCGCTACAATCGCCTCGTTCGCGGCGAAGCCTGCGCCAAGGTCGCTCGCAATATCGGGCTTGGCGCGCATCTCATCCTGTCGGAAAGCGAAGCCGACAGCGGTGGGCGCAACAAGACGACGATCCTCGCCGATGCGACGGAGGCGCTTCTTGGTGCCGTGTTCATCGACGGCGGTTTCGAGAAGGCACGAGGCGTCGTTCACAGGCTTTGGCACGATCAAAGCGAACTCGTCCCCGAGGTCGCGGTTGATGCCAAGTCGGCGTTGCAGGAATGGGCGCAGGGCCAAGGCTTGGCGTTGCCCCGTTATACGGTCATCGCACGCAATGGGCCCGATCATGCGCCCCGCTTCACGGCCGAAGTTTTGATTACGGGTAAAGCGCCTGCGCAGGGCGAGGGGGCTTCGAAGCGTATTGCCGAGCAAGCCGCCGCAACTGCGCTTCTAACTCGAGAAGGCGTAGGAGCCCGGATAGGCGATGTCTGACAACAATACAGTTTCTTCGACGCCCGATGCCGCCGATCAGCGGTGCGGTTTCGTTGCTGTCATCGGGCCGACGAATGCGGGCAAGTCCACGCTCGTCAACGCGCTCGTCGGCGCCAAGGTCGCGATTGTTTCCCACAAGGTGCAGACGACGCGCGCACCCATTCGCGGCATCGCGATCGAGGGCAACAGCCAGATCGTCTTCATCGATACCGCTGGTATCTTCAACCCGAAGCGCCGGTTGGACCGGGCGATGATTGATGCCGCCTGGGGCGGGCTTGAAGATGCGGATGCCGCGCTGCTCGTCATCGACGCGGCCGCCGGGATTGATGATGATTTGAGAGGCATCATTGAGCGGCTGAAATCGGCTCGCATGCCGAAGATCGTCATTTTGAATAAAATCGACCGCGTGGACGACAAGCCGAGACTGCTGTCTCTCGCCAAGATGGTCGATGAGCTGCTGACGCCCGACCGCATTTTCATGATCTCGGCGACCGAAGGGCAGGGCATCAAGGACCTGCGGACGTTCCTCGCGAACCTGGTTCCACCCGGCCCCTGGCACTATTCGGAAGACGACGTCACCGACGTGCCGATGCGCACGCAGGCCGCCGAAATGACGCGTGAAAGCGTCTATCGCTTCCTGCACCAGGAACTGCCGTACACGACGACCGTTGAAACAACCGACTGGAAAACGCTGAAGGACGGCTCGGCCCGTGTCGAACAGACGATCTATGTCGAACGCGACAGCCAGAAAAAGATCGTGCTCGGCAAGGCCGGCGAAACGATCAAGAAGATCTCGAGTACGGCCCGGCACGCCATCGAAGAGATGGCGGGTCACAGGGTGCACCTCTTCCTCTTTGTCAAAGTGCGCGAGAACTGGGAAAGCGATCCCGAGCGTTACCGGGAAATGGGGCTTCCTTTCCCCAAATCCTGAGGCGCCTGTAGTTCTGCCATATGCAATGGTCCGATGAAGGCATCGTTCTTTCGGTAAAGGCACACGGCGAGACCGCCGCGATTGTTGACCTATGGACGAGGGCGCATGGCCGGCACATGGGGCTCGTGCATGGCGGCCGGTCCCGCCGATTGAGACCGATTCTCCAGCCCGGCAATCATGTCGATGCGGAATGGAAGGCGCGTCTGGCCGATCAGCTCGGCACGATGAGCGTCGAGATGCGCCGCGCCTTCGCCGCCGAGACGCTGGACGATCCGCAGGCGCTGATGGCGCTTTCCTCGATCACGGCGCTGACGCGGCTGCTGCCAGAACGCGATCCGCATCCCAATCTCTATGAGATCACGCTCTTCGTTTTGGGTTTTCTCAACGACGCGACGGTGTGGCCGGCGCTGCTCGTGCGCTGGGAGATGGCGCTTCTGGATGAGCTGGGCTTCGGGCTCGACCTCAGTCAATGCGCGGCGACGGGAAGCAACGACCAGCTCATTTACGTGTCTCCGAAGACGGGCCGTGCGGTGTCGGCCTCCGCTGGTGAGCCCTACCGGGACAAGCTTTTGCCCTTACCGCAGTTCCTGACGAAGCAGCGATCGGGTCCGGTGACGAGCCAGGACGTCAATCTCGGTTTCGCGCTGACGGGATTCTTCTTAGAGAAGCATCTTCTGAACCCGCGGGGGCAAACACTTCCGCCGTCGCGCTCACGGCTGCTGGCACAACTCGCAGCGTGATCGAGATCGTGTGTGGGCAACTCGCAAGCCGCGGAAGCCTTTCAGCAATCGTTCATTCTGAGGTGTAGATAACCTCGAGCAAGGCTTACCTGCCGTGCACGCGGGAGCATGGCAGGAAAGTTCATGGGGGTCGCAGCGGGGAGCTGCGGCCCTCCATCATTTCGGGTGCTGTGACGGCTAGGCCACATTATTCGCAATCGTGAGCCTTTCCGTGTTCATTTTTCGTGCGGCTTTTAAGGCGCAATTAAACATCGGCGACCTACCCTCCGGCGATAGTTAGTCTGGGTGTGGGGGCATTCGATGAGTGGGCTGCGGTCGCTGCCGATAGACGAAATTTTGGCGCGCGGAACGATCGGTCTGACCGATATCTTGCATTTGCGGCGCGTCTTCTATGAGGACGGCATTACTGCGTCCGAAGAAGCGGATCTCCTCTTTGCGCTGAACGATGCCTGCACGATGCGCCATCACGAATGGCCCGAATTCCTGATCGAAGCCATCACCGACTACATCGTTTTTCAGGAGGCGCCGCGCGGCTATCTCACGGCTGCCAACGCCAACTGGCTCATCAATCGTGTTGCGAAAGACGGAAAGGTCGAGCGCAAGAGCGAACTCGATCTGCTCGTCAACGTTCTCGACAAGGCGCGCTGGGCGCCGGTCAGTCTCGTCAAGTTTGCCCTGGAGCAGGTGAAGCGCGCTGTCGTCGAAGGCTCAGGGCCTCTGCGCGATGGCAAGGTGTTGCCCGCCGGCAGCATCAGCGAGGCCGAAGTCGATCTCATCCGGCGGATGCTTTACGCCTTCGCGGGCGACGGGGCCGTTGCCGTCACTCGGGCTGAGGCGGACGTCCTGTTCGAAATCGACGAGGCCATTTCGAATGGTGCGCCCAATCCCGCCTGGACCGATCTCTTCGTCAAAGCAGTCGCCAATGTGATGATGGCGGCGTCGGGCTACGCGGTTCCGTCCCGTGAGGAAGCCCTGAAGCAGGAAGCGTCGCTCGAATGTCCGGAAGAAGAGACATCGATGCTCACGGCACTGCTCGCCATGGTGCAGTCCAATCTCGCATCCGTGCAGGACGCCTACCTCGATCAGACGGCTGAGGAGCGCGCGCTCGCCCGGCTCGAGCACCAGCGCATCGAGATCATCACGCACGAGGAGATCACCCAGGCGGATGCCAGCTGGCTCGTCAGCCGCCTTGGGCGCAACGGCCGTTTGAGCCCGAGCGAGAAAGCGCTCGTGGCATACATGAATCGGGAAAGCCCCCGCATTCACCCGACCCTCACCGAGGCGGTCTGCCGGCTGGGCAACGCCGCCTGACCGCATCAAGGAAATCGTTAATTGAGCCTGGATTCGGCAGGCAAAGGCCGCCTGCCGACCATCTTTCACTGTGCGGCAGCGGATCGCACAGCGTGCGGCATCGGCCTCTCTCCTGGCGTGTTTACGCGGCCTCCCGCAGGCTCTAGAACGGCGTGCTGCCTTGCGACAGGGTGAGGCACTTGAAAGAGCTTACGGGAAGGACCGGGATCCGCCGATGTTCAAGAAAATTCTGATTGCCAACCGCGGTGAGATTGCCTGTCGCGTAATAAAAACGGCGCGCAAGATGGGCATCAAGACGGTCGCGGTTTATTCCGACGCGGACCGGGATGCCCTGCATGTCGAAATGGCGGATGAGGCCGTTCACATCGGTCCGGCACCGGCGGCCCAGTCTTACCTGCTCATGGATAAGATCATCGAGGCGTGCAAGGCGACGGGCGCCGAGGCGGTTCACCCGGGCTATGGGTTCCTATCGGAGCGTGAAGCGTTCCCCGTTGCCCTTCAGAAGAACGGCATCGTCTTCATCGGTCCCAATCCCAAAGCCATCGCCGCCATGGGCGACAAGATCGAGAGCAAGAAGGCGGCTGCGGCCGCCAAGGTCTCGACGGTTCCCGGCTACATGGGTGAGATCAAGGACGCCAAGCACGCGGTCGAGATCGCCAACCAGATCGGTTATCCGGTGATGATCAAGGCGTCGGCGGGCGGCGGCGGCAAGGGCATGCGTATTGCCTATGACGCCAAGGAGGCCGCCGAAGGCTTCGAGCTCGCGCGTTCGGAGGCCAAATCGTCGTTCGGAGACGATCGCTGCTTCGTCGAGAAGTTCATCGAAAATCCGCGCCACATCGAAATTCAGGTGCTCGGCGACAAGCACGGCAACGTCGTCTACCTCGGCGAGCGCGAATGCTCCATTCAGCGCCGCAACCAGAAAGTTCTGGAAGAAGCGCCGTCGCCGTTGCTCGACGAGAAGACCCGTAAGGCGATGGGTGAGCAGGCCGTCGCTCTCTCGAAGGCCGTCGGTTACGACAGCGCCGGCACGGTCGAATTCGTGGCCGGTCAGGACCGTTCGTTCTACTTCCTGGAAATGAACACCCGTCTGCAGGTCGAGCATCCGGTGACGGAGCTGGTCACGGGCATCGATCTCGTCGAGCAGATGATCCGGGTTGCGGCCGGCGAGAAGCTCCCGTTCAAGCAGTCGGATATCAAGCTCAAGGGCTGGGCCGTCGAAAGCCGCGTCTACGCTGAAGATCCGTTCCGCAACTTCCTGCCGTCGATCGGCCGCCTGGTGAAGTACCGGCCGCCGGCGGAGGGCGCCAAGGACGGCGTGACGGTGCGCAACGATACCGGCGTCTTCGAGGGCGGCGAGATCTCGATGTACTACGATCCGATGATCGCCAAGCTCGTCACGCATGGGCCGACCCGTGAGGCGGCCATCGACGCGCAGTCGGCGGCGCTTGACGCCTTCTACATCGACGGCATCCAGCACAACGTGCCGTTCGTCTCGGCGATCATGCAGCATCCGCGCTGGCGCTCGGGCAATATTTCGACGGGTTTCCTCAAGGAGGAGTACCCCGAAGGCTTCGTGCCGCGGGCGCCCGAGGGCAAGGATCTGATCACGCTTGCCGCCGTGGCGGGCACCATCGATCACCTCGGCAATACGCGCCGCCGCGATATTACGGACCAGATGCACGGGCATGGGGTCAGCTTCGCCAAGCGCCGTATCGTGAAGATGGGAACGGAGACCGTCGAACTCGAAGTGCTGGGCGTAATCCCGGGGCCGTACTACGTGTCGATCCTCGATGCGAACGGGCAGCCGTCGAAGACGATGGAGATCACGTCGGAGTGGTGGCCGGGTGAGCCGGTTTGGTTCGGCACGGTCGATGGGGCCGATGTTGCGGTTCAGGTGCGCACAATCCCCAACGGCATGACGCTGTCCTATCGCGGCATGCAGGTGCAGACCTACGTTTATACCCCGCGCGAGGCGGAGCTTGCGAGCCTGATGCCGGTCAAGGTCGCGGCTGACATGTCGAAGTTCCTGCTGTGCCCGATGCCGGGCTTGGTCAAGGCGGTGAACGTCACTGAGGGCCAAGAGGTCAAGGCAGGAGACAATCTGGCGGTCGTCGAAGCCATGAAGATGGAGAACATCTTGCGGGCAGAGCGCGACGGCAAGGTCAAGAAGGTCGCCGCGCAGCCCGGCGACAGCCTTGCAGTCGACGCGGTGATCCTCGAATTCGCTTGAGCGTGATCGCCTGAGCGGCTTCGCGTTACGATCAGAAACAATGCGTGAGGCGTGCGGCCACAAGCTATCAACCGAGCTTGGCGGCTGCGCGCCTCAATCCTCTTAAGATTGGCTCGTAAGCCTCTTCGTTCCGGGTTTCCGGGTAGACCATATAAACCGGGTAGACGAATTTCCGGGAGCGCTTGGGCTCTCTCACCCGGCCGCGTGCGATGAGCGTGCGGACCATCCGAGCCGGAAAATACCCCGAGCACTCGTTCGCCAGTAGATAATCAAGGCCCATGGGCCCGAGGTCGAGGCTGATCGCCGGGTTGGCGTGCTCGGGAAACGCTGCGGCGTGATCCTGCAGGAAATCCGTTCCCCAATCGATCAGCAGATAGTCGTTCGTACCGCGCCGCGCCGTCGATTTTGCCGACGAGACGAGAACAAATTCCTCATCGAACAGATGTTCGATCGTCAAGCCGGGCGGGGGCGAGGGACGGTACATGATCGCGAGGTCGAGCGTTCCTTCAATCAAGCGCTGGCTCAGCAGAGCTGAAGGTCCCGCCGTCGCCGAAACAGCGATGCCGGGGATCTGAACACGCAATCCTGCGGCCCATTTCAGCAGAAATCCGCCCCAAAGGCTCAATGGCGCGCCGACCGAGATGTGCTCGGGATGCTGATCGGCGAGCGAGACCTGCAGCTGGGCTTGTTGCCAGACGCGGACCATCGCGAGCGCGTGCTTCTGGAAGAGTTCGCCCGCACCCGTCAGTTCTGCGCCGGATTTCGAGCGCGTGAAAAGCGGCCTTCCAAGCAGGTCTTCAAGGCCTTTGATGCGTGCGGAGACGGTTGACTGGGTAATGTTCAGCTTGCGTGCAGTGTCGACGAAGCTTCCAGTCTCAGCGACGACGAGAAAAGTGCGAGCGAGATTGACGTCCATCGCGTGGCATCCTCATCGACGAGTGCAAAACTCATCTATCGAAATTTTCGATATCACCAAACGTCAAATTTCGTTTGTGCATTGACTTGAATCTCATCAATGTCAATGCGACCTGACTCAATGTCGGGTCGACAGACGTGCGTCTGTCAACGTTGCAAACGGAAGGACGATCTAAAATGGCTAAAGCTGCAAAGAAAGCCGCCAAGAAGGCTCCTGCCAAGAAGGCAGCTAAGAAGAAGAAGTAATGAATTTCTGCCGCGATCGAACGAGCGGCCGTTTTGACCTTCTGGCTCTTACGGTTCGCACGATCGCAGTTCTTCTTATGACCTCGGCTGCATCAGCAGCCACGATTACCAATCGGGGGGATAAGGAGGTCAAGCTCACGATCACCCAGGGCTCGTCTCCTCAAGACGTGGTTCTGCCACCAGGTAAGGTGATTGACGGGGTCTGTCAGAAGAGCTGCATCGTCCGCCTCAACGATAACGCGAATGATGAGTACGAACTTGAGGGTTCGGAAAACGTCTCGGTCGAAGAGGGATTTCTCTACTACGATTCTTCCGAAAAGGGGCTCGCGCCGCCCGCTGGCAGCGCCCCGAAGAAGGAGAGGGACAACAAGTAGAGAAAAGGTTGCGGCATCGCCTGTTTGGCGCTTGTGTCCCCCCTTGGATACAGGCGCCTTTTTCTTTTTGCGGCGGAGCTTGGCACCGCCACCCGCCAACTCATTTTTTCGGCTTAGATTTCAAGCTCGTTGCTTTCAATGGGCCGCGTCGGCCCGAATAGGCGCTCGAAGCTTCCACGCAGTGCGACGTCCACGTCGTAAAGCGTCACCGGCAGGCCTAGGTCGGCGAGGCTCGTGACGCCGTGTTCGCGGATACCGCAGGGTACGATCCCGCCGAACTGAGAGAGATCCGGATCGACGTTCAGGGCGATGCCGTGGCTCGACACCCATCGGCTGACGCGAAGCCCGATCGCAGCGATCTTGTCTTCGACCGCTTCGCCCTTC
The DNA here is from genome assembly GCF_035687085.1 of Hyphomicrobium sp. Classification (GTDB taxonomy): domain Bacteria; phylum Pseudomonadota; class Alphaproteobacteria; order Rhizobiales; family Hyphomicrobiaceae; genus Hyphomicrobium_B. Next base: position 91,660 of record NZ_DASRYS010000013.1, on the reverse strand, counting down.
GACGGCCGGCGGACCCAAATGCCGACCCGGTCACGCCGCGTTTCGCCCGTGATGTTGAACGCGGCCAATGTGGCGATGAGCCATTGCTCCAGATTGGTGATGAGGCCACGGATATCGCGACCGCGCGTTTCGAGATCCAGCATAATGTAGGCCACGCGCTGGCCTGGGCCGTGATAGGTGAACTGACCGCCCCGGTTGGTTCGATAGACCGGCAGCGCTCCCGCGTTCAGGAGATCCTCTTCCTTCGCGCCGGTACCCGCCGTGTAGAGCGGAGGATGCTCGAGGAGCCAGATCAGTTCGTTTGCCCGGCCATCCCGAATCGCTTCGGTGCGGCGTGCCATCACATCGAGGGCGCGATCGTAATCGACGTAGGCGTTGCTGATGGCCCAATCGACGGCGGCAGGCGAGCTTGCAATCGATATTTTGGATGGCATCGGCATTTGATCTAGATGGTTTCCGCGAGCCGGGAGCAGCGTGAAATCGCGTTTTCAAGGCCATTTCCGGCCGTTTCAACCGCGGCAATGGTGACGCCCGCATTATATAGAGTGAGTCCGAGCCCAATGTTCATACGCCCCTGGCAAACTGCCGCTTGCGTTTGTGAGAACGCTCTGTTACGTGGGCGTTCTTCGCGGAAAGAGGCAGCGCCAAACGCCCTTTCGCGATCTCCGGATCCTTCGGGTCTGAACTGCGGTTGTGGCGGAATTGGTAGACGCACTACCTTGAGGTGGTAGCGCTGGAAACGGCGTGGAGGTTCGAGTCCTCTCAACCGCACCATCATCTTTCAAGTGCTTATGTACTTGATCACGGCTCAAAGAATTCGGAGCCGTCTGTCAGCTTTTGACAGGCGGCTCCTTTTTCTTTTCCAGCAACAAAACTCAGCTGCGCCTAGACGGTGGGGATTGCGACGTAGCGCGCGCCCCCTGCAGTCTTCAGCTGCATGAGTACGGCACGCTTGCTCTGCTTCTTCGCTTCGCTCAGCGCCTTAGTGACGTCCCGCGGGCCGGACACGGTCTTGCCACCGACCGACAGGATAATGTCGCCCTGTTGGATGCCCTTCTGGGCGGCCGCACCGTCCGGGTCCACGTTCACGACCACTACGCCCTCGGAGCCCGCGCCCTGCACCTGATCGGCGGGGGCGAGCGTCATGCCGAGCTTCGTATCGCCTCCAGCGGAACGCTTCAGCTGAGCCGTCCGCTCACGCGGAAACGTGCCAACCTTGAGATCGATCGTCTTGGCTTGTCCATCGCGGACAAGGCCGACCGAGATCGATTTGCCCGGCGATATCTCGGCGATCGTTCGTGCAAGATCGCGGCCGTCCTTGATCGGCTTTCCATCTACGGAAACGATGACGTCCTGCGGCTTGATGCCTGCGGCGATTGCCGGTCCGCCGGTCTGCGGCTCGTCAACCAGGGCGCCCTTGGCCTCTTTCAGTCCGAGGCTGTCGGCGATGTCGGGCGTCACGGGCTGAATCGAGACGCCAATCCAGCCGCGAACGATCTGGCCGGATGATTTCAGCTCATCGGAAACGCGCTTTGCTGTTTCGGCTGGAATGTCGAAGGCGATGCCGACCGAGCCGCCGGATGGAGAGAAGATGGCCGTGTTCACGCCGACGACTTCGCCCCTTTGGTTGAACGTCGGGCCGCCTGAGTTGCCTTTGTTGATCGGGGCGTCGATCTGAATGAAGTCGTCATAGGGGCCGGCGCCGATGTCGCGGCCGTTGGCCGAGACGATGCCGGCCGTGACGGTGCCGCCAAGTCCAAACGGGTTGCCCATGGCGACGACCCAATCGCCGACGCGGGGCGCGGCCTCGGCGAAGCGCACGAACGGAAACTCAGAGGGCCCCTCGACCTTCAGGAGGGCGAGGTCAGTCTTCGGATCGGTGCCAGCCACCCGCGCCGGATAGCGCTTGCCATCTTCCATCGCGATTTCGACGCTCTTGGCGTGGTCAACGACATGATTGTTCGTGATCAGATAGCCGTCGCCGGAGATGAAGAAGCCAGATCCCTGCGCCTCCAACATGCGATGGCGAGGCTTGGCGTTGCCATCGTCCGACTGCGGCATGAACTGGCGGAAGTCGAAGGGCAGGCTTTGGGGATCGTCTCCGGGAGTGTCCGAGGTGTCGCCCATGTCGTCGACCTGGTCTGCTCTGACATAGACTGAGACGACGGCCGGTTTTACGCTTTGGACAAGATTTGCGAAGCTCGGCTCACTGCCGCTTGCCTGGTGGGCGGTGCTGAGGTCGATCGCGGGCGTCACGGCGGGGGAGCCGGGACCCATATTATTGTTGGCGAAGACTGCGGTCGCGCCGAGCGCCGCAATAACGGCAGCGCAGGCCGCCAACTTTCGTTTATGCGAGGCGATGGGACCCTTTGCATGCGGGGGGCTTACCGTCGTGTCATCCATCTTCGTCGTTCCTGACAAAAGGGGCGTGTGCGCACGCGGCGCACCGGGGGATGGTAGGATCCTGCCTGCGCCAATCTTTCCGGAAGCCGTCCAACGCCTTAAAATTCAGAAAGCTAGGCGAATGCTCTGCCGCTTCGAGGGTGATGATTAACGCAACGGTGCTTCTCCACCTGCGTCTGCCAGCTGCTCCAATTTGATCGATTTCCTTGGCGATGAAGTTGGATCATCGGGCGCAAAATCGGTCCGGCCGTCCAAACGCTGGAGACAACGCCATGTCCGATCTCGTCGTCATCGTCTATCCGTCCGAGGCGAAAGCCGAGGAAATGCGCACGAAGCTTTTGGAGCTTCAAAACGAGTATCTCATCGACATCCGCGACGCCGTCATTGCGGTCCGGCGCGAAGACGGCAAGGTGAAGCTCAATCAGCTGATGAACACGACGGCTGCGGGCGCGATATCCGGCGGCTTCTGGGGGACGCTCGTTGGCTTGATCTTCCTGATGCCGCTCTTAGGCGCGGCCGTCGGCGTAGCCTCGGGTGCGCTGGGAGGAGCACTCGCCGACTTTGGCATCAACGATGACTTCATGAAGAAGCTTGCGACGAAGCTGACGCCGGGAAGCGCCGCGCTCTTCGTGGAGATCCGCAAAATGACTCAAGACAAGGTCTTGGAAGCTATCAAAGGGACGGGTGGGGAGCTTCTGCAAACGTCGCTCAATCATACGAAGGAGCAGGCCTTGCGCGAGGCGATCTCAGCGCACGTGCCGCCAGCCGCGGAGACGTCGACGCCGCCACCTAGTCCCAATCCTAGTCCATCGATTTGAGATTTAGCGGCCGTCCGCTCAATTGAAGAAGGAAGGCCAGATCGATTCCGGCTCCTTCGGCTTCACAGCCTTTTTGCCTTTCGCCGAATGCTCGCCTGACAAGCCCTCGATGATGGAAGGTTTCGTCGAGACCTTCTTATCGTGGCTGGCCTTGTGCCGGTTGGCCGGCACAGCCACAGCGGCGAGGTCGGTCTCGGGGTTTTTGGCCTGCTTGGCTGCCCTTGCGGCGAGAGCTTTGCGAGCGGCCTCGTCGTAGGAGGCGATCGTCTCCGTTTCGCCTTTGGGCACGAAGTGGACGACCTTGTAGCCGCGCTCATGAAGCTCGTTCAGCAGGCCGGGAAGCATCGCCGCTGTCGAGGCGTGAATATCGTGCAACAAAATGATGCCCTTCTTGGCCGCCGCGAGCTGGGTGAGAATACGCTGCTGCACGATCTTCGGGTTGCGCGACAGATAATCCTTGGAATCGACGTCGATCCAAATGGCAGCGATGTTCCGGCTCTTGAGATAGCTCTCCGTCTGCTTCGTCGAGTTCAGGTACGGAAAGCGGAAGAGCGGAGCGACGGGCGTTCCCTTCGCCTGCGATACGGCCGAGACCGACGCTTCAATCTCCTGCTCGGCCTTGGCCTGCGAGACCGCCTTCAGGTTTTTGTGTGACCAGGTATGGGAAGCGACGGTGTGGCCCCCCGCAGCAACTTCGCGCACCATCGCTGGATCGGAGAGCGCCATTTGGCCGACCATAAAGAAGGTCGCCTTCGTGCATTGGTCCGCGAGCGCTTTCAGAATGGGCTTCGTCACCGACCGGGCCGGGCCATCGTCAAACGTCAGGACGACTTCGCCGTCGTTGAGAAGGCGCTGGGCGCCACGCATGTCGCCGCCGACATTGATGCCGTTCGCGGGATCTATTTCGACCACACGCGACACGCCGAGGCGGCTTGTGTCGCCCGCGCAAGCGTCCAACTTGACGGCATCGCCGGCTTCGAACTCGGCTGAGACGGGATCGAGCGCTGCAAGCGCGATCAGCGGCACGAGTGCCGCGATACCAATGAAAAGCTGCCGCATATCCTCGCCCGTCCCCAATCCCTGGTGGCCTTGTACGGGTGAGCATATGAATGTTCAATAAATGGGCATAACCGCGCTTCGATCGGCTTAGTCCCTGTTACTGAATAGCCGCGATTAGGCGGAGCCAGCCTGGGCAAGGACTTCGCGCATGGCTGACATGGCGCGCTGGCTGCTCCATAGAGCGTGCGGGAAACTCATCGGAAAGGTGCAGAGGATGACGGTCAGCGTCCGGCCGGTTGTGGCGAGCGATGAAGAAGCGTGGCTGAAGCTCTTTCGCGATTACGTCGCCTTCTACAAGGCGAGCGTGCCTGAAGAGGTCATCGCTCAGACGTGGCGGCGTCTTCTGGCCCAAGAAGACAACATGATGGCGCTTATCGCTTGCGATAGTGGCGGGCGCGCGCTGGGGATCGCGGCTCTCGTCTTCCACCGGTCGACATGGTCGCCCACCTGGTACTGCTATCTGGAAGATCTGTTCGTAGCTCCAGAGGCGCGCGGGCAGAGCGTCGGGCGCGCGCTCATCGAAGCCACCTATGCGGAAGCCGACCGGCGCGGCGTGGACCGCACGTACTGGGCAACGCAGGACGACAACACGACGGCACGCCAGCTTTACGATCGCGTCGGCCGGCTGACGGAGTTCGTGCAGTACCGGCGATGACCGGCGTCAGACGAGGCTGTTGATGTGATCGAAGAGCTCGACGGCCTGCGGATAGGCGCCAAGGATCTGCGACATCTCACCCGATAGTTCGCGCAGCCGCGCTTTCTGCGCCGCGGTCGGGGTGCCCGCGCGCATAAGCAACTCGAGTTCGGACAGACGCTGTTCGAGATGCTGGGTGCCCGCCTGCCGCGCGTAGAAGCGGTGCATTTCGACAATGGCGGGCAGGACGCCCGTGTAATCGATGAACGAGTCCGCGGCGGGGGCCGAGCTGGCGGCGCCGTTCAGAGCCGATGCCAATGAAGGCTGGGCGCGTTGCGGCTGCTGCTGCGGGTGTTGCTGCGGTTGCGGTTGAGGCTGACGGGGCGCCGGGCCTGCGTGCTCCGCGGGCTGTCGCGGCCGTTGGCCCGCAGTTTGAGGATTGCGATCAAGCGTGTTGCCGCTGGCGCCCGGCTGCGCTCCGTGCCCTCCAGTCGTCACGTGTGGCTGGTTGGACTGATGGCCGCCACCTTGCGCGCCTCCGAGTTGATCTATCTGGCCGCGTTCGAAGTTGACGTTGAACGTCATGTTCTCGTCGTTGCGGTTGATCTTCTCGGTGAGGATGCTGCGCACTTCGTCGAGGATCGTGCGGTCGGGCGCGGCGAAGCGCGACAGCGTTCCATCGTTGGTCGAGATCAGCAGATAGTGCGTTTTGTCTTCAGGACGAATGGCCAAGCCGGCAAAGCCAAGAGCGATGAAACCCAGAACGACCGTTGCTCCTGTCGGAGCCAAGGGCCCCCAAGAGAAGTCGGGCCGCATCGAACCCAAGGTCATGACGAGAAACAAGGCCGCGAGCAGCCAGAAGAGACCTACCGGCCTCGGAATGACGTGCGCGCCGACACTCACCGTCGAAATGTTGGAAATTGCGATGGTGCGCGTCGGTGTCGACAGCACCCGTCTATCGATACGTAGCTGCGCGAAAGTCTTCGTCGCCGCTGCGCTCTCTCTAATTCTGCCGGAGAATGCCATTGCATGCCTGATCATGGGACTACGTAATAGTCCGAGCAGGAACATAGTCGATGCGGCACGGAAACAGAAGCCTCAGCCTCCGGTTACACAAGGTTTTCAGCTCGCCGGAACGTCGAGCTTGCGCGTCAAGTCTTCGAATTCCCTGCGCAACTCTTCGCTTTTGAAGATTTGGTCGAAACTCGGCGCCTCGAGCTTCTGGATGGCTTCAAAGGATGTCGAGCTTTCCCGAATCAGATTTCGGAGCTGCACGCTGGCTTCGACGGTCTCGTAGGTGTTGTCGGCGATCTTGAGATCGTGCGTCGCCTTGAGGCGCGCGCCGGCGATTTGTTCGCGCTGTTGCTGCAGATAGCGCCGGTAGGCCTTTGCCGCTTCGTCGGCGACCTGCTGGCTTGCGCGATTGGATTCCAAGGCTCGCTGCTGGTCCGGGCGGTTTTCGGCCTTCATCAGCTCAGCCGTTCGCGCTCGTGCCGCGGCTATGTCGGCGATGATGGCCTCGAGCTTGGGCAGGTACTGAGTGTCTATTTTGGTGATCGTGGCGTCCTGGGCCTGCACGAGCATCGCGAAAAGCGCGGCGTGCATGGCGAAGTAGCGCCGGGCCGCTTCCATGTTGTCGCCGGTCGTGCCGATGAGTTTTGCCAGCTGGGCGTCAATTGTCTTGGCCGCGTTGAACACGGCAACAAGCCGGACGAGGTCGCCTGAGAGGACGCTGTCGAGCAAGAGATCAAGCTGATCCGGAGCAAGCTCGATGCCGGAGTTTTTCAATGCGGCGGCGATTTCGGCTTTTTGATTCTTGATCTCGACGCGGTTGGCTTCGATGCGCTTTTTGTTCTCGGTGATCTGATCTTCGATCGAGGCGATCGTGTCATTCAGGATGCCGGGCAGCGTCGCCTCTGTCGGCGCGATGAGCTGCTTTTCCTTCAGCTTGACGTTGGCGTCCTCGAGTTCGCGGATGTTGTGGCGCAAGGTCTCGAGCCGCTTTTGCACGTCGACGACGGGCGCATCGGTGACGATGGCAAGCGCGGCGTCCAAGAGGTTACTGACCTTGGCGTTGCGATCTTCGCGCGTCTCCTTCCAGAAGGGCGGGATGATGTACTCGTCACGGCTTGGCAGTTTGCTTGCGCCCACGCGCGTCGTGGCCGCATCGCGCAGGATTGAGTCGATGGCTGCCATCAGCGCTTTGGCCTGCTCGTACTGCTGATCGCCGTCGCGCGGATCCGCAATTTCGGGGGGCGGCGGCTCAGCGGGCGTCGACGGCTTCTTGGTCGGATCGATCGCGTTTGCGGCAGCGTCTGCTGCGGGTTTGCCTTCGACCTTCTTCAGCCAATCGGCTATGGCATCGCGCTTGGCGGTCTGCGCCTGAGCACCGGCCGACAACGCCATCATCAAAATAACCGCGAGATATCGAGCCCCTGCGGGTCCCTGCTTTGCCGACATCGACGCCTCCACAGCCGCAATGGCGCGAAAATTCCGGCAAATCAATGGTGCCGTCCGTTCACGGTAGATGCAATCTAAACGGATGCGGTGATCCTAGCGCGCAGCCGCCGCCTGGATGAGCCGCAGAAAGTCCTCATCGATCAAGCGGACGTCATTCAACACCAGCATTTCGCGAAAGGGCGCGGCGGTCTTACTTGCGGGTTCGGCAGGTTTGCTGCGCTTGGCGCCAGCGGGGCCGAAGTTCGCGTAGAGCCGCAATTTCTGCGGGGCGGTATGCAGGGCCGCGAACGGATTTGGCGCCGACATCATGATGAAGACGCCACTTGCTGAGGTTTCCGTGCCGGGTACGGCACGCCTGATCTCGCGGATCACATGCTCGGCAAGGGGCCGCAAGCCTTTGGCTTCGCTCAGGAGATGTTGGATTGAATCACCGCCCGTGCCGCCCGCTTGAGGTGGCGGCGAAGCGGGTTGCTGCGGCTTCCAGTTGCTGAAGGGGCGAGCGCGCGCGGGCGGCTCGTCGCTCATGTCTCTCGGTGCGGGCCTGCGGCTCGAAGGGAGGGGCCGGCTGCTGTCCTCGGCATAGATGAGGCGGCCATCGTTGTGATGGATGCGCTCCAGCCACGAGGCCCACTGGAACTGGAAGCCCTGGTGGCGCAGCCAATCGATGATGTCGTTGCGTTGGCTGTGGCCGCTTTCCGCGATGGCCGCCATCCAGCCCGCAAGATCGCGGCCCGTGTCTTCGGCGAGACCCGCTATAAATTCACGTTCCTTTTCGGCGAGGTCGCTGCTCATGGCGGTGAAATATCAAATCCAGCGCCGGGTGCGGGATTTATAGTCTCTGTAGGCGTCGCCGAAGATCGCTTCCAGGCGGCGTTCCTCCGGAATGATCTGGAGCGCCGTCACGAGAACAGCGAATACGGCTGCCGCCGCTACAAACCAGAGCGATTTCGTGATCTCGGCTGCATAAAGGAGCAGCAGGACTTCGCCAAGATAGATAGGGTTGCGGAAGCGAACGTAGGGGCCCGTGGTCACGAGCGTTGTCGGTGTCTTGTTCGGCATAATCGTCGTTCGATGCTGAACAAGGGCTCTCATCGCGAAGACGATCAGCAGCAGACCGAGGATGCCAAAAGCCCAGCCCAGCCAGCGGGCCGGGGAGTCATCCGTTCCGGTCCACGGTAGCGGAGCCCAGACTGTCAGCGCCCAGGCCAGAACGGCCACGACTGCCAGCAGCAGGGGCGGCCAGGGAACGGTCGTTTCGGGCACGACAGAAGAAGCGGACGTGTTGGGCTCGGTCATGCGACTATCTTAACGGCTATTGCCGTCATGGTCAGCCGATCGCGACCGCACCCGGGCCGTTATGGCGCGGGTGTGGCGGTGGGGGATGCCGCAGCCGGTGTCTTCTTCTTTTTGGGAGCGGGGACGGTCGGTACCGGCGTCTGATGCGGGTCCTTCTCCTGCAGCTCTTTCTGCAGATCGTAGCTTTTGCAACCCATCGTCACGAGCCGTTGGTTGTGGGCCTGCAGCCACTGGATATCGGCCGCGTGGGCGCCTTGCGGGTCGATCCCGTGTGCCTGATTGCCGAAAGTCGCCGCCATACCGGCCTGTATGCCGCGCGCGAGGCCCGAGGCCTGATTGTTGCTGTCGAAATCGCGCAATTGCAGAATGCGCACTTGCATCCGCCCCGAAATCTGTTTGCAATTGAGTTTGTCGTCGGGCGTATCCGGCTTCGGCTTCTTTGCGAAGGCCGCTGAGGGCAGGGCAGCCGCCAAACAGAGCAGGGTGAATAGTGCTGTTGATCGCATCGCCAGTCGCCATAATGGTTCGTGTATCAGCCCATAACATATCCGCGGCAGTCTGAAGGCAAACCGCTGGTACAGGTGAGCGGGCCGCAGACCGGATCGCCGGTTCACGCCGGCTCGCGAGATCACGCGGTTGGGGGCCATCTTTGAAACGGGATTTTGAAATGCTGAATTGCCGGACGTGGGCAGCAATCGTGGCTCTTGCGGCCGTGCTGACGGCAAGTCCGCCGGCCGTCGCTCATGAAGAGGGCCAAGACAATGGACCAACCCATTTCATTTGCGATTTCGCCAAGGGTTACGCTTGGACCTATGAAGAGGGTAAGTACCGGTCAGAGCCGCCCTCGGAACTGAAGCTCGAAATCGGCAGCATCGATCTCGACCATCAGTCGGCATCGCTCATCATCGATGGGCAAGGGGGCGCCGATCTCAAAATCGTGCGTGCGATCAACGCCAACCATTTCCTCGAGGTGGTCAACGAAGGCTTTCTGAATCTCACGACTATTTATGACCGGGACGCCGCGACTGGCAAATATCCCGCCGTCCATTCCCGCCACTTCGGCCTATTTGGCCAGCCAGTCTTTGCTCAGTATGCCGGAAGCTGTGTCGCCCAGCCGTGATCTTCATGTGGAGAGCGGGTTGCCGTCGCGGCTGTGCTGATGCAAAACGCTGCGCATGACTCTGCACCTCGTCAAACTGTGCGTCGGCGCCCAATCGATCGAAGATCTGGCCGCCTGGCAGTCAGGTCATCGCCGCTATAAGGCGCGGGACGGCAACAGCTATGTTTATCATCGCACATTTCAATCGCCGAAACGCCAGGCTGAGCTGCTCGACGGCGGGTCGCTTTATTGGGTGATGAAGGGCGTGATCCTAGTCCGGCAGCAGCTTGCCGGATTTGAGGAGGGGACCAAGGACGACGGTTCTCCGTGCTGCCTTCTTCTTCTTGCGCCGGAACTCATTCCTGTGCGGCCGACGCCGCGGCGTGCGTTCCAGGGCTGGCGATATCTCGCGCACGACGATGCGCCTGCCGATATGGCCCAAGGCAAGGGCAATCAGATCGCGTCCATGCCGGCAGACATGCGCAAGAAGCTTGCCGACCTCGGTCTCATCTAAACGCCAAGCAGTGCAGGGTCCATCGATGTCACGTCCTCCTTTCACGCCCACGGTTGCAGGCCTGCCGAAACTTGTGCCTTTCGTCGGTCCGGAAGCGATGGAACGCGTGCGCGGGCGGCCGTTTCGGGCGCGGCTTGGCGCGAACGAAAGCGTGTTCGGCGCATCGCCTAGCGCCGTTGCCGTCATGCGGGATGCCGCAGCGGAAAACTGGCGATACTCCGATCCGGAAAATTATGAACTGCGTGCGGCTATCGCCGCACATCATAACGTGCCGATGGAGTGCGTGGTTGTCGGCGAAGGGATAGATGGTCTGTTGGGGCTTACGTGCTCGCTCTTTCTGACGCCCGGCAAGAGCGTCGTGACGACCGACGGCGCGTATCCCACTTTCAATTTCCATGTTCTGGCCCATGGCGGGAAGGTGCATGCGGTTCCGATGCGCGGCTTTCGCGAGGATGTGCCCCGTCTCATCGAGACGGCGAAGGAAACCGGCGCGCCGCTGATCTACGTATCCAATCCCAATAGCCCGATGGGAACGTGGTGGGGCGCGAGTGATGTTGAGGAATTCATTGCCGCGCTGCCGCCAGAGACGCTGCTCATTCTCGATGAGGCCTATTGCGACACGGCGCCCGAGCCGACATCTCCGGCCATCGACGTATCGAACAGCCAAGTGATCCGATACCGGACCTTCTCAAAGGCCTACGGCTTGGCGGGGGCGCGCATTGGCTACGCGCTCGGCGAGCGGAGCACGATCGAAGCCTTCGACAAAGTCCGCAATCACTACGGCATCAACCGCGTCGGTCAGCTTGGAGCCCGTGCGGCGCTGCTCGATCAGGCTTACCTGCGTCAGGCCGTGGCGCAGATTGCAATCGCGCGCACGCGGATTGCTGCGATCGCCGCTGCCAACGGTCTTTCGTCGCTTCCGTCGGCTGCAAGTTTCGTTGCGATCGATTGCGGAGCCGACGGCCCATTCGCTGCGCGTGTGCTGGCGGGCCTTCTGGAACGTGACATTTTCGTGAGAAAACCCGTCGTGAAGGGGCTAGAGCAGTTCATCCGCGTGTCGTGCGGGCGAAAAGAAGATCTCGACCTCTTCGCCTCAGCGCTGGCGGACGTGCTGGCCTCGGTTCACGCGTGATTAGCGAATGGGGCGGGGTTGGCGTGCACCTGCGCTTCGATGCCGGAGATCAGAATGTTGATCGCGGCCTCGAATACGTCGTCCTCGCCAAGGGTTGCGAACGTCGGCATCAGCTCTTTCGTGAGCGGCAGATCCGTCTGCTCTTCGACTTCTTTGATGACTTCGGCGCTGGGCTTGTCGAGCAAGCCGCCGGTTTCGCCCGCGCACACGCCGAGCACGGCGGCGTAGGTGGCGCATCCGACCGCCGGAATGTCGGCTTCCCGCAGGCCCGCATCGTAAAGCGCCTGATGCCAGGCTTCGGCGATCTGAAGGTCGCGCGGTCCCGTGGTCCAGAAGCGGAGCAATAGCGGGAAGGCATTGGGATAACGCTTGGCGACCTGACGGTAGGATTTCGCCATCGCCTGCAAACGGGCCTGCCACTTCACCTGCAACTCGGGAGGCGACACTTCCTCATGCAGGCGATCCGCGATGGCCCGTTCCAGACCCTCCTTGGAGCCGAAGCGATAGCTCAAAGTCGCCACGTCGCAGCCGATGGCGCGCGCGGCGCATCGAAGCCCGAAGCCCTCGAGGCCGTTGCGCTCGACTTCCAGAAGCGATGCGTGAACGAGGTCGGCTTCGATGAGACCTCTCTGCCCGCGGCTATGTTTCTTTTTCATCATTGTTGAAATTGCGCTTGCGCCCCGCTAAGTCAAGTCTTATTCCAACACTGTTGAAATACAAGGGAACCGCACGGAATGTCGTCAACCGTTGCCAGCCAATTCACCGCTCGCGAGAGAATGCTCAGTCTCGCGGCTGTATGCTCGACGTCCTTCGGCATCGGCATTTCGTTCGGCATCGGCTTTCCGCTCACCTCGCTCACGTTCGAACTCTGGGGGCAGCCCAGCTGGATGATCGGGCTCGCCGGTGCGGCGCCGCCACTGGCTATTCTTCTGGCTCTGCCAATTGCACCTTATTTGATCGACAAGCTTGGGTCGGTCCAGGCCATCGTCGTCGGGTGCATGGTCGGTGCCTTAGGCTTCCTTGCGCTCGGACTTTTCGAACAGCCCTGGGCTTGGCTTGTTATTCGCGTTCTGATGAGTGGCGGATTTGCCATTCCGTGGCTGGCCGGGGAGACGTGGATCAATCTGATCGCGCGTGAAGAATCCCGAGGCCGCGTCATTGCCCTCTACGCGGTCCTTTTCTTCTCCGGCTATGCGGTCGGCCCGATACTTCTCCAAGGTCTCGGAATTGTTTGGCCTTGGCCGTTTCTGGCCGCTGCCCTTGTGACAGCGCTGTCGGTGTTGCCCATCGTCTGGGGACGGCGGCTCGCACCACCCATGGCCCACAGCAAAACGGGTGGCGTTGCCGCCGCGATGCGGCTCTCTCCCGTGTCGATGATCGGCGCTTTCATCGGCGGATTTTCCGAAATCACCATTCTTTCGTTGATCCCCAATGTGGCGCTCGCCGGCGGATGGTCCGAACAAATGGCGCTCGCCATGCTCACCACCACAACGGTGGGCGGGGTCCTCCTTCAATATCCTCTCGGCTGGCTATCGGACGTCGTGTCCCGCTTCGCCGTGATGATAGGCTGCGTGGTCAGCTTCATTCTCTTGACGCTGGCGCTGCCCTTTGTGCTGAACAACACGTTCGCTGGATTGGCGACGGCGTTTCTCATCGGCGGCGTCATTCTGGGGTTCTATGCGGTGGGCCTTGCCATCATCGGCGAGCGCGTCACGGGTGCTGATCTCACCGCCGCCAACGCCGCCTTCATCATCCTCTACCAATGCGGCGGCCTCATCGGTCCGGTCTTTGCGGGTGTTGCGATGACGGATCACGCCGTCCACGGCTTCGTTGCCGTGGTTGTCGCAATCATGGTCCTGTCTGGTGCGGGGATGCTCTATTTCAACCGTGTGGAGCGCCGCCGCGAGCAGTGATGGCTCACATCATGGTTAATCGTTTATTTGCGTCTTAAGCGTTAGGCTCGGGCAAGGTTCAACGTAGCGGATCTTGTTTCCGAGCCGGCCATGATCGTGCGGTCCATCTTGTCGTTCTTCTCCGTGCTCGCGTTCGGCGCGATGACGGCGGCTGCTTTCTTTGCGCTGGCGCCCTGGTTCTCCGATCATCTTCCCGAGAGCGTGCGGTCGCTCATCCAGGCATTGGAGTTCAACTCGCTGATCATCGGGCTGGTGCTCGGCTTGTCGCTCGGCGCTGCCGGCCGCTGCAACTGGGCCGACATTCCGCGCCGTATCGTGACGTGGTTCCTCGTGCGCGAGCAGAAGTTTTTCTATTACACGCTGATCGCGGCCTGCGGCGCCGTGCTGTTCTTCTACTGAGCGGGCAGCAAAAAAGGCGGCCTTTGCAAGCCGCCTTCTCGTATTCGAAACCGATCTGTTGAACGTCAGACCGAGTAGTACATGTCGTACTCGACCGGATGCGGGGTCATCTCGTAGCGCATGTTCTCTTCCATGCGCAGCGCGATGTAGGCATCGATCATGTCGTCGTTCATGACGCCGCCTGCTTTGAGGAAGTCACGATCCTTGTCGAGGCTGTCGAGAGCTTCGCGCAGCGAAGCGGCGACCGTCGGGATCTTGGCAAGCTCGGCCGGCGGCAAGTCGTAGAGGTTCTTGTCCATCGCCGGGCCCGGATCGATCTTGTTCTGAATGCCGTCGAGGCCGGCCATCAGCATCGCCGTGAAGGCGAGGTAGGGGTTCGCACCCGGATCCGGGAAGCGGACTTCAATGCGCTTCGCCTTCGGGCTCGTGACGTGCGGAATACGGCACGATGCGGAGCGGTTACGCGCAGAGTAAGCCAGCAGAACCGGCGCTTCGAAGCCTGGCACCAAGCGCTTGTACGAGTTCGTCAGCGGGTTGGTGAAAGCGTTGATGGCCTTCGCGTGCTTCAGGATGCCGCCGATGTAGTACAGGCAGATCTGCGAGAGATCAGCGTACTTGTCGCCGGCGAACATCGGCGTGTTGCCCTTCCAGATCGACTGGTGGACGTGCATGCCGGAACCGTTGTCGCCATAGACGGGCTTGGGCATGAACGTTGCCGTTTTGCCGTAGGCCTGGGCGACGTTGTGCACGACGTACTTATAGACCTGCATGTGGTCGGCCATCGTGATCATCGGGCCGAACTTGACGCCGAGCTCGTGTTGAGCGGCGGCAACTTCGTGGTGATGCTTTTCGACGGCGACGCCCATTTCCGACAGAACGGACAGCATTTCAGAACGGATGTCCTGGGCGCTGTCGATCGGGGGAACGGGGAAGTAGCCACCTTTCACGCGGGGGCGGTGACCGAGGTTGCCCGTCTCGACGTCGGCGCCCGAGTTCGAGGGCAGTTCGCCGGAGTCGACCTCGAAGCCGACCGAGTACATGTCGGTCGAGAAGCGCACGTCATCGAAGATGAAGAATTCGGCTTCCGGTCCGAAGTACACTTTGTCGCCAATTCCAAGCGACATCATGTAGGCCTCGGCCTTCTTGGCGATCGAACGCGGGTCGCGCTCGTAGGGCTGGCCCGTGGAGGGTTCCAGCACGTCGCAGAAGATAGCAACCGTCGTCTGCGCGAAGAACGGATCGATATGGGCCGTTGCCGGGTCGGGCATCAGCGTCATGTCGGAGGCTTCGATCGACTTCCAGCCGGCGATCGAAGAACCGTCGAAGGCGTAACCGTCGGTGAACATGGCTTCGTCGACGCAGCTCACGTCGGCGGTGACGTGCTGCATCTTGCCTTTGGTGTCCGTGAACCGAAAGTCCACGAACTTGGCTTCCTTGTCCTTGATAAACTTCAGGACATCATTTGCGGTTTTCATAGACACTCCCCTGTCCAGATGTCTCGTTGGGGCTCACGCATGCCGGATCATTGGGCCAACAAAGGCCAGGTCAGGCGCGGCCAGCTTTTTTTATAGGTCTTTCTTATCAGATGGCATCACGGCCGGATTCACCGGTGCGGATGCGGATAGCGTCTTCGATGGACGAGATAAAGATCTTACCGTCGCCGATGCGGCCTGTCTTCGCGGCCTTTTGGATGGACTCGATGGCCTTGTCCAGCATGTCGTCGCTCAGAACGACTTCGATCTTCACCTTCGGCAGGAAGTCGACGACGTATTCGGCACCCCGGTAGAGCTCGGTGTGACCTTTTTGGCGTCCGAACCCCTTGGCTTCGATGACGGTGATGCCTTGCAAGCCGATTTCTTGTAGCGCTTCTTTTACTTCATCGAGCTTGAAGGGCTTTATAATCGCTTCGATCTTTTTCATTTTCGCCCCTTAAATCGCGGACAGCATGTCGTTTCAGAACCCACGCCCGCCCAGTGGCCCGAAGGCTAGCAGAGGCCGTGCCATCAGCGGCGTTTTTGAAAAACGCCTGTCCTCTCAGCTACTTAGCGTGTTATCGCGGCTTCGGAGGCCGTCGCCGTTTGCTTAATAAGCCTAAAATTCGTGCCCGTTGTGAAAATTTCCGGCGAGGTCTCTGCCCAATTCGATTGCAGGGCCTACATCGCTAGTCTCGCGGGTTGGTCATTACAACATCTTCCCTCCAGGAACACGCAATGAATGAGTTGTTGACGCCCGCCGAGACCGGGCAAGCAGATCGGCTCGCCGAGGCTCAAGGGATCGCGAGCCTCGACCTGATGGCGAAGGCCGGGAAGGCCGTCGCCGATGTCGCGACGCTGATGACGCGCGGTCCGGATACGCGCATCGCCGTTTTGTGCGGTCCGGGAAACAACGGCGGCGACGGCTTCGTTGCTGCACGACACCTGCGTGACCACGGCTTCGACGTGCGGGTTTTTCTGCTTGGCGATCGAGCTGCGCTGAAAGGCGATGCCGCCGAAATGGCGCGCCGCTGGCCGCTGCCGATCCGGCCGGCGACGCCCGATGCGCTGCAGAGCATGCATCTCGTCATCGATGCTCTTTTCGGAGCGGGGCTGTCGCGTGCGCTTGAAGGCGACGCTGCGGAGCTCGTCGAAGCCGTGAATGCCAGCGGTCTGCCGGTGCTCGCGGTGGACGTCCCGAGCGGCCTTGATGGGGCAAGCGGGGAGCCCCGCGGCGTGGCGATCAAAGCGCGCCGCACCGTTACGTTCTTCCGCAAGAAGCCCGGTCACCTTCTCATGCCGGGGCGAGAGCTTTGCGGCGAGGTTACGGTCGCCGACATCGGCATTCCCGAAAAGGTGCTCGAAACTTTGCAGCCGCGCCTGCACGAGAACGGGCCGGTGCTGTGGCTCTCCGACTTCAACTGGCCGAAGGATGGCGGTCATAAATATCTCCGCGGTCACGCGGTGATCGTCTCGGGCCCGGCGCTGCAGACGGGTGCCGCCCGGCTTGGCGCACGCGGCGCTCTAAGAGTAGGCGCCGGTGTCGTCACGATGGTCGGGAATGCGGCGGCCACGGCGATCATCGCCACGCAGATCACATCCATCATGGTGCGATCCGTGTCCGGTGCTGCCGCGTTGTCGGAATTCCTGCGCGATGAGCGCCGAAATGCGGTTCTCATCGGTCCCGGCGCATCGATTGGCCCGGAAACGGCTGCCGACGTTCTGGCTATTCTCAAATCTTCTGCCGCCACCGTGCTCGACGCAGACGCGCTGACCTCCTTTGCGGATCCTGAGGACAACGGCGATCGTGCCGAGGCGAGCATGGGTTTTCTGGCGCGAAACGGCGGTCGCGGCCCCTTGCGGCCGGCCACGCTGTTCGAAGCCATCAAAGCGCGGAAAGCGCCGGCCGTGATGACGCCGCATGAGGGCGAGTTCAAACGGCTGTTCGGCGAGCTTTCCGGCTCCAAGGTCGAACGTGCGCGGACGGCGGCGGCGCAATCCGGCGCGATCATCATTCTCAAGGGAACGGACACGGTCGTTGCGGCGCCGGACGGTCGCGCCGTCATCAATTCGAATGCGCCGCCATGGCTTGCAACTGCGGGTTCCGGCGATGTGCTCGCGGGCTTTGTGACGGGGCTCCTTGCTCAGCACATGCCGGCCTTCGAAGCGGCTGCAGCTGCGGTGTGGCTGCATGGGGAATGTGCGGACGCATTCGGCATCGGTCTCATCGCCGAAGATCTGCCGGATCTCCTGCCCGGCATTCTGCGGAAGCTGCATGAGGCCTCGGAGAGTGCTGCCCGGCGCTAGGTGGTCACGCGGCCGACCTGCTTCAGCCGATCATCGGCATGCAGGAAGGCTTCGACCTCGGGCGTGGACGGCGGGCTCACTTCGTATACGCCGAGGAGCGCCATCAAGCGGGAGACTTCGACGAACTTCTTTTCTTTGCGGTCATAGAGGCCGCCTTTGAATAACGCGCGTGCTGCGACCTGTCCGTCACGCTTGCCACCAACGATGACGAAGGTTTGCTCCATCACGACGAGCGCTTCGTCCCAGCAGAGGAGGCGGGTTTCGAGCCGGAACTTCTGAAACGGTCGCAGTTCGCGCTGGAAGCGTATGGTGACGGCGCTGGCGATCGGGGTCCAACGGTGGTTCAGCACTTGCCGCCACAGGCCAGAGCGCACCATGAAATCGAGGCGCCCGAGATCCATCATCGTCAGATAGCGGCCGTTGTTCATATGGATCGAGATGTCGAGATCGTGCGGCCAGACGCGGAAGAACAGCGAGGAGGCTTCCCGCGGTATATCAAGGTGGCCACGGCCCTTTGCCGTCAGCAGAACCCATATGAGCCTGAGCCAAAGGTTCATGGTGGGGGTCTCCGGAGCAATTTACTCTGGCCACGTTGAGCAGCATTTACGTATGCGTCAATTGGGCGGACAGCCGCTTGGCGGATTTGGCCGTTGTCTGCCCGAGGGTCACAATGGCACGCTAGGTTGTGTAAGATGTGAATGGCGATTCAAGGCTCCAACAGGGATCTCTTCACGGTAATGATAAGGGCTCTTTCCGTTGCACCGGTGCTTATCGCCTTGGCCTCGCCTATCGCCTTGGGGCCAGTTGCGACGCGCCCGGCGTTCGCCGCCGAGGGGCCCGCACCGATGTCGCCCGTCGAGGAAGCCGCGGCTCAACTCATGCGCGGTGACGTCTCGAAAGCGGTCGAAGCTTATAGCCAAGCGCTGAAGGACACGGGCCTCGCCAACGACCGGCGCGCGACCATTCTCAATGACCGCGGCGTCGCCAATGTACGGCTCGGCGAAACGAAGCTTGCGCTCGAAGACTACAATCGCGCCATCGAGCTTTTTCCCGAATATCCCGTCGCCTACAACAATCGCGGCAACCTGCTTCTGGCTCTTGGTCAGTACGGCGAGGCGATGAAGGATTTCGATCGCGCCATCGTCCTCGCGCCAGGCTATGCGGCGGCATATTCCAACCGCGCCAACGCGCGCATAAAAGCCGGCAAAACGCGCGAAGCGATCCTCGATTTCACCAAGGCCATCGAGCTGATGCCATCGAGCGCGCCGCCACTTTCGGGACGCGGCCTTGCTTATCTGTCGGCGGGCAAGCCGCACGCAGCAATTCGGGACTTCTCGCGGGCGGTGAATGCAGACGCGCGCTTCGCTTCCGCATATCGCAACCGGGCGGAAGCGCGAATGGCACTTGGGCAGCGTGAAGAGGCCATCGAAGATCTGTCCCGCGCCGTTGCCTTCGATGCTGGCAACAGCGAACTCTATATCGTTCGCGGCTATGCCTATCTGCTCGACGGCAATACGGCTTCGGCGATCAAGGATTTCACGCGCGCGATCGAACTCGATGCCAAATCGAGCGCTGCCTACGAGGGCCGCGGCCTTGCCAACGGCTTAGCTGAGGCGGCGGATGAGGCCTACGCCGATCTCAACCGGGCGATTGAACTCGATCCACGCTCGCCCGTTGCGTTCGCTTTCCGGGCGTTCGTCTACAAGCAGAACGGCCAGCCCGAGATCGGCGCCAAAGACGTGCAGACTGCCATCAAGCTCGATGCCAAGTCGCCCGAGGCGCTCTGGGCGCGCGGCGAGATCGAGGAAGCGACCGGGCAAGCCGACACGGCGATCACGGATTTACGCCGGGTTCTGCAGCTGCGGCCGAGCTGGCGCTTCGCAGCCGATGCCCTGAAGCGGCTCGGCGCTTCCGTTGAAGATGCCGAAGACAAGGCGGTGAAATCGCTGGATTTCGGGAAGTGGCACGTCGTCCAACGTGGGAAGGATTATTTCGCGACGAGCGACGAATATCCGCAAATCCGCGTTCCGCTTGAAATGGCGGGTGAGGGTCAGCCGCGGCTGCTGGCGTGGGACATCCAGAAACCGCCCTACGCGAGTTACGGCATTCTGCACTTTTCAGGCGGGCGTGTTCCGGTCAAGGGCGGCGGCTCTGAGGAGGTCGAGCTGGCGGCGATTATCGACATCCCTGCGGCGAAAGTCATAGCCATCGAGCCGCATAAGCAGGGCAGCCGGGTGGCGACTTGGACCTGGGACGGTGACAGCCTGATGGTGGCCAGCGTCGATGGCGCGACTGATCAGTATCAGCTCCGGCCTGTCAATGTTGCGGTTGCCGGACAGCGGCGGCCTTACGGTGCCAGTCAGACGGGTGAGGGCGCGTCTTGGGATCAGCCGTTCGGCATCGATGCGATGCCGCGAGCGGAGCAGAGACCGCAACGCCGGCCGAAGCAAAAGTCCATTTTCGAAATGCTGTTCGGTAATTGATGCAGGAGCCGCCGATACCGGCGGGATAGCGCGGCTTCAATGGGTGATGCACCTGTCATTGTCTGGTTTCGCAATGACTTTCGCCTGCGTGATCATCCAGCGCTCAAGGCCGCTGTTGCAACCGGCTCCCCCGTTATCCCGCTCTACATTTTGGATGAGGAGACGCCTGGGCCGTGGGCGCCCGGCGGCGCGTCCCGATGGTGGCTCGCGAAGAGCCTGGCCGCATTCGCCCATACTAGCGCTACCTGCGGCGGGCAGCTGATCCTGCGGCGCGGGGCCGTTCTCCGGGAGCTGCCACGGATCGTGGAGGAGAGCGGCGCGACAGCCGTCTATTTCACGCGCAGCTATGAGCCTTGGGCTGTCGCGCTCGAAAACGAACTCAAATCTCGCCTCGAAACGAGCGGCGTTGCCTTCAAGCGCTACGGCGGCCGGCTGCTTCGCGAACCTGAAGAGGTGCGCACGCATACGAACGGCGCCTATCAGGTCTTCACGCCATTCTGGCGTGCCTTCGTCAATGGCTTGGACGTGCCGCGGGCCTTGGCAGCGCCGGAGCAGATTGCTTCTCCATCACAACCTCCAAAATCCGATGATTTGCGCGACTGGGAGCTGTTGCCGGTCAAGCCCGACTGGTCAGGTGGTCTGGCGGAGGCTTGGCAGCCGGGCGAAAGCGGTGCGCACGCACGGCTTGCCGGATTCAAATCGCAGCTTGCGGGTTACAAAGAGGATCGCAACCGGTTGGATGCGACTGGAACCTCGCGATTGTCGCCGCATTTGGCGTTCGGGGAAATTTCACCTGCTGCATGCTGGAGAGCGGCAACGGGAGCGGCGAGGGGAAAGGGTGGTCTCGATCAATCCATCGAGACCTTCATGAGGGAACTCGCCTGGCGAGAATTCTCCTATTCGCTGCTCGTTCAATTTCCGCGGCTGCCCGAGGCGCCGCTCAAGTCTGAGTTTGCAGACATGCCGTGGCTCGATGATCCGGCGCAGCTTGCAGCCTGGCAGCGGGGCAAAACGGGTTATCCCGTCGTCGATGCCGGAATGCGGGAATTATGGGCGACCGGCTATATGCACAATCGGGCACGGATGATCACAGCGTCGTTTCTGATCAAGCATCTGCTCATTCCGTGGAGTAGGGGTGAAGCGTGGTTCTGGGATACGCTTGTCGATGCGGATCTCGCGAACAACTCGGCGAGCTGGCAGTGGGTCGCCGGGTGTGGCGCCGATGCGGCGCCTTATTTCCGGATTTTCAATCCCATCCTGCAGGGCCAAAAATTCGATCCGCACGGCAATTATGTCCGGAGATGGGTTCCAGAGCTTGCGCAATTGCCTGATGCCGTAATTCACGCGCCTTGGACTGCAAAAGCTCATGAATTGGCGCAGTATGGGGTTGTGCTCGGAACGACCTATCCGTTTCCCATCGTCGATCATGGCCGTGCGCGCGCCCGGGCACTCGATGCGTACAAAAAAATGAAGGCCACTTAAAAATCGGAAAAGCGGTCCTAGATAGAATTGTCTTCAATCCGTTGCGGGGGGAAAATCGGAGCATTACGCGCGAATGCTCGAGGCGATTGGGCAAGAATTTCGTAAGCATTGGAATTCGGTTGTGCCCATGCGGGCGTCCATTCGTAATTTTCTTAACAGTTCGGCATCATTCCGGATATTATCGTGGCGGGCAAAGCAGTCGTATTGCGTAGGGAGCCAAGATGTTGCGGGCATTTGCGTTGACGGCGATTTTCGCCGCCTTTTATTCCATTCCGGTGCTCGCTGCGCCGTCAGAAGACGAGACAAAGCCGGTTGCCGCGGCGCCTGCTACGACCGAGACCCCTTCGGGTACCACGACATTCTATGGGAATAAGGCTTCCGATGCGGATAAAGCCGCTTCGGAGACCAAGTCAGAGAACTCAGCGCCGGTCGCCGTTGCGCCGAAGCCATTGCCGCCACCGACGCTGATGGCTTCGATCGATCTGGCGCGCCAGAAGATGACCGTGTCGGTGAATGGCGAGCCTCGTTACAGCTGGCCGATTTCTTCCGGCACGGCGCGCTATGCGACGCCGACGGGGAATTTCCGTCCGCAGTGGACAGCGAAAATGTGGTACTCGCGTAAGTACGATAACGCACCGATGCCACACGCGGTCTTCATCAACGGCGGCGTTGCTGTGCATGGCACGGCGCACGTGTCTGCTCTCGGCAGACCGGCATCACACGGTTGCATCCGGCTTGCGCCGGCAAATGCCAAGACCTTCTACAATCTCGTTCAGCGGCACGGTTTGACGATGACGAAGGTCAGCGTCCATGGCCGCCCGAACTGGGGCTCCGAAGGCGCCGTTGCGAGCCGCCAGGAGCGGGAGCGCAAAAACAATGTTGCAAGCGGCGGCCAATTCAATTGGTTGTGGGGCAACAGCTGGGCGAGCGATGATTCCGCTTACGATACCCGGCCGATAAAAAAGCGGGATCACAAGGGCTACAGCTACGTCATGATCGATGGCGTGCCGACCAAGGTCTATCGCCGCAAGAACGGCGAGTATCTCTACAAGGCTCAACCGAAACCGAAAAAGTATTCCAATACTTACGGATACGCCTATTAGCCCTCGGATGACTTCCGCTGCGGCGTTGAGAAAACGAAAAGGCCCGGATTTCCGGGCCTTTTTTTATTGGGTCGCCGAGGTTTTCAGAATGGGTTCCACGTCGGGGTTTCCGTGAAGCCAAGGTAGCCCAGGCTCGCGCCCAAACGCATCCCGACGCCGGAACGGATTGGCGCCATGATGACGGGTCCACCCTTGAGAACCGTCAGTCCTACGCCGCCGACGAAATAGGCGGAGCCATCTATGCCGGTGAAATTGCGGAAGAGCGCTGAGGGTTCGTTCATATTGTAGATGAGGAAAAGCGTCCGCGAGCCCGATGCTCCGAGGTCCGTGCCAAGGGAGGGGCCGTGCCAATAGACTTTCTTGATGCCCGACTGCGAACGCATGAATAGGCTTCCCTGGCCGTAGCGAAGGCCAGCAAGAAAGGCGCCGCCACCTTCAATACCGAGAATGTAAGCGGTCGGGCGCCCGAACTCCTTGAAGGCATGTTCGATAACGCTGGCGAGGTTGGTCGATATCGTGCCGAAGAAGCCCTGCGTCGCGTCGCGGATTTCATCAATCGTGTAGCCCTGCTCAAGCGGCGGCGCCGTATTGGGCGGCAGGGGGTAGGCATCGGTCCCGTGGTCGGGTTGCTTCATCGCCACGACAGGCGGCGGGGGCGTCGCCTCGTGCTTCGTACTAGCGGCCCAGTCGTTCACTGGGGGCAGCGGCGCTTTCGTTACAGTCTGAGGTGCTTCGGGCTTTTTTGCCTTCGGCGTGGCCGGTATTGGGTTTTGGCTCGCGACGTCGGCCGGGGAAGGCGGCGGCGCTTGCGTCGCGGGCTTTGCCGGAGCGGCGGCTGATGCCGCTGGCTTGGGAGCTTGGCCGCTACGTTCTGCCTGGGCGATCTTCTCGTCCAGTCGTTTCAGCATGAGGTCGGATTTGCCCTTGATCACCCCATTGAGTTCTTCGGCGGCGGCCCGCATTTCCCGAAGCTTGGCGCAATCGGGTTGCACGCCTTCCGGGACGCGGCCTAGCGAATCCACTTTCAACAGCAGCGCGCTGCTCTTCTTATCGAACTCTTCGAGCGCCGGATCCTGAATGGCGTCGAGAGCCGCCTCTTCGTAGTCGGTCTCGCTGAGCTTCAGCGCGGCCCGGTAACGCTGCATGCGCTCCTGGAGTTTGGGCTGCGCTTCCAGCGTCAAAGCTCTGAGGCTCGCTCCGGACTGGTCGATTGCCGCCGCAAAATCCTTCGTGGTGCAAGTCTCGGCTGCTTCGGCGGATCCGGCGGCAGCCAGCGCGGCGGCGAGAATGATGAGAGCTGGCAGCAGTCGCATTAGCCTGTAACTCCGGTGGTGTTGCCGCTGGGCGAATAGAAATGCGGCGCATGACTCGACGCGACGAATGCTGAGCCTTCCTCTACGGTCGTGGCAGAGATTTGGCAGCCAGCCGCGCCATGAACCGGGGCGTGTCAACGACAATGCGAGTATGGACCCCCGATCCGATTTGCTCGGCCCCGTCGTTTGCAACGACATCAAATGTCAGTTTGCGTCCCTCAATCGCCTTCAGCGTTGCCTTTGCTGTGACGGTGAAGCCGATCGGCGTGGGCGCAGTATGCGCCACGTTGAGCTGCACGCCTAGGCTCTGATAATCCTCAGGCAGATGGCCCTCGAGGCAGTTGACGGCGGCTGCTTCCATCAGGGCGAGAAGCATGGGGCTGGCGAAGACGGGAACGTTGCCGCTGCCCACGTTTGTTGCGAGCCGCTCCTCAGTCACGAGCGCGCTTGCCGTGCCCTCCAAGCCCACTTTCAATGCTGATAAATCGGCCATTTTCGTCCTTCGTGTTTGTAGGCAGGCCTTAAGGCTCGGACTTCCTTTTATCAATGTGGCAAGGCTGGCCGCGGCAGGCGTTAACCTTGCTGCTGCGGCGCCAAGCATAGGACGCGGTCGAAGCGGGATCATCGGCGGCATCCGGCTAGCCAAGTTTGAAGCGGTGCTGCTTTTGAGGCGCCAAGGCTCAGGGTTTGGAAAATTCAATGAGTCCCGGGAAGGCCGTGCCTTTTGGCCCAATTTCCGTCAGGACCGCGGCGCAGCTTTCGTCGATGATGACCTTGCATTGGTTCGGGTCATCCTCGCGGACGCAATGCTTTACCCTCAGCCATGCATCGTAGATTTTCTTTTGCTGCACATTGAAGGCGTCGAGTTCCGCGCCTGAGTAGACGGCCGGGAGGGCGGAGGCCTTTTCCGTGATCTTGGCGCCGGTGCACAGTTCGACGGCACCCAGGGCTTGGCCGTAGCGCGAGCCCAGATCGCGCGGCGTCAGATTGGTGCTCGCGATATCAGCTTTGGTTTTAACGACGATGTCTTCGGCCGGTTCATCGGCCGCCACCGCTCCCCAGGAAAGGACCATTGCGATTGCCCCAACGGCGGGTCCAAGGGCGTCACGCCTCCCTAGGTTCATTGTTTTCTCCACATCAGGTGTATCGGCAATTGAAGGCTCCGGGGCCCGGTCGTCCGTCTCGTCTTCGTCCCAAGGCAAGCGCTGCCATACTTTTTAGTAAGTAGACCGGAATCCACGTTCTCGCAGCACCGGCGAAAGATTATACCCTAGCCGCGACGCTGGAAGCGCAAGCCACGTCTTTGTACTTGCTGCCGGCCGGGGATGCGGATTTGTTATGGACCGGAGTATTATCGCCGTCCAAGGAGACCTCAGATGACCTCACGCTTTCTGGTAGTGGCAGCTGTCTGTGCCGCCTTCGCGGCGGCGAGCGCCGGTCCGAGCTTTGCACTTTCGACGAAGGAATGCAGCGTGAAGTACCAGGCAGCGAAATCTGCCGGCACTTTGAACGGCCAGTCGTGGAACGAATTCCGCAAGAAAGAATGCGGCGCAGATGATCCTGCGGCCCCTGCCAGCACCGATGACAAGGCGGCAGTCAAGAGCACAACGACGGCACCGTCGGGTACGGTCTTCCCGAAGTCGATCGATCCGAAGTATTCGAAGGAGACGGCTGGCAAAGCTCGCATGCACACATGCCTCGACCAGTACAAGGCGAACAAGGCCTCGAACGCCAATGGCGGCCTGAAGTGGATCCAAAAAGGCGGCGGATACTACAGTCTGTGCAACGCCTCGCTGAAAGGCTGACGGCCTTTCGGGACTCTCTCTGGAAATGGCAACGGCGAGATCGGATCTCGCCGTTTTGTTTTTTTCGGAGCGTGATGGAAGCCTAGCGCTTGTTCAGCCGGTCCCGCTGCCACGTGAGATACATCACGGTAACAAGTGACGTCAGGAACATCGTTCCAAGGATTGCCGGCTGACGCATGAATGCGCGCCAGACATCGAAGCCCTCTAGCCATCCGCCGCGGTTGGTCAGCACGTTGTTCAAGACGAGAATGACGAATGCGACCAGCGACGTCAGCCCTGTGGCGATGACGGCTTCAACGAGCCGCTTCGTCATGCGAGGTACGGATATCGAATTGCGGCCAATCGCGAGTTGGGTCCGGTCCGACATGATGTGCTCCTCATTGTTTGGGCGAAGGGGCACGGCGATCGCCACGGAGCCCCGGATTTATTCTCCCTGTTTACCAGATTCGCCCCATCAACGTGGCATCGGCGAGGCGTGGGAGCAGATCAGGTTATGCAATTTCTGATTATTTCCGAGTGATAAGAACTCGCTCACCGTATTTCAGCTTGCTACAGCTAATGGTGGGCGCAGCGCGCTAGCTGGGTGTTTGCTGATCAACAGAGGGTGGAAAAGCCATGAAGAGCGCACTTTGTTTTGCCGCCGCGTTGGCGCTGGCCGGGTTGCTGCCGACCGCAGCGGGGGCAGGGGATTCCATCTTCGACGTCGAGCATGCCCGTGCCGAATACCGGGCGGGCCGGCTGACGCCCGAGAACGCTGAGCTGATGGACCGGTACGGATGGCCGAGCGGCTGCAACGGGCGTCCTTGCTACGCTCTGCAGCCTCCGCCCGAGCCCGTTCAGATCGATCTGCGAAGGCTCGATCGGCGCGCCCGCTGGTAAGGCTTGCCGCCGCTCGAGCGTATAGCTTGCACCTCAACTCCAGTTGGCGGACATAAAGCGAATGGAAAAGAAACAAGTCCCGATGGACGAGTCCGAGTGGCGCAAGCGGCTGACGCCCGAGCAGTATCGTGTGCTGCGCGAGAAGGGCACCGAGCCGCCATTCACGGGCGAATATCTCGAGGTTGACAGCGACGGCACATTCACGTGCGCGGCGTGCGGTAATCCGCTGTTCTCGTCCGATGCGAAGTTCGAGTCCGGGACGGGCTGGCCGTCGTTCGACGAAGCGCTGCCCGGCGCCGTCGAATATCACACCGATACCTCGCACGGCATGGTGCGCACTGAGATCACGTGTGCGCGCTGCGGGTCGCACCTCGGCCACGTTTTTGACGACGGCCCGACGGAAAGCGGCAAGCGCTATTGCATCAACTCGGTCTGCCTCAACCTCGACGAAGAGGCCAAGGGCTAGCATCGTGCGCTCGCAGGCAAGGCTTGCGAGCGCCCTAGTATCTTAGACGCGCTTCTGGAAAGCCATGGCCGCGGCCGGGGCGCGGACTTTGCCCTCATGGATAAAGTACACGAACACGTCACGCGGTGACGGTGCGGGCTTGGCGCCACTATCAATGATCGGAAGATCACTTGGCACGCCGCCCGCGGCCCACGCCTTGGCGCGCTCGGCCCACTTGTCGAGCGCTTTCGGCTTATAGGCGGTTGGGATGTTGTCATCGCCAGTCTGCAATCGCGCATAGACGAAGTCGCTCGTCACGTCGGCGATCGCCGGGTAGGTGGCGTGATCGGCGAACACGATGGCCACGGATTTCTTGCGCGCGAGTTCTATGAATTCGCGCGTGCAGAAGGATGGGTGACGCGGTTCGACGGCATGTTTCAGTTTGTGGCTGCCAGCCTTGGCTGGAAGGAGGTCCAGAAAGGCGCCGAAGTCCTCTTCGTCGAACTTCTTCGTCGGCGCGAATTGCCAGAGCAGGGGGCCGAGCTTGGGACCCAGTTCAGTAATCCCTGAATCGATAAACCGCTTGATCGATTCTTCCGCCTCAGCGAGCACGCGCCGGTTTGTCGTGTAACGGGGCCCTTTCAAGGAAAAGACAAAATTATCGGGACTTTCCTTGGCCCAGCTCGCGAAGGTCGAGGGCTTCTGGGTCCGGTAATAGGTGCCATTGACCTCGATCGTGGCGAGATGGTGGCTCGCGTATTCAAGCTCTTTTGCATGTGGAAGATCGTCCGGATAGAACACGCCGCGCCACGGCTCGAACGTCCAACCTCCGATGCCCGCTCGGATTTTTCCGGCAGGTCGGGTGCTTTTACGGGGCATGGGCCGCCTTCACGAATTGAGAGCTCCAACTTTCAGGGAGAGCGAATCGCTTAGTTTGGATGCAACGCTTTTCCCGCGACCTCAGGGCGCATCACGCATAATCGCCACCATGCGATCTCGGCGTTTTTCCGCCGTTCAGTTATCATCTCTGGTTCGGGCCGGGGCAAGCGATGTAATTTGCTACCGTGGGAATTGAACATAGAAACATGATCGCCGAAGACGTACAGCAAACGGCTGGTCTTTCTATTGCGGGCTTCTCGCGCTGGGGCGAGGGCGCGTCGAATCGCGAGCGAAATTTCTACATTGCTCTCGCAGTTGCCGCGCTGCTGCACGCCTCGTTCTTCATCGGTGCGGTCGCAACCGGTCATGCCAAGCGCCTGGGCAGCGAGACGGGCTCCGATGATGCGATCAGCGTGTCGCTCGTCACGGAAGCGGATCTCAAGAACCGCGCCATGGCCGATGAGCCGGTAACACCGCCGCCCGGTCCGATTGCGCCGACACAGGAGGCGCCGCCGCCTCAGCCTACTCAGCAGCCCAAACCTGAGCAGGCGCAGCCCGAAGCTCAGCCAGAGCCGCCGCCGCCGCAGGCGCAAGAAAAGCCTCAGCCCGAGACGCCGCCTACTCCTCCCGAGGAAATGGCGGAGCCTGACCCGGTGAAGCCGGAGCAGGAACTCGCCAAGCTCGATGATGCGAGCCCGGACAGCAATCCGCCCGACCTGTTCTCGCTTCAGGATGAAGATCCAACGAAGATGCAGAGTCAGACGGAGCCGAAGCCCAATCCCGAGGCTAAGCCTGAGAGCAAGCCGGAGCCCAAGACCGAGACGAAGAAGGCGGCCAAGACACCGCCCAAGCAGCCGTCCAAACAACCCTCGAAGCCGAAGAAAAATGAGATGGCGGCTCTCGATTTGTCGGCGCCGGCAATTCCCTCGTTCAGCGGCGGCGGTGGCGGGGCTGCGTTTCAGCGGCCGCCCGGCATTACCCGCTCGGGCCTCAATGACGCCTTCGCCCGGGCGGTGATCCGCGCGCTGCAGCAAACGATGCCGCAGCTGACGGATGCGCTCGGCCGCGTGACGGTGAGAATTCTGTTGTCCGAAACGGGCAATGTCGTCGAGGTGAAGCTGCTGTCGGGGTCCAAGAATCCGTCGCTCAATCAGGACGTCGTTTTCGCCGCCCAACAGACGAGCTATCCGATACCGCCGGCGGGATCCAACCTGGCCGACCGTACCTTCATGGTCACGTACATTTACGACTGAGTGCTCGACCGCTGAGCGAGGGGCGGAGTTCTCCCGCATAGGACCGCCAGTGTCGATCAGTTTACTGATGTCGCGAGTACGGCTTGTTCGGCATGCACGGCCGATGAAATGGCCAAGCCGACAATCGTCAGTATGAAGAGGGCGAGGGCAAAGATGGCGTCGGTCTTTTCCGTCATGGTCGCTCCAAATCGTTCAACCGATGCAGCAGCCAATCTGCCGTTCGATTTGCAACTTGAGCGTGACCTCGACGCGTTTCTTCTGATGTTGGAGCAAGGCTACGGGCGACTCAGCGTTCGTCTCAATAGCCAAAATGAAGCAGCGCCGGCGATACGCCAAACCAGTGGCGCCGGCGCTGCACTTCCTCACTCATTACGCGAACTGAATAAACGCAAAACTGAACGCGGAATTAGCGCTGAGGGGCATCCTGGGAAGCCGGAACGGGCCCACCAAGCTTCATGGGTACATATTCCGGCGTCTCACGACGGCAGGCTCCGAGCATCAACGCGACAATGCAAATTCCAAGAGCGGCGACTTTCATTGGTCAATTCTCCCGGTGGCTCACTCGAACTCAAGAAATGTATGAGCGCCTAACGTCTAGCCGATTAAGGTTGTTCCCAGGTTACCAAACCTCCCGCATTGAGCAGTGGACGCCTTTTATCCACCATTCTCCGGCCAATGTCGGGCGCTTTGATTGGCTTTGATCGCATCACCTCGAGTGCTCTGCCATGCCCGATCTCATCCGCCATCCAACCGTGTTTCTTGCAGCCTGCGGAGCGTTATCTGCCTGGCTCGGCCTTCAGTTCAATGATGGCAACTACGGCGAGGCCCCGCAGCCGGGCCTCTATATGGTTCTGACCGGCGTGTGGTTCGGGTTGGCCTTGGGCGTCGGGCTCTGGCGGTTTGGTCACGTCTCGCCCGCCGGGGTGATCATGGTCATGCTGGTGACGTGGATCGCATGGGAAGCGGCGGTCAATGTCGCGATTCAGATAGACGGTCCATTGCTCGCGGCGGCCGGTCCCAGTCTCATCAAGTCATGTCTCGCAGGGTTTGTGGCAGGTGCGGTGGGAGCGGCCATCACGTGGGCGGGCGCGGCGGCGTTCGTCCCATCATTGCGCAGACCGGTCGCTGTGAGCAGCATCGTCATGGCGGGCGCGCTACTTGGTGTGCTGTTGCCGGCGACGAACTATTTCGATGGCGGTGCTGTTCTTCTCGTCGCATGGCAGACGGCCGTCGCGGGCTTGATCGGTCTGAATATGCTAGGATCGGAGCGCCCCAGGTCGCGCGTGACGCTCGCTGCTGGCGGATGAACTTCTTCGCGGAGCCCATGCGATGCTTATACGGACGTGCGCCGCCGTCATTGCGGCTCTCTTGATTCCGGCGGCCGCAATCGGCGGCTCAACGATCGCCGATGATGATCCGGACCGCTCCGCCGGATCGATCTCGCAATTGATGAAATCGGGCTGGCAGATTGCGGGCTACGCCAGCAATTCGGACAATCGTTCGACCTTCATCCTCTTCAAGCATCCGAACGAGACCTATCTCGTCCAATGCATGGCGGGATACGACGTCACCCGGGCGCCGCGCGTCTTTCAGAATTGCTACCGGTTGCGGTGAGCCGCGCTTTCGGCCTAAGTCGCGCCGGGGTAAGGGGCGCGACGGGGAATGACAACAAAAGCGGGACGCATGGCATGGGCGATCGTCGGCTTGCTGTGGGCCGTCGCGCTGCTCAACTACCTCGATCGTCAGCTCGTCGTCACGATGCCCGGCCAAATCAAGGCGGACCTCCGCCTCGGTGACGAGAAGTTCGGCCTGCTGTCGTCGGTTTTCCTCTGGGTCTATGGCTTCTGTTCGCCTTTGGCCGGCTACGTTGCCGATCGCGCCGGCAAGAAGAAAGTCATTCTGGCGAGCCTCGTCGTCTGGTCGGCCGCCACTTTTGTCAGCGGCCTTGTGACCTCCTTCGAAGGCATGCTTCTCGCACGCGCTGTCCTCGGCGTCAGCGAGGCGTTCTACATGCCCGCCGCGGTCGCTCTGATCGTCGAATATCATCGCGGGCCGACACGGAGCCGGGCGACGGGTCTGCATCTGAGTGGAGTCTACGCGGGTTCCGTGCTCGGAGGCCTTGGCGGCTTCATGGCTGAAGCCTTTGGCTGGCGCGCGGTCTTTCTCGTCATCGGCGGCATCGGCGTCGCTTACGCGCTTCTGTTGACTGTCATCTTTCCATCCCGCCTCGAGGCGGGGGCTCAGTCTGCCCGAGAGGACGCAGAAGTTGGCGCAAGCGATGCGGCTTCGGCGGCATCGCTCTTGCTGGCGCCGGGATTTCTGCTGCTGCTGTTGATGAACGTGCTCGACGGCGCCGCCTATTGGCCTGTCCGCAATTGGCTGGCCGAATTCTTCCGGTCCGAGCTTGGCGTCGATCCCGCGTGGGCCGGCGTCTATGGCCCAATGACGTTCAATGGGGCCGCGTTTCTTGGAATGTTGATTGCGAGCAATGTTTCGGATTGGTGGGCGGGCTCAAACGTTCGGGCGCGCGCACTGGTGCCGGCCATCGGGTTTATCATCGCGGCGCCGTGCCTCTATCTGATGGGCGCGGTGGAGTACGTTCCCGTCATTCTTTGCTGCATTGTCGTTGCGGGCATGTCGCAAGGATTTCTCGACGCCAACCTGATGCCGGCTGTTTGCACAGTCGTCGATTTCCGCGTGCGGGCTACTGCCTATGGGCTGTTGAATTTTGCTGGGACGACCGCAGGGGGCGTCATGACCTACGCCGGCGGGCGGTTGAAAGAGCAGAACATCCCCTTCAGCACGCTATTTCAGATTGCGAGCGGGATGATCCTCTTAGCCGGGCTTCTGCTTCTCATGGTCAAGCCGGCGAGCCGCGTTCGAAAAAGCGGCGAAGACGCCTCAGCGCCCGTCGAGGCGGCTGCCGTTCCTGAATGACTTTAATCATCTCGCAAGCATTCTTCTAAAAGTTCGCTGCAGGATCCGGAACGCGCTTTGAAGTCCGTTAATTGAAGAAGAAGAGCGCGCGATGAGCGGTGCAAGGCCAGAAGCGACGAGGTAAGGCGCTGAAATTGCGCGTCTTTGTGACCTCGCCCCGCTGATGGCTGCAATCAGGTTCTGTCGTGGGCCGCTCGCGCGGGCGACGAATTGTGCCGTTGCGCGCCCGCCCACCATCTCGTCTGTGTACCTCCTATTAAGGCGGGTGGTCTTAACGTTGCTTTTGCTCACTCCGTGAACTGAGCAGAAGCACCTGTGATGGAACGAGTGTCCCACGAAAACATACCAGCCGGTGTCGACTCGAGGATCGTCGAGAGGACCATCCGTTCCGGATTTCCGTGGCTGAAATTCCCCCGGCGGCTCGAGGCTGCGTTCGAGGCAGAAGTCGGCGCCGACAGGTGCCGGCAGCTTGCGATCGGCGCTTTGTTCGGCGTCGTTCTCTACAATCTCTTCCTGATATCGGACTGGTTGACCGCGCCGGACACGTTTCATATTGCGCTCTGGGTACGTCTGGGCGTCGTTACGCCCATTGCCTTGCTGCTCATCGCGACATTGTATTTGAATCCGCCGGTCGGCGTACGCGAACTCATAGTGGCCGCGGGCGCCGTCGTTCTCGGGGCAGGCAGCAATCTCTATTTAATGCTGGCCGCGCATGGCCCGCATCACGATGCTCAGCACCAGATCATCATCCTGATCCTGCTCTTCATCACGATGGTTCAGCGGATCCGCTTTTGGTATGCGGTCGCGGCTTGCCTTGCCTGCTTTGCGATGCATGCCGTGGGGCTCGCGATGCTACCTCAGTATCCCCTCGACTTTCAGGTCTCTGCCAACGCCGTCTTCGGCTGCGCCGTCGTGCTGGCGATCTTTGCGTCTTATGTGCTCGAACGTGAAATGCGCATGAACTTCCTGTTGTCGCTTCGCGGGCGCCTGCAGCGGCGCGAACTCGACGTCGAGAGCCGAAGAGACCCGCTGACGGGGTTGCGCAACCGGCGCTCGCTCGACGAGGTGATCGAGGTTTGTAACCAGAACAAGGGCTGGAACCAGGAGCTGGCAATCGTTCTGCTCGACATCGACCACTTCAAGGCCTTCAACGATACGGCCGGTCATCAGGCCGGCGACGTCTGCCTGAAGCGGGTTGCGGGGATCATTCAAAGCGAATTGCGAGATCACGTCGATACGGCGTTCCGGTTCGGCGGCGAAGAGTTCATTCTCGTTCTGCGTGGCGTCGATCTTTCAACTGCCGTGAGGATATCGGAGCGGATCCGGCGCGCGATCGAGGATGCTGCCATTCCTCATCCGGCCTTGCCGATTGGCGATGTCGTGACGGTAAGCATGGGAGTGGCATCCGCCATCGTGAGCCGCGAGATCCGCGTCGGCGTTATCATTTCCGCCGCGGACTCGGCGCTCTACGCTGCCAAGCGCAATGGGCGCAATCAGGTCTCGCCACGTCCGCAGCCGTCGGACGTCGTCGACATGCAGGATCGGAAGCTTCGTCTTATGTGATGTTGCTTGAGCGGGAGCGTTCAAAGCCGCAATTCTGCATTCGAATAAATGAACGTGGGCGCGGTCGATCAGCGCACGGCGATTGAGGCCAATGTCTCGCCCACGGGTGTTGCCCTGCGTTGTGATGGTGAAGATTCGGGCCTAAGCATGGGCTTATCTCATACAAGATGGGTTGCCTGATCTGCGCGAGGCGCGTGAGTTTAGTTTGACATCTGCCTTGCGCTGTTGCGTTCGGGTTTGTCGCGCTTGACCGCGGAACAACGTCAGGTCATTTGCGTTGCTCCACGGAATGGCATTGAAGGAAAACTATCATGCAGAGGGTCGCAAGTCTGGCGGTGGTGATGCTCGCCTTGTCGTCGGGTTGTGCTTTCGCCGTCAGTCAGGCGGTCAAGGACGCGTGCTCTTCGGATTACGCCGCTTATTGCAGTCAGCATAAGGTCGGGACGCAAGCTGCAAGGCAGTGCATGCGTGAGCACCGCAAAATGCTGACGGACGGATGCATCCAGGCGCTCGGCAAATCGAGCGAAGTCACGCAAGCCGATATCGAGCAGTACAAGCGCGAACATAACCGGTAAGCGCCAGCTTTCAAAAAGCCGTCGCCTGCGGACGCAGGCGGCGGTTTGTGCTGTCTGCGTCGCGCCTCGTGGCTACCAGCGCACTTTATTCAACGAGAAAAATCGACTGAAGAGTTTGCGCACGACGGTGCTTGGAAGCTTGCCGCGTGTGAAGTGCATGAATTTCGCCGTCGGGCCCACGGCCGTCCGGAATTTCGGGTGAGGCGCTTCCAGAGCGCGGGCCACAGCGGTCGCAACTTCAATCGGATCGCGGGCGGCTTTTGCGACATGGGCATCGATCGTGAATTCGAGATGCCGCATCAGGGGATAGTAAGCGCTCGATTTCGGCAATACGCGCGGCGAGCTTTGCCAGATGTTCGTGCGATAGGCGCCGGGCTCGATCAAAATCATGTCGATGTTGAAGTGCTCGAGTTCGTAGGCGACGGCCTCCGCCCAGCCTTCGACCGCCCATTTCGCAGCGCTGTAAGGTGAGTTGCCTGGCTGGCCTGCGAAGGCCGCTTCGCTCGATATAATCACGATACGGCCGTGCTTCTGGGCGCGGAAGGCGGGAAGCAGGCGCTTCGTCAGTGCGAGAACGCCGAAGTAGTTCACCTCCATCACATGACGAATGTGTGCTTCATCGAGGTCCTCGAAGGCGCCGCCGACCGCTACGCCGGCGTTATGAATGACTGCATCAAGCCGCTGATTGCCGAGATCTAGCCTCGCGATGGCACGATCCATGGATACGGGGTCTGTCACGTCGAGCTGCTCAATGCGGACGTTGGCGCCGACGCCAGCGGCCTCCAAGGCGCGGTCGATCGCCTTTCGCTTCGTGAGGTCCCGCATCGTTGCGATGACGTGCCAGCCGCGTTTGGCAAGCTCGACTGCAATCACAAGGCCGAAGCCTGACGACGTTCCGGTTATGAGAACTGATGGCACCTTTGAGAACCTCTGGCTGCGCGCGTCTTTCCGCAATCCTACGTCAGCAATGTCTCAGGGGCGAGCTTGT
The DNA here is from genome assembly GCF_035687085.1 of Hyphomicrobium sp. Lineage (GTDB taxonomy): Bacteria > Pseudomonadota > Alphaproteobacteria > Rhizobiales > Hyphomicrobiaceae > Hyphomicrobium_B. The sequence goes on along the minus strand of NZ_DASRYS010000013.1, from coordinate 56,449 downwards.
GCTGTTCCCCAGGGAACAGGACGGTGGTCCTGCCCGTGCTTTGATCGCGGTGAGGCATCCGTCTCGCGGTGCCGGTCGCAAAGCATCTTGTCTGTGAACCCGCCGGCTCACAGGTTCGATACGATGCGGCCGGCTCCCCGAGCCGGAACGCCGTCATTCTGGCGGTGGTCAGGCAGCGACGATCAGCTCATGAACGTCACGCGGCCCGTGGCAACGTCGTGCATTGCCGGCACGATCATCAGCTTTCGATCGGCCACGAGTTCGGAGAGGACGGTGCTCTTCTTCGTCAGCATTTCAACACCAAGCTTGGCGTTATCAAGCGCCACAGCTTGTACGAAGCCGCCATTCTTGCTCGTGTGCTCGCCGGGCTCATTCTTGTTTGCTTCGATGGCGGGGTGGATCTTTGCGAGAAGTCCGGTCAGCTTGCCAAGCTCGGCGCCGTCGACGGCACCCTTCACAGCGCCACACTGGCTGTGCCCAAGCACAACGATGAGTTTCGCTCCCGCGAGTTTGGCTGCAAACTCGGCGCTGCCGACGATGTCGTCGTTGATGACGTTGCCCGCCACGCGCGCGCTGAAGATATCGCCGATGCGCTGGTCGAAAACGAATTCCGGCGGCACGCGGGAATCGATGCACCCAATGACGACGGCGAAGGGGTATTGACCATTCGCGGTTGCCTGCACTTGCGCCATGAGATCGCAATTGATCGACTTGCCGGAAACGAAGCGCTCGTTGCCTTCCTTGAGCCGCGCGAGCGCGTCATCCGGACTGATCGCAGACTGGGTCGCTTGCGTGAGTGCTTCGCACTGGCTGGCGGCGAAGGACTGGTCGACGGTCAGCAGGCTCGCAGCGATCGCTCCGCTGCAGCAGAATTGACGGCGTGAAAGCAAGATTTCCCCCCTTGGTTTCCGGGGGCATTGGCGTTTCTTCCCCCCGCTCCGCATATGTACGGGATTCGGCGGGGCACGCAGTCTTTGATGGACCTGCTGAACTAGAGCAGCCGCAGCGGTTCGGCGTGGCGGCGCGATTTGCCTTCGAAGAATGAGCCATCTTCCAGAAGAAGCCGCTTGTGCACGATATCGGCGTTGACTTGGCACGCGGCCTTGAGCGTCAGCCGATCGGCAAAAATTTCGCCCGTGACTTCGCCGAGGATGGTCACGTCCTCGGACTTGATCGTGCCTTCAACGACGCCTCGTTCTGCGACGAGGAGCGAGAGACAGTTAACGTCGCCAAGGATGGTGCCTTCGACGACTACGGGGCCGGGGTAGTCTACGCCGCCCTCGATTGTCGCCGTGCGCGGGATGGAAAGCGTCCGGCCTATGTTTGCCGGCTTTCGCTCGATCATGGCTCGCCCCAAAACTGATGCTCTCAATCCCCGCGGCATGCATCTTGTCAAATGTTGGTGGCGAATTTCGGGCCGCGATGCCTGTTTCGCGCGCTGGCCGCTCGCGCGCCTCGGCGCCGCGACCTCGCTGCGTGCTCCTCCTTGGCAGTGCGGGCTTGCATGGGCGGCGGCAATCGTATTAGGCAACGCGACATCGGCTGGAAGGAGTTTTTGGGATGGCGGACAGTATCGACACAAACCAGGCAATCGCGGACTTGAAGCGCGAGGTCGCCGAACTCTCTGGGCTGTCGCTTGCGACCGGCGTCATCCTCACGCAGCTCCTGCAGAAGATCGCCAGCCGCGAGATGAACCCGCAGGCGTCGGCCACGGCCATTGTCAACAATGCGCGCAACGCCATCGAGAGCTTCACTGAACGCGAGGGGTCGGATCCCGCGATGAAGTCGCGGGCGCTTGCGGCCGTGAAGCAGTACGAGGACCAGATCCGGTCGGTGCTGCGCGACTAGGACGTTGCACGAGCGGCGAGGGCCAATGATTGCGGGAGGGTTCGATCAGGACCCTCTCGGTCTGATCCGCTTCAGGAAGTCCCAAACAGGCAAAGCCGCCAGGCCGCCGATGACACCGCCGAGATAAATGGGCAGCGGGAAATCGAACAGCTGCTGCCATGCGAGGGAGATGAGATAGCTCGCCGCCAGCATCGCGATGATGGTGATGATCAGACGTTGCCAGAAAGGCAGAAGAAACATGGAGGTCGCCCCGACTTGATTCCGGATCTGCAATGGAGGCCTTGCATCCGGGCTGCCGCCGTTGTCCTCCGTCATTTTGAATACTTAGCATAAAGTGATTTCATTACTTCCAGCGTCGCGGGATCGGCGCGCGTGCCAGCGATGTTTGTGGCTACAACGATCGCCAGGTCACGATCCGGGTCGATCAGAATGGATGCGAAGTTCATACCGTTCGATCCGTTATGGGTAAGCAGCGGCTTGTCCGACCAATCGAATTTCGACAGCCCCCAGCCGAGCGCGTACGAGCCCGTTTTCATCGCGCCGGTTTTGGGGTCTTTGACCTGCATCTCGACCACGGGCTTGTGAAGGAGCTTGAGCGTCTCCGGCTTGAGAATGGCGGGCCCGCGCTTGCCTTCGCCCGCGTTCCAACCGGCCCACGCCGCGAAATCCTTGATGCTCATGTGCGCGAGGCCTGCGGGGCCCAAAGCTGCGGGCAGATCGGCGGCTTCGCCCCACGGATACGGGGTTACCTTGCCCTTGCTATCGATGCGGTGGCCGACGGCCGCATCGTAGATGCCGAACGTCGCCTGCGCGCCGAGGCCAGCCGTCTTCAGTCCGAGCGGCACGAAGATGCGTTCGTACATCAGCCGCTCCCACGGCTTGCCCGAGGCCTTTTCGATCATGGCGCCGGCGATGACGTAGCCGAGGTTGGCGTACTGAAACTTTCCGACATTCGCGATGCTGGGGTCATGCCGGCTTCCCCAATTCGAAATCATCTTTAGCCGCCAGTCTGACGGCGGATGATCGACGGCATCGGGACTGAAATAAAGCCTGCCGATCTCTTCGTTGTCAGGGGGCAGGCCGCTCGTATTGGAAAGAAGCTGGCGCAGCGTGATGTTCGCGAACCGCGGGCGCAGACCGGGAAGAAGCGGGCCGAGCACCTCTTGAATCGTCGAATTCCAGCGAAGCCTGCCTTCATCGACCATCATGCCCGCCAGTGTCGCCGTCATCGCCTTGGTGTCGGAGCCGAGGTGGAAACGGTCATCGACGCTCACCGGAAGGTCCCGCCCCGCGACCCGATTGCCGACGGCCCCCGCGGCGATGAGCTTTCCGTCCTTCACGACGGCCGCGGCGAGGGCAGGGACCTGATATTTCGTGCGGGTGAATTCGAGGATTGTCTTCAAATCATCCTCGGCGCGGGCGGCCCGCGGGCTATCCAGAAATGCGACGACCGCGAGGAAGATGCAGAGCACACGCATGGAACACCCGTTTTCCATAACGATAGCCCGGATTGCCGAGTGCTGTCCCAAATGACGCGCGATGCGCTCGTAGTTTGGTTGAGTGCTGGTTAAGCCGTCAGCACAGAGACGAGTATAAGCGCCGTCCGCTTGTGTTTTTTGAGTTGGAACGGCGGTGGTTAGATCGAGTTGGGCTTCGATATGCGAGGCGCGCGGCGGCTGATTAATCGCTGCCTGATGTGCGGTTTGGAGATGAGACAAGGGCTCGACCATGAAATGGAATTTGATTGCTGCGGCTGGCGCCGCATTGGCCATTGCAACTGTTGCGGTGCCGGTGGCGAACGCACAACGGCACCTGACGCCGCTCGAACGCGCGCGTATCAAGGCGCGCATTGGTGAGAATCTAACACCGCGGGAACGCGAGATGCTGCGCCGCCATGCCATGCGCCGCCGCATGGAGAACCGCGAGATGGGCTGGCGCTATCGGCACGGCATGTGAAGCATTTGCGAATGCGCAGTGCACGTCTCGAAATTGCGGCGCATTGCGATGAGTAGGCAGGCGGCGAGTTAAATTCTTCGTCTGCTCAATCGGGCGTCAAGAAATGCCCCCAATAAGAACCGTAGGGAGCAAACGCATGAATTCGAATTGGATGGCGGCCGCGGCCGCCGTGCTTGCGCTATCATTCATTGTCCCATTTGCCCAGGCGAAGCCGATCATCATCGCCGAGGGCGCGCACGGTAAAAGCAAGTCGCACTATCCCCGGTACAGGCAGTATCCGGATCGCCGGTACGAATACAGCAGCCAACACGAATCCTGGCGCGGCGGCGATCGCGATTACGAATACCGGCGGGCGCTTCGGCAAATGCGCTGACCGGCCCCGCCCCCGGTCCGGCCTGAACACCCGTTCGATCGGTAGATCGTAACGCGTTGCGAGACCGCGGGGATATCTTTGTTTCTCAGTCGTCTCGCGGACCTCGATCGCGGGCCAGCGAAGGGTGTGGCCTTCCGCCGCCCAGCGGGCTGGAACAGGCGGCTAGGCATGGCGTTGGCCATGCATGCAGGCGCACGTCTGTTTAACTCTGACTTTCAAGAGATGATTGGAGGTGTGATGATCAAGAGAACTGTGATGGCTGCGGCTGGCGCCGCGTTGATGGCGGCGTTCGTCGCGCCAACGGTCCAGGCCGATTCGATTTCCGGCGTTGAAGGCGCACGCGCGAAAGAGCGGCAAGGCCGCTATCTCAATCGCGGCGATCGCGAACAGCTTCGCCGGTATGGCGGCAACGACGATTACGGTTACGGCTATCGCTATCGCGGCTACGATGGGTACTACGATCGCGGACCAGGAGTCAGCGTCTACATCGGCCCAGGTGGCTATGGACCGTACGATTATTAATTGAGTCAAACACGATCTGGGAGAGAAGAGCAGCGGACTTCGGTCTGCTGCTTTTTTTTTGTTGGAACGGTCGCGATGCGTACTAGTTCGCAACGCTATGCCCGAGCACTCACGCCCAGGCACCGGGCCGATAAAGCCGAGGCTCGATTTGCGACAAGGAGTTCAGCAATGAAACGCAATTGGATTGCCGGGGCTGGTGCGGCGTTGATCTTGGCATCGTTCGTTGTGCCCGCGGCGCACGCGGTTTCGCCGGCCGGTCTCGAGGCCGCGCGCGCGAAGGCGCGAATGGGAGAGCGCTTGAACCCACGCGAGCGCGAGCTGTTGAACAAGTACGGCTATAGTTCGCATCCTCGCGGGCATATTCGCAGGGGTTATTAGTGGAAGCTTGCCGGTGATCACTCGGCAAACTGTCTTGCGACCGCGTCGCGGTCGATGAGCGAGCGGACTTCGCTGATGCGGCCGTCGCGCAGGCGGTAGAAGACGTGCTCGGAGAATGAGATCTTCTTGCCGTTAGGTTTGAGGCCGAGGAATTCCTTCACCGGCGTGCAGTTGAAGTCGAGCTTGCAGGCGATGTCGTTGCCTTCGACGACGAGCACGTCGATGTGGAAATAAAGATCCGGGATCGTGTCGTGGTCGTTCGCGAGCATGGCCTCGTCGTCGGCGCGCGTGAGCTTGCGGCCGTTATAAGTCAGCTCATCGGCGACGAAGGCCTTGAGATCGCGATAGCCGCCGGTGTTCAGCGCTTCGATGTAATTGCGGTAGTGCTGCGCCGTTTCTGCTGGCGTCATCAAGTGCTCCGTACTTGCGGGGGCGAGAATGTCTGCACGATCTCGTACATTCCCGGATCGAACTTCGCGATCGTCAGGGCTTTTTCGAGGAAGGGCCGGGGCCTCGCATCTTTTCGCATGGCCTCGTAGTCCTCGGGGCTCCGCCAGTGCGCGTACATCGTCACTTTCTTGCCGTCCAAGCTGCGATGGAGCGTCGACGATATGAAGCCCGGCGCGTGGGCGACGAACTGTTCGGTCGCCTGCGTGAGCAAATCTATGAGCTGCTGCTGGTTCGCTGGCTCGACGGTGAAGACGTTGATCAAAGCGATTTGCACGTTGGTGCTTTCTCTCTTTGTTTGCGCCGTTTTCTGATTGCATCCGGCGACTCTCCTTCGTCGAGCCGGCCGCCGGATGCGGACACGCGGTGAGCTGGCCGGAAGGCGTTACGCGCGGCGGACGATGGGCCAGGCGTTGATTGCGAACAGGATCATCGACGTCAACAGGCCGATCGAAGCGGCGGCGGCGAAGGGCGTGCCGGTGTCGGCACGTCCTGCGAAGATTTGCGCAAGTCCGACCACCATGGTGAGCAGGCTGATTTCTGCCAGCCAGAACTGCGCCGTGGCGAGGCGGCCTTTCTCGGCTGCGGGAAACAGATGATAGAAGAATCCGAAGAGCGCGAAGCTGACCCAGCCGATGACGAGCATGTGCGCGTGCGTCGGCATCTGCGCGTGATCTTCCGTGATGCCCATCGCGACGCCCAGGGCCATGCCGAGCACGGCGTAGATCAACGCGGATGCGAAGTAGCGGCTAGCAAGTCCGGTCATCGTGGTTCTCCCCCTGGTCCCCAAGCCTGCTTTTTCGCCGACGTCAGCTGCGCTCAGCAAACGGTGCGTGCAGACGATGCCGCCTGATTAGCCGTGTCCGGGAGATAGAACAAGAAGATGAGTGTGCAACACGCACGCGCACACGGCGGCCGGCTCCCCGGAGGGGAGTCGCCGTGTGCAAGCAATCAAGCACGAAGCGGACGGGTTCCGCGGCGTGGGCCTTCGCAAGGTTCGTCTCGGAACCGGTCCGCTCCGTGACAGCCAAAGAACAGGGTTCCGGCCAGGTCACTTAATGAAGCGGGATGCTCCGCACACGGGCTTCTCACCCCGTGCGGACGTGGCCTTCCGCCTTGTCCGCATCGCGCGCGTGCCGCGAGCGGGTGAGGCTGCCCCATCCGAGCGCCACGCGACGCCTCGCGTGATGCCCTTGCCGGATGGGTGAGAGGATTATGCGGTGTGCGCGGGCCGCGGGGATAAGTTTTTTTGTGGGGGACCCAGAAGGCGCTGAGTGCAAATAGAGAGCGCGCGCGGTTAAGCGTCTGCTTCGGGCCAAAAGTAGCCCAAAGCATCACGAGCCCACGTCTAACTCCGCGTTCAGAAGCAGAGCCAGGCGCCTAGGCAGGTTGCGGGCGTCCCGCCCTTGCAGGCCATCTGCGAGGAGTGACACTCAACCATCGCCGTCGATGATTTGCAGGTGGTTTTCACGGGCCCCTTGCCTATGAGTCCTCGCCCGGCGATCGTATTCTTAAGTGCGTTCGTGGAGAACAGCACCGCCAGATCGTGGGTGACGTTATCGCCAAGGGCTGCGACCCGGGTACAATTGGCCGCCTGAGCCATCGCCGAAAGTCCGGACACCATAATCGCGGCCATGAAGCCTAACTTGAAAACCTGCATAGCAACCCCCCGTGCGGACAAATCTACCCGAACGCTAGTCCAGTGCTTGGCAGTTGCCAAGTAAAGGACCGTTGCTGGTACACATATTTCCGCAATGCGATTTATGAGGCGCACCGCAACTTTTTGGTGCGCCGGGCGACTCCCGTTCCGGGAGCCGGCCGCCCGACGCGGAAGTGTTAGGCCGCGCAGCCGTCCGCCCGATTGAATACAAACGCCCGACGCGGAACGCGAAAAAAGTTCCGCGCGTGAGGCCAAATCTTTTCAGAAAAAACAGCGCCGAAACGGGCTTTTGATGCGAATTCGCGCGCCGGGTCTGCGCTGCCAGATCGTTGGCTAAAGGTGCGGTGGCGATCGCCGCCGCGCGCGTCCCATGCAGTCCGGTGGGTGACCGGGCTGCGTGCAATGACATACAAGTAAAAGGAGAGACCCTGAGATGAGAAATCTCGTAATCGTTGGTTTTCTGGCATTGGGCACGGCGTTCGGCGCCACCGTCCCGGCAACGGCTGCCCCTGCGCCGACGGCGCTCGGCGGCTTGAGCAACGGCCATAGCGGCATCGAGCTCGCCCAATACAAGCGCCATCGGCATTACAAGGGCCATCGCAAATTCAAGCGCGGCCACGCGCGGCATCATCATCGCCACTATCGGCGCGACCGCTATCGCGGATGGCACCGCTATCATTCGCGGCCGGCGCGCTGGCATGCGCGCGGATGCGTGGCTGTCGGGCCGGTTTGGATGTGCCCGTAAGTTGCTCGCTGCGCCTTCGGCCCGCGATGCGTGGGCTCAAGTGCGGAGCGCGAATTGAGAGTCCGGACAAGATCAGCCGGGTGGAGAAATCCGCCCGGCTTTTTTTTTGGGTGGATGCTGCGTGTGCGGACGGCGGGGATAGGTTTTTAGGCCCTTACAATATCCGTCAGGCCAAGAACGGACCCCTTTAGCGGGGACGATGGACGTTTTGGCTTGAGTGACCCCGAATGGAGGAATATGTGCTGCTGAATGAATGATTAAAATTTTCGGAGGTAGCAATGAGATTGCATTCCATCTCTTTAGAAAATTTCCGCTGCTTTCGAAGCGAGCAAATCCATCTTTCGCCTTACACCTGCATCATAGGGGCGAACAATAGCGGAAAGTCCACTGTCCTCAAGGCAGCGGACATCTTCTTTCGCAGTTCCCAGAAGATCAGCCCGCTTCATCAGTCTGACTTCAATGATCCTAAATCCGAGCTCGTGATTTCGCTGACATTCTCTGGTCTGCCCGACCAGCCGCTTCCGGGATTTGAACACTACCAAAGGCACGGCAAGTTAGAGTTCTTCATTCGCGGAAAAATAATTGATGGGGTGGTCGTATCGTCTATTCACGGCCGTCGAGAGGGAATAAAGGCGTTTGGCGGATTTTTTGAAGGAAAAGCTCCAGAGAAAAAGGCCTTCTATAATGGATTGCGTTCCGGCGAGTTCGAGGATCTGCCGTCCATTCCGACGTCCGCTGCGGTCAGTGTCTTTGAGTCGGCGCTTCAAAAGTACGAGCAAGATCACCCTGACCGACGCGAGATGATCGAAAGTGAAGATTTGGCTTTTGGCGCTTCCGGCGTCGCGGCGAGGCTACGGCAGTATGTTGATTGGGTTTATATTCCCGCCGTGAAGGACGCGGCGGACGAGGACGAAGAAGCTAAAAACACGGCTTTCGGGGTTCTTATCGATCGGATTATCCGAGCGAAGGTGCAAGTTGACCAAAAGATTGAATCCATACGCGCGACTGCACACGATCAGATCAAAGCACTTACTCAGGACTATAAAGTTGAGGTCTCTAAGCTCGAAGCTGTTCTCGATCAGGAATTCCGCAAAATAACGTCGACCGACGCTCACGTGCATCTCGATTGGACAGATTTAACTGACGAGAACGTGACGTTGAGAATGCCCCTTGTTCGCTCAATCTTGAGCGACGATTCCTTTCGAGGAGATGTATCGAGGTTTGGTCATGGCCTGCAAAGAAATTATTTGCTTACGTTGGTGCACCTGAATTCAAAATTCTCCGTCGAGAATCAGCCATCGATCATACTGGCGATCGAAGAGCCGGAATTATACCAACACCCTCCGCAGGCGCGTCATCTCAGTGTTTCGCTTCAGAAAATATCGGAAAGCGATCAAGTCCTAATTACAAGTCATAGTCCGCACTTTGTTTCTGCTCGGACGTTTGACAATTTGCGGGTCGTCAGAAAGGCGCCTGGAACCCTTTCGAAAACGTCTTTTTGGACGATTGATCAACACCGACAATTTCTCTCGAGTCTTGCTGGCGAAGAGGCCATCGGAGAGAGGGCAACGATGGCAAAGCTCGATCAATTCATCCAGCCAGAGCTGAGCGAAGCATTTTTCTGTAACAAGCTCGTCTTGGTGGAAGGCGCAGAAGATAAGGCCATTATTACAGCTTTGCTAGACCATATGGGTGCTCTGGAAGAATTCTTGAGGTGCGGTGGCCATGTTGTGGCGGCTGGTGGAAAGGCGAATCTAATAAATATGATTGCTCTCGCTCAGGGATTTAGCATTCCGAAGTACGTTATTTTTGATGCGGATACAGATTGCGATGCGCAGCAAACTGCAGAAAATAAAACGCTCAACGCAAAGTTGGTAAAATTGCTTGGGTTGCCCGAAGACCCAGAGAATAAGTGTATTTGGCCGGACGCCGACTACTCCGATGAGGCAGCTACAATATGGAAAGAAAATATTCAAAGCTCTATTGCATCGACGAATGATGGCTGGTTTGAGTCCGTTAAGGCTGTATGTGGGGAGTTTGGCTGGAACTATAGGCGACTTAAAAAGAATCCATCGGTTCTGTGTCACGCGTTGGCGTTGGCCCTGGATGCCGGGAAGGATCTTGCCTGCCTAACTAATTCGGTTGGGAAGATACGAGCGTTTGCCAAAGCGTAGATGCGGTCGATTTCAAATTAATCGGCAGACGACGAACAAGATCGTCGGCATCTCGGATGAAGACGCGGCGTATCTAAGTAGATTTTTCTAGTTAGCGCCCTGCGATAATCGAACGGAGGGGCCGGTGGGTGCGGACCCCCACCCCTAACCCCTCCCCGCAAGGGGGAGGGGAAGAGTTTTTAATTGGCGCCCGGCGACTCTCCTTCGTCGCGCCGGCCGCCGGGCGCGGAGGTTACTCAGCGGCTTGCTTCTTGGCTCTTTTGTTTGCGCCTTCCGACTCGCGTTCCGCGAGCCGGCCGGAAGGCGCGGGTTTGCGGGCGAGGACGGGCTTCAGGTACTGGCCCGTGTAGCTTTCTTTGACCTTGGCGACGTCTTCGGGGGTGCCGGCAGCGACGATGGTGCCGCCGCCGTCGCCGCCTTCGGGGCCGAGGTCGATGACCCAGTCTGCGGTCTTGATGACTTCGAGGTTGTGCTCGATGACGACGACGGTGTTGCCGGCGTCAGCAAGCTCATGCAGCACTTCGAGGAGCTTGGCGACGTCGTGGAAATGAAGTCCCGTCGTCGGCTCGTCGAGGATGTACAGCGTGCGTCCCGTCGCGCGGCGTGAGAGTTCCTTCGACAGCTTGATGCGCTGCGCTTCGCCGCCCGAGAGCGTCGTCGCCTGCTGGCCGATGTGGATGTAGCCGAGGCCGACGCGCGCGAGCGTTTCGAGCTTGTCGCGGATCGAGGGGACGGCCTTGAAGAACTCCGCGCCTTCCTCGACCGTCATGTCGAGCACGTCGGCGATGGACTTCTCCTTGAAGGTGACTGCGAGCGTCTCGCGATTGTAGCGCTTGCCCTTGCATTCCTCGCACGTGACGTAGACGTCCGGCAGGAAGTGCATCTCGATCTTGATGACGCCGTCGCCCTGGCAGACTTCGCAGCGTCCGCCTTTGACGTTGAAGGAGAAGCGGCCGGGCTCGTAGCCGCGCGTTTTTGCTTCGGGGAGGCCCGCGAACCATTCGCGGATGGGCGTGAAGGCGCCGGTGTAGGTTGCCGGGTTGGAGCGCGGCGTGCGTCCGATCGGCGACTGGTCGATGTCGATGATCTTGTCGAAGTGCTCGATGCCGGTGATCTTGTCGTGCTCGCCCGGGTGCTCCTTGGCGTTGTTGAGCTTGCGCGCGACCGCCTTGAAGAGCGTGTCGATGAGCAGCGTCGATTTTCCGCCGCCCGAGACGCCGGTGATGCAGGTGAAGAGGCCGACGGGGATGGAGGCCGAGACGTTCTTCAGATTGTTTGAGCGCGCGCCGGTGACGGTGAGCATTTTCGATTTGTCGGGGGCGCGGCGGTTTTTCGGGATCGGCACGTAGCGGACGCCCGAGAGGTATTCGCCGGTGAGGCTCGCCGGGTTCGCCATGATGTCTTGCGGCGTGCCCTGGGCGACGACGCGGCCGCCGTGGATGCCGGCGCCGGGGCCGACGTCCACCACGTGATCGGCGTGCATGATGGCGTCCTCGTCGTGCTCGACGACGATGACGGTGTTGCCGATGTCGCGCAGGTGCTTCAGCGTGTCGAGCAGGCGGTCGTTGTCGCGCTGGTGGAGGCCGATGGAGGGCTCGTCGAGCACGTAGAGCACGCCCGTCAGGCCGGAGCCGATTTGCGAGGCGAGGCGGATGCGCTGGCTTTCGCCGCCCGACAGGGTGCCGGACGCGCGGGACATCGTGAGGTAGGTGAGGCCGACGTCGTTCAAGAACTTCAGCCGGTCGCGGATTTCCTTCAGGATGCGCGTCGCGATTTCCGACTGCTGCTTGGTGAAGGTTTTCGGGATTTCCGCGAACCAGTCGTTGGCGGTCTTGATCGAGAGATCGCAGACCTCGCCGATGTGCTTGCCGCCGACTTTCACGGCGAGCGCCTGGGGCTTCAAGCGGTAGCCGTTGCAGCCTTCGCACGGGTGGGCAGCCTGGTAGCGGGAGAGTTCCTCGCGGACCCAGTCGCTGTCGGTTTCCTTGAAGCGGCGCGCGATGTTGCCGATGACGCCTTCGAAGGGCTTCTCGGTCGAGTAATTGCGGCTGCCGTCCCAGTAGGTGAAGACGATGTCCTCATCGTCCGAGCCGAAGAGAAGGGCGAGCTGCACGTGCTTGGGCAGGCGCTCCCACGGCGTCTTCATCGACACCTTGTAGTGCTTGGCAAGGCTTTCGAGCGTCTGCTCGTAGTAGGGGGAGGAAACGCCGGTTTTCGCCCACGGATAGATCGCGCCTTTCTCGAGGGAGAGCGAACCGTCGGGCACGACGAGGTCTGGCTCGAAGCGAAGTTCGGAGCCGAGGCCGTCGCATACCGGGCAGGCGCCGGCGGGGGCGTTGAAGGAGAAGAGGCGCGGCTCGATCTCGTCGATGGTGAAGCCCGAGACGGGGCAGGCGAAGCGCGACGAGAACAGGATGCGCTCGTGCGTGTCGTTCTTCGACTTGTTGGCGCCTTCGGTCTCGGCTTTCGACAAGGGTTTGTCGACGTATTCGGCGATGGCGAGGCCGTCGGACAGTTTCAGCGATTGCTCGAATGAGTCCGCGAGGCGAGTCCCTAAGTCTTTCTTCACGACGATACGATCGACGACGACGTCGATGTCGTGCTTGTATTTCTTGTCGAGCTTGGGGACGTCAGCGATGTCGTAGACGGTGCCGTTGACCTTGAGGCGCTGGTAGCCCTTCTTCTGCCACTCGGCGATTTCCTTGCGGTATTCGCCTTTGCGGCCGCGCACGACGGGCGCGAGGATCAGGAGCCGCGTGCCTTCGGGGAGATCGAGGACGCGATCGACCATCTGCGCCACGGTCTGGCTTTCGATCGGCAGGCCCGTCGCCGGCGAATAGGGGACGCCGACGCGGGCGAACAGCAGGCGGAGATAGTCGTAGATCTCCGTCACCGTGCCGACGGTGGAGCGCGGATTTTTCGAGGTCGTCTTCTGCTCGATCGAGATGGCGGGCGACAGGCCGTCGATGTGATCGACGTCCGGCTTCTGCATCATCTCGAGGAACTGGCGGGCGTAGGCGGAGAGGCTTTCGACGTAGCGGCGCTGGCCCTCGGCGTAGATCGTATCGAAGGCGAGGGAGGATTTGCCCGAGCCCGACAGGCCCGTGAACACGACGAGGGCGTCGCGCGGGATTTCGAGATCGACGTTTTTCAGATTGTGCTCACGCGCCCCGCGCACGTGGATGGTTTTCATCAGTTCGGACCCGGCGCGGGCGGCGGGCTTTTTCGCAGGTGATTTCATGAGGTAACGTCTACCCGAGGGGGGCTGGAGCGGCAATGCGACCGGAGCAAGCGCTCACAGATGATGCGCTGGCGCCGGTATTTCAAGGCTTTAGCGGGCCTTTTGGATCCCTTGGAGGGGCGAGCTGCAACCTTTTCCGGGGGCGGGGCCGGAGGCCGGCAGAGGCTTTGGGCTTCCTCGTTCACGGCACTGTCAGCAAGCCGTCAGCATTCAGCCTTGACGCCGAGATATGGCTCGCCCGAAATCAGCCGCGCCGCAATGACGGGCACTGCCAAGGGGAGGGCACAGCATGAGCCAGGCACCATCACTGCTCGATATCGGACATCCCGCGCATCCGGCGAGCCGGACCCTTTCGGCCGTCAAGCTCTTGGTGCTGGCGGTGTCGGTCGCCGCGGCCGTGCCGACGGCGCGCAATCTCTATTTCTCCTGGAAAAACGGCGTGCCGTTCAATCAGGTCGATCACCGGCTGACGCAGGCGAAGCTTCTGGAGAAGAACTTCGACTGCAAGATCGATTACCGCTCGCTGTCCACGCAAGGCAATGCGCGGGTCGATGTTGGCTCGTGTGCGAAGACGGGTGACATTTCGATCCGCGTGCGGAGCCCCGACGGGCAGGTCAATTACGAGTGGATTGCGTTCGAGCAGCTGCCGAAGCCGGCGTCGCGGTCGGGCGGGTTTGCGAGCCTCTTGATTTCGAGTGCGCTGGCGGATGAAGCGCTGGGCCGCCGTGATGAGCCGATCGTGGTCGCGCAGGATGCGTCCGTGCTGTGCCAGGGGAAGGCCGGCGACAACATCGTGCGCGTCGTGCAGTCGGGCGGGCAGTGCGTGAAGGAAACGGTGTCGATCTTCCGCGGCTCGGTTGAGAAGAGCGAGCCGGTTCCGTGCGATCAGGCGTGTCCGATCCGGTGACGAAGGGGCCGCGCTTCAGGCTTTAGGACGCCAGGAAACGTTTTTCGGGCAGCGCGCGTTGAGGGACAAAAAGGAACAAACCCTCATGGCAAACAAAACCCCTGAAGAGCAGCTTGCAGAAGCCAGCGCGCGTCTGGCGATCAGTCAGAAGTATATCGCCCGGGACGAGGTGATCGACCCCGATCCGTCGCGGCAGGAGCAGTTGGACAGGAACCGTATTCCCGGTCAGTTCGGCAGCGAGCAGCTGTCCGCCTATTCGGAGCTGGAGCCGCAGCAACGGCCGGGAGCGCAAATGGGAAGCCCGGCAGCTTCGCTGAACCTCGGATCGGGCATGGCGGAGGTCAGCGGAAATCTGTCCCGCGCCGTCGCGCAATCGCTTCGCGAGCAGCCGCGAACGACGCTGGTGCTAGCCGCCGCTGTTGGCTTCGCACTCGGCGCGATCTGGAAGGCCTAACGCAAAACGCCGGCGCCCTTCAGGCGCTGGCGCGACTCAATTTCAATTCCAGTTTCAGATGACCTGATTGTGGGTGCGGACAAGTCTCGTGTGATCGCGCCGTTGCAGACCGCTACCGCGCACGATCATCTCTCTTTGCTTGCGAGTTGCCCTTATTGGCGCTCGTTACACAGCGCGTTAAAGACAATGCGGCAGCTGCGCATTTGTTCCCAATTTTTTAACAAATCATAATCATTGCGACTTCGTGGCATTCTACGGTCTCAAACGGAGTCGCGAGCGCGACTTTGCTTGACATCGGAGCGCACAAAGCGCCTTGCTTGAAATCAACTTGATTGGAAAAGAAAATCACATGCGCGCGCGACACATTCTGCAAAGCGGCGCATTCACGCCGGAACACCTCGAACGGCTTCAATCGGCATTCGACGCAGCCTGGAAGAAAATAGCGCCTTCAATCGTGGAAGCAGATCACCACCGGTCACGGGAGCTTCTCGCCAGCGTCGTCGTTTCGGCGGGCAAGGTTTCTGACCTCGACGCCGGCGAACTCGCGATGACGGCCGAGCGGCTGTTCCAGGACGCCATGGCGGGCGAACGCTCCTAGTCTCATTCGGTTCTGATCTGCCTGTCTGTCATTGCAGACGGCCACCGCAGATCGACAGCTGCAGCAACTCGTCAATCGTCGGATTGAAGCCAAAGACCCAAAGCCGCCATACCGGCGCGGTCGCAAGTAGGGTGGCCAGCGCGAACGCCGCCCAGATCATCCCGTCCATGGCGCGCTTTGTCGTCATGGTGCGCGCCGCTTCTCGCTTTCGAGCTGGCCCTGCTTCATCAGATACCAGCCGGCGACCAGCATCGAGGCGCCCCAAACCAGAAAGCCGATATCCCAGTAGATGCGGTAGCGCTCGTCGACGCGTTCGTTGACGTGATGAATGCCGAGCAGCTGATGGTCGATGATGCCTTCCACGACATTGAAGGCGCCGAAGCCAATGAGCATGGTTCCGGCGAGCAGCTTCGTCGACCAGTAGAGATGCCTACGGTGCGCGGTGCGCCAGAGTACGAAGAGACCTGCAATGACGAACAGGTAGGTGGTGCTGTGGAAGATCCCATCCCATCGCGTGTTGAGTTCAAGGTTTTCGATGGAGTTGACCGGGAACCAGCTGCTCAGCATGTGGTGCCACTGGAGCACCTGGTGCAACACGATGCCGTCGAAGAAGCCGCCGAGCCCGAGGCCGAAGAGGATTCCCGCGGAGATCGGGAAATGCCTATCGGCAGCGTCGCGCTCCGTTACGGTCATGCAGATATGGCCTTTGGCTTCCGGGTGAGCAGACGGAATACGGGCCATGGCGAGGAATGTTCCATGGAGTGTTGTTCGTTCCTGTGGAGAACGGTACGGCCGAGGATGATCAGGAGGGGTGGCGTTGGGGCCAACTTGCCGCTGGTTTTAGCAAATTGTGAGCGCCGGGCGCAGGCGTCTCATAAGGAACGCGAGCCGATAATCTCCTGCAGGAGACGAAGTCTTCGTTTGAGACCGAGAGACCTTCCGGCTTGATGCCGGTTTTGCCGCCCGCAGAAGAGAGCGGCGCGCGCGGGTGCTGGCTGCGCCCCGCCATTGCATTGGCTGACAGCAGAGCCGCTCGAATGGGGGCAAAGCCTCCTTCCGGCATGCCGATATGAACCCGCCGATCGGACACGAAACGTCTCTCGATCGCCGGGCCGATGCCTTTTCCGGACAATGCTCCTTAGCGGTGTGGCGCCCTGGAGGGATGAATTCTTGAATGGCTGACGTAGACACGAAGACTCCAAAGGCGGCGCAGAAGGCGACCCCGGTCGCGGCCGACGACAGGCCGAAGCATCCGGTGCTGCGGCGTGCGCTGCTGCTCCTCGGACCCATCGTGGCGATCGCTGTCGGAATTTGGCTGTACTTGGGCGGCGGGACGTATGTGAGCGAAGACGACTCTTACGTGCATTCCGCGAACGTTGCGATCAACCCGCAGATTTCCGGGCAGGTAACGCGCGTGGCGGTGCAGCCGAACGAGGTGGTGAAGAAGGGGCAACTGCTGTTCGAGATCGATCCGCAGCCCTTCCAAATCACGCTCGATGAGGCCAAGGCGAATTTGGCGAGCGTCAGCGAGAAGCTGCGCGGCCTCGTTGCCACCTATAAGCAGGACCAAGCCGATATTGCGCAGGCGAATGCGAATGTCACTTACGCGAAGCAGGAGTTCGATCGCGTCAACACGCTCGTGCGCGATGGCGTGGACGATCCAGCGCAGCTCGACAAGGCCCGGCAACAGTTGCGCGATGCGCAGGCCTCCGTGCGTGCGGCGGAGTCCGTTGCAGCATCGGTATTGGCACAATTGGGCGGAAGTCTCGACGTCCCGATAGAACAGCATGCGACGTACCTGGCGGCGAAGGCGAAAGTCGCGCTTGCGGAACGCAACTTACGCTTGACGCGCATCCTTGCGCCATTTGCCGGCACTGCGGCGCGGGTCGAGAACATTCAACCCGGCAGCTATCTGACCGTCGGGCAGAATGCCTTCACCTTGATCGGCCTGGACACGTGGATCATCGCCAACATCAAGGAAACGGATCTGACCCATATCAAGGAGGGCGACCGGGCGACTGTCGTTCTGGATTCCTATCCCGATCAGACGCTGGAAGCGAAGGTGCAGAGCATCACGCCGGCGAGCGGATCGGTCTTTGCGTTGATCCCGGCGGAGAATGCGTCCGGAAACTGGGTCAAGGTCGTGCAGCGCATGCCGGTGCGGGTGATCGTCACCAAGCTTGATCCGAATGTCGTGATGCGTGATGGTGCGAGCGCAACGGTGACGGTCGATACGGGCTATCACCGGACGCTTCAGACGTTGTGGCGCGACATCAAGCGGACGGTGGGAATGACCTGATGGCCATCGCCGCCGGCAACGCCGATGCTGCTGCCACACCCATGGCCGGCTCGTCGCGCGCCATCGTCACCATTTGCGTGATGACCGCGGCGCTGATGGAGGCGCTCGACTCGACGATCGCCAACGTTGCGCTTCCCTACATGCGGGGCAGCCTGGCGACGACGAGCTATCAGATCGAATGGGTGCTGACGTCCTACATTGTCGCCGCTGCGATCATGACGCCGGCGACGGGATGGCTCGATGCGCGTTTCGGCCGGCGGCCGGTTTTTCTCGTCTGCGTCTTCGGCTTCCTCACCTTTTCGATGCTGTGCGGAACGGCGACGAACATTACGCAAATCGTTCTCTACCGGCTGATGCAAGGCATGTTCGGAGCGCCGCTCGTGCCGCTGTCGCAAGCCATTCTGCTCGACATCTATCCGCGCTCGCAACGCGGGCAGGCCATGGCGATTTTCGGTGTCGGCGTCATGCTCGGCCCTATTCTGGGGCCGCTGCTCGGGGGATATCTGACGCAATATTACGACTGGCGCTGGGTGTTCTACGTCAACGTGCCGTTTGGAATTTTCGCGTTCGTGCTCGGCTGGTTCTTCGTTTCGGAGGCCGACGAGGTCGCGTCCGAAAAGCTCGACTGGTTCGGGTTCGGCGTTCTTGCCATGGCAATCGGGGCGTTGCAGCTCTTCCTTGATCGCGGGCAGCAGCTCAATTGGTTCCAGTCGACCGAAATCAAGATCGAGTTCGCGCTGTTTCTCTTGGGCGTCTATCTCTTCATCGTGCATACGCTGACGGCGCGGCGCCCCTTCCTCGATAGCCGCCTGTTCGCCGACCGCAATTTCGTCGTCGGCCAAATTCTGATTTTCCTCGTGGGCGCGATCCTTTTCGCCACGCTCTCGTTGATGTCGCCGTATCTTGAGAACCTGATGAACTATCCGGTTTTCACCGCGGGCCTTGTGCTGGCGCCGCGGGGCCTCGGCACGATGGTCGCGATGTGGATGGTGGGGCAGTTGATCTCGCGCGTCGACGTCAAATGGCTGCTGCTCAGCGGCTTGGCGCTGACTGCCTATTCGCTCTACGAGATGAGCAAGTTCACGCAGGATATTTCGCAGTTCACGATCATCTGGACCGGCGTCGTGCAGGGGTTTGGCCTCGGGTTCGTTTTCGTGCCGCTCAGTACGGTGACCTTCGTGACGCTGCCGTCATCGCTCACGGCGCAGGCGACCGGCTGCTTTAATCTGATGCGCAATGTCGGCTCGAGCGTCGGCATTTCGGTGACGACGTTCCTGCTGACGCGCAACAGCGACATCATGCATTCCGCGCTGGCGAACCACATCTCGCCTTACAGCCGGGCGGTGCAGAGCCTGGATCCGGCGACGATCGATATCGCGACGGAGAAAGGCAAGGCGATCGTCAACGAGATGGTGACGGCGCAAGCGCAGAACATCGCATACGAAGATAATTACCGGCTGATGATGTATCTGACGCTGCTGACGATGCCGCTCGTGTTCCTGCTCCGCAATACGAAGCCGATTAAGCCCGGCGCGCCGCGTCCGGGTTGACGGGACCGGTGCGGCTTACCATTCGGCTTTTTGCGGCAGGCCATCCGTGATGTCGTAGTAGTCGGATTTGGACGTGACGTGGATGTGTTCGGCGATTTTCACGCCGACTGGTTGGTCGATCGTTCCCGCAGTGATGTAGATCTCCGGGCTGCGCCCGTCTTTCCAGAAGAGATTGCTGCCGCAGCGCGAGCAGAACCCGCGGTTGACGGTATCGGAGGATTGAAACCAGCGCAGCGTTTCGTCTGACAGCATCGTGACGTTGCTTGTGGCCGTGCTGGCCATGGCCGCGAAGTTGCCGCTCGTTTTGGCGCACTGCGAACAGTGGCATGCCACGATGGGATTGAGGGCGCCCGCGATTTCGAAGCGGACGCCTTGGCACAGGCAGCCGCCTGTCTTTTGAACCGTCATCACGATCTCTTTCGGTGCTGATTGCCGTCAAGCGCGGGTGGACGGCTCATAATAGATGAAACGCGAAGCGCCGATAATGTGATCGACTTCGTTGCCGTGACGGGTTGACGAGGGAGGTTTTGAGGCACACATTTCGATACGTGACGGTGCCGCTCTCGCTGACCGTTTCCGGTAAATGCGTCTCGCGCCGATGGGCCGATGAGCTGCGGATATGGAAAGTGAGCCGCATTCGTTCATAGCGCGTAATGGCCGTGAGCGGACGTGGAATGCGGCAGGTGTTACGGAGCAACCGAGCAGAGGAGAGTAGATGACTCCACCGGGTTATCACCCAGACCTCGGGACTTGTTCGCGAGGTCAGCAGCTTCATTGAGTGCTCTCGAGAACTTGGCCGCGCTCAATCAGCTGTCCAAACCACAACTTGAGATTTTTAGAGAGGGTGGCGGCCTAGCTGGCGCCACAGCCTCAATCAAGGTCCGGTTATAATCTGGGCCAACCATCCAAGGTCAGAACCCCGCGCGTGATCCGAGGATCCGGCGGGGTTCTTCATTTATGGCGCATGGCGACTCGCGCTCGCTTCTACGCTCCGCCGCTCCAGGCTATTCTGAAAGGAACTGGGGGAGAATTTGCAGCATGGCGAAGCTCGTCTTCGGGATGAATCAGTCCTTGGACGGATACGTTGACCACACGGCGTTTGCGACTGGGCCAACGCTTTTCCGTCATTTCATCGAGCAGGCGCGCGAGCAGGTGGGGAGCGTGTACGGACGCCGCTTGTACGAGATCATGCGCTATTGGGACGAGGATCATCCCGAGTGGGATGCGGCGCGGCGGGAGTTCGCCGCTGCGTGGCGGAATCAGACGAAGTGGGTCGTGTCGCGCTCTTTGGACTCGGCCGGACCCAACGCAAAACTCGTCGGCGATGATCTGGAGGCGGCGATACGCGGGCTCAAGGCTGAGCTCGCTGGGGAGATCCAAGTCGGCGGACCAGACTTGGCACGAAGCCTAACCGACCTGGGTTTGATCGATGAGTACCGCCTCTACCTGCACCCCGTCGTGCTCGGCCGCGGCAAGCCATTCTTCGCCGGTCCGCGGCCACGGCTCCGGCTCGTGGCCACGGATGTGATGGGCGAGGACGTCGTCAGGTTGACATACGTGCCTGCGTGCCCGCGCGCCGGCGTGGGCCGAGGCGATCAATCCTTGTGATTGGTGATGGCGGCGAACGACATGTCGTTCTGACAGCGGCGCTCGTGCATCAGGAAATCATAGTAGCCGCAGCGTCCTGGGCCGGGGTAATCGCGGCAGGCTGCGGGGCGCGCCTTATAGACCGTGCAGCAGCGCTTCTTCGTGTCGAAGAACTGGCAGATGCGGCCGTAGATCTTATCGCCCTTGCGGCGCATCAGATATTTGTGGCCGTGGCCTTCGCGCGTGAATTTCTGCTTCGCCGTCTCATATTTCAGCGTGAAATGCTTGGCTAAGCGTTCGACGTCGCGCTTGTTGAGCGCGATGACGGGATACGAACAGCAGTATCCCGGGCAGTTGAGGCATTTGTAGTGAGCCATCGGTGGCCATGTTGCTCCGGACCGGCGCGCGTTGCGCTATCACCTACAACGGCTAGACGATGCTGCTCGTCAGTCAAGAAGACAATCGAGGCTCTGCAACAGTAATCCCGGGAGCCGTGAACGGTGATGTTTTGCGGACCCACCTTTCGGGTGCTGTCAGGCTGCGTTTGGTACTGCCACTTGCGGGATCGGCCCCACGCGCGTATATAGAACAATTAGAGAACGACTAGCCCCTCGGGCGTTCGAAGTCCGCGCGGTCAAGGCTGTGTGGACAACGCTAAATCCCGATGGCGAAGCCGGGCGGCGAAGGCTTTAAGATCGCTTCGAGAGATTCCCGCCGTTTGAAGCGGCGGGTGGATGCAACTCAATGGGTGCCTGCGTGTAGAAACTCCGCCGGCACCGCGGGCGGGCCGACGGCGCATTCGCGTTCCGGCGGCAGCGCGGCTTTCAGTTAAGGAGATGATGAATGGCAGGGTCGGTCAATAAGGTCATCCTGGTCGGCAATGTCGGCAAGGACCCTGAAATCCGCCGCACGCAGGACGGACGTCCGATCGCCAACTTGAGCATCGCGACAAGCGACACGTGGCGTGACAAGCAAACCGGCGAGCGCAAGGAAAAGACCGAGTGGCACCGCGTCGTCGTTTTCAGCGAGCCGCTCTGCAAGATCATCGAGCAGTACATCAAGAAGGGCGCGAAGCTCTACATCGAAGGCGCGCTGCAGACGCGCAAATGGACCGATCAGAGCGGCGCTGAGAAGTATTCAACGGAAGTCGTCATTCAGGGCTACAACGGCACGCTGACGATGCTCGATGGTGCAGGCGGCGGACGCGGCCAGTCTGCCGGTATGCAGGAGAGCGGCGCTGACTACGGCGCATCGGACGGCGGCTTCGGCTCTTCTTCTGGTTACGGTGGCGAACAGCGCCGCGTGGCCAAGACCGGCGGTCCGAAGGGCGGCTTCGACAAGGCCATCGACGACGAGATTCCTTTCTGAGTTTGCGCTCGGCGACTCCCCTACGGGGAGCCGGCCGCCGAGCGCGGACCTAGTTCAGCCGGGCGCCAAGTGCGGAAGTGGATCCGCGAGCGGCTGTCATGCTCGGATGTTTCAAAAGGGTCGTCACGCAGGTTTGTTTTGAACTGCCTGCTGTGCGGGTCTTTAATTAGCCGTCTTCCATTCGCCATCGCGCACGGCGCGACGGGTGAAGGTCTCGGTTAGAGGGACGGTCGTTGGCGGTTTCGCTGAGCGTTCTGCGTATCAGTGGGCGGTGCTGCCAACGGCTTGAACAGGAAACGCGCTCCGGATCGCCGCGAACGTCTCTTTCGACTGCACCTCGATGAAAAGGTGGTTGATCTGCGCGTAACGCGCTTTGATCGCCGACTGCAGGCGGGCCGTGACTTCTTCGACGGTGCGGGCGCTGACCCAATCATCGAAATCAACGCTCGCCGTCACCAGGATGTCCTGGGGGCCGAGGTGCATCGTGCGAATGTCGTTGATGTGGCGAATGGATTTTCCGGCGCCCATCTCGCCTTCGATGATCGAGCGTATCCCGGCTTGAATGGTGCGCGAGGCCGACTCGCCGATGATGAGCGAGCGGATCTCGCTCGCCATGAAGATGGCGACGTAGGCCAGGACGCAGCCGATGAGGATCGAGGCTATGCCGTCGGCCCATTCGTAGCCGCCGAGATGTGCGGCCATCGTTCCCAGAAACGCAATCGACAGGCCGACCATGGCCGCTAGATCTTCGAGCACGATGGCGAAGAGCGCGGGGGCCTTCGAGGCGCGCAGCGCTGCAACGAAGCCGAGGCCGGATGCCCGGCGCCGGCCGTTGAATTCGGCGATGGCCTTCAGCAGCGAATAGCCTTCGAGCACCATCGCGACGATCAGAACGGCGTACAGCACGGCCACGTTCTCGAGCGGATGCGGGTGCAGCACCTTATCGATGCCTTCGTAAACCGCGACGCCGGCGCCGAGCGAAAAGAGCACCATCGCGACGATGAAGCTCCAGAAGTAGATTTCCCTGCTGTGTCCGAAGGGGTGCTGGGCGTCGGCGGGGATCTTCCCGCGCTTGATGCCGAGAAGCAGCAGCAGCTGGTTCGACGTGTCGACGAGAGAGTGGATGGCTTCGGAGAGCATCGCGGAGGATTGCGTCCAGGCCGCGGCCACGAATTTCGCGACCGCGATGCCGAGGTTGCACACAAAGGCAACGAAAATGACGCTCTTCGATCCGCCCGTATCCACTCGTCCTGTCCTCGCCTTCGCGGCTTCTTAAACGACGCCGCGAAGGTTTTGTTGCCAAGCGATGTGCGTTGGCACTCGAGGGCGCGAGTGGCCGCCACCTATTCGGTGACGACTTCGCCTGCTTCTTCTTCCTCGGGGATGCGCTCGACGGAGACGACCTTCTCGTCGGCGTCCGTCTTGAAGATGCGCACGCCCTGCGTGTTGCGTCCGGCGATGCGGACGTCGTGGACCGGGCAACGGATCAGCTGGCCGCCGTCAGTGACGAGCATGATCTGATCGTTGGCGCCGATCGGGAACGAGGCGCGCAGGCGGCCGTTGCGGTCGTTGGCGACCATGGCGACGATGCCCTTGCCGCCGCGTCCGGAGGTCCGGAACTCGTAGGACGAGGAGCGCTTGCCGAAGCCCTTGATCGAGACCGTCAGCACGAACTGCTCGGCCGCTTGCATTTGCGCGAAGCGATCGGGGCTGATCGTTACGGCATCGGCGTTCACGCCCTCGGCGTCGGCTTCGGCCTCCGCCGCCGTGCCGGCTTCGGCATCGTCGGCTTCTTCCGAACGGCGCAGCGCGCTGGCCTGCTTCAAGTAGGCGACGCGTTCTTCGGCGGTGGCGTCGAAGTGATTGAGGATTGCCATCGAGATCACTTCGTCATCGTCGGCGAGGCGGATGCCGCGAACGCCCGTCGAGTCGCGTCCCTTGAAGAGGCGGATTTCGTCACCGATGAGGAAGCGGATGCACTGGCCTTCCGCGGTCGTCAGCAGCACGTCCTGGCTCGGCGTGGCGATGGCGACCTGGACGATGCGATCGCCTTCGTCGAGCTTCATCGCGATCTTGCCGTTGCGGTTGATGTTCTCGAAGTCTGCGAGTGCGTTGCGGCGCACGTTGCCCGAGCGCGTGGCGAAGATCAGCTCGAGATCACCCCACGAGGAGGAATCCTCCGGCAGCGGGAGAATCGAGGTGATGACTTCGCCTTCGGCCAGCGGCAGCAGGTTGACGAGTGCTTTGCCCGTCGACTGCGGCGTGGCGGCCGGCAAGCGCCAGACCTTCATGCGGTAGCACATGCCGCGCGATGAGAAGAACAGCACTGGCGTGTGCGTGGACGCCACGAAGAGCTGCGTGACGAAATCCTCGTCGCGCGTCGACATGCCGGAGCGGCCCTTGCCGCCGCGGCGCTGGGCGCGATAGGTCGCGAGCGGAACGCGCTTGATGTAGCCCTTGTGGCTCACCGTCACGACGCAGTCTTCGCGCTGGATTAGGTCTTCGTCATCGACGTCGCCGTCGAAATCCATGATCTCGGTCCGGCGCGGCGTTGCGAACTCATCGCGGATCGAGGTCAGCTCGCCCTTGACGATGTCGACGACGCGGGCGCGGGAGGCCAGAATTTCCAGGTACTCGCGGATCTCGACGGCTATCTTGTTCAATTCGTCGGCGATCTCGTCGCGGCCGAGAGCGGTGAGGCGGGCGAGGCGCAATTCGAGGATGGCTTTCGCCTGCTCTTCGGAGAGGCGGTACGTGCCCTCAGGTCCCACGGTATGACGCGGGTCGGCGATGAGCAGGATGAGCGAGGTCATGTCGCGTGCCGGCCAATCGCGCGACATCAGCTGCTCTTTCGCTTCAGCGGGCGATGCCGAGTAGCGGATGAGGCGGATGACTTCGTCGATGTTGGCGACGGCGATGGCGAGGCCGACGAGGACGTGGGCGCGATCGCGCGCCTTGTTGAGCAGGTGCTTGATGCGCCGCGTCACGACTTCCTGGCGGAAGTGGGTGAAGGCGACGATGAAGTCC
This sequence comes from Hyphomicrobium sp., assembly GCF_035687085.1. GTDB lineage: Bacteria > Pseudomonadota > Alphaproteobacteria > Rhizobiales > Hyphomicrobiaceae > Hyphomicrobium_B. The sequence goes on along the minus strand of NZ_DASRYS010000013.1, from coordinate 31,315 downwards.
TTCAGATTGAGGCTTTCCGGGCGGCCGCCGTTGATCGCGAGCATGTTGGCGCCGAACGTCGTCTGCAGGTCGGAGTATTTATAGAGGTTGTTCAGCACGACATCGGCGACGGCATCGCGCTTCAGCTCGATGACGATGCGGATGCCTTCGCGGTTCGATTCATCCCAAAGATCGGAAATGCCTTCGATGCGCTTTTCGCGGACGAGATCGGCGATTTTCTCGATCAGCGTGCGCTTGTTGACCTGGTAGGGGATTTCCGTGACGACGAGGGCTTCGCGATCCTTGCGGATGTTCTCGACGGTCACGCGGGCGCGCATGATGATCGAGCCGCGGCCCTTGTGATAGGCGGAGAGAATGCCGCCGCGGCCGAGGATGATGCCGGCTGTCGGGAAGTCCGGTCCCTGGATGATCTGCGCCAGCTCGTCGATCGTGATCTCGGGATTTTCGAGTTCGGCGATGCAGGCGTCGATGACTTCGCCGAGGTTATGCGGCGGGATGTTCGTCGCCATGCCGACGGCGATGCCGCCCGCGCCGTTGACGAGGAGGTTGGGGAATTTCGCGGGAAGGACAGAGGGCTCCTTCAGCTGGCCGTCGTAGTTGTCCTTGAAGTCGATCGTATCGTTGTCGAGGTCGTCGAGAAGGTAGGTCGCGACCTTGGCGAGACGGGATTCGGTGTAGCGTTCGGCTGCGGGCGGATCGCCGTCGATCGAGCCGAAGTTGCCCTGGCCATCGACGAGGGGCACGCGCACGGAGAAATCCTGCGCGAGGCGGACAAGCGCGTCGTAAATCGCGAGGTTGCCGTGCGGATGGTATTTACCCATCACTTCGCCGACGATGCGCGCCGACTTCACGTATTTCTTGTTCCAGTCGAGACCGAGCTCGTTCATCGCGAAGAGGATGCGCCGGTGCACAGGCTTCAGGCCGTCGCGCACGTCGGGCAGCGCGCGGCTGATGATGACGCTCATCGCGTAGTCGAGATAGGAGCGCTTCATCTCGTCCGAAATCGAGACTGGACGGATGTCGCTCGGCCCGCGGCCAGCCGGTTGGTCGTCGTCGCTTGTGTCGGTCAAAGTGGGATCTTTCTAGGATGTGACGGGCGGGCGAGATGGCGCCCCAATCCCGTGTCGAAAACGGCAACTGCACTGTAGCAGAAATGAATCGGAAAAGCCACTTGCGCGGCACCGTGCCACGGGATGGAGAGCCTCAGAAAATCCCTTATAAAACAGCGTCTTGCCGGGGTTCTTGCGTGGGCCGATGTGAGCCTGTGGACGCGTTTTCCGTGGCAGTGCCAGGCGGCCTGAGCGGCGGGCCTAAAAAGGCACGCGATTCGCTGGCGCGGGGTGGTCGCGCGCGGGCTTTAAGGCAGCTTGCGGACCGAACTGTCTCTAAGCGGAACAGTAGCGCGGCGATGGGCGTTCGACGCCTAAGCTTATCAAAAGAACTGTCCCGCGAGAGCGCGGGTAGGGAGGTGAAATGCGCCGTCTTGCTATTGGATTGTTGGCATTACCCTTTGCATTTGCGCACGCGGCGTCGGCTGCGGACGAGGCGGGTCAAGAAGCATTCAATAATCACTGCCGGACATGCCATTCGTGGAAGCAGGGCGACAATCGCTTAGGGCCGAGCCTGCATGGCGTCTTCGGCCGGAAGGCGGGTTCAGCCGAGGGCTTCGGCTTTTCGGAAGCGCTGAAAAAATCGGGCGTGACGTGGGACGAGGGCTCGCTGGACAAGTTCATCGCCAACCCGGACGGTCTCATTCCCAACAACAACATGAAGCCGTTCACCGGCGTGGCCGATGCGGGAACGCGCAAGCAGATCATCGATTTTTTGAAGACGGCGAAGGACTAAGCCGCCGGCGCATCGCGGCGCGTTATTCATTCTAACCGATTGCCGCCGCGGGATACCCCTGGGCAAGCATCACAGCCGACGCTATCAAGTTGGCTGTGATTTGCGAGGGCGGCTCCCATAATGCGCATCGGCTTTTATTCCGGCTCTTTCGATCCCGTGACGCTCGGGCATACGGACGTGATCCGCCGCGCGGCGGGGCTGCTCGACAAGCTCGTCATCGGCATCGGCGTCAATCCCGGCAAAGCGCCGATGTTCGATGAAGCCGAACGCATCGCCATGCTGGAGGAAGAAGTTCTCCCCATTGTGAAGGCGAGCGGGACCGAGATTTCCGTGGTGAAATTCGCAGGTCTCGCGATCGATGCGGCGCGGGTCAATTCCGCGTCAATCATCATTCGCGGTCTGCGCGACGGCACCGATTTCGATTACGAAATGCAGATGGCGGGAATGAACGGCGAAATGGCGCCGGATATTCAGACGGTTTACGTCGCGGCATCGCCTTCGGTCCGGCATATCGCGGCGAACCTCGTCAGGGCCGTGGCGCAAATGGGTGGCGATCCTTCGCCGTTCGTGTCGAAAGCCGTGCTGAAGCGTCTCAAGGCGAAGGCCGCGAAATCGCGGTAACCCGCGTCTCATGGCGCAGCGATCGAAAGCGGAGCTTTTGGAACTCGTCCGGAAAATTCCGATCGGGCGCGTGACGACGGCTGAGAGCCTTGCGCGCGAAGTGGGCATTCCGGCGCCGCTTGCCGTCACGATGCTCGGCCAGCTCACCGAAGACGAGCGCGATCTCGTGCCGTGGCACCGCGTGGTGCAGAAGGGCGGTGGCATCGGCCGTGGGCCCCATCGCGATCAGCAGTTTGCGCGGCTCGTGCGCGAGGGCGTGATCGTTTCGCCGGCAGGCGTCGTGCAGGATTTGGCGCGGCATATGCTGGTTCAGCTCGATGAGGCATCTCTTAAAAGCGCTGAGCGCGTGGAGCCGCCAGTACCGGAAGGCAAGCCCGGGGGGCGTTCGCGCGGCATGAAGGACCGGCCATAGGATTGGCCGTGGATAGGCCCCCATGTCCGGGCCTCGGGTCCATGCGGTCTTGCGGGGCAGCCGTCAAATCGCCATAAGGGCGGCAACACTGCCCGCCGCAACGGCCCGGCGGCTCGATCGATCGACTTCGACGCCGGAAAAATCCATAAATCCTCGAGGAGCGCCATGGTCAGACTGCTTTCGGTTTTCGTCGCGTCGTTGCTTGCGATTGCGACGTTCGTCAATGTTCCGGCTCAGGCCGCGGGCGACAAGCTCGTGATCGAACTCAAGAACGGTAAGGTCGTCATTCAGCTTCGGCCAGACCTCGCGCCCAAGACGGTCGAGCAGATCAAGACGCTCGCCAATCAGGGCTTCTACAACGGCATCAAGTGGCATCGCGTCATGGACGACTTCATGGCGCAAACGGGCGATCCGACGGGTACGGGCGCGGGCGGCTCGAAGCTTCCGGACATTCCGGCGGAATTCTCCAATGAAGAGTTCAAGCGCGGCACCGTCGCCATGGCCCGAACCGCCGATCCCGATTCGGCCAACAGCCAGTTCTTCATCTGCTTCAACAGCATCGGCTGCGCGAGCCTGAAGGGCAGCTACACGATCTTCGGCCAGGTCGTGGAGGGCATGGAATTCGTAGATCTCATCAAACGCGGCGCACCGGGTTCGGGAACGGTTAACAACCCCGACACGATGCTGAAGGTTTACGTGCAATAGCTTCCGACCCTTCCCATCTTACGAGCGATCGGGGATGGGAAGACATTATGAAAGGATGGTCTGATGGCCGAATATAACGACCCCGAAAACACGCTCATCATGGAGACGAGCAAGGGTAACGTCGTGATCCAGCTGCGCCCCGATCTGGCGCCCCAGCACGTGGAACGCATCAAGACGCTCGCTCGCGAAGGCTTCTACGACGGCATCGTCTTTCATCGCGTTATCGACGGTTTCATGGCGCAGACCGGCTGCCCGCAGGGCCGTGGCACGGGTGGTTCGAAGCTGCCGAACCTGCCCGCAGAGTTCAACGCCGAACCGCATGTGCGCGGCGTCTGCTCGATGGCGCGCTCGGCCAATCCCAACTCGGCGAACAGCCAGTTCTTCATCTGCTTCGATGACGCAACGTTCCTGGACAAGCAGTACACGGTCTGGGGCAAGGTGATCGAAGGCATGGAAAACGTCGACAAGATCAACAGGGGCGAGCCGCCGCAGAACCCGGACAAGATGGTCAAGGTTCGCGTCGCGGCTGACGCGGCCTGATGCGCGACATGAGCAACAACGGACGAGGCGCGCCTTCGGGCGCGCCTTTCCTCGTTCTGGTGTGGGCGGGCCTTGCTGGCGCCGCCGGCGTCGGCCTTGCGGCAGCTGCTGCGCATAAGGTCGATAGTCCCGCGCTCGGCTCGGCTGCCGTGATGCTGACGCTGCACGCGGCGGCGGCTGTTGGAATTATTGCGATCGCGCTGCGCGCCGTTTGGCGCGGGATGTGGAGCGCCGTGGCGCTTCTCATGCTTCTCGGCGCCTCGATCTTTTCCGGCGTGATCGCCTATCGTGCCTTCTTGGACGACGCCTCGTTTCAGGGGATGGCGCCGGTGGGCGGCACCTTGATGATCGTCAGCTGGCTGATTATTGCCTGCCTCGGCATCGCGGAGGCGCTCGCCAAGCGCTGAGCGAGCCGGAACACACATGCGTACTGATCTTTTCGATTTCGTTTTGCCCGACAGCGCGATTGCGCTCTATCCAGCCGAGCCACGCGATTCTGCGCGAATGCTCGTCGTCCATCCTGTGAAGGGAAGCTGCGCGCGCGACGATGCCGATCTTGCGGACAAAACTGTGCGCGATCTGCCGGGGCTGCTTCAGCCGGGCGACGCGCTGGTCTTCAACGATACGAAAGTTATTCCGGCGGCGCTTTCCGGCGTGCGCGTGCGCGGCGAGACGCGGGCAAAAGTCGATTTCAATCTGACGAAGCGTGTTGCTGACAATTCGTGGCGGGCGTTCGCACGTCCGGCAAAGCGTCTGGAACCCGGTGATCGCGTGCAGTTCGGGCACGGCGGCGATACCTGCCTCTTAGGCGCGCTCGATGCGACGGTTGCGGCCAAGGGCGAGGCGGGCGAGGTGACGCTGGCGTTCGATCTTTCGGGCGCGGCGCTCGACGATGCGATCGCGGCCGTCGGGCTGATGCCGCTGCCGCCCTATATCGCGCTGAAGCGCGAAGCGGACGTGCGCGACCGCGAGAACTATCAGACGATTTATGCGCGTAAGGAAGGGGCCGTTGCGGCGCCGACGGCGGGCTTGCACTTCACGCCCGAACTGCTGGCGGCATTGGAAGCGCGCGGGATTTCGCGGCACTTCGTGACGCTGCATGTGGGCGCCGGCACGTTTCTGCCCGTCAAGGCGGACGATACGGACGCGCACGTGATGCATTCGGAGTGGGGCGAGGTCTCGGCGGAGACTGCGGCTGCGCTCAATGCGGTGAAGGCGCGCGGCGGGCGCATCGTGGCGGTTGGTACGACGTCGCTGCGGCTGCTTGAAAGCGCGGCGAAGGATGACGGTACTATCGTGCCGTGGTCGGGCGAGACGGCGATTTTCATCACGCCCGGCTATCGCTTCAAAGCGATCGACATTCTGATGACGAACTTCCATCTGCCGCGCTCGACGCTGTTCATGCTGGTCTCCGCCTTCGCGGGGCTCGGCACGATGCGTGCGGCATACGGGCATGCGATCCGCTGCGGCTATCGCTTTTATTCGTACGGAGACGCTTCGCTTCTATTCCGTGACCCCGGCTGATATAGCTCGGGCCGCCTTTTGCGAGCGCCCGCGCGACATACGCTTCCGCGGAGCAGCCATCATTTTGAATTGAGATCATGACAGTTACGACACCCGATCACGCGACCGAGACTTCCGCGCCGGCATTCGGATATCGCCTTCTGGCGCAAGACGGCAATGCACGCCGCGGCGAGGTCGTGACGCCGCGCGGGATCATCCGCACGCCGGCGTTCATGCCGGTCGGAACGGTGGCAACCGTGAAGGCGCTTTACCCCGAGCAGGTGCGCGATGCGGGTGCCGACATTCTTCTCGGCAATACGTATCACCTGATGCTGCGTCCGGGCGCGGAGCGCGTTGCCAAGCTCGGCGGGCTGCATAAGTTCATGCGCTGGGAGAAGCCGATCCTGACGGACTCGGGCGGCTTCCAGGTGATGAGCCTCGGCAAGATCCGCAAGATCACGGAAGAGGGCGTGACGTTCCAGTCGCACATCGACGGATCGCGGCACATGCTGTCGCCGGAGCGGTCGATCGAGATTCAATGCCTGCTCGGCTCCGACATTCAAATGCAGTTCGACGAATGCATCGAGCTTCCGGCGGAGCGCAAGGAAGTGGAACGGGCGATGCTGTTGTCGCTGCGCTGGGCCGAGCGGTCGAAGCGCGCCTTCGAGATGCAACTTACTTCAGGTGGCGCGGGACCGGGCCAAGCGCTGTTCGCCATCGTGCAGGGCGGCACGGACGTGGAGTTGCGGCGGCGTTCGGCGGAAGCGCTAGTGGCGATGGATTTCCCCGGTTATGCGGTCGGCGGGTTGGCGGTCGGCGAGGGGCATGAGGCGATGATCGCGACGCTCGGTGAGACGTTGCCGCATCTGCCTCAGAACAAGCCGCGCTATCTGATGGGCGTCGGCACGCCGCTCGATCTGATCGAGAGCGTGCGGCTCGGCGTCGACATGTTCGACTGCGTGATGCCGACACGGAACGGCCGCCATGGCTACGCCTTCACGTGGAATGGGCCGCTCAACCTGCGCAACGCGAAACACGCCGACGATCCGGCTCCGCTCGATCCGGAAAGTTCTTGCCCGGCGGCGCGCGAGTACTCCCGCGCGTATGTGCATCACCTGATCCGGTCGGGCGAGTATCTCGGCGCGATGATCCTGTCGTGGGTCAACACGGTGTTCTATCAGGACCTGATGGCCGCGATGCGTTCGGCCATCGAGCAGGGCCGGTTCCACGACTGGGCGGCGGAGACGAAGGCGCGGATTACCGCGGCTCCACAGGCTCAAGAGCCATAAGGCTTTCCTTATGCGCGATGCGTTCGCGATGGATCAGGTAGAGGCCTGAGGCCACGATGATGAGCGCGCCGGCGAGGCTCCAGTGATCCGGCCGATCGCCGAAGACGGCGTAGCTCAGCGTGATCATGCTGATGAGCTCGAAGTAGAGGAACGGCGTCACGGCGGACACGGGCGCGAACTTGTAGGCCTGGATGATCAGGTAGTGGCCGCCGCCGCCGAGGGCGCCGAGCGCCATCAGCAGCGCCCAAGTCCATAGGTTCTCAGGCCAGACCCAGACGGCGAGCGCGAAGGGCGCCGTCGCGATCGCACCAACGACGGTGCCGTAGAAGAGCGTCACGATGGAGCTATCGTGGCTCGCAAGCTGGCGCGTGACGATGATCAGCAGCGAATAGGCGAGCATCGACAGGAACGCGGCGATGAAGGCGGGATGCACGGCCGTCATGCCCGGGCGGACGACGACGAGCACGCCGATGAAGCCTACAAGAATCGCGGACGCGCGGTGCCAGCCGATGTGCTCGCCGAGAAGCGGAACGGCGAGCGCGGCGACGATGAGCGGCGTCAGGAACGTGATCGAGATGGTCTGGTCGAGCCGCAGATACTTCACGGCGATGAAGTTGAAGATGGTCGTTCCCAGCATCAGCGAAGAGCGCGTGAGCTGAAGTTTGAGATTGTTGGTTCTGATAAGCTTCGGCATCGCGGCGGGGCCGAGGACGGCCGCCATGCACAGGATCTGGCTCAGGAAGCGGACCCAGACGATCTCGGATGTCGGAACGCCCGTTTGCATGACGAGGTATTTGGCGGTCGTGTCGAGTGCGGCGAACAGCGTTACCGCCGTGCACATGAGGAGAATGGCCTTCAGCCGATCGGGCATGTTCGAGAAACTTCAAAGGTGATGCGCAGGGACGCGGCCGCATTTGGGATGAGGCGGCGCGGGCCGGGATGTGGAGGTTTAACGCGAGGCGAAAAGTCGAGTGGAGAGGCGGTCGGAGTCTGCGTTTGAGCTCTATCGCTTCAGCAGTTCGTCACGCTCTTTGAGGAGCGCGTCGAGTTGAGCTTGCTGGTTGGCGATGCGGTCGGAGTTCAGTTCTTCGTCTGCGGCGCCGGAGAAACCTGCCGCCTGTTCGACGAGCTCGCGAAGGTTGTCGCGGATGATGGCGATGCGCTGCTCGATTTCGGCGAGGGCTTCTTTGTCAGCCATGGTGGTTCCTGGACGTTCCTGACGGTTCTCGGGACGGTTTGGTGCTGCCGGCCGGAGCGCCGGAAGGCGGGGCGGCTTCAGCGCTGTTATTTCCTGCCATATACCGTGCCGGGCGGGCGCGAGCCACCCACGTTTCTGCAAGGCTGCGACCATCCGCCAGAAGAGCTGGTGGAATGAGGGTTGCGGGTTCGGAATCCCGTTTCTATAAGCTCGCTTCGGCGCGCGACGCGCCGCCTCCGGAATCGGGTGCGGCAAGGCATGGGCCGGGGATAGCCCGAGGCGGAACGGTTTTCGTCCAAGCTATTGATTTGGTGCGTTTTAGGGCCCGTAGCTCAGCGGTAGAGCATCTGACTTTTAATCAGAGGGTCGTTGGTTCGATCCCAACCGGGCTCACCACCAAAATCAAAGCTTGTGATCCAGGGGCGGGCCAGCGCGGCAGCTGATTGGCGCAGTGCCTCGGCGACCCGGCGGTAAGATCAGCACGATCGCCCCGCATGGTGTGCCTGTCGACGCTTTGTGCATTTGGAAGCGTTGAATGGTGGAACGCTTGAAGTGTGCCCCGAAGGTGGGCCGCCGTTTGCGCGACCTAGGAATACCCACCTTCGGCGTCGAGTTTCAGGCCCATTAGGTAAGTAACGACCATCCCCTCGACGTTTGCGATCCCCAAATTTCCCACACCTCAATGTCTCTAAGCGGACCTTACCGTCTGCTGCCGGAGACTGTGGGAACTCAATCGCCGGCGCGGCGATGCCCAGAGCCAGTCAGTCAATGAATGACCATAGGCTGATCCGTTACCGTGAACGGCATGGCTGACGGCCGATGCCGCACGTCGAGCACTCATTCGACCCGCGCCGCATCTGATTCAGTCTTTTGCATTGCCCTGTCCTGCTCGCGCACTGCCCAATAAACGCCCCCCAGAGCCAGTGTCGACGCCGCTAGGGCCAAGAGCAGGACCGCATCAGCGTCTTCGATCTCAATGACAATAAATTTGCGCAAGACGGCGAGTAAGGCGATCAAAACGACCGCGCGAACCTGGATGACGCTGCGGCCACGGTCGAGAACTGCCAGGATCGTGTGGTTGAACTCCAGCGCGATCAGCACAATCATGATCATGCCGAATATGGTCTGGAACACGTCCCGGCGTGAGGGGTCGAGCGAGCCAAGGCGAAGCAACTCGAACACCGTTTGGACCAAGTGGAGCAGAGCGACAGCGATGACGACCGAGACGAGGAAGCCCAGCAGCAAGACCACGACCTGCTCGAAACGCTGATACAGGTTAAGTCCAGCCCAGTTCTCACGGGTTTCGCCGAGGATCCGACCAATCATTTTTAGCCTCGTTTCCGTGACACGCTGTGTCCGCGGGCCGGATGGAGAATGATCCGCCGCTTGCGTAATCATCCGCCCGCTGTTCCACTTCTCAAGTGGTCACATTGAACACGTCTTCACCGCTTTGTGAACCGTATTCCCGGTATCCTATCGCTTCCACCGCCATTCATCTTGTGAGCCAAGGGCGGCGATGAGAGCCTGAGAACACTCGACGGGCCCGCTGTAGGATTGAAGAGAACTAACTTGTGTTGAGCCCAATCATGAAGCAGAAAATCGACGAGTACGAATGGCGCGTAACCTTGGATAATGTATCCAAGAGCTTGAGCGGCCAGCGGGCTGAGGTCGAGATCGCGTCTTTGAGCCTTGGTGATCAAATTGCCGCCGAATGGTTGCCAGTCTTGGGAATCACGTACGATTCAGGGGACGATATTGTCGAAGTCGCGCTGGAAGGAGTCGACCACATAATCTCCCGGCCCCGTGAGCTTCACCTTCAGCTTACAGACGGGCATGTGGCGGCTATCGAAATCATCGACGGCGATGGGATTCAGCACATTGTGAAATTCAAAGAGCCTCTGATGCTCGCGGGTCCCTAACGGAATCGTTCGCAGATGCGGAGGATCAGTTCATGGACGCGCAGAATCTCAACGCCGTCGCGTATCCGAAGCTCACGGAGGCCCAGATGGCGGCCCTCGGGGGTTGCAGCAGCGCGACGCTGAAGCGCTACCGGGATGGAGAACACCTCTTCCAGGCGGGCGACCGCGACTTCGGATTCTTCGTGGTCAAATCGGGCAGGGTCGAGATCCTTGATGAATCGTGCGACGTGCCCAAGACGCTTACGGTTTACGAGCCGGGCAATTTTACAGGCGAGATTGCGCACTTGACCGGCGGCCCCGCGCTCGTCAGCGCCGTCGCGCGCGGCGACACCGAGGTCTATGAAATCAATGCCGATGGCGTGCGCCAGATCATCAATCTCGTCCCCGAGCTTGGCGACACCATCCTTCAAGCCTTCATCGCCCGGCGGCAACTCCTGCGCGAGTCTGACGATTTCACAGGTATCCGCGTGATCGGATCATGCTATTCGAGCGATACCTTCCGCGTGCGCGAGTTCCTGGCCAAGAACCGGCTCCCCTTCACGTGGCTGGATCTTGAGACCAACCCGGGCGTCACGCAGCTCCTTAAGCAGTTTGGAGTGAGCGAAACCGACACGCCCGTTGTGACGTGGGGGCGCAAGCTGAGCTTGCGCAACCCTTCGGATAGGGAGCTCGCCGAGGCACTCGGCATACGCCGCCCGCTCACCCAGACGACATACGATCTGATCGTGGTGGGCGCCGGACCGGCTGGCCTCGCTGCGGCCGTCTATGCGGCCTCGGAAGGCCTGAACATGGTGGTGCTGGAAAGCGCGGGGTCGGGAGGCCAAGCCGGCCGCAGCATGCGCATTGAGAACTACCTCGGGTTCCCCACGGGAATTTCCGGTAGCGAACTCGCCGAACGCGCAGCGGTTCAAGCCACCAAATTTGGCGCACGCATCGCACTCCCGACACCGGTCACTCGCCTGACATTCGACGGCGCGTACCCGACGCTGCACGTCGACGGTGGTGAAACCCTCACCGCCAAATGCATTCTAATTGCCACTGGAGCGGACTATCGCAGGCTTCCCGCCGAAGGCTGCGAACGCTACGAGGGCTGCGGTGTCTACCACGCGGCCACGCTTAACGAGGCACCGTTGTGCCGCAACGCGGAGGCCGTGGTGATTGGCGGCGGCAACTCTGCCGGGCAGGCTGCGGTCTTCCTCTCCACCATCGCCCGCAAGGTCTATCTCATCATTCGCGGGAACAACCTCTATGCCGGCATGTCTGCCTACCTCGCTCGGCGCATCGAGCAGACGCCCAACATCGCGGTGCTCTTAAACACCACGGTCCGCGCGATGCGGGGCGGCGATCACCTGAGTGAAATCGAGATCGTGAACAACGAGACGGGGGCGGCGGAAACGATATCGACTGCAGCGGTTTTCAGCTTCATCGGGGCCGAACCGCGCACCAACTGGCTTCCGGCGGAAATCGAGAAGGACGCCAAGCAATTCGTAAGGACAGGAGAGGCCGTGGCACGCTCTTCCCATTGGGCCGCCAAGCGAGAGCCCTACCTGCTCGAGACTAGCCGGGCCGGAGTGTTCGCAGCTGGAGATGTCCGATCAGACTCGATCAAGCGGGTAGCCTCGGCGGTGGGCGAAGGGGCTATGGCAGTGAAGTATGTGCATGAGTACTTGAAGGGAATGTGATGCGCCGTGGCCAAGCACTTGTCGGGACATTGCCTGGCTGCCGCGCGCATGATCGAGTGCATCGCAATGCGATGCGGCCGGCAGCATTCAACCTAAGTGAACCCGCTTGAACAAACGCTTTGCGGACTTTGTTCTGGCGCGCTGCCTGGGCTTGCGAACGAAAGCGCCCGGGCGTAGCGATCCGCACGCTCCCATCACATCGGCTTCTGTTTGGCGTCGTCGCCGTTGGGGCGGAGGGGCAGCTCGTCCGTCCGCGTCGCCGGTTTATACATCGTCAGCGCCTCCTGTACGGTCGTCAGGAACTGCGCGGGGAAGATGATCGTCGAATTTCGCTCGGTGGAAATTTCAGCCATCGTCTGGAGCGTTCTAAGCTGCAGCGCGACGGGGTGCTGAGCGATGATGTCTGCCGCCTCGCCGAGTTTGACGGACGCCTGAAGTTCGCCTTCTGCGGCGACGATTTTGGCGCGGCGCTCGCGTTCGGCCTCCGCTTCCTTCGCCATTGCGCGCTGCATGTTCTCAGGCAGCACGATGTCCTTGATCTCAACCGCGGTGACTTGCGTGCCCCAGGGCTCGGTGTGGGTGTCGATGACGTTCTTGATCTGCTCGTTGATGTCAGACGTTTGCGCGAGCAGCTGGTCGAGCGAGAAACGGCCGACGACGTTGCGCACGGTCGTCTGGCTGATCTGATTGACGGCGTCGTAGACATTCTCGATCGCCATCACCGATTTTTCCGGATCGCGAATATGGTAATAGGCGACGGCCGCGATATCGATCGAGACGTTGTCCTTGGTAATGATTTTCTGAGATGCAATTTGCATCGTGACCGTGCGCAGCGAAACGCGCACCATCGTTTGAAACGGCGTGAGTAGGAAGATTAGTCCCGGTCCGCGCACGCCCGTGAATTTGCCGAGGGCGAAAATGACCGCGCGTTCGTATTGGCGAATAATTCTTATGCAGACAAAAACGTAAATCAGCAAAACGACGGCGAGGATTGGTCCGAGCATGTTCCCATCTCCTGCAATGCGGAGGCTCGCATCCTAAATACCGATTTTGTTTGCATGCGGATGGGCTTGAATTGTTTGCATCTGCTCCGACCTAACGTTGGATTTATGGAGGCAAAGCCATGTCGCGATTGCTCGCAGTAGCTGCCGCTTTGGTGCCGTTTGCAACCCTTATTCCGGCAACAGCACATGCCTTGGCCGAAGCCGCAGAGCTGGAGGCGGCGCGGGCGAACGCGCGGGCCGGCGGGCCCGTGAGCGAACGCGACGCTGAGCTGCTTCGGCGATACGGCTGCTCCAGCGGTACGGTCAACCCGGTGTGCCCCGGGCAGCGTTACCGGCCGTACAGGGGCAAGCGCTACCGGCCCTACCAACCGTACTGAGTGTTCAATTTGTTTTGCGACATGCGGCCGTTCCGGTTGCCAGGGACTTGGGGCGCGAAACTTCGCGTCCAATCACAGGGCTGCGCAATAACTCCGCGAAATGACGAACTGTCTGCTGCGTATTTCCAACATGAATGCCAGATGAATAAGCGGCGGTATTATCACCCGCAATTGGCGGCTTATAGCCTCTTACGATCATTCAATTCGCTCACCAACTTTAAACACGTCGGTGTTTTAAGAAACGTTGAAACCAAATCCGCACCTGAGGTGTTGGGTCGGTATCAGCGCGGCGGGAGTATCCCGCCAGAAACGGAGTACAGTAATGAGAAAATTCATCGGTCTTGCCGCGGCGCTGGCATCTGCTTTGCCGCTCGCAACGTTCGCAACCACTGCCGACGCCGGTCCTGGCCGCCATGCGCGCGGTGGACATGGCCATCATTATGCTCATGGCGGTTACGGGCGCCATCACGGCCGTCACCATGGCCGCGGCTACTGGCGTAACGGCCGCTGGATCGCGCTCGGCGTTGGCGCCGCGATCGCGGGTGCCGCTGCTGCAAGCGCTTACGACGACTGCTATTGGCGCCACGGCCGCCGCTACTGCTACTAAGCGGTATTCTGACCTCATCAGAAGGCCCGGTCTCGCAAGAGGCCGGGCTTTTTTTGCGCGCTTGCTTTTGCGCGAATGACAGCCGCACAAGCGAATTCCCGGACCCACGAGTTTTGCACAGGCCTGCTGTGGACACTTGCATTTATGTGGGAATCAGCTCCGCCACGGTGGTGGAGCCGGGCCGGCTATGCTGCTTTAGGGCCAGCTAGTTTGGAGCTTGTGTCATGTTCAGTTCGACGGCCCTAAAGATCCTTGGATCTGTTGTCCTTATCGCATGCGCCAGTAGCAGTTCCACGAGCTTGCCGGCAAAGCCCAGCCAAGCATACAGCGAAGACAATCCCGTCGCCCTCGACAGCACATCACTGCTGGTGGCAACGCTCCAGAACGGCGAGATCGAGACGCAGTGGATGCCGCGTGACGTCTGCGAGCATGTCGTTTCGGCCGTGCTCGCCGGCAATACGGTCGCGGGCGTGCGGGCGGACGGCGTGAAGGTCTATATTGCGCAGGCCAATTGCAGCACGCGGCGTGTGCCCGTCATGGCGGCGAAAACGGCGTCCAGCGTTCAGGCAAACCTGAACTAACGGACTGAACCAACTGACGGGCCTTCAGGCTGCATTCTGCTCCGCCGCCTGCGAAGCGCGGAAAATTTCGCGGACCGTTTCTGCCGGCTGTGGCCGGTGGAACAGGTAACCCTGCGTCAGGGTGCAACCGTAATCCTTGACGATCTCGAACTGCTCGACGGTCTCGACTCCCTCTGCCGTCGTGCGCATGCCGAGCGTGCGCGCCAGCTCAACAATGGTCGACAGGATGGCGCGCGCTTCCATCGAGACTGCGAGGTCGCGGACGAAAGAGCGGTCGATCTTGATCTTTTGGAACGGGACCTTCGTCAAAGAACTGAGCGAGGAGTAGCCGGTTCCGAAGTCGTCCATCGCGATCTCGACGCCCAGGTCGCAGACCTGGCGCAGGATGTGGGTTGCGAGCTGGACGTCCTTCATGATCGTCGATTCTGTGACCTCGATGATGAGGCGGTGGCTCGGCAAGCCGGATTCGGCGAGCGCCATTTTGACCGTATCGACGAAGCTTTCGGCCTCGAGCTCGATGGCGCTGACGTTGACCGAGATGCTCGTGTGCTCGGGCCAGTTCATTGCTTCCTTGCAGGCCTGGCGCAGAACTTTCGCGCCCAATTCGGCGATCATGCCGATCTCTTCGGCAATCGGGATGAAGTCCGCCGGGGAGGCGAGGCCGAGACGGGGATGCCGCCAGCGTAGCAAGGCTTCGGCCCCGACGGCTGCCATCGTCTTCACGCAAACGATCGGCTGATAGTAAAGCTCGAACTCGTTGTTGTTGATGGCGTCGCGCACCTCGGTTTCAAGCAGGTTGCGCGCCTTGACCTTGGCGTCGAGCTCGCGTTCGAAGAGGCGGTAGGTGCCGCGCTGATCTTCCTTCGCCGCGTAGAGCGCGAGGTCGGCGAGGCGGAAGAGTTCGATCGGATCGCAGCTGTGGTCAGGCGCCATGGCGATGCCGACGCTGCCGCCGCAGACGACATCCTTGCTGCCGATGCGGACGGGCTCGCTCAGGATGCCGATGAGACGTTGCGCAAGGCGCGTTGCGCTCGACGGGTGGTCGAGATCGACGATGAGGACCGCGAATTCGTCGCCGCCGAGGCGTGCGACGGTATCGGTTTCGCGCAGCGTCTTCTTCAGGCGGTCGGCCATGACCTGCAGCAGCTCGTCGCCGGCGGCGTGGCCGAGCGTGTCGTTCACGACCTTGAAGTTATCGAGATCGACGAGGAGGAGCGCCATGCGGTCGCCGCGCTTGGCGCGCGCCATCGCAAGCTGCATGCGCTCGGCGAGCAGGTGGCGGTTGGGAAGCGATGTCAGCGCGTCGTGGCGCGCCATGTAGGCGGCCTTGCGATCGGCTTTGCGCCGTTCAGTGACGTCGATGGCTGCGATCAGAAGCGCCTCGCGGCCTTCGTGGACGAGCGGCCTGACGTAGACTTCGACCTCCATCGAGCGGCCGTCGCGGCGATAGTGCTTGAAGAGTTGCGGCTCATCGGGCTGACCGGCCTGCTGGCCGTTGCTCTCGAATGGCAGCTGCAGTTCACCATTCTGGATTTCGCGCAGTGACAGTCGCGAGAAGTCGCGGCGGGTATAGCCATAGTGCGAGACGGCGGCGCTGTTGACGGCGAGGATGCCCATGTGATCGCGGCTGACGACGAACATCGGCAGCGGGTTGTTCTCGAACAGGAGCCGGATGGAGGCTTCGCGCTGCTTCATCTCGGTGATGTCGATGCGCAAGCTGATGAGGCCGCCTTCGCTCGTGCGGCATTCCTCGATCAAATAGCAGCGGCCGTCGTCGAGAAGCTGCTCGTGCGGCGCGGCGGGTGTGCGGAGATTTTTGATGCGTTCGGCGAGCCAGGCTTCTTCGCGGCCGAAGGCTTCCGGATACATCTGGCGTTTAAGGCCGATGCGCACGGCCTCTTCGAGGCTGCCGCCGACGACGATGGTGTCGATGGCGCGGTGGTAGATCTGGGCGTACTTCTTGTTCCAGGCAACGTAGCGATTGTCGGCGTCGAGGATCACGATGCCTTCGGGCAGGATCTCGATCGCCTCTTTGAGACGGCTGTGTGCCTTTTCGATTTCCGCCTTCTGGGCAGAAATGGCCTGCTCCTGAGATTGCAAGTGTTCGTTCAGCTGATCGCGCAGCGCGATTTCAGCCGAGAGGCGCTCTTGAAGGCGGGCCTGTGAATCGATCGTTTCAGCCAATGGCATGACGGTGAGAAAGGCGGTCAGGATCATCAGCTGCGTCAGCTGGAAGTCGTTGAAGATCGCGATCTCGGTAGGATGAATGTTGCCACCCAAGCCATAGGCCGAGCAGGCGAGAACGACGGCCGACATCAGCAGCACCGCAGCGGAGGTCACGTTCGGGCCCAAGCGGCAGGCGATCAGCACCAGGATCGGCATGATGAGAAATGTGAGGAAGGGCTGGGAGAGGCCGACGACCAGCACCATCGTGGCCGAAAGCGCGGAGAAGAGAACGTAGCCCTCCCAATCGGCGGCGCCCGATGACGGGGCCAGGCGTGTCTGACGCAAGCGCACGATGGCAGGCGTCACAGTGAGCAGGCCGAGCGTGTCGGAGAAGAGCCAGGACGTGAATACGCGCAGGGCTTGCGGCTCATACGTCATCGCAGCGACAAACGTGGCGACGGCGGCCCCCGAGGCTGCGCCTCCGACGGCGGCAATCGAAAACGATTTGAGGAAGCGGAGATTGCGGAATTCAAATGGCTCGGGCTCGAGCAGCTTTATGATGCTGTAGGCGACATAGACTTCGACGATATTCGAAATCGCGAAGCCGATGTTGGGGCCAATTCCCCGGTCGCATAAGAAATTCGCGATGATGCTGGCAATAAATGTCAGCGCGAGAATTTGATGACGGCGCCAGGGCCGGCGCGCAAGGAGAATGGCTGCAAGCACGATACCGCTGGCTGGCCAGACCGTCGCAATGCCGTCGGCGTTTTGCGTGAAAGCGATGGAGAAGTAGGAGACAACGCCGAAAATGATCGCCACGGAGACGGCCCGGGCGAGGCCATCGTTATCGGCAGCGTAGAAACGCTTCATCGCGGCAATTGAGCGAACGCGCGCCTCCCAAGTCAGCATATCTCGAAGCTTTCATTCCGTTCGGTCCGATGTCAGGACCGATATTCCCCATTTCGAACCTGGCCTCTGATCCGCTCAATTAATGTGCAGAAATGCCAATTAATTCAGCAGTCTGATGCTTTGGGCCGACCACGGAATAAGCTGAGGCTTTTTCATTAATTTTGGGTCAAGGTCGATATTGCGCGGCAATATGGATCCTCAAATTACCCCCCGAATTGTGGTTTTCGCGATTTTCGCCGGAGCCGCCTGCCAGATTGAGCGCTGGAGCGTCGCGCGCATTAAGCCTTCATTATGCATTCGCGGCCGGAAGGGTCAGGTTCGGGTACGCGATTGGCCGGCCGAGAAGTCTTGCGGGCGCGCGAGGTGGCGCACGCCTTGAGCTATGAGCGCATAGCATTTCGCATCTGCAAAAAAGCCTGGGGCTTTGTCGCCTCGTGGGAACAAATTCGCCAACTCGGGCCATTAGTTGTCTTCTGCGATCGCGTTGCCGCGATGCAGCGAAGCTCTACAGGAGAGGGACGTCATGGATGCACGCGTGGAGGCCACTGTTCTCGCGCGGAGAATGCCGGTTCGCCTAACGCCTAATCAGGTCAAGCTCGTGCATTTGGCGCTCGCGATGGGCGGCTTCGCGATCGGCACAACAGAATTCGCGGCCATGAGCCTGTTGCCGTACTACGCGGCAACCTTCGGCATTTCGGAGCCTGAGGGCGGCTATGCCATCAGCGCCTATGCACTGGGCGTCGTCATCGGCGCGCCGGTGATTGCGGTGCTCGCGGCGCGGTGGTCGCGGCGGACGTTGCTGCTGACGCTCATGACGGTCTTTGCGATCTTCAACGTGATGACGGCCTTGGCGCCGACGTTCGGTTCGATGGTCGCGTTCCGCTTTCTGAGCGGGTTGCCGCACGGCGCTTATTTCGGCGTCGCCATGCTCGTTGCCGCTTCTCTCGTTCCTTCCAATGCGCGGACGCAGGCGGTGGGCCGCGTGCTTATGGGATTGACCATTGCGACGGTCGTGGGCGTGCCGGTGGCGACCTGGATCGGGCAGTGGCTCGGCTGGCGTTCGGGATTTGCGATCGTCGGCATCCTCGCCGTGACGACGGTTGCGCTCATCTGGATGCTGGTGCCCCACGATCGGCCCGACAAGAAAGCGAGCATGGTGCGGGAGCTTGGCGCGCTGAAGCGGCCGCTCGTGTGGCTGACGCTCGCCATCGGCGCGATCGGCTATGGCGGTCTCTTTGCGGTCTACACCTATCTCGCCACGACGCTGACGGACGTGACGCACGTTCCCTCGTACGTGGTGCCGATCGTGTTCATGCTGTTCGGCATAGGCATGACGCTCGGCACCTACGTCACCGGCATACTCGCTGATCGGGCCCTGATGCCGACGGTGCTCGGGCTGTTGCTTTGGATCCTGCTCTGGCTGGCCATTTACCCGTTCTCGGTCGGCAACGGTTATGCGGTTGCCGTGGTGGTCTTCATGATCGGTATCGGCGGCGGGCTCGGTACGGCGCTGCAGACGCGGCTGATGGACGTCGCCGGCGATGCGCAGACGCTTGCCGCTGCGCTCAATCACAGCGCCTTCAACGTTGCCAATGCGCTGGGGCCGTGGCTCGGCGGCCTCGCGATTGCGGCCGGTTACGGCTGGAGTTCGACGGGATGGGTGGGCGTGGGCCTCACTATCGGCGGCCTCGTTTTCTGGGCCATTTCGATCGCGGCGGATCCCAAGAGCCTGACAACGACGCCGCCGCACGAACACTGAAAGCGAACAAGCAAGCTTGTTCGTCTTCAGTGCCCGGCGGCGGCCTCGGGGGGAAGCTCTTTCGGCTTGCTCATCAGCAGCGTGAAGAGGGCTGCGATCCCGAAAAGGACCGTCAGCGCGAGAAAGAGATCGGCAAAGGACAGGACGTTCGCCTGCACGCGAACGATTCTCGCGAGCTGCTTCAGGGCAGCGAGATCACCGTCGGCCTGCATGGCGTTGGTGAAGGTCTGCTGCATGGCTGCGAGCTGTTCCTCGGCGGCCTGGTGACCCCAGGCCACCTGCTCGTGCAGGCGCGCGAGATGGAGGTCGAGGCGCTTGTTCAGAAGCGTGTTGATCAGCGCGAGGCCAACGGCGCCGCCCAAGTTGCGCGTGAGATTGAAGAGGCCTGAGGCGTTCTTCAGCTGCTCGGGCGGCAGGGTGCCGAGCGAGAGATTGTTGATCGGCACCATGCACAGCATGAGCGAGGAGCCGCGCAGGATCTGCGGCAGCAGCAGCTCGTAGAAATCCCAATCGGACGTGATGCCGCTCGCAAGGTACGTCCCCAACGCGAAGCCGGTGAAGCCGATCAGCATCATGACGCGCGGATCGAGGACGCTCGACAGGCGGCCGCTCAACGGCGCGGTCAAGAACATCGCGACGCCGGTCACGAACATGGTCTCGCCGATCATCAGGGCATCGTAGCCGCGCACCTGGGCGAGATAGACGGGATAGACGTAGGTCAGCCCGTAGAGGCCGATACCCATCGTGAAGCTGAAAGCGGATCCGAACGCGAAGTTCCGGTCCTTGAAAGCGCGCAATTCGACTATGGGGTATCGCGCGGTCAGCACCCGCCAGAAGAAGACGATGGCGCCGACGACGGTGAGGACGGCGAAGGTTGCGATCGTCTGGTCGTCGAGCCAATCGTAGCGCGGGCCTTCCTCCAGCACGTATTCGAGGGAGCCCAGGAAGAGGGCCATCGAGAACAGACCGACGTAGTCGAAGCGGTTGAACAGCGAATAATCGGGCTTGTCGAAATCGACGAGGAAGTAGACGGCGACGGCGACGCAGATGCCGGGCACGACGTTGATGAGGAACAGCCAGTGCCATGAGAACGCGTCGGTCAGGTAACCGCCGACGGTCGGGCCAATCGTCGGGGCGAGCGTCGCCACCAGGCCGATGATCGGCGAGACGATGTTGCGCTTCGACGGCGGAAAGAGCGTGAAGGCGACGGCGAAGACGCTCGGGATCATGCCGCCGCCGATGAAGCCCTGGAGCGCGCGGAAGGCGATCATCTCGTCGATGCTGGTCGCGGTGGCACATAGCGCGCTTGCCGCCGTGAAGCCGACGGCGGCCGTGAAGAACAGAGTGCGGGTTGAAAGCGCGCGCGCGAGGAAGCCCGAGAGCGGGATCATCACCACCTCGGCGATGAGGTAGGACGTCTGCACCCAGGGGATTTCGTCGGAGCTTGCCGAGAGGCCGGCCTGGATTTCCTGCAGCGACGCGGAGACGATCTGGATGTCCAGGATCGCCATGAACATGCCGAAGACCATCGCAAGGAAGCCCGCGAGCTGGCGCGGCGTTACGCCGATCCACTCGAGCTTTCGGGCTTCATTGGGGGACTGACCGGCCATGCTTCGGGCGCCGCCTTACGGGTTGAACCTTAGTGCAGGGCGGCTTGATGTTGGCCAGCCTCGTGCGGTGTCGTGCGCGTATCGACGCTCACGACGACGGAGAGGCCGGGGCGCAGGCGGCTGTTTGCTTCGCCCGCAGGGATGGCGATGCGGACAGGAACGCGCTGCACGATCTTGGTGAAGTTGCCCGTGGCGTTTTCGGGCGGCAGCAGCGAGAACTGCGAGCCCGACGCCGGCGATACGCCTTCGACGGTGCCCTTCAACTCTTCGCCGTTCAAGGCGTCGACGCTGACGGTTGCCGTCTGGCCCGGAACGATGTTGGGCAGCTGGGTTTCCTTGAAGTTCGCGTCGACGAACACCTTGTCGAGCGGCACGACGGCGGCAAGGCGCTTGCCGGGCGTTACGTAGTCGCCGACCTGGACGCCGCGATTGCCGATGACGCCGTCGAAAGGCGCGCGAATGACGGTGAAGGACAGGTCGCGGGCAGCCTGGTCGACGGCGACCTGCAACTCCTTCGCAACCTTCTCGGCCTGATCGCGCTGGGCGTGGAGAAGGGCGACGTTGGCCTCGGCCGACTGGATTGCGGCGCTGTTGGATTTGACCTGGGCGGTGGCGGAATCGCGCGCGGCGATGGCCGCGTCGAGCGAGGCCTTTGTGGCGTAATCCTTGGCAGAGAGCGCTTCGGTGCGTTTGAAGTCGGCTTCGGTCTTGATGACGTTGGCTCTGGCTGCGTCGAGCTGAGCACGGGCCTGAGCGGCTGAGGCTTCGGCTGCCTTGATCTGGGCGTCGAATGTCTTGATCGCGGCGAGCTGAGTGGCGAGCTTCGACTGTGCCTGCTCCAGCGCGAGGCGGAAATCGCCGTCGTCGAGTTTGACGAGGACGTCGCCGGCTTTCACGGACTGGTTGTCGACGATGGGAACCTCATCGACGAAGGCGGAGACCTTCGGCGAGATGATCGACATGTAGGCGCCGACGTAGGCGTCGTCAGTCGAGACGAGGAAGCGCCCGACGGTGATGTACTGGTAGCCGAAGTAGGCCATGCCCATGAGGGCGAGGGCACCGACGCCCATGAAGACCGTCTTGCGGCGCGAGCCCGACTTCGGAGGGGCGGTGGCAGCGGGCGCCTCAGACTCCTGACGCGCTGTGGGCGCCTCCGATCGCGTTCCGGAATCGGCGCTGACCTGCCGGGCATCGCCTTCGCTCGGGACGGCGCGCGGGCGGTTCTCGCTCGGGAGAGCGCGTTCTTGGTTATCGGCCTGCTTGCGGCGAAGAGTGCTCAAGGTCCCTGGCATCGTTCGTATCCGGATATCCGTGGTAATCAAACCAACGGGTTCAGTTCGCCCCTTGACATACAACGTGGATGGGTAAATATCAAGATGAAACTGAACCGTTTGGTTCCATGTATTTTTCTGACTGAACTTGCAGTTCAGATTGTGTAAGGATGACCGACATGGATGCTGTTGCCGACGTGCGCCCCGAGAGCGCAAAGGAAGATCGCCGTGGCGGCCGGCCCGCGGCTGGTACCGACCCGGTAAAACGCCGACAGATTCTTGAAGGTGCGGGCCGCGTCTTTTCGACGACCGGGTTCGACGCTTCCAGCATGAGCGACGTCGCGCGTGAGGCGCGGGTGTCAAAGGCGACGCTCTACGTTTATTTCCAAGACAAGGAGCATCTCTTCACGGCCATTTGCGCCGAGCGCCGCGATCGCAACATCGCCGAGATCCTCTCGCTGCTCGACACCGAGAAGCCGTTCAAAGACGTGGTATCGCTGTTCGCCTGTGAGCTGCTGACGATCATGTCTCAGCCGTTCGTGGTTGCCGCAAACCGCATCGTCATCGGTGTCGCCGAACGCATGCCGGAAGTCGGAAGGGAATTTTTCGAGCGCGGCGCGCATCGCGTGACGACCGCATTTTCCGAATATCTCCAGCATCACGTTGAGAAGGGTGATCTGCAGATCTCCGACACCTACTTCGCGGCCACGCAATTCCTGGAATTGATCCAGGCCTCGATCATCCGCCCGCGCCTTTATGGCGTTGTCACCGAGGCGCCGGCGCGAGAAGAAATCGAGCGCAACGTGGGGTCGGCGCTCGCTATGTTTTTGGCGGCCTACGGGAAGCGCGAGACCAGCTGAGCTCTACACTCCGACTTGCCGGGATGAACTAGCAGGCCAAGCTTTCCTGCATCGTCCCGGCGAAGTCGAGATCGCGGGTTGCGGTGGGCACACCTGCGATCGTTCGCCAATCGGGAAGGTTGGCGAGCGTCGGGTCGATATAGGTGTGGTGCCAAAGTTGCGTCGCCAGCACCGCGACCAATCCCAGCTCGGCTGAGCTGCGCTGATAGCCCCAGGGCGACAGCCCCTGATATTTCCCGCGCCATTCGCGCACCGCGTCAGCATCGAAATATCCCGCCTTCTTAATCGAGGCATCGCTCAACAGTTCGTCCACATAGGGCAGGCGCTGTTGCAGGAAGAAGCCGTCGAGCGGGGCGCGGAACATGCCCTTGGGGCGCCAAGCGATCGACTCGGGCAACCATTTGGCGGCGACGCGGCGGAGCAGATACTTCTCGGTCAAGCCCTTAAACTTCCACTTCGGATCGATGCCAGCGAGGAAATCGAAGACGTTGTTGTCGAGGAACGGATAGCGCATCTCGACCGACTGGCTCATGGCGATGCGGTCGCCCTTGAGGCTCAGCAGCTGCCCGGGCAGATGAATTTTTCCGGCCCAGAAGACGGCGCGATTGATGGGATGCCAGTTTCTCGCGCGTGAAACGTCCGGCTGAAGGCTCGCATAGGGATCGTGTTCGCGGAGGCTGGCGAGCATGCCCGGCGTGTAGAAGCGGAACCGCGACGCGCCGAGGAGATCATAGAAGCGCTGAAACGCGTGCATGCCGCCGGCCGACTTGGCGCAGCCTTCGAGATAGGCGATGGCTTCGTCGCTGCAGCCGAGCCAGCGGTAGAAGGATTTCTGGAAGCGCGGCGGCGCAAAGCCCGCGGTGCCCTTGCCCACCCATTCGATGATGCGATCGAACTTGTACCAGGGATAGCCGGCAAGCCATTCGTCGGAGCCTTCGCCGGTCAGCGCAACTTTGAAGCCCGTTTCGTGCACTTTGCCGGCGAGCATCATCAGCGCCGTGCAGGACGTGTCGGTGACAGGCGCTTCAGTGGCGACGAGCAGCTTCTGGTAGTTGGCGACGATGTCGTCGGATCCGCACGGCACGATGTAGGGATCGGCGGAGAGGTGCCTGGAGATGATTGCGGCTTGCTCGGTCTCGTCGAGCTTGGGGTCGCGGATCTTGACTGTGAAGGTTGCGGGCGCGCGGCCCAGGATGTCCTTCGCCATCGCAACGACGGTGCTCGAATCGACGCCGCCCGAAAGGTATGATGCAACCGGCACGTCGGCACGCAGCCGCCGCTTCACCGCTTCGTAGAGAATGCCTTCGAACTCATCGACAAGCCGGGCCTCGCTCTGTCCGCGCGCTTCTTGTCCCCACTCGGGGAAATCCATCTCCCAATAGGTGCGCTCGTCGATCACCGCGTCTTCGCCGGTGCGGCCGCGCGCGATCGTCAAGAAACGGCCAGGGGGCAAGATGTTGATGCCCTCGAAGCAGCTCTCGGGGCCGGGGACGGCGAGGAAGTTGAAAACCTGGTCGATGCCACGCCGGTCGGGCTTGGGCTCGACCATGCCGGTCGCCAGGATCGTCTTGATCTCCGAGCCGAAGATCAGCCAGTCGTTTCCAAAACGCGTCGTGCGCGTCCAAAACAGGGGCGAGATGCCGAAGCGGTCGCGCGCGAGGATGAACCTCTGCTTGCGCTCATCGAACAAGGCGATGGCGAACTGGCCGTTGAGCTTTGCGAACATGTCTTCGGCATGTTCTTCCCACATGTGCGGAATGATTTCCGTGTCGCAGTGGGTCGTCAGCACGTGCCCGCGATTCTTCAGATCGCTGCGCCAGTCGTCGTGATCGTAAATCTCGCCGTTGAAGATCGCGGCGATCTGCTTGTCTTCGTTGAAGACGGGCTGTTGACCGTCGGCGAGGCCGACGATGCTGAGGCGGCGGGCGGCAAAGCCGAAACCGGGCCGCTGCAGATAACCGTCCTCGTCGGGCCCGCGATGCAGCATCGCATCTGCCGCACGCTGCAAAACGGAAAGCGGGACGGTCCGCCTGGCCTTAAGGTCGATTATTCCGAAAATACCGCACATTTGGCATCGTCCAACGGTTCTCGCAGGGCCGGTTGGTGGCGCTCAGCGATGGTGGCAACTGCTGTGCAGTCTCGTCCGCCGACGAGGAGTACGCGTGATGCTTCTCAGACTGCACCGATCGTTTGGCATATCGCGGAAACCTATATTGCCATGACGGTGCTCAATGGTGATGGCGGCTCGCGACAAATACGCGCGTAGCTAAAGCACATATCTATCATTCGGCTCAATTCATAGGGCCTTGAAAGTCGAAACTCGGAGTGTGGCTCCGGGCGTGCTGATGGCCAGTCAAAACCCTCAGCGGTCCCGGGGGAAATGACCGCTCGCGGACTCACGACCCGCGAGCGGGGCCCATTTATGGGGTTGTCTTTGGTGGTTCGTGCGCCTTGGCGTCTTCAGCGGCTTTGTCGGCTGCAGCTTTGTTCTCCGCTGCTGCCTTGTCGGCTGCGGCCTTGGTGTCGGCTGCGGCTTTATCGGCGGCGGCCTTATCCGCTGCGGCCTTCGTGTCGGCTGCCTTCTCGGCTTCGGTTTTTTGCTTGGAGTTGTCGCAGGCGGCAAGCCCAAGGCCGCCGATGAGGGCCAGGGCTATGAGAGCTGTCTTCATTTGCTTCTCCCTTTCACGCGCTGTTCTCTTATAGCAAGCATCTTCGTGCTTGCGCATTTCATTGGGCCGCAAGCGGAGAGAGAAAGCAAGGCAATAGAAAAGGTAGTAAATCCGCCTTTAAATGGCGATATTCAGTACAGCGATGTTTTGACGAGAAATAGCGGCACCCGGACCGCCGGGTGAGACGCCCGCGCTACTCATTGCGGCGGCGCGTCATGAACGCGAGGCGTTCCAAAAGGTGAGTGTCCTGCTCGTTCTTGATCAAGGCGCCGGCGAGCGGCGGCACGAGCTTGCGCGGATCGCTTTCGCGCAGGAGCGCGGGGTCGATGTCTTCATGGAGCAGAAGCTTCAGCCAATCGAGCAGCTCGGACGTGGAGGGCTTTTTCTTCAGCCCGGGGACATCGCGCAGTTCATAGAAGACGCGCAGCGCATCGTTGACGAGGCGGTTCTTCAGACCGGGAAAATGCACGTCCACGATCTGGCGCATCGTCTCGGCATCGGGGAATTTGATGAAGTGGAAAAAACAGCGCCGCAGAAACGCGTCGGGCAGCTCTTTCTCGTTGTTCGACGTGATGAGAACGACGGGGCGGGTCTTGGCCTTGATCGTTTCGCCGGTCTCGTAAACGAAGAATTCCATCCGATCTAGTTCTTGCAGCAGATCGTTCGGAAATTCGATGTCGGCCTTGTCGATCTCGTCGATCAGCAGAACGCTGCGCTGCGGCGCGTCGAAGGCTTCCCAGAGCTTCCCGCGCTTGATGTAATTGGCGATGTTCTTCACGCGCTCGTCGCCGAGCTGGCCATCGCGCAGGCGCGAGACGGCGTCGTATTCGTAAAGGCCTTGCTGAGCTTTTGTCGTCGACTTGATGTGCCACTCGATGAGCGGCGCATCGAGCGCGTTGGCGACTTCCTTTGCGAGCACCGATTTGCCGGTGCCCGGCTCGCCCTTGATGAGCAGGGGACGCTCGAGCCTGATGGCGGCGTTAACCGCGATCTTGAGGTCGGGCGTGGCGACGTAAGAGGAGGTACCTTCGAAGCTCATCATGGGTGTGTAGGGGGCCTGCGGAGCGTGGAGCAAGGTGACGGAAGCGCACTCCACACCCAAGGAACTGTGAAAGGCCGAGGGCTGAGGAATGTACCGTCTCAATATAACATATTGAAATTATTGGCGTAAAGCCCGATGAATCAAATTTAGCATGGCTTCGTAGCGAGCTTGACTCAGAGGGGTGCACCCATAGATAAGGATCGGCCGAACGAGGCCCTGAGTCGCTGTTCGACTTTTCGGCGGAGGACGATCGGCTCTAGCGAACGCAGCCTCCGAGAGGCGGACGATGAGCAAGGCAACCGGAACGAAGACGGCAAAGCCCAAGACCGTTTCCAAGAAGCCCGCCGCGAAAGCCGCTGGTTCGGCGAAGAATGACAAAGTTTTAACGAGCGCGGCGAAGGCTGCTCAGGGCAAAAAGCCGCCGCCGGCGAAAACCAAGGCGGCGAAGACCGTTCAAAAAGCGCCGACAAAGGCGGCGGGGAGCGCGGCGCCGGCCGTGAAAAAGCCGCCTGTTTCAAAGCCTAGTGCACCGGCTAGAACATTGGCCGCCGCAAAGCCGACGGCATCGAAGAAGTCAGAGGGTCCAAACAGCAAGATGGCTGCACGCGTAAAGATCGCAGATATCGTCCTTCCGCCAGGCTACAAGCCTTCGGAGGATGAGCCTTTCATGAATGACATGCACAAGGCTTATTTCCGCAAGCGCCTGCTCGACTGGAAAGACGAGATCCTTCGCCAGACGCGCGAAACGCTGGCGATCCTGCATGAAGATTCCACTCAGCATGCGGATCTTGCGGACCGGGCGACTTCGGAAACGGATCGCGCGACGGAACTCAGAACCCGCGACCGGCAACGCAAGCTCATCGCCAAGATCGAAGCGGCACTGGGCCGGATCGAAGACGGCTCATACGGCTACTGCGAAGATACGGGCGAGCCGATTGGCCTCAAGCGTCTCGACGCCCGGCCGATCGCGACGCTGTCGGTGGAAGCGCAGGAGCGCCACGAGCGCCGCGAGAAGGTCTACCGCGAGGAGTAAGCTTCGGGCTTGCTGCGTAGAAAGGCTTGCCATTCTGGTACGGCCTTTCACGTCCCGTTAAAGATTTCGGCTCACATTCAGCTTCCTCTTGCAGGCGTCTGATCGAGGTGAGCCGTGAGCGCTCGTTTACATTCTATCGTGTTCACCGCCGTCGCTGGCGCCGTTTGCATTGCTGCGCCGAGCCTTTCGGCGCAGGCCGAACCCATGAAGCCCATCAGCACGCACGCATCGCGCCATGCGGGTCACCATTGGAAATTGCCGGCGCCCGGCTTTGCCGCGCACGGCCTGAAAGCGCAGAGCGCGCAGGTGGCGAGCGCCACGCGCAAGCTCGATCTCAGCAAGCTGACGATGGCCGATTTCGGGGACGTCGATCCCTCGCGCTAGACGCTTTTCTTCTAGATTTCGGGTGGTGTGGCGAGCGAATTGCCGAGATCGGCGCTGCGCACGAATGCCGGTGCGCGGCGTAGCGGCGGCGAGGGCGTCGCTGCGACCGGGCTTTCGGCAGCGGCCCTTATTCCGGTCTCGATGACGACATCGACCGGGCCGCCAGTCATGATCAGATGTTCGACATCGTCGCGACGGACGAGGATGAGCTTGCGGCGGCCATCAACATTGGCATGATCTACAACTTCTAAGCGGCGATCACCTTTGGGCCGGAACAGAAGGGCCGAAGGCGCCGTTCCAGTGAGGTAGGCGCGGGCGAACACGGCCGCTGCGGCGACGAGCACGGCCAGGACGGCCAGCATGAGCGTCCATAAGATGTAATTTTCCATTTTCGCCTCGCCTTTGAGTGTCGCATCCGGTCCCTTGGGGCCGTGTCAAATTCTTTCGGAGATCAACGGTTCGATACCTCCGAGTTGACTGCATGTTA
The DNA here is from genome assembly GCF_035687085.1 of Hyphomicrobium sp. Classification (GTDB taxonomy): domain Bacteria; phylum Pseudomonadota; class Alphaproteobacteria; order Rhizobiales; family Hyphomicrobiaceae; genus Hyphomicrobium_B. The sequence goes on along the minus strand of NZ_DASRYS010000013.1, from coordinate 2,842 downwards.
ACTCTATTAAGCGAAGTCTTATGCAAGCGAAAAGCGCCGCATCGTTGCGGTACAGTTGCAGTTGCGTTCGAGTTCCACACCCATGCCCCAGTCCGACGCCTCGATTTTCGAGAATCAGCTAGATTCTCGGTCCATGAAGGATAGCGAGGCGTTGAGGATCGATGCCGCGCCGGTTGATCCGCTGAGTTCAGCGGAAGGATTCGGCGGTTTCCTCCCCCTAATCATCATCGCCACGGCTGGCGGCTCCATTCTGTTCGGCTTGCTCGCAAGCAGTTCGGGCGAGCCTTTGCTTTTGACCGTCATTGCGCTCTTGGCGATGTTCGGCACGTTCATGCTGTTCGGCATTGCCGCGGGCCACATCCGGCTTGGCGCTCGCGTATCGTCGAGCGACTTGCTGAAAGCGGCAATCGATGCGCAGGACGAGCCGCAGATTCTCGCCACCGCGGACGGCACGGTGCTTTACGCGAACGCTGCTGTCGAAGGGGTTCTTGGCCGGCACGAGGCCGGACCCTTCTCGGCGCTCGAAAGCCTGCTGACGCATGATGCGGCTGGGACCCAGGCCTTCTTCCGCCTGACGCGGGCCGCCGAACGCGGCGAAGCGCTGCGCGAGGATGTCCGGCTGCGTCCGGGGCTCGAAGGGCGTCCGGCTTGGCTTCGCGTCAGCGTGCGCCCATTCCCGGCGCCGGAGCACGGCGATGATGTTTCGGCGCGCCAGCGGCTGCTGTCGTGGCAGATCCTCGACGTCACGAGCGAGAAGAGCGAAGAGGCTCAGTACGTCGAGCGGCTCGAGGCATCGCTCGCGGCCTTCGACATCATGCCTGCAGGTTTCATGTGGGTGTCGGGCGATGGCGGCATTTTGCACGTCAACGCAGCGTTCGAGCAGTGGCTCGGCTATCAGGCCGGCGCGCTACGAGGCCGGAACATGGGCCTTGCCGAACTCGCAGGCTCGGAAGGCTTCCGTCTCCTCAAGGTGATGTCGGGGATCCCCGAGGCCGACCAGCGCATCATCGATCTCGATCTGACGCGGCAGGACGGGCGCATCGTCGCCTTGACGCTGCTCGTCGAGCCGATCGGCGATCAGGGCGCGCACGGGTTCACGATCACCGCGATCAACCGGCAGACGACGGGGCTCGTGGAGCGTGGACAGCAGGACGTGCGGGCTTCGCAGTTCTTCCAGTCGGCGCCGTTCGGCATCGCCGCGCTCGACGCGGAAGGCCGCATCGCCAACTGCAACACCGCTTTCATGCGAATGGTGCTCGACGGTGCGCCGGCGCAGGATGTGCTCGCCGCTGAAGCGCTTTGCCGGACGGCTGATCCCGAAGAGCGTCTTCGCATCGAGGCGGGGCTCGCCGAGGCTCTGACGGGCCGCGGCAACATTCAGCCCATCGAAATCACCGCCGGTGCGCAGCGGGAATTCACGCGCCGCATCTACATGTCGCCGCTGGCGGCCGTGCAGGGCGGGGCAGCTGCCGCGCTCTACGTGATGGACGCAACGGAGCAGAAGGCGCTCGAAGGCCGCGTCGCGCAGGCGCAGAAAATGGAAGCGGTCGGCAATCTCGCCGGCGGTATCGCGCACGACTTCAACAACGTGCTGACGGCGATCATCGGCTTCTCCGATCTTCTGCTGCAGACGCATCGTCCGAGCGATGCTGCCTATCGCGACATCAAGAACATTCAGTCGGCCGCGAACCGCGCTGCGAGCCTCGTCGCCGGGTTGTTGAGCTTCTCGCGCAAGCAGACGCAGCAGGTCACCGTCGTCGACGTGGGCGATGTGGTGTCTGAAATGATGCCGGTGCTGAAGACGCAGGTCGGCGAGAAGATCGATCTCAAGATTCAATCCGAGCGCGATCTCTGGTACGTCAAGGCCGACAGCAACCAGCTTTATCAGGTCATCCTGAACCTCGTGCGCAACGCCCGCGACGCGATGCCGAACGGCGGCAAGCTGACGATCAAGACGCGCAACGTCACCGAGCGCGAAAGCCAGAAAATGGCGGACGTTCCGGGCTTCACGACTGGCGAGTACGTGCAGATCGAAGTCGCCGATACGGGCACCGGCATGGCGCCCGAGGTGATGGAGAAGATCTTCGAGCCATTCTTCACGACAAAGGGCGTCGGCAAGGGCACAGGTCTTGGGCTCGCCTCCGTTTACGGCATCATCAAGCAGTCGGGCGGGTTCATTCTTCCCGAGAGCGAGATCGGCAAGGGCACGAAGTTCAAGGTGTTCCTGCCGCGCTACTTCGTCGAGGACGGCGAAGAGGTGGAAACGGTCCTGCCGCAGACGATCGCCGCCGCGAAGCGCGATCTCAATGCCACGGATCTCACGGGAACGGGACGTGTGCTGCTCGTCGAGGACGAAGTGGACGTCCGGCACTTTGCAACACGGGCGCTGCGCCGTCAGGGCTACCAGGTGATCGAAGCCGCCGACGGTGTGGAAGCGCTGGAGCTGATGGCCGCTAACGAAGGCCAGATCGACATCGTGGTGTCAGACGTCGTGATGCCGGAGATGGATGGTCCTGCGCTCTTCAAGGAACTCAGAAAGCGCAATCCGTCGATCAAGGTGATCTTCGTCTCGGGTTATCCCAACGAAGCGTTCCGCGAGACCATGGGCTCGGATGATTTCGCGTTCCTGCCGAAGCCGTTCTCGCTGCCGCAACTCGCCGCGAAGGTGAAGGAAGAGCTGGCGAAGTAGTTTTCCCGTCATTCTCGAACGGCTGAGCAAGGCGAAGTCGTTCGGGAATCCAGCGTAAGAAGCGCCGCAGGCCCAATAGAGCGTCTTCGACTGGCTTGGCGCTGGATCCCCGGCCATCGACGCGGTTTCACCGCGCTCGGCCGAGGATGACGA